>QQVD01000058.1 GCA_003388555.1 Acidobacteriota bacterium | reverse complement strand
CTGGTCTGCGACCAGTCCCTGAGCTTCGCCGTCCCTCGGGCGATCCCCGCTTCGCCGTGCGGCTCGCGGGTGTGTCAACGAGTCCGGCGACGCCATGGCCTGGTCCTCCGTCGTGCCTCGACGTGCCGAGGCCAGATCCGGCCGGGTCCACGTGCCCGACGGCGAGCGTGATAATTTCGCTTCATGAAACGCATCGGTCGCGCCGCCTTCTACGTCGCCATCGCGGGACTGGTCTGCCTGGTGTTGGGGCCGCTCCTCGCACGCTTCGGCATTCTGCCGCCGCTGTTCGGCTTCGCCCTCTTCTCGCTGCACCTGCCGTTCGGGCTCGCTGCCCTCGTCACCGGACTGATCGGTTGCTGGGTGAACTGGCGCGAGAAGGGCGCCGCGCCGCGCGCCGTGGCCGGGCTGGCGCTCGGCGCCATGCTGCTGCTGGTGGTGCCCCTCTTCTTGCGGCCGCCCGACGCGCCGGCGATCCACGACGTCACCACCGACGTCGACGACCCGCCGCAGTTCAGGGCCCTGGCCGAGGACCCGGCGAACGCCAGGCGCGATCTCACCTTCCCGCACGGCGAGGACGGCGACCTCGAGCTGCACCGGCAGCACTACGGCAGCCTCGACAGCCTGGTCACCGACCTGAAGCCGGGAGACGCGCTGGTGCGGGCCGGCGTCGTCGCCACCAATCTCGGCTGGGACGTCGTGCGCACCGACACCGAGGCCGGCCTGCTCGAGGCCACCGACACTTCCGGCGTCTTCCGCTTCGTCGACGACGTCGTGGTGCGGGTGCGTCCGGTCTACGGCGCCTCGCCGGTCGCCGAGACGCCGGCGCAGGAGGTCGAGGTCGGGGAGGCGCCGCCCGCCGTCGCGCCGCAGCCGCCGGTGGTCGGCTCGATCGTCGACGTGCGCTCGACGTCGCGGGTGGGCCGCAGCGACCTCGGCGTCAACGCGGCACGCATCCGTGAGTTCCTCGAGCGTTTCTGAGGCCGCCGGACTCGCGCTCGAGCCGCTGCACTACATCCTGTTGATGGTCGTTGGACTGGTCTCCGGCGTCATCAACACGATCGCAGGCGGCGGCTCGTTCCTCAGCCTGCCGGTGCTGATCTTCCTCGGCATGCCGCCGGTGGTCGCCAACGGCACCAACCGGGTGGCGATCCTGCTGCAGTGCATCGCCGCGACCGTGGGCTTTCGCCGTCACGGTGCGCTCGACCTGCGGGCTCTCACCTGGGCCGCGGTGCCGGCGACCCTGGGTGCGGTGCTCGGCACTCTGGCGGCGCTGTGGATCAGCGACGGCGCCTTCCAGCGCGTGCTCGCGGTGCTGATGGTGGTGGTCACCCTGTGGACGTTGTGGAGCGGCGACCGCGCGGGTGGTGGCGAGGAGCCGGGGTCCGAAGCCGCCCCGCGCCGCGCGCTGCACGTCGGCTGGCTCGCCGCCGGCTTCTTCGTCGTCGGCGTCTACGGCGGCTTCGTGCAGGCCGGCGTCGGCTTCCTGGTGCTCGCGGTCACCACGCTGGCCGGGCTCGACCTGGTGCGTGGCAACGCGGTGAAGATGCTCGCGGTGCTCTGCTTCACCGTCGTCTCACTGGCCCTGTTCGCCTGGGGCGGCAAGATCCTCTGGGCTCCCGGCCTGGTGCACGGCATCGGCAGCGTCGCCGGGGCGCTGATCGGCGTGCGCCTGACCGTGCTCAAGGGCCACGCCTGGCTGCAGCGCGTGGTCACCGTCACCATCGTCGTCTTCGCGGTCAAGCTGTTCTGGGACGCGCTGTGAGCGACCGAAGGCGGGACGAGTACTTCGAGTCCGACCAGCTCGACGAGGTCGTGGCGACCTGCCCGTGGTGCTTCGAGCCTATGCAAATCGACCTCGATCCCTCGGGCGGCGCGCGCCAGCGCTACGTCGAGGACTGCTGGGTGTGCTGCCACCCCTGCGTGATCGTCGTCGAATACGACTCGGAGGGCGCGGCTTCCGTCGCGGTCGAGCGCGAGTAGCCGCCTGCCGCGAAGCGCAGGGAAGGTTCAGGCGTCCGGGTACTTCTCACGGATGTACTTCACTGAGCGCTGCACCAGCTTCTTCAGCGTCGGCCGGTGCACGTCGTCGAGCTTCTTGACGTAGAGGCACGACTTGCCGGTCTTGTACCTGCCGAGCTTCTCCATCAGCTCCGGAGCACCGTCGAAGCCCGACATGATGTAGAGCGTCAGCGCCGCCTTGCGCGGCGAGAAACCGACCTCCATGAAGTCGCCCTCGCGCCCCGACTCGTACCGGTAGTGGTAGGTGCCGAAGCCGACGATCGAGCTGCCCCACATCTTCGGCGGCTCACCCGTCACCTTCGACATCAGCTCCACCAGCTCGCGGCAGTCCGCCTCGCGCTCGGGTCCCTGCTGGGACAGGAAGGCATCGACACTGGCGTCGGTCGCGACGGTCTTGTTCTGTGACTTGGCCATAGGCTCAGCAGGTTTACAGCGCAGTGAGTGGCGGTCAAGCTAAGCCCGCATGACGAACACCGAAAAGGCTCGGGCCCTGCGCATCCTCTGCTGGTCCGGGCCGCGCAACATCTCCACCGCGATGATGCGCTCGTGGGAGGCACGCGGCGACACCGCGGTGTGCGACGAGCCGCTCTACGCGCACTACCTGCTGGAGCACGGCCTGGACCACCCGGGGCGTGAGGAGATCCTCGCCCACCACGAGAGCGACGCCGAGAAGGTGGTGGAGTGGCTGACCGGCCCGGTGCCTGGCGGCAAGCCGATCTGGTACCAGAAGCAGATGAGCCACCACCTGCTGCCGGACGTGCCGCGCTACTGGCTCGACCGTGACGACGTGCGCCACATGTTCCTGATCCGGGAGCCGCGCGAGATGCTGACCTCGCTGATGCAGGTGCTGCCGGAGCCGCGCCTCGAGGACACCGGCCTGCCGCAGCAGGTCGAGATCCATCGTCGCATGCTGCGGCGCGGTCACCGGCCGCCGATCGTCGACACCGTCGACGTGCTGGGCGATCCCGAGGCGATCCTGTCGGCGGTGTGTGAGGCGCTCGATGTCGAGTACGTGCCCTCGATGCTCGCGTGGGAGCCCGGCCGCCGCGTCACCGACGGGGTCTGGGCCGAGCACTGGTACGACGCGGTCGAGCGCTCGACCGGCTTCCAGAAGTACGAGCCCAAGGGCATCCCGGTGCCCGAGCGGCTGCGCGGCGTGCTCGCCGAGGCCGAGCCGCTCTACCAGGAGCTGGCGGCGGAGAGGCTGCGGTAGCCGGCGATGGATCTGCGCCAACGCTTCCGCCGCAAGCACCCCGACTTCCCGCTGCTCGAGCTCACCGAGCCGCGGCGGGTGGAGGACCACCTGCGCGGCCTCGGCTGGCTCGAGGAGGGCGAGACCTTCCTCGGCTGCTCGCGTGCCGGCGAAGGGAACATGAACCTGACCCTGCGGGTGCACACCGACCGGCGCACCCTGATCGTCAAGCAGTCGCGGCCGTGGGTGGAGAAGTACGACCAGATCGCGGCGCCGCTCGACCGGGCGCTCGTCGAGCAGGCCTTCTACGAGCGGATCACGGAGATCCCCGAGGTCGCCAGCCGCATGCCGCGCCTGCTCGGAGCCGACGCCGACTCGCGCTGCCTGGCGCTCGAGGACCTCGGCGAGGACAGCGAGGATCTCTCGACTCTCTATGCCGATGGCGAGCTCTCGCTCGACGAGGCGCGTTCGCTCGGCGCCTACCTGGCGGCGCTGCACCAGGGCACGCGGGTCGAGCTCGGCAAGGCGGTCGACGAGGTGCTGCTCAATCGCGCCATGCGCGGCCTCAATCACGAGCACCTCTTCGTCATCCCGCTGAGCCCCGGCAACGGTCTCGACCTCGAGCCTCACGAGGCGGGTCTGGGTGCCGCCGCCGCGGTGCTGCAGGCCGACCCGGCGGTCGCCCAACGCGCCGCGGAGCTGGGGCAGCGCTACCTCGCCGACGGCCCGTGCCTGGTGCACGGCGACTTCTTCCCGGGCAGCTGGCTGCGCACCGCGAAGAGCGGCGTGCGGGTGATCGACCCGGAGTTCTGCCACTACGGCGACCCCGAGCTCGACCTCGGCGTCGCCACGGCGCACCTGGTGGTCGCCGGTCAGTCGCGGGACCTGGTGTGGGCTCTGCTCGAGACGGCAGGCGTGGCGCAGCGCGACGAGAGTCTCGTCGCCCGCTACTCGGGGATCGAGGTGATCCGCCGCCTCATCGGCGTCGCCCAGCTGCCGCTGGCGCCGACCGAGGGCCGTCGCGCCGGCCTGCTGCTGCGCGCCCGCGACGCCCTGGTGGCCGGCGATCTGGAAACCTGGTGGCGCCGTGACGGCGCCGAGAACGGAGACCCCGCGTGACGCAACGAATCTCCCCTCGCCTCGTTCTCCCGCTGGCGGGATTGACGGTCGCGCTCCTGCCACTCGCCTGCGGCGGAGCACCGTCCGCCGAGGAGCAGACGCCGGCGGCCGAGGTCGGCGAGCCGGTGACAGAGGAAGCGCACGAGACGGAGGAGCCGCGAGAGGAGGCCGCTGCCGAGGCCAAGCTCTCCGAGCCCCACCGCGTCTGGCTCGACGTCGATCCGGCGATCGGTCTCGAGGGAGGCGAGGTCGACGACGGCCTCTTCCTGCTGCAGTCGTTCCACTCGCCGGAGCTGAGCATCGCCGGCGTCAGCGTGGTGTTCGGCAACACCTCGCTCGAGAACGCGGTGCCGATCGCCGAGGCGCTGGTGGCGCGTTTCGGTCCCGCCGGCCTCCAGGTGCACCCGGGGGCCGCGAGCGCCGAGCAGCTCGGTGTGCCCACCGCCGCCACCGCCGCGATGGCCGACGCGCTCGCCGAGTCCCCGTTGACGCTTCTCGCGGTGGGGCCGGTGACCAACGCCGCGACGCTGGTGCTCGAGCACCCCGAGCTGCACCAGCAGATCGAGCGCATCGTCGTCGTCGCTGGCCGGCGCGAGGGCCAGAGCTTCCGTGCCGGCACGCGCGACGTGGCGCCGTTCCGCGACTTCAACTTCGAGCTCGATCCGCAGGCGATGCAGGTGCTGCTCGACACCGAGATCCCGCTGGTGATGGCGCCGTGGGAGGTCTCCTCGCACGTCTGGATCCGCGGCGCCGACCTCGTCGACCTGGCGGCGCGCAGCGAGGCCGGCGCCTGGGCCGCCGGCGCGGTGCAGAGCTGGGTGGAGCGCTGGGCGCGGGACCTCGGCACCGACGGCTTCACGCCGTTCGACACCCTCGCCGCGGGCTACGTCACCCATCCCCACCTGATCGAAGGCTTCGAGGGCCGGGCCTGGATCTGGGAGGACCTCGACGACACCCAGCCGGAGACCGGGGTCACCAAGCCCTACCTCTACGTCGATCCCAACGACGACGGCGGTCGGCGGGTCACCTACCTGTTCCAGCCCCACCCGGACTTCCAGCCGCTGCTGCTCGATCGCATCGCCGGCGCCCCGGCGTCGGTGCCACCCGGAGACCCTGCACCGTGACCGACCACAGTCGGCAGGGTGGGGAGGCCGCGACGGCTCCCGCAGTCTCTGCCGCCGCGGAGAGCACGGCCGCAGAAGAGAGCACGAACGCAGAGGGGAGCACGGCCGCAGAGGGGAGCACTGTGACGGCCGCGGCGCCGCGCTCGCCCGGCGACCGACTGACCGGGATCGATGCCGCGCGCGGCTTCGCGCTGCTCGGCATCTTCCTGGTCAACATCGACTTCATGGCACTGCCGCTCGGGGTGATCACCGCTCCGGCCGGCGGCAGCGTCGCCGAGGTGGTGGCGCGCTCGTTCGTCGCCATCTTCTGCGAGGGCAAGTTCTACCCGCTCTTCTCGCTGCTCTTCGGCGCCGGCCTGGTCCTCCAGATGCGCAGCGTCGAACGGCGCGGCGGCCGCTTCGTCCCTCTCTACCTGCGGCGACTGGCGGTGCTCGCGGCGATCGGCCTCACCCACGCCCTGCTGCTCTGGTACGGCGACATCCTGCTGATGTACGCCGCGGTGGGGGTGGTGGTGCTGGCGGCGGTGCGCCTGCTCGGGGCGCGCGGCCTGGCGATCGCGGGCGTGGCGGCGTGGCTGCTGGCGGGGCTGTTGCTCGGCGGTCTCTCGATGTTCGAGCCGCCGGTTCCGGCCGAGGAACGCGCGTCCCGCGACGAGCTGCTCGCCGAGGCGCTGGCGATCGAGCTCGACGAGTCGCCGCTGCGCAGCCTGGTCACCATGGTGGAGCAGGCTTCGTCGCAGTCGACACTGGTCGACGAGCCGCAGTGGATGGCGGCGGAGATCGCCGCCTACCGCGACGGCCCCTACCTGCAGGCACTCGGCTTCCGGGCGATGAGCTTCGGCTTCGTCTTCCTCGTCTACCTGTTCGGCGGTGCGCTCGACATCCTGGCGATGTTCCTGCTCGGCGCGGCGCTGTGCCGCTGGGGCCTGTTCGATGCGGGCGGCGAGAACGCGGCGCGAGGCGAGAAGTGGCTGCTGCGCCTGGTCGGCCTGGCGATGCTCGTCGGCCTGCCCGGCTCCGCCTTCTCTCACCTGGCGCCCGACGTCGTCGGCGGCTACCTCGGCAACCTGCTGCAGGAGATGCTGCGCGTCTACTGCGGCCCCTTCCTCAGCGCCGGCATGCTCGCCGGCCTGGTGCTGCTGGCGCGCTCCGGCCTCGCCCGGGCGCTGGTCGACGCACTCGCCGCCGCCGGCCGCATGGCGCTGAGCAACTACCTGCTGCAGACCCTGATCGGCACCTTCGTCACTTACCACTGGGGATTGGGGATGTTCGGCCGCCTCGGCGCCCTCGACCGCATCTGGCTGGTGGTCGGCGTCTTCGTGGCCCAGGTCCTCCTCAGCCAGTGGTGGCTGCAGCGCTTCCGCTTCGGCCCGATGGAGTGGCTCTGGCGCAGCGCCACCTACTGGCGACGCCAGCCGATGCGGCGCGGCGCCTGACGCGTCTGCCAGACTCGAGCCATGCGCATCGTCTCCCTCACCTGCTCCAACACCGAGATCGTCTGCGCCCTCGGCTGCGCCGAGATGCTGGTCGGGGTCGACGACCACTCCGACTTCCCGGCCGACGTGGTGGCGGACCTGCCCCGAGTCGGCCCGGATCTGGGGGTCGATCCGGAGAAGGTGGCGGCGCTCGAGCCCGACCTGGTGCTCGCTTCGCTCACCGTGCCGGGCCACGAAAAGGTGGTGGCGGCGATCGAGGACGCCGGGCTGCCCTACGTCGCACCGCGACCGCAGTCGCTCGCGGACGTGGCGCGCGACGTGCGCGACATCGCGGTGCGCCTCGGAGTCGCCGAGCGCGGCGAGGAGGTCGCGGCGTCGATGCAGGAGGCGTTCGACGTGCTGCGCCGCGAGGGCGAGGAGACCGCGGCGCTCGCCGCCGGGCGGGCCCCGGCCTCGATCATGGTGCAGTGGTGGCCGAAGCCGGTGATCGCGCCGGGTCGCGCCTCGTGGGCGCACGACCTGCTCGAGCTGGTCGGCGCCACCCATCCGCTGGCCGAAGAGGCGGTCGAGAGCCGTCCGCTCGAGGACGAGGAGGTCGCGGCCCTGCGCCCCGACGCCTTCGTGCTCGCCTGGTGCGGGGTCGAGCCACACAAGGTGAGGCCCGACGTGGTGCGCTCGAACCCGACGTTCGGCGACCTGCCGGCGATCCGCGAGGACCACGTCTACTGCGTGCCGGAGGCGTGGCTGGGTCGCCCCTCGCCGCGCCTGGTGCACGGCGCCCGCGCCCTGCGCGAGGTGGTGGCCGGCATCGCCGGCGCGCCGGTGCGGCCCGCGCTGCGCGATCCGCGCCTGTGGCGCCAGGGACTCGATGGCTGATCCGACCCTGACCGAGCCGTCGGAGCCGTCACGACCGGCAGGGCTGGTGCTGCGGCGCGCCGTGCCCGACGACGTCGACGCCCTCGTCGCCCTGATCTGCGAGGCGTACCTGGTGGAACGCTACTTCGTCAGCGGCCCGCGCACCGACCGCGCCGAGATCGAGGACCTGATGCGGCGCGGCGAGTTCCTGGTGCTGGAGGTCGGGGGTCGACTGATCGCCTCGGTCTATCTCGAGGAGCGCGCGCCCTCGGCGCTACCGGCCGGGTCGGCTTTAGAGCGCGTGGGCTACTTCGGCCTGCTCTCGGTCGATCCCAGCGAACAGGGCGCCGGTCTCGGCCGCAGGCTGGTGGGCGAGGCCGAGAGCTGGTCGCGCGCCCGTGGCCTCGGGGCGCTCGAGCTCTGGACCGTCGACCTGCGCCGCGAGCTACGCTCGTGGTACGCACGGCTCGGTTTCCGCGAGGTCGGCACGGCGCCGTTCGAGGCCCCCGACCGTAAACTGCGCCCTTGCCACTTCGTGGTGCTGCACAAGAGCCTCGGCGGATCCGAGCTCGCGACGGCAGCGGGCTGAGCGCTATCCTCCCGAGGACTGTCGCGGCGCAACAACCGAGCCCCCGCCCGCGTCTCACCCGGTGTCCCGAGTCCTCCGGACGCACAGGAGAAGCCATGTCCCGAAGATCCCACCGCCCGACCGTCCGGATGGCGCTCGCCGCCTGCGCCCTGCTCGCCGCTTCGCCGGCGCTCCTCGCCCAGACCCCGGAGCCGCCTCCCTTCTACGCCATCACCGACGTCGAGGTGGTCACCGGCACCGGTGAGGTGCTGCAGGGGGCGACGGTGCTGATCGCCGACGGCCTGATCGAGGCCGTGGGGCAGGGGCTCGAGGTGCCGGGCGACGCCAGGGTCTACGAAGGCGCCGGCCTGAAGCTCTATCCCGGCATGGTCGATGCCCTGACCCAGATCGGGGTCAAGAGTGATAACGGCGGCAACCAGCAGTCGTCGGGGGGCGGCGGCAACCCGTTCCAGCCGTCGGGGCCGCAGATCCGCGGTCCGGAGGACCGTCCTCGGACCACACCGTGGAAGAGCCCGGCCGACGACCTCGACGCCGCAGCGGCGGCGATCGAGAGCTGGCGCGAGGCCGGCTTCACCAGCGCCGTCGTGGCGCCGGGCGACGGCTTCTTCCCCGGCCAGGCGGCGTGGATCAACCTCGGCGGCGGCGAGGCCGACGCGCTGGTCGTCGCGACGCCGATCGCCCAGCGCATCGAGTTCCCCACCGGTGGATTCGGCACCTATCCCGGCTCCCTCATGGGCGTGCTCTCCTACGTCCGGCAGGTGCTCGAGGACGCCGACCACCACGCCGACGCGCTGGCGATCTACGAGCGCTCTCCCGCCGGCCGTCAGCGCCCCGAGTACGACCGCACCCTCGAGCCGCTGATCGCGGCGCGCGAGGCCGCGCTGCCCTTCCTGCTCCCCGCGGTCACCGGCCCGCAGATCGACCGCGCCCTCGCCCTCGGTCGCCGCTACGAGCTGCGCACCGTGCTGGTCGGCGCCCACCAGGCCTACCGCCGGCTCGACCGTATCGCTGCTTCCGGTGCGCCGGTGATCGTCAGCCTCGAGTGGCCCGAGGAGCCCAAGGACCGCGCCCCCGACGCCGAGGACGCCTTCCGCGATCTCGCCCACCGGCGCCTGGCGCCGAGCACTCCGCGACGCCTCGCCGAGGCGGGCATTCCCTTCGCCTTCACCAGCGGTGGCCTGAAGAACTCCGGCGACGTCTGGAAGGGCGTGCGGGCAGCGATCGCCGCCGGTCTCTCCGAGCAGGCGGCGCTGGCGGCGCTCACCACGACGCCGGCCGAGCTGTTCGGCGTCGCCGACCGCGTCGGCACGATCGAGAAGGGCAAGATCGCCAATCTCGTGCTGGCCACTGCCGCGCCGTGGGCCGAGGACGCCGAGATCCACCACGTCTTCGTCGACGGCCACCCCTACGGCGACGGCGCCGAGGAGGAAGAGGAGGACGCCGAGCCGCCGAGCGTCGACGTCTCCGGCACCTGGACCCTCACCATGACGACGCCCGGCGGCGAGGTCGAGATGACCGCCGAGCTCGAGCAGGGCGAGGACGGCAAGGTGACCGGCGAGATCCGTTCCGAGCGCGGCGAGACGACGCTGAAGGACGGCCGCGTCGCCGCCAACGTGCTGACCTTCGAGGTCAGCCAGGAGACCCCGCGCGGCACCATGGACGCGAGCTACCGCGCCGAGGTGGAAGGCGAGAGCCTCGAGGGCACGCTGAGCGCCGGGCCGATGAGCTTCGAGGTCGCTGGCGCCCGCACCTCCGCGGCGCCGGCCGGCGGCGCCGGGGACGGCGAGAGTGGCGACGAGGCCGAGGTCGAGGTGGCCGACAGCGAGCTCGAGGAGCTTTGGCGGCTCTACCAGGGGCCGGTCGACGAGGGCGACGACTTCGCCATCGTCGGCGCCACCGTGCATACGGTGAGCGGCGAGACGATCGAGAACGGCACTGTGGTGGTGCAGGGCGGCGAGATCCGCGCCGTCGGCCGGGGCGCCCGCGTCCCCGGCGGCCTACGCACCATCGACGGCGCCGGTCTGCACCTGATCCCCGGCATCATCGACGCCCACTCCCACATCGCGGTGGAGGGCAGCGTCAACGAGGGCTCGCTGAACGTCACCTCGATGGTCGGCATCGAGGACGTCGTCGACCCCGACGACATCTCGATCTACCGTGCGCTCGCCGGCGGCGTCACCGCGATCAACATCCTGCACGGCAGCGCCAACCCGATCGGCGGCAAGAACGCGGTGATCAAGCTGCGCTGGGGCCAGGACGCCGACGGCCTCTTCTTCGCCGGCGCGCCCCCAGGCATCAAGTTCGCGCTCGGCGAGAACCCGAAGCGCTCGCGTGGCGGATTCGGCCCCGGTCGCTACCCGGCGACCCGCATGTGCGTCATCGACGTCATCCGTCAGGCCTTCGTCGACGCCAAGGCCTACCAGAAGGAGTGGCGCGACTACGAGGCGGCGCGCGCCGCCGGCCGCGAGCCGATCCCGCCGCGCCGCGACTTCGAGCTCGAGCCCCTGGTCGAGATCCTCGAGGGCGAGCGGCTGGTGCACGCGCACTGCTACCGCGCCGACGAGATCCTGCAGCTGATCCGGCTCGCCGACGAGATGGGCTTCCAGATCGCCACCCTGCAGCACGTGCTCGAGGGGTACAAGGTGGCCGACGAGATCGCCGCCCACGGCGCCGGCGCGTCGACCTTCTCCGACTGGTGGGGCTACAAGGTCGAGGCCTACGACGCGATCCCACACAACGCCGCCCTGATGACCGAGCGCGGAGTGCTGGTGTCGATCAACTCCGACTCCGGCGAGGAGATGCGCCACCTCAACCACGAGGCGGCGAAGACGATTCGCTGGGGAGGCCTGAGCGAGCGCGAGGCGCTGGCGCTGGTGACCCTCAACCCCGCCAGGCAGCTGCGCATCGACGACCGGGTGGGCTCGATCGAGGTCGGCAAGGACGCAGACCTGGTGCTCTACCGTGGTCATCCGCTCGACGCCAGCTCGGTGGTGCTGAAGACCTTCGTCGACGGCAGGCTCTACTTCGACCTCGAAGCCGACCGCGAGCGTCAGCAGGCGATCGACGCGATGAAGGACCGCCTCGTCGGCAGAGGCGAGGACGAGACCGGCGACGGCGAGCAGACGCCGGACGCCACGCCGGACGCGACCCCCGATCCAGATGCCACCGACAGCGCCGAGCCGCGCCAGGGAGCCGCACGATGAACTCCTCTCGAATCGCCCACGCCGCTCTCGTCGCGGTCCTGACGCTCGCTGCCACGGGTCCCGCTACAGTCGCCACTGCCGAGACCCTGGTGCTGCGCGGCGGCACGGTGCACAGCATGGTGCCCGGCGCCGCTGCTTCGGTGGCCGACGTGGTGGTGCAGGACGGGCGCATCGTGTCGGTCGGCGCCGCGGCCCAGGCGCCCGCCGGCGCCCGCGTCGTCGACGTCGCGGGCCTCGACGTCTACCCCGGCTTCTTCGACGCGATGAGCACCATCGGGCTGATCGAGATCAGCTCGATCGACGCCACCGTCGACGCCGCCGAGATGCCGGCCTACAACCCGCACCTGCGTGCCGCCACCGCGATCCACCCCGACTCCGAGGTCATCCCGGTGAGCCGCTCGACCGGCATCACGCACTCGCTGGTGTCGCCGCAGGCGGGCCAGGACGGCGTGATCCCCGGGCAGGCCTCCCTGGTGCACCTCGACGGCTGGACGGTGGAGGAGATGTCGATCGAGCCGTCGGCCGCGATGGTCATCGCCTGGCCGCAGATCCGCACCCGTCGCTTCGACTTCTCGACCTTCACTCTCAAGGAGAGTAGCTACAGCGAGGCCAAGAAGGAGGCCGAGGAGGCCTTGAAAGCGCTCGAGGGCTGGCTCGATGCGGCGCGCCACTACGCCAAGGCCCAGGCCGCGGGCTCGCAGCGCACCGAGCGCAACCTGCAGCTCGAGCACCTCGCCAAGGTGCTCGACGGCGGCCAGCGCGTGGTGATCTTGGCAAACGCCAAGAGCGACATCGAGGCAGCGGTCGAGTTCGCCGAGGAGCAAGGCCTGAACATGATCCTGGCCGGCGGTCGCGACGCCTGGAAGGTGACGGAGATGCTGGCCGAGAAGCAGATCCCGGTGATCCTCGGCCTGGTCGCCGAGCTGCCCAACCAGGACGACCATCCCTACGACCGGCCGTTCGGCGTCGCCGGGGCGCTGCGCGCCGCGGGCGTGCGGATCGCCTTCGGCAGCGCCGTGCCCAGCGGCGGCTTCGGCGGCCCCGACGGGCCGCACTCCGCTCGCACCCTGCCCTTCGAGGCCGGCATGGCGACTGGGTACGGCTTGAGCCGGGAAGACGCCCTGCGTGCGCTCACCGTCGCGCCGGCCGAGATCTTCGGCGTCGCCGACCAGCTCGGCACCATCGAGGTCGGCAAACGCGCCAACCTCGTCGTGGTGGAAGGCGATCCGCTGGCGATCCGCAGCGCGGTGCGCCACCTGATCGTCGACGGCAAGGAGGTCGAGCTCGGCACCGACCGCCACAGCCGGCTGTACGAGCGCTTCCGCTCGCGACCGACCAGCGACTGAAGATCTTTCGGCTCGATCCGAAAGCATTTCGGCTCTGCGCGGCGAATCCGGCCTCAGACCCTTTTGGGGCCGGGTTGGAATCGTGCTTGCACCTCTCCTATGGCGACCGGTCGTCACGGGACGACCACCCGGCTCCCAGAGTTCTTGGGGTCGGACGTTTCGAACGAATGCCGAAAGGAGACAAAGCAGACATGAAGCGCTCGAGTTCCATGAAGCAGCGTCTCACCAAGACCTTCCTGCTCACCACGCTCGCGTTGCTGATCGCCGCGGTGCCGGCCCTCGCGTCGGACGCCGAGAAGAGCGATCCCTACGAGATGCGCGACGACAGCTGGATCAGCCTGTCGGGTACCGTGACCACAGCCAACCCCGACTCGTTCGTGCTCGACTACGGTGACGGACTCGTCACCGTCGAGATGGACGACTGGGACTGGTACCGCGAGGGCTACAACATCCTCTCCGGAGACAGGGTGACAGTCTACGGTGCGATCGACGACGACCTGTTCGAGTCGACCACCATCGAGGCGTCCAGCGTCTACGTCGAGAGCCTCAACAACTTTTTCTACGCCAGTGCGGCCGACGAGGAAGACTCGATGTACACCGTGACCACTCCGATCATCCTGTCGGAGACCAAGGTGCGCGGAACCGTCACCAGCGTCAGCGAGCTCACCGGTGAGTTCACTATCGACACCGGCTTGCGCAAGATCACCGTCGAGACCGACGACATGCTCTACGATCCACTGGACGACGAGGGCTATCAGAAGATCGAGGTGGGTGACCGCGTGAGCGTGCGTGGCGAGGTCGATCGCGACCTCTTCGAGGGCCGCGAGCTCGTCGCCGACTCGGTGATCACCCTGTCGACCAACGACTCGGACGACGAGTCGATGGCGACCGACAGTTGAAGCGCCGGGCGCTTCTGAGCTGAGACAACCGCACTCGAGAGCAGCGGCACGTTGGCCGCTGTGAAGCCGAACCCCGCCAGAGCCCTGTGCTCCGGCGGGGTTCTGTCGTTTCCGCCGGCCCGGTACCACGGATCGGAGGATCCCCGGCGTCACATCCCGCCGCTTCCGGCTGCTCTGGATGTCAAGATGGCGGCGTGACTGGTGAGGGTCAGAGGCAGGCTGATGGCGCCGGCCTCGCCTTGCCCCTACTGGTCCTGCCTGTCGTGTTGGTGGCGACGCTCGCGAGCGCTGCTGCGGCATCGACGGAGGGCACTGACGAGTCCGCTGCCGGTCCTGCCGTGCTCGAGCGGGCCGAGGAGCTGCGCGCCGGCGGCGACCCCGAAGCGGCGCTGGTGGCGCTGCGCGATCTCGATCTCGAGCGCCTGACGCCACCGGTCGCGCTCGCGGCCGAGAGACTGCGGTGCGGCCTGCTGTCGGAGCTGGGACGGTGGCCCGAGGCGAGCGCCGCCGGCCGTCGCTGGACGGCGCTGGCCCTCGCCTCGCCGTCGGAGGAATCGCGACGAGAGGCGGCGCGGGCCGCGATCGCGACCTCGAGCGCCGACTTCGAACAGGGGCGATTCGACGAGGCCTTCGAGCTGATCGAGCCGCTTCTCTCGCTGCCGCTGGCGGATCCGGCGCTGCGCCTCGAGCTGCGGCTGCGGGCCGGTCGCTCACTGGCCGAGACCTCCCGGCTGGACCGCTCGCTCGAGCTGCTGGAGGAGGCCGAGCAGCTGGCGCGCTCGCAGGGGGAGCCGGGCATGCTGGAGCGGGTGCTGCGGGAGCAGGCGGTGAGCCACCTCTACCGTGGCGACGGGCTGCGTGCGGTCGAGCTGCAGGAGCAGGCCGTCGCCCTGGCCGAGGAGCACGATCTCGACACGCTGGCCATCGGCTATCTCAACCTCGCCCTCGCGCTGCAGAGGATCCACGACTATGCGGCGTGCATCGAGGCCTTGACCAAGGCCGAGCGCGCTGGCTCGAGCGGTGCCAACGAGATCGCGCGGCTGACCACACTCGGCATCTGCGCCATGGAGCTCAACCGGCTGGACCAGGCCGGCGAGGTGCTCGAGGAGGCCCTGGAGGCAGCCAGAGAGCTCGACGACCGCACTCTCGAGGGCTGGGCGCTCGGCGAGCTCGGCATCGTCGCGACGGATCTCGGCGAGACCGGCCTGGCGCTGCGCCGCTTCGACGACGCGATCGCGATCGCCCGCGCCACGCGCAACCAGCGCTTCGAGCTGATCTGGTGGATGAACGTCGGACGACTGCACCGCGATCTGGAGCAGTGGGAGCGGGCGCTCCGCGCCTACCGCAACGCCGAGGACCTGTACGAGGCTTTGCCCGAGCTCGACGTCGACCCCAACCTGCACAAACAGATCGGGCAGTGCCACGCTGGTCTCGGCCGTGACGATCTCGCCGAGCCCCTCTTCCGCCGCGCCCTCGCCGAGTCAGAACCGCGTCGCGATGCAAAGGTGGTCTGGGAGACGCGGCGTGAGCTGGCCCGTCTCGAACGTCGCGCCGGCCGCCGCGAGCGCGCCCGCGAGCACTATCTCGCGGCGCTCGACGCGGTCGAGTGGATGCGCTCCGGCCTGCGCCTCGCCCGCTTCAAGGCCGACTTCTTCGAGAACAAGATCGAGCTCTACGAGGAGGTGGTCGATTTCCTGCTCGCCTCGAACGTCGAGTCGGATGCCGCGGCCGCGCGCGCTGCCTTCGAGGTGGCGGAGCGGGCCAGGGCCCGCGCCTTCCTCGACGGCCTGATCGAGATCCGCGCCGATCCCGCCGGCCAGCTGCCGGCCGAGCTGGTCGATCGCGAACGGGAGCTGGAGCGGAGGATCTCGGCTGCCCAACGGAACCTCCGTCGCGGCGCCGCGCTGCCCGAGGTCGAGCTCGAGCTCGCCGACGCGGAAGCGGAGCTCGAGGCGCTGCTGCTCGAGGTGCGCTCCGGCTTCCCACGCTTCCACGCCCTGCGCGGCGTCGAGGTCGCCGATCTCTCGCGCATCCAGTCGACGCTGGCGCCCGGCGAGGCACTGGTCTCGTTCCTTCTCGGAGCCGAGTCCTCGCACGTATGGGTGCTGCGGGACGGCTCGGTGCACCACTCCAGGCTCGGCGGTCGGGCAGAGATCGAGGCGCTGGTGCGGGCGGCGTACACCGATCTGGTCGATCCGACCGCCCCTCGGCGAGCCGAGCTCGCGAGCGTCGAGGCTCTGGCGCGTCATCTGCTGCGCGACCTCGAGGGGCAGCTCACCGGCCTCGATGCGCTGGTGATCGTCCCGGCGGGCTCGCTGCACTACTTCCCTTTCGAGGTCCTGCCCACCGGCGGCGGTGAGTTGCTGGGAGACCTGGCGGCGGTCAGCTACGTGCCGTCGGCGACGACCCTGGTGGAGCTGCGCCAGAGCCCGACCGCGGCGGCGCAGCCGGCGCTGCTGGCGGTCGGCGATGCCGCCTACGAACGGGGCGCACCGCAGGCCGCCCGTGGTTCGGTGCTGGGTCAGCTCGACCAGCTCGGCGCGCTGCCTCACACACGGCGAGAGATCCGTGCTCTGCGGCGGGTATTCGGCTCCAGGGCGGCGGTGCTCACCGGCGCCGAGGCCACCGAGCGGCGCTTCAAGGCGTTAGAGCTCGGCGCCTACTCGGTGCTGCACCTGGCGACGCACGGATGGCTCGACCCGGTCTCGCCGGCACGCTCGGGGATCGTCCTGGCGACCGATCCGGGTTCCAGCGAGGACGGCATCCTGCAGCCTCGCGAGATCCTCGGGCTCGAGCTCGCCGCCGACCTGGTGACGCTGTCGGCCTGTCGCAGCGGTCTCGGCGAGCTGGTCACCGGCGAGGGCATGGTCGGCATGGCGCGGGCCTTCTTCCACGCCGGCACCGACTCGGTCGTCGCCAGCCTCTGGAACGTCGACGATCGCGCCAGTGCTGAGTTCATGCGCCACTTCTACACGGCCCTCGCGGACGGAGCCGGCAAGGCGGAGGCACTGCAGCTCGCGCGCCAGCAGCTGCGCTCGCGCCGCGGCTACGAGCACCCGTACTACTGGGCGGCCTGGGTCCTCCTCGGTCGCGGCGAGGACGGCATCGAAGTTCCGCCCGTCAGCGGGTCAACTGTCCCCGGGTCGGTCGCCGTGGCCACGGTCGCCTCACTGCTGCTCGCGGCGGCGGTCTTCCTCGTCCGCCGTCGCGGCCGGCGAGGCGGCTAGCAGAAGGAAACTCGTCCAGCCCGACTGCGCCACGATGCCGCCGGAATCGGCCCGCGCCAGCACCCGCCAGCGGTGGGGCTGGCCGGGCTCGATCCGCCGACGCGCCGCGGCTGCGAGGTCGCCGGACGCCAGCTCGCCGCTCCACACCGGCTCGCCGCTGTCGACCCGCTCGACCTCGACCTCCCAGCGCACTTCGAGTGGCGCATCGAGGCTCCAGGAGAAGCCCTCCCACTCTTCGACCTCGCCGGCTGGCGACAGGCCCACGATGCCGGCGCCCCGAACCGTCGACACACGCTCCTCCGTGGGCGCACCGGTGCGGCCCGACCAGATCGCGAGGCCGCCGAGGATTGCCAGCAGCGCCGCGGCGGCAGCACCGAGGAGCCGACGATCGAGCGAAGACGACGAGGGCCACGCAGTCCGGGAAGGCGCCGCGCCCGGCCGCCACGGCACCGGCCGGCGGTCGAGTCGCGTCGCTGCACGCCGCCAGTGCACGTCGTCGACGTCCTCGGGCTCGGCGCCGGCCAGATCCAGCTCGCCGGCGCAGTCGGCGCAGAAGCGAAGGTGGGCCAGCACCCGCTCCGCCTCGGGAGCGGCGAGCCTGCCGTCGCAGTAGTCGAGCAGAGTCGTGGTGTCGGGGCAGCGTCGGCTCTCCCGCCGCATCTCGTCCATCAGGGGGGCGAATCGTTCGTCGAAGCGATCAGGATCGGACATCTCATCTGCCTCCACGTTGCTCTCGGGAGTCGGCGCGCTCGAAGCGCAGTCGGAAGTTGCGGCGCGCGTTCTGCAGGTGCGAGCGCACCGCTTCACGGGAGTGTCCGGTCTGCTCGGCGATCTCGACGTAGCTCAGGCCGGCGGCATGGAAGAGCAGGAAGACTCGCCGCTGGTGCGGCGGCAGGGTTTCGAGAACGGCGCCGGCGCGCTCGAGCTGCTGCCTGACGATCGTCGTGCGCGCCGCGTCGGCATCGCCCGACGGCTGCTGCTCGTCGGCCGGTTCGACGCCGCCGCGAAGCCTCTCGCCGCGAAGCCGGTTGAGGCACAGATTGCGGGCGATGCGCCGCACCCAGGGCAGGAAGCTCTCGCCCTCGAGCGTCGCGAATCGTTCGTAGGCGGTCACGAAGACGTCGTGGCAGAGGTCCTCGGCCTCGTGGGGGTGGCGCACGAAGTGCAGGCAGCAGGCGTAGATGGCGCGCCGGTGCCTGCGGTAGAGGCGCTCGAAGCTGTCGTTGTCGCCGGTGGCGCGAAAGCTCCGCACCAGGGTTTCGTCGTCGCCGTCGTGCATGCCGAAAGGCCCCGACGGGGGATTGTGGCACTGCGGTGGAGGTGGCAGCTCCGGGATCGGGCCGGAATCGCTGAGGCTGGTCACGCTCAGGTCCCTCTCAGGGCTCGCCGACGCTGGTGCTCCAGGCCGCGGTGCCGGCCAGATCGAAGCCGTCGCCGAAGATCCAACCGGCGCCCCAGATGCGGGTGGCGCGGCAGACGAACGGCACGCCGTCGACGCCGCCGCCCGCTTCGACCAGATCCCGGCCTTCGCGGCCGTCGCTGGTGTACTGGAAGCTCGCCACGCCGGCTGCGTCCGTGTTGGTCGACGAGCCACCGCCGGCGTTGGGTCCGGTGAGGACCGCGAAGTCGACGACCGCGCCGGCCGCGGGCGTCAGCCGGTCGGTCAGAACGGTGGCGTCGAGGGTGTGGCCGTCGCCGGGCTCGCCGGTCGAGATCGGCGGCGCGAGCTCACAGACCACACACTGGTTCTCGGCTCCGGGCGTCGGCGGCGCCTGGGCGTAGGTGTCGGTGAAGCGCCCGCCGCCGGAGCCGTCTGGGCAGCGCTGGTTGGAGTGTGCCGCCGGCTCGCCGGCGCCGGCCTCGTCGACCTGAGGCTGACCCGCCTCGAGCAGCACCAGCAGACCCGCATCCTGGGCGGTTTCGGGACCGTAGACCAGGGCATCGATCAGTCCCTCGGTGCTCACCGGCGCACCGGCCGGGTAGTCGGTCGCGTCACCCTGGTACAGCGCGACGGCTGCCGGCCCGGCCAGCAACAGGCCGTCGTCGAACACCAGGTCGACGTTCGCGACGGCCGCGTTGCCGAGCACGAAGCGGCCGCCTGCATCGGTGAAGAAGCCGTCGAGGTCGATGGCCTCGTAGACGGTGTCGGTGGAACCGCCGTACAGCACCAGCACCTTGCCGCCGAGCGGCTGCACGCCGCCGTCCGGAGCCGATAGCTCGACGAACTGGGTGTCGTCGGGCCCCCCGGACGTCGTCGCATCGACCTCGTTGATCCACACGGCGCCCGGCCCGATCGCCTCGATGGGCTGGCAGTTCGAGAACTCCGAGGTGTGTCGCAGGGTGGTGGCCCCACTGCCGACGGTGCGGGTCGCGGTCGCGGTGACCGCGGTTCCCGCGGGCGGCGCCGCCAAGGTGACGAGCTCGAACGCTCCGACCCCCGCGGCGGGGAGCGCGACACTCACGGAACCGAGGTGCTCGTGACCCTCGCCGTGACCGCTCGGATCGCAGGGCGCCACGCTGTAGAGGTCGATCCGGTAGCTCTGGTTGGGGGTGCTCTGCAGGTTGCCGCGGATCGTGAGGAAGATGCCCGCCTGCTCGGCGCTGGTGATCGTCGGGAAGTTCTGCAGTGTGTTGGGGCCGGCATCGAGGTCGCCCGGGTCGTTGGCGGTGACCAGGTTGGTGCCGGCGTTCTCGCCGGGCCCCTTGAGGTCGATGCCGAGGCCCGAGTTCGAGCTGATCGAATTGTCCACGATCTCGGCGCCTGCACCCGTCTCGACGGTGACGCCCTGGGCGAAGTTGAAGCGGACGATGTTGTCGGCGATCCAGGTGCCGTGGGCGCCGCGGATGCGGATCCCGGCCCCGTCGTTGCCGAGGCCGAAGGTCGAGCCGAGGGGGCCGCCTCCGGTGCCGATCCAGTTGCCGAGCACGCCATTGTCGAAGGCGAAACTGCTGCCGGCACCGTCCTCGTCGCCGACCAGCAGCACGCCGTCCTCGCCGTTGCCAGAGATCACGTTGCCCACACCGGTGCCGCCACCGACCCCGCCGATGCGGTTGCCGGAGGTGTTGCGGATGCCGACGCCGCCGAGCCCGTTGCCGAGGTCGCTGTCTCCCACCGCATCGATTCCGATGTGATTGCCCCAGATGGAGGCGCCACCCGACGAGCCGGTGGTGCTGTTGACGTAGACGCCGAAGAGCTGGTTGGCGGAGATCACGTTGCGATCCCCGGGAGCCGTTCCGCCGACGATGTTCGGCCCCGGCAGCCCGATGTCGTGCAGCGACACGCCGTCGCCTCCGTTGCCGCGAGCCGCGTCGCCCTCCGCGTCGGTGCCGATCCGGTTGCCGCGCACGGTGTTCTGGGCGCTGAGGCCGGTGATCCGCACGCCGTCGGCCTGATTGCCCGAGATGCGGTTGCCGTCGTCGGCGATGCCGATGCGGTTCGAGCTCGAGTCGCGCACGAGGACGCCGTGGCGGCCGTTGGTCAGGGCGCCGCCGGCGCTCTCCGAGTTGCCGATCTCGTTGTCGATCAGGGTGTTGTTCGTCGCGCCCTGGTCGAGCACGACGCCGTCCTCCGTGTTGCCGCGGATCGTGTTGCCGTCGAGAGTGTTCTGCGACGCACCGACGATGGCGACGCCGCGCCGGTTGCCGATCCCGGCGGCGTCCTGGCCGTCGGTGCCGATGTCGTTCGACTGCACCAGGTTTTGCGTTGCTCCGGCGCCGGCCAGTACGACGCCGGTATCGGCGCCAGCGATCGTGTTGCCGACCACGTCGTTCTGCGACGAGAGCACGCGGATCCCGGCCTGTCCTCCGAGTCCAGAAACCCGGTCGATGTCGGTGCCGACGACGCCGAAGGCCACCAGGTGCCCGCCGCCTCCGGCGAGCTCGATCTGAGCGTCTCCGAAGCAGTAGACGGTGAGACCGAGGATCGTGGTGCCGGAGCCGTTGACGCGCAGTCCGATGGTGTCGGGGCTGGGGCCGCACACGCCACCGCGGCCCCCTGTCGTCACTGCTCGTCGCGCCGGAGCCGGATCGGCCCGAAAACCGTCCACCTCCACCGTCTGCGCGCCCGGTTGCGAAGTGGCGTCGAGGGTCAACGGATGTTCGATCGGTGGCAGCTCGGAGAGAGGCTGGATGGCGGGCACGCCGAAGCCCGGGAACTGCGAGGGAGGGACGTCGAAAAGGATGCGGGGGAGCAGCTCCTGCTCCTGCAGCGCAGCGCGGAGCGTGCACTCGGGCTCCGGTGTCCCGTCCCGGTCGACGACACCTCCCGTGTAGCAGAGCCCGTCACCGGGCCCGAGGCCCTCGGTGAAGTCGAGGTCGGCAGCGTCGCCGACCGAGTTGACCACCGAGGTCGGTTCGGCGGGGAAGCAGTTCGAGAACTCCGAGGTGTCGCCGGTCAGGATGTCGGTGGCGGTGACGCTGGGATTGGTGATGCCGGGGATCGAGAAGGAGAAGGCGCCGTCTCCCTGAGGATTGGTGGAGGTGACGGTCGAGTCGATGAAGATCTCACCCTCGCCGAAGCCCGAAGGATCGCAGGCCTGGTTGGCGAACAGCTCGATCCGGAAGTCGCGCTGCGCGGTGCTGTTCAGGAAGCCGTCGATGTCGCCCGTCGCTGGGTCGACGAAGGTGATCAGCGGGTGGTTCTGGCGGTTGTTGGCGCCGCCGTCGCCGTCGCCCGGGTCGTTGTTGTTGGGCCCGTCGGGCTCGAAGGTGAAGCTGATGTCGATCCCAAGCAGCGCGTTGTCGTAGATCAAGTTCTCGAGCACCAGGTTGCCGCTGCCGGCGCCGCCCTCGAGCAGCACTCCGGCGCCGCCGTTGTGGGCGATCTCGTTCTCCCCGAATGCGCCGCCGATCAGATTGCTCGCCGCACCGTTCCAGATCCGCACTCCGGAACCGGCGTTGCCCAAGGGGACGCTGTCCCAGGTGACGCCGATCTGGTTGCCCTGCACGAAGACGTCGTGTGCCGACGGGCCGGAGAGCCATACCCCGTCGCCGAAGAGATCGTTGACGTCGAGCCGCGTGTCGACGATCACGTTGCCGGCCCCGAGGACATCGCCGCCGACCGTGACGTCGAACACCGCGACCGCGACGCCGAAGTCGGTGTTGCCGAGCGCCGACGTTCCGGCCGCGTCGGTGCCGACGAGGTTGCCCTGGACCGCCGCGCCGGCGCCGCCGACCGAGATGCCGCCCCGCAGGTTCGCTGAGACCACGTTGCCGGCGCCGGGCGCCGTACCGCCGATGGTGACGTCGTCGGCGCCGAACTGGGTGAGGATCCCGGTGCCGTTGTTGCCGAGCGCTGCCGTGCCGCCAGAGTCGGTGCCGACGTAGTTGCCCTGGATGAGCACACCCGAGGCGCTGACCGCGACGCCGTGGGTGCGCTCGTTGCCGGAGACCACGTTGCGCGCCCCGGCCGACGAGCCGCCGAACACTGCGTTGTCGCCGTTCAGCCCCACCGGCTGCTGGAATCCCGGCGAGCCCACGGCCATCGTGCCCGAGCTGTCGGTGCCGAACAGGTTGCCCTGGATGACGTCTGCGTCGGAGTTGCTGGAGAGTTGGCTGTCGCCGGCGAACAGGTTGCCGGCCCCGGAACCGGTGCCGCCGAAGGTGGTCTGGGCGTTGAGGCTGCTGACGTCGGTGCCGCCCCACGGGTTCGGTGCGCTGCCGGAGGTGTCGATACCGACCCAGTTGCTCTCGAACACGTTGCCGCCGGCGTTGCTGAAGAACTGCAGCCCCTGACCAGCGAGCAGCACCCCGCGCACCGAGCTCCCGGCGCCTCCGAGGCGGATACTGGTGTACAGCTGGATCTCGACCCCGGGCGCACCGGCCCCCATGTGCTCGGTGGCGTCGATGCTGAGCGGCACCGAGATCAGATTGCCGAGCCCCATCCGACCGGGATAGGTGCCGGGCGACTCGAAGGTGATCGAAGCCGCTCCGGTGGACAGCCGCTTCGCCTCCTCGAGCGCTTCGTAGAGGGTGCACTGCTCGCCCTCGAGCTGCAGGTCGTTGTCGCACAGCCCGTCGCCCAGCGGCCCGATGTCCTGGTCGAACTGGTTGACCCGGTAGGCGCCACCGCCACCGCGCGCCGGTGCGCGCTCGAGGACGAGGGGCGTCGTCGACCCCTCCACGAGCGCGACGAGATCGTCCGTCGTGTCCGGCGAAAGGCGCATCTCGAGCAGCGCCACCGGGTCGCCGCCAAGTGGGGCGTGGCTGCCGCCTCGATCGCGAGCGGCAGCGGCCGCGCGCCGGATGCGATCGACCACCGGACCGGTCACGCTCCGGTCTCCGCGCCCCACCGATCGCCACCGATCGCGGCCGCGCACCCGCACCAGCTCGTCTCCCACCGTCGCCTCGACGTCGATCCAGCGATCCTCGTCGAGCCGCCCGAGCGCGATCGATGTCGCCTTGGCGGCGAGAGCGATCTCCTCGCCCTCCGCCGACAGCACGCCGCGGGGCCCCTGGTACACAGTGAGCATGGCGCCGCCCGACCGCTCGATGGCGACCACCAGGTCGGCGATCCCGTCGGCACGGTTCACCTCACCGATCGCCGCAGCGCTGACCTGCCCTCCCAGGTCCATCGTTTCGTGGCTCGGGAAACGTCCTTCGCCGTCGCCGAGCGCGAAGTGGAGGCGCGAGCCATTCCGGCGACCGGCCACCACGTCGACGTTGCCGTCGTTGTCGAAGTCGCCGGCGCCGAGGAAGTACGGCGCCTCCGGCAGCTCGAGCACCCGCGCCGGCGAGAGGAACGGTGCCGTGGTGAAGACTCCGCGCTCGCGCATCCGCTCTGCCGCCGGCGAGTGGGGGTACACCGCCGCCGGGTTGCCGCGGTAGAGCACCAGCAGCCCGCCGTCGCCCTCTTCGAGCCCCACCGCCAGGTCCGGCGTGCCGTCCGCGTCGAAGTCGCCGGCGGCGAGCGATAGGGGATCTGCCGACGAGAGATCCGGAGAGCCGCCGCGCGCCGGAGTCGCCCAGACCAGGCGGACGTCGATCCGCGTCGGCTGAGACAGCTCGGCCGGCGCCGGGGACGCAGGCGGCTCGGTCCCCCAGCTGGCGGAGTCCTGGCGCGCTGAGGCTACGGCCGTGACGATCCACAGCACCGCCATGGCGCAGCAGATCGAGCGGCGGATCGGAAGACGGCGCGGAGACATGCGCCGCGGGGCATCGGAGAAGGTGAAAGCCATCGTGTGCACTCCCAGGATTCGGCTCGCGTTTCCATGCCCTGGACACGCGAGCCAGGGAAAGTGCACAAAACGATCTCCTCCTCGGCGAACCGTGTCCGTCTGCGCGACGCGGTCTCGTTGGACCCTGAACCGGCCCTGACGTGCACCCGAGCGAGAGGAGCGAGACGATGATGAAGGTGGTCTTCCTGGTGAAGCGACGTGGCGATCTGACCGTGGAGGAGTACCGGCAGTATTCGACCGACGTGCATGCGCCGATGGTCACCGGGTTGCCCGGACTGCGCCGCTACGTGGTGAACTACTCGCTGGCTCTCGACGAGAGCCAGGCGCCGGCCTACGACGGTCTGGTCGAGCTTTGGTTCGAGAGCGCGGAGGCCTTCCAGTCGGCGATGGCCTCGGACGCCGGCCAGGCGGCGGTCGCCGACCAGGCCAACTTCCTCGACACCGGCCAGACCGTGATGCTGGTGGTCGACGAGGTGTCGCTGCTCGGCTGAGCCGGCGCGCTACGCCGCCTTCGGCGGTTCGACCACCCCGTGCTCGATCAGGCTGTCGGCCATGTCGGTGACCATCGTCTCGAGCGAGCGCGGCTGCCAGTCGAGCACCCGGCGGATCTTGCCGTTGTCGACGTCCTGGCGCACGCCGAGGTCGTTGAGCGCCAGGCGGGCCGTCTTGTCGAAGAGAGCCAGCAGGCGCATCACGAAGCCCGGCAGGCGGCCGGTGGGGATACGGAAGCCGCGATCCTTCAGGTGGCGGTCGAGGATCGCCGCGATGTCGCGCATCGAGGCGTGCTCGATGGCACAGATGAAGCGCTCGCCGGCGGCCTCGGGGCGGATCATCGCCTCGACGTGCGCCGTCGCCACGTCACGCACGTCGACCGGTGCCCAGCCGAGGTCGGGGCAGGCGGGGAAGTCGCGCTCCATCAACTTCTTGATCGCCTCGCCGGAAGTGCCCCAGTCGGCGTCGAGCAGGGGACCCAGCACCAGGCCGGGGTTGATGGTGGTCAGCTCGAGCCGCTCGCCTTCCGGCAGGGTCTGCACGAAGTCCCAGGCGGCGCGTTCGGCGATCGTCTTGCTCTTCTCGTAGGCGCCGATCTTCTTCGAGTCGATGTCGGACCAGTCGCTCTCGTCGAAGGTGCGCGAACGGTCGCGGCCGTAGAGCACCGCCGCCACCGAAGACGTCATCACCACCCGCTCGACGCCGGCCTTCGAGGCGGCGCGCAGCACCCGCAGCGCTCCCTCGCGCGCCGGCACGATCAGCTCGTCCTCGTGCTTCGGCGGTGTGCGCGGAATCGGCGACGCCACGTGCAGCACGTAGCGGCAGTCAGCCACCGCCTCGGCCCAGCCGCTGTCGAGGGTGAGATCGGCGCCCACCAGATCGAAGCGATCGCCGAGCTCCACGTGACGCCCCAACGCCTGGCGCAGCCCCGTCTCGCGCCGCAGCGTGCGGGCCGTGCCGCGCACCCGGTAGCCCCGGCGCAGCAGCTCGACGATGCAGTGCATGGCGATGAATCCGGTGGCGCCGGTGACCAGGACGAGATCGGAACGGCTCTGTTCGCTCATGGGTCCTCCTCGTGGGTGTGTTCCCGAGGATACGCCCCGTGTGCCTTGCGCCGTCCCTACGGCTCCGGGAAGGCGGTGGCGTCTCCGAGGCTGGCGAAGCGGCCGAGAGGATTGCTGTAGGTGCGGCGGTTGCCGGTGAGGTGGTCGGTGACCTCGAGCTCGAAGGCGACGTTGGAGAGGGCGCCGTAGTAGACCCAGAAGTGGCCGTTGATCGGCCGGGCGTCGAGCACCTTCACCACCAGCTCGAGGTTCTCCTCGGTGAAGAACCAGAAGACTCCCGAGTCGTCGACCAGCGGCCTGGCGGTGGCGTCGCCCGTAAGCCCCTGGAAGTCCTCCCAGCGCGCCGTGACCCCGAAGCGCCCGTCGTTGAGGCAGAGCGTGGTACCCGAGGGTACGCATGTCGTGCCCGAGGCGCTGGTGCGGCCGTGCGTGATCCGCGGGCTCCAGGTGTCTTCGGGGATCTCGACGAAGGCCGACAGGGCCTCCGGCGAGAGCGCCTCGGTGTCGCCGACGCTGGCGAAGATCCCCTGGGGGTTGAAGTAGCGCTTCGCCGCGCCGGTCCCGGCGTCGGTGACGGTGATCTGGTACTCGACGTCGGAGAGCGCGCCGTAGAAGACCCAGAACGCGTCGTTGAGTCCGGTGCCGTCGAGCACCTTGATCATCGTCTCGATGTTCTGGTCGTCGAAGAACCAGAACGCTCCGGTGTCAGCAGAGAGCGGCACCGTCCGGCCGTGGCCGAGGACCTGCTCGCCGTCGCGGAACGCAACGGCGACGCGGAAGCGATCCTCCTGCAGGCACAGCGCCTCCGCGCTCTCGGCGCAGCGGCCGTCCGGTGCGTCGAGGTCCAGAGTGTAGAGCTCGCGGCCGAGGATGCCGTCGTCGGCCGAGAAGAAGAGCCGCCGGCCGGCGATGGTGAGCTCGCTCGGCAACGACGACTGGGCTCCGGGGAAGAGGTCGTGAACGAGCCGCACGACGCCTCCCGAGGGCGCCGCTGCGTCGTACTCGAACAACTCCCATCCGTAGCCCGAGCCGTGGGCCGAGAGGAACACCGAGGTGCCGGTGGCGTCGGCGACCAGCTCGCGCACCGAACGGACCGGCGTGCCGTCGGGGAACGAGATCGACCGGGTGCCCGCGGCGGTGCCGTCGGTCACCAGGAGCTGCCCGTGGCCAGCATTCCAATCGCCAGCAACCAGCAACGATCCGCCGTGGAGCGCCACGCCGTGCGACGGGAAGCGCAGGTCGGCGAGGTGCCGCGACTGCTCGACCAGAGGATCGAAGCTGTACAGGCCTCGCGCCGACGGATTCGAGCCACCGTAGCCGAAGAGGAAGA
This sequence comes from Acidobacteriota bacterium, assembly GCA_003388555.1. Classification (GTDB taxonomy): domain Bacteria; phylum Acidobacteriota; class Thermoanaerobaculia; order Multivoradales; family Multivoraceae; genus QQVD01. The sequence continues at coordinate 140,596 of QQVD01000058.1, read as the reverse complement.
GCAGGTCCTCGGTGGCATAGAGGGGGCGATCGATGGCGAAGTCGGGCAGGGTGGGGTCGTCAAAGACCTCGACGGCTGGAGTCGGCAGCACGCTGGTCCGCGCGAGCTCGGTCTGGGCCCCTTCGCCTGTCGCCAGGAAATAGACGTGCTCACCGACACGGCGGAACTCGCGGGTCTGGCCGATCCGTAGTTCGCCGGTCTCGAGCCGGGTCACAACGGTGCCGGCGTCGTCGACCCGCCACAGCTCCCGCGTGGAGTCGTCGCGGGTGCGGCGGAAGAAGGCGGTCGCCCCGCTACTGCTGAGAACCTGCAGATCGCTGCCGTCGTCCGCCAGGACCTCGAAGGTGCCGGCCGGGGTGCCGTCGGTGTACCACAGCGCCTCTCCGCGACCTTGAGGAGTGCGGAACTCGATCTCGAGGAGCAGGCCGCCGTCGAGAGGGGTGATGGTGCCCAGCAAACCGAAGTCGTCGAAGTCGCCGATCGGCAGGGTGAAGGTGCCTGCGGGAGTGCCGTCGCTCCGGTAGAGCCTGGACGGAACGGCGCAGGCGATCAGCAGGAAGGAAGAGGTCGCCTCCCGGATCTCGAGCGTGGACGTCGAGCAGTCGAGCGCGAAGGGATGGGTACCAGAAGCGGTGCCGTCGCTGCTGTAGAGGCCGGGCAAGGCGTGGAAGCGGGGATCGAACAGGATGCGCTCGCCGGAGGCGGCGGTCAGATAACGAGGCTCGCTGCCGATCTCGGGGCTCTGCGTCTGGCGAACGAGGTCCACCGTGCCGTCCGGATCGAGCCGCCAGAGCCGAGGCGGCCAGCTATCGTCGAGGTAGCCGCGGAACAGGTCGCCCGTTGGCAGCGAGAGTACCGGCAACAAGGGCGACGCAGGGCTGGCTTCGACGTCGAGGGCTCGCTGCGTTCCGGTGGGTGTACCGTCGCTGCGCCAGAGATCTAGATCGAGCATGAAGTGGAACTGACCGCTTCCCAGGTCCCCGCCTGGCCAGGTGAGGTCGCCGATCACGAGCGGCTGCGGCTCGCCGCCCGGCACCAGTGACCAGATCGCGGAATCGAACGGGAAGAGCAGCCGACCATTCAGGCGACCGAGGTCCACCGTGCAGGTGTTGCAAAGCCGGAGGACCGGAGTGACGGAGCCGTAGCGGTCGATCTCCAGCAGGTAGCGCAGTCCCTGGTGCGGTCCGGCGATGTAGATCGTCGTGTCCAGGCTCAGCGGCCGGTCGTCCGTCGGGTTCGGATAGGCAACCACGGGCAATCGGAAGGTGCCTGCGGCGGTGCCATCACTCGCCCACCACCACGTGCTGGAGCCGTGAGAAGCGCGGATGCCCAGGAAGGCGATCCCTGTGTCAGCGTACCGTTGACCGCTGAGGTCCCCCGGCAGCGTCTCGATCGGTTCCGCCTCGGCACCGGGCTGGTGTCGCCAGAGTTCCAGCGAATCGTCTAAATCGAGCACCGCGAGCACGCCTTGCCTGACCGGCAGCAACTCCGCAATTTGGGCTTCCGGAGGTACGGTACGGTCGAGCGCGTCCGCGGCCGGGTCGAGACCGTACCAACGCAGGTCCCAGCCGCCGATGTCGTTCTCCACCGCGATCAGGACGCGATTGCCAGATGCTGCCGCGGCGCCGGCACCGCCCGGGAGATCGACAGTGCGACTGCCCGGTATGGTCCCGTCCGAGAGTAGGAGAGAAGTCGGTACCGACCCGTAGCCTTCGCGCACCACGGCGATCCCCGCCTCCAGCGGCAGCGTTCGCTGCTGCAGGGGGAAGTCCGCCAGGACTTCGGTGCCAGACCGCGTGCCGTCACTGGAGACGAGTCGCTTTCGCCCTGAGTGGCACCGACTTCCGAGGCCCACCAGTAGGCGCGCCCGTCGTTCTCGAACAGGGGTTCGTGCTCGCAGTCTGGATCGCAGGCTATGGGCAACAGCACGGTGCCCACAGCGGTGCCGTCGGTCCCCCAGAGCATGGGCTCGCGCCCGTTGGCGCTGGAGACGAAGGTCGCCCGGTCGCCGGCACCCAGAAGCTCCTCGATCCACTCTCCGTCGCCTGTCGGCAGGGAACCGACCGCGAGATCACGCGTCAGCTGCGCCAGCTGTGCCTGGGCGAGGCCACCTCCCAGCATGGCGCTCGTCAGCGCGACAGCCACCGTCCCACCCAGCCAGCCGGGTGCCTCGATCGAATGGCCCATGAAGCGCCTCCCCCTGTGTATGCGCAAGAGGAGGCTTTTCTAGCATCCTCGGACAGCGGCCGGCGCCGATAGGTTGCAGGCGTGCCCGCGGTGGCGGTTCGTCAGAGGAGTCTTCGGCGTGCTGGTTGGGGGCAGAGAGGCTTTCATGCGACGCGTGGATTCCGCCTCCGCGGGAATGACGGGGCATTGAGGCGCTGCCACGGTGCAGGGCTCGTAGCCGCTTCATGCGACGCGTGGATTCCCGCCTTCGCTGGTCTGACAGAGGTGGGGGATGGTCGTCCCTGACCCCTGACCCCCAACCCCTGACCCCTGACCCCCAACCCCTGACCCCTAGATATGGATCGCGCGGTCCTCGGTCGCGGCGAGGCACGCTTCCTTGACGATCTCGGCCAGGGTGGGGTGGGCGTGGGAGGTGCGGGCGAGGTCTTCGGCGGTGGCGCCGAACTCGATGGCGGCGACGGCTTCGGCGATGAGGTCGCCGGCGTGGGCGCCGAGGATGTGCACGCCGAGGATGCGGTCGGTCTCCTGGTGGGCGAGCACCTTGACCAGGCCCTCCTCGGCGCCCATGGCGCGGGCGCGGCCGTTGCCGCGGTAGGGGAAGGTGCCCTTCTTGAACGGCACGCCGTCCTCCTCGAGCTGCTCCTGGGTGCGGCCGACGGAGGCGATCTCGGGCTCGGTGTAGACGACGCCGGGGATGGCGTCGTAGTGGACGTGGCCGTAGCCGGTGACGATCGACTCGACGCAGGCGATGCCCTCTTCCTCGGCCTTGTGGGCGAGCAGGGCGCCGCCGATCAGATCGCCGATGGCGTAGACGCCGGGCACGTTGGTGGCGTAGTGCTCGTCGACCTGCACGAAGCCGCGCTCGTCGGTCTCGACGCCGACCTCCTCGAGCCCGATCTCCTGGCTGGCTGGCTTGCGGCCGACCGCGACGAGCACGCGGTCGCATTCGATCGGATCGTTGCCCTCGCTCTGCACGCGGCAGAGGTCGCCGTCGCGCTCCACTCCGGTGACCTTGGTGCCGAGCCGCAGCTCGAGGCCCTGCTTCTGGAAGATCTTCTGCGCCGCCTTGGCGATCTCGAGGTCCATGCCGGGCAAGATGCGGTCGAGGTACTCGAGCACGGTGACCTGCGAGCCCAGGCGCGCCCACACCGAGCCGAGCTCGAGCCCGATGTAGCCGGCGCCGATCACCACCAGGCGCTCGGGCACCTCGGGGTAGGCGAGGGCCTCGGTGGAGCTGCCGACACGGTCGCCGTCGAGCTCGACGCCAGGCAGGGTGGAGGGCACGCTGCCGGTGGCGAGGACGATCTTCTCGGCCTCGAGGGTGGTCTTCTCGCCCTCGTCGCCGGTGACTTCGACCTCGCCGGGGCCGCGCAGCACGCCACGGCCGTGGGTGACGTCGACCTCGTTCTTCTTCATCAGCGACTTGACGCCGCCGGTGAGGGCCTTCACCACCTTGTCCTTGCGCTGCATCATCTTCTCGAGATCGAGGCCGACGCCGGCGACGTGCACGCCGTGGTCGATCAGCTCGTGCTGCGCCGAGTGATAGCGGTGCGACGAGTCGAGCAGCGCCTTGCTCGGGATGCATCCGATGCGCAGGCAGGTGCCGCCGAGGGCTGCGTTGGCGTCGACGATCGCCGTCTTCAGGCCGAGCTGGGCGGCGCGGATGGCGGCGACGTAGCCGCCCGGGCCGGCGCCGAGCACCAGCAGGTCGTAGGTCTTGTCGGACATGGCAGGGACTTTCCTCTCTGACCGCTCAGGGGTCAGACCTCGAGCAGCATGCGCGTCGGGTTCTCGATCGCTTCCTTGATCCGGCGCAGGAAGGTCACCGCCTCGCGGCCGTCGACGATGCGGTGGTCGTAGGTCAGGGCGACGTACATCATCGGCCGGATGACGATCTCGCCGTCGATCGCCACCGGGCGTTCCTGGATCGCGTGCAGCCCGAGCACACCGCTCTGCGGCGGGTTGACGATCGGGGTGGAGAGCAGCGAGCCGAAGATGCCGCCGTTGCTGATCGTGAAGGTGCCGCCGGTGAGCTCGTCGAGCTTGATCTTGTTGTCGCGGGCCCGGGTACCGAAGTCGGCGATCGCCAGCTCGATCTCGGCGAAGCCGAGCTGCTCGGCGTTGCGCACGATCGGCACCAGCAGGCCGCGGTCGGTGCTCACCGCGATGCCGATGTCGTAGTAGTCGCGGTAGACGATCGTCTGCTCGTCGATCTCGGCGTTGAGCTGAGGGAACTGGCGCAGCGCGTCGATCGACGCCTTGACGAAGAAGCTCATGAAGCCGAGCTTGATCTCGTGGCGTTTCACGAACTCGTCCTGGTACTGCTTGCGCAGCGCCATCACGGCGCTCATGTCGATCTCGTTGAAGGTGGTCAGCAGCGCGGCGCCCTGCTGCGCCGAGACCAGGCGCTCGGCGATGCGGCGGCGCATCGGGCTCATCGGCACCCGCTCCTCACGCCGCGATCCGCCGCGCGGTGCGTCGTCCGTCGCCGGTGAGGCCGGCGGGCCCTGCTTGGCGGCGCGCTCGGCGTCCTCCTTGAGCACGCGGCCGCCGGGACCGGTGCCCTTCACCTGGGAGGGATCGATGCCGGCCTGCTCGAGGATGCGGCGGGCGGCAGGCATCACGTGGCCGCCCTTCTCGCCGTCCTCGCGTTCGGGCTCCCCAGACTCCTCGGGCTCCTTCTCAGACTCCTTCTCGGACTTCTTCCCGGACTTCTCGTCCGACCCCTTCCGGGAGTCCTTCTCGGCGGACTCCTTCCCGGACTCCTTCTCCGGCTTCTCGGCGCTGTCGTCGATCTGGCCGATGACGTCACCCACCTTGACCGTGTCGCCCTCCTGGGCCGAGATCTCGGAGAGCACCCCGGCGGCGGGCGCCGGCAGCTCGAGTGTGACCTTGTCGGTCTCGAGCTCGGCGACCGGCTCGTCGACCTCGACGTAGTCGCCGACCTTCTTCAGCCACGACTGGATGAGGGCTTCGGAGACGGATTCGCCGACGTTGGGGATCTTCAGTTCGACAGACATGGGATGCGGGACTCCGGAGGAGATGGAAGCAGTGGGAGCTACTTGGGTCGGCGCTGCGCTGTGGGTCGGCGCTGTCGGTCAGCGTGGTGGAGAGGCGGAGGGACCCGCCGGGAGCCCGGAGGCCGCCGGGACGAGCTCAGGGGCCTGAGGTGCCGCGAGCCGACCCTACAGGCCGCTGAACGCTGCGCTCAGCAGCTCCTCCTGCTCGATGCGGTGGCTGTGGGCCGAGCCGGTGGCAGGGCTGGAGGAGGCTTCGCGGTAGATGCCGCGGAGCTCGAAGCGGTCGAAGAGGCGGTCGCCGAAGGTCAGGCGCAGGAAGGGCCAGGCGCCCATGTTGCGGGGCTCCTCCTGCACCCAGACGACGTCGGTGCCGTCGGCGTAGGGCGACAGCAGCCGGCGCAGGTCGGCCTCGGGCAGTGGGTAGATCTGCTCCATGCGCAGGATGGCGACGTCGCGCTCGCCGCCCTCGTCGAGCCTCTCGGCGAGGCGCGCGGCGAGCTCGTAGTAGATCTTGCCCGAGCACAGGATCACCCGGCGCACCGTCTCGGGGCCGACGCCGCTGGGGTCGGCGAGCACGCGCTGGAAGGTGCCGCTCGACAGATCGCCCATCGGCGAGACCACCTCGGGGTGGCGCAGCAGGCTCTTTGGCGTCATCACCACCAGCGGCTTGCGGATCGGCCGCAGCACCTGGCGCCGCAGCAGGTGGAAGATCTGCGCCGGCGTCGTCGGGTTGGCGACCTGGATGTTGTCCTCGGCGGCGAGCGACAGCCAGCGCTCGAGCCGCGCGCTCGAGTGCTCGGGGCCCTGGCCCTCGAAGCCGTGCGGCAGCAGCAGGGTGACGCCGGAGAGCCGGTGCCACTTGTCCTCGCCGCTGGTGATGAACTGGTCGATGACCACCTGGGCGACGTTGACGAAGTCGCCGAACTGCGCCTCCCAGATCACCAGGCGGTCGGGACGGTCGAGCGAGTAGCCGTACTCGAAGCCGAGCACGCCGGCCTCCGACAGCGGCGAGTTGAAGATCTCGATCGGCGCCTGGTCGGCCGCCAGGTTGGCCAGCGGCATGAACTCCTGGTTGGTCTTCTCGTCGTGCAGCACCGCGTGGCGATGCGAGAAGGTGCCGCGCTGGCTGTCCTGGCCGGTCATGCGCACGCCATGGCCCTCGGTGACCAGGGTGGCGAAGGCGAGCGCCTCGGCCGCCGACCAGTCGAGCGGCCGCTCGCCGGACGCCATGTCGAGCCGGGCGTCGAAGAAGCGCTTGAGGCGGCTGTGCGCCTGGAAGCCCTCGGGCAGCTCGCACAGCTTGCGCAGCAGCCGCTTCTGGATCTTCTTGGACACCCCTGTTTCGACGTTCGGCACGTCGGCGTCGCGGCCGCCGACGTAGGGCAGCCAGACGCCGCCGTAGGCGTCGACGCGGCTCTTCTCGTCACCCGTGCGGGCCGATTCGAGCGCCGACTCGAGCTCGGCCTCCTGCCCCGCGAGCAGCTCGTCGGCCTCCTTCTCGGTCACCTCGCCGAGCTGCAGCAGGTGCTCGAGGTAGTGGCTGCGCACCTGCTGGCGCGAGCGGATCTCCTCGTAGAGCAGAGGCTGGGTGAACGCCGGCTCGTCGCCCTCGTTGTGGCCGCGGCGGCGGTAGCAGTACATGTCGATGACGACGTCGCGGTGGAACTGCTCGCGGAACTCCATCGCCACGTGCACCACCTGGGCGACGGCCTCGGGATCCTCGCCGTTGACGTGGAAGATGGGGATGTGGAGCATCTTCGCCGCGTCGGTGCAGTAGGTGCTCGAGCGGGCGTCGCGCGGCGAGGTGGTGAAGCCGATCTGGTTGTTGACGATCACGTGCAGGGTGCCGCGGGTGGTGTATCCGGGCAGCTGCGACAGGTTGAGGGTCTCCTGGATGATCCCCTCGCCGGCGAACGCGGCATCGCCGTGCACCAGGATCGCCATGCCCTGCGAGCGCTCGGCCTCCACCAGCCGCTCCTGCTTGGCGCGGATGCGCCCCATCGCCACCGGGTTGATGAACTCGAGGTGGCTGGGGTTGAAGCACAGCGACAGGTGCACCTTGCGGCCGTTCTGGGCCACCCAGTCGGAGCTGTGACCGAGGTGGTACTTGACGTCGCCGCGGCCGTAGTAGTCCTCCGGATCGGTGTCCTCGAACTCGCGGAAGATCTTCTGCGGCGACTTGCCGAGGATGTTGCAGAGCACGTTGAGGCGGCCGCGGTGGGCCATGCCGAGAACGATCTCGCGGATGCCCTGCTGCGCGGCGCGCTCGATCGCCAGGTCGAGCAGCGGGATGAGGCTCTCCGCCCCCTCGAGCGAGAAGCTCTTGGCGCCGAGGTACTTCTTCTGTATGAACTCCTCGAAGACCACCGCCGAGGTCAGGCGCTTGAGGATGCGCAGCTGCTCGTCGCGCGACAGCCGCGCCCGGTTCTCGCTCACCTCGAGACGCTCGAACAGCCACTGCCTCATCGACAGGTCGTCGATGTGCATCACCTCGACGCCGATCGAGCGGCAGTAGGTGTTGCGCATCTGCTCGTAGACCTGGCCCACTGTGCGGGTGTTGGAGCCCGGCAGGTTGGCGGTCGAGACGCGCTCCTCGAGGTCGGCCTCGCCGAGACCGAAGGCCTGCAGCTGCAGCTCGGGCAGGCGCGGCGGATCGGTGAGCGGGTTGACGTGCGCTGCCAGGTGGCCGCGGATCCGGTAGGTGCGGATCATCTCGTCGACCTTGTGCTGCAGCACGGCGGCGGACGAGGTGCCGACGGCGCCGCCTGCCTGCCCCGAGCGGAACAGGCCGGCGGGCTTGAACGAGGGGCCCTGGCGGAAGCCCTGCAGGTGGCCGTTGGCTCCGTGACCGTTGGTCTCGCGGATCTCGCGCTCGAAGTACGCGCGCCAAGACTCCGGCACCGAGGCCGGGTCGCGGTTGTAGTCCTCGAGCAGGCGTTCGAGGTATTCGAGGCTGTGGCTGTGCTGCTGGCTCGAGCTCAAGGAAGGACCTCGGAGAGGCGGGCGGACATCACCTGAAGCGGAGCGCCTCCAGGCGCTCCGAAATACGCTTGGAAACATAGCTTCTCGGGTATCCTGAATCAACCGAGAACGGCCTCGAGAGGGCTCGGCCCCGACGGATCCAAGGCTGCGAGAGACCGGAGAGAGGGAGAGATGGGCAAGAAGAAGGCTGTGCTCGCCTACAGCGGCGGGCTCGATACCCACTGCATCCCGCGCTACCTGCAGGAGCGGGACTACGACGTGGTGGCGTTCATCGCCAACGTCGGACAGGACGAGGACTTCGAGGAGAACGCCGAGAGGGCGCGCCAGATCGGCGCCTCTGCGGTGTACGTGGAGGACCTGCGCGAGCGCTTCGTCAGCGAATTCATCTTCCCGGCGATCGCTGGCAACGCCGTGTACGAGAATCGCTACCTGCTCGGGACCTCGCTGGCGCGGCCGATCATCGCCCAGCGCCAGGTGGAGGTGGCGCGTGAGCAGGGGGCCGACGTGCTCTCGCACGGCGCCACCGGCAAGGGCAACGACCAGGTGCGCTTCGAGCTCGCCTACGCGGCCCTGGCGCCGCGGATGAAGGTGATCGCGCCGTGGAAGGAGCGCGACTTCCTCGACCGCTTCAAGGGCCGTCGCGACCTGCTGGCGTATGCCGAGCAGCAGGGGATCCCGGTGCCGGTGAGCAGCGAGAAGCCGTACAGCACCGACGAGAACCTGATGCACAAGAGCTACGAGGCCGGCATGCTCGAAGACCCGATGCAGGCGCCGCCGAAGGACATGTTCGACCTCACCACGTCGCCGGTCGACGCCCCCGACGAGCCCGAGATCATCGAGGTGCACTTCCAGAACGCCCGCCCGACCAAGGTGGTCGAGCGGGCGAGCGGCCGCGAGACCAGCGGCGACCTCGAGCTCTTCGTGCGCCTCAACGAGCTCGGCGGCAAGCACGGCATCGGCCGGGTCGACATGGTCGAGAACCGCTTCGTCGGCATCAAGTCGCGCGGCGTCTACGAGACGCCGGGCGGCACCATCCTGCACCGCGCCCTGCGCGACCTCGAGGGCATCGCGATGGACCGCGAGGTGCTCGCCCTGCGCGACGGCCTGGCGCCGAAGTTCACCCAGCTGATCTACAACGGCTTCTGGTTCTCACCCGAGATGGACTTCATCCACGCCGCCTTCCGCCAGGCCCAGGACCTGGTCGACGGCCGGGTGGTGCTGGAGCTCTACAAGGGCGGCGTGCAGTCGCTGGGCCGCGAGTCGCCGAGCTCGCTGTACGACCGCGAGCTGTCGTCGATGGACGTCGAGGGTGGCTACGACCAGACCGACGCGCGTGGCTTCATCCGCATCAACAGCCTGCGGCTGCGGGCGCACCGGGCGATCCTGCGAGGCGCCGACCGGGAGTAGCGGCCAGGGCGGCGTGGCTACTGCGCGCCGGCCTTCTGCTCGTTGAGCGCCGCGGCGGCGGCGCTGGCGTCGTCGTAGATCTGGAACAGCGGCAGCAGCTGACCGAGCTTGAGCACGCGGTCGACCGAGTCGGAGCCGCGCACCAGGCCGAGGCGGGCGCCGAAGCGCTCGATGATGCGCTTGGACGCGACCAGCTCGCCGACCCCGGAGGAGTCGACGTGGGTCACCTGCGAGAGGTCGACGACGATCCTCTCGGCGCCGTCGCCGAGCAGTTGGTTGACCTTCTCGCGCAGCAGCACGTCGCCGACGCCGGCGACCAGTTTGCCCTGCATGGAGATGACTTCGCAGTTGCCGATGGAGCGGGTCTCGACCTTCATGCGGCGCACTCTATCGGAAGTGAATCAGCCTGCCGCGGTGGTCGCGTAGCGACCGCGGTAGTAGAGCAGCGGGGCCTCGCCGGGACGATGGATCGCTCCCTCGCGCACCCGGCCGACGAAGATGCCGTGGTCGCCGCCGTCGTGCACCGCGTGCAGGGCGCACGAGAAGTGCGCCAGGCAGCCGTCGAGCAGCACCTCGCCGTGGTCGTCGAGGCGGAAGGGCGCGCCGTGCAGGCGGCCGTCCCGGGCTTCGACAGGCAGCAGGCGCTGGGCGAAGAGGTTCGACAGGTCCTCCTGGTCGGCGGCCAGGATGTTGATCGCGAAGCTGCCTGCGGCGGTGACCTGGCCGTGGCAGGTGGCGAGGTTGTCGACGCAGACCAGCAGCAGCAGGGGCTCGAGCGACACCGAGCAGAAGGCGTTGGCGGTCATGCCGTGCAGGCTGCCGCCGACGTTGGTGGTGACCACGGTCACCCCGGTGGCGAAGTGGCCGACGGTGTCGCGGTAGTCGCGGCTGTCCACGTTGAGACGACCTGCCGGCCTACGGGCCTTCGCCCTGGTTGCTCTCGTTGCGCAGCCAGCGCTCGAGGTCCTCGAGCAGCGGGGTGAGGCGCTCGCGCAGCCCGGTACCCTCCTCGGCGAGGCGGGCGCGCAGGGCGTCGAGGCGCTCGCGGACCTTCTCGACCTCGGCGCGCAGGCGCGGGTCGTCGGCCTCGATGCCGTCGGTCTCGGCCTGCTGCCGCAGCGACTCGAAGGCGGCGGTCAGCTCGGCGAGCTGGCTGGCGACAGACGGCTCGGAGGGCTCGCCCTCGGCTCCCTCGCCCTCACCCTCGCCCTCACCCTCGCCGCGCAGGCGCCCCTCGAGGTCGTTCGCCGTCTCGCGCAGCGCGGTGAGCGCCTGGGTGCTCATCGAGCGCAGCGAGCTGACCGCGCTCGACACCGGCCCGAGGGTGCCGGCGAGCACCCCGCGGTCCTCGAGCGGTCGGCGCTCTCCCTCGCCGTCGCGCACGGTGAGCTGGCGGCCGCCGAGCAGGCCGGCGCGCTCGATCTCGATCAGCGAGTTGGTGGCGATCGCGCCGCGGTAGTCGGAGCGCACCCGCACGTCGACTCGCACGTTGCCCTGCTGGTCGACTCCGACTCCGGTCACCTCGCCGATGTCGAGGCCCTTGTAGACCACTTCGTCGCCGTCTCCGATGCCGCCGGCATCGTCGAAGGTGACGGCGAACTCGAGCGCGTCGTCACCGTTGCCGCAACCGCTGAGGAGTGCCGCGGCGGCGGGCACGAGGAGCACTAGGAGCGCGAGGATCGGGGAACGCGGTGCACTTCTCATCGGGAACCTCCCTCGAGGACGTCGAGTCGATCCGGGTCGAGGCCCCAGTCGGCGAGCGCCTCACGGCCCCCTTCCCCGGCGGTCGGCGGCGGTCGGCGCACGCTCCCCGGCGTGCGCGAGAAACGTGGCGCCGGCGCCGGCTGCGGCACCCCCTCGATGTCGACGAAGGTCTGGCGGGCGACGTTGTGCGGGTGCCGGAGGGCCTCCTCGAAGTCGAGCACCGGGGCGAAGCAGACGTCGCTTCCCTCCATCGCCTGGCACCACTCGTCGCGGCTGCGGCTGGCGAAGACCTCGGCCAGGCGCTGCTTCATCGCCGGCCACCGCTCGCGGTCCATCTGGTGCTCGCGCATCTCCTGGTCGGAGTCGAGGCCGGTCTTCTCCAGCAGCAGGGCGTAGAACTGCGGCTCGATCGAACCGACGGCGATCCACTTGCCGTCGCTGCAGCGGTAGGTGTCGTAGAACGGCGCCGCGCCGTCGAGCAGGTTCTCGCCGCGGTTGGCCGACCAGACGCCGCTTGCGTGCATGCCGTAGATCAGCGCCATCAACAGGGCCGAGCCGTCGGTCATCGCGGCGTCGACCACCTGCCCGCGCCCCGAGCCGCGCGCCTCGAGCAACGCGCAGAGCACGCCGTAGGCGAGCATCATCGCGCCGCCGCCGAAGTCGCCGACCAGGTTCAGCGGTGGCACCGGTCCCTCGCCGGCGCGGCCGATCGGGTGCAGGGCGCCGGAGAGCGCGATGTAGTTGATGTCGTGCCCGGCACTGTGGGCGATCGTGCCCTCCTGGCCCCAACCGGTCATGCGGCCGTAGACCAGGCGCGGATTGCGCTCGAGGCAGGTCTCGGGCCCCAGGCCGAGGCGTTCTGTGACACCGGGGCGGAAGCCCTCGAGCAGCACCTCGGCCTTCTCGACCAGATCGAGCACCAGCTCGACCGCCTCGGGCTGCTTGAGGTCGAGGGCGAGGGAGCGTCGGCCGCGGCCGAGCACGTCGTACTTCGCGCCGCGGCCGCGCGCCCCGGGCCCCGGCCGATCGATCCTCAGCACGTCGGCGCCCTGGTCGGCGAGCATCATGGCGCAGAAGGGGCCGGGACCGATGCCGGCCAGTTCGATGACGCGCACTCCGGTGAGCGGTCCGCTCATCGTCTCTCTCTTTCGTCGTGACGGTGGTCGTGGGGATGAAGATGATCGTGATCGTGGCCACTGTGATCGTGCCCGTGCGGCCGAGCGGCGAGCTCGTCGATCACCCCGGCCAGGCGCCCCCGCTCCAACGTCGAGCCGTCGAGCAGGGTGAGCTCCAGGGCGCTCAGCCAGCAGCGGTAGTAGCGCTCCTCGGTCTCGATGTCCGGGGCGTCGCCCACAGCGCGGCCGGTCTCGCCATCCCGCGCGTCGCGCTCGCCGACCGCGGCGACCAGGCGGCGCTGGAAGTCCTTCCACGACAGGCGCTGCTGCTCGACCAGATCGAGGGTGACGCCGAACAGGCGCGCCTGCCACGGCGCCGCGAAGCGCAGCTCGCCGTTGCGCCGCGGCGGCGCCGACGGACCGTCGAGAGGGAGCGTCACGCCCTCCGTCATCTCGCGCCCCCGCCTTCTGCGGGCTCTCGCAGGTCGCGCTCGACACCGATCATCGCGTCACGGGTGACCCAGCCAACCAGCTCCTCCTCGGCGAGCCCGGCGGCGGCCGTAGGGCGCTGCGGCAGCACCAGGTAGCGCAGCTCGGCGGTCGAATCCCACACCCGCACCTCGATCTCGTCCGGCAGCTCGAGCCCGAGCTCGCGCAGCACCCGCCGCGGTTCGCGCACCACGCGCGAGCGGTACTCGAACGACTTGTACCAGGCCGGTGGCAGGCCGAGCATCGCCCACGGGTAGCACGAACAGAGGGTGCAGCAGACGACGTGGTGCACCTCGTCGCTGTTGGCCTTGACCACGAGGCGCTCCATCTGCACGCCGTCGAGTCCGAGCTCTTGGACCGCCGCGGTGCCGTCGGCGAGGAGCCGGTCGCGGAAGGCCTCGTCGACCCAGGCGCGCGCCACCACCCGCGCGCCGGCCAGGGGTCCGACATCGGTCGCGTAGCGCTCGACGATGCCGTCGATGCGCCGCGGGTCGATCAGCCCACGCTCGACCAGGAGGCGCTCGAGCGCCTCGACGCGGACCTCCGGCGCCGCGGCGTGATCCTCGGCGTCGTCGCGGGAGAGCGCCGCCATCAGCGCCGGGCGGTCTCCGGCGTCGCCGGATCGGCGCCGCCGTCCTCGAGATAGGGCTCGAACAGATCCACGCTCACCGAGGTGCCTCGCTCCGCTTCATCGCCCCACAGCTCCCTGCCGTCGAAGAGCACCGAGTATACGTACTGCGGGTGATCGCCGAGGCGGGCGGCGCTGGTGTCGGGATACACGTACGCCGGATGCACCTCGACGACCTCGCCGCGGCGGCCACGCACGTAGGCGGGCAGGCGGCAGTGACCCGATCGCACCAGGTGCCGGGCGCGCACCCGGTCGCCGACGGAGAAGCGCGGCGCGCGGTCGACCTCGCGCCGGGAGCCCGGCCGACGCTGTCGCGCCGACAGGGCCTCGCTGCGACCCGGCTCCTCGCCGGCTTCTCGAAGCAGCAGCTCGATCGCCGCCAGCCAGCGCCCGTAGTAGCCGGCGGTCAGGTACTCGACCGGCTCGAGGCGCTCGATGGCGTGACGGAACTCGTCGATGTCGAAGCGCCCCTTGCCCAGCAGCAGCTCGACGCAGGCGAAGGCGCGCTCCTCCCAGCGGCTGTGGAAGAGGCGTTCGTCCGTATCGCGGCGCACCGCGCCGAAGCCCTGCCTGCCTCCCAGGTCGTGGATGCCGTCCATGGCCTCAGGCTACGTGCTCCGGTAGGAGGCACGCAACGCGGTCTCGGTCGGCTACGCGGCCTGCAGCGACCTCAGCGTCGCTCGCTCGAGCAGCCGCTGCAGGGTCCTGCCGAGCACCTCCAGCTTCGGCATCAGCAGATCGCGCTCGGCGCCGACGACGACGACCGCGTGCCATTCGCCGAGGGGCACCAGGGCGACGCCGCCGCAGGACTGGGTATGACCACCCGGGTCGGCGAGCAGGAAGAGGGCGTCGCCCAGCGCCGACGCCTCGGCGAGCGCGCCGCTGCCGCGCAGCCAGCGCACCGCGCCGCCGGGGAGCCCGCGCTCGATCACCGCCAGGCTCCTGCTGCGGGTCAGGCGAGCAGCGAGCTCGAACACCGAATCGAGCAGCGCCGGGCCGCAGGTCGGATCGATCTGCTGCAGCGATCGCATGGGTAGGGGGTTGGGGGTCGAGTGGGTGGCGAGGGCGGCGTCGAGCATGGTCGTCTCCTGAGCGTTTCCGGGGACGACAGAAGTTTGTCGAGGCCGCGCACCGACGCGCATTCGGCGGAGCACGACAACTCGTGTAGGAATCCGCTGACGTGAGAGGCGGCGGCGCGATCGCGGCCATCACTCGAAGGCGATCGCCTCGATCCACAGCGCGCCGGCGTGGCGCTCGGAGTTCGGCCCGGCGGTGCGCGACGCCTGCAGCCACAGGTCGACGACCGACGAGACGCCGGGCGGCAGCGGCAGGCGGACCTCGCCCGCGGCGCCGGCGTCGACGCGCACGCGGTGCGAGGAGCCCTCGGCGCGACCGAGCGGGTCGGCGGGGCTCGGCACGGTGAGCAGGAGCTCGAGCGGATGGAGCCAGGGTGCGTCGTCGAGAGCGCGGTAGCGCACCACCAGTTCTTCGGGCTCCTCGCCGGCGCTGCGTCGGGGTCGCCGCACCAGGATCGTGGCGGCCCGTCCCAGCAGCCCGCTGCGGGCGGCGAAGTCGCCCAGCGTCTGGAGGCGGCGCTGGTCGCTGCCGCCGGGCCGGTAGTCGGTGGGGAACAGCTCTGCCGAGCTGGCGCGCGCCTGCTCGTCGTAGAGCTCGAGCCATCGTGCGGCCCGCTGGGCCGGGGTCGCACTCTCGCCCAGGCCTTCGGGCAGGGTCGGTGGCAGCCAGCGGGTGTAGAGCTCGGGCGGCTCCTCGAGTCGCGGCCAGCCAAGGGTCTCGGCGAGGTTCTCGTACACGTAGGCGGCATAGAGCCGGTTGGCCTCGGGGGTGCCGTGGCCGTGGCTCGGGTTGCTGTAGCGGCCGCGGCTGCGCTCGAGCGGCACGATGACGAATGGCGCCTCGAGGCCGGCTTCGGCGACCCGCGCCTGCATGTCGAGGGCCCGGGTGCGGCCGACGAAGAGGTGGTTCACCGGCACGCCGCGCGCCGCCATGCGCTGCTCGAGGTCGCGCAACAGGGCGAAGCTCCGCCGCCAGCGCTCGGCGTAGCGGAAGGAGTCGATCTGGCGGGCGCCGTAGATCACCGGATGGGGATCGCCGAACAGGTCGGGCTGCACCACCGACTTGGTGGTCGAGCCGTTGGGCAGAACCGCGTGGGTGCTGTGGTTGTCGTTGGCCGAGATCCCTACCACCACCGCATCCGGTCGCAGCAGGTCGACGTGGTGCCAGAAGGCGGCGACGAAGTTGTGGGTGTTGTAGCCGGGCAGCGCCAGGGTGAAGGCCTGCACCGCGCTCCTGCCGTGGCGCTCGGCGACGCGGCGCTGGTTGGCCAGCTCGGCGAACACCTCGGGGTACGACTCGTGCTGCTCCACCCCCATGCCGAAGGTCCACGAGTCGCCGATGAAGACGACGCGGTAGACGTCCTCCGGCTTCTCCGGAGCGTGGGTGCGGTAGCCGAGCCGGTTGCTGCGGAAGCTCGAGCCCCAGGCCTGCAGCTCGGCGTCGGGGCGCAGCGTGTAGCCGATCTCCGGCCGGTACCAGGCCCACTGGAAGACACCAGGGCTCTGCTCGAGCAGCTCGGCGACCAGCTCCTGGCGGTCGACATCGTCGAGGTCCGCGATCGAAGGGTCGCGGGCGCTCCACCAGAGCCACAGCGTCGCCGCCCAGCCGATGGCCAGCGACACGACGAGCAGCAGCAGAGCACCGGCGAGGCGGGCGGAGGTCGTCTTCGGGGCGGCCGGCGTGGTCATGTCGCGGCGAAGCCTAGCGGCTAGGCTCCCCCGGCGATGAAGATGGAGACTCCTCGGCCTGCGCGGCGTCGCTGGACGCTGGCCGTGCTGATCGTGCTGCTCGCCATCTCGGCGGCGGTGCGGCTGTGGGCGGCGTGGCCGAACCCGGGCCCGAAGCGGTTCTGGGACGAGCGCTACCTGGTGGCGAACACGGCAAGGGCGCTGACCGACGGCTGGACCTCGCCGCAGAACGTCTACTACCCGGGCCTCGGCCACTTCCCGACCTTCGTGCTGCTCGAGGCGGCGTCGCGCACCGGTATCGCCGAGCGGGACGAGCTGGCGCCGACGCGGCGGGAGCTCGGCGCCGCCGGCTACCGCACCGCCCGCGTCGTCACCGTGGCGTGGAGCGTGCTCGGGCTGCTCTTCGTCTTCCTGCTCGGGCGCGAGCTCGGCGGCCCCGCACTCGGTCTGCTCGCGGCGGGGCTGGTTGGGGTGGTGCCGTGGCACCTGCGGCAGTCGATCCTCTACAAGCCCGACATCGTGCTTACCTCGCTGCTCGCCGGCGCCGCCTGGGCGACGGTGAAGCTGGCGCGTGTCGGCGGCGCGCGCTGGTTCGTCGGCGCGTGGGGGCTCGGCGCGCTCGCTCTCAGCGCAAAGCTGAACGCGGCGCCGATGGTGCTGCCGCTGGCGCTGGCGTCGTTGCGACGCTGGCGACTCGACGGGCGGGCCGCGCTGCGCCCGTTTGCCGTCGCGCTGGCGGCTGGGGGCGTTGCGATCCTGCTGCTCAACCCGCCGGTGCTGCTCGATCCGGGCGCCTACCCGCGCGACCTCGCGAAGACAGCGCAGCACTACGAGGGACGCGCCGAGCGGGCCGAGGCGAGCCGGCTCGACATGCCGCTGCACGCGCTGACCTCCCTCGCCTCGGAGGACTTCTTCGGACTCTTCTGGGCCCTGCTGGCCGCGGCGGGGCTCGGCCTCGCCCTGCGCCCTTCGCCGCGTCGGGGCGACTGGGGCCTCGTCGTCGCCTTTCCACTCGCCTACGTGGCGCTCTACTCGTCGCTCACCGCCTACCCGAGCCCGCACAACTGGCTGCCGCTGGTGCCGTTCGTCGCGGTCCTTGCGTCGCGGGCGGGGCTCGAGCTGGCGCGTCGGGCGTGGCGATCGGGCAACGCCACGCTGGCCACCGTGGCGGCGCTGCTGCTCGCCGCGGCCCTGGGGGAGAGAGCGCACGACAGCACCCGCCTGGCCCACCGTGAGGCGGTGCCGACGACGGCGCAGGTGGCCGAGCGGGTGCTCGAGGAGCGGCTCGGCGGACCCGGCGCGCTCGACGGCCGCGTCGTGGTCAGCGAGTTGCCGCTGCACGATCGGCTGCGTGGCTTCGCCACCCAGGGTCGCACCCTCGACCCGCGCTCGCCGCGGGTGCTGGTGGTTCTCGCCGAGCGCGACGACTGGACGCGGTCGGCCAGGCTCGCCGACGCCCGGCTCTGGCGGCGCGGCGCCGCGGACGCGTCGGACTGCGATGGCGCGACGGTCATCGACGGCGCCTGGTGGCGGTCGCGCGGGCCGGATCTCTGCCTCGAGGTGCGGCCGTGGGAGCGCGGCGCCGAGAGCGCCTGGCGGGTGTTGGCGGAAGAGCTCGGAGGCCAGCCGGTCACCCTGGTGCTGCCGGCGAACGAGCTGGCCGAGTGGGTCGGGGGCGGCTCCGCCGGAACTTCGTCTGGGGACTCCGACGCCTTCAGCTACGAGGTGGCGATCGGTCGCTCGGAGGGGATGCCGCCGGTGCTCCAGCTCGTGGCGGCGGGCGGGCAGGAGCTCGACTGCGAGCCGTTGCGCACCACCCGACGGCGCATCGTGTGCCGCACCAGGCGGCAGCAGGCGCTGACCGATCTCGAGGTCCGGCTGGTCGGCGCCAGGCATCTGTCGTTGCGGGTGCTGCGTTGGACGAGGCAGTGAGCGCGGCGAACCCCTCGCCGTGTCGACTACGTATGAGACGGCGGGGAGCTGCGGGCGCTTGGCTAAGATCGCCGGCGCCCATGAGCACCCAGAGAACTCACTGGCCACCATGCCAACCGCGAACTGCCGACGGAGCGTCCCGATGCACCGCCCTGAGAGACTGGTCTGTTTCCTGCTCGCCGCCTTGCTCATTGGCCTGCTCGTCGGTTGTGGTGGCGAGATGAGCCCCGACAACGACTCCGCGACAGCCACCGGGCCGGCGCCGCTGATCGATCGTGAGCTCTTCTTCGGCGACCCCGAGGTCTCCGGCGCCGACCTGTCGCCGGACGGCGAGTGGATCAGCTTCCTCAAGCCCTACGAGGGCATCCGCAACATCTGGGTGAAGCGTCGCGACGAGCCGTTCGCCGACGCGCGTCCCCTGACCGCCGATGCGCGGCCGGTCAGCAGCTACTTCTGGAGCCGCGACGGAGAGGCGATCCTCTACGTGCAGGACAAGGGCGGCGACGAGAACTACCACGTCTGGGCGGTGGATCCGGCGGCCGACGCCGATCCGGCGACCGGCGTGCCGAAGTCGCGCGACCTGACCCCGATCGACGGCGTGCGGGCCGCGATCTACGCCGTGCCCCGTTCACAGCCGGACGTGATCTACGTCGGGCTCAACGACCGCGATCCGAGCTTGCACGACGTCTACCGGGTGCGCCTGGAGGACGGCAGCCGCGAGCTGGTGCGGCGCAACGACGAGGGCGTCACCGGCTGGACCTTCGACCTCGACGGCAAGCTGCGTCTCGGCACCCGCCAGACCGCCGACGGAGGCACCGAGGTGCTGCGTATCGACGAGGACGGGGTCGAGCCGATCTTCTCCGTCGGGGTGAGCGAGCAGGTCGGAGTGTGGCGCTTCCTGCCCGGCGGTGAGCGCGCCTACGTGGTGACCAACCACGGCGACGACCGCGACCTCGCGGCGCTGCACACTCTCGACCCCGAGAGTGGCGCCATCGATCTGGTGGAGGAGGATCCCGAGGGCGAGGTCGACTTCGGCGGCGCCCTGTTCGATCAGCGCAGCGAGGAGCTGATCGCCACCGTCTACCTCGGCGACCGCCAACGCGTCTACGTCAAGGACGAGGAGCTCGAGCGCGACCTCGAGCGCCTGCGCGCCCAGCTGCCGGACGGCGAGCTCAGCTTCGCCGCCTCGACCGACGACATGCGCCTGCACCTGGTGGGTGTGACGCGCGACGTCGATCCGGGCTCGATGTACCTCTACGACCGCGAGAGCGGCCAGGCCGAGCTGCTCTACCGCTCGCGGCCCGACCTGCCGAGCGAGCACCTCGCCGAGATGCGCCCGATCCGCTACACCGCCCGCGACGGCCTCGAGATCCCCGCCTACCTGACCCTGCCACGCGGCCTGCCCGAGCAGGGCCTGCCGCTGGTGGTGCACCCGCACGGCGGACCGTGGGCACGCGACGCCTGGGGTTACGACCCCTATGCCCAGTTCCTGGCCAACCGCGGCTACGCGGTGCTGCAGCCCAACTTCCGTTCGTCGACGGGGTACGGCAAGGCGTTCTTCAACGCCGGCGACCGGACCTGGGGCACCGGCGCGATGCAGCACGACATCACCGACGGCGTACGCCACCTGATCGAGCAGGGCATCGTCGACGCCGAGCGGGTGTGCATCTTCGGCGGCTCGTACGGCGGTTACGCGACCCTCGCCGGCGTCACCTTCACGCCCGACCTCTACGCCTGCGGCATCCCCTACGTCGCGCCGTCGAGCCTGATCACCCTCATCGAGTCGTTCCCGGCCTACTGGCGTCCGATGCTGAAGGGGACGTGGTACCACCGCGTCGGCGATCCGGCGGTCGAGGCCGACCGTCGCGATCTCGAGGCGCGCTCGCCGCTGAACTACATCGACCAGATCGAGGTGCCGCTGCTGGTGGTGCACGGGGCCAACGATCCCCGCGTCAAACAGCAGGAGTCCGATCAGATCGTCGCGGCGCTGCACGGCAAGGGCCACGCGGTGACCTACGTCGTCGCGCCGGACGAAGGCCACGGCTTCCAGGAGGCGCAGAACCGCAAGGCACTGGCGGTCGCCATCGAGCGTTTCCTCGCCGAGCAGCTCGGCGGCCGGATGCAGGAGGACGTACCCGAGGAGACCGCGGCGCGGCTGGCGGCGATCACCGTCGACCCGGCCTCGGTCGCCGGCGCCGCGAAGGCCGAAGACGCCTCCTGATCGACGGCCCTCCGTGAGCGCCGCGCCGTCGAGCCCGGAGTCACCGCGACGCGGGTCGTGGGAGCCGCTGGTGCTCGTCGGCCTGCCGCTCGCGGTGGCGGCGTGCAGCAAGTGGACGCGGCCGGTGGCGGAGGAGCTCGCTGCGAGCCAGCGCGCCGGTCTGCTGGCGCCAGACCTGCTCGGCGCCGCGGTGCTGCTGGCTCTGGCGGCGGCGAGCTGGCGGCGGAGCGGCTCGCGGCGGTGGCTGGCGCTGCCGGCGCTGACGCTGGCAGCGGCGTTGCAGCTGCTCGCCAGCGCCTACCTGGTGACGGTGGGCGAGCACGCTGCCTGGGGCGACCTGGTCGATGGCATCCGGCGCCGCGGCGACCTGACGCGGGTGCTGGCCGATCTGGTCTCGCCGGGTGCGCTGCTCGCCGTCGCGGCGTCAGCGGCGGTCCTCGGCCTCGTCGGCTGGAGCGCCTGGCGGGTGGGCGAGCGAGCCGTGCGCCCGCCGGCGCTCGCGGCTGCCGTCCTCTCGTCCGCCGGTCTGGCGCTCAGCCTGCTGCCCGAGCCGGCCCGCCTCGAGCATGCCGAGCTCGGCCGCAGCGGTCTCTGGCAGCTGGTCGGCACCGTCGGCGCCACCGCACCGGCGCGCGGCGAGGCGATGCGCTGGCCCGAGCGCTGGGTCGACGAGAGCAGCGTCGAGGCGCTGCGCCGAGCCATCGACGGGGCCGGTGAGCCCCCGCCTCCCAACCTTCTGGTGGTCGTGCTCGAAAGCACCGGCTGGAGCGCCACCAGCCTCGGCGCCACCGCGCCGCCGCCGTCACCGAGTCATCCTGCGCCGACGCCGCACCTCGGGGCACTGGCGGCGCGCGGAGTCTCCTTCGAGCAGGTGCGCACGGTGCTGCCGCACACCACCAAGGCCCTCTTCGCGCTGCTCTGCGGGCGTTATCCCGCCATGCAGGTCGACCTGTGGGAGACGAGCGCCGCGGGAGATCTCGACTGCCTCGCTGACGTGCTCGGCCGCGCCGGCTACGAAACCGTCTTCGCCCAGACCGCTTTCGGCGGCTTCGAGCAGCGTCCGCGGCTGGTGCGCAACTTCGGCTTCGGGGAGTTCGCCGCCTGGGAGCAGATCGGCGGCGAGCGGCTGAGCTACTTCGCCTCCGACGACCGTTCGCTGGAGGAGTGGTTCGAAGCCTGGCTCGACGAGCGCGATGCGGGGGAGGAGCGGCGGCCGTTCTTCGCCACGCTGCTCACCTCGGGACCGCACCACGCCTACGAGCTGCCGTTCGCGCTGCGCCCCGAGGGACGTCGGCCGGCCCACTGGCGCCACGCCCGGCTGCTCGAGCTGCAGGACGGGATGCTCGGAGCCGTGCTCGATCTGCTCGCGCTCAGAGGTCTGCTCGCCAGCACCCTCGTGGTCGCGGTGGGGGACCACGGCGAGGGCTTCGGCGAGCACGGGGTGATGCAGCACGACAACGTCTTCTACGACGAGGCGCTGCGGGTGCCGATGGTGCTCGCCGGCCCCGGCGTACCCTCCGGCGTGCGACGCGGCGACCTCGCCAGCGTGCTCGACCTGATGCCGCTGCTCGCCGGGAGGCTCGGTCTGCGCCAAGACGCTGTCGGCGGCGAGCGCCTGCCCGGTCGCGACCTGCTCGCGGTGGGCGAGAGGGCGGACGCCGGCCGCCACTACTACGGCTGCCTGCACGCCGAGACCTGTTCCGGGCTCGTCGACGGGCGCGTCAAGCTGGTGCGACGGCCGCGCCAGGCGGTCAGCTTCGGCTTCGATCTCGAGCTCGACCCGGGTGAACGCAGCGCCCTGACCCTCGCCGAGCTGCAGCGGCGTCATCCGCGTCTGGCTGGCGCCGAGGACGACCTGCAGGGCTGGCTGGCCGCCTCGCGGGCGTCGCGCGGCCCCGACTTCTCCAGCACGCCGGAGCGGCTCTACGGCGACTGGCTTTGTGACGACGGTTCCACCTGTCGTCATCCGCGCGCCCACCGCGAGGCCGATCGCTACGGCTTCGACGAGCTGCCCTGACCGCTGCGATACGCTGCCGCGTCCGCGTCGCCCCCAAAGGTCCCCGAGCACTCCCACTGCGCATGCCCCCCACCTCCGCTCCGCTCCAGGCCGTCCGCTGGTTCGACTCGAGCGACGGGGTCAGGCTGCCGCTCTACGAGCTCGGCGGCCGTGGGCCGACCCTGCTGGTGGTGCACGCCACGGGCTTCCACGCGCTGGTCTACCGGCCGATGATCGAGGCGCTCGCGGCGCTGACCGGCGAGCCCGGATTCCGCGTCGTGGCGATCGACCTGCGGGCGCACGGCGACAGCATCACCCCGCCCGGCCTGACCATGGAGTGGGCGCGCTTCGGCGAGGA
The DNA here is from genome assembly GCA_003388555.1 of Acidobacteriota bacterium. Lineage (GTDB taxonomy): Bacteria > Acidobacteriota > Thermoanaerobaculia > Multivoradales > Multivoraceae > QQVD01. The sequence goes on along the minus strand of QQVD01000058.1, from coordinate 117,792 downwards.
CGTGCTGGCGGTCTCCGGAGTCCTACGCCAGGAGCGCGGCACGCTGCTCGGTTTCGGCCACTCGAAGGGCGGCGCGTCGCTGCTGCGCGCCGAGCAGAACCGTCCCGGCACCTTCGACGGGCTGTACCTCTACGAGCCGGTGGTGCCGCCGACCGTCCTGCCGCCGACGATGAGCAGCAACGCCATGGTCGAGGCGGCGCGTCGTCGCCGCGCGGTGTTCGAGTCGCCCGCCGAGGCGATCGCCAACTACGCCTCCAAGCCGCCGTTCGATCGCTTCACTCCGCAGGCCCTGCGGGCCTACGTCGAGCACGGGTTCCGAAGCCGCCCCGACGGCGACATCGAGCTCAAGTGCCGGCCCGAGTGGGAGGCCGAGATCTACGACATGTCGCGCGAGCACGGCCCCTTCGAGCGTCTGGGCGAGGTGCGCTGCCCGGTCACCGTGGCGCGTGGCGCGCGGGTGCATCCGGGCCCCGGTGAGTGGGCGCCGGAGATCGCCCGCAGGCTGGCCAGGGGGCGCTTCGAGGAGATCCCGGGCGCCGGGCACCTGGGACCGATGGAGAGACCCGAGGCAGTGGCGGCCTCGGTGCTCGAGGCGCTGGGGCGCTTCCTGCCTTCCGATCCGACCGACTGAGCGACTGACAGAAGGTCCGATCGAATCGGCGGATCAGCTGGCGACGCTGTGCAGGGCGCCGGCGCGGCGCTGCTTCCGGAACGCGGCCCACTGTTCGCTGGACAGCAGATCGGGACCGACCTCGATCAGGCGCGGCAGCAGCTCGAAGAGCGCCACCTGGTCCCACGGCGAGCCGTTGCGCTGGTAGGAGAAGCGCTGGTTGAGGCGCTCGGCGATCTCCGACAGGGGGCGATCCTGGGTGATGCCGACGAGCGCCTCGAGCAGCACCTCGATCTCCGCCGGGTCGTCCTCGAGCTCCTTGCCCAGGGAACCTTCGACGGGACGCAGGCCGTAGGGCACCTCGGCCCTGGCCAGCACCCTGGATGGCGCGCCCTCGCGCTCCCACTCGATGCTGCGGATGCGCCAGCCCTCGCGCTGGCGCCGAGCGATCGCCTCGAGGTCGACCGGGCCCTTCACCACCTCGCGCTGAGCGGTCGGTCGGCTCGGCGCCACGGGTGTTTCCTGACTGTCTTCGTCGTGCGTCATGTCTGTTCCCCCGGCTTCTCGGTGCGCTTCCCACCCAGCTCGACTCCACTGCTGCAGAGCCGACGTGCCGTTCCGATCGCCGTCGATCGTCGAATCCTTCCGGGCGGTACGCGCTTGAGCTACGCAGCCCGCCAGTCCGGGGTTGCAGAGGTTGGGACGGAGTGGTTCAGGCCGCCGGGCGCACCACGAAGAGCAGGTCGCCTTCGCTGACCAGCTGGCCGTTCGAGGGGTTGATCCGCACCACCTCGTAGTCGACGCCCTCCGGGTAGAGCTCGCCTTCCCGGTTGAAGGTGCCGAGCGAGATCTCCTCGAACAGCTTCATCGCCTCGAGCAGGCAGAGCACCTCGCCGCTGCGGACGCGGTCGCCGACCTGGATGAAGTCGGGCTTGCCGGGAGCGGGAGCGGAGTAGTAGATGCCCTGCTGGGGCGCCACCACCTTGAGCTCGCCGTGACCGCCCTCGATCTCGATCTGCGAGCGGTCGAGCCCGCCCTTCTTGCGTCCGCTCGCCTCCTCGACCTCGGCGACCAGGGCGTCGAGATCGATGCGCTGGAACAGCCGCGGCAGGTAGCCGGTGTCGTGGTCGCCGCTGCGGAACTCGTCGTCCTGCAGCACCCGGCGGATCAGCGCGATGTTGGTGCTGATGCCTTCGATGCGGACCTGGCCGAGCACCTCGTCGAGGCGGTCGATGGCGGAGATGCGGTCCTTGGCGTGCACCACGACCTGGGCCACGAGGTTGTCATAGTAGGGCGAGACGACGCTGCCCTCCTTGACGCAGGCGATCACGTCGACGTCGTCGGCGGTGGGGAACTCGCAGGCGGTCACCGAGCCGGGTGCCGGCACGATGCGCAGGCCGCCTGTGGCGCGGCCCTTGCCGACGGCGCGCTCCATGCGCTCGGCGTTGACCCGCACCTCGATGGCGAAGCCGTTCTCCGATGGCTTCATCTCGGCGATCGAGCCGCCGCTGGCGATCTCGAATTGGGCGGCGACGATGCCGATGCCGGTGACCGCCTCGGTCACCGGATGCTCCACCTGAAGCCGGGTGTTCATCTCCATGAAGTAGAGCGCCTGGGCCTCGAGGTCGAAGATGAACTCCACGGTGCCGGCGCCGACGTAGCCGATCTCGTCGGCGATCGCCGCCGCCGAGCGGAAAGCCTCCTCGCGCAGCGCCTGGCTGAGCAGGGTCGAGCCGGACTCCTCGACCAGCTTCTGGTGGTTGCGCTGCACGCTGCAGTCGCGCAGGCCGAGCACCCGGGTGTTGCCCTCGCGGTCGCGCAGCACCTGGATCTCGACGTGGCGGAAGCGGCCGATGTATTTCTCGATGTAGAGGTCGCGGCTGCCGAAGGCGCTCTGCGCCTCGGCCGCCATGCGCAGGAAGTCGTCGGCCATCGAGCGCTCGTCGTCGACGCGGTGGATGCCGCGGCCGCCGCCGCCGTGCACCGCCTTGATCATCACGGGATAGCCGATGTCGGAAGCGATGCGCAGCGCCGCCTCCGGCGTGGTGACGACGCCGTGGCTGCCCGGCACCACCGCGACGCCGAGCTTGCGGGCGGTCTGCACCGCGTTCGACTTGTTGCCCATCCACTCCATGGCGCGCACCGGCGGGCCGATGAAGTTGAGGTCGTGCTGGTTGCACAGATCGGCGAACGAGGCGTTCTCGGAGAGGAAGCCGATGCCCGGGTGCAGCGAGTCGCAGCTCTCCGCCTCGGCGATGCGGATCACCGAATGGGCGTTGAGATAGCTCTCGTCGGGGGTCGAGCCACCGAGGCAGACCAGGGTGTCGCGCGAGCGCAGGTTGGCCGCCGCCACCGACTCCATGTCGGGGTCGGACTGCACCAGCACGATCTCGACGTCGTCGCGCTTCTGGGCGTCGCGCACCAGCTTGACGGCGGTGCAGCCGCGGGCGTGGATGAGGGTGCGGCGGGTGGGCCGAAAGATCTTGCGGGCGCGGCGACGCGGCCGCGGGGTGACGCTCTCGGAGGCCGGCGCGCGGCCGGCGAGCACGCCGGCGATCACCGAGCGCACCTCGAGGGTGGGCAGGGGAATGTCCTCGTCGATCTCGCTGAGGCGCTGGTCGAGATCGTCGGCGAACGGGTGCGCCACCAGACCCGCCATGGCGCCTTCGGACTGCGACAGATAGTTCGACAGCGTCGACGTGCACGGCAGGTGCGACGGCACCACGATCTGGCCGGCGAAGGGCATCGAGGTACCCGAGAAGTAGTAGGTCTGCACCAGTGGGTGGGTGACCATCGAGGCCTGGGCGCCGCCGGTGCAGTCGCCGAAGCCGAACATCAGGATCGGCAGGTCGTTGTCGCGCACGAAGCGGGTGATGCGGTCGTTGACGATCGCCATCGAGAAGAGCGAGCCGGCGCCCTCCTTGGTCTGCATGCCGCCCGAGCTGATGAAGCAGACCACCGGCAGGCCCTGCGCCGCGCAGCGCACCAGCAGCTTGCAGAACTTCTCGCCGCTGGCCATGTCGAACGACCCGGCCTGGAAGCCGAGGTTGGAGACCAGCACGCCGACCCGACGCTTCTCGCCGTCGGACTCGAAGCTGGCCAGCGCCGAGACGGTGCCGCAGGGCACGCCGCCGCGGTCGAGCTCCTGCTCGATCGAGATGCGGAAGCCCGGGAAGCGCACCGGGTCCTCGGTCATCATCGTGCGGTCGAGCTCCTCGACGTCGCTGAAGAAGGTGTCGAGGATCACCTGCGGCGTCAGCGCCGAGCGGCGCTTGACGTCGTTCAGCACCGCCTGGATCAGCAGGTCCTTGTAGGCCCGGTCGAGACGGCTCCAGAAGTCCTTGATGCCGATGTTGCGCGGTCGGATGCGGCCGTCGTAGCGACCGCCGCGCTGCGCCGAGTAGTAGCTCGGCAGCAGGTGGTCGAAGAAGAAGGTGATCAGCGCGAAGAGCGGCTCGCTGACGGTGGGGAAGGCGGCCTTCTTCCAGTCGGCCACCGACTTGAGCAGCTGCGCCCGGCGACGGTTGCGCACCAGGTGCGGGATCCAGCGCCGCATCTGCACGATGAGATCCTGCGGCTCGGGCTCCTCACCGTTCCAGACCGGACTGCGCGCGGCGATCGGCGCCGCCTTGCTCATCGCCTGCTCGAGCAGCGCCTCGACCGACTCCTGCGACATGCGGTTGGTCTGCATCGCCTCGAAGGCCACCGAGCGCAGCTCGAGGATCAGCTGGTCGTAGAGGCCGTCGAAGAGGATCAGGTTGCGGCTCTCGCGCACGAAGGGCTGACGGATCTCGGGGTGCGCCAACAGCTCGAGCACGGTGGGATCGCGCAGCGTCTGCGACGACGCCGGCATCTCCTCGAGATGCTCCACCAGGAGCGGGAAGTTGTCCTTGGCGCCGCTCTTCCACACGTTGTAGAGGTGGAATGCGAGCTCGAGAACCAGGCCGTTCAGCGCCTTGCGATAGTTGCTCTCGCGCGAGCCGAGGAAGAAGGCAGTGAAGCGGCTGCGATCCTTGGCCAGCGCCTCGCGCGCCGTGGTGTAGTTCTTCCACGCCGCCTGCAGCGCGTCGTCGTACTTGATCGCCAGCGGGTTCTCCAGCCAGCGGCCGAAGGCGGCGCGGTTCTCGCGCTCGATGCGCTCGTTGAGGTCGCCGGTGGGGATCTCGGTGACGCTGAGACGGCCGTAGCGCTCGACGGTGGTCGAGCGCACCCGCTTGCGCAGCCCGAGGTAGCGCAGGTAGCGGTAGGTGACGCCGAAGATGTTCGGCTGCTGGGTCGGCGTGTCGAGCGTCGACAGGCGCCCCCCGCTCTGCTGCTTGCGCAGCCGCTCCGACGGCTCGAGGAAGCGCTGGATGGTGCGCCGGTAGTGGTCGAAGATGCCCGGCTCGCCGCGCAGGAAGGTGGCGGCCTGCTGCTCGACGGCGTCGATCGCGGTGAGGATCGCGCGCTCGAGGTTCTCCAGGCCCTCGGAGCCGTCGTTCGGCGAGTAGTCGATGATGCCGTCGAGGTAGCCCTGCTCCCAGAGCTCGTAGGGCGAGACGCCGACCGCCTTGGCGCACTCCTGCCAGGACAGGTTGTACTTGCGGGCGATGTTGGCCAGACCGCGCGGCTGGATGGTGTTGAAGACGCCGTCGGTGGTCGACAGCAGCACGTTCGTGGTGGCCAGGGGGATGGCGCCGCCGGAGTAGCCGTTGCCGAAGATGACGCCGACCGTCGGCACGTGGATCTGGGCCATCTCCGCGATCAGCCGCGAGATCGAATGCGCCTGGTTGCCGCGGTTGGCCTCCGAGCCGGCGTCGGCACCGGGGGTGTCGATGAAGGTGACGATGGGGATCGCGCGCACCGCCAGATCGCGCACCACCCGCACCGCCGCCTCGTGGTGCTCGGGCATCCAGGCGCCGTTGCGTTGGCTGCGGTCCTGGACCAGCAGGCCGATGCGCCGGGTCTGGTCGCGTGTCTCGAGGATGGCCTCGGCGGCGTAGAGGGGGCCCGACTCGAGCTCACGCTCGACCCGCCAGCCGAGCCGCTTGAGCGTCGTTCGCACGCTGGGGCGGGAGGGATCCTCCACCGGCGCCACGGTCTGGCGCACGTACTCGTCGACCGACAGCTTGCGCAGGTTGCTCAGCCGCCTGCGGATGTCGGCGCTGGAGACCAGGCCCTCGATCGTCGACGGCCGCGAGCGCGGCGCCGGGTCCGGGAAGAGCGAGGTCTCCGAGGCGAGGCGCTCGGCCTCCAGGAAGAGCGTGTCGGCGGTGGCTCGGTGCTGCGAACGGTTGCTCATGGAGGAGGTAGGGCCTCGGAAGTCCGTGGGGGTCGAGCGCGTCTTCGCCCGTGCGCGTCACGGACCAGCCCCCGCGGGATCAGAAGACGCACACGGGGCCTGGTCGCAAACCCTGGACTCTACCGGACCCAGGCCCCTCACCGCCTGGCCAGCTCGGCCGCTTCGCTCATCAGGTAGGCAAGCTCGAGGACCTCCGAATCCTCCAGTTCCTCGCCAGGGAGCCGGCGGGTGCGCCGCGACAGCGACTCGAGCACCGCGGCCGACGGACGCGGCTGCTGCAGCTCCTCGGCGAAGCGCGCAGCCACCGCCGCGAGCTCGAAACCGCCCGAGCGCGTCGCGTCGCCGCGGGCGCCCTGCCGCAGCTCGACGGCAGGCAGCTCCAGTCGAACCTCCTCGAACGCCCCCGTCGCGATGCTGCGCCAGCGCAGGTCGAGCGTGGCGGCCGGGCGTCGGCTGCGGCGCGGTGCGTCCGGCCGCATCTCGACCTCGTAGAGCACGGTCACCCGGTGTCCGGCGCCGATCTCCCCCGCGTCGACCGCGTCGTGGCGGAAGACGTGGTCGGGCAGCGCCCGGTTGTCGTAGCCGAGCAGCCGGTAGCCGGCCACCTGGCCGGGGTCGAAGGTGACCTGGGCGCGGGCGTCGCGCGCCACCGTCTCGAGCGTGCCGGTGAGCTGCTCGGAGAAGATGCGGCGCGCCTCCTCGAGGGTGTCGACGTAGGCGTAGCGTCCGTCGCCGCGGTCGGCGAGACGCTCGAGCAACGGGTCGTTGTGGCCCATGCCGACGCCCACCGTGGTCAGCTCGACACCGCGCGCCGCCCAGTCCGCCACCGAGCGCAGGATCGGCAGCGCCTCGGTGTCGCCGACGTTGGCGATGCCGTCGGAGAGCAGCAGCACGCGGTGGCTGCGCCCCTCGTCGAAGGCCCGCTCGGCCTCCTGATAGCCCACCCTCAGGCCGGCCTGCAGGTTGGTGCTGCCGGCCGGATGCAGGCGGGCGATGGCGCGTCGGATCGCTTCGTGGTCGGCGGTGGCCGCGAGCAGCAGCTCGGCGTCGTCGGCGTAGCGCACCAGGGCGATGCGGTCGTCGGCGCGCAGGCCGTCGAGCAGCAGCTCGAGCGCCTGCTTCACCGTCTCGAGGCGGCCGTCCTGCTGCATCGAGCCCGAGGTGTCGACGACGAAGACCAGGGTCGCAGGGCGGCGCTCGGCGGCGACGACGTCGCGGGCGCGGATCGAGAAGCGCACCAGGCGCCGCTCGCTGTCGCCGCCGATCGGCGCGACGACGTCGCCGACCTCGGCGCGCAGCGCGAAGTCGCCGCGGCGCGGCGCCGGGTCGCCGTAGTCGAAGAAGTTCACCACCTCCTCGATGCGCACCCGCTCGGGCGCCGGCAGGCGGCCGGCGCGCAGGGCGGCGCGGATCGTGGTGTAGGAGCCGGTGTCGACGTCGAGGCCGAAGGTCGACTGGGGATCGAGCGCCGGGTCGACCAGCGGCGGTGCGCGGCGGACGGCGACCTCGTCGGCGGCGAACGACGACGCGACGGCGTCCTCGTCCGTGTCGTCTTCGGGGAACGGCGGCCGCTCGGCACGGTCGCGCAGCAGCGACAGGTCCTCTCCCGCGACCTCGCTCTCCCGGTCGTCGCTCTTCTCCCGCGCCTCCACCTCCCAGACGCGGGCGACGGCGGGGCGCGGAGGGACAGGGGCCGTTCGACTCGGAGCAGCGGCTGGCTCCTCGACCCGCTTGGCCACCGGCCGCGGGATGCTGCGGCTCCTCGCGGTCCGCTCGGGCTCGGGCTCGGGCCTGCGGCCCGGCGGGGGCGTGGCGGCGGGAGCCGAGCTGACGTAGCCCAGTGCCCGCAGCTGGTCCCTGACCTCCTCGGCGCCGTCGTCCTGGCGCCCGCCGCGGAGCTCCTGACGTCGTTGCCTGAGATTCTCGGAGCGCTCGAGCTCGTTCTGGCGCCGGTCGACCTGGCTCGCCGCGCCGCCGACGGCGCTCGCCTTTGGCTCGGGCGGCGCGACGACCATCTCTTCGGCGAGCGGCGTGGAAGCCGTCTCGTCCGCCTTCTCCTTCTTCTCGGCCTGGTGCGGGGACGCGGTCGAGGCCGCGGCCGCCTCGGAGGGGACTTCCGCCCGCGTCAGCGGCGCCCGTTGCGCCGGCGATCCCAGACGCACCGCGATCCAGCCGGCGCCGGCGAGCAGCACCAGCGCCGCGGCGAGCGACAGGAGCTGGGCGCGCTGGCCGAAGCGGCCGCGCACCACGTTGTCCGGAGGATCGACGGCTGCCTGGTCCTCGGCGCTCGCGGCGGGTCCGAGGTCCGGGTTGCCGAACGACGACGGGATCTCGTCGAGGATCTTGCCCAGCAGGTCGTCGGGCGTCTCGAGATCGGAGCTCGACCGAGCGGCGAGCAGGGCCGCGATGTCGGGCTGCTGGTCGGGATTCGTGCTGTGGGTCTCGGGAGTCATGGCGTCTGCCTCGGATGCGGCGGAGTTCTCTCTCTTCGAAGTCTCGGTGGGGGGCTGCTTCGGGTCGTGCGGGCGGTTCATCGGGATGCCTCCTCGCCGATCAGGCTGCGCAGGGCGTCGTGCGCCTTGGCCAGGCGCTTGCGCACTGCGACGGTGGTGATGCCGGCCTCCTCGGCCAGCTCGCGCACCGGCACCTCACCCCAGTAGATGGCGGAGAGCAGATAGCGCTGCTCGTCCGGCAGATCGAGCAGCGCGGCGCGTACCCGACCGCGCCGGTCCCTGCTGGCGGCGAGCTCGCGTGGCGACGGTGCCTCGTCGGCCCAGCGCTCGTCGGCGTCCTCGGGCAGCGGGCGGTCGCGGCCGCCACCGCGGCGGTGGTTGAGGAAGGTGTTGTAGGCGATGCGGTAGAGCCAGCTGGTGAAGCGGGCGCGGCCCTGGAACGAGTCGAGCGACGACCAGGCCCTGCGGTAGGTCTCCTGGGTGAGGTCTGCGGCCAGGTCGCGGTCGCCGCCGCAGAGCTGCACCAGCGAGGCGAAGGTCTGGCGGTAGGTGCGGCGCGCCAGCTCCTCGGCGGCGGAGCGCTCACCCCGGCGCAGCGCCGCGAGCAGGGTCGACTCGTCGTCGGCCTGGCCAGCGGAGCCCCGACGAGGGACCTGGGATGCGACGGGGTGCTGCACGATCGGTTGCATTGGCAGGGCTAGCACTGGAATTCTCCCCGATAGGTGACAGGAGGTCTGAGCTCTTCTCTCTCAGTGGTCAGACACACCGGAGTCGCCAGAAGAAACCACCTTCCCGCTCATGCGCTCTCCAGTCGTTGCCGTAGCCGTCGTCGCGTCCGCCGTCGCCGGCCTGCTCGCCCCCTTCACGATCCGGCCGGCGCGGGCGCACTCGGCCTGGCCCGACCTGCACTCGACCCGCACCGAGGTCGGCTGCCGTGAGGCCTCCGGGCCGGCGGTGGGCGAGCACTGCCGCCTACGGGTGCTGGTGACTCTCGAGGTGCCCGCCGCGGTGGCGGTGGTGCTGTTCCAGGAGCACTGGCGGGAGGTCGATCTGGCGGCCGAGATCCGCGCCGGCAGGATCGAGGAGCTCGAGGACGGCTTCCGGGCGCGGCAGTTCGAGCGCCTGGCAGGGGGGATCGCGCTGCGTATCGGCGGCGAGGAGCCGCCGGGCCTGGAGTGGAAACCGAGCGACCGCTTCGGCAACGGCTACGGCCTCGACGGCTTCTTCGTCTACGAATTCGAGGCGGTGACGACGCTGCCGATCGTGGTCGAGGAGCGCACCGCCGTCGTGGTGCGGCACGGCAACTTCGCCGGCGACGAGGTGATGTTCTCGCACCTGGTCGATCCCTCGGCGCCGCTGCGGGTGGTCGCCGCCTCGGTGGCGATGCCGCCAGAGGGCGCCGACCTGACCCCGGGGAGCGCCGACGAGACGGCGCTGTGGTCCAGCGACGAGTCGCGCCGCGTCTTCGAGCTGGTGGTCGAGCCCGAAGCTCACGGCGAGGGAAACAGACCGCCCTGACCTCCCGTCCCGAATCGGTTCCTCTTCCAGTTCCTCTCTCAGTACCCTCAGCACCTCTCTTTCTGCGCCTCGTCGCCGGAGTCCCGTACCGTGTCCGTCATGAATGCCCGCTGTCGCGGGGCTGTGCTCGTCACGTCCCTGCTCGTCGTCCTCGCCGCCCTCTCGTTCTCCGAACCGCTGCGCGCCGCGGCGCGACCGGCCATGTCCGCGGTCTCCACCGCCACCGAGCCGGTGCTCGATGGCGACGTGCTCGGCGAGCCGGTCTGGGAGCAGGCCCAGCCGGCCACCGACTTCGTGCAGACGCGGCCGTTCGCCGGCTCGCCGGCCAGCGAGCGCACCGAGGTGCGCATGCTCTACACCGCGACCCATCTGTGGGTGGGCGTGGTCTGCTTCGACGAAGATCCGGCCGGGATCATCGTCGCCGATTCGCGGCGCGACTCGGCGCTCAACGAGACCGACAGCTTCCAGATGATCCTCGACACCTTCCGCGACGGCCAGAACGGATTCGTCTTCGGCACCAATCCCGCCGGCATCGAGTACGACGGCCAGGTGGTGCGCGGCGGAGTCGGCGCCTTCGGCGGCGCGTTCGGTGGCGGCGGCCTGGCCGGCGGCACGGTGGCGGGCTTCAATCTCAACTGGGACGGTGCCTGGCGGGTGGCGGCGCGCCGCGGCGACTACGGCTGGAGCGCCGAGTTCGCCATCCCCTTCCGCACCCTGCGCTATCCGCAGGGGGCGCGCGGCGGCCCCCAGAGCTGGGGGGTCAACTTCCAGCGCAACATCCGGCGCCGCAACGAGGTGGCGTTCTGGTCGGAGCTGGAGCAGAACTTCTCGCTCGACCGCGTCGCCGATGCCGGGGTCGTCGACGGCATCTCGCCGCCGGCGCAGCGCAACCTGGCGCTGATCCCCTACGTGCTCGGCGAGGGCCGGCGCCCGAGCGACGGCGAGCGGCGCACCGAGGACGACTTCGAAGCCGGCCTCGACCTCAAGTACGGCGTCACCCCGAGCCTGACGCTCGACGCCACGATCAACACCGACTTCGCCCAGGTCGAGGTCGACGAGCAGCAGGTCAACCTCGACCGCTTCAACCTCTTCTTTCCCGAGAAGCGGCCGTTCTTCCTCGAGAACGCGGGCTTCTTCGCCGTCGGCGCCTCGGCCACCGGCAGTCGCGCCGCGGCCCAGGCCGACCTCTTCTTCTCCCGCCGCATCGGCCTGGGGCCGGGCGGGGTGGTGCTGCCGATCGACTTCGGGGTGCGCCTCTCGGGCAAGGCGGGGAGCTACAACCTCGGCTTCCTCGACATGCAGACCGCCGAGGCGTTCGGGCTGCAGGCCAACAACTACGCTGTGGCGCGCGTCTCGCGCGAGCTGCCGAACCGCTCCAGCGTCGGCGTGCTGCTGGCGCAGCGCGAGGGCGTCGGAGATCTCGCCCCGGACGGCGACCGCAACCGCACCTTCGCGGTCGACGGCCAGTGGGGGATCGGCGAATTCCACGACCTCAAGGCGTTCGTCGCCGAGACCGACACGCCCGGCCTGGAAGGTGACGATCGCGCCTACCACCTGCGCTGGGACTACGGCGGGCCGAAGTGGCGAGGGCTGCTCAACTATCTCGAGGCGGAGGAGAACTTCAATCCCGAGGTCGGCTTCCTGTCGCGCGAGGCGTTCGTCAACGCCTCGGGTTTCGTCATGCGGGTGATCCGTCCGCAGAGCTTCGGCTCGATCCAGGAGCTGCGCCCACACGTCTCCTACGGCGGCGTATGGAACCAGCAGGGCGACCAGGAGTCGGAGTACATCCACCTCGACAACCACTGGGAGTGGCGCAACGGCTACGAGGTGCACACCGGGGTCAACCTCACCCAGGAGAACGTCTTCACGCCGTTCGAGATCGCGCCCGGCATCTTCGTGCAGCCGGGCGAGTACTCGCACGAAGAGGGCCAGCTGGTGTTCATCACCAACCAGGGCGCCGCGCTCAGCTACTCGAACCAGATCAACGTCGGCGGCTTCTTCGGCGGCGACCGGATCTCGATCAGCAACACGGTGCGGGCGCGGATCGGCGAGAAGCTCACCTCACAGCTCGGCTGGAGCTACAACGACGTCGACCTGCCGGTCGGCGACTTCGAGGTCAACCTGGCGCAGCTACGGCTCTCCTACTCGATCACCCCGCGCATCCTCGTGCAGTCGCTGCTGCAGTACAACGACCGCACCGACACCCTCTCGACCAACGTGCGCTTCAGCTGGCTGCAGGACGCCAACACCGGTCTCTACGTCGTCTACAACGAGCTCGACGAGTTCGGCGTGCGCGAGGTGCTGCCGCGCCCCGACCGCAGCCTGGTGATCAAGTACAGCTATCTGTTCGACGTGTTCGGCAGGGGCAGATAGGGGTTAGGGGATTAGGGGATAGGGGTCAGGGAAGAGGGAAGAGGGAGCAGGGAGGCGTGGCGGATTGCTGGGGCTCCCCACGCCGAAGCGAGCGTCAGCGAGCTGAGCCGCAAGAGCGTCGGTGCGAGCCCGAAAGCACCGACGGTCTTCCCCCGGCCCTTCTCCTGAAGGGGGAGGGAGGCGAAGTTCTGCGGTGATGGGGCCCTGAGGAGGGTCTTGATGAAGGACTCTGGGAAACGCCTCCGGCTGGTCACGATCCCGATCAGCCACTTCTGCGAGAAGGCGCGCTGGGCTCTCGACCGGGCTTCGCTCGACTACGCGGAGGAGGGGCACCTGCAGGCCCTGCACCGGCGCGCCAGCCTGGCCGCCGGTGGCACCGGTCAGGTGCCGGTGCTGGTCACCGGCGACGGCCACGCGGTGCCCGACTCGACGGCGATCCTGCGCTGGGTCGACGAGCGACTGCCGGAGTCGAGGCGGCTCTACCCGGACGGTGCTCTCGGCGTCGAGGTCGCCGAGCTGGCGGCTCACCTCGACGAGCCTTTCGGCTCCGACACGCGGCTCTGGGCCTACCACTGGTTCCTGCCCGATCCGCGGCTGGCAGTGGGCAACCTGATGCGCACGCGGACGATCCCTCTGGCGCAGCGCGCCATCGTGCCTCTCGTCCTGCCGCTGATCTCACTCTTCGTCCGCCGCCGCTACAGCATCGACTCGCAGTCGGCGAGAGCTGCCGAGCAGCGCTTCGTCGCCGTGCTCGACGAGGTCGCCGAACGGATCTCCGACGGGCGCCCGTTCCTGCTCGGCGATCGCCTCTCCGCCGCCGACGTCACCTTCGCCGCGCTCTCCTCCCCGATCAGCCTGCCGCCCGAGTACGGCTCGCCGATCGCCACCCTCGACGACCTGCCGCCGCGTGCCCGCCGCCGCATGGAACCGCTGCACGGGCACCCGGCGTGTGAGTTCGCGCGAGGTCTGTATAGGAGGGAGAGAGGGGTCAGGAGATAGGGGTCGGGAGGTGTCACCGTCGCACCGGGCGGCATGGCCGCCATACGAGACGCAGGATCCCAGCCTCCGCTGGGATGACGGAAGGGGCGGAAGGCGGAAGGCGGAAGGCAGAAGGCGGAAGGCAGAAGGCGGAAGGCAGAAGGCGGAAGGCAGAAGGCGGAAGGCAGAAGGCGGAAGGCAGAAGGCGGAAGGCAGAAGGCAGAAGGCAGAAGGCAGAAGGCAGAAGGCAGAAGGCAGGAGCCAGAGCTCTGCTATCCGTCCCTGACCCCTGACCCCTGACCCCTGACCCCTGACCCCTGACCCCTGACCCCTGACCCCTGACCCCTGACCCCCAACCCCTAACCCCTTCCGCTCGCCCACTCCGCCTCCAGCCGCTCCTTGTCGCGGTGGTAGCTGCGGCCGGCGAGGAAGAAGAAGACCATCGCCGAGGCCGAGATGACGGTGAAGGTGAGCAGGGTCTTGGTGTAGGGCTCGGGCACGCCGCGGGCGATCAGGGCGTCGACCATGATGCCGCCGCCGGTGATGCCGATGCCGAGGCCCACCAGGTTGAGCATCAGGATGTAGAAGGCGACGACGGTGGCGCGGATGCGGGTCGGCACCAGCTCCTGCACGGTGGAGAAGGTGGGGCCGTAGAAGGTGCCGAGCTGGAAGAATCCGAGGAAGAGGCCGAGCCAGAACCAGAAGCTGCCGCCGGGGGCGAGCCGGTAGACGAAGCCGACTGGCGCGAAGACGATGCCGAGCCAGAACAGGAACATCGGCCGGCCCTGGTTGAATCGGCGCATGAACCAGTCGCTGCCGGCGCCGCCGAAGAGGTTGCCCATGATGCCGCCGACCATGCCGATCCAGCCCGAGGCCTGGGCGATGAAGACGCGGTCGAAGCCGCGCTCCTGCACGAACCAGAGCTGGTCGAACGCCGCCGCGCCGAGCACGAAGTGCAGCGCCACGCCGCCGGCGATGGTGTAGAGCAGCGCCGGCGAGGAGCGCAGGGCCTTGGCCGTCACGCGCACCATCTCGCCGAACGACTGGCGCGGCGGCGCGGTGCCGGTCGCCAGCCCACGCCGCGGCACCTCCTTGACGAAGAGCAGCACGACGGCCAGCACCAGGCCGACGGCGCCGAGCAGGTAGAAGCAGTTGCGCCAGCCGATCGCCGGGCCGAGGTAGCCCGCGACCAGCAGCGAGCAGCCGACTCCGATCGGCACTCCCATGTAGTAGAAGCCGGCGGCGAAGCCGAGCAGGCGCGACGGGAAGCGGTCGGTGATCAGCGACATCGAGGCCGGGGTCAGCGCCGACTCGCCGACACCGATCAGCATGCGCGGCACCGCGAGAGTGGCGAAGTTGCGGGCCGCGCCCGACGCCGCGGTGAGCAGGCTCCACAGCGCCAGGCCGGCGGCGATCAGCCGCGGCCGGTGCAGGCGGTCGGCGAGCGCGCCCATGAACAGGCCCATCACCGCGTAGAAGACGATGAAGGCGAAGCCGGTGAGCAGGCCGAACTCGGTGTTGCTCAGCCCCAGATCGGGGACGATGAAGTTGGCGAAGCTCGCCAGCAGCTGGCGGTCGACGAAGTTGAGGACGTTGAGCAGGGTCAGGAAGCAGAGCAGCAGCACGTCGCCCGAGGTGGCGCGTTCGGCCAGCAGATCGGGCGGCGGAGTGGCAGGCGGCTTCTCGGGCTGCGTCATGCGGCGCTCCTGTTTCGCTGCGAGGTACCCAACGGGAGAATTCGGCGCAGAGTAGCAGCGGTTGCTCGGGGCGATGTCCCAGACCCAGGAAGCGCGAGCCCCCTCTCCCGGTGGCATCCACCGCCGGCTGCTCGACGCCCTGGTCGCCACGCTGCGCGGCCAGGCGCCGCTGACCACCGAGCACCGTGAGGCGCGCTGGCTGCTGCCGCCAGAGCAGGTGCTCGCTGGCGGCCGGTCGCAGAACTTCGTGCGCCTGGCGCTGGCCGCGCGGAGCGTCGAGGCGGCCGGTGGGGAAGACGCGCGGGAGCTCGAGCGCTGCGCCGAGGCGTGGAAGGCGATCGGCGCGTGGGATGCGCTGCACGGCCTGCACGGCCCCGAGCTGATGGGCCAGTACCTGCAGTGGAACTGGCTCGCCGAGCTCGCCGCCTGGCAGGCGTTCGCCGGCGCCCACGACACCCTGCGCACCTCGCTGCGGCGCACCGCCCTGCTGTGGTCGGCGGCGGCGCTCCCGCGCCTGGTGCACCAGGGCAGTTGGCGGCCGCGCTACGTCGGCCCGGGGGCGCGCACCGCTGGGCTGCGCGCCCTCGAGTGGTCGTTCGCCGGCACCGCCGCCAACGCCATCGGCTGCTTCAGTATCGGCGCCGAGCCGGGCACCAACCGCTACCGTGGGCCGGAGATCGACGGCCTCGACGCGATCCGTCAGCGTCGCCCGCCGCCGCTCTTCACCGCCAGCGAGCGCGAGGAGCTGCACCGTCTGATCGGCATCGCAGAGTCGCAACAACCGGTGCCGGCGCCGTCACCGGGCGACTACACGGTGGGGCTGTGGCTGCGCGCCGCGGGCGATCTGCGCACCATCGTGCCCTACCGCATCGAACGATCGCTCGGCGGCGTCGTCTCGACCTGGATCGAGGAGGGCGCCGGCGGCCAGACCGCGCCCACCTGGTGCGTCGTGCAGCAGCCGGACGGCGCCAGCTGGACTCGCGTCTTCCCGTACGAGGGCGAGCGCGTGCGCAAGGGCGACGAGGCCAACCTGGGGCAGGGTCGCGGCTGGGTGCATCGTCTCGAGGGTGGCGGCCGCGAGTTCCGGGTCGTGCCCGGCGACGAGGACGCCTACCGTCCCGAGGGTCCCGGCGTGCGCAGTGCGCTGCTGCCCACCGACGTGCTGGTGCGCTTCGAGCTCTTCCCCGATCGTTCGCCCGTCGGCTGGTTCCAGGGCGAGCGGGTCGACGTCTGACCCTCCCGCCTGAGTGCCTGCGTTGCGGCCGCGTTGTTATATTCCGCGGTCCGATTCGACCGATCCAGAGCGGAGACTCTCCTTGGGTATCCGGCAGCCCAGGCAGCCGCGGCTGACGATCTCGATCGTCGGCTCCCTCACCGCGATCGCCGCGGCGGTGCTGCTGCGCTGGCTCCTCGATCCCCTCCTCGGCAACTCGCTCGCTCTCATCACGCTGTATGGCGCCATCGCCTTCGCGGTGTGGCTGGCGGGCAGTCGCGTCGCGATCGCCGCGGCCCTGATCGGTTACGTCGCCTGCGCGTACCTGTTCATCGAGCCGCGCGGTGCCTTCGAGCTCTTCAGCCCCGACGTCTTCGCGGGCTTCGTCGCCTACCTCTTCACCTGTGGCCTTCTCGTCGCCTTCGCCGAGGCGGCGCGGGCTGCCGGGGCCCGCGCCGACGAGGAGCGAGAGGTGCTCAGCGTCACCCTCTCCAGCATCGGCGACGGCGTCATCACCACCGACGTCGACGGGCACGTCGTCTACCTCAACCCGGCGGCCGAGGCCCTCACCGGCTGGTCCGGCGAGGAGGCGGCGGGTCAGCCCCTCGATGCCGTGTTCCGGATCCGCGACGAGGAGTCGGGCATGCCCGCGCCGAGCCCGGCCCTGCGAGCGCTGCGCGAGGGCGTGGTGGTCGGGCTGGCCAACCACACGGTGCTGGTCCGCAAGGACGGCAGCGAGTGCCCGATCGACGACAGCGCGGCGCCGATCCGCGACCAGAGCGGCGAGGTCTCGGGCTGTGTCCTCGTCTTCCACGACATCACCGAGCGCCGGCAGGCGGAGAGGGACCGCGCAGAGCGTCTGGCCTCGGCACATCGGCTCGCGGCGATCGTCGAGTCGTCCGAGGTCGCCATCGTCAGCAAGTCGCTCGACGGCGTCATCCAGACCTGGAACGCGGCGGCGGAGGAGCTGTTCGGGCACTCCGCGGAGGAGGCGGTCGGCCGCCACATCTCGTTGCTCATCCCCTCTGAACGCCTCAGCGAGGAGGACGAGATCATCGCGACCCTCGTCAGCGGTGGACGCATCGAGCACTTCGAGACCGAGCGGCAGCATCGCGACGGCCGCCGTATCCAGGTCTCGCTCTCCATCTCGCCGATCCTCGACGACTCAGGCCGTGTCGTCGGCGCCTCCAAGATGGTGCGCGACATCAGCCGCGAACGCGAAGCCGAGGCCGATCGCGAGAAGTTCGCCGCGCTGATCGAGGGCAGCACCGACTTCATCGCCATCAGCGATCCGGAGGCCAGGCCGCTGTTCATCAATCGCGCCGGGCTGGAGATGGTCGGTCTCGAAGGGATGGAGGAGGCCAGCCAGATGAGGGTCTGGGACTTCTTCTTCCCGGAAGATCAGGCCCGCATCCGCGACAAGCTCTTCCCCGAGGTGCTCGAACGGGGCTACGGGCAGGTCGAGGTCCGCTTCCGGCACTTCCGCACCGGCGCTCCGATCTGGATGGCGTACAAGGTGCTCAAGATCGAGGATGCCTCCGGGCGCCTGGTCGGCTTCGGCACCGTCAGCCAGGAGATCACCGAGCGCCGCGAGCTCGAGAACCGTCTGCGCCGACAGGCCAGCGACCTGGCGGAGAACGACCGGCGCAAGAACGAGTTCCTGGCCACACTCGCGCACGAGCTACGGGGACCGCTGGCGCCCCTGGTCAACGTGCTCGAGATCTGGAAGCGCAGCGACGACCCCGAGCTGTTGTCGCGCTCGCGCGACACGTTGGAGAGACAACTCGCCCAGATCGTCCGGCTGGTCGACGACCTGCTCGATCTCAATCGTCTGACCCACGACCGCCTCGCGCTGCGCATGAGCCGGGTCGATCTCGAGGCGGTGCTGCGACAGGCGGTGGAGGCGTGCCAGCCCCTCGCCGAGGCGCTCGGTCACGACGTCCTGACGGAGATCCGGGGTGGTCCGCACCACCTAACCGGCGATCCGGCCCGCCTGGCGCAGGTCTTCGGCAACCTGCTCAACAACGCCTGCAAGTACACGCCGCCTGGCGGGACGATCCGGGTGATCGCGGAACGTCGCGACGCCGAGCTGGTGGTGAGCGTCGAGGACAGCGGGACCGGGATCGCCGAAGACCAGCTCGACTCGATCTTCGAGATGTTCACCCGCTCGGATCAGCTGCCCGGGACCGCCCCCGAAGGCCTCGGCATCGGGCTGACGCTGGTGCAGCAGCTGGTGAGCATGCACGGCGGCGAGATCGAGGCGCGGAGCGAGGGACGAGGCCGCGGTAGCGAGTTCATCGTGCGTCTGCCGCTCGGGTGCGAGGAGGAAGATTCCGAACCGGAGCCGCCCTCTTCGGCCCGGAGCCGGGCGGCAGGCCGGCGCATCCTGGTGGTCGACGACAACCGCGACGCGGCACAGACGCTCGCCACCCTGCTCGGGCTGCACGGTCACGAGGCGCAGACCGCGCACGACGGCATCGAGGCGGTCGAGGCGGCTGCGAGATACCGCCCGGAAGTGGTGCTGCTCGACATCGGCCTGCCCCGCATCGACGGTCACGAGGTCTGCCGGCGCCTGCGCCGGGAGCCCTGGGGGCGCGACATCCTGATCGTCGCGGTGACCGGCTGGAACCAGGACGAGGACCGGCGCAAGTCCAGCGAAGCCGGTTTCGACGCGCACGTCGTCAAGCCGGTGGGTCTGGAGACCCTCGGGGAGCTGCTCGGCGGCGCCGGAGCGTGATCTCTCGCGACGGATCTCGCGACCCGCTCGGCAACGTCGCCGACGCGGTGATCGACACCGAGGCAGTCGTCCCCCGCGGCTAGCCGGCGTTCGCCTCGCCTGCTCCGGCCGTTCCAGCGGCTCCGGCGGCTTCCGCCGCTTCCTGCGCCGCCTCGACCGCCTCGATGCGAGCGAGCTCGTCGCGCCAGCGGGCGAGCGACTCGGGTCTCCGCCATGCCTCGTAGAGGGCCACCAGCTCCTCGACCTGGAGCTTGGTGGCCCAGAAGTCGGCGCCGTACTCGTCGGCCAGCAGGCGGTGGGCGGTCAGCAGCTCGCTCTCGGCTTCGGCGTAGCGGCCGAGCGCCCGCAGCGAGATGCCCAGACGCTCCATGGCGCGGGCGTAGTCGAAGTCCTGGCGCCATTCGGGGCCGCCGGTCTTCTCGGCGTAGCGCTGCATGTAGTCGATCGCCATCTCGTGGCGGCCGGCGACCTGGGCGGCGACCGAGATGTTGTACATCTGGCGCGAGACCATCGTGTGGTCCGGGCCGTGGCTCGCGAGATCGTTCTCGAACAGCTCGAGCTGCAGTTGGAGCGCCTCCTCCGCTCGCCCCAGGGCGACGAGCACGAACGCCTTGCGGCGCCGCGCTTCGTTGAGATCCGGGCTGCCCTCCGGCCAGAAGTGCCGGAGGATCTCGATGGTGCGTTCGTAGTCGGCGAGGGCGGCGTCGAAGTCGCGCGTCGCGCGGTAGTGCACGCTGCCGCGCGTCAGGTAGGCGTTGGCGGTCTCGGGGTGCACCGGGCCGTAGACCGAGATGCTCTTCTCCACCACCTCTTCGGCGATCGGCAGCGCCTCTTCGGCGCGGCGCAGATTGGCCAGCGCCCAGGCGAGCAGGCTCTGCGCGTTGATGGTCTCGGGGTGCAGGGGATCGTAGGCCCGCTCGAGCAGCTCGAACGCTTCCCGGTAGTGCTGCGACGCGGCGAGGAAGTCGCGACCGATCGAGTGGAGTCGCGCCCTCGTGATCAACGCCTCGGCGACCTGCGGACTCTGCTCCCCGAGGCTCTCACGCCGGATCTCGAGCGCCTCGTCGGCCGCCGCCGGATCGAAGATGTTGGAGCTGGCGTCGAGCTCGGTCTTGACCAGGAGCGCCTCGGCGACCTCCGGGCTGCGGTCGCCGAAGGCCTCTTTGCGGACCGCGAGGATCTCCTCGACCAGAGGCCGGGCCTCGTCGAGCCGGTTCTGCTGCACCAGGACCGACGCGAGCTGGAGCCCCGCGGCGCGCGCCGGATCGGGCCGCGTCTCCTTCTGGATCGCCGCCGCCCGGGTGAGCAGCTCGGCCGCGTCGTCGAAGAGGCCGAGGCTGGAGTAGACGTTGCCGAGCACGATGAGCAGACGCAGAGCGACTTCAGGCTCTCCCTCGGCCAGCGCGTCGACCCGCCGGGCGCCTCGGTCGAGGATCTCGCGTGCCGGCACCTCACGGCCGCGAGCCAGCTCGGGATCGGAGACCTCGAACAGCTCGACCAGGAACTCGCTCACCCGGCGCGAGCTCTCGGCTTCGCGCTCGGCGCGGATCTCGGCCTGCTGCGCGCGGTCGCGCTCCGTCGCGGCGGTGCGCAGGCCGAGCACGGCGGCCAGCAGGCCGACGAACATCGCCAGCACCACCGCCGCGGCGGCCAGGACCGCCACGCGGTTGCGGCGGAAGAGCTTGGCGAAGCGGTAGCCGCGGCTCGGCGGACCCGCGTCGACCGGCAGGTCCTCCAGGTGCCTCGACAGATCGGAGCTGAGTGCGCCCACCGAGTCGTAGCGTCGGCCCTTCTCCTTGGCCAGCGCCTTGAGCACGATCCAGTCGAGGTCGCCGCGCAGGCGCCGTGAGGCGACCGGCGGTCGCGCCGGCGGCGACGGCCCCCCGGCCGCGTCCCGGCTCTCCGCGCCGAGCTGCTGCGAGCGCGAGGAGGGCCTCAGCGGCTCGACCTCGCGCACGATGCGCAACGCCTCCACGACGCCGACCCGCCGCAGGTCGCGGCTCGCGAACGGCAGGGTGCCGGTCAGCAGCTCGTAGAGCAGCACGCCCAGCGAGTAGATGTCGCTGCGGACATCGACGTCGTGGTCGCCGAAGGTGGCCTGTTCCGGGCTCATGTACTCGAGCGTGCCGACGATCTGCCGCATCTCGGTGAGGGCCGTGCCGCCCTCCTCAGGACCGTGCAGCGCCTTGGCGATGCCGAAGTCGATCACCTTGATGCGCGCGCCGTCGTTTCCCTCGGCGGGCGCCGGCACCACGAGGACGTTCGAGGGCTTGAGGTCGCGGTGCAGGATGCCGCGCTGGTGGGCGTGCTGGATCGCTGCACAGAGGTCCTGGAACAGCCGCACGCGGCGCTCGAGCGGGAGGCTCTGGCGGCGGCAGAAACGGGTGATCGCCTCGCCCTCGACCAGCTCCATGACGAAGTACGGACGCCCGTCGGGCAGGGTGCCGGCGTCGTAGACCTGGGCGATGCCGGGATGGCTCATCGTCGCCAGCGCCTGGCGCTCGAGCTCGAACCGGCGCACGACGGCGCGGCTGTCGAGACCGCGCTTGATCACCTTGAGCGCCACGTCGCGGCGCACCGGGCTCTCCTGGCGGGCCCGGTAGACGGCACCGAAGCCGCCCTCGCCGAGGCGCTCGACGATCTCGTAGCGAGCGACGCGCGCGCCGAGGAGGTCGTCGCCCGCCGTATCCCCATCCTCTGCCACGCCTTCAGCGGCCTCGTCGGCCGCCCCGTCGGCCGCCCCGTCGGCCACGTCGAGCGCCGCCGCCGCCACCACCCCGGCCAGGTCCTCCGGCCGGTCGGCCTGCGCCAGCAGCTCCTCGACCTCGCGCCGCAGCTCCGGGTCGAGCGCGCCGACCTCCTCGAGCTTCTCGCGCCGCTGCTGAGCACCGGCGTCGACCAGCTCGGCGAACAGCTCCTCGATCGCCTGCCAGCTCGGCATCAGCCGAGCTCCCGCTGCAGCCACGCCCTGGCGAAGCGCAGGTCGCGATCGACCGTGGCGGCCGAGACGTCGAGCGCCGCCGCCGTCTCGTCGTAGCTCAGGCCGGCGAAGAGGTGCAGCTCGAGGACCCGCGCCTTGCGCTGGTCGAGCTCGGCGAGCCTCTCGAGCGCCTCGTGCAGCGCCAGCAGGGTCTCGGGCTCTGCGGCGTCGAGCGGCAGGGAGTCGTCCAGGGTGACGCGCACCGCGTCGCCGCCGCGCTTGCGCGCCGCGCGGCCGCGCGCGTGGTCGACCAGGATGCGGCGCATGGTGCCCGCCGCGACGGCGAAGAAGTGGGCGCGGTCCTGCCAGGGGATGTCGGCCTGCACCAGGCGGCCGTACGCTTCGTGCAGCAGGTCGGTCGGTGCCAGGGTGTGCCCCGGCCGCTCGTCACGCATGCGGCGCGCCGCGACCCGGCGCAGCTCGTCGTAGACGACCGGCATCAGCTCGTCGAGCGCCCGGCTGTCGCCTTCCCGCCAGCGTTCGAGCAGGTGGGTGACCGGCTGGCCCGTCATCGCACCTCCTCTCGGCTGCGGGCTGGCGCCAGTCTAGCCGTCGCGGTCTCGCCTCACGGCACCGCGTTCGACCACGCTGAGGAGTCGCCGGACTCGAAGCCGTCGAGGAAGATCGCCGCTGCCGGGTTCTCCTCCGGCGAGCCGTCGAGCTGGCGCAGGTAGGCGAGCAGCTCGGCGCGTTGCGACGCCCCGAGGTCGAGTGCAGCGCGGTGGGGCTCGGCGAGCGCCATCTCGGCCGGCGAGGTGACGATCAGGTCGTCGAAGCTGAGGTTCGAGCCGCCGCCGGAGCGCCGGATCTCGATCGAGTTGACGGCTCCCGGCTGGAAGGTGAGACCCTCGATGCGCGCCGTCGCCCAGTTGGTGTGGCGCCACTGGGGGTCGTTGCCGGTCAGCGCCAGGCTGCGGGAGATCGGAGGTCCGCCGTTGATGCGCACCTCGATCTGCGGCGGCCCGTAGCCGGCGCTGTAGCGCAGCTCGACGGCGCCCTGGCCGCCGCCGCCGCCGTCGACTCCCGAGAAGGTGACCCGGGCGCCGCTGGCGCCGAGGTCGACGTAGGCGCGGCCGCGCACCGTGTCGTCGTTGTTCAGGTGCACCCACTGGTCGACCACCTGGGCGCCCGAGGCGAGCGAGCCGTCCTCGGCCGGCAGCAGCACGCCGCCGGCGACCGAGAAGACGTCCTCGAGGGTGGCCGCCGAGCCGTCGTGCAGGTAGGGCGCTCCCGCCCAGACGCCGCGCAGCGTCGGCGTGTCGATGCCGAGCAGGGCGGCGCCGAGTCGCTCTCCCGAGGTGGTGCGCAGGGTGCCGACGTCGTGCAGCGTCTCGGTGCCGTCGGGGCCGGCGGTGGAGTCGGTGAAGCGGGAGCCCTGGTGGCACGAGCCGCAGTCGAGGGCGAGGAAGTGGCCGCGGCCGGCGGTTCCTTGCGCGGTGAGCCCGCCGCCGACGGCGCGGTGGGGCGAGCGCGGCTGGTGGCCGTCGCCGAGCGAGGCGACGTAGGCGGCCAGCGCGTCGAGATCGGCCGACAGGCCCGCCTTGGGCGCGCCGAGCGGCGGACCGGTGGCGGCGAAGTCGGGGTCGCTCAGGAAGCCGGAGCCGCCGAAGGCGCCGCGGATGTCGTTCTCGAAGTCCTGGATCTCGTCGAAGTTGGCGCTCCAGTGCACGTTGCCGTGCTCGATGCCGCCGCGACCCCGCAGGTCGGTGGTGTTGCGCAGGCCCTCGCCGCGGCCGGTGAAGTCCCAAACCCGTCCGTCGTGGCCGCCGTCGAGGTGGCAGGTGGCGCAGGAGAGATAGCCCTCGGCGCTCATCCGCGGATCGCTGGCGTGGTAGAAGAGCCGCTTGCCGAGCAGCACGTCGGCGGGCAGCGTCTCGGCCGCCACCACCGGGACGTCGCTGGCGGCGACGCTGGTCGAGCCAAGACGCAGCAAAGCGTCGGTCTCCAGCGCGGTGACGCTGCGGCCCATGAAGTTGGCGACGAAGGTGCGGCGGGTGCTCTCGTCGACGCAGACGCCCTGCGGCGCGGCGCCGCTGCCGAGCCGCGTCACGAAGCTGCCCAGCCCGCTCGACTGCGCCTGCTCGAGGGCGTCGAGCACCACCACCTCGTCGTTGCCCTGCAGGGTGACGAAGACGTAGTCGCCGAGCGGCGAGAAACCGATCCCGGAGGCGGAGTCGCTGTTGTCGAGATCGATGGCGCCGGCGAGCTGGCCGCTGGCGGTGTCGATCTGCAGCGCCACGTTGCGCACCGTGTTGTCCTGGTCGAGATCGTCGTGGAAGAGCAGGCCGCGTTCGCTGTTGGGCTTGGTCGCGGTGACCCACAGGCTCGCGCCGTCGGGCGAAAGCGCCGCGCCGACCAGCTGGTTCGGCGTGCCCTTGCCCGAGGCGGTGGTGTCGCGGTGGTCGTCGCCGCCGAACTTGGCGATGCGCACCGTGCGCACCAGGCTCAGGCTCGCCGGATCGACCTCCCAGACCTCGGCGTGGTCCTTCGGCGACAGGAAGCGGGTGACCCACAGCCTGGTGCCGTCGCCCGCCACCGCGATCGCGCGCGGCGTCGGCCCGAGCGGCAGCAGCCCCGTCTGGGTCCGCGTCGCGGCGTCGAAGCGCGCCAGCTCACCGGAGCCCGAGTAGCTGACGAAGGCGGTCTGGCCGCCCGGTGAGAAGGCGATGCCGATCGGCGCGCTGCCGTAGTCGAGCACGATCTCCTCGACCAGCGCGCCGCCGGCCGAGTGCACCGCAATGCGGTCGCCGCGCTCGCACGCCACCCACAGCTCGCCGGCGCCGGAGAGCGCCACGCTGCGCGGACCGTCGCAGGTCGGCACCTCGAGCTCGACGCCGAGGGAGTCGGCGTCGACGGCCGCCAGAGTGTCGTTGTCGGGGTTCACCTTGTAGACCCGGCGGCCTCCGTCGTCACAGGCGATCTGTGAGCTCTGCGTCGGCAGCGGACCGGCCGGCTGGGCGACCACGGTGACCGTGGCGGCGCGGGTGGCCAGGGCGCCCTGCGGATCGCGCGCCTGCACCGTGGCGCGGTAGTGGCCGGGAGCGTCGTAGGAGTGCAGCGCGCCGGTGCCGGGCGACCACGCGGTGCGCGGCGAGCCGTCGCCGAAGTCGAAGCGGTACTCGAGCGGATCGTCGTCGGGATCGCTGGCGGAGGCCGAGAAGCTGACGTCGTCCTGCGGATCCACCGGGTAGGGCGTGGCGGTGAACGAGTCGACCTGCGGCGCGCCGTTGCCGCCCACCGCCGAACCGGTGGAGAAGGTGAACGAGTAGCCCACCATGCCGTTGCCCACCGCGTCCTGGATGCCGCCTGCCGGCAGCACCACCTCGTAGGTGGTGTCGGGCAGCAGGTCGTCGTCGGGGGTGAAGGTGAGCACGTCGTCGAACGAGAAGATCATCCGCCCGGAGATCGGTGCGCCACCCAGCGGCCGGACGATGAACGTGGTGCCGTTGATCATCGTCGTCGTGTCGAGCGTCTCGTGGATCAGCAGGCTGATCGGTGCGCCGACGGGGTAGTTGGTTCGCCCCGCCTGCGGCACGTGGTAGCCGACCTCGGGGCCGCGCAGGTCGGGGGTCGCCTGGTGGGCCCAGATCGCCATGCCCTCGTTCGGCCCGATGCCGCCGGTGACCAGCAGGTTGCCGATCGGCAGCAGGAACTGGCTGGTGTTGACGCCGGTGCCGCCGTCGCTCGGCCGCACCGCGTTCGCCGCGTCGAGGTGCAGCACCGACTCGAAGCTGCGCATGTCGACCTTGTGGTCGCCCATGAAGGCGAACTCGTCCTGGAACTGAACGTACATCGACTCGTCGCCGGGCAGCGAGCGGTCGGTGACGAACTGCAGGTTGGAGGGATCGGTGGCGTCGACGATGCGGAAGCCGTTGCCGCCGGTGCGGTAGGGGAAGACGATGTAGAGCTTGCCGTCGCCGCCCCACAGCTCCGGCCAGTAGCCGCCCGGCCCGCCGGTGGTCAGCACGTCGAGCAGCACCGGGTTGGTCGGGTCGCTGACGTCGTAGGTGGCGACGCCGGTGCGGCTCTGATCCGAGGCGAAGATCAGCAGATCGCCGAGCAGGAAGGGGTGGCCGATCACTCCCGTGGTGCCGAGGTGGTCCCACTCCGCCAGACGCACCCAGTCCTTCTCGATGAAGGCGTTGCCCGAGATCTCGCCGTAGCTCCAGTAGGTGTCGCCGACGAACCACGGTTGGAAGAGCTGGCCGCGCACCCCGGCGCCGTGCGAGCCGGGGAACGTCGTGCGGGTCAGGGTGCCCGGCGGCCCGGTGGCCTCGAAGACCCAGGGCGCTTCCGGCGGCCAGTTGCTGCCCAGCACCAGGTAGTCGCCGCTCGAGAAGTAGCCGTGCGCGTTGATCGGCATCGGCGTGATGCCCCACTGCTGCAGCTCGACCGGCGACGTGGGATCGGAGATGTCCCAGGTGCGCACCTGGAAGTCCGCCCCCGGCTGGCTGGAGGGGATCTCCGGCACCGTGAACAGGATGCCGTTGTGGTACGCCAGGATCGCCGTCCGCCCCTGCTGCGGTGCGTTGAGCCCGGAGAGCAGCGTGCCGGGCGTCTGGTGGACGTTGGGGATGCCCTGGGCGAGCAGGGGAGTGGGCGCCGACGCGGCGGCCAGGACGAGCGCCGCAAAGACGGCGCCCCGGTGGGAGAAGCGGGATCCCATGATCGAACTCCTGACGAGCGGAGGGGAGTACGGCCGAGCGGCGTCGGCCGGCGAGCAGGGCATCGTGATTTAGCTATAGGACGATATCAGCTCGTGCCCGTCGTCCCCAACGGCCGCAGTCTCCCCCGGAGACGCGACGAGGGGGCCGGACACGAAGCCCGACCCCCTCGAAACGACCGGGGGCGTCGAACCCCCTCACTCCGTTCGTCCGTCTGCCCGTCGACGGCCCTCACCCCTTCTTGAAGGTGCCGCTGCCCCCCGAGACGCCGATGCTCACCCCCAGGCCGGCGCCGACGGCGCTGCCGATGAAGGTGCTGCCGCGCCAGAAGTTGAGGTTGGTCTGGCCCCCGGCCGAATTGAAGTTGAACGACACGTCACCGAAAATCTGCGACTCCGGCACCGCGAAGACCGCCGTCATCCAGGTGACGCCCCCACCGAATGCGGCGCCCCAGGCCGTGCCGTCGAACTTTGCGTACGCCCCCGAAGGCAGCTTGAACCCCTTGTCGTTGCTGTAGACCTTCACGTAGACGAACGCCTCGGCGAACGCCACCTGACTGGGCGGCGTCGGCCCGATCGTCTCCGCGATCTGGTTGGCCTTCACCAGCTCCTGGATGTGGCTCAGCTTGCCCGCGGCGACGTCGGCGTGACCCTGCATCTCCTGCGACGACGGTGCGCTTTCCTGACTCATGTTTGCCCCTCAGTTTCTGAGTGTTCCGCTGGAGTGCGGAGACACCTTAGAAAGAAGTCCCCGCCATCGGCGGTCAACGTCAGAAGGAATGAGCCCTGAACGTTTCGGTTGTCCGAGAGCCGGGACTGCCCTCATTTCCTTGCTACAGGGTTCGGGGCTGGAAGTTTCCCGGGCTGCGGCCGACAGATACGGGATCGGCCCGGAATGACCGGCTGTTCATTGGCGACAAAGGCACTCTGGCCCCCGCTTCACCACTCGACGAAGTCCGCGTAGCCAAAGACCGAAGCAAGGAATCCAACCAGCACGATTCCCAGCGACCACCGAGTCCTGGAGGCAAGTGCGACTCCGAGCAGACACAGTGCACGTCCGAACATGATGATCAAGAGAGCTCTCTCTTGATACGGCGATGCATTGGTCTCGTTGGCCGCGATCAGGAAGATCCCGAGGTCGCCAGCCAATGCAAGCAGAACGGTCGAGAGGAGGACCGCCAGTCGGACTGGATCGACCCGCTGCCTGGCGACACCGATGTCTGAACCCGTAGCCATCACTGCACCTCTCGATTCTCGAATCCGAACCAGACGAGCCAGCGTTCCCACTCTTCAACCCCGGCCCAGCCCTGGGCCTTCGCTCGTGGCAGCTCAGGTGCCGCGCCAGGAAGGCAGCGCGAGCACCGTCATCGACCTCTGGCCTCAGCCGTGCTCAAGTTCCACTGCAGTTCGTCAACCACCGCCTGCCATTCCAGCCGCTTCCTCTCCCGCTGCGCCGCCATCGCGCCGCGCCACAGCTCGCACCAGCACTCCAGCAGCAGCTCCCGCTCGGCGCCCTCGAGGCCTCGTACGATACGCAGCCCCGTGTGGCGCAGGCGGATCGACCCGCCGGCCGCGTCGGCGTCGTCGGACGGCAGCCGCTCGACGACGTCGCCCATGCCGCCGAACATCGCCTCGAGGTAAGCCGCCGCCTGCTCCAGGTCGCCGTCGGGCGCGCCGATCATCGCGGCGGTCTCGCTCTGGTACTGCAGGCCGATCAGCCGTGCCGACTGCCTGGCGAGCTGCCGTGCGGCGCTCTTGCCCAGCACCCCGGCGAGCTCGCCGATCCCGTTGCGCAGGTAGTCGAGCGCGTAGTTGAGCTTCGCCTTGTGCAGGCGCTCCTCGGGCCACGAGGCCGAGGGCAGCTCGGGCTGCGGATGCAGCGAGAAGTCGGGTGGACGCTCGTCCGGGGCGAAGCGCAGTCGCTCGTCCTCGGCGAGCTCTCGGTCGCCCTCGTGGAAGTAGCCGCAGAGGCCGAAGGCCGAGTCCTCGACGTCCCCGTATTCGGAATCTGCAGCCTCTGAGAGCAGGTCCTCCGACACGCAGACGAAACCGAGCCGGGGATTGCCCAGCGACACGCCGTTGTGCGCGTACCAGCCGCGCAGGAAGCCGCGGCTCACCTCCACCGGCAGCCCGCAGAGCGTCGGCCCGGCGTACATCCAGCGCGGATAGCGGAAGCGCACCCACGCCTTGCGATCGCTCTCCGGCAGATACTCCACGCCGACGCCGCCGACGCTGTTCGACAGCACGTGGTACTGGGCGCAGGCCACCGCGTGCGGCAGCCCTGTCAGCCCGAGCTTGTCCAGGCCGTCGAGGAAGCGCGCCTCGTGCTGGCGCCGGAAGAGCCGGAACATCCACTCGCCGATGACTCCGGGGCCCTTGCGGGCCGAGACCATGAGCTGCAGGCCGAGGAACCAGGCGTGGTGCAGGTGCGCCTGGGCGCGGACGGCGGCGGAGGGTTCGCTCATGGCGGCGGCGGGCCAAAGGGTAGAGGACCTTCGACTGTAGCGCGATGGCCGCTTGCGCCCGCGTCCGGCACAGGAGGTGGTGGAAGCGATCCTCTACCGCCTCTCATTCCGCGTCCGAACCTCGGAGGCCCAGACCTTGATCCACCGGCCCCTGTCCCCCATCGCCCTCTTCGTCGCCTTTGCTCCGGTTCTCACCCCGGGACCCAGTGCGGCTAGCGACCGCACCGAGCAGGCCCGGCTCACGCTGCCCGGAGCGGTCCAGGCACAGCGCCAACTCGGCGAGGCGGTGGTGCTGCGCGGCGCGTCGGTCACCACCGACATGCGCCACGCCGCCGGCGACTTCGCGATGACCTGGGAGCGGGGTGCACGACACGACTGGACCCACGTCGACTCCAATCTCACCGACGGCAGCTCGCACGCCTTCGCCAGCCACGGTTCGCACCGTGCCTGGCTCGAGCGACCCCTCGGGAGCACGGTGCGCATCAGCGACTGGGTGACCGACGAGATCCTGGTGCCCGAGTTCGGCGGCACCGCACGCGCGATCGCGCTCGGCCCCGACGTGATGGCTGTGGGCTATTCGCCGACCACTCCCCAGGGCTGGGTCGACATCTTCCGCTACCAGGGCGGGGCCTGGGTCTTCGAGCAGAACCTCCAGGGCGGCTCCTTCACCGGCTTCGGCTCCTCCCTGGCGTTCAACGACGCCGGTACCCTGCTCGCGGTCGGCGCGCCGAGCAGTGGCTTCTTCGGCGACGACAACGGCGAGGTGCGCGTCTATGCCGACCAGCCGGCCGGCTGGGTGCTCGTGCAGACCGTCGAGCCACCGGCCGTCTTCGATCAGCAGACGAACGCCGGCTTCGGCTTCAGCATCGACATCGTCGGCCCGTGGCTGGCCGTCGGCGCCCCCTGGGCCGACCGCCAGACCGCCGGCCAACCGCAGGTCGACGTCGGCTACGTCTTCATCTACGAGGCTGTCTTCCTCTACGGTCTGCACCGCTCCTTCTTCGGCGGGCCCGGCGACCGCCTCGGCACCAGCCTCGCCATGGCACGCAAGACCGACGGCAGCTACCTGCTCGCCGCCGGTGCCCCCTACGACAGCTTCTGGCGTGGTGGCGCCGACCACGGCGCCATCGCCACCTACCGCTGGACCCGCGACAGCGACGAGTGGGCCGCCGGCGACCGCCTGCTCGACAGCCAGGCCGGCACCGACGACAACCTCGGCACCGCCGTCGCCACCGACGGCACCTGGATCATCGCCGGCGTCCCGTCGGTCGACCTCCTCGACGGCCAGGGAGTCCTGCGCGCCAACGCCGGCGCCGTCCTCGTCTTCCTCGACGACCGCATCTTCGGTGACGGCTGGGAGTCCGGAAACACCAGCTGGTGGAGCAGCACCAGTCCGTAGGCAGCGCCTCCTCTTCGCCCCTCTCGAAGCAGGCTGACTATCTCGCCAGCCACTCGAGGACGAGGACGAGCACGAAGAGCAGGGGAATCGAGAAGATCACGCCAAGAGCGATCAACCTCGGGATGCGCCCACGTCTGAGCGTTTCCTCGGCTTCGGCACAGTACTCCTCGAGAGCCTGCCCGCCGAGTTCCAGCGTCCTCCTGAAGGCCAGGCAAGTCGAGGCTGGCGGCGGGGATCCGCTCGAATCGTGGCATGGCGACGTCTGCGTTTCAGCTGAAACGCGCACGCCGTCTGCTCCGCGCCAAAGATGGCGGCCCTAGCGGTCCCAGACCACGGGCACGTCGTAGGCCTCGAGTTGCCGATCCCCCGACAACAGTGCCAGCGAACGGACCTGGGCCCGAGCCTGGGTCACCAGCAACCTGCCTTGGCGGATGGCGGTAGTCCGGTTCGAGGCGGGGCTGCTCGAGGGAGTTCAGTGGTTCACCGCAACTCGTGCGAGTCGTCGGTGAAGTCGTCGATCGGCTCGTCGAACTCCGCAGCGATCCTGACCTTGCCCTTTGCAGTGCCAAGGGTCCGAGTCCTTGCCTCCGGTTGCACGGGCGTCAGCCGGACGAGCGGCTGCGTGCCGCGCGCGATCACGATCTCCTCGCCTTCAACCGCTTCGCGGATCAGACGGGAGAGGTGAGTCTTCGCCTCGTGGATCGTGACGATCTTCATGGGTGGAGGATGACCGACGCGCTTCAGCTGCAACCTCTGCTACCGCCAGACCGTCACCCACCTCCACTCACACGGCTGACCGTTCCAGACCGGCAGGCTCGATCCGTCGATCGCCGGATCCGTCTCCAGCTCCTCCTCGGCACGCACCACCGGAGCCCACGGCAACGGTGCGCCGCCCGGCCAGCGGATCTCCAGCGCACCGCCCTGGCCCAGCTCGGCCCTGAACCCACCCTCGTGTACCAGGCGATGGTGCCGTCGGCAGAGCAGCACCAGGTTGTCGAGCTTCGTCTCGCCGCCCGCGGCCCAATGCACCAGATGATGCGCGTCGCAGTGTCGCGAGGTGCAGCCAGGGAAGCGGCAGTGCAGGTCTCGCATTTCGAGGGCGCGGCGCATCGGCGCGGGGACCACCCGCGACTTGCGCCCGATGTCGAGCGCACTGCCTTCATCGTCCACCGTGACCTCCACCTTCGAGCAGTCGCAGGCGATGCGCTGCGACGTTTCAGCTGAAACGCGCACCCCGTCCTCGAGCGCCGAGACGCCCCGGGCATCAGCGTCCTCGAGCACCGGCTCGGCGACGTGCACCACCACCTGGTAGCGGTCGCCCGGAGTGTTTCCCAGTGCCTGCTCGGCGAGGTGCACCAGCGCGTCGGCCCGCCGCTGGGCGGGCGAGGGATCTGCATCCTGCACGTGTGGATCGAGGGCAGGGGTGGAGGTGTTGGCCTCTCTGCCTCCTCCCCCTGCAGGGGGAGGATCGAGGTGGGGGTGTTGGCCTTCGCCGCGGTGCTGCCCCTCACCTTCGTGTGGCACCTGCGGACGTTCTGCCCGCCACAGCTCATCCTCCGCCGCCTCGATCGCCCGCAGCACCGCGGCGCCTGCCTCCGGCGCCAGCCGACCCCGGATCACGAGCGTGCCGTCGTCGTCGAAGTAGACCGCGAGCTTGCGCCCCTCGTGCTGCGCCTGCGCCTCGTCGATCTCCTCCTGCCGATCCATCCGCCGCCACAGCCGCACCAGCTTCTCGACGTGTGCGGTGGTGCCGGCCTGCGCGAACTCGAGCAGCTCCTGCTCCTTCTCCGGCGTCGCCACTCGGGTGAGCGCCCGCACCTTCGAGAAGGAGAGCTCGCCGCGCTCCATCGCGGCGGAGATCTTCGGCAGCTCGCTCAGAGCCCGCGCCGTGCGCACCTTCTCGCGCGCCGGCCCCATCGAGATCCCCGTGCGCCAGCTCAGCCAGTGAGCGCAGGAGTGGAACGCTCCCGGTCCACCCGAGTTCCACCCCTGGCGCTCGTCGAACTCCGCGATCATCACCAGCAGCCGGTAGGTCGCCGCGTGGATCTGCGCCGCCAACGTCGCGATCTCCTCACCCAGCGCCTCGAGCTCCGCCCGCTCGGCGAACGTCGCCAGGGCGGAATCCTCGCGTGGTGGGGCCATGATCTGCCTCCCTCTTGCTGTCTGAGCCGCTTGAATCGATGGCGGAAAGATAGCGGAAAACAGGCGGAAAGTCCAGTAGATGCTGGGGTCTCTGATCGTCGTCGTGAAGGTCCCGAGCAGCGAACGGCCCCAGCCGCCTCGACCGCGTTGCAGCTGAAACGCGAGGCTTGCCCGTGCGCCACCAGCCCGCGCGCCCACCAGAACCACCAGCACCGTTTCCTCCCCTCCGTCATGCCAGCGGAGAGCCTGCCCCGGACTTGATCCGGGACTGGCATCCGTGCGTTCCCTCCCGGACGACCCGCCACTACGGATCAACTCGCTCCGTGCGTTACTCTTCCGGACATCCCTTCCCATCACACACCGAACGCTCTAAGGGGGAGCAAGTGACGGCGGCTGAGGGCATCGGGAGCCGGAGCAGAGGTTCGCGTCGTTGTGCGGAGCGCTGGAGCTGAGCGCGCGCCATGGACCTCGACCGCTTCTGCGCCCTGCGCACCCACCAGTACCACCTCACCGCGCGCAGCAACCTCGAGCGCATCCTCGAGCAGCGCCTGCTCGTGCCCGCCGCCACGACGCTCACTCACGGCGGCCACCCGATCGACCAGCGACGCCGCGAGTCGATCGTGGTGAGGACGCCGGTCGGCGAAGTCCACGTGCGGGATCAGGGGCCGCTGCACGAGGGGAACATGCGCCTGGGCGACGGCTGGGACCTCGCGCGCTTCGTCGCCTGGGTGAACCGGCACGTCTTCTTCTGGCCGGGGAACGACGAGAAGCCCATCGCCCACGGCCTGCGCCACTTCCAGCGCTACGAGGCCGAGAGCCCCGTGGTGCTGCGGGTCCCCACCCGAGCACTGCTCGACGCCAACCCGGACCTCGCGCCGAGGTTCGCGCGCCACAACTCCGGCGCGCCGCGCTGGTCGGGAGGGAAGGCGAGCCCGAGGGGAGCGCGGACCTACCTGCCGGCGTCGCAGATCGACGTCACCCCGGGCAGGGTGGTCGAGATGGTGTTCGAGGGTGCGGTGCGGTTGCCGGAAGGTAGTGGCGTGGAGGTCCTGCGGGGCCCGTGGGCGAATGGCGAGGGGAGTGTGATCCGCCGATGAGTGACCTCAAACTCTTTTCCCTCTCCGGCGGCCAGGCCGAGGAGATCCCGGGCACCGCTGTCGCACTGGAGAAGTCGCTCCAGAACCTGATCGAAGCGAACCTCGAGACGCTGCTCGGGGTCCGTTTCCTCGCCAGCGAGTACGGCACCGGTCCCAAGCATGGCGGACGGATCGACTCGCTCGGTCTCGACGAGAACGGCTGCCCGGTGATCCTCGAGTACAAGCGGTCGACAAACGAGAACGTGATCAACCAGGGTCTCTACTACCTCGACTGGCTGCCCGACCACAAAGCCGACTTCCAGATCTTGGTGATGAAGGTGCTCGGCGCGGAGGCGGCGGAAGGCCTCGACTGGGCTGGGCCGCGCCTGCTATGCATCGCCGGCGGCTTCACGAAGTACGACGAGCACGCGGTGCAGCAGATCAACCGCAACATCGAGCTCGTGCGCTATCGCCGCTTCGGTGAACGCCTCCTCGCTCTCGAGCTGGTGAACGCGGAGCAGGCTGACGACGGCGCGAAGGCAGTGTCGGCGACTGGGCCTGCGGCGACCTACACCCAGAAGACGTTCACCGAGGCACTCGCGAAGGCCGAGCCCGGGCTGCGCGATCTCTACGACGAGCTGCGAGCCTTCCTCATCGCACTCGGTGACGACGTGCAGGAAAGGACCCTCAAGTTCTACATCGCCTTCAAGCGACTGAAGAACTTCGCCTGCGTGGAGATCCAATCCGAACGGCTGAAGATCCACGCCAAGTTGGATCCGGACGACGTCGAGCTGGTCGACGGCTTCACCCGAGACGTCAGGGACCTCGGTCACTTCGGCACCGGTGATCTCGAGATACTGGTCCGCAACCGAACCGACCTGGAACGCGCCAAGCCGCTGCTCGAGCGCAGCTACGAGGCGAGCTGACCTCGTGAACGCTGTGGTGTTTCAGCAGAAACAGCCCGCTTGCGAACGCGCCCGCGAGACACGGCGCAGAACGCGGAGTTGCTTCAGTTGCTTCAGTGTCTCCGTCTCTACGCGAACGCCGGCGACGCGGTGGCGGGGCGGCGCTACCGGAAGCTGATGGCGACACTCGAGGACGTCTCGTCCGGCGGTCAGTTCGGGCGCAACGAGCTGAACGAACGATGAACGAATGGTCACGTCGTTCTCCATGAGACTGACGGTGGTGGATCCCTACCGATGAAGGACTCGATCTCCTCTCCTCTGCGCATCGACTACCTGGTCGTCGGAGCCCGCAAGGGACGGCTAGGGATCACGATCTGTCCGGGCAAGAAGCAGTCGGTTGGGATGGCGGGGTCTTGGGACCGGGACCTCGATCTCGATCTCGACGCGATCTCGGCCTGGGGCGCGGGTCATCTGGTGACGTTGATGGAGGCGGAGGAGCTGCCGGTCTATCGGGTTCCGGTGGAGGCGCTGGCGGAGGGTTGCAGGGAGCGCGGCCTCGTCTGGCATCACCTGCCGATCCGTGACGTGGACGTGCCGGGTCCGGAGTGGGAGGAGGCCTGGGCGCAGGGTGCGGGGGAGGCGTTGCGCCGGGCGCTGCGCGACGGCGAGGGGGTGGTGGTGCACTGCCGGGGCGGCCTGGGGCGCTCGGGCATGGTGGCGGCGCGGCTGCTGGTGGAGCTCGGGGAGATGGCTCCGGAGGAGGCGATCGCGGCGGTGCGCCGGGTACGGCCCGGGGCGATCGAGACGCGGCAGCAGGAGGAGGTGGTGCGGCGGGCGCGGCCGGTCTTCGATGCCTCACCGGTCGAGGCGCGCGACCGGTTCCTCGGTTGTCTGCTCGGCGGCGCGGTGGGCGATGCGCTGGCGGCGCCGGTGGAGTTCATGAAGCGGCGCGAGATCCTCGCGCGCTTCGGCCCCGACGGAATCACCGACTACGCCCCGGCCTATGGCGGCATCGGCCGGATCACCGACGACACGCAGATGACGCTGTTCACCGCCGAGGGACTGATCCGGGGGTGGGTGCGCGGCAAGCTGAAGGGCATCACGAGCTATCCCGGAGTGGTGGCGCACGCCTACCTGCGCTGGCAGCGCACCCAGGGCGAGAGCAACCGCCACGATCTGGAGTTCGGCGACGAGGAGCCGGGCTGGCTGATCGGTCACCGCGAGCTGCACGATCGCAGGGCGCCGGGCAACACCTGCCTCGCGAGCCTGCGCGAGATGCGCAGCCTGGGAGGCCCGGCGCGAAATAGCAGCAAGGGTTGCGGCACGGTGATGCGGATCGCGCCGGTGGGGCTGTTCGTGCGCAGCGTGGAGGGCGCCGAGGCCACCGCCGGCACCTTCGAGGTCGCGATGGAGATCGCGGCGATCACCCACGGTCACCCGACCGGTTCGCTCACCGCAGGGGTGCTGGCGGTGGTGATCCAGCTCCTGGCGGGGGGAGCGTCGCTGGAGGACGCGCTGCGCGACGCGAAGCGACTGCTGGTGGCGCAGCCGGACCACCGGGAGACGCTGCAGGCGATCGAGCTGGCGGAGGAGCTGGCGGGTCGTTCCGGGGGCGCGGAGCTGCCGCACGAGGAGGCGATCGCCCGTCTGGGTGAGGGCTGGATCGCCGAGGAGGCGCTGGCGGTCTCGATCTACTGCGCGCTGGTGGCGGACGACTTCCGGCACGGCGTGGTGCTCGCCGCCAACCACGACGGCGATTCCGATTCCACAGCCGCGATCACCGGCAACCTGCTCGGCGTGCGGCTCGGCGTCGGTGCGATCCCCGCGGAGTGGCTACAGCGGCTCGAGCTGCGCGAGGTGATCGAGGAGCTGGCGACGGACCTGCTGGAGCTGCCGCAGTGGCGGATCGGCGAGTACGAGCTCGACGAGGCGGAGCAGCAGCGGGTGTGGAGGAAGTACCCGGGGTACTGACTGTTGATGGACGGGCGGTTGGGAAGGAGTGGGAGGGTTCGTCGCCCTTTCGTCGCCACTTGGGCGTTGCTGCAGGCATGTGACGCATGGATTCCAGCCTTCGCTGGAATGGCAGATGCGGGAGTGTCGTCGCCGCGGTGGACGGAGCTGCTTCATGTGGCGCATGGAACCGTAGCCCCGGATCGAGTCCGGGGCTACGCTCTTCGCTGGGATGACAGAGGCAGGGGAAGTGCTCGTCGCCGTGGTGGCTGGTCTGCAGCGTGCAACGCGTGGATTCCCGCTTTCGCGGGAATGACAGATGCGGGACTTTCGTCGCCACGGTGGACGCGGCGGTTTCACGGGACGCGTGGGAAGTAGTGGTCTGAGGGAGGGCGGTTGACACCAGTCCGGCTTGGTGCGTACGCTTTTCCGTACGGAGCACGCTCATGACCAGTATCACCGCCACTGAAGCCCGTCGCCTGCTCTATCGGCTGGTGGACGAGGTGCGCGAGTCGCACGAGCCGGTGCACATCACCAGCAAGCGAGGCAACGCCGTGCTGGTCAGCGAAGACGACTGGCGAGCGGTGCAGGAGACGCTGTTCCTGCTCTCGGTCCCGGGCATGCGCGAATCGATCCGCGAAGGGCTCGCGACGCCGGTCGAGGAGCTGGAGAGCGAGCTCGACTGGTGAGCTGGCGGCTGCTCTACACGCGAGCCGCCAAGAAGGATGCGAAGAAGCTGCGCTCAGCGGGTCTGAAGGCGAAGGCCCAGTCCCTGCTCGAGTTGTTGGAGCGCGACCCCTTCGAGGTGCCGCCACCGTACGAGAAGCTCGTCGGCGATCTGGCCGGTGCGTGCTCGCGCCGCATCAACATCCAGCATCGCCTGGTCTACCAGGTGCTGGAGGAGGAGCGCGTGGTGAAGGTGCTGCGCATGTGGACGCACTACGAGTGAGGGGGGTTGCCGTCGCCCACTCGTCGCCACCGGGCTTTGGCGCAGCATGCGGTGCGTGGAATCGCAGCTTTCGCGGGAACGACAGAGGGGCGAGGGGAGTCGCCGCGGTAGTGGGGCCGAGCGGCGTGATGCGTGGCAGCCCAGGAATCAGTCCGGTGCTACGCCCTCCGCTGTGATGACGGATCACGCTGCGTCACGCCGCCTCATAGAGATCGACGGCCTCCGCTTCGATTCGATCGGATTCGTGGTGAGAGGAAGCCGCGGGTGTTGAGGTCGGTGGGCTTGCCGAGGAGCTCTTCGAGCTCGTGCTGCAGGGTGATGAAACGGAGGCCGACGCGGCTGTTCGGCAGGAACTCGACGAGCAGGTCGATGTCGCTGTCGGTCGACTGCTCGCCACGCGCAGCGGAGCCGAAGACGGCGAGGCGTGCCACGCCGTGGCGACGGCACAACTCGACGAGCCGTTTCTCGATGCCCGGGCTGGTGAGTTGTGGGAAAGTCCTTCACTCACTCCTGAACAGGATCTGGCGGATCGCGGGCAGGGGCAGCTCGCCGTGCTCGAGCAGGGCCTGGTGGAAGTCGCGTAGGCGGGCGTGCTCGCCGAGTCGCTGGCGGTACTCGTCCCACATCTCGAGGATGAGGCGCTCGCCGAGGATCTCGCGGCCGGGGGAGGCGGGGCTCTGGGAGTCGCGCTGGACTTCGAGGAGGGCGTTGGCGGGCTCCATGCCGATCTCGTCGATGTAGGCCTGCATGGCCTGGTCGAAGGTCATCTCGCCCTGCGCCATGCGCAGTTTGGTGAGGATGCGCTGGATGCGCCACATGCGCATCTGCAGGCGTGCCATGCGGGTCTTGAGCGCCTCCATGTGGGGCAGGGTCTCGTAGTAGCCGTGGTCCTCGAACAGCTTCTCGATGTAGAACGACCACGCCTGGCTGAGGTAGGCGCTGCGGTAGGAGCGGCGGATGGGGCTGGGGCGGTGGCGCTCGGCGCCGGCGGTGGCCCAGGCGCGCTGCACGTTGTGGCCGACCCACTCGTGGTAGGAGATGACGTGGGTCCAGTAGGGGTTGTAGGAGCGCAGGCGCTGGCTCTGCTCTTCGGGTGAGATCCACGGCTCGATCGGGGTGAGCACGTAGTAGCCCGAGATGCGGCCGGCGACGGTGGGGCCGTAGGAGGCGCCGCCGAAGGAGAGGATGCGGCGCGCCATCGGCGTGGCGATGACGGTGCCGTAGTCGAAGCGCTCGGGGATCTCGAGCAGGTGGGCGCCGCCGCCATCGCCGGGGTCGCGCAGCCACTCGGCGGTCATCTCGACGTAGCGCTCGGCCATCGGGCGCACCTCGCTCCATGGCGGGGTCTCGTCCTTCATCAGCTCCCAGACGCGGCGCAGGTCGCCGGAGGGGTGGATGCGCTTGGCGAGCTGGCGCATGGCGTCGCGGGTGGCGCGCTCGTCCTCCTCGGCGATGCGCAGGAAGCCCTCGAGCGGAGGATCGGGCAGCCACTCCTGCACCCGGCGGTAGGTCTCGATCAGCTCCGGCGCCCAGGCGGGGGAGCGGTCGGAGCGCGGCAGCAGGTCGCTGCGCATCCACTCGGCGTAAGCGCGCACGGCGGGGAGCGCGGCGGCGGCGGCCTCGAGCAGGGCCGGGCGGTTGGGTGCCTCGATGCACGCCGCCGGCAGCTCGCTCTCGAGCAGCAGCTCGGCGTAGCGGGCGGTGGCGATGGCGTTCTCGGTCCAGGTGGCGGCGGGGCGGGTGAGGTTGGCGCGGGCGTTCTGGAGGATCTGGGGTAAGGCCTCGAGCTCGCGGATCGCCGCGTCGACCGCTTCGCTGCCGGCGGCGCAGGGGCGCAGCAGCAGGGAGTCGGTGGTGAAGAGCTGCAGGTAGCGCACCGGAACCAGCTGCCACAGCGCGGCGTCCTCGATCTCGAAGCGGCGGATCTCGAGCTGGCTGCGCAGCAGGCGCAGGTCGAGGCGCTCGTCGAAGGAGGGTTCATCGTCGGCGCTCGCGCTGTCGCTGGACGCGAGAGCGTCGAGCTCGGCGAGGTCTGTGAGCAGGGCCCGCAGCTTCTCGGCGGCGTCGGCGTACTCTTCGGCCGAATGCAGCTCGATCTCGATCTCGGTCGAGCGCTGGTGGATGTCGGCGAGGCGCTGGGAGAGGGGGACGGGCTCGTCGCCCCGCGCGAGGATCGGTGTGGCGAGGCCGAGGAGGAGGGCCAGGGGCAGCACCAGGGGCAGGACGAGGGGCAGGGCGAGGAGTGCAGGTGTTGAGCTACGCATCGCAGCGAGGACGGGTGGACGCGCCGGGTTGGTTCGCGGCGCTCGTCCCGGTGGCGGCGGCGGGCGTGGTGTGGACGTCGCTGACGTCGGGCTACGCGGCGGTCGCTGGCGGGTGGTCGGGCGGTGTGGAGCGTTGGATCGCCGCCGCGCTGGTGGTGGCGGCGTTGCTGGTGTTCGGCGGCACGCTGGGCTCGCGGGCCGATCGGGGCGACAGGCGCTGGGCTCGCGCTGGTGGCGCCGGGATGGTGACGCTGGCGGCCGTGGCCGCGCCGGCGGCGTCGGTGGATGTGCGCGGCGCGGCGGTGGCGCTGTCCAGCATCGGCCTTGGGCTGGTGATCGCGGGCGGTGTGGCGGAGCTGGAAGATCGTGTCGGCGGGCGCGGTCTGGCGGCGCTCGGGGCTCTCGTGGCGCTCGGCCTGGCGTGTGCTCTCGGCGCTCTGGTGACGCTGCCGGGCTCAGGGTCGCGCCTGGTCGCGGCAGGGCTCGGCGTGGCGTTCGCGGTCTGGCCGCCGTCACTGCCGCTGCAGGAGCGGGTGCCGGAGTGGCCGGGCGTCGACCGCTACGTCGCCTGGAAGCACGGGGCGAGGGTGTGGGGCGACGGTCGCACCTGGGCGGTGGGGCTGGCGGTGACGGCGCCGTTGGCGCTGGTGCTGATGGGGGCGGCCGCGGGGCCGGGCGCAGCGCTCGGCTACGTCGCCCTCGCGGCGCTGACGCTGGGCGGCTGGTTGGGCCTGTTCGTGCGGCAGCTGCGGCAGGTGACGCCGTTCGGTGCGGTGCGGGCGGTGGCGGTGGTGGTGTCCGCGGGCGGGCTCGTCGCCTGGCTCCTGGTCAACGCGCTGCTCGCTGCCTGAGCGGATCGCATAGCCTCTCAGCCATCGCAGAGCTTGCCCGCTGAGAGCCCGAAGAGGAGGAACCGCCATGCGCCCCCACCGCAGCCGTTCAGGAGCAGTCTTCATCACCCTCGCCGCCCTGACGGTCGTCGCCGCCGTCGTCGGTTGTGCCGCGCCGTCGGAAGAACCGGCGCGAGGAGCAGCGGACAGCGCGTCGGAGGCAGAGGCGGTGCGGTCGTCCGAGGTGATCGATCTGTCGCGCTTCGACCTGGTCGACCTCACCTACGCCTACGACGAGGACACGCTGTTCTGGCCGACGGCGACGGAGATCTTCGAGCTGCGCAGCCAGGCCTACGGCATGACGGAGGGCGGCTACTTCTACTCGGCCAACACCTTTTCGGCGCCGGAGCACGGCGGCACCCACCTCGACGCACCGATCCACTTCCACGCCGATGGGCAGACGGTCGACCAGGTGCCGCTGGAGCGGCTGTTCGCGCGGGCTGTGGTGATCGGCGTCAGCGCCCAGGCGGCGGACGATCCCGACTACCGGCTCAGCGCCGCGGACGTGGCGGCGTGGGAGGCGGAGCACGGCGCGGTGCCGGCGGGCAGCGTGGTGCTGCTGCGCACCGGCTGGTCGGCGCGCTGGCCGGACGCGCTCGCCTACCTCGGCGACGACACGCCAGGCGACGCCTCGAACCTGCACTTCCCGTCGTACGGTGAGGAGGCGGCGCGGCTGCTGGTCGAGGAGCGCGGCGTCGGCATGCTCGGGGTCGACACGGCGAGCATCGACCACGGCGCCAGCACCGACTTCATGGTGCACCGGGTGGCCGCGGCGCGCAACGTGCCGGGGCTCGAGAACCTGGCCGACCTGTCGGCGCTGCCGGCGACGGGGGCGTGGGTGATCGCGCTGCCGATCAAGATCGGCGGCGGGTCGGGTGGGCCGGTGCGGGTGGTGGCGTTGGTGCCGCGGGGTTGAGGTGATGGGCGGTTGCGTGTCTTCGCGGCGCAACGCGGAGGCTTGATGAGACACCCCCTCCCAGCCTCCCCCTGAAGGGGGAGGGGTCGGATGGCGATGCGTTGCTCCTGGGCAGCTCCTCTACATGAAATCGGCGGCGCTGAGGAGCTTGGGCCAGCGCTCGATGGAGGAGCGCATGGCGGCGCCGACCTCGTCGACGGTGAGGGCCTCTTCGGTGGGGGGCTTGGCGACGATCTCGAAGGCTTCCCACGAGAGCAGGTAGACCTTGTTGCCGCCGACGACGAAGGTGCGGCCGGTGACGTCGCTGGCGTCGTCGCTGCACAGCCAGGCGACGGCGGCGGAGACCTTGTCGGGCGCCAGCGGCGCGGCGGCCTGCTCGGGCATGAGGTCCTCGGTGAGGCGCGAGTAGGCGAACGGCGCCAGCAGGTTGACGGTGATGTTCGCCTTGACGCCTTCGAGCGCCAGGCAGCGCATGAAGCCGGCGATGCCGGCCTTGGCGGCGCCGTAGTTGGTCTGGCCGAAGTTGCCGAGCAGGCCGGAGGTGGAGCTGGTCATCACGATGCGGCCGCCCTTCTCCTGGGCGAGCATCTGGTCGTAGGCGGCCTTGGTCACCAGGTAGGTGCCGCGCAGGTGCACGTCGAGCACGACGTCCCACATCTCGTCGGTCATCTTCTTGAACGACTTGTCGCGCAGGATGCCGGCGTTGTTGACCACGATGTCGAGCTGGCCGAACTCGTCGACGGCGCGGCGCACCATCGCCTCGGCGTCGACCTTGGCGCTCACCGAGCCGTAGTCGGCGACGGCGCGGCCGCCGGCGCCGCGGATCTCCTCCACCACCTGGTCGGCCATCGTGCTGCCGCTGCCGGTGCCGTCGCGCGCACCGCCGAGGTCGTTCACCACCACCGCGGCGCCGCAGCGGGCGAGCAGCTTGGCGTGCTCGGCGCCGAGGCCGCCGCCGGCGCCGGTGACCAGCGCCACCTTGCCATCGAGTCGGGTCATGTCTGGAAAGCTCTCCTGGTCAGTTGGAGCTGCCTGCCGGCGCCGGCAGGTCGCTGCGGTCGGGCTCGTACTCGGGGAACGGCAGCGTTTCGGGCACCACCAGGGTGCCGGTGGTCACCTTCATCGGCTCGGGGCCTTCGCCGGCATAGGTGAGCTCGACGAAGGCGGCCTTCCAGCCCTCCTCGGGCTCGGCGATCTCCAGGCGGTACACGCCGTCCTGGCGCGGCGCGATCTCCTCGGCCTCCCAGGTGCGCTTGATGGTGACGACGCGGAAGTCGCGGCGGGTGGGGTTGGTGGCGGTCCACAGTTCAATCTTGGTCGGCGGCTTTCCGGGGTCGGTGCGCACCACGATGACGCCGTCCTCGGCGCTCCAGTCGACCTCGGGCCTCGTGCCGTCCTCGAGCACGCTGCGGTAGAAGCCGACGAAGCTCTCGGCGACGTCGGTTCCGGCGAGCGAGTGGTTGCCGTTGGCGACGTAGCGCAGGTGCTTCTCGCCCGGCAGCTCGTGCCAGTAGAACTTCCACGAGTCGGGCAGGAAGAATTCGTCGCCGGCGGCGTTGATCAGGTACTTGGGGATCTCGGCCAGGCGCTGGCGGTAGGAGTAGGGCTCGGTGATCTCGAGCAGCCGGCGGTACTCGGGCCGCCCCTGCCACTCCATGATGCCCTCGCGCCGATAGTCGTAGACGGCGGGCGCCCAGAAGCCGTAGGCGCGCCAGTGATGCTGGAACGACGGCTCGACGTTGAGCAGGTCGATCACCATCGGCGCGATGGCGACGACGCGGTCGTCGACCGCGGCGGTGGTCCAGGTGGTCCAGCCGCGCTTCGAGCCCCCGGCGACGACGAAGCCGGAGAGCCGGGACTGCCCGCCTTCGCCGGGGAACATCGCCTGCAGCGTGTCCATCGCGCGCACCGCGGCCTTGGTCATCGGCAGCCGTGCCAGCCAGAGCGCGTCGTGGTCGCGGGCGCCGCCACGCAGGAACTGGTCCCAGCCGTAGGCGATCAGCTCGTCCTCCTTGCGCGGGCCGAACTCGTCGCCGGCGAAGGTGATCGGCTGGTTGGGCACCATGCGCAGCTCGGCGGTGATCGAGCCGGTGGCGAGCGCCGGCGCGACGATCAGTGGCGACGGCGCCTCGGGCATCGGGTCGTCGTTGCTGCCGCCGCCGATGAAGAGCATCGCGGTGTCGTGCTCGATCTCGGCGGGGACCACCACCACCAGCCAGTGCTTCCACACCGGCCGGTCGACCTGCTCGGCGGTCAGCCAGGCCTGTGAGGTGAGGTCGACGATCTGGAAGCTGTAGGCCTTCCCGTCGAGCTCGCCCTCGCCGTCGTGCACGACCTCCCAGCGGTAGTGGGGGTCGGGGCTGGCGACGTAGTGGTCGAGCGGGGTGAGCTCCGAGGTGGCGTCGGCCCGCAGCTGCGCCGGCGACGGCGCGGCGCACAGCGCGGCCGCCGTCGCGGCGAGCACGAAGAAGGTGACCTGGCGTCGAGGCTGGCGTCGAAGGATCATCTGCGGCTCCGTAGGGCTCCGGTGAGTGTGGGCTCGCCGCATGCTACCCGCGGACCGGTGGGTCGGCTCAGATGCCGGAGATCGCCCGCGGGTCGTCGGCGACCGCGGAGTCCAGGTGCGCGACGCAGTTGAGCAGCAGTACCGGATGCGGCGCGCCGCCGTCGACCAGGGTCAGCGAGGTGTTGCCCCAACGCTCGGGGACCTCGATCGGGGCGCCGCCCCGGTCGCGGCGCAGGTGCAGGCCGATCAGGCGGCGCAGCACGAAGCCGTGGGTCACCGCGAGCAGCAGAGCCGGCCGCTCGTCGGCGCGCTCGGCGTCGACGCGGCGCAGCAGCGCCCGCCACGCGGCGCCGACGCGGTCGTCGAAGGTCGGCCAGTCCTCGCCGCCGGGAGGTCGGTAGTCGACGGCGAAGGGATCGATCTGG
The DNA here is from genome assembly GCA_003388555.1 of Acidobacteriota bacterium. Classification (GTDB taxonomy): domain Bacteria; phylum Acidobacteriota; class Thermoanaerobaculia; order Multivoradales; family Multivoraceae; genus QQVD01. The sequence continues at coordinate 73,402 of QQVD01000058.1, read as the reverse complement.
CGCCGGGCGATGTCGTCGTAGCTCTGGCCGCGCAGCTGGCCGAAGTTGCGCTCGCGCAGCAGCGGCTCGAGCTCGACCTGGGCCCGTTCGGCCTCGCTGCCCTCCGCTCCGGCGCCGGCGGCGACGATCTCCGCAGTCTCACGGGCCCGGCGGTAGTCGCTCGAGACGACGAGCAGCCGCCGCCCGCCGAGCAGCTCCGCGACCCGCCGGGCGAGCCGTCCGGCCTGCAGCCGTCCGGTCTCGCTCAGCGGGGTCTCGGGCGTCTGCACGACGCGGTTGCGGTTGCCCGGTGTCTCGCCGTGGCGGGCGAGCAGCAGCTGCTCGATCACGCCCCTAGGTCTGCGAGGCGAGGAGCTGCGAGAGCAGCGCTCCGTCGCCGGGCAACAGCACGATCTCGCCGTTGCTCGAGACCATGCGGTCGGTCTCGAGGGTCTCGAAGAGCGCCGCCAGCACCTCGCGGTCCTTGGCGATCTCGGCCAGTGCCTCGCCGACGAGCTTCGGCCGCATCGCCTGGGCGCGGGCGAACTCGACCGCCGCCTCCTTCTCGGCCCGAGAGGTGATCACGTCGACCTGGTTGTCGCCCGCCTGGCGGATCGCCGAGGTCACCTGGCGCAGGCGGTTGATCACCTTCTGCTCGATCTGGTCGATCATCTCCTTGTCGCGGAAGTGCACCTTGCGGATGTAGACCGAGCCCAGCGAGTAGCCCCAGCTCTCCGACTTGGGCGACACCTCGCCGCGCACCGCGCGGCTCATCTTGTGGCGGGTGTCGAGCATGTCCGACAGCGGCATGTTCGACAGGCAGCGCACCGTCGCGTTGGTGACGTTGGCCTCCAGCGAGCCGGCGGGATCGGTGTTCTCGAACAGGTAGGCGACCGGGTTGGTGACCCGCATCTCGTACCAGACGCCGATGCCCATCGGCGTGCCCTCCTCGGAGTTCACCGCCCGCGAGCGCAGGTAGCGCTGGTCGATGCGCATGTCGAGGGTGTAGACCTTGCCGGCGAACGGCACCAGCAGGGCGCGCGGGCCGAAGCGGGTGATCGGCAGGTGCAGACCGGGCTCGTCGAGGGTGCCGATCACCTTGCCGAAGAGCACGAAGACCTTGGCGTGGCACTCCTCGACGGTGGTGTAGAGGCCGAAGGCGCGGACGAAGAAGAAGGCCACCGGCACCAGGATGGCGAGGCCGACGAAGGTGACGAAGGTCGAGACGATGAGCGTCAACATCACGCACCTCCCCGCTGCTCCGCGGCGGCGCCGTTGCCGCCCGATTCAGTGGTGCGGAAGATCCGTTTCGCCTTGCCGAAGAGCTCGAGCTTGACGTTGCGCAGGTAGGCGGCGAGCACGTCGTTGCCCTGCACCTTGAGCCGACCGAGCTGCGCCGAGAGCTGGCGCAGCGGCTCGACCTCGGCCTGGGCGCGCATGGTCTGGATCTCGACCGCCTTCTTCGACTGCTCGATCTTCTGGTCGGCCATCGCCTTGGCGACGCTGATGTCGGCCGACACCTCGTTGTGGGCGGTGGTGATCGCGGCGAGCGCCGACTCGATCTCCTGCGGCGGGTCGATGCCGGTGATCAGCGAGGCGTCGAGCACGATGCCGTAGCGCGCCGCCGAGGAGAGGCACTCGCGGTCCATCTGGTCGTTGAGCTCATTGAGGTTCTTGCGCAGGTCGTTGAGCGAGATGCCCTCGGCCTCGAACGAGTCCATCTCGACCACCTCGGCGAGCTCGGGGACCTCTTCGATCGCCGCGATCGGCGCCACCAGCTGCGGGTCCTTGGCGACGAAGGTGGCGATGCTCTCGCGCAGGATCGACACGAAGTAGCCCATGATGTGGGCCTCCGGCTTCTTGACCCCGAACAGGTACGCGTAGAGGTTCTCCTCGGCCGGCTTGAAGCGGATCTGGCCGGAGACGCCGATGTTGAGCTGGTCCTTGGTGACCGCGTCGAGGACCGTGTTGCCCTGGTTGACGTTGGGGTACTCGGGGTCGTAGGCGGCGTTGACCGTGCGGATGGCGACGTCGACCTTGTGCACCTTCTGCCACGGCCACTTCCAGTAGGGGCCGCCGGGGCCGATGACCCGCACCTGGGGGAAGTCGTAGCGGTCGCGGTGCTCCTCGCTGAGGTGCTCGGAGATCGGCAGCTCACGGATGGTGCGCCCGCCGCCGAGGCGCTGGGCGCGGCCGAAGCTGGTGATCACGGCGCGCTCGTTCTGCTGCACCGTGAAGACGCCGCCGAAGATGCAGCGCAGGAAGAAGTAGGCGAAGGCGCCGAACAGGAATCCCAAGAAGATCATGGCGTGTGAGGTTCCCTCCCTCTGGTGAGTGATCGGATCGCAGAGCAGTCGGAAGCGGTTCGATGAGCTGTCTGAGAGCAATACGCGAAGCGGAGCGGACTTCGGACCGTCACCGTCGCCCTGGTCGGGTACGGATCGTCCTGCCGGTTCATTCGATCTCCGGCATCGACTCGCGCCAGGCACGGTAGAGCTCGGGGCGACGGTCGGGCAGGAAGAGCCGCCGCGCCGGCGCTGCGTCGAGGGCGCCCAGATCGAGGTCGCAGAGCAGCACCTCTGCCTGGCCCTTCGCGGCGCGGGCGGTCACCGCGCCGTCGGGCGCGCAGACGAACGACTCGCCGGCGAACTCGAGCCTCGGCTCCCGGCCCACACGGTTGCACAGTGCGACGAAGAAGCCGTTCTGCAGCGCCGCGGCCTGGATCTCGGCCTCGAAGACGCCGGGCGGCCACTCGCCCTTCGCGCCCGCCTGCGGCACCACCACCAGGTCGGCGCCCTGCAGCGCCAGGGCGCGGAAGCACTCGGGGTAGTGACGGTCGTAGCAGATCACCACGCCGAGCCGGCCCCAGGGCAGCTCGTAGACCGGCGGCGTGCCGTCGGCGGGGGCGTAGTAGCCACGCTCGTGGAAGTGCTCGAAGTCGGCGATGTGGTACATGCGCGTGCGGCCGAGCAGCGCGCCGTCGGGCCCCAGTACCGGGGAGCTGTCGAAGGCGCGGTCGCCGTCGCGCTCGTAGAGGTTGAGCACCACCGCGACGCCGAGCTCACGCGCCCTGGCCGAGAAGGCCTCGGTGGTCGGCCCCGGCACCGGTTCCGCCAGCTCGAGCGGCATGCGCTCCGCAGGGTGCTGGGGATGGAACGGGGTCAGCGCCAGCTCGGCGAAGCACACCAGCTCGGCGCCGCGCCGCGCTGCGTCTTCCAGCGCCGCGAGGGCGCGCACGAGATTCGCCTGCAGGTCCTCGCCCGCGGGCTGCTGGACCAGGGCGACGCGGAGCGACCGCGATTTGGAAGTCATCTGCGGCGCAGACTATCGGAGCTGGCTCGACGTCGACGATGCCGTATGATTCCAGTCCTGCTTTTGCGACAGGCAGCGGCTACGCCGTGCTGCGTAGGGACGTAGTGCGCCAGGGGAGCGTCGACGGCCGCGGCAGAGCATCTCTGGGAGATTCGTTGAGCACAGTCTGGTATCTGGAGGGTCTGGTCGACGACCGCGCCTCGTCGTGGAGGACGGAGCTGGCGAGCAATCCCTTCCGGGTCGGCCGGCAGGCCGACTGCGACCTGGTGCTGGGCGCCAGCTCGATCTCGGCGGTGCACGCCGAGTTCGTGCAGCAGGGCGAGCGCATGATCCTGCGCGACCTCGGCTCGACCAACGGCACGTTCGTCAACCTCAACCGCCTCGACACCCCTCGCGAGCTCCAGCCGGGCGACGTGGTGCACTTCGCCGACCAGGAGTTCCGCGTCTTCCAACTCGCCGAGTCGGGCAGCTTCCGCACCACGATGGCGCTCGACATGGACGCCATCCAGATCATGCGCGACGCCCTGCGGCGGCGTGGCGACTTCGAGGCCCTGCTGCGAGAGCGCCAGGTCGAGGTCGAGTTCCAGCCGATCGTGCGGCTCAGCGACCTCACCCGCGTCGGGTACGAGGTGCTCGGCCGGGGGGCTCGCGACGGGCTGCCGCGCAAGGCCCCGGAGCTCTTCGCCGCCGCCGAGAGTCTCGGCATGGAGTGGGACCTCAGCGCCGTGCTGCGCGAGAAGAGCGTGCAGGAGGCGAGCACTCTGCCCGAGCCGGGCCTGCTCTTCCTCAACACCCATCCGCGCGAGATCGACGAGCCGGAGCGGCTGATGGAGTCGCTGCGCGCCTGCCGCGAGAAGGTCGGCTCGGTCGAGCTGGTGCTCGAGATCCACGAGATGGCGGTCACCGACGTCGACGCTTTCCGTTCGCTGCGCGAGCAGCTCACCGATGCGGGGGTGCAGATCGCCTTCGACGACTTCGGCAAGGGGCGTTCGCGCTTCGTCGAGCTGGCCGAGCTGCAGCCGCAGTTCCTCAAGTTCGACCGCCTGCTGGTGCAGGACCTGCACCGGGCGACCAAGCAACGCTGGGAGATGGTGCGGGTGATCGTCGATCTGGTATGGGAGATGGGCGTCGTGCCGCTGGCCGAGGGAGTCGAGAGCGAGGGCGAGGCCGAGGCCTGCGAGGAGATCGGCTTCCAGCTCGGCCAGGGCTACTTCTACGGTCGTCCGACGACGCCGAAGCTGCTGCTGCGCGGGTGACGGATCGGTTCTCGGATGAAGCTCCGGACCGGCACCAGCGGCTTCTCCTACAAGGAGTGGTGCGGCAGCTTCTATCCCGAGAAGACGTCGCCGAAGGAGATGCTCTCCTTCTACGCCGAGCGCCTGCCGGCGGTGGAGATCAACAACACCTTCTACCGGATGCCGAAGAAGGAGCTGCTCGAGAGCTGGCGCGAGCAGGTGCCGGACGACTTCCGCTTCGTGCTCAAGGCGTCGCAGCGCATCAGTCACCGCTCGCGACTCAAGGAGAGCGGCGACGAGTCGGTGGAGTACCTGCTGCGGGTCTCCGAGGCGCTCGGAGAGCAGCGCGGCCCCTTCCTGATCCAGCTGCCGCCCAACATGAAGTGCGACCTCGAGCGCCTGCACCGCTTCCTCGGAGTGTGGCCGCGGGCCGTGCCGGCGGCGTTCGAGTTCCGTCATCCGAGTTGGTTCGCCGAGCCCGAGCTCTCCGGGCTGCTCGAGCTGCTGGGCAAGGCCGACCACGCGTTGTGCCTGGCCGACAGCGGCGGCGAGGCCGACGCGCCGCGGGCGTCGAGCGCCGGCTGGGGCTATCTGCGGCTGCGCCGCCAGGACTACGACGACGACTCCCTGGCGGAGTGGGCGCGCTGGGTGCTGGCGCAACCCTGGAGCGCGGCCTACGTCTTCTTCAAACACGAGGACGAGGGGGCGGGGCCGCGCCTGGCGGCCCGCTTCGACCAGATCCTCGAGCGCGAGCGGCAGGCTTGACACTTCTCCCGATGCCGCACTAGGCTGCCGCGGGTTCGGAGTACGACCGATGCGAATCATCTCTTTCCAGCTCATGCGAGTGCGCACCGCTGATCCGCGGTGGAGCACTGCTGCTCGGGAAGAAGGGCACTGGGAGAGCTGACTCCGATCGATCAATCGATCATCCCAGTGATTCGTGAGGAACCCCGGCAGCGAGATCGCGCCGGGGTTTTTTGGTCTCTGACGACCGAACTCCCGCCTAGGGGTCGACGACACAGCCGACTCCCCAGAGGCCGATCCGCTGCCCGACAGCTCGGACGCAAAGCGTCGAGAGGTAGGACGTCATGGCTCGGATCGACATCTCGTATCGCAACATCCTCCGTATCGCGACACCGGTGCTCCTGTCGACGGTCTCCTTCACCGCGATGGGGATCATCGACACCATCATGGTGGGACGCCTCGGCGTGCTCGAGCTGGCCGCGGTCGGCCTCGGCAACCTGCTGACCTGGTGGTTCCTCAGCTTCTTCTTCGGCCTGCTCGGCGGCGTCAACGCCTTCGTGGCGCAGTTCTACGGCGCCGACCGGCCCGATCGTCTGGGCGCCGTGGTGTGGCAGGGTCTCTATCTGGCGCTGGCCTCCGGCCTGCTGGTCGCGTCGTGCTGGTTCCTCGCCCCGACGGTCTTCTCGTGGACGGGCGCCGAGCCGGCGATGCAGCGCATCGCCACCGAGTACTCGCAGCTGCGTCTGCTCGGCGGCTTCGGGCTCACCCTCCTGGTGCTGGCGGACAACGTCTACCGGGGCCTGGGAAGGACCGAGATCCCGATGTTCGCCGCCTGGCTGCAGCTGGCGCTGAACTGCCTGTTCAACTACGCCCTGATCTTCGGTGAGCTCGGCGCTCCGGCGCTCGGCGCGCGCGGTGCGGCGCTCGGCACGGTGGCGGCGCAGACGCTGGTCGGTGTGGCGCTGCTGGGCAGCCTGTTCGCACGGTCCTCGCTGCGGCGTCGCTACCGGCTCGCTTCGACGTGGCGGTTCGATCCCGGGCTCTTCCGGCGCCTGGTCCTGGTCAGCCTGCCGATCGGGGTGCAGTTCTTCATGGAGATGGGCGGGGTGTCGATCTTCACCGCCCTGGTGGCGCGGCTCGGTGACGCCGCGATGGCGGCGACCAACGCTGTCCTCCAGGTCTACAGTGTCGCGTTCATGTTGGGAGCGGCGCTGGCGGTGTCGGCGACGACGCTGGTGGGTCAGTGCCTCGGCGCCAGGCAGCGCGACGACGTGCGCCTGGTGGTCGACCGCATCTGGCGGATCGGCTTCGTGATCACGGCGGCGCTCGGGATCCTCTACCTGGCGTTCCCGCGGCGCATCCTGGCGGTCTTCGTCAGCGAAACCTCCAGGGCCGAGGACGTCCTGGCCTGGGCTCAGCCCCTCTTCGTGGTGGTGGTCTTCTGCATGTTCTTCGAGCTGCGCTTCAACCTGCTCTCCGGCGCCCTGCGTGGCGCCGGCGACACCCGCTATTCGATGCTCACCAACATCGGCAGCGCCTGGCTGCTCTTCGTCCCGCTGGTGGTCTTCGTCACCCCGCGGTGGGGGCTGCTCGGTGCCTGGTGGTGCCTGGTGGTGCACGTGGCGGTGATGTCGACGCTGCTGCAGCTGCGCTACCGCCGCGACGGCTGGCTGCACCGACTGGTGCAGGACGAGGCCGCGGAGGGCGGGCGGCCGGCGGCGGCCGTCGCCTCGGGGGGCGGTGGAGAGGGAAGCGACGAGATCGAGTCGGCGGCGCGGGAGGCGCTCGTGGGTTGAGTACCGAAGACGGCGTGAAACGCCCCCGGGGGCGGTACTGGCATCCGCTCCTGGGGGTCTTCCTGCTCGGTTGGCTGGCGGTCCTGTGCCTGGCCTTCCCGGCGCCCGGCCAGCTGGCGCTGCGCCACGGTCCCCTGATCCTCGTCGGTCTGCTCGGCGCCACGATCGGCAACGCCACCGCGGTGGGTGGCGGCATCGTCTTCGTGCCGGCGATGATGCTGCTCTACGACCTCGATCCGGTGGCCTCGCTGAAGCTGGCGCTGGTGGTGCAGGCGTTCGGCATGTCGAGCGGTGCCATCGCCTGGCTGCGGCGCGGCGCGGTGGGTCTCGGCTCGCCGGCCCGGAACGCCTGGATCACGATCGCCTCGGTCGGCGGGGCGCTGTTCGGGGCGCTCGCCCTGGCGCCCTCGCCCGCAACCGTCAAGGGGCTCTTCGGACCGGTCTCGATCGGCATCGGCCTGGTGGTGCTGCTGATGCTGCGGCGTCGCGGCGAGCGCGAGACGCCGCCGACGAGCCACCTGTGGGCGATCGCCGTCGCGGCACTGGTCGGCGGTGTGCTCACCGCCTGGGTGGCGATCGGGGTCGGCGAGGTGCTGGCGGCGGTGCTGATCCTGCTCTCGGGGCTGCTGCCCGCCCGTGCGGTCGGGTTCGGTGTGGTGCAGCTCGCAGCCTGCTCGGTGGCGCTGGCGCTGGTGCACGCCCTGGTTCTCGGCGGTGTGCTCTGGGAGCTGGCGGTCTTCCTGATCCCGGGGGCGGTGCTGGGAGGCCGACTGGGGCCGATCGTCGCCGCCGCGGCGGGACCCAGGCGGCTCAAGCTCGGCTTCGCCTGCGTCGCCATCGCGCACGGCTGCCTGTTCGTCTGGCAGTCGGTGGCGGCAGGGGCCTGATCGGGCTAGGATGCCGCCCATCACATGGTTGCCCGTCCCTCTCCGGTGCTCGAGGCGGATTTCCTCGAGTTGATCCCGGCTCAGGCGGCCCTTGTCGACCGCAGCGGCCGCCTGCTGGTGGCGAATCGGGCGTGGCTCGACTACGCCTCGGTGGTCCAGGGTCCGCTCGATCCAGGCCGCGCCTTCGTCTACTTCGACGAGAAGGACCCGGGCTTCGATGTCGGATCGCGGCAGGCGGCCTCGATCGTCTCCCAGGCGAGGGCGGTCTTCGAGGGTCGCAAGGCCCTCTTCGAGACCGACTACACGCGCGAGCACGCAGGGGACCGCAAGGTCTTCCGGCTGCTGGTGAGTCGCGCCACCCATCCGGACGCGATGCAACGGGTCGGCGAGCGCAGCCTGATCATCCGTCGCGACGTCACCGGCGAGTCGTTCGACCGTCAACGCTTCTGGCAGCTCGAGTTCGCGCTCAAGCGCACCGGCGAGTTCGCCGTCTTCCTCGACGCGCGTGGTCGCATCCTGTTCGCCAACGACCGCATCTGCCGCACCCTCGGCTACGACCGCGAGACGCTGCTCGAGTCGTCGCTGTGGGACGTCGACCCGCACTACCCGCAGACCGCCTGGCAGACCACGCTCAAGGAGCTGCGGCAGCTCGGGACGCTGGTCTACCGATCCGAGCTGCGCACCCTCGAAGGCCTGATGTTCCCGGTCGACGTGACCGCCAACTACATCGAGCGCGACGGCTTCGAGCTGGTGGTGGTGTTCAGCCGCGAGCCGGCGACCCGCACCGAGACCCAGAGCGGCAGCTTCCGCTTCCAGCAGAAGGTCGCCGAGCGCACCTCCGAGCTGGCGCAGACCAACGAGCGGCTGCAGGACGAGATCGCCTCGCACCGGCAGACCGAGGCGGCGCTGCTCAAGAGCCAGGAGCGCCTCGAGCTGGCGCTGTGGGGCACCAACCTCGGGCTCTGGGACTGGGACATCCCCTCCGGACGGATGACCTTCGACGACCGCTGGGCGGCGATGGTCGGCTACGGTGTCGGCGAGCTGGAGCCTCACCTCGAGGGGTGGACGGGGTTGGTGCATCCCGACGACGAGGAGTCGCTTCGCCGCTCGCTCGACGCCCACCTCGAGGGCCGCACCGAGGTCTACGAGCTGGCCCATCGGCTGAACCACCAGGGCGGCGAGTACCGATGGTTCCTCGCCCGCGGCAAGGTGGCGGAGCGCGACTCCAACGGCAACGCGCGGCGGGTCACCGGCACGCTGCAGGACATCACCGAGCGCAAGCAGCTCGAGGGACAGCTCCTGCAGTCACAGAAGATGGAGGCCATCGGCCAGCTCGCCGGCGGCGTCGCGCACGACTTCAACAACCTGCTGACGGCGATCAACGGCTACTCGGACCTGGTGCTGCGCAAGCTCGACCCCGACTCGCCGCACCTCGAGAAGATCCGTGAGGTGCGTCGCGCCGGTGAGCGCGCCGCGGTGCTCACCAGTCGCCTGCTCGCCTTCGGTCGCCAGCAGCTGCTGCAGCCGGAGCCGCTCGACCTCAACCTGGTGATCAAGAACCTCGAGCCGCTGGTCCGGCCGGCGGTCGGCGAGGAGGTGCAGCTCGAGATCCGGCTCGAGGAGCAGCTGCCACTGGTGCGCACCGACCTCGCCCAGATGGAGCAGGCGATCCTCAACATGGTGGTCAACGCGCGCGACGCGATGCCCGCCGGCGGCACCCTCTCGCTCGAGACACGCCGCGCCACGCCGGCCGAGATGCGTCGCGTCGCCGGCGCCGACGCGGCACTCGGCAAGGAGTATGTGCGGCTGGCGATCCGCGATGTCGGCAAGGGCATTCCCGCCGAGCTGATCGACCGCGTGTTCGAGCCCTTCTTCACCACCAAGGCCTCGGGAGAGGGCACCGGTCTGGGGCTGTCGATGGTCTACGGGCTGGTGCACCAGAGCTCGGGCTACATCGACCTGCGCAGCAAGGTCGACGAGGGCACCGAGATTCGCATCTACCTGCCGACGACGTCGCGCCACTCCTCCGGCGCCCACCGCCTCTCCCAGCTCGCCGGCACCGGCAACCTCGACGGTGACGAGACCATCCTGCTGGTCGAGGACGAGCAGGCGGTGCGCTCGTTGATCGCTTCCTCGCTCGAGTCGCACGGCTATCGGGTGCTGCAGGCGGAGACCGCGGACGAGGCCGAGGAGGTGCTGCGCGCCGCGCCCGTCTTCCCCAGCCTGCTGCTCACCGACGTCGTGCTGCCCGGGCGCAGCGGCGCCGAGCTGGCGCGGGCGCTGAAGAAGGAGGCGCCCGGCCTCGAGGTGCTCTACGTCTCCGGCTACCCGCGCGACGCTCTCGACCGGCGCGAGATCCTCGATCGCAGCATCAACTTCCTGCAGAAGCCGTTCGAGCTCGAGGTGCTGCTGGCGATGGTGCGCAGGCTGCTCGACCACGCGCCGCGGTCTGGCGGCGAGGGGAGAGCGGACCGCAAGCGGGACGCGGCGCAACCGAGCGTGTCGTGAGCCGGCGGTGAGCGGATCGGCCACGGACGACGTGGACGCCGTAGACGCCGTAGACGCCGTAGACGCCATCGAGCAGGCGCGGGCCCGGGTCTACGACGGCGACCTGAAGGGGTTCGTCGAGCGTCGCAGGGAGCAGGTCGCGGCGCTGAAGCAGCTCGGGGTGCCGCGCCAGGAGGTGGCCGCCTTCGGCCGCCTCGCCAAGCCGTCGCTGCCGGCCTGGGCGGTGAACCAGCTCCGCTACCGCGACGGCGAGGAGCTGTCGCGGCTCGAACGCACCGGCGAGGAGCTGCGCGCGGCGCATCGCGCCGACCAGGCCGGTGAGGAGGTGCGCCAGCTCACGCAGGCTCGGCGGCGCCTGGTCGACCGGCTCACCGCACGGGCCGAGGAGCACCTGCTCGCGGACGGTCATGCCGCCGCCCGGACGACCACCAACGCGGTGCGCCGCACGCTCGAGGCGCTGTCGTCACGCCAGGCCGACGAGACTCCGCCGGTCGACCAGCGGGCGGGCACGCTGGTCCGCGAGCTGGAGCCGCCCGACTTCGACCTTCTCTTCGGGCTCGCCGTCGGCGCCGCGGGCCCGGCGCCTCCGCAGCCGTCGGCCGAGCCGCCGGCGAACGCAGCGGTGAAGCCAGCGGTGAAGAGTCGCCAGCGGGCGCTCGACGTCGCCAGGCGCCGCGCGCTCGAGGCCCAGCTCGCCAAGGATCGCGAGCAGCTCGAGCGGCGTCGCGAAGAGATGGGGGAGCTGGGCCGGCGCAGGCAGCGGGCGGAGGAGGAGCTGGCGCAGCGGCAGCGGGCCGTCGACGCACTCCGAGCGCAGCTCGACGAGGCGCGCGCAGAGCGCGACCGCAGCGCCGCCGAGCACGACGAGCTGGTGCGTTCGCACCGCCGCGCCGAGCTCGCCGGCCTCGAGCTCGAGAGCCGCATCGCCAAGAACGAGGAGACCCTGGACGGTCTGCCAGGCGAGGCGGGCTGAGCGGTCAGCCGTCGATCGCCTCGACGTCGGCGCCGCCGCAGACGCTGCCGGCCTCGCTGGCGTAGCTCGCCGTCTGGCCGCTCACCGTGTCGCGCACCTGGATGGTGTAGGCGACGTCGGAGAGGCCGCCCCAGTAGAACCAGAACTTGCCGTTGATCGGTCGGCCGTCGAGGATCTTGACCGCCAGCTCGAGGTTGCTCGGGGTGAAGAACCAGAGGAAGCCGGAGTCGTTGGTGGCGGTCCCGGCGACCGGCCGGCCGACACCGCTACCCGTCGCGCTGGTCCACTGCACCGTGACTTCGAAGCGGCCGTCGCGCAGGCACAGGCGCTCGTCGTCCTGCACGCAGGCGCCGGAGGCCGACACCGTGTGCTGCGGCGGAGGGGACGCCGCAGTGGAGGACGGGGCCGTCCGGCGCGCCGCGCCGGTGGGCGGATCGAAGAAGGCTTCGAGATCGGCGGCGCCGCACAGGTCGTAGGGCTCGTTGTGGTACGTCTTCTGCGCCCCGGTCGAGGTGTCGCGCACGGTGACCCAGTACTCGACGTTGGAGAGGGCGCCGTAGAAGTGCCAGTAGCTGTCGGTCAGGCCGGTGCCGTCGAGCATCTTGCTGACCAGCTCGACGTTGGCGGCGTCGAAGAAGTAGAAGAGGCCGGTCTCGTCGGATCCCGGCACGGTGGTGGTGCCGGCCGCGCCGCTCAGCGGCGGGTTGAACGGATCGTTCCAGTGCGCCCGCAGCTCGAAGCGCCCGCCGAGCAGGCAGAGGGTCTGACCGTCCGCGACGCACTCGCCGTCGGCCCACCGGGTGGTGGCGTGGAGAGGCTCCGAGGGCTCGGAAGGCTCACCGTTGGCACCCACCGCCAGCACCCGGAAGGTCGAGGGCTCGCCCGGCTCCAGTCCCGGGATCAGCACCGAGCCGTTGCCGTCCTCGACCGCCTCGAGAGCGAGATCCCACTCGCCGGGCAGCGAGTCGAGCCCGCGGCGCTCGACCCGCACCGTGTCGCCAGCGGCGATGCCGGAGTAGGTGACGAGGATCGCGGTGGCGCTGAACGGGGTCGCCTCGATCGCTTCGGGTCGCCCCGGTCCCGAGAGGGTCATGACCGTGACGCGGTTCGAGTAGGTGGAGTATTCGCTCGCCGTGCGCACCCGGGCACGGAAGTCGTAGGAGGTCGCGGGGATCAACCCCTCGACCCGGGTGCTGACGCTGTCGGGCGGCAGCTGCAGGATCTGCTGCCAGGCCTCGCCGCTGGCACGCCGCTCGATCAGCACCGAGATCTCGTCGGGTGCGTTGTCGAGCCAGCTCAGGGTCACCGCGCTGGGGCTCACCTCGCTGGCGCTCAGATCGGTCGGGGCGATCTCGGGGTTGCCGGACGGCGTCGGCGGCGAATTGCCGTCGTGGAAGCGCGAGCCCATGCGCAGCGTCTCGCCGAGCACACGGGTGTTGTTGCGCTCGTCGAGGATGCCGATCGGCTGTCCCCGGACGATGATGTCGGGGGTCGAGAAGTAGGGGATGTCGTTGAACGGGCCGTACGACATCACCGTTTTGAAGTTGGAGGTGAGGCCGTAGAAGTGGCCGTGGGCGTCTGGCGCGTACTTGCGGTGGTCGGCGACGTTGGCGTTCTGCGGATCGTGGTTGAGGCCCAGGTTGTGGCCGATCTCGTGCGCCGTCGTCGAGCCGATGTCGCAGCCGACGTTGACCGTGCTGAAGGCGTAGGGCGCCATCGTCACCGGGGTGTCTCCGCGCAGCATCACGTAGCCGAGGCCGCAGCCGTCGGCGGAGTCCGAGGAGGCCATGAACAGCACCACGACGTCGGCCCGGGCGGCATCGCGCTGGGCGAGGACGGTGGGATCGACGCGTAGGGTCGGCAGCCCATCGGCCTGACTGCGCAGGTGGTCGAGCTGGGGCGCGATCACCGTCTCGACCAGGCGGCCGCGGCCGCTGACGCCGCTGTTGGCCAGCGAGGTGTTCAGGTAGTCGACCGCGGCGACGGCCTCGGCCTGCAGCCGGCCGCCGCCGAGCTCGGCCTGGGCGCGCGGCGTGTAGGCGATCATCACGTCGAGCCGCGGTGTGCCGTTCTGGGCACCGGGGCTCTGGAGGTCTCCAGCCGCTGCCGCGAGCCGCGCCGCCCCGGTGGGAACCTCACGGTCGATTCCGGCGGGCCCGGCGCACGGAGCCGGCAGCGCGGCGGCCCCTGCGCTCCTGCGCACGACGCCGGCGAGCCGCTCGATGCGACTCAGCCGGTGGGCGCCGTCGATGTCGCTCGGCTGGACCGCGAAGTGCCCCTCGGCGCTGAAGATGCGACCGAGCAGGATGTCGCGGTGCAGGGTGAGCACCACCGAGATCGGCGCGGTGGCGTCGCCGCGCGGCAGCTCCGGATCGGCGGCCGCTCCCAGCGATCCGCGCCACAGCACTCCTTCGGCGCGGCGTTCGGCGTCGAGCCGCACCGCCTCGACCGGGCCGCCCGGCAGCCGTAACACGAGGCGCTCCGGCAGTGTCCGCAGCAGCGCGGTGTCGACCTGGAGTCGCAGCTCGGTCTCGGGGGCGCCCGGGTCCGGGGCCTCGATCACCCTGTAGAGGCTCTGCGCGCCGAGCGCGCAGGGCAGGGAGAGCGCCAGGATCACCAGCGCCGCGACGCGCAGGCTCCTGGCAAGGCGTGAAGTCCGGTACACGGTCTCTGCTCCTCTCGGCCTCTTCGATCGGACGGGCACTCCCCCGGAGCCCGCTCAGCCTAGCAGCCAGCCCGTCCCGGCGGCGCACCGCACCCCTCGCCTGTGGCAGGATCGCCGCCGTCCGCCGAACCAGTCCGCCACATGAGCGTCCACCGCATCGAAGTCCAGACCCGGCGCCAGGGGCTCGTCGACGTCACGGCGAGGATCCAGCAGCTCGTCGACGAGGCGCGCCTCGGCGAAGGCCTGTGCACGGTGATGATCCAGCACACCTCGGCCAGCCTGACGATCCAGGAGAACGCCGACCCGAGCGCGCGGGCCGACCTCGAGGGCTGGCTGTCGCGCCTGGTGAGGGAGGACGATCCGTCCTTCACCCACACCTCGGAGGGGCCGGACGACATGCCGTCGCACATTCGTGCGGCGCTCACCGCCACGTCGCTCTCGATCCCGGTGCTGGACGGGCGACTGGCGCTGGGCACCTGGCAGGGCGTCTTCCTGTGGGAGCACCGCAGGATCGGCTCCAAGCGACGCCTGGTGGTGCACTGCGGCGGCTGACCGTCGACCGAAGCGTCAAGCCCCGCGCTGCGCCTGGCGCTCGCGAATCAGCCGTTCGATCGCGATGCTCCCCTCGCGCGCGACGCGCTGCATCTCCCCGATCGGGGCCGAGCTGACACCGTCGCCGCCGTTGTCGAGGTAGAGGAAGGCGACGGTGCGCTCGCCCACCCGCAGCGGCACGATGAGGCAGACCGACGGTGACCTGCCGCGGAAGACGCCGCGGATCGCCTCCGCGGCCGGGGTGTCGCCGAGTGGACCGAGCCAGAACGGCGAGCCCTTCTCCAGCGCCAGCAGCGGCGGCGCCTGCACCAGATCGAAGTAGAGCTTCTCGAGACGCTCCTTGGAGAAGCCGAGGCCGTCGCCGTGCCAACCGTTGACCTGATGCCCGCGCAGGCCGAGCAGGAGGCGGTGGCAGAAGCTGGGGGCCAGGCCGTCGATCAGCGCGGCGGCGACGTCGTCGCGACTGCCGGCCGCGCGCAGCGCCACCAGGGTCGGTCCCACCAGCGGCACGTCGGACTGGGGGCGTTCGGGGGCGGAGATCTCCTCGCCCTCCTCCTCGGAGTCGCCGACCACGCTGGTGGCGCTGCGTGGCGGGCCGAGCTTGTCGAGGAAGCCGGCGATGTCCTCGTCGACCTCTCCCTCGTCCTCGGAGTCGAAGACCAGCTTGCCGGTCGATCCCGCCAGGGCGGCATCGTCGTCGCTCAGAGACGAGTCGGAGAGCCACTCCTGGGTCACGGCGCTCGGATCGTCGGCCGGCCTCTGGGGTGACGCATCCTCCTCGGAGGCTCGCGACTTGGAGACCTGGAGCGGTTGCGTGTCGCGCACCCGGTCACCGGCGCTGAGGCGTCGCATCAGCCCGATCATGCGGACCGGGACGGGCTCGTGGTAGTAGCGGTTGAGCGCTTCGCAGATGCGCACCTCGAGCGCCACGGCGCCCCGCACCAGGCGCGACGTGATGGCGGCGATCTCGCTCTCGATGGAGAGATCGAGTGGCTGCGGCGAGGCGAGATAGAGGGTGTTGCCGCGCAGGCGGAAGGGGATCACCGTATAGCGGCGCGCCAGCTCGCGAGGCAGCAGCTCGAGCACGCCGCGGGGGATCTCGGACAGGTCCTTCGCCGAGGCGGTCGGCACCTCGAAGAAGGCGCCGAGCACCTTCAGCATGTCTTCCTCGTCGATCGAGCTGATCTCGAGCAGGGTGGTGCCTAGCCGACCGCCGGTGAGCCGCTGGTGCTCGAGAGCCCGGTTGAGCTCGCTGCGCGTGATCAGGCCGCGCTCCAAGAGCAGCTGGCCGAGCTTGTTGCGGACCTTGGCGGGCATCTCTGGCGCGGCGACCTGTGCAGGGCTCGTAGAGAAGAAACGAGGGGAGGGGACGGGATCTGGCGCACTGTTCGCGCGTGCAGCCTGGCGATCTGGCAGGATACCAGCCGCGCGACGAGCTCGTCACCCACTCCGGGCGTGACCTCGGGCGGGGCGCGCGGGGGCCTGGACCGCGCCGAACAGACTCTGAGAGATCGACTTGGACGACTTGCTGCACGGCGTCGCGCAGACCTGGGAGTGCGACGCGATGGGCCACCTCAACGTGCGCTTCTACGTCGAGCGCGCGCACGAGGCCCTCGCCTTCCTCCTGCTCGGCGTAGCGCCGGCCGACCGCGATGGCGAGGCCGCGGTGGTGGTCGGGGAGCACATCCGATTCCACCGCGAGGTGCGGCCTTCCGGCGCCTACGTCGTGCGCGGCGGTTGGTTGGCGCCGGCGGTCGGCGCGGAGCACGGCTGCGGGCAGGCCCAGGTGGCCTATCTCGAGATGGTGCGGCCCTCCGACGGGCTGGTGCACGCGACCTTCCTGCTCGAGGTGCGCCTGGCCCGGGCCCCGGCCGACGGTGCCGTCCTCGACCCCCTCGACTCCCTCGGCGACTCCTTCGTCGAGCTGCCCGACCGTGGCGCTCCTCGCGGCATCGATCCGGGCCCGAGGCGCGAGACAGCGGACCTCGAAACCGCCGTGCGGCTCGGCATGGTGCCGATCCACCGGCGGGTGTTCTCGCCCGCCGACGGCGACGGTCGCGGCGGGGTACGCCAGGCCGCCTTCATGGCCTGCCTGTCGGACGGCATTCCCCACCTGCTCTGGCGGCTGCGCGGCGAGGATCGCAGCACGGCCGGTGCCTCGGGGATAGGCGGCGCCGCCCTCGAGTACCGCTTCGCCTACCGGCGCCCGGCGCGGGTCGGCGACCTGGTGGAGGTGCGCTCGGGTCTGCGGGCGCTGGGCAACAAGACCCAGCACTTCGTGCACTGGCTGCTCGACCCGCGCAGCGGCGCCGCCTACGCCACCGCCGAGGCGGTCGCGGTGCGGTTCGATCTCGAGGCACGGCGGGCCCTGCCGATCGACGACGCGATGCGGCGCCGTCTCGAGCCGCAGTGCATCGAGGGGCTGACGCTGTGAGCTCCGCCGACGGCCGGCGCGAGCACATTCGCTATGAGGTCGAGCGCGGCCGCGCCCGCGTCGTGCTCGCGCGCCCGGAGAAGCGCAATGCGATGAACCTGCGGCTGCTGCAGGAGATGCACGACGCACTGTGGGAGGCCGACGACGATCGGCGGGTGCACGCGGTGGTCATCAAGGGCGACGGCCCCAGCTTCTGCGCCGGCTACGACCTCTCGGGCTTCGCGGCGTCGCGTGATGGCGACTCCACGGCGGCCGAACGGCGTGGAGCCAGCTCGTTCGACGACGACGCGTGGCAGCTCGAGCGCTCGCAGCGCCTGCGCATGGCGATCTTCGACATGCACAAGCCGGTGGTGGCGCAGGTGCACGGCCACTGCCTCGCCGGGGGCACCGACATCGCCCTGCTCTGCGACATGGTGATCGCCGCCGACGACGCGACGATCGGCTTCCCGCCGGCGCGCGACCTCGGTGCGCTGCCCAACAACATGTGGCTCTACAACGTCGGGCCGCAGTGGGCCAAGCGCCTCACCCTGACCGGCGACACCGTCACCGGCGCCGAGGCGGCCGAGATCGGCCTGGTGCTCAAGTCGGTGCCTGCGGAGCTGCTCGAGGCCGAGGTCGAGCAGCTGCTCGATCGTCTCGCCCTGATCGACCCCGAGCTGCTCGCCGCCAACAAGAGGATCCTCAACCTCGGTCTGGAGCTCATGGGTGCGCGCACCCTGCAGCGCCTCGCGGCCGAGAACGACGCTCGCGGCCACCAGGCGCCGAGCGCCAGGCAGTTCGCGCAGAAGGTGCGCGAGGCCGGCCTCAAGGCCGCCTTCCGCGACCGTGACGCCGGGTTCGGCGACGGTCGGGCGCGGGTGCGCGGCCCGGAGCGGCGCGACACCGAGGGACGGTTGATCGATCCGGACGATTGAGCCTCGGTCGATCGAGGCCTCAGTCCGGGTCGGCGGCGAGGATCTCCTCCACCCGGCCCTCGAGACTGCGAAGTCCCGCGGCGCGGCCCAGCTCGAGCGCGGCCTCGCGGTCGGCGCCGGAAGCTGCCTCGCGCAGGGCGAACAGCGCCCCGACACGGTTGCTGCTGGCGCAGTGCACCAGCACCGGGCGCTCGGGCGAGGCGCCGAGCTCGAGCAGCAGCTGGTCGAGCTGCGCCGCGGCCTCCGGAGTCGCCTCGCCGGCGCCCGCGATCGGGATCGTGTGGTAGGCGAGGCCGAGCTCCTCGGCGCGCGGGCGGGCGTCCCAGTTGCCGTTCTCCTCGGCGCTGCGCAGGTTGATCACCGCCACGTAGCCGGCGCCGGCGATCGTCTCGAGATCGCCCTCGCTGATCTGGCCGGAGGTGGTGATCCCCGGCAGCGGGGAAGCGACGTTGATCGCCTCGAGCTCCGGCTGGGCGGCGACCGGCGCGGCCAGGCACGAGATCGCCAGGGCCACGAGCAGGTGGCGGCTGCGGGATGCGGTCGGTCGGGTCAGGGAACGATGGGTCATGGACGATTTCTCCTCCGGGGTCGATCCGCGCCCGGCGGCTGAACTCCTGAGGGCTCAGCGACTTGGCCTGGCCGAGCGGGCAACCAAGCGTTGGCTGGGCCGCAGGGGCCCTTCGATCCAGGGCGATCCGCGGCTACGATCTGGCCGAGATTCTCTCATCAGCCAGGGTCGCGAGCGAAGCCCCAGGACGGGCTCGACCGACGGCCCCGGGAGCTTCCTCGAGGAGGGCGACATGGTCGAGGTGCACTTGGTGGACGGCCTGCGCAGGGTGGCAATGCGAGTCCTCGGTGGAGGGATCGCCGCCTCGGTCCTCGTGCTGCTGATCGCGGTCACCGCGGTCAGCCCGTCGACGCTTCTCGGTCAGGCGCAGACCACCGGCGTGGTCGAGGGCACGGTCACCGACGCCAACGGTGGCGCCCTGGCCGGCGTGACCGTGACGCTGATCAACCAGGGAACCGGCTTCGAGCGCGCCAGCGTGACCGGCGCCAACGGCCGCTACCGCGCCGTGCTGCTGCCGCTCGGCGACTACCGGGCCGTTGCCGCGCTCGAAGGCTTCACCACCGCGACGCGCGAAGGGATCCCGGTGACGGTCGGATCGGTGGTGACGATCGACTTCGAGCTCGCCCTGGCGGCGGTGGAGAACGAGATCACGGTCACCGGCGCCGCGCCGCTCATCGAGGTCAACAACACGCAGAACTCGGTGATGATCGACCGCGAGACGCTCGACAAGGTGCCCAACAACAACCGCAACTTCCTCGACTTCACCAAGCTCACTCCGGGAGTCTCGACCGTTCAGGGGCCCGACGGAGAGGAGTTGACGATCAACGGTCAGAAGGGCATCCAGAACAACATCTCGGTCGACGGCGTCGACTTCAACAACCCCTTCTTCGGCGAGCAGCGCGGAGGCCAGCGCCCGGCCTTCACGTTCAACATCGACGCCATCCAGGAGTTCGTGGTGATCCCGGACGGGGCACCGGCGGAGTACGGACGAGCCTCTTCGGGCTTCGTCAGCGTGATCACCAAGTCGGGCACCAACGACCTGCGTGGCACGGCGCACCTCTTCTACAAGGACGACAGCCTCTCGGCCCGTGCCGAGCGCGCCGACGGCTCGCTCGAGCCCGATTTCGAGTCGGAGCAGCTGCAGACCGGTTTCACTCTCGGTGGGCCGATCCGTGCCGACAAGATCTTCTACTTCGCCACCCTCGACTACCAGGACGCGGACGCGACGCGGCAGAACGACCCGACGCGGATCGAAGCCAGGGTGGTCGATGCGCTGGCCTCGCTGGGCAGCCCCGGCGAGAACCTGCCGATCACCCGCACCGACGACGGCCTCGCCGGCCTCGCCAAGCTGGACTTCCAGATCGGCTCCGCCAACCTGGCGACCGCCCGCTACTCCCACATCGACTCGGAGCAGGTCAACGGCACCTTCGACGTCGACTCGTGGGGACGCAGCGCCAACGCGATCGAACAGGTGAACTCTCACGCCGTGAGCGCTTCGCTGATCTCGACCCTCAGCGGTTCCTCGCTCAACGAGGCCCGCTTCCAGTTCGCCCGGGAGGACCGTCCGCGGCCGTACGGTGGTCCCACGATCACCGGCACCGACCGGCCGTTGCCGGACATCGCCTTCGACTTCGCCAACCAGTACCGCTTCGGCATGCCCTTCTTCATCCCGGTGGTCTACCACGACACCCGGTGGCAGCTGTCCGACAACTGGACCCGGCTGACCGAGGCGCACACCTTCAAGGTCGGCGTCGAGTGGAATCAGACCGCGGCGTTCCAGACCTTCATCGGCTTCGCCAACGGGCGCTTCATCTTCAACTCCACCGACGGTTTCCTCAACTACCTGGCGAACCCGAACTACATCGAGTGCTCCGACGGCAGCACCTCGCAGACGGGAGTGTGCCCCGCCGGCACTTCGCCGACCGGACCGGTACTGCTGTACCTCCAGCAGGCCGGGGTCGGAGGCCTGAGCGTGGAGGAGGCCGGCACCCAGACGATCACCTCCGACGAGCTGGCGCTGTTCGCCCAGGACAACTGGCAGCCGACGCCTAACCTGACGGTGACCTACGGCCTGCGCTGGGAGGCGCAGTACCAGCCCGACACGATCACTCCGGTCGAGGAGATCTTCTACCGCGACTTCATCGGCCAGGTGGTGAACGGCATGGAGTTCCCGTCCGACGGCACGATCCCCGACGACGACGAGATGATCCAGCCGCGCCTCGGCCTGGCCTGGGATCCGAAGGGGGACGGCTCGCACGTGGTGCGCGCCAACGCGGGTATCTACTCGGCCCGTATCCCCGGTCTGGCTCTGGCCTCGACCCGCTCCACCGACGGCTCGCGCGGGCAGACCCTGTTCCGCAACAGCGCCGCCTCTCCCTTCCTCGGACCGCCGCCGCCGATCACCGGGCTGATCCCGCCGAGCGCGGTGGGCGATCCGTTCCAGCCGGGCGTCTTCGTCTTCGACAAGGACTTCCAGAACCCGCGCACCTACGCCTACGCCCTGGCGTGGGAGGGACAGGTGGCGGCGCGCACCAAGCTGCTGGCCAAGCTGAACTACGCCAAGACCGACCACCTGACGCGCTTCGTCGACCGCAACGACCCGCTGCTCGGTTCGCCATGGTCGACCGGCCTGGGGCCGGGCGGCTTCAACGGCATCGGCGTGCTCACCACGGTGGAGTCGGGCGCCAAGAGCCGCTACCAGGGCGCCACCATCGGCGTCGACAGCCGCGGCCAGCGCTTCGACGTACAGGCCTACTACACCCGGTCGAAGGACGAGTCGGACGACGACAACGAGCGCGATCCCTTCAGCTTCCGCTACGCCAAGATCACCGACCTCGACGCCGAGTTCGGCCTCTCGGACCGCGATCAGAAGCACCGTTTCAACGCCTGGGCGCTGTGGCGGGCGCCGCTGGGCTTCAACGTCAACGCCCGCTACACCTACCGCTCGGCGCAGCCGATCTCGCTCACCGCGAGCGGTGACATCGCCCAGACGCCGCAGGACCACATCCATCCGGACGGCTCGGTGACGCAGCGCAACCTGGGTCGCCGCGACAACGAGTTCAAGTCGCTCGACCTGCGCGTGTCGCGGTTCTTCTCGGTCGGCGACCGGCAGCTCGAGCTGATCGTCGACGTGTTCAACGTGCTCAACGACACGAACCTGCTGAATCCCCAGACGACCAATCTGGTGTTCAACTTCGACGGCACGATCGCCGCCGGCACCGGCATGCCGCGTCAGGTCCAGCTCGGTTTGCGCTTCCTGTTCTGAGGCCTCTCCTCGGGCGGGCGGAGTGCCGTCGACGCTCCACGATCCGATTTCGATACGCTGCCGCCCGCTGTGAACTCGAGGAAGGATCGTGGTGGATGAGTCGTGCGTTTCGGGTGTCGGGTGGAACGGGAGGAGCTCTGCTGCTGGTCGCCGCAGTGGGAGCGGCGCAGGTGACTGAGGGGTCGGCCGAGGAGCCGGGCGGGGAGTTGCGGCGACTCGAGGTCGCCGACGTCTACGGTGCCGACGAGGATCAACGGCTCGACTTCGAAGGCTCGGTGCCGTCGATCGAATGGCTCGACGACGAGCACTGGATCCAGAGGACCGAGATCGGCGGCGCCGAGGGTGAGGGTGACAGTGAGGATGGGGCCGAAGAGGGCGGCAAGCGGCGACGCTACGAGAAGGTGAACGCCCGCAGCGGCGCCAGCGAGCCGCTCTTCGATCACGACGCCCTCGCCGCGGCCCTCGCGGCGGTGCCGGGTGTCGAGGCGGCTGCGGCGAAGAAGAGCGCCTACGGCGCGCTGCGCTGGAACGAGGGGCACACGCTCGCCCTGCTGCATCTCGGCGAGGACCTCTTCCTGGCCCGTTTCGACGGCGCCGCGCCGACCGTCGAGCGGCTGACCTTCGATCCGCAGGAGGAGGTCGGCGAGGAGTTCAGCCCCGACGGACGCTTCGTCAGCTTCGTGCGTGGCGGCGACCTGTTCCTGCTCGATCTCGAGAGTGGACGCGAACGCCCGCTGACCTCCGGCGGGTCCGACGAGCTGCTCTTCGGCCGCCTCGACTGGGTCTATCAGGAGGAGATCTACGGCCGCGGCAACTTCAAGGGCTACTGGTGGAGCCCGGACAGCCGGCGCATCGCGCTGCTGCGCTTCGACGAGTCGCCGGTACGCGAGTTCACCGTCGTCGACCACATCGAGGATCCGCCCAAGGTCGAGGTGACCAACTACCCGAAGGCCGGCGATCCCAACCCGATCGTGACTCTCGGGGTGATCCCGGTGGTGGGCGGCGAGGCACGTTGGCTCGACACCGGAAGCTACGCCAGCAGCGACCATCTGATCGTCTCGGTGGGCTGGGATCCGGACGGCGACAGCGTCGTCTTCCAGGTGCAGGACCGCGAGCAGCGCTGGCTGCACCTGCTGAGCGGCGATCCGGAGAGCGGCGAGATCGAGCTGCTGCTCGAGGAGACCTCCCCGGCCTTCGTGCAGGCGCTCGGCGAGCCGCGCTGGTTGGAAGACGGCGGTTTCCTCTGGCTCTCCGAGCGCAGCGGCTTCCAGCACCTCTACCGTTACGACGTCGAGGGCGAGCTGGTCGCCCAGCTGACCTCCGGTGAGTGGGAGATTCGCTCCTTTCTGGCCCTCTCGGAGTCGCAGGGACGCGCCTACTTCCTCGCCACCAAGGACGATCCGATCGCGCCGCAGCTCTACTCGGTGGGGCTCGAGGCGCCGGACGGAGTGGAGCGCATCAGCAGCCAGCGCGGCAGCCACGCCGTAGAGCTCAACCAGAGCGCCTCGCTCTACTACGACCGCTGGAGCCACCTCGAGCAGCCCACCCGCGCGGCGGTGTTCACGACCGCCGGAGAGCAGGTGCGGGTGGTCGACGATGGTGAGCTCGAGGATCTCGCCGGGATCGCCTGGGGCAGCGTCGAACGGCTGCAGGTGCCGACCCGCGACGGGTTCATGATGGAGGCGCTGCTGATCAAGCCGCCCGACTTCGATCCCTCCAGGCGCTACCCGGTGCTGCAGTACAACTACGGCGGACCGCACGCGCCGGTGGTGCGCGACGCCTGGGGCGGCAGGCGTTGGGCCTGGCACCAGCTGCTCGCCCAGCGCGGCGTGGTGATCTGGATGTGCGACAACCGGTCGGCCTCGGGCAAGGGCATCGCGCCCGTCTACGAGGCCTACCAGCGCATGGGGGAGCTCGAGCTGCGCGACATCGAGGACGGCCTCGACTGGCTGGCGAAGCAGCCCTGGGTCGATGCCGAGCGGATCGGCATCTGGGGCTGGAGCTACGGCGGCTTCATGGCCGCCTACGCGCTGACCCACTCGCAGCGTTTCGCGGCCGGCATCGCCGGGGCGCCGGTCACCGACTGGCGCTACTACGACACCGTCTACACCGAGCGTTACATGCGTCGACCACAGGCCAATCCCGAGGGCTACGCGGCGACATCGGTGGTCGAGTCGGCCGCCGACCTGCACGGCGAGCTGCTGCTGATCCACGGCACCATCGACGACAACGTGCACCTGCAGAACAGCATGCAGCTCGCCTACGCGCTGCAGAAGGCCGGCCGGCAGTTCGAGCTGATGCTCTATCCGAAGGCGCGACACGGCGTGCGTGACGCGGCGCAGGAGGAGCATCTCTACACCCTGATGACGGACTTCGTGCTGCGTACGCTGCGGCCCGGGGCGGGGCCGGAGACCGCTGCCAGCGCTGGTGATTGAGCTGAACCGCGGCGATCACCAGTGGCCGACGACCTGACCGAGCTGCTGATCGCCCACGGCGAGGGCGATCCGGAAGCGCTGCCGAGGCTGGTGCCGGTGGTCTACGAGGACCTGCGCCGGATCGCCCGGCAGCAGCTCGCCCGCCTGCGCCCGGGCAACACCCTGGACACCACGGCGCTGGTCAACGAGGCCTACGTCAAGCTGGTCGATTCGTCGCGCGTCGCGGCGCGCGATCGGGGGCACTTCTTTGCCATCGCGGCGACTGCGATGCGCCAGATCCTGGTCGACCACGTGCGCCGCCGGACTTCGCAGAAGCGTGGCGGGGAGAGCGCCCCGATCTCGCTCGGCCGGGTCGAGGTCGGGGTCGACGCCCAGGCCGAGCTGCTGCTGGCGATCGACGCGGCGCTGGAGCAGCTGGCGCGCGTCGACCCGCGGCTGGCGCGGGTCTTCGAGTGCCGCTTCTTCCTCGGCCTCGGCGAGCAGGAGGCGGCAGACGCGCTCGGCGTCTCGTTGCGCACCCTGCAGCGCGACTGGCGGATGGCCCGCGCCTGGTTGCGCGAGAGTCTCGACGACGGGTCGGGTTGAACGTCTTCAGGGCACGGAGGTCGACCACAGCGTCGTGTCGCCGCTCTCGAAGCCGTCGCAGAAGATCGCCATGAAGCCACAGTCGGCGATCGGTGCGGTGGAGACCACCCAGCGGTAAGGCGTGATGAAGTGATCGGGCAGCGACTCGCCCTCGCTGAGCCGGGCATCCTCCTCACCGTTGTCGATCGGGTGGATCTCGAGGTACCAGGTTCCCGCCGGCACGGTGACCGGGCCGAAGGAGATCTCGTCGCCGGCGACCGAGCTGGTGCCGCTGGCGATCGCCGGCGGTCCGTCGCTCGGATAGAGGCGCATGCGCAGGCGCTGGTCGTCCGGGATCTTGGTGGTGGCCAGCCACAGATCGGTCGGGGCGCCGAGGGTGAGCTCGTACCAGTCCCAGCTGTGGTCGGCGTCGTTGGGGATCGACGAGGCCTGGTGACCGGCGATGGCGTAGGCGGTCAGCTCCTGGTCGAGCGGGATCTCGCGCGCATCGAAGCTCGGGTCCGGCCAGGAGCTGGGGCTGCCGTCGTTGGGCTCGTAGCAGTCGACCTGCGAGACGAAGGTCCAGGTCCAGGTGTAGGCGACCGGGTGCTGGTCGATCGGGGCCACCGTGTCCTCGATGATCTCGACGTCGAAGGTGGTGTCGGCGTCGACCTCGAAGGCGACCGTCAGCGTGTGCGGGGACGGGCCGTTGGTTGTGGTCGCGATGTCGGTCACGACCCCCTGCCCGGAGGGTGGGATGATGCGCATCATCGGCTCCGACGGTGCCGAGGTGCTGACCGAGGCGATGACGTAGCCGCCGCCGGGATCGTCCGGGATGACGATCTGATAGTCGTCCTGCTCGCCGGGGACGGCCCAGTTGGAGTTGATCGTGGTACCGGCTTCTGTCGGGGTGTAGGGGATGCAGTCGTGCTGGGCCGATGCCGGTGCGGCGACCAGCGCCGTCAGCGCCCAGGTAGCGGCGAGGCCGGCGCCGATCGCGAGGTCTCGTCTGGCCTTCATCGGTGCTCCTCCAGTCGGGTGGTTCGGCGGGCCGCTCGCGACCCGTTCTCCCCCCTAACGGGAGCGAGCGGAAAACCCGCCACGCCGGCGGCGCTGCTAGCGTGCCGGAGGGGCGACGCAGGACGCGGCAGGTGGATGCCGTTGGCGGGTTCCGCCCTCGGTTTTCGTGAAGGCAGCAGTCGTGGACGATCGAGCCCAGAGGCCCAGCGGAACCGGCGACAGCAGCTGGCCCGCCGTGGAGGCGGCGGTGCTGCGCTGGCTCGAGCTCTGTGGCGAGCCGGCGTCCGGCGCCCTGCCGCGGCCGTCGCGCCAGGAGCTGGACGAGCTGTGTGGCCCAGACCCCGAGTTGCGGAGGCGGGTCGTGCGCCTGATCGAGGCCTGGGGGGGCGGTGACGACCTGCTCTCGGGAGACGTCGGCAGCGGCTTCGGCGATCTGCTCGACGAGATCCGTGGCGAGCTCGAGGCGGAACCTCGTCGTGGCCTCGTCGGCCAGACGATCGATCGCTACCGTCTCGTGGAGGTCCTCGGCCACGGCGGCATGGGCGTGGTCTACGAGGCGGAGCGGGCCGACGAGTCGTTCGACAAGCGGGTGGCGCTCAAGGTCATGCCGCGTGGTCTGGAGACGCCGGAGAAGGAGCGTCGCTTCCGCACCGAGCGGCAGGTCCTGGCGCGCCTCGAGCACCCCGGCATCGCGCGGCTGCTCGACGGCGGGGTGACCCGCGAGGGCTTCCCCTACCTGGTGATGGAGCTGGTCGACGGCGAGCGGATCGATCGCCACTGTGAGCGGCGCGACCTGACTCTGCGGCGGCGCGTCGAGTTGTTCCTCGACGTCTGCGGGGCGGTGCACTATGCCCATCAGAACCTGGTGATCCATCGCGACCTCAAGCCGGCCAACGTGATGGTGACCGCCGAGGGCAGCGTCAAGTTGCTCGACTTCGGAGTGGCCAAGGTGCTCGACGCGCCCGAGGACGTCGACGCGGCGGTGGCGACGCGCTTCCAGCCGATGACGCCGCGCTACGCGGCGCCGGAGCAGCGACAGAACCGAGCCGTGTCGACCGCCACCGACGTCTACGCGCTCGGCGGTCTGCTCGGCGGCCTGATCGAGGGCGCCGGTGGAGATCGCGATGCGGCCCTACGCTCCGAGGTCGGAGTGGTCGTGGCGCGGGCGATGCGCGAGGATCCGGCCGAGCGCTTCCCTTCGGCTGCCGCGATGGCCGAGGACCTGTCGAGGGCGCTGCGGGGCCGACCGCTCGAATCGCGGCCGAGCAACTGGAGGTATCGCCTCAGGCGGGCGGTTGCCCGTCACCGCCGGGCCACGGCGGCGATCGTTCTGGCGGTCGTCCTGGCGGTCTGCGGTGTCACCGCGGTCGTCTGGCAGTCGGGGGTCGCGCGGCAGCAGCGCGATCGGGCTCGCCTCGAAGCGGAGCGCACCCAGCAGGTCTCGGACCTGCTGAGCAGCCTCTTCGCCAGCGCCGATCCCTTCTCACCCGCCGGCGGCGAGCTCACCGCCGAGGAGCTGCTGCTGCGCGGCGCCGAGCGGGTGGAGCGCGAGCTCGGGGAACAGCCGGCGCTGCGCGGCACGACCCTCTCGGTGCTCGCCATCTCGCTCGCCTCCCTCGGTGAAGGGGAACGTGCGTGGCAGCTGTCGGGGATCGCCGTCGACGATCTGCGCTCGGCACGGCCTCCGGATGCCCGCGCCCTGGCACGAGCGCTGCGGGTGCGCGCCACCCTGGCGCTCGATCTCGCCCGCCGCGAAGCGTCGCCGGGGGCGCTGCTCGACGAGGCGGTCGCCCTGCTCCGGCCGAGCGGGTTGCAGGACTTCGAGACCTCCGTCGAGTGGGCGCGGATCCAGCTTCAGCTCGGTCGGCTGGCGACCCTCGCCGAGGAGTCGGAGGCCGCGGTCGAGCACCACCTGTCCGGCCTGGAGACGCTGACGCGCCTGGGCCTGCGCACCGAGGCGGCGATCCAGCGCACCTATCTCGCCTCGAGCCTGCGGCAGGTCGGCCAGGACGATCAGGCCGTCGAGCACGAGCGTCACGCCCTCGCCGTGCTCGAGCAGGAACTGGGGGAGGATCACCCCAACATCGCCGCAACCCGGAACAACCTCGCCGTGGCGCTGACCCGACAGGGTCGTTTCGCCGAGGCGGAGGCGCTCTACCGTCGAGCCTTGGCGAGCAGTGAGAGGACCCTGGGTCCGGATCACGCGGCGGGGGCGCCCCAGCTGACCAATCTCGGCCGTACCCTGGTCGAGCTCGGGCGCTTCTCCGAGGCGGAGGAGCCGCTGCGGCGGGCGGTGGCGATCCTCCGCCGTTCGACCGGGCCCGATGGCCTGAACCGCCTGGGTGCGGAGGTCAACCTGGCGCGCTTCGCCGCACTCGATGGCGACCACGATGAGGCGGTCGCGTCGCTGCGCGATGCACTGCGGCGGTTCGAGCGCCTGTCGGGAGACGACTCCGGGGTCGCGGCGCGCGCCAGGGCGCTGCTCGCCGAGGCGCTGCGGCGCCGAGGGAGTGAGAACGACGCGAGCGAGGCCGAGCGTCTCGCCCGCGCCGCCCTGGCGGTGCAGGAGGCGCCCGAGCGCAGCGCCCCCCCGCTGGCGCGAGCCGACACGCTCACCACCCTGGGCAGGCTGGCGATAGCCCGCGGTGCGCATCGCGAGGCGGCGCCGCTGCTGCGGCGCGCCCTCGGACTGCGACGGGAACTGTTCGCCGAGGACGCCTGGCAGCTGGCCGAGGTACGGCTGCTGCTCGCCGAGGCGCTGCTCGGCGGCGCAGGGGAGGGTTCGCCGAGCCAAGGCGCGCAGGAGGCTCGAGAGCTGCTCGGCGCGGTGCGCAGTGCTTCGCTCGAGGATCGCCGCCTGGCTGATCTGGAGCGGCTGCGCGCACGCCTTGCGCAGCGGATCCGCTCAGCGGGCCGGCGCCGGCGCGCCGCGCGACGCAGAGGCCCAACGCTCCAGGGCCGCGCCGACCGGCTCGCTGCGGACTCCGTCGGCGGAACACACCGCCTCGAGCCACGGTGGCGCTTCCTGGCGGTGCGCCAGCTCCGGGGTGACGACGAGGCCGTCGTGGCCTGAGCCGAGCGCCAGCGCCTGGCGTACGAAGAGCTGCACGTAGCCGGGCGGGCGCACCTCGCGGCACAGCTCGAGCCGCGCCATGGGATCGACCGCGGCGGCCTTCGCCTCCGCGAGGGTCGGTGCGTGCTCGAGCTCGCCTGCGACCGCGCCCTGCGTGGCGAGAGCAAGGGGATCGGGCGAGCCGCTGTCGAGCCCGGGGCCGTCGGCGAGCACGGCGCCGAGCACCTCGCGGGGGCGGGCGCCGGCGGTCAGCAGGGCGACGTACGCGCCCAGCCCGCGGCCGAGCAGGATCGACGGGCCGAGCTCGGCCAGCGCCGCATCGACGTCGCCGACCAGGGTCTCCGTGGAGTAGCCGCCGCCGGCGGCGCGCTGCGAGGCGCCGTGTCCGCTCCAGTCGAGCGCCCAGAGCTCGCCGTCCCACGGTAGCTGGCGCAGCGTCTCGCGACTCCAGGGGCCGGTCGGCGCGACGAGCGCCGCCACCGTCTCGCCGAGGCCGGGGAGGAGCAGGAGCGGCGGCTGCCCGCCCGCGGGCCCGGCGCCGCGCAGCCGGTGCAGGGCAAGGGTGAGGCGGGCGTGCCGCAGGTGTCTGGTGGGGCCTGGCGCCTGCACCGGCTCTCGGCCGGTCGACGCGTCGCCGGTCGCCGCGCGGCGAGGGTCGAGACGGGCGCTGAACTGCGCTCTCGGCCGTGCCCGGTCGAGGAACTCGAGAATGCTCTTCGCCACCCGATCGGGGTGCTCGATGTGCACGAAGTGACCGCTGTCCTCGTAGATCTCGAGCTCGGCGTCGGGCGGCAGGTCGGCGCGCGCCTCGTCGGGATCGTTGCCCCAGCCCATCGGCTCGCGCTGGCGGCCGAGGATGGCGAGCATCGGCACCTCGATGCGATCGAGGCCGACGAGGCCCCAGTCGGGACGCCAGGGGCCGATGCCACCCATGCGGATCACCGGGTCGAGGTTCCACCTCCAGCCATCCTCCGAGCGGGTGCCGCCGACGCCGACCAGGTAGCGCAGCCAGTCCATCGACAGGCGCGGGTTCATCCGCGCCCGGCGCTCGGCCAACTCGTCGAGGGTGCCGGGGCGGCGGTCCTTGTCGGCTGCGGCGCGCCGGTGGTCCAGCCACGCCGCGAAGAGGGCGTCGCGACGACGGATACGCTCGTCGAGCGGCGGTTTCTCGCGCGATCCACGGCGACTCGCCATGCGGCGGGGGATGCCGTCGATGTTCACGTAGGCGGTGAAGCGCTCGGGGTAGGCGGCCGCCAGATGGGAGAAGAGGCCGCCGCCCTTGGAGTGACCGACGATCGCCACCGCACCCGGACGAAGTCCAGGGTGCGCCACCGGAGTGCCCGCGGCGACGTGATCGACCACCCGCAGCGCGTCGCGCAGGTCGGCGCGCCAGGAGTAGAGCGCGGCGCGATCCGAGTCACCGTGTCCGCGGTGATCCCAGCTCACCACCCGCCACCCTGCGTCGGCTAGGCGCGGCGCCAGTCCGTCGAAGGTGCGGGCGAAGTCGGAGCCGCCGTGGGCCAGGATCAGCGGCGGCGCGTCGTCTCGGCCCCACTGGTGCAGCGCCAGTCGCAGCTCGGCGAGACCGGGCTGTGCTTCGAGGCGCCACTGCCTGTCGGGGGTGCGGGCGCCCGGGAAGGTCGGCGCCCGGTGATCGGGATCGACGGACACAGCCGCAGTGTAACCGACCGGTCGGTAGGGGCTCAGTCCTCGGCGACGAATTCGTCCATGCCGACGCAGGAGCAGACCAGGTTGCGGTCGCCGTAGACGTTGTCGATCCGCGCCACCGGCGGCCAGTACTTGTGCTCGCGAAGCCAGGGCGCCGGGAAGGCCGCGGTCTGACGCGAGTAGGGCAGCTCCCAACGGTCGGCGGTGACGTCCTCGGCGGTGTGAGGCGCCCGCCGCAGCGGACTGGACTCGAGCCCGATCTCGCCGCGCTCGACGGCGCGCGCCTCCTCGCGGATGGCGATCATCGCCTCGCAGAAGCGGTCGAGCTCGGCGAGGCTCTCGCTCTCGGTGGGCTCGACCATCACCGTGCCGGCGACCGGCCAAGACACGGTCGGCGCGTGGTAGCCGTAGTCCATCAACCGCTTGGCGATGTCCTCCACCTCGATGCCCGCCTTCTTCAGCGGACGTAGGTCGAGGATGCACTCGTGGGCGACGAAGCCGGAGCGCCCGCGGTAGAGGATCGGGTAGTGCTCCTCGAGCCGTTTGGCGAGGTAGTTGGCGTTGAGGATGGCGAGCCGCGACGCCTCGGTCAGGCCCGCCGAGCCCATCATCGCGATGTAGGCCCACGAGATCGGCAGGATGGTGCCGCTGCCCACCGGCGCCGCGCTCACCGCTCCGACGCTCTGCTCGCCTCCGCGCCGGGTGGTGCGGTGGGCAGGCAGGTGGGGCGCCAGGTGCGGCATCACGCCGATCGGCCCCATCCCGGGGCCGCCGCCGCCGTGCGGGATGCAGAACGTCTTGTGCAGGTTCAGGTGGCAGACGTCGGCGCCGTAGTCTCCCGGACGGCACAGGCCCACCTGGGCGTTCATGTTGGCGCCGTCGAGGTAGACCTGGCCGCCCGCCTCGTGCACCAGCTCGCAGATCCGCCGGATCTCGGTCTCGAACACGCCGTGGGTCGAGGGGTAGGTGACCATCAGGGCGGCGAGCC
This sequence comes from Acidobacteriota bacterium, assembly GCA_003388555.1. Taxonomy (GTDB): domain Bacteria; phylum Acidobacteriota; class Thermoanaerobaculia; order Multivoradales; family Multivoraceae; genus QQVD01. The sequence goes on along the minus strand of QQVD01000058.1, from coordinate 41,822 downwards.
GGTCACGGTGCTCCTCCGCCTTGGCGGCGAGGTCCTCGAGGTCGATGTTGCCCTGGTCGTCGCAGCGCACCGCGACGACCCGCAGGCCGGCCATCACCGCGCTCGCCGGATTGGTGCCGTGGGCCGAGGTCGGGATCAGGCAGACGTCGCGGTGCCCCTCGCCGCGCTCCTGGTGGTAGCGGCGGATCACCAGCAGGCCGGCGTACTCGCCCTGCGAGCCGGCGTTGGGCTGCAGCGACATGGCCGAGAAGCCGGTGATCTCGCACAGCCACTCCTCGAGGTCCTCGCACAGCTCGTCGTAGCCGGCGCTCTGATCGCGCGGCGCGAACGGATGCAGGTCGGCGAAGCCGGGCCAGGTGATCGGCATCATCTCGGCGGCGGCGTTGAGCTTCATGGTGCACGAGCCGAGCGGGATCATCGACGTGGTGAGCGACAGATCGCGACTCTGCAGGCGGTGCAGATAGCGCATCAGATCGGTCTCCGAGCGGTAGCGGGAGAACACCGGATGGGTGAGGATGGCGTCCTGCCGCCGCTGCTCGGCTGCGAGCGGCGAGGAGACGGCGTCGGTCCCGCCGTGCGCGGCCAGGTCCGAGCCTGCTGCCTCCTCCTCCAGGCCGGTGAAGATTCGCGTCAGCAGCCCCACCTCCTCGAGGTCGCTGCGCTCGTCGAAGGCGACCGCGACCCGGTGCTCGCCGACCGCTCGCAGGTTGAAACCGGCCTCGGCGGCGCGGTGCAGCAGCCGGTCACGCTCGCTGACCTCGACCAGGACGGTGTCGAAGAAGCGCTCGCTGACCACCGCGGCGCCGCGTTGGCGCAGCTCGGCGGCGAACAGGGCGGCGTGACGGTGCACCGTCTCGGCGATGTGACGCAGGCCGCGCGGCCCGTGGTAGACGGCGTACATGCTGGCGAGTACCGCTGGCAGCACCTGCGCGGTGCAGATGTTGCTCGTCGCTTTGTCGCGGCGGATGTGCTGCTCGCGCGTCTGCAGTGCCAGGCGCAGGGCCGGGCGTCCCTGGCGATCTCTCGACACCCCGACGACGCGGCCCGGCAGCAGCCGCTTGAACTCCTCGCGCGTTGCCATGTACGCGGCGTGCGGTCCGCCGAAGCCCATCGGCAGGCCGAAGCGCTGGGTCGACCCCACCGCGAGATCGGCGCCGAGCTCGCCGGGGCTGCGCAGCAGGACCAGCGCGAGGGGATCGGCGATGACGATCGACAACGCTTCGTGGGCGCGAGCCTCGGCGATCATGCCGCCCGGGTCGCGCACCTCGCCCAGGGTGTCGGGGTACTGGAGGGCGACGCCGAAGACGTCGCTCCAATCGAGCGCGGACGGATCGCCGGCCGGATCGAAGGAAACCACCTCGATGCCCAGAGGCTCGGCGCGGGTGCGTACCACCTCGAGGTTCTGCGGATGCACCGTTTCGGCGACCAGGAAGCGGTTCTTCTTCTGTCGGGCCGCGGCGAAGGCCAGGCCCATCGCCTCGGCAGCCGCGGTGGCCTCGTCGAGCAGCGACGCGTTGGCGATCTCGAGTCCGGTGAGATCGAGGACCATCTGCTGGAAGTTCAGCAGGGCCTCGAGTCGTCCCTGGGCGATCTCGGCCTGGTACGGGGTGTAGGCGGTGTACCAGCCGGGATTCTCGAGCACGTTGCGCTGGATGCACGGCGGCGTCACGCTGGCGTGGTAGCCCATGCCGAGCAGCGAGCGGCGCACCAGGTTGGCGCCGGAGATGCGGCGCAGTCGCTCCAGCGCCTCGTGCTCGCCGAGGCCGTGGTCGACGCCGCGCCCGAGACGCAGCGGCTTCTCGACGCGGATGTCGGGCGGCACCGTGGCCTGGACCAGCTGTTCGAGATCGTCGAGGCCGAGACGGTCCAGCATGCGCTCGACGTCTTCGGGCCCGGGGCCGTTGTGGCGACGGTGGAAGGCGGTCACCGCGGTCGCCGAGGTCAAGGAAGTCGAGCTGGCGGCCCGGTCGTCGCCGGAGCTCGCGTCGGCGCCGCCGTGCGGTCGTGGCGTCTGGACTTCTGGGCCGGTGGTCGAGAGGGTCGCGTCGCTCATGGTCGGGTGCGGGCTCCTCGGAGAAGCGGCAGGGTCGATGAGAAGGGCCGGCGGTCAACGGTAGCCGACGGGAGGCGAGGGCGTCCGGTCACTGCGAGACTGCCAGATGACCCACGTAGGCGGCGTAGCAGGTCAGCAGGACGGCGCCCTCCCAGCGGTGCACGGTGTGCCTGCCGAAGATCAGGAAGAGCAGCAGCAGCAGCACGGCGAAGCCGAGGGCGACCAGCGCGTCGATGCCGAACTCCGCGAAGCGCACCGGGAAGGGATGGACCAGCAGAGCCGCGGGCAGGATCAGCAGTGTGTTGAAGATGTTCGAGCCGACGATGTTGCCGATGAGCAGGCCGGTCTGCTGACGCAGGGCCGCGACCAGGGCGCTGGCGAGCTCGGGCACGCTGGTGCCGAAGGCCACCAGGGTCAGCCCGATGACCCGCTCGCTGACGCCGTAGCGCCGCGCCAGGATCACCGCGTTGTCGACCATCAGGTCGGCGCCGACGACCAGCAGCACGATGCCGATCGAAGAGCCGACCAGCCCGACGATCCACGTGGTGTCGGGCACTCCGTCCTCCTCGTGCGGCACGGCGCCCTGCGCCAGCATCGAGCGCAGGAAGAGGACCATCAGGATCAGCAGCAGGGCGGCCTGCCAGCGGGTGAAGGCGCCGGTGGCGACGCAGCCCACCACCAGCACCGCCGAGAAGATCATGAACGGCATCTCGCGGCGCAGGAAGGAGAGCTCGGCCCGGATCGGATTGACCAGCACCGCGAGGCCGAGGATCAGGCCGACGTTGGCGATGTTCGAGCCGATCACGTTGCCGGCCGCCAGGGCCGGGCTCCCCGCGGCTGCCGCGGAAAGGGCGGCGGCGAGCTCGGGCGCCGAGGTGCCGAAGGCGATCACCGTCAGGCCGACGATCAGCGGGTTGATGCGCAGCGCCCTGGCCAAAGCCGTCGCGTAGCGCACCAGCACCTCGCCGCCGGCGTAGAGCACGGCGATGCTGAGGGCGATCAGGAGCAGCGGCAGCAGCATGGTCTCGAAGGCGGTGTCGTCGGCGTGCCCGGGCGGCGGACGACGGCGATTCGCCGGTCGTCGAGAGGCGATGCGCCGTCCGGGCCGTGGGTCAGGGGAAGATGCCCAGCGATTCGTAGGTGATCGCGACCTTCTCGATCGCGGTCGCCATCGCCGCGGTGCGCAGGTCCGTCCCCAGGCTCTTCGACAGCTCGCGGATCTGGACGTAGGCGTCGGACATCGTGTCTTCGAGACCGGACTGCACGAGGTCGGCCTCGCCGGGACCGCGGGTGAGGATCTCCGTCTCGGCGGCCGAGAAGGGACGGTCGGTGCGTTCGCCGATCGCGTCGAGGATGCGTCGGTAGGCGCCCTGCTCGAAGCGCTTCTGCAACCTGCCGAAGCGCACGTGCGAGAGGTTCTTGAGCCACTCGAAGTAGGACACGATCACGCCGCCGGCGTTGAGGAAGGTGTCGGGCACGATCAGCACGCCGCGCTGGCGCAGCTCGTCGTCGGCCAGCGCGGTGGTCGGGCCGTTCGCCGCCTCGGCGACGATCTTGGCGCGCACCCGCGACGCGTTCTCGCTGGTGATCTGCTTCTCCAGCGCCGCCGGGATCAGGATGTCGCATTCGAGCTCGAGCGCCGCGGCGCGCGACGGGAGCGCGGTGGAGCCGGGGAAGCCGACGATCGAGCCGGTCTCCTGGCGGAAGGCGAGCAGCGCCTCGAGGTCGATGCCCTCGGGCGCGGAGATGGCGCCTTCGCGCTCCGCGACGCCGATCATGCGCGCCCCGCCCTCGATCATGAAGCGGCTGGCGTGCTCGCCGACGTTGCCCAGACCCTGGACCACGAACGTCTTGTCCGCGATCCCCGGCTTGAGGCCGATGCGCTTCATGTCCTCGGCGATGTCGCAGGCCTGACGCAGGCCGTAGAAGACGCCCTGGCCGGTGGCCTCCTTGCGGCCTCGGATGCCGCCCTGCGACAGCGGCTTGCCGGTGACGCAGGCGAGGGCGTTGAGCTCACTCTGCGACACCGTCTGGAAGGTGTCGGCGATCCACGACATCTCCTGGGCGCTGGTGCCGTAGTCCGGCGCAGGAACGTCCTGGCCGGGGCCGATGAAGTTCTTGTGCACCAGCTCGATGGTGTAGCGACGGGTGATCCGCTCCAGCTCCGCCTGCGAGTAGTCCGAGCGCGAGATGCGCACGCCGCCCTTGGCGCCGCCGAACGGCACGTCGACGATGGCGCACTTGTAGGTCATCAGCGCCGCCAGCGCCATCACCTCGTCCTCGCTGACCGCCATCGAGTAGCGGATGCCGCCCTTGGTCGGCATCTTGTGGTGGCTGTGCTCGGCGCGCCAGGCCTCGATCACCTGGATGGTGCCGTCGTCGCGCCGCAGCGGGAACGACATGCGGTAGACCGAGTTGACGGCGCGTACCTGCGCCAGCAGGGTGGGGTCGTGTTTGAGGTACTTGGCGGCGCGGTCGAACGCGACGTTGACCTGTTCGAGGAAGCCTTCGGTGGGTTGCATGATTCTCGCTGTGTTTGCAGACCCGCGGCGCCGTGCGGCGCGGCGCGGCGTCGGGCGCGAGGGCGCGGCCGACGCAGTGTCGGGTCTTGGATCGGGGTCGAACCAGTGATCGAGCCGGGGCCGCGGATTCGGGATGGGTCGCGGGGCCCGTTCTCTTCCCGGTGCCGTGGAGCGATCGCCCGGGCGGCGGACGGAGGGCCGCCGGCGGTCGTAGCGTGACGATAGCGGAGCCGGTCGGGAGACTACAATCTCCGCTGGGGTCCTCGCGCCGGGCCCCGCAGCTCGAGTCCAGCGGAAGGAGGGCCGGAGGAGTGGCCGACGGTGCCGACACCGGGGGCAGGAAGGAGACCGGCGGCAGGCGCGGGCACTCGCGGCGGCGCAGGTCGGGCCCCGGCTCGCGGCGGCGCAGGAGGCCGCCCGGCGCCTCCGCGACCGAGCCGCCGGAAGCCTTGCAGCAGGCCGTGCGTTCGCTTGCCGAGGCGGCGGTCAGGCGTCTCGAGGAGGCGAGCAGCTCGCCGCGCACTCCGCGCCGCCTGCGCCTGACCCTCGACCTCGATCTCGCTGGCGACCACTCGGTCGCGGCGGCGGATCTCGAGCAGCAGATCGCCGCCGCGGCGGACGCCTTCCGCCGCGAGCAGAGGCTGTTCCGGGCTGGTCGGGTTCCGTGCGCCCGCCACCGCGACCCGTGCAGCTGCGAGCTGTCGCCCGCGCCGCGACAGGTCTTCGCCGGCTACGGCCCGACCGGCGCGGCCCGCTTCGTCGACTACGGGCAGCGGTTGCTCGATCTCGGGCACCCGGCGATCGAAGACCTGTACCGTTCCGGCGGCGCGCCGGTGACCCTGCTCGAGTCCGGCGACGACCTGCAGCGCGACCTGCTCCCCGCCTACCGCGACGGCGCCGACTTCGAGCTGCACGGTCAGGTGGCGGCGGGATGGTACCGGCGCGACGCCACCGAGCGCTGCGCGGTGAGCTTCCTGTGTGTCTCGACCGGCGGTTCCGGTCGCCCGCGGCGCGTGCAGCTGCTGCCGCTCGGCATCGCCGAGGACGGTGACGACCTCGAGGCCGCCTTCGGTGGTCATCCACCCTGGTCCGAGGCTTTCGCCTGGGCGCGTCGCGCCCTGGCCGAGATCGAACGAGCGGCGGCACGCCACGCCGACGGTGCGGCCGCGCAGGGCCTCCCGGAGCCCGCGGCGGCTCGTCTGCAGGGGGTGCTGGAGGGGCTGGAGCGGCGTCTGCAGCGGCGCGAGCGCGCCACCAGGCGCCGCACGCGGCACGCCGAGGACCGCCGCAAGGAGGCCCGGCCGACCGGCATGGCACTGCCCGATCTCGAGTCGGCTCCGAACGAGCGGGTGCTGCGCGACGAGCGGCGTGGCACCTGGATCGTGCTCGGCGATCGCGGTCGGGTCCACGTCTTCAACGAGTCCGCCAAGCTGGTCACCTCGATCCGCTACTCGCCGCCGGCGATCGAGCGTCGCCTCGAGCGGGGCGTCTGGAAGCCGGGTGACCCCGGCGCCATCGACGCGCTGAGGCGGCGCGCTCCGGTGGCGCAGGCAGGAGCCGAGGGGGAGGGGCGATGAGCGCGCTCTCGCGGCGGGCCGGCTGGGCTCCCTTCGGCCTCGGCGAACGCAAGCCGCGTCACTTCCGCGGCATGCTGCGGGTGCTTTGGGAGAACCGCGGGCGCTGGCGCTACGCCTGGCGGATCCTCGATCGCGGCGTCTGCGACGGCTGCGCACTCGGTACCACCGGGATGCGGGACTGGACCCTCGACTCGGTGCACCTGTGCATGGTGCGTCTGGACCTGCTGCGACTCAACACGATGCGCCAGCTGGACGTCGAGGCGCTGCCGCCGGTCGACCGGCTCGAGCGCATGGACGGAGCGGAGCTGAGGGCGCTGGGCCGGATCCCGTCGCCGCTGCTACGCGAGCACGGCGAGGCGCGCTTCCGCGAGGTGTCTTGGGACGAGGCGATGCGGCGTTGCGCCGCGTCGGTGGCGGCCGCCGATCCACGACGTCTCGCCTTCTACCTGACCTCTCGCGGCATTCCCAACGAGACCTACTACGTGGCGCAGAAGGTGGCGCGCTTCCTCGGCACGCCGCACATCGACAACTCGGCGCGGCTCTGTCACGCCGCGTCGACGGTGGCGATGAAGCGCGCGCTCGGCCACGGCGCCTCGACCGGCTCGTACCGCGACTGGCTCGAAGCCGACCTGATCGTCTTCTTCGGATCGAACACCCCGAACAACCAACCGGTGACCACCAAGTACCTGGTCGAGGGCAAGCAGCGCGGCCTGCGCATCGCGGCGGTCAACCCGTACCGCGAGCCCGGCCTGGAGCGCTACTGGGTGCCGTCCAACGTCGGCAGCGCCCTGTTCGGGACGCGCCTGGTCGACGACTGGTTCGAGGTCGACACCGGCGGCGACCTCGCCTTCCTCAACGGGGTCCTCAAGGCCCTGCTGGCGCTGCCTGACGGGGTCGACGAGGCGTTCGTGCGGGAGCGCTGCGCAGGGTGGCCGCAGGTCCGCGAGCACGTCGAGGCGCTCGGCTGGGAGGCGATCGAGCAGGGCAGCGGCGCCAGCCGTCAGCGCATCGAGGAGTTCGCGCGACTGCTCGTCCGACACCCGAACACGATCTTCGTCTGGTCGATGGGCCTCACCCAGCACGAGCACGGCGTCGACACCGTGCAGGCGCTGTGCAACGTCGGTCTGGCGCGGGCTCTGCCCGGCCACCCGCTGCGCGGCCTGACCCCGATCCGGGGGCACTCGGGGGTCCAGGGGGGCGCCGAGGTGGGCTGCGTACCGACGCTCGACGAAGAGACGCGGGAGCTCTGGGGCCGGGTGTGGGGCTTCGCCCCGCCAGCGGGCCCCGGGCATGCGGCGGTGGCCCAGATCGAGGCCGCGGCGCGCGGCGAGATCGACGTCTTCTGGATCGTCGGTGGCAGCTTCCTCGACACGGTGCCCGACGAGGCGCGCAATCGTCAGGCTCTGGCCAGGCCGCGGCTGCGGGTGCACCAGGACCTGGTGTTCAACCGCTCGATGCTGGTCGACCCGCAGCCGGGCTGCGCCACCCTGCTGCTGCCGGCGGCGACCCGTTACGATATGCCGGGCGGCGCCACCGAGACGACCACCGAGCGCCGCATCGTCTTCTCGCCCGAGGTCCCGGGGCCGCGGGTGCGCGGCGCGCGTCCGGAGTGGGAGGTGCTGTGCGAGCTCGCGGCGCTCGTGCACCCGGACCGTGCCGATCTCGTCACCTTCGGCGACACCGCAGCGATCCGTCGTGAGATCGCCGCCGCGATCCCCCTCTACCAGGGCATCGAACGGCTCGCCGAGCAGGGCGACCAGGTGCAGTGGGGCGGCCCGACACTGTTCGCCGACGGCGTCTTCGCCACCCCTGACGGCAGGGCGCGCTTCGTGCCGGTCAGCGCCCCCGAGCGTCGGCGGCAGCCGGGAGAGCTCTGGCTGTCGACCCGCCGCGGCCACCAGTTCAACTCGATCGTGCACTCGCCGACCGATCCGCTGAACGGCGCCGGCCGGCGGGACGTGCTGATCAGCCACCGCGACGCGGTGCGCCTCGGCCTCGAGCACGGACAGGAGGTCAGGCTGCGCTCGGCCCACGGTGAGATGCGGGCGCGGGTGCACCGCTGCCGCATGCGGCCCGGCAACGTCGAGGTGCACTGGCCGGAGGGCATGGCCCTGCTCGGTCAGGCGATCGACCACCAGTCCGGCGAGCCCGACTACGGCGCTGCGGTGCGGATCGAGCCCCTGACCGACACCGACGCTCCGCGTGCCGCGCGATGAGTGGAGCCGAACGCCGGGGATCTCGCCGGCTCGCGGCCCTGCCTCTCGATCCCCCCGAGACCCTGGGTGCGGCCGGCGCAGCCTCGCAGGGCGGGCACGACCTGCTGGCGGTCGAGGAGCCCCTGGAGCTGCGGGTGCACGGCAGGCCATGGCTGGTCACCCTGCGAACGCCGGGCGACGATCTCGATCTCGTCGCAGGACTGCTGCGCTGCGAAGGGGTGATCGGTCGATGGAGCGAGGTCGAGGCGGCCGAGATCGTCGCGGTCGAGGGTTCCGCGGGGGCTTCGGCGCGCTGCGAGATCGAGCTCGACGAGGCGGCGCTCGACCGCTGGGCGCGCCGCCGGATGGAACGGGAGTTCGCCATGGTCGGCGGCTGCGGGGTCTGCGGCAAGGCGCGGCTCGAGGATCTCGAGGCGCAGCGCCCACGACCGCTGGCGAGCCGGCGCAGCGCCAGGGCCCGCCGGCTCGACCCGGAGCTGGTGCGGCGACTGCCGGCGGTGATGCGGCAGCGCCAGGAGCTCTTCGAGCAGACCGGTGGCCTGCACGCGGCGGCGCTGTTCGGCTACGACGGCGAGTTGCTGCTGCTGCGCGAGGACGTCGGCCGCCACAACGCGGTCGACAAGGTGGTCGGTGCCGCGCTGCGCGGCGGGTTCGACGGCGCGACACCGCGAATCGGCGGGCGGGTCGCAGGTGGCGAGCGCAGCGACGATCACGTGCTGCACGATCTCCTGCTGGTGGTCAGCGGCCGCGCCGGCTTCGAGCTGGTGCACAAGGCGCTGTGCAGCGAGGTCGACGCGCTGATCGCGGTCGGCGCCGCGTCGACCCTGGCGGTCGAGCTCGCCGAGCGCTGCGGCCTGGGGCTCTACTGGTTCGTCCGCGACGAGGGCGGGAAGCGGCTGCCTCCGCGATCGCCGGACTGATCGCCTAAGGCAGCCAGGTGTTCGGGCTCAGCCGCCGTCGCGTTTGAACAGCCCGCTGAGGGGGTTGCCGCCCTCTTCGTCGGTGGCGCCGGGGACCATCATCGGTACCTCCGCGAAGCCCGCCGGCACGCTGTAGTCGATGCCGGAGGTGTCGACCTCCTCGAACGAGGTGACCCGCATCTCGACCACCGAGGTCGACTCGTTCTTGACCTCGCCCTTGCGGTTCATCTGGCGCGAGACGGTCGTCGTGCGGGTGCGCAGCGGAACGCCCTCCGGGAAGTCGCTCTGCGCTGCGATCACCTCGTCGAGCTGGGCATTGCCGGTGCGCGGCGGCTCGGTACGCAGCCACATGCCGATCTGGTGCTCGCTGTCGATGTCGGCGATCCACATCTCGGTGGTCGACTCGGCCTGCTGGCTGCGCTTCATGCCGAGGACCTTGATCGTCATGTCGTAGGTGACCCGTTGCTTGAGGTAGCGGGTGGACATTCCCAGCACCTCGTCGCCGGCACCCTCGTCGAGCACCTCGATCTGCGGCTGGCTGAACTCGAAGTCGACCACGCCGCCGAGCGAGTCGAGCATGGCGCCGGCCGCGCCGAGCATCGCGTTGACGTCGAAGCGCGAATAGGTCTCCGCTTCGGGATCGACCAGGAAGAACGTGCGGCCGCCGTCCTGGGTGACGATGTAGCTGCCGGCGGGGAGGATCGGGTTGGCGCTGCTCCGGATCTCGATCCGGCCCTTCTCCTGATCGATCCACACCTCGGCGGTCATGCCGGCGGCGTTGTCCGGCGAGCTGGTGGTCTCCTGCTGGTAGTGGATACCCGCAAGAGCGGCCGGGGCGCTGGCGAGCGAGAGGACCAGTACGGCGAGCGTCGAGAGGAGGGGGAGTCCCGGGAAGGTACGCGCTGGTGTTCGTCGGGTACGAAGTCGGATGGCGGTCATATGGTTCTCCTCGGAGGTTTCGATGTCCATGTCCCGTCTGGTGCCACGCCTCTCGGCGCAGCCGACGGACATGGTGGCGGATGGGTGGCGCCGTGGGCGCGGTCAGCGCTTGCCGAGGCGCTCGAGCACGCCGGCCAGCAGCAGCGGCCAGGCGACGGTGGCGTCGGCGGGGACCTCGGCGAAGCGGCCGCCTTCGGCCGGGGGCACGAACTTGCCCCACGACACGCCCTCGGAGTAGGTGCAGCCGGAGAGGCCTCCCCAGTGCACCGGCTCGGGGCAGATACGGACCGCATAACGGAAGCGGCGCAGCGCTCCGGTGCCGGCACCGCGCTTCTCGATGATGTCGAGGAAGGGGCCGACCTGCTGCGCCCAGTTGCGCGGCACTCCGCCGCCGATGGTGAAGATGCCGACGCGCTCGCTGGCGAGCACGCGGCTGGTGTAGTCCTCGAGATCGAGGAAGGGATCGTAGGGTGTCGTCACCCGGCCGATCTGCTTGCGCACCCGGTTGGAGATGGCGAAGTCGAGGCCTAGCTCGGAGTCCGAGAAGGCGGGTACGTAGACCGGCACGTCCTGTTCGTAGGCGGAGCGCAGGATGCCCCGGCCCTCGGTGTTCTCGGCCAGCCAGGCGCCGATGGCGCGGTTCAGAGTGCGCGAGCAGGCGGTCTCGCCGTCGGGCCAGTCGGTGAGGATCCGCCGCATGATCTTCTCGACGTCGTCGAGGTTGTTCTCCAGCTCGAGGGTGTCGTAGACGCGGTCGAAACCGGCGTTGTAGAGCTGGGTGTCGTCGAGGTCGGGGCGGTGCTTGAAGTGCGTCATGCCGGCCGCCTCGACGAAGCCGTGCGCCATCAGCGCGCCGGTCGAGACCACCGCGTCGAGCATGCCGTGATCGATCATGTCGCAGAGCAGCAGGCCCTGTTTGGCGACGGTCATGGCGCCGGAGAAGGTTCCGACGACGAAGCAGTCCTCGTCGACCACCATGTCGTAGAGCACGTCTGCCGCCTCGCCGAGCTGGCGGCCGCCGAAGGCGGTCGACTTCATCGCGGTCAGCAGATCGGAGAAGCCGCCGACCTGCGACAGATCGAGCGCCTGGAGCGGCTCGAGCCCGAACTCGCTGCCGTCGCTGGCCTGCTTCTTGGTGCGCTTGCCCTGCTGGCTCGCGGCGTCGTTTTGCCCTGCGTGGTCCTTGGATCGATCGCTCATCTGTGGTGTTCGTCTCCGGAATCGGGAAGGTCGTCGTTCCCGGTTCGCGGCCGGGCAGTGGTGGCGAGGATGTCGCCCGAGTCAGTGCTCGTCAACATCCAGCAGCACCGACTCCACGTGGTCGGCGCCCCGCGCCACCGACAGGATGCTCTCGCGCAGCTCCTCGGGATCGCAGGTCGCGCGCGGCGTGGTGTTGCGCATCACGAAGTACTCGCGCCCTTCGTGCTGTCGGATCGCCAGCGCTCCCATGTGCACGCGGGCGTTGAGCTCGAGTGCGTGGCGCAGGTAGTCGTCGGTGGCCGGCGCGCAAGGCGAGTAGATGCGCAGCAGGGGCTCGGCATCGATCTCGCTGACCAGCTCACCGACGTAGACCCGCTGCCGTCGGCCGGCCTTCAAGGGCACCTCGATGCAGAACTCGCCGTCCAGGGTCGGCTCGATGTCGAGATCGAGGCCGGCGAGCGCCGTGCGCAGCATCCGCTCGAGTCGCCGCGACAGGCGCCTCAGACGGCGGAGCGCTTCGGCGAGCTCGATCGCGTCGGCGAAGCGTTGGGCGGGATCCTTGGCCAGGCAGCGGCGGATGATCTTCGACGCCAGCGGCGGCACCCGGGGCTCGATCTCGCGCGGGTCTGGTGCTTCGGTGTTCCAGTGGTGCTGGATCAGGCCGTTGAGGCTCTTGGCGTGGAGCGGGAAGGCGCCGGTGAGCAGGAAGTAGAAGGTGACGCCGACCGCGTAGACGTCCGAGCCGGGAGACGCCGGCTCGCCGCGGAAGAGCTCGGGGGCCATGAAGTGGGGGGTCCCGGCGGTCAGCGGCAGGTCCTCCTGGTCCGCCGCCGCGGCCATCACCCGCCGGGCGAGACCGAAGTCGGCCAGCTTGGCGACTCCTTCCGGGGTGACCAGGATGTTGGACGGCTTGAAGTCGCGGTGCACGATGCCCAGGGCGTGCGCGGCGGCGAGGCCTTCGGTGGCCTGCAGCACCAGCTCGGTGGAGCGCTCGATCGAGGGTCGACCGTCGCGGCGGCAGGCGAGCGCCAGCGGCAGCCCGTCGACCCACTCCATCTCGATCGCGTGGTAGCCGTCCCACTCGAGGATGTTGTGCACCGTCACCACGTTGGGGTGCACCAGTCCGGCCACCGCCCGGGCCTCCTGCAGGAACAAGGGCAGGTAGGCCGGAGCGTCCTGCAGCAGGCGCGGCTCGAGCACCTTCAGCGCGCACTTGCGGCCCAGGGTGCGGTGCTCGGCCTGGTAGACCCGGGCCATGCCGCCGCGACCGGCGAGCTGGAGCACGCGGTACGCCGCGAGCTCGGCTCCGAGCAGGGGATCCTCGCCCTCGTCGCGCCGGCGGGGAAAGCCCGGCGGGCGGGTCGGAGTCAGGGCGTCGAGGGTGGTCGAATCGAGCGGGTAGTCCGGCGTGCAGCGCGGGCACGGGGTCCCGGCGTCGGCGAGCGTGCCGCCGCAGCGGGCGCAGGTGAGGCGCTCCTCCTGGGTCTCCTGCTGGGTCCCTGTGTTCACGGGTGCTTCGCGGGTACTCTCGATCGGCCTTCGGTTTCAGGCCCTTCGATGTCGGGCCTCTCGGTGTCCGGCCTTTCGGTGTCCGGCCCTCCGGAATCCCGCCTTTCAGTGTAACGACTCGTAGACTGCGGTGGCTGAGATGAGCGGAGAGCAGCAATCGGCCGGGGTCGTCGACTCGGTGCTGGCGGCGGCAAGGCGTCGCGGCCTGCTCGACGGTGGCGAGCTCGAGCGCATCCGACTCGACCTGCACGCGGCGATCCCGCCCGGAGGCGAGCCCTCGATCGGACTGACCCAGCTGCGTCGCTCGCTCGCCGCGCGGGGGGTCGGCGCAGAGGAGGTGGCGTCGCTGCTCGCCGACGCGTTGGCCGAGTCGGGCCGGCGCCAGGCGGCGGACGAGGGCAGTCGGGCGACCCGCTGGAGCGGCGGCCGGGGAGCCCGCTCCTCGGCGGCTGCCGGGGTCGGCGCGGCGACCGGCGGCGGAACCACCGGCGGGAGCTCGGAGTCGGGCGACGAAGGCGACTGGTGCCCGCCGCACTACGAGATTCTCGAACTGCTCGGCAGCGGCGCCGTCGGCGACGTCTTCCGGGCCCGCGACCGCCGACTGGGGCGCCAGGTCGCGCTCAAGGTGATGCACGCGCACGGCCCCTTCGAGCGCGAGCGGTTCGTCGCCGAGGCACGCCACCAGGCGCGCATCGAGCACGATGCCGTGTGCGGTGTGTACGAGGTGGGCGAGTACCGCGGCCGGCCGTACATCGCCATGCAGCTGATCGATGGCGAGACGCTCCAGGACGCCGCCGAGGGCCTCAGCGTCGAGCAGAAGGTCGATCTCGTGCGTCAGGTCGCCGAGGGCGTGCACGCCGCGCACCGCACCGGCCTGATCCACCGCGACCTGAAGCCGACCAACATCATGGTGGCGCGCACCACCGAGGCAGGGCTGCGCGCCTGGGTGGTCGATTTCGGCATCGCGCGCGAAGTCGGCGCACCGGGCATGACCCGCACCGGCGTCGTGGTCGGCACGCCCTGGTACATGGCGCCGGAGCAGATTTCCGGTCGCGACGCGCTCGACCGCAGGACCGACGTCTACGGCCTGGGAACGGTTCTCTACGAGCTGTTCGCCGGCCGCCCGCCGTTCGTCGGCGACAGCTCGATGGTGGTCCTCTCGCGCATCCTCAGCGAGGAGCCGCCGCGTCTGCGCAGCGTCACCCCGGAGCTGCCGCGCGACATCGAGCGCATCGTCGAGCGGTGTCTCGCCAAATCGCCGATCGAGCGCTATCCGAGCGCTCGAGCGCTGGCCGAGGACCTCGAGCGCTACCTGGCCGGAGAGCCGGTCGAGGCGCGCGGCACCGGCGTCTTCCGTCGCGCCACCCGCTGGGTGCAGCGCCACCGCGCGCTCGCCACGGTCAGCGCGGCGGCGCTGCTGCTGGCGCTCCTTTCGGCGGCCCAGGCGGTGCGCGCCCAGTGGCAGGCCGAGCGCGCGGCACAGCTGGCGCAGAGCACCGGCCGCGAGGTCGAGCGACTCGAGTGGCTGCTGCGCGCCAGCCGCCAGCTGCCGCGGCACGACATCACCCCTCAGAAGGACGAGCTGCGGCGCCGCGTCGAGGCCTTTCGCGAGGGGGTCGAGGACCTCGGGCCGGTGGGCCGGCGCGCGGGCCTCTACGCGGTCGGCCGCGGCGCCCTGATCCTCGGGCAGCTCGACGAGGCCCGGCGTCACCTGGAGATGGCTCGGGAGGCCGGCCTGCGCGGTGCCGAGATCTCCGAGGCCCTCGGCATGACCTACGGTCTGCTCTACGAGAGGGAGCTGCGCATCGCCAGGTCGATGCACGATCCGGAGGAGGGCGACCGCCGTCACGACGAGTTGCGTCGAGAGCTGCTGGAGCCGGCTCGACGACTGATCAGCGAAGCAGCCGAGACGGGCTCGCTCGAGGGGCGTCTCGGCGAGGCCTGGATCGCCTACTTCAACCAGGACGATCCACGGGTCCTCGAGGTCGTCGAGCGCGTCGAGCAAGAGGCGCCGTGGCTGCACGAGGCGTCGCTGCTGCGCGGTCGCGTCCACCTGCGCCGGGCGCAGGAGGCGAACGACGACGGCCGGACCGACGAGGCCGCGGCACTGCTCGGCCAGGCGACCGAGTCGTTCCTGCGCACGGTCGAGATCGGGCGCAGCGAGTCGCGTGCCTATCTCGGCCTCTGCGCGGTGAGCGTCGAGCGGCTCGACCTCGCGAGGAGCCAGCCGTCGAGCGGCCAGCCGATGTACGACGCCGGCCTCGACTGGTGCGGCGCTGCGATCGAGATCGATCCCGAGAACGCCGAGGGCTGGCTTTCGCGGGCGCTGCTCCACACCGAGTGGGGTGAGCTCCTGCAGTGGAGGGTGCAGCTCTCCGAGGGCGTGATGGAGCTGGCGCGGCGCGACGCGCAGCGGGCGTTGGCGATCGAGCCCACACTCGCGTCGGCGTACGTGGTGCTCGGAGACGCCGACCTGGCTGCCGCCACCGAGCAGCTGCGGCGCGGCGAGGATCCACGCCCGTCGCTGCGCAGCGCCGTGCGTCACCTCGAGCTCTGCCTCGAGCTCGAGCCGCAGCGGCCTGCGCCGCATTCTCTGATCGCCGAGGCGCTCGGGATCGAGGGGCGCTGGCTGCAGGGCCGCGAGCGCATCGCCCTGCAGCGCGAGGCGCTGGTATGGCTCGAGCGACTGACCGAGCTGAGCCCCGAGGAACCGGGGACCTGGGGTGCCGCGGCCAACGGGTGGCTGCAGCTCGCCGACGGGCTGGCGACCGCCGGCGATGATCCGGGCGAGGCCATCGACGAAGCCGAGCGGCACTACCGACGCGCCCTCGAGCAGCTGCCCGATGCGAGCTGGCTGCGGTCGAATCTGGCCATCGTGTACCTCATGCGCGGCCGCGAGCAGGCGCGCTCCGGGACCGATCCCGGGCCGGTGCTCGAGTCGGCGCAGGAGGTCCTGCTCGAGGCGCACGAGCTGAACCCTGAGGACCCGTTCGTGCTCTTCAACCTCGGCGAGACAGACCGCGAGCTGGCCCGCTGGGCGATGCTCGGCGAGCCGCCGCGGGGGGCGGCACGGCAACGCCTGCTGCAGGTCCTGGAGCGGGGGCGCGAGCGCTACCGGCGCGGTCTGGAGCTGGCGCCGACCATCGGCCAGGCGTGGGTCGACATGGCTCGGTTCGACGTCATGCGTGCCGAGCTGGAGCTTTCGGGGCCGTCCGCACAGGGAGGCGCCGCGCCGCTGCTCGAGCGTGCGCGCGGCACCCTCGAGCGGGCCCTCGAGGTCGACCGGAGGAGGGTGTCGGCACCCTGCGAGCTGGCGCTGGTCGAGGTCCTCGAGATCGAGTCGGAGGCGACTCCGGGGCCGTTGTCGGCCGCGGCTGTGGCGAGGGGCGAGCGGGCGCTCTCCGGCTGTCTGGAGCTCGAGCCGTGGAACGCCGACTACCTGCGGGCGCCGCTGCGCGCCGCGTGGAGACTGCTGCTGCGCGCCCCGGCGGACCAGCGAGCCTCGGTGTCGCGGATCGGCGTGGCGCTCGCCGACCTGGCGCTGGAGCACCAGGCGGACCATCACGAAGCGCGGGCCTATCGTGCGGCGCTGGCCCTCGCCGGAGGCATCGCCGACGAGCTGGCTGCCGGCGGCGGAGCACTGGAACTGCGCCGCGCGCTGTCGGCGGCGAGCTCGCGGGTGGCGCCGCTCGCTGGACGATTCGCCGCCCTGCCGGTGGCGCCGTCTGCGGGAGGCTGAGCCCGATCGCCGCCGCGTGCGCTATCTTGCGCCGATGCGGATGCCGAACCCGACGACCGACCGCCGCGGATCGACGGCGTCGCCGAGGAGGCTGGCGCTCTGCATCGCCGCCGCGGCCCTCCAGCTGGGGGCTTCGGCCGAGGCGATGCGACCGACCCAGTCGCGGCAGTCGATCCAGCCCGGCGAGCCGGCCGCCGCGGTGGCCTACGAGATCGACCTCGCGGACCGCGCCGGGCACGAGGCGCGGATCGCGATGCGCGTCACCCTGGCGCCCGAGGGCGCGAGGATCGATCCGGCGGCACTCGCCTCCGGTCTGCGTCTGGTGATGAGCCGCAGCTCGCCCGGCCGCTACGCCACCCACGACTTCGCCAAGAACGTCTACGACGTCGAGGCGGTCGACCAGCGGGGGTGGAAGCTGCCGCTGGACCGCCTGACGCCGCACGAATGGCGGGTCGACCTGGCCAGCGCGCCGAGCGAGGTCACCTTCCGCTACACCCTCTACGCCGACCGCTGTGACGGCACCTACTCGGCGATCGACCGCAGTCACGCCCACCTGAACGCACCGGCGACCTTCGTCTGGGCGCGCGGCTTCGAGGGCCTGCCCCACGACGTGCGCCTCGAGCTGCCGCGAGGCTGGCGGGTGAGCACGCAGCTGCCACACCGCCGCGACGGCCGGGCGTTTCGCGCCATGCACCTGGCCGAGCTGCTCGACAGCCCGATCGAGGCCTCCGACCACCTGGTGCGCGGCTTCACCCTGCCGGCGAGCGGGGAGATCGGTGCGCAGGAGATCCTGGTCGCGCTGCACCACCAGGGTGACCAGGCCGAAGCCACCTCCTTCGTGCACCGCGTCGAGGCGGTCGTGCTCGAGACGGTCGCAGTTTTTGGCGAGCCGCCCCGCTTCGACCACGGGCGCTACACCTTCCTCGCCGACTACCTGCCCTGGTGCCGGGGCGACGGCATGGAGCACCGCAACTCGACCGTGCTGACCAGCTCCGCCAGCCTCGCGCGGAGCGCCGAGCGCCTGCTCGGCACCGTGGCGCACGAGTTCGTGCACGCCTGGAACGTCGAGCGCATGCGGCCGGCTTCGCTCGAGCCCTTCGACTTCGAGCGCGCCAACATGTCCGACGCCCTGTGGTTCGGCGAGGGCTTCACCAGCTACTACGACCGCCTGCTGCTCAAGCGCGCCGGGGTGTACTCGCTGCCGCGCTTCGCCGACCGCATCGGCGGCGTCGTCGACGCGGTCCTGCGCAGCCCGGCGGTGCGCCGTACCAGTCCGGTGGCAGCCAGCCGCCAGGCCCCTTTCGTCGATGCGGCGACCGCCAACGATCCGTCGAATCGCGAGAACACCTTCCTCTCGTACTACACCTGGGGTGCCGGCGTCGGGCTGGCGCTCGATCTGTCGCTGCGCGAGCGTCTGGAGGGTGGCTCGCTGGACGGCTTCCTGCAGCTCGTCTGGTCGCAGCACTCCGAGATCGACCGCCCCTACGAGATCGAGGATCTCGAGCGACTGCTCGGCGACTACTCCGGGGACCCGACGTGGGCGCAGGACTTCTTCGCCCGCTTCGTCCACGACGGCAACGCCCCGGACTACTTCCGACTGCTCGGCCAGGCGGGCCTGCGCCTGCGGCGGGCGGACCAGGAGCGCGCCTGGCTCGGCGTCGAAGTGGAGCCTGCGGAGCAGGAGGAGGCTGGCCTGCTGGTGGTCGGCAACCCGCTCGACGGCTCACCCGCGGCCGAGGCCGGCCTGGCGCGGGGCGATCGGCTGGTGCGTCTCGGCGGCCAGGAGATCGGATCGCTCGCGGAGTTCGAAGCCGCCCTCGCAGAACGACGCCCGGGCGACCCACTGCGTCTCTCGGTCGAGGGCCGCGGCGAGGAATTCGAGGTCGAGGTCCGGCTGGCGGGCGATCCCGGCTGGGAGGTGGTTCCGTACGAGGAGCTGGGACTGGCCCTGACGCCGCAGATCGAGCGCTTTCGCGACGCGTGGCTGGCACCCCGCCGCACCCTCGCCGAATCGTCGCGTGCGGCGCTGGGGACGCCGCGCCGTTGAGCGGGCGCGCCCCTGCACCGCCGTCAGGTGCCTCCGCGCTGCGGCGGCGCGACCTGCTCCTGTGGCTGTGGGCGCTGGTGGCCACGGCTGGCCTGTGCTGGTTCGCCTTCCTGCAGCCGCAGCCGATCCCGGCACACTGGGCCGGCGAGCGGATCGAGATCGAACGACCGCCCGACCGGCTGGAGCTCGAGCGGGTCGGGTTCCAGGCGCTCCCGGGCTGGTCCGAGGACCGGGTCTCGGAGGCGTTGCCGGCGCTCGCCCGCTCGTGCGGCGCTCTGCGGTCGCGACCGCCCGACGCCGAGGTGCGGCCACTGGCCACGGGCGGTGAGGTGGCGGACTGGACCGCAGCCTGCATGGCGCTGCCCCGGCTCGGCGCCGGCGACCCGGAACGCCTGGCGCGCGAGTACCTCGAGGCCCACTTCGTGCCCTTCGAGGTGCGCAACGGCGAGCGCCGTCACGGCACCTTCACCGGCTACTACGAGCCGCTCCTCCGCGGCAGCCGGCGCCGCAGCGAGCGCTACGACGTGCCGCTCTACACGCGGCCCAGCGACATCGTGCAGGTCGACCTCGAGCCCTTTCGCGAAGAGTGGAAGGGCCGTTCGCTGGCCGGACGCTGGACCGGCAGCACGCTGCTGCCCTACTGGAGCCGCCAGCAGATCGAGGCCGGCGCGCTGGGCGGGCGTCGGCTCGAGCTGCTCTGGGTCGACGACGCGATCGACGCCTTCTTCCTGCAGATCCAGGGCTCGGGACAGGTGCAGCTCGAGGGCGGTGGGCGGATCAGGGTGGGCTACGCGGGGCAGAACGGCCATCCCTACTACGCCATCGGGCGCGAGCTGATCGATCGCGGCGCGCTGCGGCGCGGCGAGGTGTCGATGCAGAGCATCCGGGCCTGGCTCGAGAGCCATCCTGAACAAGCCGACGAGGTGATGGCGACCAACGCTTCGTTCGTCTTCTTCCGCGAGATCACCGGCGACGGGCCGCTCGGCAGCCAGGGCGTGGCGCTGGTGGCGGAGCGCTCGTTGGCGGTCGACCGTCGGTACCACCCGCTCGGAGCGCCGGTCTGGCTCGACGCCACCAGGCCGGTCGAGGACGCCGCGGCGGCTCCGGATCCCCGCCTCGGCTACGCCCAGGTGCCACTGCGGCGCCTGGTGGTGGCGCAGGACACGGGCGGTGCCATCCGCGGCCCGGTGCGCGGCGACGTCTTCTGGGGAGCCGGCGAGCGGGCGGCAGAGATCGCCGGCCGGATGAACAGCCGTGGTCGCATGTGGATCCTGCTGCCACGACCGGTGGCGGAGAGGATCGGGTCCTCGCTCCTGCTCGAGGACGTCTGACCGTCGCACCGCGGTGGTAGCCTGCAGGTCCGGTGAATGCCGAAGACGAGGAGGCCGCGACCGGGGCTGCCGAGCACGCCCCGACCCGCGACGGGCAGCGCAGCGCGCGGCGCCGGGGCGACAGAGGCTCGCTGAGCGGTCGCACGCTGCTGCACTACCGCTTCGGCGAGCTGCTCGGCGCCGGCGGCATGGGCGAGGTCTACCGCGCCACCGACCTGCGGCTGCGGCGCGAGATCGCCATCAAGGTGCTGCCCGAGGAGATGAGCCGGCAACCTCGGCGGCTCAAGCGCTTCCAGCGCGAGGCCGAGATCCTCGCCGGCCTCAAGCACCCGAACATCGTCACCCTCTTCGCGGTCGAGGAGTTCGAGGCGCTGCGCTTCCTCAGCCTCGAGCTGATCGACGGCGAGACCTTGGCGGAGCGCCTGCCGGAGGCCGGGCTCGAAGTCGTCGAGGTGCTCCGCTACGCGCTGCCGATCGCGCGCGCCCTGGCGGCGGCGCACGAGCGCCGGATCACGCACCGCGACCTCAAGCCGTCGAACGTGATGGTCGAGTCGGAGACCGGCAACGTCAAGGTGCTCGACTTCGGCGTCGCCAAGGAGAGCCACGAGCACGAGCTCTCCAAGCCGCCTTCGACCGTCGACGAGACCGTGCCGATGGTCACCCAGGCCGGCGGCATGGTCGGGACGGTGCCCTACATGGCGCCGGAGCAGCTGCGCGGCGAGGAGGCGACGCCGCGCTCGGACGTCTTCGCTCTCGGCGCCCTGCTGTTCGAGCTGTCCACCGGCCGCAGGCCCTTCGAGGCGATCTCGCAGGCCGAGCTGATGGCGCGCATCATGCGCGACGACGCGCCCGGGTTACGTCAGCTGCGGCCTCGCGCACCGGCCATGCTGGAGTCGATCGTCGCCCGCTGCCTGGAGAAGGAACCGGCGGCGCGGTACGCCGACGCCGGCGAGGTGGCGCGAGCGCTCGAGGTGCTCGCGGCGCATCTGAGCAGCCGCTCGTTGACCGCCCCGCTGGTGGTGCGCGGGCTGCTGCCGGCCCGGCGAGGGGCGCGCAACCTGCTGCTTGCCGGCGTTGCGATGGCTGCGGTGGCCGCCGGCGCCGGACTGTGGGCGGCGCGGCCGCTGCTCGATCGGCCGCCGCCGGTCGACGAGGTGCGCGACTTCGTGCGGCTGGTCACGGTGCCGATGCAGATCGACGGAAGCCTCGAGTACGAGCACACGGTGCGTGGGCTCGAGGAGAGCCTGCGCCACACCCTGCTCGAAGTGCCGGGACTGCATCTGGTCGACGAGGGCGAGCTCGCGAACGTGTCGTCGTCGGCCGGCATCGAGCTCGGCGACGAGACCCGTCGCTCCGAGCTGCTCGCCCAGCTCGGTGCCGACGCGGCGCTCTACGGCGTCATCGACTGGTCCGAGCGCGAGCTGACCGGAGAGCTCACCATGCGTCTGGTCGGCACCGAGGAGCTCGGTCTCGACTGGCGCCAGAGCTACCGGTCGAGGCCTGAGAACAGGGCCCGCATCAACGCCGAGATCGCAGGCGACGTGGCCCGCCAGCTGCACCTGCTGCGGCCCGGCGACGTCATCGAGCCGACGCCGATGACTTCGGTGGCCGAGGCGGAAGCGGCCTACCTGCGCAGCCTCAACCTACGCCGCGTCGGACGGCTCGACGAGGCCAACGAGGCGCTGCAGCGGGCGGTCGAGCTCGATCCGCAGTTCGGGCTGGCGTGGAGCGAGCTCGCGGTGGCCGAGATCGACAACCACCGCAATGCGGGGCGCTGCCTGCCGGCGCCGATGATCGGCGACACCATCGATCGCGTCGAGCGGGCGATCGACCACGCGCGCCAGCTCGCCCCCAACGACTCCTCGAGGCGGGTCGCCGAGGCGCTCTACGTCGGCCAGGTCCATCAGCAGCCGCAGCGGGCGCTGCAGATCTTCGAGCAGCTCCTCGACAGCCACCCCGGCCGCTCCGACCTGCTGCTCGGGTACGCGCTGATGCAGCGCAGCGCCGGCGACGGCGAAGCAGCCACCGAGACTCTGCGCCGCGCCTGGAGTCTGCACGGCACCGATCCCCAGGTGCGCGATCAGCTCGCTTGGGACCGGTTGACCTCGCGCGACTACGCCGAGGCGGAGCAGATGGGGCGACTGCTGCTGTCGCTCGTTCCTGGTCGCACCTTCGCCCTCGAAGTGTTGCAGCCGGCGCTGCTGGCCGGTGGAGCGCCGGTGGAGGAGGTCGAGGCGCTGCACCGAGAGCTCGAGAGCCAGGGATTCACGGTGCACACGCGGCTGGCGCTGCAGCTGGCGGTGGTGAGGGAGGACTGGCCGCTGGCGGCGCAGCGGCTGCTCGAGCGCCGGGCCTCGCGATCGATACCCGAAGACGAGCACGGCTGGCTGCACGCGGTGGATATGCCCTACGCCTTCCTGATCGCACGCCACCAGGAGCTCGCCTTCGACTGGCGCGGCGAGGCCGACGTGGCGCTGCGCTACCTCGAGGCCCAGTTCGACCAGGACCCATTGGATCCCGTCCTCCGCTCGATGGCCGCTCTCGTCGCCGCCGCCCTCGGCGACTCCGAGCGCTCGCGCCGTTACCTGGCCAGGGCGCGCGAGCTCGCCGCCAACCAGTGGCTCTACCGCGCCCGGGTGCTCGAGTACGGGGTGTGGATAGAGGTGATGAACGGTGAACCGCGACGCGCCGCGGAGTACCTGACGGAGGTTCTCGGTCTAGACTTCGGCAGCTACTGGTCCGAGACCTACGTGGAGCGGGATCCGACGCTGACGCCCGCGCTGACGGCTCTGCGACGCAGGGGGAACGGACCATAGGACGACGATCGAATCGAATGACGAGGGGGAGACCCATGGCCGAGACCCGTTTCACCTACATCGAGCTGCTCTCCGACGTGCTCGAGGACGCTGCAGCCAAGGCCGGGGTGCCGGCGGAGCGCTGCGATGGCACCACCAACTGCTTCTACTGCAGCGTGCAGACCGGCGGGCTGCGCGGCCGCATGGCGCCTGCCGAGGACGAGGCGACGATGCGGGCGCAGGCCGAGCACCGTGAGGCGCAGCTCCGCAAGCTGCAGGATGCCGACGCCCAGGAGCGCGAGGAGATCCTCGAGTGTGAGCGTCACCTGCGCGAGATGCTCGACCGCATCGCCGAGATCAAGAAGGCGAAGGGCATCGGCTGAGCCGATCGGATGACGACGAGGTGACCGGTTCGGCAGGTGCGCGCGACCTGCTCGCCGCCAGACTGCGTCGTCGCCCCGGGCTGGAGCTGGTTCCCCGGGAGCGCCTCGAGGCATCCGCAAGTCTGCCGGCCCCGCGGAGTGGGGAGCTCTTCGGCATCGCCCGCTGGAGCGACGCCCCGGCGGGCGGGTCGCACCTGGAGGCCATCGACACCGACCTGGCGTTGGTCCTCTACGCGCTGGATGAGCCGGGCCGTCTGCCCGCCTTCGTGCGCCGGGCGCTCGGTGACGCAGCGGCGCGCCAGCGGCTGGGGGAGTGGGTGCTCGACGGGTTGCTCGAGGTGCACCGGCCCGAGCTCGGGGCGGCGGGATCCTGGGACACCGGCGCCTCGGCGCTCGAGGCCTTCGGTCTCGGGGCGCCGCCCACAGCCGACGACGAGCTCGCCCGCCGCTCGCTGCGGCTGCTCGAGCTGACGGTCGCCGGTGACGTCGCCGAGGGCGGACGCGCCGCACGGCACGAGCTCGCCGAACGTCTCTACCGCGCCGGCCGCGAGCCGGACGGTGGCGGCCTCGAAGGCTGCTGGAAGCGCGGGGTGGACGAGGTCTGCGCGGCGCTCGGAGCCACCCCCTCGCGGATCGACTTCTGGACCGTGGTGAGGCCGTCGACGCGTTCCCGGGGCGTCTCCGCGGCTGGCGCCGCGGCCGGGGCCCGGCCGGTGCCGAAGCTCTACGTCAGCCCGGCGGCGGCCGATCTCGGCGAGGCGTTGCGGCGCCTGGCGCCGGCGCTGAGGCGGATCGACTTCGTCGAGCTCAAGGTCGGCGCGACGCTCGACGCGGTGCTACGCCCGGACAAGCTGGTGCTCTACTTCGAAGATCGGCGGCGACTCGAGCAGGCGGCTGAGAGCCTCCTCTCGGCCCTGCGGCGGGGCGAACCGTCGCTGCGGGTGCACGGGGTCCCGTTCTCCGGCGCGCTGTCGCCCGACGGCCTGCTCTCCTGGGCCATCGATCCGGTGATCGAGGGGGAACCGATGACCAGCTGGCGCGCTTGGCTGGCGCAGGAGATCGCGGCCGCGATCGTCGCCAGCCGTCGAAGCGGCTCGTCGGTGGAGGAGCGGTGCGGCGAGGTCCTGCAGCGGCTCCATGGGCGCGGCGTGGACGTCGCGGTATGGGCTCCGCTCGAGGCCCGATGAGCGATACTGCGCCCGACGAGGTGCGGCTGGAGCTGGCCGAGGACGTGCTCTGGCTGCCGGCAGAGGCGCTGCCACCGGAGCGGCGGGCCGAGCTCCCCGCCTCGTGCCAGGGCATCGTCTCGCGACGCGGAAGCCGCTCGTCGCCGCTGGCGGTGGACCTGGCCGGTTGGAGGTTGGCCGAGCTCTTCTCGCAACCGACCTCGCTGGTCGACGCGGTGGTGCTCTACTGCGCGGTCTACGGTGACGAGGTGGCCGACCGTTTCGATGCCGCGTCACGCTGGGTCGACGAGCTGCGACGGGCAGGCATCCTGCGCCGCGCCGGCGATGGGCGATCGGAGGATGCGATCGCCGGGCCGCAGCTCGACTGGTCTCCCTGGCGCGCCGAGGGCGAGCTGCGGCGCACGGTCGACGGTTCCGCCTGGCTGCTGCGCGACCCCCAGGGCCGGCCGGCGTTCGGCAAGGTGGCGCATCGGCCGGCCAGCCGACGGCTGCTCGAGCGCGAGGAAGGGGCGCTGGTCGCTCTCGCCGGGTGGGGCCGGGCCCCCGGGCTGCTGCACCGGTGCGGAGATCGGGAGTGCATCGGCCTGGTGCTAAGCTGGATCCCCGGCCTGCCCTTCCGCGAGGTCGTGCGTCGCTGCACCGGCGGCGAGCGCCGCGACGCCTTGGACGTCTCGGACCTCCTGGGCCTCTGCGTCGATCTAGCCAGGACTCTGGAGGAGCTGCACCGGCAAGGCGTCGTGCACGGCGACCTCCACTCCGGCAACCTGCTGCTCGACCGCGCCGATCGGTGGCGTCTGGTCGACTTCGGCTGGAGCGGCTCCGCGGCGGACCTCGCGAGACTTGAGGAGCGGGGCGGCGTGCCGAGTCAGTGGGAGCCGGAGCTGGCTGCCGCCCTGCTGGCGGACCGCGCGCCGCCGCCGTGCACGCCGGCGGCCGAACAGCACGCGTTGTGCGCGTTGCTCTACGAGCTGGTCACCGGACAACCGCCGCGCGCCCTGCCTCTGGGGCGCGCAGAGGCGCTACGTCGACTGGCGAACAGCCCCCCACGCCGTTTCGCCGAGGTCGGCGCCGAGCCCTGGCCCGAGCTCGAGGTGGTGCTGGAGCGTGGACTGGCCGCCGTGCCGGGCGATCGTCACGCCGACGTCTCGACCCTGCGCCGCTCGCTCGAGAGCCTTGCCGCCGGGACCCCGCCGACGCGGACCCGCGCGCCGCGGCCCGGCGCCGGCGAGGCGTTGCGCGATCGGCTCTGGCGCGCCCTCGGTCCGGGCAGCGAGGCCTGGCGCCGTCCGCTGCCGCGCCCGACGGCGACGCTGCACCTGGGCGCCGCCGGCATCGCCCACCTGCTGCAGGTCGTGGCGGCCGCCCGGTCTGCGGAGCTGCTCGACCTGGCGCGGTTGTGGGTCGACCGGTCGCTGCGCGATCTCGACGCCGACGAGGAGGGCGCCCTGCGCGCCCCGGAGCTCGGTATCACCCGCGACCGGCTCGGTTCCGGCGGCCTGTTCCACGGCGAGCTCGGGATCTGGTGGGTGGCGCAGCGGCAGGCGCGGCTCGAGCGAGACGTGCGCCTGCAGGAGCGCGCCGAGCCCGCAGTGCGCCGATGCGTCGAGCGGATCGGTTCGGACCTCGATGACGGTCACGACGCGACGTCCGTCGACCTCTTCACCGGCGCTGCCGGGGCGTTGCTGGTCGCTGCGGAGTCGCGCTCGACGATGGCCTGGTCCGCGGCCCACGATCTCGCCGCCTCCGTGCTGGTTTCGCCGCTCGGCGCGGGGGCGGTCCCTCCGGGCCTGGCGCACGGGTCCGCCGGCGTTGCCCTGGCCCTGATCGAGTGGCGCCTGGCGCTGCACGGGCGCGTCGACCTGGACGGCGACGACGACCTGCTCTCGGCGCGGCTCGAGAGGCTTGCCGCAGCGGCGACGCCGCGCCACCGCGGTGCCGTCTGGAGGCTCGCAGCGCCGCACGGAGGCCGGGGCCCGGAGCGTCACGCAGGCGGTGGCGGCGGTTGGTGCGGCGGCGCGGCCGGGCTGCTGCGCCTCTTCTCGAGGCTGACGCAGCTCGAGGCCGAGGGACGCGCCAGCAGTCGCGACGCGGATCCGGGATGGGGCCAGCTTGCCGATCAGGCCGCGTGGCCTGTGTACGACGAGCCGGTCCTGGACGGCACGCTCTGCTGCGGGCTCGCCGGCCGGTTGTCGGCGCTGGCCGACTTCGTGGAGCGAGTGGAGGTCGCGCCGGGATGGCGCCGGCGTCTGGCCGGACTGGCGGCGCGTTTCCCGGATCCGGCGCGCGATCCGCAACGCTTCGACAAGGCCTTTCCCCACTCCCTGATGCGAGGGTGGATCGCGGCGTGCACCGTGGCCGAGCTGGCGTCGGAGCCCTGGCTCGAGCGCTGCGCGCTGCTGCCGGGGCTGCTGCCCGGGCCCCCTCGATCGAGGCCGATAGAGTGACGCCCCTGCGGCCCGGCGTGGAGAATCTCCCTGACTTCAGCTCCTGCTTCCGCAACCAACGCAGAGTCGACTGGCCAGTCGACCGGCCAGTCGACGGGCGACTCGGGCTCGGAGTCCGGCTCCGGCTCGTCGGCTTCGGCCGTCTCGGCGCCGTCGATCGAGACCCCGAGCCTGCACCCCAGGCGTTTCGCCGGCGTCTTCCGCTACAGCCGCCACGCGCTGGAGCTGGTGTGGACCACCCACCGGGGCCTCACCGTCTTCTTCCTGGTGCTGACCCTGATCGCCGGGATGCTGCCAGCGGTCGCCGCGTACCTCGGGCGCCTGATCGTCGACGCGGTGGTGGCGGCGATGCCCGCCACCGCGGGCGACCCTGGGAGTGACTGGCGGGCCGCCTGGGAGCGGGCGTCGCCGGCGCTTGGCTGGGTCGGCCTCGAGGGCATCGTGCTGGTGGCGCTGGCGGCGGCGCAGCGGGGGCTGCAGGCAGCTCAGTCGCTGTTCCAGGCCAAGTTGGGCCACCGCGTCAACGTGATGATCCTCGAGAAGGCGACGACGCTGCAGTTGTCGCACTTCGAGGACGCCGAGCTCTACGACCGACTGACCCAGGCGCGACGCTTCGCGTCGACGCGTCCTCTCGGCCTGGTGGTCAAGTCTTTCGGGGTGCTGCAGAACGGCGTCTCCCTGGTCAGCTACGGCGCCATCCTGCTCGCGTTCTCACCGATCGCGGTGCTCATCCTGCTGGTCGGCGCGCTGCCGGCGTTCGTCGCCGAGGCCAAGTTCTCGGGCGACGCCTTCCGCCTGTCGCGCTGGCGGGCGCCCGAGACCCGCAAGCAGATGTACCTCGAATCGGTGCTGGCCCGCGAGGACTACGCCAAGGAGGTGCAGCTGTTCAGCCTCGGCTCGATGCTGCTGCAGCGCTACCGGGCGATCTTCGACGGGCTCTACCTGCTCGATCGCAACCTGACCCTGCGACGCTCGCTCTGGGGTTTCGTGCTCGGCCTGCTCTCGACCGCGGCGTTCTACGGCACCTACGCCTGGATCGTCGTGGTGACGGTCAGCGGTTCGCTGACCCTCGGCGAGATGACCATGCTGCTGCTCCTGTTCAAGCAGGGACAGGCTGCGGTGGCCGCGGCGCTCACCGCGATCGGTGGCATGTACGAGGACAACCTCTACCTGAGCACGCTCTACGACCTGCTCGACGAGCCGGTGGAGAGCGAGCGCGGCGAGGCCACGGTGGGCCGGTTGCCCGGCGACGGTGTGCGCTTCGAGGCGGTCTCCTTCACCTATCCCGGGGCCAGCAGACCGGCGCTCAGCGACATCGACCTGCACCTGCGCCCGGGCACCAGCCTGGCTCTGGTGGGAGAGAACGGCTCGGGGAAGACGACGCTGATCAAGCTGCTGACCCGCCTCTATCCGGCAACCACCGGCCGGGTCCTCTTCGACGGCACCGAGGTCGGCGCCTGGGATGCCGCCGCGCTGCGCCGCCGTATCGCCGTGGTGTTCCAGGACTACGCCCGCTACCAGCTGCTCGCCGGCGAGAACATCGGAGTCGGAGACGTCGGCGCGCTCGGCGACGAGCAGCGCTGGCGGCGCGCCGCCGCGGACGGCCTGGCGGCGTCGTTCCTGGAATCGTTGCCGCGCGGCTACCACACGCAGCTCGGCAAGTGGTTCCAGGACGGCCAGGAGCTCTCCGGCGGACAGTGGCAGAAGGTGGCGCTTTCGCGTGCCTTCATGCGCGGCGGCGCCGACCTGTTGGTGCTCGACGAGCCGACGGCGGCGATGGACGCGGAGGCGGAGGCGGCGGTGTTCGAGCACGTGCAGGGGCTGTCGGCGGACCGCATGGTGATCCTGATCAGCCACCGTTTCTCGACCGTGCGCATGGCCGACGAGATCGTCGTGCTGCACGACGGCCGCATCGTCGAGCGCGGCACGCACGAGGAGCTGCTGGCCCTCGACGGCCGCTACGCCCGGCTCTTCCGACTGCAGGCGCGTGGCTACCAGTAAAGGGTGCATCCGCCGTCGCTATAGTCGCGGCGATGGATCGTCGCTCGTCAACTCCCCGGCTCGACGCCGGCGCCGCTGACTCGGCTGCAACCAGCGCGGCTTTCGAGGCGCGCATCCGCACCCTCCAGCCGGGCGAGGAGTCGCGCGTTCTGGCGCTGCTCGACGGCTGGCCGTTTCCTGACGGACGCAGTGGCGCCGACTTCTTCCGCCGTGCCATCGAGCACGACCCTCGCTACGAGGCGCGCAACTTCGTCGTCGCCGAGATCGGTCACGAGCTCGTCTCCTGCGCCCAGATCTTCCCCCGTTGGCTGCGGGTGCGGGGGCAGCCGGTGCCTACCGGCGGCATCGGCAGCGTCTTCACCGCCCCGACCCACCGAAGGCGCGGTCTCGCCTCGAGAGTGCTCGAGGAGGCGGTGGAGGAGATGCGCCGGCGCGGGCACGAGCTGTCGCTGCTGTGGGCCTCTCGTACCGCCTGGTACGGCGAGCTGGGCTGGAGCATCTGGGGCGGCGGCAGCGTGCGCCTCGGCCTGCGTCAGGACGCACCCGCCGCGCCGCGCAGCGCGCCGATCGAGATCGAGCGCTTCGACGCCGAGCGCCATCTCGAGGCGGTGATGGAGCTCGCCGACCTCTACTCGTCGCGCCGTCCCGGCACGGTGCTGCGCAACCGTGGCGACTGGCTGGCCAGCCTGGAGCTGGCCGGGGATCCGCACGAGGAGTTCCTGGTGGTGCGCGAAGAGGGCTCGGTGCAGATCGACGCCTTCCTCCGCGGCACGATGCTCGGTGACCTCTGGTGCGCCACCGAGTGGGCACACGACGGCTCCGACCCGTCGTGGGACGAGTTGTCGGCGCCGGAGCACGATCCGGGACGCGGCGCCGCGGATCTCGCGCTGCTGATCGCGACGACGCAGCGGGCTCTCGGTCTGCCGGCGCTGCGCTTCCCGCCGCTGCGCGATCCGGCGCTCGAGGCCGAGCTGCTGCGCATCGGGGTCGGCCGGGTCGACGAGCCCGACGATCGCGGTCGACCGGAAGCGGTGTGGATGCTGAGATGCCTGGCGCCGGAGGCGCTGGCGGCGCGTTTCGAGCTGCCCTGGCGACCCGGTGACGAGCGCGCCGAGGAGGAGTTCCTCGAGCTGCTGCTGCCGCGCTCGAGCTTTCACTTCTGGCCGGCCGACCGCTTCTGAGGACGGCGGCTCGGTGCGCCCGGAGCAGGCCGAGGAGCAGGCCGAGGGGGAGGCGGGGGTGCCGGCCGACGACAGCGGAGGCGAGACCGCGGGCGAGCCCGTCGACGCCTCGGTGAGTTTCCGCCGGCTGCTGGCGCTGGCGCGGCCGTATCTGACGCCGCTGCTGCTGGCGACGCTGCTGATGCTGGTGGGCAGCGCCGTGGGGCTGGCGGTGCCGATGGTCGCCGGCGAGGTGGTCGACACCGCGCTGGAGCGCGCCAGCAGCGTCCGGCTCCGCCGGGTGGTGGCATCGCTGATCGGCCTCTTCGCGGTGCTCGGAGTGATCGGCTTCGTCGAGACCTACCTGCTGATCGCCACCGGAGCGCGTCTGCTGCGCGACCTGCGGGAGCGCCTCTACCGCCACCTGGTCCACTTGGCGCCGGCGTTCTGGGATCGCCGCCGGGTGGGCGAGCTGATCTCGAGGCTCGGCTCCGACCTGGTCATCGTGCAGGGGTCGCTCACCGATCAGATCCCGCAGGGACTGCAGGCGACGCTGCGTTTCGTCGGCACCCTGGTCATCCTGCTGGTCCTGCAGACGCGTCTGACTCTGGTGGCGCTGATCGTGGTGCCACCGGTGGTGGTGCTGGCGCGGTGGTTCGGGGCTCGTCTGGAGAAGCTGTCGAGGCGAGCGCGCGACGCTTCGGCGGAAGCCTCGGCGTGGGTCGAGGAGTCTCTCAGCGGCGTGCGCACGGTGCAGGCGGCGGCGATCGAGGGTGAGGTGCTGCGCCGCTACGGCGAGCACCTCGGCGACCTGCTCGCCGTGCAGCTGCGCAACGCCAGGGTGCTGGCCGGCTTCTCGGGTCTGATGGTGTTCTCGGGCTTCTCGGCCTTCGCCCTGGTCCTCGGTTACGGCGGCCAGCTGATGATCGAGGGTCGGCTCTCGGCGGGCGAGCTGACCAGCTTCCTGCTCTACACCTTCTCGATCGCCGTCTCGGTGAGCCAGCTTGGCTCCCTGTACGCCGGATACCGTGAGCTGCGTGGCGCCTCGGCGCGCGTCTTCGAGCTGCTCGACGAGGTGTCGGCGGTGCCCGACGTGGCGGGTGACGGCGTCGGCCCGATGCGTCGTGGAGCCTTGCGCCTGGAAGGAGTCCGCTTCCGCTATCCGGGGTCGGAGAGGCTGGTGCTCGACGACGTGTCGCTGCACGTGGCGGCCGGAGAGGTGGTGGCTCTGGTCGGACCGAGCGGTGCCGGCAAGAGCACCGTGTTCTCGCTGTTGCTGCGCTTCTACGAGGCGTCCGGTGGCTCGATCGAGATCGACGGCGTGGCGGTGGGCGAGTACCGGCTCGAGGACCTGCGTCGCGGCTTCGGCCTGGTACCCCAGGAGATCTTCCTTTTCTCGGGCACGGTGGCCGAGAACCTCCGCATCGTGCGTTCCGAGGCCGACCAGTCGGAGCTGGAGGCCGCGGCCAGGGCGGCGGGCGCCCACGACTTCGTCGTCGCCCTCGAGCACGGCTACGAGACTCGCATCGGCGAGCGCGGTCTGCGCCTCTCGGCCGGTCAGCGGCAGCGGTTGGCGATCGCCAGGGCCTTCCTCCAGGATCCCGAGATCCTGCTGCTCGACGAGGCGACGAGCTCGCTCGATCCCGAGTCCGAGGCGCGGGTGCAGGAAGGCGTCGCCACCCTGCTCAGCGGGCGCACCACGCTGGTCATCGCCCACCGCCTGGCGACGGCGCGACGGGCCGACCGGATCTATGTGCTCGACCAGGGCAGAGTGGTGGCGAGCGGAGCCCACGAGGAGCTCTTCGAGACCAGCGCCCTCTACCGGCGGTACTGGCGTCTGCAGTCGCTGGAGTGAGGGGAGGCGCGTCGGGAGGCTACTCGCCGCCGGTCGCCGGTCACGAGGCGCGATCCCTGCCGACCCTGGAAACCCCGGGTTCGAGTACCTGATCGAGGCTCCTCAGCAGGTCGGCCTGGGTGAACGGCTTGCTCAGCAGGTGCACGCCGTGGGGCAGGCCCTGGCTGGCCAGCACCTCGTGGCCATAGCCGGAGATGAAGAGGGTCGGGAAGCCGGGCCGCAGGTGCTGCACCGCGTCCCAGAGCTCGCGGCCGTTCATCGCCGGCAGCACGACGTCGGTGACCAGGGCATCGAAGTGGAAGGGCTGGCGGCGCAGGGCCTCGAGCGCCGATTCGGCATCGGCGTGGGCGCTGACCTCGAAGCCGTGGCCGGTGAGGAAGGAGGCGATGACTGTGCGCACCGCGGTGTCGTCCTCCGCCACCAGGATCCGGTGGCTGCGCG
This sequence comes from Acidobacteriota bacterium, assembly GCA_003388555.1. Taxonomy (GTDB): domain Bacteria; phylum Acidobacteriota; class Thermoanaerobaculia; order Multivoradales; family Multivoraceae; genus QQVD01. Next base: position 9,503 of record QQVD01000058.1, on the reverse strand, counting down.
TCGTCGCGGGCCGAGGCGACTCGGCGGACGCTGGGCGCTGCGAGCCCGCGACGACCTCGGGCAGGAAGACGCGGAAGGTGCTGCCGTGCCCGGGTCGGCTGCTGACGTCGACGCCGCCGCCGTGCTGCTTGACGATCCCGTAGACGGTGGCGAGGCCGAGGCCGGTGCCCTTCTCGGGACCCTTGGTGGTGAAGAAGGGCTCGAAGATCTGCCGCTGCAGCGCCGGCTCGATGCCGGAGCCGGTGTCGCGCACCGAGACGACGACGTAGCGTTCCACCGCGCGAGCCTCGTCGCCGATCGAGTGCGGTGCGCTGTCCGTGACGTCGACTTCGATCGTGAGGCTGCCGCCGTCTTGCATCGCGTCCTGGGCGTTCAGCGACAGGTTGAAGAGGATGCGGTGGAACTGGGCGGTGTCGACCAGCACCGGGGCGCGCTCGACCCGGGTGTGGATCCGCAGCTCGATGTTCTCGCGCAGCAGCGGGCGCAGCAGGGGACGGCACTGCTCGATCTCCGCGACCAGATCCACCGACTCCATGTCGAGCACCTGGCGGCGGCCGAAGGCCAGCAGCTGCGCGGTGACCCGGGCGGCTTCCTTCGCCGCGGCACGGATCTTCTCGAAGTACTCCCGCTCCTCCTGGCCGTGGGCGCTGGCGGCGCCGAGATCCGCATAGCCGAGGATCGGCGTCAGCATGTTGTTGAAGTCGTGCGCGACGCCGCCCGCGAGCAGGCCGATCGCCTCCATCTTCTGAGCCTCGAGCAGCTGGCTCTGCAGGTCCTCCTCGCGCTCGGCGGTCTCGCGCCGCTGTCGCTGCAGGGCGCGATCGAGCTCGCCGAACGCCGCTCCGAGCGCCCGCATCTCGGTGAGGTCGGAGCGCTCCATCGCCGCCACCGGCTGCGGATCGAGCCGGCCCTCGTGCACCTGCTGCGCGACGGTGGCCGCTGAGCGCACCGGATCGGTGAGCCGACTGGCGAAGCGCCGCACCAGCAGGTAGGCGCTGGTCACCAGGAGCACGAAGAGCACCGCGATGCCCTGCGCCGTGGGCAGGAACTGCTCGTGCAGGCGGCTCGCGGGCAGGTCGACGAGGACTCCCCAGTTCGGGGCCACGATGGGCTGGTAGACGGCGTGGACCAGATCGAGTCCGAGGCTCGAGGCGAGCGTCGGCTCTGCGGGCGGGTAGTAGTGCAGGGCGGCGCGACGGTTGCCGAGCTGGGTCTCCAGCCCTCGCGGGTCGTCGGCGTCGTGTTCGGTGGAGGGGCGCAGCTCGAGCAGCGAACCGGAAGCCCGCTCGCCGTCCGAAGAGACGATCACCCTGCGGTACTGGTCGATCAGGGTGAGCGAGCGACCGTGCATCTCTGGGGGGATCACCGAGTGCAAGAGGTAGGTGAGCTCGATCGACCAGATCAGAGCCCCGGCGAACGAGCCCTCGTCGTCGAGTCGCGGCTCGGCGATGACCACCGCGGTGTTGGCGACGGCCTGGCGGCGCATCGGGAAGCGCCCGATGATCAGGTTGGAGTAGGTCGTCCTGCTGCTGGCGCGGACCTCGCGGAAGTAGGCGCGGTCGGTGATGTCGGCGCCGGCCAGCGGCACGCCGTCGATACTGGTCGGCGGGTGCGCCGCCAGGATGACGCCGTCCCGGTCGACGACCGCGACGATGTCCGACTCGGGACGATCGGCGAGATGCTGCTCGAGGATGCGGCCGATCTGCGTGGCGGTACCGGCTCCCTCGAGCTGGCGCACCAGGTCCTCGACCTGGTAGCGCTCGACCTCCATGTGGGCGTGGGTGCGGGTGGCGACCTGGTAGCCGATCTCGCTGTTGACCTGCTCCTCGGCCTCGAGCACCCCGGCGTACTGCGCCCGGGCGTACATCAGCGCCACGAGGGCCACCGGCAGCATCGCCAGCACCATGCCGCCACGGAAGGCATAGTGGGCGATGTCGACGGTCTCCGCCCGGCGTCCGTCGACGCGTGCCGCGAACGCGCGCACGGGTCGCATGGCCAGCAGGTCGACGGCGGTCCCGTAGAGCACTCCGTTGAGGAGCTGTTTGACGAACAGGACGAAGACGTAGGCTGGCGCCAGCCCCACCCAGGCGACGTAGATGAGCCAGTCGGCGATCCAGCCGAAGCCGAGCCAGAAGATGGCGATCGCCAGCGGCAGCGAGCGGGTGCGCCGGTACAGCCACCACGCAGTCCAGCCCTCGAGGAGGTAGACCGTGCCGCCGAGCGAGATCCCCGGGTGAACGCTCCAGAGCTCCACGAGCTGACCGTGGTTCAGGGCAAGCAGGCCGGCGACCAGGCCGCGGAGCGGTCCGAAGAGGACGAAGGCCATCAGCACCGGCGCCTGCCAGGCGGTGAAGGGAGGCGTCTCCTCGGTGAGGATCGGAGCCTCGAGACCGCCGATCAGGCGACCCAGGATGCCGAGGGCGACAGCGAAGGCCCAGCTGCCCCAGCTGCCGGCGCGCCGTCGCTCTGCAGGACCATCTGCAGGTCCATCCGGAGGTCCATCCGGAGGTCCATCCGGAGGTCCATCCGGAGGTCCATCCGGAGGTCGATCGGGAGATGGGAGAGTACTCATCGGTGGGCTTCGAAAGAGCGATTCGCAAGAAAGCGTAGTTTAATCGCCGCCTCGGTCTCCAGCCCCCGGGCGGCGGCGACGGGCAGGTTATCCTCGCTGCAGGCGGATCGGCCCGGTAGCGTCACGATCGGCGACGGGGCCACGACCGCCGCGGCAGGCGGTGGGGCTCGTGGCGCTCTGGCTGGCAGCGCTCCTGCCAACCGCCGTCGCGGCGACGCCGCTGTCCCTCGGCGAGCCCGGTGGGGGATGCGGGCACTTCGGCGTCGGGACCCCGGGGATCGCCGCTGCGAGGCCTGTCGGGGCAGGTCGGGCTGCGCGCCGGCTTCAGCGGCGGCCAGGCCTACGCCTCCTGGGACGGCGCCGCAACCGCGATCCACGCCGCTGAGGACGGCCTCGGCCGGACCAGCCCCTGCCGTCGAGACCGACCTCGCACGGCGAGGTGGCGTTCGCCGCCGGCCTGACGCCGTCGCACGACAACCAGATCGAGTGGGGCAGTGGCCTGTTCGTGGCGCGCGCGACGGGAGGGATCTTCGCTGACGGCTTTGAGAGCGGGGACGCTACGGCGTGGACTGCATCCACGCCGTAGGTTCTGCGCAACACCTCAGGCGACGATCTCCATCTGGTACTCGCCGGCGATCGCCAGGGCGGCGTCGATCTCCTGCTGAGTCGGCGGCGCCGGCGTGTACGGCTGGTCGACCGGCACGCCGATCCTCATCAGGAACTGCTCGAAGCCGGCCGGGACGATGAACACGAGCACACGCACCGGAGCGCCCGACTCGTTGGCCCAGCGGTGGGTGATGCCACGCGGTGCGGCCACGAAGGTCCCCGCCGGGGCGGCGATGCGCTGGTCCCCGGCGTAGATGGTGAGCTCGCCTTCGAGGACGTAGAACGACTCGTCCTCGAGCCGGTGCAGGTGCGGCGGCGTCCCGGAACCCGGCGCCGCGGTCATCTCGAGCAGCGAGAATGTGCCGTCGGTCTCGGCGCCGACGGCCTTGAAGGAGTAGCGGTCACCCCAGATCCAGAAGTCCCGTCCCTCGGACGGGAGCTGAACGATCGGTAGCATCTCCAGCCTCCCCCGACGTGCCGGGCTGTTCGCGCCCTCCCTGCCGTCGGAAAGTCGGTCCGACACCACGCGGCGCGGAGAGCGCCGCGGACCGGACCGGATCCAACGTACGGCGGAGCAGGCCGCGGGTTGCGCGGCCCAGTGCCCCTACTCGCGGAGGGTGGCGCCGATGCCGGCGGCCGCTTCGACCAGGCGTCCGCGCAGGCGCGTCGCGTCGCGATCGGAGAGCGTCTTGCTCGGCGACCGGTAGGCCACCCGGTAGGCGAGGCTCTTCTTTCCCGGAGCGATCTTGTCGCCCTGGTAGAGATCGAACAGCTCGATCGATTCGAGCAGGACGCCGCCGGCCGAGCGCAGGGCCTCGACCAGTGCCGCCGCGGGGAGCGACTCGTCGACGAGGAAGGCGAGGTCCTCGCGCACCGCCGGGTACACGGGGATCGGCGTCACCACCGGTGCTCGCGAGGCCGACCCCAGGAGTGGACCGAGGTCGAGCTCGGCCACCAGGCACGGTCGCTCGTCGAATCCCCAGTCGCGCGCCACCACCGGGTGCAGCTCTCCCAGCCGTCCGACGGTCCGACCCGAGATCGACAGCTCGGCGGCGCGGCCGGGGCGGTAGGTCGGATGCTCGGTGGCGGAGAATTCGGCGCCGTCGAGGTGCAGGTCGCGGAGCAGGATCTCGATCACGCCCTTGAGATCGAAGTAGTCGAGCTCGCCAGCCGCTGCGCCGGGATCGGTCCCGTCCTGCCAGTGGGCCCCTTGGCGCGGACCGCGGAGCAGCACCGCGAGCCGGGCGACCTCCTCGGGCAACGGCGAATCCGGGCGCGGGAGGAACACGGCGCCGATCTCGAAGAGGGCGAGGCGGTCGGTGAAGCGGGCGTTGTTGGAGGCCACGTCGAGCACCGAGGCGAGCAGGCTGCGGCGCAGCGCCGAGCGTTCGAGGGTCGAAGGATTGCTCAGCTCGACGTAGGGCCCGACGCTGACCTCCTCGTCGCGCAGTCGCGCCTCGGACTCGGCGGTCGTCAGACGGTAGGTGATCACCTCGTGCAGCCCGCTACGCACCAGGCAGTCGCGCGCCGCCTCCTCCGCTTCCAGAGCGGGGTTGCCGCGCTGCGGCGGCAGGTGCGAAGCCAGCACCGTCGACGGCAGGTTCTCGTAGCCGACCATGCGGCAGACCTCCTCGAGCAGGTCGTGCGGCCCCTCGACGTCGATGCGGTGTGGCGGCGCCACGACCCGTAGCGTGCTTCGGCCGGACGTGCTCGGCTCGACGCTGAACTCCAGCCGCTCGAGGTGGGCGGCGATCTGCTCCGGGCTGAGGTCGAGGCCGCTGCGCTCGTTGACGTAGGCCGGATCGAGCTCGATCTCCACCGGCGCCCAGGCCTGCGCCACGTGATCGATGCAGCCCGCGGCGACGGTACCGCCAGCCAGAGTGCGCAGCAGCTCTGCGGCGCGTCGCGCGCCAAGCAGGGCGAGCTCGGGATGTACGCCGCGGCTGAAGCGGAAGCCGGCCTCGCTGTGCAGTCCGAGCTGACGCTGGGTCTGACGGATGTTGGTGAACTTCCACGCCGCCGCCTCGAGCAGCACGTCGGTGGTGTGGTCCTGGATCTCGCTCTCCTCACCACCCATCACGCCGCCGATGGAGAGCGCGCCGGCGGGATCGGTGACCAGGATGTTGTTCGGCAGCAGCTCGTGGCGGGTGCCGTCGAGGGTGGTGAGCTGCTCGCCTGGCTCGGCGAGGCGGGTGATCAGGCGTACCGGTCCGCCCGGGTCGTAGCCGGGATCGCTCTCGGCCCGCCGCTGCAGGAAGCCCCAGTCGAACGTGTGGTTCGGTTGCCCGATCTCCAGCATCACGTAGTTGCTGACGTCGACCACCACGTGCAGCGGCCGCTGGCCTGCGAGCCGCAGGCGGTGCTGCATCCAGAAGGGAGCCGGGCGCTGCTCGACGCCCTCGATCAGGAAGGCGACGAAGCGCGGATTGAGCTCCGGCTCGCGCGTCTCGATGACCAGCTTGCCCTCGATCGAGGGCCCCTCCTGGACGACCTGGGTGCTCGGGGTGCGCAGCACCTTGCCGGTCAGCGCCGCGACCTCCCGCGCCACGCCGACCATCGAGGCGCAGCGGGCGATGTTGGGGATGATGTCGATCTCGAGCACCGCGTCGCCGAGCAGGTCGACCAGCGGCCGGCCGGCGACGATCTCGCTGCGTCCGCCTGCGATCGGCGTCAGCTCGTCGCCGCGCACCAGGAGGACGCCGTCGTGGTCCTCGCCGAGCCCGAGCTCGACCGGCGAGCAGAGCATCGCGTCGTTGTACACCCCGCGCAGCTTGCGGCCCTTCAGCTTGGTTGGCTGGAGGTCCTTGTGCGGATCGAGATAGGTGGCGCCTTCGAGGATCAGCGCGGCCCAGAGGTCGAGCTCGGAGAGGTCTCCCCGTTCGAGGTGGGGGAAGAGGTTCGGGGCGCCGGTCACGACCTCCTTCGGCTGCCCGGCGCCGTGATCCACCGTTGCGATGACCAGGCGATCGGCGTCGGGGTGCGGGCGCACCGCGAGGACATGGGCCAGGAGCACCCTGTCGCGATCCCACTCGAGTGGCGCGCCGGCGACGCCGATGCGCTCGATCGATCCGACCTCGAGGCCAGCGTTGGTGATGCGCTCGGCGAGCTGGTCGACCGAAAGGTCGATGTCGACGTACTCGCGGAGCCAGGAGATGGGAACTCTCATGATCGGGTTCTCGGCTGTCTCAGAACTGGGTCAGGAAGCGCAGGTCGTTGCCCCAGAAAGCGCGGATGTCGTCGAGGCCGTACTTCAGCATGGCGATGCGCTCGGGGCCGGTGCCGAAGGCGAAGCCGGAGAAGCGTTCGGGGTCGTAGCCGCCGTTGCGCAGCACCACCGGATGCACCATGCCGCAGCCGAGGATCTCGAGCCAGCCGCTGTACTTGCACAGCCGACAGCCCTTCGCGTCGCACTGGAAGCAGCTGACGTCCATCTCGGCGCTGGGCTCGGTGAAGGGGAAGTAGCTGGCGCGGAAGCGGGTCTGGCGCTCGGCGCCGAAGAAGCGGCGCGCGAACTCGGTCAGTGTGCCCTTGAGGTCGGCGAAGGTGATGCCCTCGCCGACCGCCAGGCCCTCGATCTGGTGGAACTGGATCTCGCTGCGCGCCGTGATCTGCTCGTTGCGGTAGCACATCCCCGGCAGCACGACCCGGATCGGCTCGGGGTGGTACTCGCGCATCGCCAGGATCTGGCCGGCGCTGGTGTGGGTGCGCAGGACGACGTTCTCGTCACGGGTGTAGAAGGTGTCCTGCATGTCGCGCGCCGGATGCTCGGGTGGCATGTTGAGCCACTCGAAGTTGTACTCGTCGGTGACGACGTCGGGCGAGCGGTAGATCTGGAAGCCCATGTCGCCGAAGATCCGGCACATGGCGCGCAGCACGAGGGTCGACGGGTGCAGCGTGCCGGTGCGAGGACGGCGGCCGGGGAGGGTGACATCGATGGCGCCGGCGCTGAGCCGCCGCTCGAGCGCCTGGCGCTCGATCTCCTCCCGCCGCTGCTCGTAAGCGACCTGCAGCGCCTGCTTGAGCGCGTTGACCCGCTTGCCGAAGATCGGTCGCTCCTCGGCGGAGAGCTGGCCGAGCTGCCGACTCATCAGCTGCACCTCACCCTTGCGGCCCAGGGTGGCGTAGTACCAGGACTCGAGCTGCTCGGGGTCCTCGCAGCGTGCCAGGGCGACTTCGGCCCTGTTCTGGACGGCTTCGAAGTCGAGGCTGGTTTCGGGGGACGTCTCGCTCATCGGAGTCTCCGCTCAGAAACGAAAAAGCGCGGCTGGAAAGCCGCGCCGGGACCGCGTCGAAGGTGGCGACGTCGCTACGTCGCCAGGCTCCCACGGCCGGCGCTGCAGCGGCTAAACAGGCCCGTCGAGTGGGCGAGCGTGGCGTCGGCGTGGGCGGTCCTCATCGCCGGGAGGCTCGCACGGCGTTCCCGAGGTGTCAAGATCGCCGGGCGAGCGCTGCTCGCGACGCGCACGAAGGCTCGAGGGAGGGAGATGGCATGGTCCAGATCAGCAAGGGATTCCGCCAGCTGGTGGACGAGGCCGAGGAGCGCGTCGAGACCCTGGACGTCGAGGCGGCACGTCGGGCGATCGACGCCGGGGGGGTGCTGGTCGTCGACCTGCGTGACGTGCGCGAGCTGCAGCGCGAGGGCAAGATCCCGGGCGCCATGCACGTGCCGCGCGGCATGCTCGAGTTCTGGGTCGACCCGGCGTCTCCCTACCACAAGCAGGAGCTCGCCGACGCTCCGCGGCTGCTGCTCTACTGCGGCAGCGGCTGGCGCTCGGCCCTGGCGGCGCGCACCCTGCAGGAGATGGGCGCTGAAGGCGTCAGCCACCTGGGAGGTGGCTTCGCGGCGTGGAAGCAGGCGGGTGGTGCGATCGAGGAGGTCAGGCGCTGAACGGCCACCGCAGTCAGTCGAGCGAGAAGTCGTCCGGGCTCTGGTAGCGGCCCGACGCCTGTTTGAGCAGCTGCATCAGGACGTCGTTGGCGAGGCTGCTGGCGCCGAAGCGGAAGAGCGCCGGATCGAGCCAGGCGCCGCCGAGGGTCTCGCGCACCATCACCAGGTACTGCAGCGCCAGCTTGGCCTTCGAGATCCCTCCCGCCGGCTTCATCCCGATCCGTCGGCCGGTAGCGAGGTAGTGATCGCGAATCGCCTCGAGCATCACCAGGGTCACCGGCAGCGTCGCCGCCGGTTGGATCTTGCCGGTCGACGTCTTGATGAAGTCGCCGCCCGCCGCAATGGCGAGATCGGAGGCGCGGCGCACGCGATCGAGCGGCCCGAGCTCGCCAGTCTCGAGGATCACCTTGAGGTGCGCGTCGCCCTTGGCGCACTCCTCTTTGATGCGGGCGATCTCGTCGAAGACGAACGCCTCGTCGCCGGCCAGGAAACGGCCCCGCGAGATCACCATGTCGATCTCGTCGGCGCCCTCCTCGACCGCGACGCGGGTGTCGAGCAGCTTGGCCTCGAGCGGCGCCTGGCCGCTGGGGAAGGCGGTCGCCACCGAGGCGACCTGGATCGAGGTGCCGGCGAGCTCGCGCTTCGCCAGACCGACGAACGAGGGGTAGACGCAGACCGCCGCCACCTGCGGCAGGTCGGGCAGCCGTTCGTCGAGGTGGAGCTGACGCGCCTTGGTGCACAGCTGGCGCACCTTGCCCGAGGTGTCGGCACCTTCGAGCGTGGTCAGGTCGATCATCGACAGGGTCATGCGCAGGGCCTCGACCTTCGCCTGCTGCTTGATCGAGCGCTTGGTGAGCCGGTCGACCCGTTCGGCGACGCCGACCTCGTCGACCGGAGGCGACGGCGGTGGTAGGGCGCGCGTAGCGGCGTCGGCGATCACGACGGCTCCTCGTAGGCGGCGATGCCGGCCAGCCCGTCGAGGCCGTCGAGGCTGGTGCGGTTGCGGGTCCGCATGTAGTCGAGGATGCCCTCCTCGCCCTTGCGGTCGGCGTAGGCGGTGAGCTGGGTGCGGTCGCCGCGGAAGTCGTAGAGCGGGATGCCGAAGCCGCAGGAGTCGGCGATGCGGGTGCACTCGACCACGATCACCGATCGGGTGCCCGGGAGGGTGGGGAAGAGGGAGATGAGGTCGTCCCATCCGTCGTCGCCGGGGAAGACGGGACGCCCCTCGCCGTAGAGGCGCAGGATCTTCGGCGGGCCCTCGAAGGCGCAGAAGAGCAGGGTGATGCGGCCGTTCTCACGCAGGTGGGCGATGGTCTCGACGCCGCTCCCGGCGAGGTCGAGGTAGGCGACCGTCGTCGGCCCGAGCACGCGGAACGCATCGAGCCCTTTCGGTGAGAGGTTGACGTGGCCGTCGCCGGTGAGCGGTGCGCTGGCGAC
>QQVD01000001.1:92500-174379 GCA_003388555.1 Acidobacteriota bacterium | reverse complement strand
CGTTTGCTCGGCACGAGAGGTGAGGCAGGACACTTGTCCCTGATCCCCAGCCCCCAACCCCTGACCCCTGTCCCCTGACCCCTCTCTCCCTTTTCCCTTTTCCCTTTTCCCTCCGCCCGTCAGCGGCGCTTGCGACGCGGGCGACGCCTGCCGCCGCTCTTCTTGCCTCCGCTCTTGGCCCGCTGCCGCGGCGGCGCCTGGTCGGCGATCTCCCGCCACGCCTCGAGGATCTCGGCGCCGCCGCCGTCGCTGGATTCGCGCAGCAGCTCGAAGAGGTCGAGCGCCTCGCGGAACGAGGGCCGCCAGCAGATAGCCCAGGCAGCGCGCTCCTTGTCGGGGATCGGCTCGATCAGGCGCTGCAGCGTCTCGAGGATCTCGTAGGCGCGGTCCCGCCGCACGTTGGAGAGCTGGAAGCGGCTCATCAGCGCCGCGACGGCGTCGGAGGCGATCTCCTGCACCTCCGGACGCGACAGCTCGCGGCGCCGCTCGAGGCGCAGGCGACGGTTGATCACGCTCGGCGCCAGCAGGGCGGCGACGAGGAAGCCCTCGGAGAGCTCGGCGCCCTCCTGCACCCAGCGGTCGAGCACGCCGAAGAGACGCGCGAAGCCGGCGCCGCGCCCTCTGCCCTCGAGGATGTCGCGCGCCTCGGGGATCAGTGATTCGAGCAGACCCGAGTCGGAGGCCCACTCGAACGCAGGCTCGGCCCTGCCGCAGCCGAGCAGCTGCAGCAGCTCCTCGACCAGCCGCGCCGGAGCTGCCTTGTGGATCTCGCGTCGCTGCTCACGGATCGCGTCGAGGGTCTCGCGCTCGATGTCGAACCCGAGCCGGCCGGCGAACTCGCAGGCACGCAGCATGCGCACCGGATCCTCCTGGTAGCGCACCGCCGGCTCCCCGATCACCCGGATCATCCGCTGATCGAGGTCGTCGAGGCCGCCGACGTAGTCGACAACCGAGAAGTCGTGGATGCGGTAGAAGAGGGCGTTGACCGTGAAGTCACGGCGGAACGCGTCTTCGCGCGGCGTGCCGTAGGTGTTGTCGGAGGTGACCAACAGCTCGTTGGAGCCGCGGCCTCGCTGGCGCCGCGGGTCCGGATCGCGGCGGAAGGTGGCGACCTCGACGATCTCGTTGCCGAACAGGACGTGTACCAGACGGAAGCGCCGGCCGATGATGCGCGAGTTGCGGAACAGCTTGCGCATCTGCTCCGGCCGCGCATCGGTGACGATGTCGAAGTCCTTGGGCCGTCCGCCGAGCAGCAGGTCGCGCACCGCTCCGCCGACGAGGTACGCCTCGTAGCCGGCCTTGTCGAGCCGGTAGAGGACCTTGAGCGCGGCGTCCGAGATGAACCGGCGCGAGACGCTGTGCTCGGGCCGCTCCAACACCACCGCGCCGGACGGCCGTTCGGCGGCGCGGCGCGGCCGCGAGCGGGCCGAGCCGCCCGATCCCGAGCGGCGGGCCCGGCGGCGCTTCCGCGTGCCGCGCGACTTCTCGTCCCTGCTCACCGGACCATCTTAGTGTCGTGCCCGGGTCTGCGACCGCAGCAGGCGCTTCAGACGAGCTCGCAGGTGGGGAAGAAGAACGCCACCTCGATCGCCGCGTTCTCCGGCGAATCGCTGCCGTGGATGGCGTTGTTCTGGATGTCGGTGCCGTAGAGGTTGCGCACGGTGCCGGCGGCGGCCTCCTTCGAGTTCGTCGCCCCCATGACCTCGCGCAGCTTGCTCACCGCGTCCTCGCGCTCGAGTGCCGCCGGGATCACCGGCCCGCTGGTCATGAACTCGACCAGCTCACCGTAGAACGGCCGCTCCGCGTGTACCGCGTAGAAAGCCTTCGCCTGCGCTTCGCTGAGCTGAGTCTGGCGCATCGCGATCACCCGGAAACCCTCCTTCTGCAGGTGGGCCAGGATGTTGCCGGCGTTGCCGGCACGCACGGCATCGGGTTTGATGATGGTCAGGGTTCGCTGCATGGTCGTATCTCCTCGTTCTCGGGTTCGTTGGATCGGTCGTGAGCTCCCGGGATCGGGAGCCCGGGAGCAGGAATCTGTCGTGTCCGGTCTCCACCGGTCACCTAGGCCCTGGGCGGATCGTTCGCAGCAGTGTCGCGCTGGGGTCGCGGCGGCGCCCGGAGCGTCTGCCTCGTCGGCGCAATCCGCGTGGCGCACACCGCCCAGGCCCTCTGGGCCTCGGAGCTCGCGATCGCTAGCGCGGCAGCCCGCAAGGCGAGCGCGAGCGAGCTCCGCTGACCGGCGACACCACGTCAGCCGGCCGCCAGGTGGCGGCTCTGGCGATTCGAATTCGTTTCCTCAGCCCAGTACCTCGGCGACCTTGCGCCCCATCTCTGCCGGCGAGTCGACGACGTGCACACCGGCATCGGCGAGGGCGCGCTTCTTCTCTTCGGCGGTGCCCTGGCCGCCGGAGACGATCGCTCCGGCATGCCCCATGCGGCGTCCCGGGGGAGCCGTGGCGCCGGCGATGAAACCGACCACCGGCCGCTCGTAGTTGTCGCGAATCCAGGCCGCGGCCTCCTCCTCGGCCGAGCCGCCGATCTCGCCGATCAGCACGATCGCGTCGGTCTCGTCGTCCTCGGCGAAGAGCGACAGGGCGTCGATGAAGTTGGTGCCGTTGATCGGATCGCCGCCGATACCGACGCAGGTCGACTGTCCGAGGTCCTCGTTGGTGAGCTGCCACACCGCCTCGTACGTCAGAGTGCCGCTGCGGCTGATCACGCCGACGCGACCCTGACGGTGGATGTGGCCAGGCATGATGCCGACCTTGGCCTTGCCGGGGGAGATCACGCCGGGGCAGTTCGGACCGATCAGGCGGGTGTCGGTGTCGGCGAGGAAGGTCTTCACCTTCATCATGTCGTTCACCGGGATGCCCTCGGTGATGCAGATCACCAGGTCGATGCCCGCCGCCGCGGACTCCATGATCGCGTCGGCCGCAAATGGCGGCGGGACGAAGATCATCGAGGTGTTGGCGCCGGTCTGACGCACCGCGCTCTCGACCGAGTTGAAGACCGGGAAGCCCTCGACCGTCTGGCCGCCCTTGCCTGGGGTGACGCCGCCGACCACCTCGGTGCCGTAGTCACGGCAGCCGGTGGCGTGGAAGAGGCCCTCCTTGCCGGTGATGCCCTGGACGATCAGCCGCGTGTCGTTGCCTACGAGAATCGACATCTCTACCCTTCCCCCCGCGCCGCGGCGACGACCTTCTCGGCCGCCGACGCCATCTGATCGGCGACGATGAAGTCGAAGTCGGCCTCCTGCAGGATGCGACGGCCCTCCTCGACGTTGGTTCCCTCGAGCCGCACGACCACAGGCACCTCGACGTTGCCTAGCTCCTCGATCGCCGCGACGACGCCGCGCGCGATGCGATCGGTGCGGGCGATGCCGCCGAAGATGTTGATCAGCACCGCCTTGACGTTCTCGTCCGAGAGGATGATCTGGAAGGCGTTCTGCACCGCCTCCTGCGAGGCCGATCCGCCGACGTCGAGGAAGTTGGCCGGCTCGGCACCGTAGAGGTTGATGATGTCCATCGTCGCCATCGCCAGCCCGGCGCCGTTGACCATGCAGCCGATGGTGCCGTCGAGCTTGATGTAGTTGAGCCCGAACTTGCCGGCCTCGACCTCGAGCGGATTCTCCTCGTCGATGTCGCGCAGCTCGACCAGCTCGGGGTGGCGGAAGAGGGCGTTGGAGTCGAAGTTCATCTTGGCGTCGAGCGCGTAGACGTCGCCGGAGGAGGTCACCATCAAAGGGTTGATCTCGGCCAGCGAAGCATCGGTCTCGAGGTAGGCCTTCATCAGCGCCTCGACCAGCGACGCCGCCTGGCGCGCCGTCTTGCCGCTGAGCCCGAGCCCGTTCGCCACCGCGCGAGCCTGGAAGGGCAGGATGCCGAGGTGTGGATCGACCGTCTGGCGGATGATGGCCTCGGGGTTCTCGGCCGCCACCTCCTCGATCTCCATGCCGCCCGCCTTGGAGGCCATCACCACCGGGCGACCACTCGAACGGTCGAGCGTGATGCCGAGGTAGAGCTCGGTCTCGATGTCGAGCGCCTCCTCGATCAACACCGACTTGACGACCTGACCGCCGGGGCCGGTCTGCGGTGTCACCAGCTGCATGCCGAGGATCTCGGAGGCGCGCTGCTCGGCCTCCTCGGGCGAGGCGGCGAGCTTGACGCCACCGCCCTTGCCGCGGCCGCCGGCGTGGATCTGCGCCTTGACGACGCAGCGCCCGCCGAGCTCTTCGCAGATCTCGCGGGCATTGTCGGGGCTGCGGGTGACGCGGCCCTGCGGCACCGGGGCGCCGAAACGGCGAAGGATCTCCTTCGCCTGGTATTCGTGGATCTTCACTGCTGTCCTCCAGGGATCACGGATCTCGCCGGCCGAGGCCCACCGGCACCGCGGCGCTGCTCTGCGCAGCCCGCGCCGACGCCTCGCTCGGCCAGCCGCAGCACGGCCTCGGGAACTCGTGTCGCAGGTCGCGGGCTCCGCGAGAGGCTCCGGACTCCCCTCTGGCAGGAGAGCTGCCGGGCGGAGCGCACTGGGCGACGGCCACCTGCGTGGCGAGGAGATGTCAGTCTATCAGCGCGGTGCCGGCCGGCCCACCGTCGCGCTGTCGGCTTTCGGATCGACCGACTGCTCGCCCGGCAGCCGCAGCACCAGCAGCGTCAGGTCGTCCTCGCACGAGACGTCCTGGTCGGTGGGAGCTCCGACGAATCGCCACAGGTCGGCCCTCACCCCCTCGAGCACCGCGGCCGCGGAGCGGCCGGCGTGACGTCGCAGACTCTCCTCGAGACGCTCGAAGCCGAACGGCTCGTCGCTGCCGAAGCGGCGCGCCTCGACCAGGCCGTCGCTGCACAGGAAGAGCAGATCGCCTGGATCGAGGCGATCCTGCTGCACCTCGATCTCGAGGTTGCGCCGCACGCCCAGCGGGTAGGCGGTCGACTCGAGGCTGTCGAGCCGTCCCGAGGCGCCGAGACGGTAGGGGTAGATGTGCCCCGCCGAGGCCCAGGCGAGCTCGCGGCGCGACACGTCGAGCAGCAGGTAGCAGAAGGTGGTGAGCAGACGGCGGCCGCCGCGAGCGCTCTCGAACACCACCCGGTTGAGCGTTTCGAGCACCAACTCGACGCGTGGCTCGTAGCCCACCTGCACCGCCAGCGCGGCGCGCACCATCGACATGATCAGACCGCTCGAGACGCCGTGCCCGGCGACGTCGCCGACGCCGACCGCGAGACGGTCGTCGCCGATCGCCACGACGTCGTAGAAGTCGCCGCCGACCTCGCTCGCCGGGACGTAGAGGTGGGCCAGCTCGACCCCGTTCATCTCCTCCGGTAGCCGCGGCAGGATCGAGGACTGGATCTGGCGCGCGGTCTCGATCTCGACCCGCTGGCGCTCGCGCTCGGCAATCCGCCGCACGTGCGCCGGAACGTCGTCGTGGGAGTAGCGGTAGGGCGCCCCGTGCTGCAGCGAGCGGAAGCCGAGCAGAGCGGGCGACGCGACGATCAGCAGCGCCGCCCAGCCCTGCAGCTCGAGCCAGGGATCTCGGGCGTGCAGCAGCGGCAGGGCGCCGAGCACCGCGGCCGAGACCAGCGAGGCGAGCAGCGCCACGGCGAGGTCGAAGCGCAGGTAGAGGGCGGCCGCGAACAGCCCGGCGAGGAACGCGATCGCAAGGCTCGCCGCCGCCGGCACGGTGTTGAGCGGCGGAAAGAAGACCAGGCTCGCCAGCAACGCGACGATGGCGACTCCCGCGGCGCGACCGAGGCGGTCGACCAGCGGCGGCAGGAAGAGGATCAACCCGAAGCAGCAGTAGATCAGGCTGTAGACCAGCATCGCGAGGACCAGCGCGACGCCCGGGAAGGCAGCCGAGGGCCACCACGGACCGAGGGAGAAGGAGTACGGGACCTCGACGCCGAGCTCCGGCAGCAGCGCCGCTGCGGCGAGCAGTGCGGCGGCCAGCACCACCCCGGCGACGACCCCGCGCAGACTCGCGACGGCCACGGTCGAGGTCTGCCAGCGCAGATCGAGCAGTCCGTCGAAGGCGGCCAGGCGGCGCCGCCACAGCCCCCGCGCCGAGGAGTCGGCGAGCGCCGTGCCCATCAGGGCGAGGGCGCCCAGCGCCGGGAAGTAGACCACCAGCATCAACGCCGTCACCAGCCAGGTCATCTGCTGGCGCGACACGTTGCTCATCGACGAGCCGTCGGCGACACCGCGCACCACGAGCAGCAGGAGCAGCGCCGCCGCTCCCAGCAGCAGCCAGAAGACCCGCACCCCGTTGCGCACTCCGACCACACCCTGGTGGTAGCGGCGGATGAAGTAGACGGCGAGGAAGGGCACGAACAGGAAGACCACCACCAGCCGGAAGGTCTGCGCCAGGGTCGCTGTACGCAGGCTCTCGGCGATCGCGATCTCGAGCTCCTCGTCGGCGTCGGAGATCCAGCTGCGCATGCCGCGCAGCTCACCGCCGGCGAAGCGCACCTCGACCCCCGACTCGATCGCTCCCCGCCGTGCGGTGTAGCTGACCAGGGTGTAGCTGAACGATTCGAGCTCGACCCGCCGCAGCTGCGGCGCCTCGTAGCTGTCGAGATCGACGCCCTGGAGCTCGAGGAAGTCCGCCGCGCGCTCGATCGCCTCCTGACGCTCGGGGACCTCGCTGCTGGCGAAGTCCGGTTCGGTGGCGCGCAGCAGGGTGAGCACCTCGCCGTCGAGGGCGATCTCGGCGACGTAGGCCCAGCGGTCGACCGGGGCGCCTGGCGCGAACACCGAGACCCGCCAGACGTGCAGCAGGCGCCGCTCTCGCGCCAGGTCGGCAGGCATGGCCGGGCGCGCCGAGCGCATCCGACCCAGCAGGCGCAGCTCGAGCGATTCCTGGGTCGCCAGGGTCGCGGAGACGTAGGGTCGTTCGGGCAGCTCTCCGAGATCGAGTGCCGCCGCCAGGGCCACCTCGATCGCCTCTCCGCGACGCAGCTCCCACTGCTCGGCGCGGAGTGGGAAGGCGCGCGGATAGAGCCAGTCGATCGCCACCGCGAGCGCCACGAGGGCGAGGAGACCCAAGGCGATGGGACCTGTTCCGAGGGCCTCCTTGGCGCGGCCTTGGGCGATGCTCCTCATCACCAGCATCCCGGTCGGAAGGTGGCGGCACGACGATCGTGCGGGCGCCGCGGAGGCTTCACCGCGGCGCCGTCGCCACCGGCACTCAGGTCAGGTTCTCGACGATCGCGGCGCCGAACTCGGAGCACTTGAGCAGGGTGGCGCCTTCCATCTGGCGCTCGAGATCGTAGGTCACCCGCTTCTGCGAGATCGTCTTGCTGATCGCCTTCTCGATGTTGCGACCCGCCTCGCTCCAACCGAGCCAGTCGAGCATCATGACGCCGGAGAGGATCACCGAGCTGGGGTTCACCTTGTCCTGCCCGGCGTACTTCGGAGCCGTGCCGTGGGTCGCCTCGAACAGCGCCACCCCGTCGCCCTCGTTCGAGCCGGGAGCCAGGCCGAGCCCGCCGACCTGGGCCGCGAGTGCGTCGGAGAGGTAGTCGCCGTTCAGGTTGGTGGTGGCGATCACCTCGTACTCGGAGGGACGCAGCAGGACCTGCTGGAACATCGCGTCGGAGATGCGGTCCTTGATCACCACCTTGCCTTCGGGGGCCTTGCCGCCGTGGTCGCTCCACACCTCGTCCTCGGTGACCGTGACGTCGCCGAACTCCTCCTTGGCGAGCTCGTAGCCCCACTCCTTGAAGGCGCCCTCGGTGAACTTCATGATGTTGCCCTTGTGCACCAGCGTGACGCTGCCGCGCCCCTGGGCCAACGCGTACTCGATCGCCTTGCGCACCAGGCGCTTGCTGCCGGTGATCGAGACCGGCTTGATGCCGACGCCACTGTCGGGTCGCACCTTCTTGCCCAGCTTGGTGTCGAGGAACTCGATCAGCTCGCGAGCTTCCGGTGTCCCCTGTTCGTACTCGATCCCCGAGTAGACGTCCTCCGTGTTCTCTCGGAACAGGACCATGTCGACCTGCCCGGGCTCCTTGACCGGCGACGGCACACCGTCGAACCAGCGCACCGGCCGCACGCAGGCGTAGAGATCGAGGATCTGGCGCAGCGCCACGTTGAGCGAGCGGATGCCGCCGCCGACCGGAGTGGTCAGCGGCCCTTTGATCGCGCAGCGGTACTCGCGGATCGCCTGCGGCGTCTGCTCGGGCAGCCACGAGCCGGTGCGCTCGAACGCCTTCTCGCCGGCCAGGATCTCCACCCAGGCGATCTTCCTGCTCCCTCCGTAGGTCTTCTCGACCGCGGAGTCGAGCACGTTCTGGGCGGCGCGCCAGATGTCGGGGCCGATGCCATCTCCTTCGATGAAGGGAACGATCGGCTGGTCGGGCACAGTCACCTTGCCGTTCTCGAACCCGATCTGCTGGCCGGAGGAGGGGATCGACAACTCGTACTGACTCATGGGGCTCTCCTGGTGAGCTGCGGCGGCTGGGCGGCCGGGCCGGTTGCGGCGCGGCGGTGGTCGCCGGAGATCGGATCACTGCGAGAAGCGCCGAAGCCGGCGCTTCGTGATGAAGCTGCGTGGGACCTGAGGGTGGTTCTCGAGCGGCGGAGCGCCGGCGCCGCTCGATTACGCGCCGGCGACCACGAGGCTCGCGGGCACGTCGAGGGCTCGTGCGGGGCGTCCCGACCGTGCGATCGGTCCGGTCCCTCAGCCGTTCGGATGGGGCGTGCCGTCCGGATGCGGACCGGGGCTCCGCCGGGCCGGCGTGTTCCCCGTCTCGGGGGGATCGCCGCAACCGACCTGGCGCCTCGGAGGTCCGGGGTTTGTGCGGGCGGAAGCTATCATAGGGATTCGCGCATCCACCGACTCCACCGGGGCGGTGCGAGCACCGGTGCGGCGGCCGCGAGAACGCCGCGAAGCCACTAGAAGCCCCTCGAAGCCCCTCGACGCACCACTTGAGCCATCGCAACCACAGCGGAGGGAACCTGGCGCCAGCGCCCGCCGGCTCGTCCGGCGATCCCACCCGGCGGCCGGCCATCCCCTGGGCCGAGCTGGAGCGCCAGGCCCTCGCCGCCCGCGACCGCGCCTACTGCCCGTACAGCGACTTCGCCGTCGGCGCCGCCCTGCTCTGCGAGGACGGCACCGTCGTCACCGGCGCCAACGTCGAGAACCGCAGCTACCCGGTCACCGTCTGCGCCGAGCGCAGCGCCGTGGTCGCCGCCAACGCCGCCGGCCAGCGCTCCTTCCGGGCGCTGGCGATCGCCGCCGACAACCGGCCGCCGGCACGGCCGTGCGGGCTGTGCCTCGAGACCCTCGCCGAGTTCTCGACCGGCCTGCCGATCGTGCTGATCAACCTCGACGGCGAGCGGGTCGAGACCGATCTCGCCGAGCTGCTGCCGCAGCCGTTCCGCTTCACCGAAGCCGACGGATCGAGCGAGGAAGGCGGCGGACCGGACTGACCTGGGCGACCTTCAGCTCACCGGCTCGGCGGCGAGCGCCTCCTCCACCGAGTCGTAGAGGTCGAAGAGCTCGAGCACGTTGGCGACCTGCAGCAGCCTGCGGATGCGCTCGGGAGGAGCGATCAGGATCAGCTTGCGGCGCTGCTCCTGGAAGCGCACCAGGTAGCCGACCAGCTCGCCGATGCCGGTCGAATCGATGTAGTTGATCGACCGCAGGTCGACCAGCACGTTGCCGAGGTCCTCCGCCAGCGCCTTCTTGAGCGCCTCGGCGAAGAACTGGGCGCTCTGGCCCAGCTTGATCACGCCTTCCACCGAGAGGATGGTGCAACCACCCTCCTTCTTCTTCTCGATGATCATCCGAGGATCCGTCGATGATTCGCCGCGCGGACTTCTTGGGAGGCCGACATTGTAGCCTGGCCCGTCTGTCCGTTCACCCCCGGCGATACCCGGGCTCATCAACCGCCCTCGGCAATCGGCAGCGCTTAGACTGGCCTGGTCATGTGCGGCCGCTACACCCTCTCCAGACCCCAGCAGCTGGTCGACGAGCTCGACGCTGCGCTCGGCGGCCTCGAGCGTGGCCCCGACGAGGACGAACGGCTGCTGCGGCCGCGCTTCAACGTCGCCCCGACCCAGACGATGCCGGTGGTGCTGTTCGCCGAGGGGGAGGAGGCGGGGTCACGGCCGCGCCTCGAAGGCCACGCCTGGGGCCTGCAGCCACCGTGGCGCGGAGGGCGCAAGCGGCGCGGCGCGCCGCTGATCAACGCACGGGTCGAGACGGTGGCCGAGAAGGCCAGCTTTCGCGAGGCCTTCGCCACCCGCCGCTGCCTGGTGCCGGCCGACGGTTTCTACGAGTGGAGCGCCAAGGAGCGCGGCCACCAGCCGCACCTGCTGACCCTCACCCCGGAGGAGCCCGGCGATGAGCCGCCAGGATCTCCACCGGGGACCTGCTTCGCGGGGCTGTGGGAGCCGCTCGGCGCCGAGGGCGCCAGGGTGCCCGAGGGCTTCGCCCCGGCCCAGGGCCGCTTCGTGGTGCTGACCACCGCCGCCAACCGCAGCGTCGCGCCGCTGCACGACCGCATGCCGCTGGCGCTGCCGGCGCACTGCTGGCAGCGCTGGCTCGATGACGCCGCCGATCCCGACGCCCTCCTCGAGATGCTCGCCGGTGACGAGGTCGGGGCGCACGCCCGCTGGAGCGCTCACGCGGTCAGCGAACGGGTCAACAACGTGCGCCACGACGACCCGACCCTGCTGCAGCAGGTGGGCACCGCGGCGAGCAACCTGAGCCTGTTCTGAGCGGAAGGGGTTGGGGGTCAGGGGTTGGGGGTCAGGGGTCAGGGGTCAGGGGTCAGGGGTCAGGGGTCAGGGGCTAGGGAAGAGGGAATCAGAACGCCCCCCGCAACCAGCACCCCACGCAGCGCCCGGAAGGAGGCGCGGCAACTCTCCCCACATCCGTGGAGCCGCGCCGTGGCTCCGATCCACCCTCCCCGACGCGCCGGAGCGAGCGCCGGACGAGCCCGCGAACACCCTCCTAGCGGACGAAGATCTTCGCCGCGGCGCGCAGGCCGAGGGTCAGCGAAGTCGCGGCCTCACCGACTTCGAGGCGCAGGGCGTCGGTCACCTCCTGGCGCTCCATCACCCGCACCGCGGCGCCGGGCACGAGTCCCATGCGCTCCATCTCGCGCAGGAAGTCGGAGGACTGGTCGGCGACCCGCGCCACCTCGAGCGCCGTCCCGGTCGGCGCCGAGGCGAGGGTGTGGGCCGAGTCCTCCTCGAGCACACCGCTGCGGTCGGGGATCGGGTCGCCGTGCGGGTCGACCGATGGGAAGTCGAGCATCTCGTCGATGCGCTCGATCAGCCGATCCGACACCGCGTGCTCGAGCAGCTCCGCCTCGGCGTGCACCTCGCTCCAGTCGAGGCCTATCACCTGCACCAGGAAGAGCTCGATCAGGCGGTGGCGCCGCAGCACGTGCATGCCGAGACGCCTGCCGGCTGCGGTGAGGCGCACCCCGCTGTAGGGCTCGTACTCGACCAGCCCCGACTCGGCGAGCGTCTTCATCATCGCCGTCACCGTGCCCGGCGCGACGTCGAGTCGACTGGCGATCTGGCCCATGCTGACCAGGTCGGCGCCGCCCTGCTGCTGCACCAGCACGCACTTGAGGTAGTCCTCCACCGTGCTGGTGGGGGCTGAGCCGCTCTTCGCCATCTTCCGTGGTGCTCGCGAGAAAGTGATCGCCGCCGCTCGGCCCGGCGGTCAGGCCGCGACGACCGTCCGGCAGGCTAGCAGGGGTTCGTGGCGCTGCCCTGCCGACCGTGGTTCAGCATGCCGGCGTGCCGCGCGCGGTCGCTTCGAGGACCTCGCGGAGGTGCCGCTCGACCACGGCACGCTCGATCTTGGCGCCGGCCCCGTGGCGCTCGACCAGATCGAGGGTGTCGCGGGCGAGCCGCAGGGGCAGAGCGGTGAAGGCCACCTGCCCGGCGGGTGCGCCGGCGGTGCGCAGCAGCTCGACGTATTCGCGCGCCACCTCGAGGTCGGCACGCGCCAGCGCCATGACCTCGGCGCGCGCGGCGCGCGGCGGTAGGAAGGTACGGCCCTCACGAGCGTCGTCGGCCGAGTCCTTGAGGATGTTGACCAGCTGCAGCGCCTCGCCGAAGCGGGCCGCGCGCCGGTCGAGCTCGCCGCGGCCGGCCTCCAGCTGCGGCTCGGCGAGCACGAAGAGGTCGGTGAGCAGCTCGCCGACGATCCCCGCCACCACGTAGCAGTAGGCGCGCAGATCCCCGAGAGTCGCGAGCTGCAGCACGCCGTCGCCATCGGCCCGCCGGGCGAACCGGCGCATGCCGTCACAGGTGCGCAGGGTATGGCGACGCACCACCTCCCACGAGTCGCCCGGCAGGGCCCGCGCCGCGGCGAGCACCTCGGGAGCGCGCCGCAACAGGTCGAGATAGCCGGCGTGACTCGTGGGTGGATCCACCAGCCATCGCTCGGCGAGCTCCGCGTCGTCCGTCCGCCCGCCCTCGACCAGGGCGGCGAACTGCTCGAGCGCCTCGATGCGGCGGGAGCGCGGCCACGCTGCGGCGTCCTCGAAGGTGTCGGCGATGCGAAAGAGCAGATAGGCGACGCCGACCTGCAGCCGGGTCGGCTCCTCGAGCAGCGGGATCGATACCGCGAAGGTGCGGCTGGTCTCCACCAGCAGCTGCTGCACGTCGGCCGCCGAGGCCGCGACCACCGGATGCGCCGACACTGCGTCGAGCGGTCCGCCGCGATCCCCCGCATCGCTCAAAGCTCGGCTCCCTGGCGCCAAACCGGCCCGGTGCCGGTGCGGTCGGCCAGCACCTCCTCGACGCCTTCGACCCGCCGCAACGCCGCTTCGGCATCGGCAGCACACTGCGGCTCGCAGAGCACGTGCACGTTGGGGCCGGCGTCCATGGTGGCGCAGACCGCGAGACCCTCGCGGCGCAGCCGCCGCACCTCGGCGAGCACCGCGACGGTGGCGGGCCGCCAGTAGAAGATCGGCGGCCGCGACGACATCATGATCAGGTGCAGATCGATCGCCTCTTCGTCGACAGCATCGGCGAGGCGGGCGAAGTCGCGGCCGGCGATCGCCTCGCGCACGGTGTCGAGTCGTCCGGGGACCAGCTCGAGGCGACGGCGGAAGTAGGGGCTGGTGGCGGCGCGCTGGTGCCCCTCGAGCGACGAGACCTCCTTGGAGCTGCTCGAGACGATCGCCACCAGATCGCACAGCGGCCAGTGCTCGGCGTCGGCGACCGGCGCCGCGCTCGCGGCGTCGGCGGTGCCTGGCGCCGGCCACTGCACGTAGCCGCCGAAGGCCGAGCGCGACGCCGAGCCGGAGCCGCTGCGCCGCGACCAGTTCGACAGCTCGGCAGGCGCGAGCTCGATGCCCAGCGCTCGCGAGACCGCCAGGGTGAGGGCAGTGAAGCCGGAGGCGGACGAGGCGATGCCGGCCTCTGCGGGAAAGGTGTTGCGGGTTGCGATGCGCAGGGTGCCTTGCCGGTTCCACGCCGTGCGCAGGCGGACGAGATGCGCGGCGATGCGGCGCGAGAAGCTCTCGGGCGCCGGTGCCAGCGCTCCGTCCCGCTCGAGCAGGATCTCGTCGGGGCGCCGGTCGCCTTCGAAGAAGCTGGCGCTGCAGACCGAGCGACAGCGGTCGAGCGTCATCGACAGCGACGGGTTGCACGGAACCACCGCGCCCAGATCCTCGGCTCCCCAGTACTTGATGAGGGCGATGTTCGAGGGAGCTTCGGCAGTGATCTCGCTCGGCATCAGCACTTCCTCCGAGGCGCTCGGACGACCGGGAGGAGGGCGGGCACGGGCCGCCGGCGGCCGCTGCGGAGGGTCACGGCGCGTCCCCGGGCTCGGCCGCCAGCGAATGCACTCCGGCGCATCCCAGGTCGCTGGCCAGCTCGACGAAGCCCGCCTCCTCGATCAGCCGATCCGCCTCGACCTTCGGATCATAGATCAGCACCAGGCCGGCCCCGGGGCCGCGCAGCGAGCCGGCGCCGGAGATCTTCGCCGGCAGGCCGGCACGCTTCAGCTCGTCGACCCGGCGTCGCACCTCGTCGGGCACCACGCCGATCTCCACCAGCGCCTCCTGGCAGCGCACGATGCCCTCGCCCCAGCGCCCGCCGTCGCCGGTGCGCAGAGCCGCCCGCATCTCCTCGGTGGTCTCGCCGATGCGCCGCAGCGCCGAGCGTGTCGCCTGCCCGCCGGTGGCCTCCTCCAGCCGGCGCTGCACCGCAGCGACCACTTCCCCGGTGGGCTCCGGGCGACCGCCGCTGCTGACGATCCGCAGGTGGCGCAGCAGGCCGCCGGGGTCCTCCAGAGACTCGAAACGCCAGCGCGCCGGGCCTTCGCTGCCGCCGCCACCGGCATCGCCGGAGTCCTCGAGGCGACGAGCGAAGAGCACTCCCCCGCGCAGCACCGTGGCGCCGTCGATGCCCGAGGGCCGGCCGTGCTGGCGCCGTTCGACCCGATGCACGAGGTCCTCGAGCTGACGGAGATCGTCCCCGCCGCGGGCGGCGCCCGATCCATCCACCGGGCTCCCTGCCCTGCCGATCCCGCCGAGATGTTCGCGCACCGCCAAGCCGATCGCCGCCGCGACCGCCGCCGAGCTGCCGCAGCCGGCTCCCAGCGGCAGCGCGCTGGTGACCTGCAGATCGAGGGCCGGAAGCGGCCACGTTTCGCGCACCGCCGCCGCGGCGCCCGAGTCGCCGCCCGGCGTCGCTGTGCTCCACCGGCGCCAGCTCTCGACCAGCGCGACGACGGCGAAGGCGACGGCCTCCGGGTGGCCGTCGACCAGGCGGCGCAGCGGCACGAAGGGCCCGTCACCGGCGGCGAATGCCTTCCAGGCCCGCGCCGCGCGGTCGGCCAGCGCCACCGCCTGCGCCGCACCGAGGCGAGCGTCGATGCGGCGCCGGCCGGCCTCGAGCACGAGCTCCAGACCGAGCCCGGCGTCGGCGTCCTCGCCGTTGTCGGCGACGGCCCGCAGTCGCACCTCGACACCGGGGGCGAGCGCCGCGACCAGCGCCGGATGTCCGTGCACCGCGGCGTGCTCGCCGGCGAGGATCACCTTGCCCGGCGCCGACGCGTACACGGCGCGCCCGCCGCCCTCCGAGGCGGCGCTCAAGGACGCTCGGAGGGGCCGCGACCGAGGCGCTCGTGGGCGCGCGCCAGATCACGCGAGGTGAACGCCGACATCAGCGACAGCTCGCCAGCGAGCACCGTGGCGCCGACGATCTCGGCGAGACGCCGCGCCGCGCGACCCGGGTTCTCGGCGTCGGGCCGGATGCCGAGCAGCTGCAGCGACTCGCGCTGGGTGTCGAGGCCGGTGCCGCCACCGACGGCGGCCACCGGCGCGTCGGGCAGGTAGACCGAGGCGTAGACCGCGCCGTCAGACCGCTGCTCGAAGTGGGTCAGGCCCATCGCGCCTTCGACGACGTGCGCGAGATCCTGGCCGGTGGCGACGAAGAGGGCCGCCAGCACGTTGGCGAACTGGGCGTTGTAGCCCATCGCTCCGGCAGCGATCGAACCGTGCAGGTTCTTGCGCAGCTGCACCTCGACCAGCATCTCGCTGCGGGTCTTGAGGATGCGCTCGAGCACCTCGCGCGGCAGCTCGACCTCGGCCCAGATGCGCTTGCCGCGGCCGAGCTCGAAGTTCACCGCCGCCGGCTTCTTGTCGACGCAGTAGTTGCCCGAGAGGGCGACGCACTGCACCCCGGTCTCCGGCTCGATCAGCTCGCTCACCAGGCGGTCGCAGGCGATGGTCGCCATGTTCATCCCCATCGCGTCGCCGGTGAGGAAACGGAAGCGCAGGAAGACGGTGGTGCCGAGCACCTTCGGCCGCACCTCCTGCAGATCGAGGAAGCGGCTCGTCTTGCCGGCGTGCTCACGCATGCGGTCGAAGTGGCTCTCCACCCACTCGAGCAGCCTGCCGACCTCCTCCAGGCCCGAGGTGCGGAAGGCCGGGGCGCGGGTCATGCCGACGTCCTCGACCCGCACCCTGGCGCCGCCGGCGGCCTGGATCGCCCGGCAGCCGCGGTTGACGCTCGCCAGCAGCGCCCCTTCGGTGGTCGCCAGAGGCACCACGACGTCGCCCTGCTCGTGCTCGCCGAGCACCCGCAGCGGCCCGACCAGGCCGAGCGGCACCTGGGCGACGCCGGCGAAGTTCTCGCAGTGCTGGGTCGAGGCGCGCTGCGCGTCGAGGGAGAAGCTGCCGATGTGCTCGAGCGACAGCGTCGCCCCGGCGCGCTCGGCCCGCAGCTCCATCGCCCGTCGGCGCACCGCGGCGGCCATCAGCGGATCGAGCTCACGGGGCAGCTGGTGCAGGCCCCGCGTTCCTTCGGCGACCTCGCGCGCCAACGCCTCCCCTCCGTCGTCGAGGTCCACTCTCGAGTACCGGTCCGCTCCGTCGATTCTCTCGCTCATCGCATCGTCCGCCTCGTTCGCCCGCTCCGTGTGGTCGTCCTTCCCGACTCCGCGCCACCCGGATCTTCCTTCGCCGCCGCCGCCACCTCGGAGGTCGGCCGCGCCGACGTTTCAGGTCGCCGCGGTGCGCACCCGGGTCCACGGCACCCGCGCCAGGGCCGGGAGATCGCGGCTGCCGGTGCACAGCATCGCGATGCGCAGCTCGCCCCCGGTCTGTTCGATCTTCGCCACCACCGCCTCGGTGCCGGCTCGCGCCGGGGCGACGAAACGGTAGGCCATGGCGCCGAGCCTGGCTCCCAGTGCCAGAGCCTTGGCGACGTCGAGGCCGTGGCGCAGGCCACCGGATCCGATGACCTCGACCCCCGGCAGATCGCGCAGCTGCAGGATCGACTCGGGCGTCGGGATGCCCCAGCTGCCGAAGAGCTCGCCGAGCGGCAGATCGCCGGCGCGGCTGGCCTCGATCCGGGCCCAGCTGGTACCGCCGGCGCCGGCGGTGTCGAGCACCTTCACACCGACCGCCGCGAGCGCCTCGCCGACCCGTCGCGAGAGGCCGTTGCCGACCTCCTTGACCACCACCGGGATCGCCTCACGGTCGAGCGCCTCGACGACCTCCGCGATGCGCGGCAGCAGGCGGCCGAAGCGCAGGTCGCCCTCCGGCTGGATCGCCTCCTGCAGCGGATTCAGGTGCAGCACCAGAGCGTCGGCCTCGACCATCTCGACCGCCTGGCGGCACTCGTCGGGACCGTAGCCGTAGTTGAGCTGCACCGCGCCCAGGTTGGCCAGCACCGGCACGTCCGGCGCATAGCGCCGCACCGCGAAGGTGGCGCGCTGGCCGGCGTCCTCGAGCGCTTTGCGCTGCGAGCCGACACCGAGCGCGATGCGCGCCTGCTGCGCCGCCTCGGCGAGATGCCGGTTGATCGCCTCGGCCTCCTCGGTGCCGCCGGTCATGCACGAGATGAGCAGCGGCAGCTCGAGTGCGCGGCCCAGGAAGTCGCAGCGGGTGTCGATCTCGTCGGCGTCGATCTCGGGCAGGGCGCAGTGCTCGAGACGGTACTCGTCGAAGGCGCCAGCGCCGACCTGGACCCAGGGATCCAGGGCCAGGTCGAGGTGCTCGGCCTTGCGGTCGCGGTCCGGGGTCTGGCGCTCGGCGCCCTCCGGGCTCCCCGGCAGACCTCCCGCGGCAACGGTCTCGGGTAGACGCTCGCTCACGACCCGGATCCTACGTGCTCCGGGTGAGGCTCGCCCTGCGGTCCCCCGCCAGGGCCGCCGTCACCCTCCTGCCGACGCCACTCGTCCGGCAGCAGCCGCTCGAGCACCTCGTCGTGGCGCAGCACCTGGGGGCGCTGGTCGGGATCGTTCCAACCGGGATGGTCGGTGGCGACGACGCCCAGCGAAGCGTCACGGCGCAGCGATCCGTGGGTCCAGCGCAGCGGCCCGACGGTGAGCCGGCCCGACCAGTCGGTGAGCGCCGAGCCGACCATCGCGGGAGGCGCCAGCGAGCAGACCACCGAAGCGGCGTTGTCGACCAGGTCGAAGGCGCGCACGATGCGGTACGGCGCGTCGGGCAGCGCCGCCGACCAGCTGGCGCGCAGCCACTCCGCAGGGCTCAGCCACCGTTCCGCGGGGAGCTCCTCACCGAGCACCGAGGAGTCACCTCGCAGCCGCAGCTCCACCGCCGAGCCGTCGACGTCGCGCCGCTCGACCACCGCCTCGGAGCCATCGGCGAAGACCGGCCAGCGTTCGGCGGCACGGTCACGGGCGGCGCACAGGTCGACGCCGGGCACCGCGGCGACCGTACGGGCCACCTGCGACTCGTCGCCCGGGGCGGTGAACAGCACTGCACTGGTGAGTAGCCCGTAGCGCACCCAGACGACGTCGCCAGGCTGTCGTAGCCGGTCGCCGAGACGGTACCCGGCTTGGCCCAGCGCCGCGGCGATCGCCGTGCGCACGTTTTGCAGCGGTGGCGGCCTCGACTCGTTCCGCGTCGACGCGTCCGTCGCGCTGGCCGCCGGGCTGCCCTCGATGCCGTGGTCCGAGAACAGCACGGTGACGAAGTCGCGGCGCTGGCGCGCTGCGGCCAGCAGCTCGTCGAGCGCCGCCAGCAGCTCGAGCAGCTCGTCCGGACCGTGCAGGTGGGCTGCGCCGTCGGTCGCCGAGACGTAGGTCAGGAAGACCGGCTCGCCGCTGGCGAGGAAACGCTCGAGTCCACGCTGCATCTCCCAACGGGCGAAGCGCAGCGGGCGCAGGAAGCCGAAGCCCTTGCGGATCGGGTTCTCGACGTGCCAGTCGAAGAAGTCGGCCCAGTAGGTGTCGATGCGGTTGTAGCTGATCGGGCCGCCGCCGCGCACCCTCGCCTGCTGCCAGTCGAAGAAGCGCGCCTCGTAGCCGGGCGGCCTACGCATGCCGAGCGGCACGAAGGTA
Organism: Acidobacteriota bacterium; assembly: GCA_003388555.1. Lineage (GTDB taxonomy): Bacteria > Acidobacteriota > Thermoanaerobaculia > Multivoradales > Multivoraceae > QQVD01. The sequence goes on along the minus strand of QQVD01000001.1, from coordinate 155,592 downwards.
CCGGCGAGCGACACCGTGGTGGTCGACGGGAACGAGCTGACCACAGGGACCGGGGGGTGCAGCTCTGCGAACAGGCCGCGCCGGCGCGCCTCCGACATCACCTCCCACGGCACCGCGTCGAGCATGACGACCAGGACCGGCGGCTCGCGTCCGGCACCCGCGCCCGCCGGTGCGACGGGAGCCTCGGCGAGGCGGCCCGGTGAGGAGGAACCGCAGGCGAGGACCACCAGCGACAGCATCGCTCTTGCCCACCCCTTGCACCGCTCCATCGCCTCGCCAGCTCCGCAGCAGCCACCGTTCACGGGTCGACTCCGAGCTCGGCGTGCAGCGCGGCAGCGAGCGCGGCAGCGCCCCGCCGCAGTCGGGAGGAGAGGCGCGCCAGGCTCGACCAGCTGTGAGGGCGGAGCACCGCCGACCGTGCGATCCGCCCGGCGTCGAGACCACCGGGGCCGAACCCCGCCGCCAGCACCGCCGGCAGCGATTCGTCGGCGACGTCGCTCACCGCGCGCAGCACCGCGACCCGTTCTCCGGCCGCTGTCAGCCGATCGACGAAGGGGTGGCTCTCCATGTCGACCAGGGCTCGCAACGGGCGCTCCAGAGCATCCCACAGCCTCGCCTTCTCCGCCGCGCTGGCCAGGGGCCGGGGACCGGTGAGGGTGGCGAGCCGTCCATCGGCGCGACCGCGCAGCGGCGCTGCAGCGCGCAGCATCGACGGCGCCGGGGCTCCGGTCGCCGCGAGGCCGACCGCGACGCCGCGCCCCGGCTCATCGTTCCTCCCGGACTCCTCGAGCAGCTCGACCCCATCGATCCGGTCGCCATGACTGCGGAGACCGCGGGGACCGCTGCGGTCCATCGCGTCGAGGTCGTCGATGCGGTCGATGCCGTCGATCCAGACCGTCTCGCCGACGCGCAGAGCCGGATCCAGGCCCCCCGCCAGGCCGACCAGGTACACCGTCGGCGCGCCGGCAGCGTCGGCCGGGACCCGCTGCGCCCGCTCGGTGGTGCGTCCGCAGAGTCGACCGGCCAGCTCCTCCGCCGCCGCCGCCGCGCGCGAGGCGCCGACCCCGAACCAGGCGACGTGCAGCAGCCTGGTGGCGAGTCGGCCCTCGACGAGGCCGAGCAGGGCCGGGCCGCAATGCAGCGAGCGTCGGTCCCGGAGAGCCCGCAGCCACGGCGTCAGCTCGCCGCGCAAGGCCGCGCAGACCAGCACCGGGTGCCTCGCGGACGCGGGCGTCGGTGCCGTCGCTTCGGGTTCCGGGACCATCACCGCACCGGCGCCTGTCCGGTGGCGCGGAAGAACTCGACCGCCCGCTCGAGCGCCGGCCGGATCGGACTCTGCGGCAGACCGAGCTCGCGCACCGCCTTGGAGGCGTCGAACCACATCAGCTTGCGCGACATGCGCACGCTCTCCAGCGGCAGCCGCGGCTCGCCGCCGGACAGACGCGCCCACAGCTCCGAGGCCGCCGCCGCGACGAGGGGCGCGGCGTGGGGCAGCCGCAGGCGCGGCGCCGGCCGACCGGTGATCTCGGCGAGCAGGGCGAGGATCTCGCGCAGGGTGAGGTTCTGGTGACCGAGGATGTAGCGCTCGCCGCGGCGACCGTCGCGGTAGGCGAGCAGATGTCCGGCCGCGACGTCGCGCACATCGATCAGGTTCAGCCCCGTGTGCACGTAGGCCGGCATCCGACCGCACAGGAAGTCGACGATCATCTGACCGGTCGGCGTCGGCTTGCGATCGAGCTCGCCGACCGGGGTGGAGGGGTTCACCACCACCACGTCGAGACCGCTGCGCGCCATCTCGAGCGCGACCTCCTCGGAGAGATGCTTGGAGCGTTTGTAGGGACCGACCAGGTCCGCCGCGCGCACCGGCGTCTCCTCGTCGGCCGGCTCGCCGCCGGCCAGCAGCCCGAGGGCACCGACCGAGCTGGTGTGCACCACGCGGCGCACTCCGCAGGCGCGCGCCGCCTCGAGCAGATTCCGAGTGCCCTCGACGTTGCTGCGGTAGAGCTCGGCCGGGTCGCGCACGCCCAGCCGGTAGTCGGCGGCGCAGTGGAAGAGAGCCTCGCTGCCGGCCAGCGCCACCTCGAGGCTCTCGCGGTCGCGCAGATCGCCGACCACGAGATCGACCTCGAGCCCGTCGAGGTTGGCCAGGTCGCTGTGACCACGCACCAGGCAGCGCACGCTGGCGCCATCCGCGAGCAGCGCCCGCACGACGTGCGCGCCGACGAAACCTGTGCCGCCGGTGACCAGAGCCTTCAAAGGCACTTCCCAGCGGCGGCGGCGTGTCGTCGACTCGCCGCCCCGCCCCCCACCGGAGTCCTCACCCGGTGAGGTGCCAGCGCGCCAGTCGCAGCACGTCCTTCGGGCTGCGGTGCAGGTTGCGCACCACCGAGGCCTCGAAACCCGAGTGCATGGCGCAGTTCTGGCAGAGGTCGTCCTGGCGCGACTCCCAGTAGTCCCAGTCCGTCTCGCTCCAGAACTCCTCGAAGGTGTCGTAGAAGCGCTTGCCGATCAGGTAGCACGGTCCCTTCCAGCCGAGCGGCGTGCGGGTCACGGTGCTCCACGGCGAGCAGTCGTACTCGCGCTTGCCGGCGGCGAACTCGAGGAACATCGGGGTCGAGGTGATGCGGTAGCGGTCACTGATCTCGAGCACCCGCTCGAACTTCTGCTGGATGTCGCGACGGGTGAGGAAGATGTCGCGCTCGATCGACTCGTAGTGGTAGCCCGGCGACATCAGGATGCCGTCGATGCCGAGATCCGACACGAAGCGGCAGACCTCCTCGATCTCCTCGACCTCCGTCTCCTTGAAGATCGTCATGTTGATCGTGGTGTGGTAGCCGCGGCGCTTGCACTCGCGCAGCATCTCCACCGCCTTGTCGAAGACACCTTCGCGCGCGGTGACGTAGTCGTGCGTCTCGCGCATGCCGTCGAGGTGCACGTTGATCGTCAGGCGCTTGTCCGGAGGTATGCGCCCGAACAGCTTGCTGTCGAGCAGCAGGGCGTTGGTGCACAGGTAGATGTGGCGCTTGCGGGCGATGATGCCGGCGACCAGCTCGGGCAGCTCCGGGTAGATCGTCGGCTCGCCGCCGCAGATCGACACCGTCGGCGCGCCGCTCTCGTCGACCGCCAGCAGGCACTGCTCGAGCGGCAGGCGGTCCTTGAGCTTGCCGGTGTGGCGCTCGACGGCGCAGCCGATGCAGGCCAGGTTGCATGTGTAGAGCGGCTCGAGCATCAACACGTAGGGGTAGCGCCTGCGGCCCTTGAGGCGTTGCCGCACCTGGTTCTTGAGCTGATCGGTGGCGATGTGCAGAGGCAGTCTCATGTCGATCCCTCGCTGGCGCCGACGACGGCGAGCTCTCCCGGGTCGCGCTCCGCGCAGCCGTCGCCGCCCGGCGCTGTGCCGCGACGCTCAGCGCCCCGCACTCCGCAGCGCTGCGCCGTGGCCAGCGCCTGGAGCGGGAAGTAGCGGTCGTAGAAGTGGTAGCGCAGGTAGAAGACGGCGGGGAAGCCGGTGCCGGTCCACTCGACGTCGCGCCAGCCGCCGTCGGCCTCCTGGCTCGCGACCAGACGCGCGACACCGGCCTCGACCGAGCGCCGCACGGCGTCACGCTCTTCGTCCGGCGCGCAACCCGGGCCGAGGTCGGGATGCACCGCCATCAGCCCGAGCAGCGCCCAGGCGGTCTGCGCCGCGGTGCTCGGCCCGGCACCCTTGCACGACGGATCGACGTAGGAGGCGAGGCTCTCGCCCCAGCCCCCGTCCTCTCGCTGCACCGCCAGCAGCCACTGCACTCCGCGGCGCGCGGCCTCGCCGTCCCGGCGTCCGGCCGCGGCGAGCGCGCACAGCGCCAGCCAGGTCCCATACAGATAGTTCGAGCCCCAGCGGCCGAACCACGTGCCGTCGGCCTCCTGGCTGCGCTCGATGAAGGCCAGCGCACGCTGCACCGACGGGTGTCCCTGGCCGAGGTGTAGCACCAGGGCCTCGACCGTGCGCGAGGTGACGTCGACCGTGCTGGGGTCGATCATCGCGTTGTGGTCGGCGAACGGCACGTAGGTGAGCAGCTCGCGACTGCACTCACGATCGAAGGCTCCCCAACCGCCGTCGCGGTTCTGCATGCTGAGCTGCCAGCGCAGGGCGCGCTGCACCGCCTGCTGCCGACGCTGTTCCCAGGCCGGATCCTCCATGCGCGCCCTGCCCAACACCGCCAGGACCTCGGCGGTGTCGTCGCAGTCCGGATAGAAGCCGTTGGCGTATTCGAAGAACCAGCCGGAGGGCTCCACCTCGCGGTCTCCGTTCTTGATCTGCCAGTCACCGGGCTGACGCACCTCCATCTCGAGCAGCCACTGCAGGCCCTGCTGCACCCGGGCGTCGCTGGCGTCGACCCCGCACTCGAGCAGAGCGTTGAGCGACAGTGCCGTATCCCACACCGGCGACTGGCAGGGCTGCACCCTGAGCGCGAGATCGCCTGCGGCGGGAGTCGGCGCGGGTGCGACAACGTATGCCCCGCCTGCCGGCGCCGCGGCGCGGCCGCGACCTCGGGTCGTAGCGGCGACCGGAGAGCGTGGATCGCTGAGCGGCTCGACGATCTCCAGCTTCTCGAGCTCGGCGAGCTGATGCGCGACGAACGGATGGTCCTCCGGGTAGCCCTGCAGGCGCAGCGCCACCACGGCGTTGACGATCGCCGGGAAGATCGCCCCCAGCCCGGCGCTCGCGTCGAGCCGCTCGGTGGTCCACCGCTCGCAGCGCCGCAGTGCGACGCCACGAGTGGCGGCGAACAGACCGAGCCGCTCGGCCAGCTTGACGAAGCGATCGCCGCCGCGGAAGAAGGCGAACCAGAAACGCTGCCGCAACGAGTCACCCGGCCGCGGCGCCGGCTCGCCGGTGTCGAGCTCGGCGAGATCGACCGGCACCTCGACCCGCGGCCGGTGAGCCCAGAGGATCGCCAGCGGCACCACGATCGCGCGCGACCAGGACGACATCTCGTAGATGTTGATCGGGAACCAGCGCGGCAGCAGGATGAGCTCCGGCGGCACCGCCGGCGCCCGGCTCCAGGGCCACTGCCCGAACATCGCCAGGTAGATCTTGGTGAACGAGTTGCAGGCCGCGATGCCGCCCATGCGCCGAATCGACTCGCGAGCGCGCTGCATGTGCTCGGCGTCCGGCGGATCGCCGCACAGCTTGAGCATGAAGTACGCCTTCACCGAGGGGCTCGGGTCGGGGGGGCCGCCGGGGAAGATCGCCCAGCCGCCCTCGTCGAGCTGACGGCTGCGCAGGTAGCGACATCCCTGGTCGAAGCGCGGGTCGTCGCGGCGGCCGAGGAACCACAGCAGCATCAGGTACTCGGACTCGAGGATGGTGTCGCCCTCGAGCTCGGCGCACCAGTGGCCGTCGTCGAACTGCAGCTCGAGCAGGTGCCGGCTGGCGCTGGTCACCGCCGCCTGCAGAGGCGTCTCGGCGACCAGCTCCAGGCGAGCCCGGGCCGGCTCCGCGGAGGCCAGACCCGCGGCGGACGGCTGGCTGGAGCGTGCTCGCTGGGGAGCCGGATCCAGACTCATCGGGCGGATCCGCTCCGCCGGGCCAGTGCGGTTCCCGTCATCCGCCGATCCGATACATCTCGATCTTCGGCTCCGCCACCCGGCTTCCGCTGGCCATGCGTTCGGCGCGCTCCTCCGAGTAACGGTCGGCGCGGCGGCGCCAGCGGTCGGCGATCAGCCGCTCGATCTGGGCGTCCGTCGCGCCGCCGCGCAGCGGGGCCTTGAGATCGAGGCCGGCGTGCGAGAAGAGGCAGGTGTGCAGAGCGCCCTCGCTGGTCAGCCGGGCGCGGGTGCAGTCGCCGCAGAACGGCTCGGTGATCGAGGCGATGGCGCCGACCTCGAGCCCCGCCGGAGGCCCGTCAGGGGTCCCCCCGAGGTACTCGTGACGCAGCGCCGTGTCGCTGGCACGGCGGCGGGCGCGCGGGGTCAGCGGCAGCTCGGCCGCCACCCGCTGCACGATCTCGCGCGCCGACAGCACCTTCGCCTCGCCCCAGTCGTTGAGGGTGCCGACGTCCATGAACTCGATGAAGCGCACCACGCAGCGCCGACGGCCGAGCTCGCGCGCCAGGTCGACGACCTCGTCGTCGTTGACGCCACGCTGCACCACGACGTTGACCTTCACCGGTTCCAGCCCGGCGCGCTGTGCGGCCTCGATGCCACGCAGGATCGGCGCCACCGGATGCCCCACCCCGTTGATCGCGCCGTAGCGATCGTCACGCAGGGACTCGAGGCTGACGGTGACGCGGCGCAGACCCGCCGCCGCCAGGGGCTCCGCCATCCTCTCCAGCAGGACGCCGTTGGTGGTGAGCGCCAGGTCCTCGACACCGTCGATCGACGCCAGCATCTCCACCAGGGCCGGCAGATCCTTGCGCAGCAGCGGCTCACCGCCGGTGAGGCGGATCTTGTGCACCCCGAGACCGACGAAGAGCCCGGCCAGCCGCGCGATCTCCTCGAACGTCAGCAGCTCCTCCCGGGGCAGGAACTGGTAGTCGCGATCGGCGGGCATGCAGAAGGTGCAGCGGTAGTTGCAGCGATCGATCACCGAGATGCGCAGGTCGTCGAGACCACGCCCGAGGCGGTCGACGAGCGGCTCCTCGGCGCCGAGGCCCGAACGCCCTGCGGAGGCGGTCCCGGCCGGAGCCGGCCCGCTGTGCTGCGATCGTTCTCTGATGGTCATGCCTTCCGGGTCGTCGCTGGTCGGGTCGTGCACCTGGAAGCGTAGCTGCCGACTGGCCGACGGCGGCGTGCAGTCGGCAGCACGCAGAAGAGAAAGTCTACTCAAGCCACCAGCTATCCGGCGTCATCCGGCGTCATCCGGCGTCATCCCGCGCCATACGCCGCCATCCGGCGCCATCCGGCGTCACTGGATAGCCGGGGAGCCGAGGCGCCAATCCGATGCCGTCGATGGCTCGGATAGATTGCCGCAGGCTGAGCCCGGATGCGCTCCGCTCCGCTGATCGTGCTGACGCAGACCGAGGGGCGATCCGCGTCTGCACACCGATCTGCCCCGGAGACTCCGCGCCGACCGGCGAAGAACCCTTTGATCCAACCAGCTCCGGTCATGGAGGCCGCCTTGTCCGACTCGACACCCTCGCGCCCGCCGCTCCCACTCGGCGCCATCGACATGCCGCGCGACGCCGCCGCGCGACGCACCTGCCCCGCTGGCCCGGCTCGCCGCACACCACTCGCGGCAGCGCTGACGATCGCCCTCTCGGCAGCCCTGCTGGCCGGTCCTGCGGCGGCAGAGGACGGCGACCCGCTCCCCGAGCGTCTGCTGTCGCCGCGCCAGGTCGAGCCGATCTCGGCGACCGACTTCGCTCGCGTCCTCGAGCACCACGAGGGCGAGGTCGTGGTCGTCAACTTGTGGGCGACCTGGTGCATCCCCTGCGTCCAGGAGTTGCCCGACCTCGAGCTGCTGCAGAAGCGCTACCGCGAACGTGGGCTCACCGTGCTGGCCGTCTCGATGGACGATCCGGCGACGCTCGAGGAGAAGGTGCGTCCGTTCTTCGCCGAGCGGGCGCCGGGCCTGATCTCCTATCTCAACAGCGAGGCCGACGAGTACGCGTTCATCGACCCGATCGATCCCGAGTGGATCGGCGCCCTGCCGACGACCTTCTTCTTCGATCGCGGCGGCGAGTTGGTGGAGCAACACGCCGGGCGCCTGCTCTACAAGGACCTGGAGAAGAGGTCGCTCGAGCTGCTCGGTCCTGCAGAGTGAGCCGACCGAGGATCGGTCAAGACCGACACGAGTCTCGCGGAGCTGTGCTCGGGCCTCAGCGGAAGGCGGAGTCGAGCCAGGCGGCGAGACCGGGGTAGGCGTCCCGCAGCCCGGCCCCGTCGAGTCGCCCTCGCTCGGAGAGCTTCTTGAGGTGCTTGACCGACTTGCGCCCGCGCTGCTCGTGCAGCACACGCGCCGCGCGGGCGAAGGCGCCCTGGAACCAGAGCCAGGTCTCGGCATCGGCGACCTCGCCGACCAGGCCGTCGGCGCGGAACTCGGCGAGCGCGTGCTGGCGCTCGCCGCCGAAGCGCTCGTAGATGCGGTCGTAGACGAAATCGATCGCGCCCAGCTTCGCCGGCTCGACGTCGGCGAACAGAGTGCGCGCCGCGAGATGCGCCGCCACCTCGCCGATCCACTCCTCGTCGGCGACCAGCTCGGCCTGCAGGGCGAAGGCACGCGCCGCCTCGACCTGCGCCAGCACGTCGACGATCGCCAGCGAGGCGGCCTCCTCCGAAGTGCCGCGCAACGGCTCGCCCGGGTTCAGCGGCAGTTGCTCGACGCCGAGGATCGAACGCCACATGCGCACCGTCTCGTCGTCGCCACGGGACGGCAGCACGATGGCGGTGGCGCTGGTGCGCAGGGGTATGCCGTAGAGCCCTGGCATCTGCATCTCGTTCCACTTCTCGCGATCGACCAGGTAGCCGACCACCGGGACGGCGACCCCGCTCCAGCGGTTGAAGGCCTCGGTGATCACCTCGAGGCGACGCAGGAAGTGGTGGGCGCGATCGAGCGCGCCGGGCTGGAAGCCGACCGCCGAGCGGTCACCGTAGAGCGACAGGAACTCGCCGTCGGAGAAGGCCGCCGCCTCGAGGTCCGGAGGATCGAGGATCTGGACCTGGGCGCTGGCCGGCGACCCCGCCAAAGCCGCCGTCAGCGCCACGATCGCGGCGCAGGAGGCGGCGAGGGGCAGCAACGGCAGCTCGCCGTCCGGACACTTCGTCGGCGATTCCGGCTGGCGCGCTCCACCTGTCGGGGCGGGTTCCACACGGTCAGCATAACGGCTGGCCGCCGCCGCGCAGCGCAGTCGAGAGCCCGGCATCATTGCCGGGAGATCGCCGCTGCGCCGGGGCGCCCTCACGCTCCAGCGGTACCGGCGGTCGCGACCTCGAGCCCCTGCAGCCCTACGACCAACCTGTCGACGAGCGGCTCGATGTCCTCCGGCGCGGTGGAGCAGAAGGCGAGTCGCAGGTAGCGTGGCGGGACGGCGACGACACCGACCGAAGCGTGCTCGATGAGGTGACGGCGGGCGCTTTCGGCATCCAGGCCCGCGCTCAGCTCGAGCAGCACGAAGGCGCCGCTGTTGCTCGGCAGGAGGCGCAGCGGAGCCCCGCGGGCCTCGGCGGCGGCGAGCGCGCCGCACATCGAGCGGTGGCGTCTCGCCATCTCGGAACGCACTGCGTCGACCTGACCCTCGAGGCCCTCGTCCTGCAGTGCCTGCAGCAGGATCTCCTGGCTGAGCGCCACGGGCGAGCCGACCCCCGCGCGCAGGAGGCAGCGCAGCTTGTCGTCGAGCGCCGAGGCGACCGGATGCTCGTCGTCCCACGGCAGGGTGAGGAAGCCGATCCGCCCTCCGAACAGGAGGAACTCCTTGGTCGCACCGGAGGCGCGGACCGGGATCAGCTGCGGCGAGCGCCCGCAGAGATCCCAGAACAGCGACCGCCGAGGGATCTCCGGGTCGTAGACCAGCGACGCATAGGCCTCGTCGCACAGCGCCACGACCGGCCGATCGGCCGCCGCCGCCACGAGCGAAGCGACGAGCTCGCTGCGCTGCGCCCTGGTCGGCATGTAGCCACCCGGGTTGGAGGGGAAGTTCAGCACCACCACCGCCGGCTCTCCCGGCGGCAGCCGCGCCAGGGCCGGCGCGACGCCGCCCGGCCAGAACTCGCCGTCGCGATAGAACGGATAGCGCTCGATCCGCGCTCCGGTGCGCAGCGCGAAGACCTGACGGTAGTTGCCCCAGCAGGGATCGGGCACCAGGACGGCGCGATCCGGGCCGCCGAAGAGGTCCGCTGCCAGCGCCAGCGCGTGGGTCAGGCCGGAGGTCACCAGGGGCGAGCTGGAGGGCGGTAACGGGCGTGCCTCCGAGGCCTCGTCCCACTCGGCCTGCCGGCGCTCGCGCTCTCGCCACAGTCGCCTCAGCTCGGTCTGGCCGGGGATCGGCGAATAGAGGAGAGCCCGGTTGCGGGCGGCGTCTGAGAGGCCGGCGAGCAGCGAGGCGACCGCCGGCAGCTGCAGCACGCCGCCGGCGCCGTCGGTGATCTGACCGATGGTGGCGTTGTAGCGGGTGCCGCGGGCCTCGGCGGCCTGGAAGGGGATGTCGGCCGGATAGACCGCCTGGCGGGCGGTCGGCGACAGCGCGGTCCACACCGCCGGCGCCTCGCTCCGCAGCGCCTGGTTGATCTCGTCGAGCTTGCTCATCGTCTTGGTCGCACCTCTGCGATGTCGCGGTCCGGACGGCCCAGGCGGCCCGCGTCGCTCAGCCGCCACCTTCCACGCATCCCCGCCGCAGTCTGGCAGATCGTGGATCCGACCAGGACTTTGGTCGGAGCGGAGGACGGCAGAGCGACGACGTCACCGACGAGCGGCTCGGATAGAGTCTCCGCGCCGCGCGCGCCTTCCGATCTCCCGACCACGGTCGACCCGAAAGCAGACCGGCAGCCGAGACAGCAGGGGCGGTCCGCGATGCGCTCCAGGCAGCGCAGCGGTGGTGCGCCGACGGGGCGGGCGCCCCAGAAGAACGGCGGGCCACGGTCGCCCTGGCCAGCCATCGACTCCGCGGCTCGAATCGAGCGCCGGAACGTGTGCCGGGCAACGCGCCACCGGCACGCCGCGATCGGGTCCTCCCGACACCGGGAGGCTCACTCGACGAGGCGCGAGAGAACAACCCCATACCGGGCTTGCACCACTAGGAGAGTTCCGTGTTTCACGAGTTCGCCGACGAGTACGGACCCGAGAAGGTCGTCTACATCTACGAGCCGCGCAGCGGTCTCAAGGGAATCGTGGTGATCGACAACATCGCCGCCGGTCCGGCGATCGGCGGCATCCGCATGGCCGCCGACGTGACCACCGCCGAGGTCTTCCGCCTGGCTCGCGCGATGACCTGGAAGAACGCCCTCGCGGGCCTGCGCCACGGCGGCGGCAAGGCCGGCATCCTGGCCGACCCGCACACCCCGAACAAGGAGACCCTGATCCGCCAGTTCGCGCGCGGCATCGAAGCGCTGGAGGGCTACATCCCGGGACCTGACATGGGGACGGACGAGACCGCCATGGCCTGGGTTCGCGACGAGATCGGGCGCTCGGTCGGACTCTCCAAGGTGCTCGGCGGCATCCCGCTCGACCAAGTGGGCGCGACCGGATTCGGCATCGCGATCTGCGGCGAGGTGGCGCAGGAGTTCAGCGAGATCGGTCTCGAAGGCGCCCGCGTCGCGGTGCAGGGCTTCGGCAACGTCGGCCAGCACGCTGCCCGCTTCCTCGCCGAGCGTGGCGCCGTCCTCACCGTCGCCTCGGATCTCGACGGCACGGTCTTCGACCCCGACGGCATCGACATCGAGGAGCTGGTGCGACTGAAGCTCGAGACCGGCCAGGTGACGGTGTATCCGCGCGGGCGCAAGCTCGGCCGCGACGCCTTCATCGACCTCGACTGCGACATCCTGGTGCCGGCTGCACGCCCAGACGTCATCGACGAGACCAACGCGGCGCGGATCAAGGCGAAGGTCATCCTGCAGGGCGCCAACATCCCGGTCACGCCGATGGCCGAGCGCATCCTGCACGGCCGCGGCATCCTCTCGGTGCCCGACTTCGTCGCCAACGCGGGCGGCGTCATCTGTGCCTCGGTCGAGTACCAGGGAGGCACCCAGAAGCAGGCCTTCGAGACCATCGAGGAGAAGGTGCGCGAGAACACCCGCGAGATCCTCGAGCTGGCCAGAGCCCACAGCCAGATGCCGACCGAGGCGGCCCTGACCCTCGCCAAGCAGCGGGTCTCCGAGGCGATGGCCTACCGCCGCCGCGGCTGAAAGACGCGCCACCGCGGCTGAGAGACGCGCTACCGCGGCCGTCGGCGTAGACTGCCGGGCGCGGCCATGCGGTCTCCCAACCCCCTCGCTCCCGACCACACCGATCCGCGCACGCTGGACCGCCGCCACCTGGTGCGTCGCGACGCGGGCGAGTCGGCGCGCCTCGAGCGCCATGCCGAGGCCCTGTTCACGGTGGTGTGGAGGGAACGCAGCCTGGTCACCGAGGAGGCCGACGCGCTGGTGCGGCCGGCACTGCTCGACGCCACAGGCGTTGCCGAGCTGCTCGACGAGAACGCACGCCCGACCCTGGTGCTGCTCGGGTTCGACGAAGGCCGGCCGCACTTCGCCTTCGACCTGTCGCTGCTCGACGATCCCGACTCCCATCCGCTGATCGCCTCCGCCGGGACCTTCTGCGACCTGCGGCAGGTCGCAGCGCGGCTCGACGCGCGAGCCGCCAACCTGCTCGCCTACGCCCGCGCGATGACCACCTGGCACCGTCGTCATCGCTTCTGCGGTGCCTGCGGCGCGCCCACCGAGAGCCGCGATGCCGGACACCTGCGGGTGTGCAGCGATCCCTCCTGCGGCCTGCAGGGCTTCCCGCGCACCGATGCGGCGGTGATCATGCTGGTGCACGACGGCGGTGAGCGTTGCCTGCTGGGGCGGCAGGCGTCGTGGCCGCCGGGCGTCTTCTCGACCCTGGCCGGGTTCGTCGAGCCGGGCGAGAACCTCGAGCACGCGGTGGCCCGCGAGGTCTTCGAAGAGGTCGGGGTGCGCATTGGCGAGGTCGAGTACCACTCGTCGCAGCCGTGGCCCTTCCCGAGCTCGATCATGCTCGGATTCTGGGCCGAGGCGATCAGCGACGAGATCACCGTCGACGAGACCGAGATCGAGCAGGCGCACTGGTTCCATCGCGACGAGCTGCTCGAGCGCACGGCGCGCCGCGAGCTGCATCTGCCGCCGCGCATGTCGATCTCCCGACGTCTGGTCGACGACTGGCTGCGCGAGGCCTGAAGCGTCGCTACCGGCGGCGGCGCGACGTGATCGCGCTCGCAGCGCGACCCAGCAGATCACCGGCCCGCCGCGCCGCTGGCCCGGCTCCTGGCAGGCCGCGCGGGAGGGTCGCCCGCGGCGGAAAGAACTACCGGTCCGGAGCCTGCTTCTTCCGCCGGCGAGCAGCATCCCGATCCCGCAGCGAGGAGACAGGCTGCGGCGGCGGGGGCTCTTTCGCCGGCGAGCGCGGCGCGACGGCTGCAGCGGCGGGCTCGTGAGGGCCGGCGCACCCCTGCCGAAGAGGCAAGTCGCCGGTGCTGGCAGAGGCCTTGCTCTAGCGACGCGCAGCGCAGCGCGGTGGACGCCGATCGGAGGCCCGGATCGCTCACTCGCCGCCATCCACCCGACCAGGCTCCGGCGGACGGTTCGTCCGGGCCGAACAGTAGGGCCGAGCAGTCGAGCCGAGCAGTCGAGCCGAGCAGAGCCAAGCTGCCCAGAGCGCCATCACCACCATCGGCACCGTCAGCACCGTCAGCACCGTCAGAGGCCACCGAGACCGACAGTTCGCTCCGCGCTTCGCCCCGACGGCCGAGTCGACGCAAGCTCAGATGCGAGATCCCTCCATGAACGACCCCAAGACCACCTCCCCCCGCGGCCGCCGAGCAAGCGACGGCAGGCCGAGCGGCAGCCCGAAAGACCTCGCCCAGCGCGCCCTCTCCGTGGGCGAGCCGAAGGCAGTGTCGTCGTCCACCGACCGCGCGGCGACCTGGCTGCGGCGAGTTCACCGCCGCACCCGTCGACTCGGTCGACTCGCTCGCCGCCGGGCGCAGCGACTGCGGCTGCGCAGCGCCCCGACGATCTCCACGCTCGGCCGACGCTGGCGTTCGGTCGAACGCAGCCCGCTGGTCTCGCGCGGCTTCTTCGCACTGGTCGCGGCCAGCGCCCTGGCGCTGCTCGCCGGAGCCCTGGCGGTGCGCGTCTACCTGCCCTCGCCGCAGCGCGCGCTGGCGCTGCGGCCAGTCACCTCGACGGTGCTCTCGGCTCCGATCGAGCTGGCCACCGGCGGGCGGCTCGACGCCGCGGCCATCGAACAGCTGCTGATCGCCAGCGGCCTGCGCTCGACGTCGAGTCGAGCGATCACCGGACGCCATAGCGAGGCCGAGACCGCCGCGCTGCCGGCGCCAGCGCCGGGATGGTACGAACGGACAGCGCTAGACGAAGGCGGCGAGTCGGGCGAGGTCGCGCTGACCTATCGCGTGCACTGGCCCGGCGTCGGCCTGCTCGACCTGGCCCTCGCCGAAGGCCGCCTCGAGCGTCTGCACCTGGACGAACGGGAGCTCGATCGGCTGCACCTGCCGCGCGTCGAGCTGGACCGCCTGCTCGGCTCCGGCATGATCGACCGGCGTCCGGTCACCTACGAGCAGATCCCCGAGCACCTGGTGCGGGCGGTGCTCGCGGCGGAGGACGACCAGTACTTCTTCCACCACGGCATCGCCCTCGGCGGGATCCTGCGCGCCGCCCGGAGCAACTTCGCCGCCGGGCGCATCGTGCAGGGTGCCAGCACCATCACCCAGCAGCTGGCGCGCAACCTCTTCCTCACCGCGGAGCGCAGCTGGAGCCGCAAGCTGCACGAGGCGCGCCTGGCGATCGCCCTGGACCTGCGCTGGAGCAAGGAGAAGATCCTCGCCGCGTACCTCAACGAGGTCTACCTCGGCAGCCGCTGGTCGCGTCAGCTGGTCGGGGTCGGCGCAGCGGCCAACGCCTACTTCGGTGTCGAGCCGGAGCAGCTGTCGGTCGCTGAGGCGGCCCTGCTCGCGGGCATGATCGCCTCACCGGCGCGCTTCGACCCGGTGCGCCGCCCCGACGACGCCATGGCGCGGCGCGACCGCGTGCTCGATCGCATGCACTCGCTGGGCTGGCTCGACTCCGACCAGCTGCGACGGGCCGCGGCCGAGCCGATCGTGCTGCGCGCCGACCACCGACCGCTGTGGACCAGCCACTTCGTTCGCGCTTCGCTCACCGAGCTGGCGAACGACTACCTCGACACCGGCTCGGCGGCCGAGGCATCGGTCGTCGACAGCGGCCTGCGCCTGCACTCGACCCTCGACTGGTTCGAGCAGGCTGCGGCCATCGCGGCGCTCGAGCGGAGCGTCGAGAGCGGACGGATCGCTGCCTCGACCGAGGCGGCACTGGTCTCGCTCGAGCCGACGAGCGGTCTGGTGCGGGCCTACGTCGGAGGGCGGCCCGATCGGCGCAGCGCCTTCGATCGCGCCGGCTCGGCCAGGCGGCAGATCGGCAGCCTGGCCAAGCCGTTCGCCTACGCCGCCGCCTTCGAGGCAGGCGTCGCGGCACCGAACGCGACCGTCCTCGACCTGCCGATCGAGGTGCGCTTCGCCGGCCAGAGTTGGCGTCCGGCGAACCATGGCGGCGCTTTCCACGGCACCGTCACGGTCGCCGAGTCGTTGCGCCGCAGTCTCAATGCAGCTTCCCTGCGCATCGCGCTGGCGGCAGGGCTCGACAACGTGGCGACGACGCTGCACCACGCCGGCCTCGAGCCGAAGGTGAAGGGCCCCTCGTTGGCGCTCGGGGCGGTGGAGGGTTCGCCGCTGCAGGTCACCAGCGCCTACTCCCTGCTCGCCAACGGCGGAGTGCGCAGCAGGCCGCGATTCCTCGCGGCGGTGTTCGACCGCCACGGCACTCCGCTGGAGCGCCGGCGCCCAGCGGGCGAGGAGCCCGGGGCGGAGGCGGGACTGAGCGCGGAATCGGCGGCGCTGGTCACGGCAATGCTGCAGGACACCGTCCGGCGGGGAACCGCCTGGCGCGTCGGTCGAGAGCTGAAGGGGCCACTGGCCGGCAAGACCGGCACCAGCAACGACGGGCGCGACGCGTGGTTCGTCGGTTACTCGCGCGAGCGAGTGGTCACCGTCTGGCTCGGCCGCGACGACTTCAGCGAGACTTCGATGACCGGCGGCAGCGCCGCCGCTCCGGTCTGGGCGACCTTCGCCGAGCGCATCGAGCCGAGCAACGGCTTCACCCAGCTGCCGGCACCGAGGAGCCTGGCCGACCTGGACCGGACCTGCACCGTGCAGCGTTGGCTGCGCGCCGGCGAGAGCGGTCGACCGATCTGGGCTGCACAGGTGAGCGAGGGGCAGGTCGTGCGGGCCGACCGACCTGTCTCCAGCGACCAGCAGGTGAACGCAGAGGCGACCGACGGCGGTTGCCCCCTGATCGGCACCGGCCGCGCTCCCTCTCTGGAGAGTCGTTCAGCTGTCACCGCGTCGCTGGTGGCCCGAGAGCGTCAGCAGCTGCGGGAGGAGCAGGACTCCGGGAAGCCGCGTGGTGCGGCGGCGCGACGAGCCGGCGGCCTCGCCGAAGCCGACGGCCGCGATCGACCTGGCCTGGTCTCCGCAAACCCCTGGCTGACCCTGGCCGCGAGCCAGGTCCGTCGGTCACGGGGGACCGCGAGCACTTCACAGGGCGCGACCGCTCGCCATACCGGCGGACCGGCCGCCCCACCAGCTCGCAGCGACCAGCCGGCCTCGAATCCTGGCTCCGAGCTCACCGAGCTGTCCGTCGTTCTGACCTCGGGCTGGCAGGCACCGGAAGAAGACTCGCCGGAGGCGGTGACCAGCCAACCTCCCTTGCTCGAGGTGTATGGTCTCACTGGCCGCCTGGGCCGGATCGTCGAGCACCACTGGGTGGTGCCGACCGCCGAGACCTCGTCGAGGCCGATCCCGACGGCCTCCATGGCCGGCACCGCCTCCATGCCCTGAGGCTGGGCCTGAGGCTGGGCCCCGGAGCGGCGATGAACGAGGGCCCTCCTCGACTGTCGAGGGCCGCGGCTCCAGCGACCGGACCCTGCGTATCTCAACACCCACGAGAACATGAACCGACCCGAGAATCGTCGGACCGATTCACCTGCGCCGCCACGACCACGACGTCCCGGGATCCTGCGCCGGCTGCTTCTGGCGTGGCAGCGGCTGCTCTCGGGCCTGGCCTGGTTGCTGCTGACGCCTCTGCTGCTGTGGCGACTGCGACCGCGACGAGAGTTCGCCCAGCGCGACGTCCCCGAGCCACCCGACTACTCGCGACCTGAGTCGTGGGCGGTGCTGCCCGAGGCGCCGGGGAACTCACAGATGGCACCGCTGGGCAGCGCCGGGCACCGGACCGAGGGCATCGACGAGCCCGTCGCCGACTGCTTCTACATCCATCCCACGATGCACCTGCGCGGCACCTCCTGGAACGCCGCGGTCGGCGACGAGCGGATCGGCGAGCTGGTCGATCAGCTGGTGGTCCCGGGTCAGGCGTCCGCCTTCGCCCGCAGCTGCCGGATCTATGCGCCGCGCTACCGCCAGGCCACTCTCTACTCGTTCGTCGGTGGCCGGCCCAGCGGGCGACGGGCCCTCGAGCTGGCCTACTCCGACGTGCGCGCCGCCTTCGAGCAGTTCCTCGAGCAGCGCAACCAGGGGCGGCCCTACTTCGTCGCCAGCCACAGCCAGGGCAGCTGCCACGCGATCCGCCTGCTCGAGGAGTGCATCGAGCCGTACCCGGAGCGTTGCTCCAGGCTCGTCGCCGCCTACGTGATCGGCTACACCTTCCCGCGCGACAAGTTCGCGGATGGGCAGGCCGGAGCGCCGAACGCGGACGGCCACGGAGCCTCGCGCTCCCACGGTGAGGCCGTGTTCGAACGCCTGCACCCCTGCCGCGGGCCGCTGGACAACGGCTGCGTGGTCGCCTGGGACACCTTCGGCCGCGGCGGCGGTCCGCTGCACCGCAGTGACCGCGCCGAGGTCTGGTACTCGGGGGCTCCCCGCTCGCCGGCCCACGCCGAGTGCAGCGACGGCAGCGGCCACTGGCGCCGGCGCGCCCACATGGCGGTGCTGGGAATCAATCCGCTCACCTTCGAGACCGCGACCGGCTGGGTCGGGCGGGAGAACCACCGCGGAGCCGTGCACCTGCTGCTTGCCGCCCGCGTTTCGCCCACCGCCCTCTTCTCGGCGGGACGAGGAGCGCTCGGGGTGCGGGCGCGGGGGCTGTCGCGGGTGCATCCGATGCACGTCGACGCCGGGCTGGCCGAGGACGGCTACCTGTACATCAGCGAGCCGTGGGTGGCGGCGTTCCAGCAGGCGGTGATGCCCGGGCGTAGCTTCCACAACCACGACTACGGCCTCTTCTACGCCGACCTCGAGGAGAACGTGGCGGCCCGGCTGGCGGCCTTCGTCGCCCAGCGCGCCGGACGGCTGGCATCGGCCTGAGACTCGCCCTGGCGACCACTGCCACAGGCGCCGGCGGGACGCCTTACGCCACCGTCGCCGCTTCTTGCCGATCGCTCGTCGGGCGGCGCCGGCTCGCTCCGGCGCAACCCACGCGCCGAGCTCACGGAAGCCGGGGCGAGATCGCGACCGGACCTGGCAGCCCGGGACCACCCGACGGTTGGTAGGAGCCTTGCACGGGCGCAGAAGCGAGCGTCGGGCACGGCGCCGGGAGACCGACCACACAAGACCGACCACACAAGACCGACCACACAAGGGAGAGGAACGATGACCTGGTTCGAACTGCTCGGTGTCGTGGTGGCGATCGTCGCGATCTGCGCCGTCTTCTTCGTCCGCCCACGCGGCGGCAGGCCGGCGGACAGCACCCGCCTGATGACCGCGGCGCGCATCACCCTGGGACTCGTGGCGCTGATCATCATCGGCACCATCGTGCTCTGAAGGCTGAGTCCCACGTTGCCTCTCGCGGAGACTCTCGCCCCGCCGCGACCGAGGCGACCGTCGGATCCGCAGGGTCGCGGGGGTCGCGGCCGCCGCGCGACGCTGCGCCACCTGCGTCTGTCCTTGCTGGCCGTCGCCGCCCTCGGCGCGTCGTCGTGCCGGGTGGTGATCGAGGCCGACTGCGACTGTCTGGAGGATGCCCGGGTGCACGCCGGCGCCATCGCCGGCTCCGCCGCCGAGGAGCCGCTGCCCCGGCGCGATGAGATCGGGCGGCCGACGGCCGCAGCGAACCGCGAGGGCCCCCTCTCCCGACTCGTCGTCCCCGTCGCCGGCGTCGGGCCGGACGACCTCTACGACTCCTTCGCCGACCCGCGCTCAGGCGGTCGCACCCACCGTGCGATCGACATCATGGCGCCTCGTCACACCGACGTGCTGGCGGCGACCCGGGGGCCGGTGGCGCGACTCTTCGAGAGCACCATGGGCGGCAAGAGCATCTACCAGTACGACGCCAGCGGCCGCTACGTGTTCTTCTACGCCCACCTGGAGGGCTACCGGCCGGGGCTGACAGAAGGCGACTGGGTCGAGCCGGGCGAGACGATCGCCTCGGTCGGTTCCAGCGGCAATGCGGCGGACGACGCGCCCCACCTGCACTTCGCCGTCTACCGTCTCGACGAAGACGAACAGTGGTGGCAGGGCGAGCCGATCAACCCCTACCCGCTGCTGCGCGCAGGGGCGCGCACCTCCGGTGGGTGCCCAACCCTGAGATCCCAGCGGTAGCATCGGCCCATGCCGGTCCGGCACGGCCCCCCCAGCGCGACGATCACCGGGATCGCCGACACCCCCTGCGGCAAGCTGCCCGCTGAATCCTGTCTGTCGTTGCACGACAGGGTGGCGCGCGCATGCGTGAGCGACGCCGGCATCGAGCTGCCGCAGGTCGACGGACTGCTCTGCGCCTACTCGTTCACCACCCCCCACCCGATGCTGGCGTCGGCGGTCGCCGAGCTGCTCGGCCTGCGGCCGGCCTACTGCGCCTCGCTGGTTGCCGGCGGCGCGACCGCGGCGATGATGGTCCAGACGGCGCCCGCCCTGGTCGGCTCCGATGTGTGTGAGCACGTGCTCTGCGTCACCGGCGACAACCGTCTCACCGGCATGCCGCCGGGCGGTGCGCTGCGCACCCTGGCCGGTTTCGGACATCCCGAGCACGAGGTGCCGTACGGCATCACCATCCCGGCGGCGTACGCCCTGATCGCCTCGCAGGCGCTGCACGCCGGACGTTTCACCCTCGAGGACCTGGCGCGGATCGCGGTGCAGACGCGGGCCCATGCCAACCGCCACCCGCAGGCGCACATGCACGGTCGCGAGCTGAGCTTCGAGGAGGCGATGCAGGCGCGGGTGATCTCCAGCCCGCTGCGACTCTTCGACTGCGCCCTGGTCTCCGACGGCGCCGCCGCCGTCCTGGTGTCTCGCCGCGCCACCGATCCGGCCCGCGGGGTGGCGGTTCGGGGTTGCGGTCAGCGCAGCACCCACGAGCACCTGGTCGCGGCGCCGCCGGGACTCGACGGCTTCGGCTGCGGCGATTCGGCGCGACAGGCGTTCGCCGAGGCCGGGCTCGAGCCGCGACAGATCGACGTCGCCGAGATCTACGACAGCTTCACCATCACGCTGGCCGTGGAGCTCGAGAGCATCGGCTTCTTCCCTCGCGGCGGGCTCTCGGAAGCGCTGCAGGACGGCGCCCTGGAGCTCGGCGGCGCGCTGCCGTGCAACACCCACGGCGGGCTGCTCTCGTACGGGCACTCGGGCGCGGCCGGCGGCATGTTCCACGTCGTCGAAGCGGTGAGGCAGCTGCGCGGTGAGGCCGAGTCGCGGCAGGTGGCCGGAGCGGAGACCGCCTTCGTGCACGGCGACGGCGGCGTGCTCAGCGTGCACGTCTCCCTGATCCTCGGAGCGCCGGCGTGAGCCCGGCACGAGAGGACGCCACCGATCGCGACGATGCGAGCCGCGGTGAGCCCTTCGCCGCCGCGTTCCGCGAGGCCTGCGCGCGCGGCGTGCTCGAGCTCGCGCCGTGCGCAGCCTGCGGCCAGCTGCCCTTCCCGCCGGGCCCCGCCTGCCGGCACTGCGGCGGTGAGTTGGGCGCCCCCGTCGAGCTCCCGGGCGAGGGCACGGTGGTCGCGGTGACGGTGAACCACCGCGCCCCGGATGCCGATTTCGCCGGCGGCCAGCCCTACGCCATCGTCCTGGTCGACATCGACCCGCCGCCACGCATGGCGGCACGAGGCACCCGGCCGGTGCGCCTGCTCTGCAACCTGGTCGACCCGCGGACCGGTGCGCTGCGCGCGGAGGCCGCCATCGGCCAGCGTGTGCGCGTCACCTTCGCGCGGCGGCGTGGCGTCGTCCTGCTGCAGGTGACCGAGGCTCAGGCCGGGCAGCGGTCCTGACGCCGGCTCTCGAACCAGCGTCGCGGCCGCCGCAGCTTCCAGTCCCGCTCGCTGGCCTCGGCCTCGAGACCGAGTGCGAAGCGGCGGTACTCGAACAGAGCGATGCCCTCGGGCCTGCCCCGCCCCAGCGTCAGATCAGCCTGGATCTCGAGGTTCTCGGCTTCGGCGGCGAAGCACTCCACCCGCCCACGCTGCGCGCCGACGTCGAGATCGCCGCGGATCCGCAGACCTTCGACGGTGAGCAGCTCCTCGAGCGGCCGCAGCAGCCGCCGCTTCTTCAGGTAGTAGGCGACCAGGGGACGCGAGTCGCGCATCTCGCCCTCGAAGTGGGCGGCGAACGCGGGACCGCTGTCGCGGAAGCGCAGCGTCCCCCGTGACGCCCGCGCCCGGCTCCACCAGTCGGCGGTTCGCGTCGACCCCTCGACCTGCAGGCCGTCGACCCGCAGGCTGCTGCCGTTCACCCGCAGTGTGGCGCTGTCGAGGTCGACCTCGGGCAGCTGCAGATCGAGGGCCAGGTCGCCGCGCATCGCCACCTCCTGCAGGCGGAAGCGGATGGCGCTGCCCTGCAGCGTCGCCGAGCCCGATCCGCGATGACCCTCGAAGCGCAGATCGACGCCCAGATCCGCCGTGCCCGAGCGCAGCACGACCCCGGAGCCGGCGGGCAGATAGCGCTGCAGGGCGCTGACGTCGTTGAGCCGGGCATCCTCGAGGTGCAGAGTGCCGGTGGCCAGCTGCGGCACCCGGCTGAGCCGCGGCCAGGTCCCGGTGAGGCTCGCGGTGAGGCCGCCGCCCTCGAACGCCGACCTGCCGCCGGAGTCCGCGTCGGCGGCCGGCAGGCGCCCCGGCTCGCTCGGCGGCCGGGGGCCACCGGCGAAGCGCTGCAGCTCGATGTCGACCCGGACCGGATTCGTCGACTCCGCCGATCCTCCGGCGGAGGACTGCTCGAAGCGCCCCGCGATCGTGCCGGCGCCGACGATCTGCTGGTCGAACAGGAGCGCCCGCACCGACGGGGACTCGACGGCGAGGTGCGAGCCGGGGCGCACCGTGCCGCGATCGAGGCCGAGATCGACGACGAGCGATCCGCTGGCGTCGAGATCGAGCCAGCGCAGCGTCTCGAAGCTGCGTCGCAGGGCTCCCAGCGAAGAGATGTCGGCGGTGAACTCCGCGTGGCCCGACAGCGCCCGCAGCAGCTCCTCGAAATCGACCTCGCGCGGTCGCATCGGCGCGAGGTCGATCTCGACGCTGCCGTCGATCTCCCGCAGCACCTCCTCGCCGGCCTCACTGAGAGCCGCCGCGTGCAGCTCGAGGCGAGCGGCTTCGATCTCGACGTGACGGCGCAGCGCGAATCGCATGGCTCCCCCGAAGGTGGCGTCGGGGCTGGTGTCGAGGCGCTCCCGGTCGATCCAGATGCGACGCAGATCCTCCACCGCGATGCCATCCAGGTCGATCGTCCAGCCGCTCTGCTCCCTCGCGCTCGACTGCAGCGCCCGGCCGGCCGCCGGCAGGTCGATCGGCGGTGCCCCCTCGGCCAGCGCAGGGCGACCGCCCTCGAGCCGCAGCATCGCGAAGCTCACCCCGCGACCCCTGATCCACTCACACTCGAAGATGCGGCCGAGCAGAGCCGCCAGCGACACCTGAGCCTCGAGCTCCTCGGCCTCGATCTGCCAGCCGGTGCGTGGAGTCTGTCCGCGCAGGGTCACCGACTCGAAGCGCAGCCGACCCGGCGACGGGGACGCGACGGACCGCCAGCTCATCTGGAACCTGTCGGGTCTACGGTTGACCAGCCGCTCGCCGAACGAGGACTGCAGCGTCTTCTCGGTGGCGAAGGCGAAGAGCCACGGCAGCGAGACGGCGACCACCAGCGCGGCGATCCAGGGCGACAGACGCAGCAGACGCACCAGCCCGCGGCGGCCGCCGGCCTGCGTCCCCGGAGAGTCCTCTGCCGGTGGCTCGGTCGGCTCGGGTGAATCGCTCGGCTCCGTCGGCTTCGGCGTCACCGTGAGCCGCCCCCCGCGAGCGCCGGGCGGCCGGCACCCCGGTCTTCGTTGGCACCGTCGGCGACGGTGAGGCGTCCGCTGGCGAGCGAGCGCAGGGCCGCCACCGCTGGGTCGGGGGGCTGGTCACCGAGGACCACCACGAAGGGCTCGATCTCGCGGTGACGGGGAAGGGTCGAGAGTTTCCAGTAGAGGACGCCGGCGAGCAGCGGCGGCGCGATCTCCCTGGCCGCGATGCCGAGCGCCTCGATCGCCGCCGCTCGCTCCCACGGCGCCTCGGGCTGGGCCTGCCAGACGACCGGCCGCTCCGCTGCCGATCCCCCGTCGCCTGCAGGCAGCAGCGCCACGCCTTCGCCCGCCCAGGGCTGCACCGTCGAGCCCCGGCGGCCGGTGTAGCCGAGCTCGGTGACGAGCACCTGCATCTGCGGCCGGGCGAGCCGGACGCGGAGCTGGTCGAGCCCCATCAGGATCCCCCGCCAGCGATCCGCGAAGTCGTCACGCAGCAGGGGATTGCCGGCGACCGCGTTGGGCTCGGCCGGGGCCAGGGTCTCGCGTAGCGGGTAGTAGGCGTTGACACCGATCAGGTCGAGGGCGTCCCAGAAGGCGACCTGCTCCACCTGGTCGAAGTTCGCGGCGTAGGTCAGACGACCCGAATAGACGCGCCGCACGTCCTCGATCAGGCGTCGCCAGTTGCGCTCGAGATGCTCGCGACGACCGTTCACGAAGGCCAAATCGGCCCCTCCGGTCACCTGGCGCGCCCAGGCCGCGTGTGCCGCGACCTCTGCCGACAGCACCTCGGCCGCCGCCGATCCTCCGATCGGACCCTCGGCGTCGGACTCGGTGCCGGACAGCGCCGAGCGCAGCCTTGCGTCGCCGGACGCGAGCAGCCTGGAGTGCTCTTCCCGACGCAGCGCCTCGTCGAGGTAGTAGCTCTCCAGGTCGGGGAGGCGGTCGATGCGCACGGTATTCGTCAGCGCCGCGAGCTCGGAGCCGATGGCGAGCGCCTCGACCCCCTCGCGCTCGGCGACCACGGCCCACTCCAGGACGAAGCGCGAGTAGCGGTGGAACCAGGCGTCGAGCTCCACCGCGTCGCGCGGCGACACCATGCCGTGCCAGAGGAAGCGGTTGCCCTCGAGCGATTGGTCGAGCGCCAGCCGCAGCACCAGCACGGTGTGCAGACCGACGGAGCGGGCGGCCCGCATCTCGCGCACCACGTCGTCACCGAGCTGGTCCGGGTCGAAGATCAGGTCGGCCGAGTCCCACAGCTGCTGACGCGCGTAGACGGTGAGAGACACCGTGTTCATGCCTTGACGCAGCAACTCCCGGTGCCATGCGCTCATGTCCGGCTCGTTGACCTGGATGCCGCCGAGAAGCAGGCCTGGGTCGGCCGCGCCGCCGCAGCCGCCGCCGCCACCGCAGCCAGCAACCAGGAGAGCCACTGCCGCCAGCGAGCGCAACATCGTCGTCCACGGTCCGCCACTCGTCGGCCCGGCGTCGAGCCACGGCCGCCGGTTGATCCTCATGTCTCGGCTCCACAGCAGTCGACGAATGGCGCCGTCCCGGGCGCTCGATCACTCCGTCGTCCAGTCTGGCAGAGTTGACCCCAACCGGTGCGCGTCCTCCACCTCATCGACTCACTGCAGCGCGGTGGCGCGGAACAGGCGGCGGTCCACCTGAGCAACGCGCTGCTGTCGCGCGGGCACCAGGTGGTACTGTGCGCGACCCGACGCGGCGGCGCGCTGGAGTCCGAGTGCACCGCCGAGGTGGTGCTGCTCGGGAAGCGCAGCGCGTTGGACCTGGGCGCCCACCGCCGGCTCCACGAGATCCTCGCCTCGCGGCGCATCGAAGTGGTGCACGCGCACAGCACTTCGCTGCTCTCGGCGCGGCTGGCGCTGATCGGCCTGCCCACGCCGGCCCTGATCTGGCACGACCACTTCGGGGACCTGGCCTCGGGACGCCGGCGCTGGCCGCTGCGGCTGCTGCGCCGACGCGTCGACGCGGCAATCGCGGCATCCCGAGAGCTCGCCGAGTGGGACCGCGCCCAACTGGGCCTGACGGCCGACTGGCTGCCCAACGCAGTGCCGCGGCCGCCAGCCCAGCCCCCTCTCGACCTGGACGGCAGCCCGGGCAAGCGCCTGGTCTGCGTCGCCAACTTCCGGCCCCAGAAGGACCACCAGACCCTCCTCGCCGGCCTGGCACCGCTGCTGCTGGAGGACCCCGAGCTGCGCCTCTTCCTGGTCGGGCGCGGCGGCCGGGAGAGCACCCGCGGGCAGGTCGAGAAGCAGATCGCCGACCTCGATCTGGCGGCTCAGGTGGTGCTTCTCGGCGAGCGCGACGACGTCGCCCGGATCCTCTCGGCGTGCGACATCGGTCTCCTCGGCTCGCGCAGCGAGGGCATGCCGCTGACCCTGGTCGAGTACGGCTGGGCGGAGCTCGCCGTGCTCGCCACCGAGGTCGGGCAGTGTCGCGAGCTGCTGGCGCAGCAGCGGGGGTGGCTGGTGCCGCCCGGCGATCCGGGTGCCCTCGAGACCAAGCTGCGTGAGTTGCTCGCCGATCCCGGGGAGCAGCGACGCCGTGCACGTGCCTTGCATGACCATGTACGCTCCCATTTCGATCTGGGGCAGGTCGCGAAGCGGCTCGAGGAGATCTACGCGGAGGCACGCACGGCCCGGTGCCGGGCGGTCGCCAGCAGGCCCGTCGACGCCGGCTGAACATCGGGCCTCGCGACCCCGGCCCCGCCCACCGGATCCTCAGTGTGCCGGGCGCCGACCGAGCCGGCGCCAGAACGCTCCTTTCGCGCCCCGACACCCACCACAGAGCTCCCGTTTCGCCCCCGGGCGTCACCCGAGCCGGACATCGAATCGCCGCTATCCGTGAAGACAGCAGCCCCCCAGACCAGTCGCTGGCGACTGCTCGGCGACGCCACGCGCAGCGGCGAGATGAGTGAGGTCGCGATCGAGCAGTCGCCCTTCTCCGTGGGGCGCAACGCGACCCACCGACTGGTGCTGCCCTTCCCCGGGGTCTCCAGCACGCACGCAGCCCTCCGCCTCAACGGCAGCGAGGAGCTCTGGGTCGAGGATCTCGCCAGCACCAACGGCACCTGGGTCAACGGCCTGCGCATCGAAAGACCGACCCGGTTGGCGCACGGCGACGTGGTCCAGTTCGGCGAGGTCGCGTTCAGCGTCGAGTGGCGCGATCCCAGCGGGAACTCGCGCGACGGCGACACCCACGAGCTCTCCCACGACCACTCGGCCTACCTGCGTGCGGCGAAGAGGATCGACGAGCTGATCGACCAGCGGCGCCTGCGCACGCTCTTCCAGCCGATCGTGCGCATCGACGGCGGGGTGGCGATCGGCTTCGAGAGCCTGGTGCGCAGCGAGTACGAGCAGACTCCGGAGAGGCCCCGCGACCTGTTCGAGCTCGCCGCGGTGCGCCATCGCGAGGCCGACCTGAGCGCGATCAGCCGCGAGCTGGCGATCGAGCGCATCGCTCCGCTGGTCCACCAACGGGCGGTGGCGGGCCAGCGTCGACCGGACCTCTATTCCAACGTGCACCCGAAGGAGGCGGTCGACGAGCGCTTCCCCCGTTCGATCGAGGCTCTGCGCAGCAGCCACCCGGAGATCCCGCTGGTGCTCGAGTTCGACAACCTGCTGCAGGTGGACAGCGCCGATCGCCGACTCCTCTTCGAAGAGCTCCGCGGTCTCGGTGTCGGCATCGCGCTGAGCGAGCTCGGCTCTGGGATCTCACGGCTCGGCGAGATGTCGGTGACGCCGCCCGACGTGCTCAAGATCGGCGGCCCGCTGATCGCTCTGCTGTCGCCGGGCAACGCGCGCATGCTGCGGCTGTGCGAGACCCTGGTGGAGATGGCGCACGAGCTCGGCAGCCTCGCGTTGGCTCAGGAGGTCGAGACCCCGGAGCAGTATGCGCTGTGCCGCGACATCGGCTTCGACCTGGCACAGGGTTTCGCCGTCAGTCGGCCGCTCGAGCTCGAGCAGATCGCGGGCGGACTCGACGTCCCCGACAGCTGAAGCCGGCGGCCTCTTCGGAGCCACTTCGTCGTCAGGGCGCTCCGGAGGCCGCCGCGCCCATCGACGCCTCGCCCGGACGGTAGGAGCGCTGGGCATCGGCGCCGACCGCCTCGGGGGTGAACCAGGCCGGTTTGAACTGCTGCCGCGCGAACAGCTCCGACTGGTCGAACCAGTGCGGCGACTGCGGATCGTGTCGCTGTCCGAAGACCAGGATCGAGCGTGCCTCGACCGGCTGCCCGAAGCGGGCGACCTGCACGAAGGAGTGTCCGGCGACGCCGTATCGCCGCTGCTCGCCCGGCTGCGGACGAGTGTAGAAGTTGAACACGATGCCGAGCGGCCCGGGGCCCCCGGCGACTGCGACGCTGGGAGCGTCGTCGTCGAAGGGCTCGCTGCCGGAGGTGTGGCGACGTTGCAGACGGTTCAGCTCACCCCACGCCACGCGCCACGTCCCCCACGTCGCTTCGAGCGATGCGATCGCCTTGCGGAAGGCGTCGAGCAGATCTTCGTTCCGCTGCTGGATCATGATCTCGCGCCAGGCGAAGAACAGCGTCATCGCTTCGCTGTCGACCGTCGAGACGCCGTCCCAGGACTGCAGCAGCTCGAGCCCCTCGCGCACCGCGCCGGTCGATGCGCCGGCGTCCGAGATCGCCTCGGCGAGCCTCGGGATCCATACTTCGGCCTCGATCACCCGGGTGTCGAAGGCGAGCCGCGCCCACTCGTCGAAGGTGAATCTCGGCTGCGCCTCGAGGATCCGCCGCGAGATGCGCGAGCGTGGGTTGTCGTCCTCGGAGACCATGTAGGGCGGGAAGTCCGCAGGGTCCGGGTTGTCGCCCTCGCCGCTGGCGAGGAAGGGCGTGGCATTGCAGTTCTGGACGTACCCCGAGGCGGGATTGAGCACCTGCGGCAGCTCCTCCAGCGGGTGGTAGCCCTGCCACTCGGTGCCTGGATCGGCGCCGTCGACCGGCGCCGACCAGTCGTACGACGGATCGCGGCGCGGCACCGCGCCGTAGTACACGTACCAGATGTTGCCCTCGACATCGGCGTACACGGTGTTGAACATCGGCGTCGCCAGGCTCGCCATCGCGGCGCGAAACTCCTCGAGGTTGCGCGCCGTGGCCATCCGGTAGCGCTGTTCGAGCTGACCGCCCTCCTCGAACTTCGCCATGCGCACCGCCAGCGCCTTGCCGTCGCGCTCACCGACGATCGGGCCGTGGTGCGAACGGCGTAGCTCGTAGGAGCGCTCGCTCACCGAGCCGTCCTCGCCGAGCACCCGCAGGGTGGTGGTGAAGCGCTCGGCGCGGCGGTGCCCGTCGCCGTAACGGTAGGCGTCGGGATCGTCGGGATCGTCGAAGGTCAGCTCGTAGACGTCGACGATGTCCGGCGCGTTGACCGTGTGGCTCCACCCGAGATGCTCGTTGTGTCCGATGGTGGGCAGGAAACTGCCCGGGAATCCGGCGCCGGAGAAGTGCAGCCCCTCGTCGCTGCGCACGTGGCCTTCGATCCACTGGCCGGGCCCGAAGTAGGGCTGGTGCGGGTTCACGAACAGCAGGGCGCCGCCGTCGGCGCTGCGCTCGGGCGTCACCGCCCACATGTTCGATCCCCAGGCATCGGCCGCGTCGGGATCGGCCGGCGCTCCGGGCAGCGCGGCGAAGACCGATGCGTCGAGCCGCGCCACCTGCTCCGCCGAGTCCGCCCCCTCGTCCTCCAGCGGCCGCGCCATACCCGCCATCTCCTCGGCGCGGATGCCGGCGCGCGAGAACATGAACAGCTGGTAGACCGAGAAGCGCGAGAAGGCGAGCAGATGCCAGGGCTCGATCTCGTCGAGCAGCCGCACCTCCTCCGGGTGCCCGGCGATGTAGTGGTTCAGGCCGGCCGCCGCCGCCTCGGCGAGCGACCGGATCTCCGCCGGCGTCCGCTCCCACTCCTGCCGCGACAGCCGCTCGATTCCGAGCGCGCGGCCGAGCAGGTCGGCCCCGATCCGCTCCTCGCCGTAGACCTCCGAGGCCCGCCCCAGCGCCTGGATCAGCGAGTCCTCGATCTGCCAGAAGTTGTCCTCCGCCTGGGCGTAGACGAAGCCGAAGACGACGCTCTCGTCGGTCGGGCCGTGCACGTGCGGCACGCCCCAGGAGTCGCGCACGATGGTCACCGCGGCGGCCATCTCCTCGGGCGTCTCGGGACGCTCCGGCGCCGAGGGCGCCTTCCTGGCGCAGGCGGACAGCAGGCAGACGAGCACGAGAGCGGCGGCGAGAATGCCGCAGGGGGCGGCGAGACGACTCCGGTGGGATCGCATGAGACCTCCGAATCGAGACGGATCCGCCTTCGCGAGCTCGAACGGGAAGCGGCGCAAGGACAGCGGGACAGCGGGACAGCGCGGGTTCGCCGCGGGACCGCGGTGCGGATCGATGACTGCTGGGTGGCGACCTTCACAGTACGAGACCCCGTCGCGGGCCGCAACCGGTCCCGTCACGGTCTCCCCACGACGCTGGAGCGACGGCGACCGCGCTATCTTTCGGCCGATGAGTCGTGACCACCAGAGCGAGGAGGGCAGGGTCCGCGGCCGCCCAGCCGATCCCGAGTCCTTGCGGGTGCAGACGCGACTGGTCGCCGCCGGCCGACCACACGAGCCCGGCGCGCCACTCAACGTGCCCCTGATCGCGGCCTCGAACTTCCAGTTCCGCGACACCACCGGCTACGCGCGGGACGACGGCAACGACTCGTGGCGCGCTCTCGAGACCGCGGTCGGTGCGCTCGAAGGCGGCGCGGCGCTGTCGTTCTCCTCCGGCATGGGCGCGGTGGCGGCGGTGTTCGCGCTGCTGCGCGGCGGCGCCCGCGTGGTCCTGCCCGACGACTGCTACCAGGGCGTGGTGGCGTTGGCCGAGCAGGGCGCCGAGCGCAACGGTTGGCAGGTGCAGCGGGTGGCGCTGCCGGATACCGCGAGCTGGAAGGCGGCGCTGCAGGGCGAGCATGCCGCCGACCTGGTGTGGCTCGAATCGCCGTCGAACCCGCTGCTCGAGCTCGCCGATCTGCCGACGGTGTGTGCCGCCCGCCGCGAGCCGGGGACCCTGCTGGCGATCGACAACACCTTCGCCACGCCGCTGAACCAGCGGCCGCTCGAGCTCGGCGCCGACCTGGTGATGCACTCGGCGACCAAGTTCCTCGGCGGCCACTCCGATCTGCTGTCGGGGATGCTCGTCTGCCGCGACCCATCACTGCACGAGCGTCTGCGGCGGGTGCGCGAGCTGCACGGCGCCACCCCGGGCACCCTGGAGACCTTCCTGGCGCTGCGCGGCCTGCGCACGCTGCACCTGCGGCTGCGTGCCGGCGAGGCCAACGCCGCGGCGATCGCCGACTGGCTCGAGCGCCATACCGCGGTGCTCCGGGTGCGCCATCCCGGCCTCGCCACCCATCCTCAGCACGACTGGGCGCGCGAGCATCTCGAGGGCTTCGGCACCATCGTCAGCTTCGAGGTGCGTGGCGGCGCCGCGGCCGCCGACGAGCTGTGCACGCGGCTGCGGGTGATCCGGCACGCCACCAGCCTCGGCGCCGTCGAATCGACGATCGAGCGCCGCGGCGCCATCCCGGGGCAGGAACATCTGCCACCCGGCCTGTTGCGCCTCAGCGTCGGCATCGAGGCGGTCGACGATCTGACCGCAGACCTCGAGCAGGCTCTCGCGGGGCTCTGATCCGACGCTGCACCCCCTCAGGTCATCGCGGCGGCGGCGCGCCCAGTGTTCCCGGCATGTCGGCGAGCACGTAGCCCATCACCGCGAACAACGCCACCGCGCGCCGGAAATCGGTCGGCTCGACCTTGTCGAGCGTGTCGGCGTGGGTGTGGTGCCAGTCGAAGTAGTGCTCGCCCACCGTCCTCAGCGCCATCCCGGGGACGCCGTCGCGCATCAGCGGCCCGATGTCGGCGCCGCCGCCACCCTCGCTGATGGTGTCGGCATCGATCTCGGAGAAGTAGGAGGCGATTTCACGCAGGGTCTCGAGGGCGGCCTGCTGGGCGGCGGCCAGGTCGGGGTCGTCGTCGGCTCCGGGCAGCGTGAAGCCGAACCCGACGGGGCGTTCGGCGCCGCCGTCCATCTCGATCGCCGCGACGTGCTTCGAGACCTCGTCGCCGAGTGACTCACGGTAGGCGCGGCCACCGCGCAGGCCGTTCTCCTCGTTGGTCCACAGCACCACCCGCAGGGTGCGCCGGGGAACCAGCCCGGCGCGCTGGATCAGAGTCAGCGCGTGCCATGCGGCGACGCAGGCGGCGCCGTCGTCGTGGGCGCCCTGGCCGACGTCCCAGGAGTCGAAGTGGCCGCCGATCACCACCACCTCGTCGGGTCGCTCGTGGCCGGCGATCTCGGCGATGACGTTGTGCGACAGCGCGTCGGGCAGGGTGCGCGCGGCCATGCGCAGGCGGACCCGCACCGGAACTCCGGCCTCGCTCAGGCCGGCGAGCCACTCGGCGTCCTCGACGGTGATCGCCGCGGCCGGTATGCGCCCTGCGTCGTCCGCGTAGCGCAGCGAGCCGGTGTGAGGGGTGTAGAGGCTGCGGCCGGTCGCCGAGCGCACCAGCACCGCCACCGCGCCCCGCGCCGCGGCGCGCGATGCCGCGTTGGCCCGGTACTGCACGACGCTGCCGTATCCCGACCAGGGCACGGCGAAGAGCACGATCCTGCCGCGCACCTCGTCGTCGCTCAACGCGGCGAGATCGTCCCAGCCGCGCACCGCGACGACGTCGGCCTCGATGCCCTCCTCGGGGGTACCGACGCTCATCCCGAGACCGAGCATGGCCAGCTGCCGACCGACCGGCTCGAGCAGCTCGAGCGACTCCTCGCCGCGCACCCAGAGGGGCACCTCGACCGGCTGCAGACGGACCGCGAGCCCTTCAAGCCGCATGGTCTGCGCAGCCCACTGGATCGCCTGCTCGAGCTGCGGCGAGCCACTCAGACGGTGTCCGATGCGCTGAGTCAGGTGCTCGAGCTTGGCCCAGCCGTCGTCGTCGACCAGCGCCGCTCCGAGCAGCTGCGCCGCGACCTCACGATAGTCGGCGCGCAGACCGGCCGGGCCCGTGGCCACGGCTGCGTCGGCGGCGGTCTGGCCAGCCGCCGCCCCGGCGAGCACTGAGCACATCGAGAGCATCGACGCGGCCACGGCGACCAGACCCCGACCTCCCAGGGAGGCACGCCGACCGGGCGGCGTGGACGTGGTACGGGTGGCGGCGCGATCGGGCTGTACTGGAGTCACGGACCTTCTCCTGGAATCTTCGTGGGGCTGTCGGTGTCGGACGGCATTGAGGGGCCGCGGATCGACGACCCGTCGGGCCGGCGCAGCCAGCTCACAGAGGCAATCGGGTGACGGTCGCTGGCCGGCTCGCGGCCTCCGCGTCGGAGCCTACGGGGTGACCGCTGGGCGGACGATTGTAGAGGCTGGCCGGCAGCGTCGACGGCACCGCGTCGCTCGCCGCCCGCATCCGGAGCAGGCTCGCCGCCGAAGGCGATGCGGAAGACCAGGTGGCCGCGCGCCAGCACGCGTCGGCCCATCGTGGAGCCGGCATCCCGCACCGGCTCGTCTCCCGTGCGCAATCTTGCGCCGCCACGACACCGCGCCCGCCGCCGAGCCGACGGCGGGCACGGATCGGTATCCAGAATGCCCTCCACGCCCAGAGATCGACAGCGCCGGATGCACCGTCGCGCGGCGCTCGCCGCGAGCACGGTGCTGCTGATGGCCTGCGCCTCTGCAGCGACCGCGGCAGGAAAGGCCTCGCTGGTGGTGCAGATCGAGGGCGTGCGCCCGGGAGCCCCGGTGCTGGTGGCGCTCTTCTCCAGCGGCGACACCTGGCTGGAGGACGCTCGCGCGGTGCGCAAGGCGACGCTCGACGGACCCGCGACCGGCAAGAGCGCCGTCGTCTGGCGGCTCGAGGGCCTTCCCGGCGGAGCCTACGCCGCACGTGCCTTCCAGGACCTCGACCGCGACGGCGAGCTGGACAAGAACTGGATCGGCCTGCCGACGGAACCGTTCGGGTTCTCGCGCGACGCCAAGCCACGACTCGGTCCGCCCGGCTGGCGGCGGGTTCGCTTCGACGTCGAGCCGGGAGAGACGTCCCGCGTCCGCTTCGAGCTGCGCGGCGGCCCAGAAGAGGCCGAGGCGATCGCCACCGCCTACGAGCGCAAGCACGGCAGGACACCGCCGAGCGACGCGAGCCCGCCCTGAGCTGCGGCTCTGATCTCGCGAGTCGCCGCCGCCAGCGCCGCCACTTCAGCGCCCGGCGCCCGCCGGCGCTCCACAGCAGCTCGCCCCACGGGCTCCACAGTCAGACGTGAACGCGTCCCTTCCACGCCACACCACGACCGAGCTCCGCCAGCAGACGGGCGTGGTATTGCACCGCGCCGAGCAGGGCGACGGCGAGCGGATGCAGCGGCACGCCCCACCACGACTGGCGGAAACGGGCCGCGAGCAGGGCGCGGTGGACCAGCGCTACGAGGCAGGCGACCAGCGCCGTCGTCAGGATCGGAGAGCCCGGCTCGAGTCCGTGCCGTCCGCCGGCGAGGGCGGCGACCAGCAGGAAGGGCGCCACCTGTCCTCCGAGCAGGAGGACAGACCACACCGGCAGCCCGATGCGCGAGGCCATGCCCTCGGTGGCGTTCTTGGTCAGGCCGCGCCAGACCTCGCCAGCGCCCCGGTACATCCGGCAGCTCGCCAGGTCGATGGCGTCGACGAGATCGGTCCGGTAGCCGGCGCGCCGCAGCGCGCGCGGCAGCTGCAGCCCGTCGTGGCGAGACGATTTCACCGCGCGGTGGCCGCCAGCGTCGACGTAGGGGCCGCGGCGGGCCAGCACCAGCTGGCCGCAGCCTGCGCCGAAGCCAGGCAGACGCGTGTAGCGGGTGCCGATCAGGGGTAGGAAACCGAGCAGGACGAAGTGGATGAGCGGAATCAACAGGTGCTCGAGCAGGGTGCCGGTACGCTGGCGCGGGAAGCCGCTGACCAGGGCGGCGGAGGACCTCTCGGCGGCCGCGACGAGACGATTGGCCGCGTCCGGCGCCAGGATCACGTCGGCGTCGAGGAAGAGCAGCCACTCGTAGCGCGCGCGGTCGGCGAGCCGCCAGCAGGCGTGCTGTTTGCCGTTCCAACCAGCCGGCAGTGCAGGCGCCACCTCGAGCCGGACCCGCGGGTCGGCGGCGGCCCGGCGGGCGACCTGCTCGGCGGTGTCGTCGCTCGAGTGGTCGTCGAGCACTACGACCTCGAACTCGATGCCGCGCGTCGCGCAGGCGGCCTCGAGCGTGGCGCCGATCTGGTGCCCCTCGTCGCGTGCCGGGATCAGGATCGAGACGCCACGCCGACCGGTCTTGGTCGGACTCGCGGCGCTCGGAGCCCGGCGGTAGAACGGCAGGTTGGCCAGCGTCAGCGCCGCGGGGATCGCTGCCAGCGTCAGGCTCGCCCCAGCGGCGAGTCGCAGCGCCTCGCTCACGGCGCACCCGCTGCCTGGACGGCGCGCGGTGCGGCGACGCCCGCGACCGACGACGGCACTGCCGCCGCGACTCTCACCGTGTCTCCGCGTGAGCGGCGTCGAAGCTCTCGCCGCGCAACAAGGCACGTACCCGGCGCGACAGGTCGTAGACGCCGCCGACACCGCGACGGCCGTCGAGCAGAGTGGTGAAGCGCCCCGGGTCCCGCGACTGCGCCGCGGCGCAGAGCAGATCCTGGGCCGCCTCGAGCGCGTGCTCGAGCTCGCCGGTCCAGCGGCCGGCCGAGCGGCGGTCCCGGCGTCCGGCGACCACCGGAGCGCCGAAGGCGAGCAGCGCCTGGGGCAGGCGTTCGTCCCAGTGCACCAGCTCGACCGCGCAGGGCAGGAAGACCAGCTGGTCGAGCGGCTCGACGCCGCGCTCGGCGAGATGTCCGAGACCGCCCTGCAGGCGCGTCGGCCGCCTCCGGACGTCGGCGAACTCGCCCTGGGCGGTGACCCAGAGCAGGCAGTCCTGGCGCGCCAGGATCTGCTCGCTGGCGCGCAGGAAGGAGAGCGCACCCCGTCTGCCAGGGGCGACTCCGAAGACGCCAAGGCGACGGAAGAAGCGGTAGCGCTCCAGCTGCGCCGCATCCATCGGACCGAACCCGGCGCGGCCGGGGAAGAGCATGCCCCCGGCGACGTAGAAGAGGATCGGGTCCCACCAGCTGGGATGGTTCGAGTACACCACGAGGCCGCGACGCGGCAGCAGCTCTTCGAGCCGCGAGGGCTCGGGATCGGTGCGCAGGGCACGCACCGCGTCGAAGTGGCGCCGCAGGTAGCCACGCAGCCAGAACGCGAAGCACCGGTACAGGAGCGGCGAGAAGCGCACTCCCTGCTCCTCGATGCGCACCGCCGGACGGGCCGGTGCGACAGGCGATCGCCGGCTCCCCGATCCCTGGCTCACTGCGACCACGTCCTCTTGCCTCCTGGCGTTCGACGACCCGGCGATCAACCGACGAGCGCGGCGCTGGAGGCCGCCGCCAGTGGCGACCGGTCCCGGCCGAGCGCCCCGGAGAGGTCCTGGTCGAGGCTGTCGGCGGCGATCCAGCCCGACATCATCACCATCGGCATGCCGGGACCGGGATGGGCCGCGCCACCGGCCAGGTAGAGGCCGCGCAGCGAGCGCGAGCGGTTGCCCGGCTTGAACGCACCGCGAAACCGACCGTGGCTGGCGAGGCCGTAGATGGCACCGTCGAGAACGCGGTAGCGACGGTGGATGTCCTCGGGCGTCAGTGCCTGCTCGAAGACGATCCGCTCTTCGAGATCCGGCATCCCTCCCACCCGCGCCAGCTTGTCGAGGATCGTGCGGCGGTAGGCAGGCAGCATGACGTTCCAGTCGTGTCCCGGTCTCAGGTAGGGCGTGTGCACCAGCACGTAGAGGGCCTCGCCTCCGGCCGGCGCCACCTCGGGCTCGCTGCACGACGGCGCCGCCACGTAACAGGTGGGATCGTCGGCCGGCTGGCCGAGCTCGTAGATCTGCTCGAACTCACGCTCGGGGCTGCGGGAGAAGACGAAGTTGTGGTGCAGCAGGTGGTCGTAGCGGCGGTCGAGACCGAGGTAGAGCACCACGCCGGAGCAGGCCGGCTCGCGGCCGACGGTGGCGTCGCTGCGACTCGGCGCGCCGGCGAGCTCGCGGTAGGTGCGCACCGCGTCCATGTTCGACACCACGGCGGCGAGCGGCACGAACTCGTGTCGCGACCGCGCTCCGCCCTGTGTGCAGTCGACGCCGACGACCTGTCCGTCCTCGATGCGCAGCCTGTCGACCGAGACGTTGGTACGCACCTCGACCCCGAGCTCGCCGGCGAGCCGCGCCAGCGCCTCGGGCACCGCGCGAGTACCACCCCTCGGGTACCAGACGCCGCCCTCGGTCTGCATGTGCGCGATGCTGCAGAGCACCGCCGGCGACCCGTAAGGAGAAGAGCCGACGTACTGGGTGAAGTGGTCGAGCATCTGCGCCACGCGCTCGTCCGAGACCCGCCTGCGGATCGCGCCGGCGACCGTCGACCCCATGCGCAGCGCGAGCACGTCGCGCAGCGTCGACAGCGAGAAGCTGCCGCGCAGATCGAGGGTGTCGCCGATCCCCTGCACACTCTTCCAGAAGAAGAAGCGCTCGGAGATGTCGTGCAGGCGCTGCGACAGCGCGATGAAGTCGCGGTAGCCGTCGGCGACCTCGGCACTCGAGTACTGACGCAGCGACGCCGCCATCTCGTCGGTGTCCTCGACCAGGTCGAGCACCGAGCCGTCCTCGTAGAAACAGCGCCACTGGGGATCGAGCCGGACCAGGTCGAGCTCGTCCTCGAGCCGCCGACCCGCCTCCTCGAAGACGCGCCGCAGCACTCTCGGCACGGTCAGGATGGTGGGCCCCATGTCGAAGCGGAAGCCGTCGCTCTCGAGCTGCGCGGCCTTGCCGCCGAGCCAGGGGTTCTTCTCGAAGAGCACCACCGAGTGGCCACGTGCCGCAAGGGTGCAGGCCGCGGCCAGACCCCCGAGACCGCTGCCGACGACTCCGATGCGATCGCTCTGTTGACTCATCGCCGGTCTCCTTCCGGGCACAGGCCCGCCTTGGGCTTCGTTGCCTCTCCGCCGCATCACGCCACTTCCTCTTCGCGCAGATCGCCGCCTACCGACTCCGGCGCCGAAGCCACCCTGCGACCGGCGGCGGAGGGGAAACGCATCGCGCCGTCGGCAGCGAACGAACGCACCGTCCGCACCAGGCGCTCGTCGTCGAGCCTGGCTGCCGCAGGCTTCCATGTCGCCTCGAGACCGAGATCCTCGGCGGCGAGACGGGAAGCGATGCGCGCCGACTCGTAGATCACCGGCAGGCCGGAGCCCGGGTGGGTACCGCCGCCCACCAGGTAGACGCCGTCGAGGTCCTCGAAGCGGTTGCGCGGCCGCAGGTGCAGCGACTGCCTGAGGCTGTGGGACAGATTGAACGTGGCGCCGAGGTGGATGCGGTGGTCGGCCTCCCAGTCGGCCGGGGTGATCTGCTTCTCGAAGCGGATGCGGCGCTCGACGTCCTCGACACCGACCGCCTCGAGCTGACGCAGCAGACGAGCCCGGAAGGAGGGCGCTTCCCGACGCCAGTCGATGTTCGGGTGCTGGTGCGAGACCGGAGCCAGCACGTAGAGGGAGGTGCGGCCCTTCGCCGCCATGGTGCGATCGGTGCGGGTGGCGTTCTGGACGTAGAACGAAGGAGTCTCGCTGAGCCGGTGGTGCTGCTCGATGTCGGCCAGGTTGCCCTCGTAGTCCTCGGCCAGGAAGATCGTGTGATGGTCCGGCGGGCCCTGCTCACCGTCGAGGCCGAGGTAGAGCATGTAGGTCGAGCAGGAGTAGCTCTTGCGGTCGAGCTGGCGATCGTTCCAGCGCCGGCGCAGGCCATCGGGCACCAGCCGCTTCATCGCAGCGGCGAAGTCGGCGTTGACGATCAGCGCGTCGCAGGGGATGCGGCCGCGGCGCGTCGCCACAGCGACGGCGCGCCGGCCCTCGAACTCGATCCCTCGCACCTCCTCGTCGAGCCGCACGTCGACGCCGAGGTCACGGGCGACTCCCGCCATCGCCTCGCTCACGGCGCCGCAGCCGCCGACCGGGTGGTAGACGCCGTACTCGTACTCGAGGAAGGAGAGGATGGTGAACAGGCTGGGGCACTGGAAGGGCGACATGCCGAGGTACTTGCTCTGGAACGAGAACGCCAGGCGCACCCGCGGGTCGCTGAAGTGTCGGCGCAGATCGCGCTCGACGCTGCGCAACGGACGGATCAGCGGCAGCAGCTGCAACAGCGGCAGATCCAGCACGTCGCGCAGCCCGTTGAAGGGCCGCTGCAGGATCGGCTTGAAAGCCTCGAACTTGGCGCGGTTGTCGTTCAGGAAACTCTCGAAACCGTCGGCGTCGGCCGGGCACAGCCTGGCGATCTCGCGCCGCACCTGCTCCACTGAGGATCCCAGGCGCAGATCCGCACGGCCCTCGAAGGCGAGCCGGTAGTGGGGGTCGAGGCGCAGCAACTCGACCTCGTCGTCGAGTGAGCGTCCGCAGGCGGCGAAGATCTCGCGCAGGATCTGGGGATAGAGGAAGAAGGTCGGGCCGAGGTCGAAGCGGAAGCCGCCGGGGGCCTCGACCGTCGAGGTGCGGCCACCGACCCTCTGCCGGCGCTCGAGCAACGTCACCCGTGCTCCGGCCGAGGCCAGCAGCATGCTCGCGGCCAGGCCTCCGGGCCCCGCTCCGACGATCACCACCTCGGGGGTCCGCTGCTGCATCGGTCTTCCTCGCCGTCACCAGCTCGCCTCCTGCGGCCGGTGTCCGGTTGTGTTCTGATCGGCGACGGCCGCGCGGCCGTCGTTCTTGGGTCGGTTTCGCCACCCCCTGCACTTCGGATGCGCACGCTGCCTTCACCGACTCGCCGAGCGGTGTCGGTGGATGGATCCCGGCGCTGCGCTCGACCGTGCGGCGACGTCGGCCGAGGTACCCCGTGACGAGCGTTCCGACCCACTGCTGCGCTGGACGACCCAGACCCGTCCGCGCGACCCGGCCGGCGTGTGGCCCGTCGCCCCTCACCGCGGTGCTGCTGGGGACCCTGGCGCTGCTGCTGGAGGCCGGCGCCACCTCACCCGCCGGAGCGCAGCTGGTGAACGAGGAGACCGCGAACCCCGTCGAGCCCGCCTGGCGCCGTGCGGCACGCACCGAGACGCTGCTGCTCAGTGGAACGGGCCCGGCCGACGCGGTGCCCTGGCAGTTCGAGATCGACGCCGGACGACGCGCCGGCGAGGCGGGCGAGCTGCCGGTGCCGTCGCACTGGCAGCAGCACGGCTACGGCAGCTACTTCTACGGCCACCAGGAGGAGGAAGCCGAGAGCGGCACCTACCGCACCCGCTTCAGGGTGCCCGGCGAGTGGGCCGGACGGCGCGTCGAGCTGGTGTTCGGCGGCGTGATGACCGACACCACGGTCCGCATCGACGGCGAGTCGGCTGGACCGACCCACCGCGGCGGCTTCACCGAGTTCCGCTACGACGTCACGCGGCTGGTCCGTCCGGGCGCGACGCAGCAGCTCGAGGTTGTGGTCGACGCACGCTCGTCGGCGGACGATGTGCAGGCCGCCGAGCGCGAGGCCGACTACTGGATCTTCGGCGGCATCTACCGCCCGGTCTGGCTGGAGGCGGCGCCGGCCGAGAACGTGCGCATCTTGGCCGTCGACGCCCGCGGCGACGGAACGCTGCGCGTCGACGTCGAGTGCACGGCCCAAGGCCCGCGTCAGGTGCACGCCGACGTGCTCACCAGGCCGGGCGCCGGATCGCGCTTCGCGCCGTGGCCGATCGGCTCGCTCTTCGGGTCCTGCGGTCCGGGCGAGCGCGTCGCACTGCGCGGCCGGATCGGCGGCGCCCGACCATGGAGTGCCGAGGAGCCTCACCTCTACGACCTGGAGGTCGCGCTCAGGCGCCGCATGGACCCGGACGCTTCACCGCCGGGGATCACCAACCGCGTGCTGCACCTGACCCAGCGCACGATCGGCTTCCGCACCGTCGAGGTGCGTTCCGACGGTCTCTTCGTCAACGGCCGGCGTACGGTGCTGAAGGGCGTCAACCGCCACTCCTTCTGGCCCGAGAGCGGACGCGCCATCGACCCAGGGCGCAACGTCGAGGACGTGAGGCTGCTGCGGGAGCTGAACTTCAACGCCGTGCGCACCGCGCACTCACCTCCGGATCCGGCGTTTCTCGACGCCTGCGACGAGCTCGGGCTCTACGTGCTCGCCGAGCTGCCCGGCTGGCACGACCCGTACGGGCGCGGCAACGGCAGGCGCATCGCGCGCGAGATGCTGCGCCGCGACCAGCACCACCCTTCGATCGTGCTCTGGGCCAACGGCAACGAGGGCGGCTGGAATCGCTCGGTCGACGGCGTCTTCGCCGAGCTCGACATCCAGCGCCGTCCGGTGCTGCACCCGTGGTCGACCTTCGGCGGCTTCGCCACGCAGCACTACCCGAGCTGGCGCGAGCTCGAGCGCCTGCTCGACGACACTCGGCTCGAGCACCGCCTGGCGCGGGCGCGCTTCGGCGAGCTGCCCCTGGTGATGCCGACCGAGATGCTGCATGCGCTCTACGACGGCGGCGGCGCCGCTGGGCTGGATCGCTTCCTGCGCCGCCTCGAGACCAGCGAGCGCTTCGCCGGCCTCTTCCTCTGGTCGCTGTTCGACGAGGGCGTCGTGCGCACCGACCGCGATCCGGCGCGCGACGCCGGCGGGTTGCCGGAAGTCGACACCTTCGGCAACCACGCCGCCGACGGCATCCTCGACGCCTGGCGACGACCGGAGGCCAGCGCTGCGGGCGTGCGCGAGCTGCTCTCCCCGGTGGTGGTGGCCGGCGCCGTCTCGTCACCGCGGGCCGATCGGCCCCAGACTCTGTTGCTGCGGCTGCACAACCGCTTCGAGCAGATCGACCTCCAACGCAGCGAGCTGGCGCTCGAGTGGCTGCGCCTGCCGGCGCCGCTCTCACCGGATCCCCGCATCGAGGTGCTCGCCGCCGAGCGCGTGGCGGCGCCCCAGGCTCTGCCGGGAGAGCACGCCACGCTGCGGCTCACGGCTCCCGGCGATCTCGACGCCGCCATCGACGCGCTGCGGGTCGCCGTCGCGCGCCGCGACCGGCCGGGCGAAGGAGTGGTGAGCGAGACGGTGCTCGGCCTGCGGCCACGGCGTGCCGCAATGCCCCCGCGCGCCGCAGCGGGCGACGCACCGTCGGTCGAGACCGACGAGCAGGGTGGCGTCACGGTACGCGTCGGCGACCTCGCGTTGGAGCTCGACTCGCACGGATCCCTGCTCGGTCTGCGGCGGGGCGGCCGCGACAGCGGTCTGCGCGGCGCGATCCCGATCGGCGTCGGCCGCGACCGCAACGACACGGCCGCCCCAAGCGCTGCGGCGCCAGCCCAGCCCCGGACGGGACGGCTCGGATCCGCCAGCGAGCCCTCCCCCGACCGCGGCGTCACCGTGCGCTTCCGGGACACCCGCGGCCTGGTGCGCTCCTGGTGGGTGCGGCCCGACGGCTGGATCCGGGTGCACGCCTTCACCCCCCTCACCTCGGCGGCGGCAACACCACCCCCCGACGGCCTGCTCTTCGAGCTCGATGCCCTCTGCGACGCCTCGCCGCGATGGCTCGGGCGGGGGCCGCACCGCGTGTGGGGCAACCGCCGCACCGGGGCGCTCGGCGTCTGGGCGCGCCAGTCCACACTGTGCGCAGAGAGCTGGGATCCGCGCGACAGCGCGGCAGGCCTCTACGAGGCCACCTGGATGCGACTGGCGCTGCCGCAGGGCGAGCTCCTGGTGATGCCGGGAGGCGAGGAGCTGATCGGTCTCGGCGCGCCGCGTTTCCCCGACGACGCCCGCCAGGCGCGCGCCGACCTCCCTGGCGGCCTGACGATCCACCGCCGCGCTCCGGAGATCGGCACCAAGTTCCACTCGGCGAACGAGCTCGCACCGCCCGCCTCCGCGACGACGGTGCACCTCAGCGCCTGGCTGCACTTCGAGCCGCACCGGACTCCCGACGACGCGACGGGTGGGGAGGCGGGTCGAAGCGGCGGCCCGCCGGACGGCCGCTGAGCGACCCTCGGCGCCTCGACGGTGGAGATCCGGACGCGGTCGCGAGATAATCGGGGACCGCCTGCGGAACACCTCCGGAGGCCGTCCGAGACGCCGACGCCATGAAGACCGACTCCGCCGACAGCCAGTCCCCCGGCAGCGACCGCCGCATCACCAGGCGGCTGATCCAGCGCCTGCCGAAGACCGACCTGCACGTGCACCTCGACGGCTCGCTGCGCCTGGGGACCCTGATCGAGCTCGCCGGCGAGCGCGGCATCGAGCTGCCCTCGGGCACGCAGGACGGCCTGCTCGAGCTGGTCTTCAAGGAGCGCTACCGCGATCTCCCGGAGTACCTGCACGGCTTCCGCTACACCTGCGCGGTGATGACCGACGGCGAGGCGCTCGAGCGCATCGCCTACGAGCTGGCCGAGGACAGCCTCGCGGAAGGCGTGCGCTACCTCGAGGTGCGCTTCGCGCCGCAGCTGCACGTGCGGCCCGGCTTCGACGTCGGCCAGGTGCTGCAGGCCGTGGAGCGGGGTCTCGAGCGAGCGAGGCGCGAGCACGAGCAGAGCGAGTCGGTCCGAATGCACGGCGAGCCGCCGCTCCGCTACGGGATCATCGCCTGCGCCATGCGTATGTTCACCGAGGGTTTCGCGCCCTACTACCGAGACCTGCTCGGTGTGCTCCGCGCCTGGCCGAAGTCGGAGGTCCACGGCGTCGCCTCGCTGTCGCTGGCGCGCTCGGTGGTCGACGCCCGGGACCGGCTCGGCGTGCCGGTGGTCGGCTTCGACCTCGCCGGCGCCGAGGCAGGCAACCCTGCCTCCGACCACGTCGAGGCGTTCCAGTTCGCACACTCGAACTTCCTCAAGAAGACGGTGCACGCCGGAGAGGCCTACGGGCCGGAGAGCATCTTCCAGGCGATCACCCTGCTGCACGC
The DNA here is from genome assembly GCA_003388555.1 of Acidobacteriota bacterium. Taxonomy (GTDB): domain Bacteria; phylum Acidobacteriota; class Thermoanaerobaculia; order Multivoradales; family Multivoraceae; genus QQVD01. The sequence continues at coordinate 112,633 of QQVD01000001.1, read as the reverse complement.
CGACCGCATCGGACACGGCACCCACATCTACTCGACCCACCAGGTACAGGCCGACGACCCGACCCGCTACGTCGACCAGCTGTCGCAGTACATCTCCGACCGCCGCATCACGCTCGAGGTCTGCATCACCTCGAACATGCAGACGATGCCCGAGCTGTCCAGCGTCACCGACCATCCCTTCGGGAGGATGATGCGCGATCGGCTGTCGGTGGCCCTGTGCACCGACAACCGCCTCGTCTCGCGCACCACCGTCACCGACGAGATCGCCAAGGCCGTCGAGGCCTTCGACCTCACCGCCGGTGAGCTGCGCAACCTGGCGATCTACGGCTTCAAGCGCAGCTTCTACCCCGGCAGCTATCGCGAGAAGCGCACCTACGTGCGCCAGGTCATCGACTTCTACGATCGGGTGATCGCCGAGGAGTCGGAGATCGCCGTCGACACAGCGGAAATCCTCTGAGGTCGACCGGCGCCCACGGGTCCTCAGGGCAGCCGTTGCCAGGACCCCTGCTCGAACAGCAGGCGGACCCTGGGATCGAGCCGCACCTCGACGACCTCGCCGGCGGGCGCGGCGATCACGATCTCACTGCGGCGACGAGCCGGCACCGTCAGCCGGTTGGCCTCGCCCGCGGCGAAGGGGGCATCCTCGACCTCAGGTCGAGACACGATCACGGCGACCTCGAGCGGCAGCTGGCGCAGAGCGCCGTCCTGGGTCTGCTCGATCACCAACTGCACGCCTCCCGGCGTCGGCCGCCAACCTCCCTCCAGCCGCGGCAGGCCCGGCGTCTCGAGCCAGCTGCGCATCTCGGACTCGATCCCTCGCCCGCCGTCGGTCAGCAGGTCGGTCCGCTCACGCGCCCAACGCACCGCGGCGAAGAAGTCGGCGGTGGTCGCGTTGCCGTGGCGATGCACCTCGAGATAGCCACGCAAGGCCTCCGAGAAGGCCACGTCGCCGATCCGCTCGCGCAGCATGTGCAGGATCCAGGCGCCCTTCTGGTAGGTGTGGGCGCCGAGCAGGCCGGCGAGATCCTCGCCGACCGCGGCCGGCCGCACGGTGGCCGACGGGTGCTCGTGCGCGGCCGCCACGACGCGGTCGCGCGCTGATCGCATGACCTCGCGGAACGCCTCCACGCCGCGGGTCCGCTCGACGAAGAGTGCCGTCAGGTAGGTCGCGAAACCCTCGCTGAGCCAGACGTCGTTCCACTCCGCCTCGCTCACCGCGTCGCCGAACCACTGGTGGGCGATCTCGTGCGCCACCAGGCGCTCGACGCGTTCCGGGTCACCGTGCAGCGCCGATTCGCGATAGAAGATCGCCCCGGCGTTCTCCATGCCGCCGTAGCGGGTGGTCGACTGCACGTTGGCGAGCTTGGCGTAGGGGAAGGGACCGAGCATCTCGACCATCTCCGCCAACACCCGAGGCGCCACCGCCAGGGCCGACAGCGCCCTTTCGTCGCCGGAGTAGACCCAGCTCGAGATCGCCACCGGGACCTCGCCGGATGGCTCGCGGCGCACCTGGAAGCGGGCGACGCCGAGCGTCGCGACCTTGGTCGCCAGCGGCGCGCGGGTGCGCCAGCGGGTGCGCCATCGAGCTGCGGGCAAGGGACGCTCTTCGATCAGCTCGCCAACCGCCACCGAGCGATAGGCATCGGGCACTTCTACGTCGAAGGTGAACAGTGCCTTGTCGGAGGGGTGATCGACCGAGGGGATCCAGTGGCGGGCGCGGTTCGGCCAGTTGTCGGCGAAGGCCACCGGCTCGCCGGCGTCGTTGCGGCCGAGCAGCAGACCGTCGCGCGGCACCCCGGCGGCGACGACACGAACCCGTCCCGAGCCTCCGGCGGCCTGCTCGGCGCCGAGATCGATCGTCAGCACGTCGCTGCTGTGCTCGAAACGGGTCGCGATCCATTCTCCGTCGACCGAGATCTCCACCGAGGTGACGCTCAGCCCGGCCGGCGCGTCCTTGGCGCCCTCCTCACGGGGCGATGCGAAGTCGAGGCGCAGCTGGCGCAGAGTCCGTCGCCACAGCAGGTCGACGACCGCGACGATCTCGACGCTGTCGAGGCCGGCGGAGAAGTCCACCTCGAGGTGGTAGGAGTGCACGTCGACCGCGGCGGCGGAGGCGCTGGTGCCGACCGGTGCGGACTGTGAGGAGAGGCCGAGGAGCGGCGCGCAGGCCAGCAGCGCCAACGCGATCGCGAACACGAGCGCGACCTTCGTCGCGGCCGCTTCGGACTCGGCGGGGCACGGCGGCTCGATCTCCGGCGCGATCCGGCATCTCCCTTGCGCTACGCTCCAGCGAGCCCCTGGCGAAGAGAGTCCTCGACCCGAACGGCGATCGCCGCGCCGCCACACCCCGGGCGTCGCAGCCGGAACGGCGTCCGAGCGCTTCCACCGAGCCGGACGCCGGGGCCCGCCCGACCGCCCCAACCCCATGGAAACACTCGGCTGCCTCGCCGGTCTGGTCACCGTCACGGCCCTCCTGGCGGTCTTCGTCTGGCTGCTCACGAGGGCGCTCGCAGTGGGGCGTCTCGAGTCGCGGCTGGCACGGCTCGAGGCCGAAGTGCTGGAGCTCCGGGTCGCCCGCGTGACCGCTCCGGACGAGTCGCCACGCTCCACCGAAGAGGCTAGCACCGCGGCGATCGGGGAATCTCCACCGTCGGCTCCGGTCGACGAGCCCTTCGAGACCACCCCTCCGTCACTCGACACGAGCGCTGCGGCCGCTGCGCCGGAAGCGGGCGCCGCGGCTCCGAGCGCCGGAGCGGCCGCAGCCCAGCCGCGGGCAGCCACCGAGGCCGCGGACGCCGTCGGCGACACGAGCGCTGCGGCCCCGCCGCCCAGCGACGCCCCGCCGAGCACCGCGGAGCCAGTGCCTCGTCGTCCCAGGATCGACTGGGAACAGTGGATCGGCGTGCGCGGCGCCGCGCTGGTCGGCGGTATCGCACTCGCCCTGGCGGGGATCTACCTGGTGCGGATCGGCATCGAGCAGGGCCTGGTCTCGCCGGCGGTGCGGGTGGCCGCTGGTCTCGTCTCCGGCGTGCTGCTGGTGGCCGCTGGCGAGGCGCTGCGTCGGCGTGCAGGAGGCTTCCCCTACGCCGCCAACGCGCTCGCCGGGGCCGGCCTCGTCTGCCTCTTCGCCGCCACCTGGGCGGCGCGCAACCTCTACCAGATGATCGGCGACGCCACCGCGGCGCTGCTCTTCGTGCTCTGCACCGTCTGCGGCGGAGCGCTGTCGCTGCGCCACCGCTCGCGGGTGATCGCGCTGCTCGGTCTGCTCGGCGGTTTCGCGACCCCGTTGATGACCGGCGCCGAGAGCGATCGCCCGGTACAGCTCTTCGTCTACCTGGCAGCGCTCAACGCCGCCTGCCTGTGGATCGCGGCGCGCCGCGGCTGGGCCTTCCTGCCGCCAATCGGGCTGGTCGCGACACTCCTGTACCAGCTCGCCTGGATCGTCGCCGGAGACGGCGTGGCCGACGTCGGTCTGGCGCTGTCGCTGCTGCTGCTGATCGCCGCTGTCTTCTTCATCGCCGGCCTGCTGCGACGACGGGGCGAGGAGTCCGGGGCTGCCAGAACCGGCGCTGCGGCCGGCGTGCAGCTCGGAGCGCTGCTCTCGCCGCTCCTGTTCGGCCTCTACTTCGCCCTGCAGGCCGATCTCGATCGCTCCGCCACACCCCTCGCGGTCGTCCTGCTGCTGCTCGGAGCCGCCTCCCTGATCGCGGCACGGGCCCATCGCCTCGAGGCGTTGGCGCCGGCCGCGAGCGCCGCCACCCTCGGGATCGGTCTGGCGATGCTTCTCCGCCTGCCGAGCGCGACCTCGCTGTCATTCGCCGGCGGCTGGAGGAGTTGGGCGATCGTCGGCGTGGCACTGCTGCTACCGCTGCCGCACGTCTTGCTGGGCCTGCGGCGCAGGCGGTCGGGACGCGAAAGCGGACTCGAGAGCCGGAGCGGCGCCCTGCTCGCGGCCGGCTTGCTGCTGCTCGCCGCGTTGGCGGTTTGGATCCGTGCCGACCTCGCCTTCCTGGCCGTGCTCGCCGGCGCCACCGCGCTCTGCGGCGGACTGCTGCGTCTGTCGCGGCAGAGGCCTCTCCTCGGGCCAGTCGCCGGCGCCGCTCTGGGAGCGCTGCTGGCGGGTGGCCTGGTGCGTTCCCCGGTCAGCGACGCCGAGCGGCCGCTGGTGGCCGCCTGCGGCCTGGCGCTCGCCGTCGCGCTCTGCGCCTGGGCGTTACGGCGTCCACTCGATACGGCCGGGGGCGAGGAGCCCGGAGCGGGATCCCGCCGCTTCCCGTTGACTCTCACCGTTCCCCTGACCGTCACCGCATGCGCGGTCGCGCAGGTGCTGGCGTTGGGACCGACGCGCGGACTGCAGCCGCTCTTCACGCTCGGTCTCGCCAGCGCGATCACCCTCACCGCCGCTCTCGCCGCCACGTGGGCGGGAGCGGTCTGGCTCTGGATCGCTGCCGTCGTCGCCAACGCAGCAACGCACTGGTTCACCTCTGCGATACCGGGGCAGTCCGTGCTCGAGCTGGTGAGCCTGGCCGTGACGGTGACGGTGTGGACGATGTGGCCGCTCTTCGCGCCACGGGGCAAGGGGTCTACGGGGCTCGGCGAGCGGCTGGCGGCGACGCGTTTCGCGGCGTTCGTGCCCTGGTTGTGGATGCCGCCGATGCTGGCCCACTGGCGTTGGCTCCTCGACTGGCCGGCGCCGGCGACGGTGCCCCTCTTCCTCGGCGCCGTCTGCAGCCTGGCAATGGCACGAACCGCTCGCCGCGCCGACGCCCCTTGGCGCAGCGACGCCCTGGCCTGGTACGCGGCCTCGGCCCTCTCTCTGGTGGCGCTGGCGATCCCGCTGCAGCTGGACCGCGAGTGGATCACCGTCGGCTGGGCGCTGCAGGCCGCGGCGGTGCTGATGATCTGGGCCCGCATCGATCATGCCGGCCTCAAGGTCTTCGCCGCGGCGCTGGCCGCCGCGGCCTTCGCTCGCCTGGTGCTCAACCCCGCGGTGCTCGACTACCACGCGCCGCGCGCACCGTTCGGACTGCCGGTGGTCAACTGGCTGCTCTACACGTATCTGGTGCCGGTGGCGGCGTTCCTCTACGCCCGCCGACTGCTGCTTCCGCGAGAGGTCGAGCGGCTGCGCGACTGGGAGAGTCCGCTCGCTTCCAACGCCGGACGGCGGCGCGCCTGGCTCGCCGCCGCGCTCGGCGGCGCGGCGGTGGTGATGGTCTTCGTCTGGATCAACCTGACGACCTTCGACGCTTTCGCCGCCGGCCGCGGGCTCGAGATCGAGCTCGAGCGTGAACCACTGCGCGACGTCACCTTGAGCTGCCTGTGGGCCGCATACGGCCTCGCTCTGCTGGTGATCGGCCTGATGCGCAGGGGACGTGCCCTGCGTTGGGCGTCCCTGGCGGTGCTCCTCGCGGCACTCGCCAAGGTCTTCTTCTACGACCTCGGGGAACTCCGTGGTCTGTTCCGGGTGTTCTCACTGCTCGGTGTGGCTGCGGCGCTGATCCTGGTCTCGCTCCTCTACCAGCGCTTCGTCTTCAAGCGTGACGACGGCGGGCGGAGTGGCGCCCGGGGGAGCGACGCCACGGATGGAGGCGCGGCGAGATCGAGCGGCGATTCGAGAGGTGACGGATGACCCAGGCGGTGTGCGACCGAGCCAGTCAACCGACGATCGCTCTCCTCCGCTGGGTGGGCACGTCAGCCCTGATCGGTGGTTTCGTCCTCTCGCCTGGGGGAGCCGCCGGACAGAGCGACGCCGGCGACCTGCGAGCGCTCTTCACCCACACCGCTCGCATCGAGCCGGGCGCGGCAGGCGAGAGCGTCGCCAGCGGCTCGATGGTGCGGCTGCAGTTGACCCCGGAGGTCCTGGCGGTCGCTGCCCCCGACCTGGCCGACCTGCGGCTGCTCGCGAACGAAACACAGGTCCCCTTCGTGATCGACGGCCGTCGACGGCAGGTCGAACTGGCGACGCGCTATCCGGCCCGGCTGCTGGCGTTCGAGAACCGGCGCACCGAGCCGGGCACCGGCGAGGGGCCCGATGCGGCGCGCAACGTCGAGACGATGGTGATCGAATCGCCGCCGCCGGGCGACGACGACGGCTGGCTGCTGGTCGCCCGCGTCGACACCAGGCGCTTCGCCCGCACGGTGCGGGTCTTCGCGCGAGCGGAGCCTGGAGCGGGCGTCGAGGAGTCCGTCGCCGACCGCCAGATAGGTTCGGGATCGTTGTTCCGCCTGCAGGATCCGATCCGCGAGTCGCTCTCCCTGGCGGTCTCGGATCCGGGGGCGGCCGATGTGCGCATCCGCCTCGAGGGACCGGGCGAGGAGCTGGCGCCGAGCTGGTTCTGGGAGCGGCGCGCCCCGCTCGCCGATCCGGCCTCGACGCGGCGCATCCCGCTGCGGCGCCTGCCCGGGACGGAGGCCCGCTTCCAGCGCCCTGCCGCCCTGCTTCCGGAGGCCCTGGTGCTGCGCAGCGACACGGCCCTGGTGCGCTCCCTCTTCCGTCTCTGGGACGTCCAGCTCGACGGCACCCGCTCGCTGCTCGCCGAAGGCACGCTCTTCCGCGCCGGCGAGATCGGCGAGGAGACGATCGTGCCACTGCACCATCGCACACCGCGCGGCGCCGAGCTGGAGCTCGAGCTCGAGTCGGGCGAGATCCCCTTCTCGCTCGAGCTCGAGGCGGTCGTTCGCCCGCCCAGCGTGCTCTTCCCGTGGCCGCAGGCGGCCGACTCGCTCGAGCTCCTGGTCGGCGGCAACCGGGCGCGCGCGCCGAGCGGGGGGCTCGCCGAGCTCTCGCAGCGCCTGCAGCGCGATCCTGCGGGGGCCCTCGGCGACCAGTTCGGTGGAGCCGAGGCCGAGGTGACGGCGCTGCTCATCGAGGAGCTGCCGTCGGCCGAGCTGCGTGAGCTGCGGCGCAACCCCCGCTTCGAGGACCGCCCCCAGCTGGAACCGCTGCTGCGCCCGGGGTCTGAGGTCGATCCGTCCCGCTTCAGCCATCGCCGATTGCTGACGATCGTGAACTCCCCCGACGGCCTCAGCGAGCTGAGCCTCGGCCCCGGCGACCTCAGCGTGCTGCGGGATGACCTCGGCGACCTGCGACTGATCGACGAATCGCGCCGCCAGTGGCCGTATCGGATCTGGCGCGACGACGAAGAGCAGCGCCAGCCGATCGAGCCGCGCGTGGAGAACAGCGACGCGACGACCACCTACGCCCTCGACTCACCGTGGAGCCCGCTGCCCACCGTCGGCGTCGAGCTACGCACCGACCAGCCCTTCTTCGACCGCCCGGCGCGCGTCGTCGGGCGCCGGGGCGGCGAGGAGGTGGCCCTGGTGGACACCCGTCTGCAGCGTCTGGTCTCGGGTGGTGCACCGATCACCCTGCGCTGGCCGCGTAGCCGAGCCACCTCGCTGGCCCTGGTGGTGGAGAACGGCGACGACGCCCCGATCGAGTTCACCGGGGTCCGCCTGCTGGTGCCCCAGCCGACGCTGCAGATCATCGCCCCGGGCGGAGACTACGAGCTGCTCCTCGGCGAGCCGGAGCTCGAGGCGCCGACCTACGAGGCACTGAGGGCGCGACTCCTGCTGCTGCAGAACCTGCGCGCCGGTGAGGCCTCCGCCGCGGCGCTCGAGGACAACCCCGCCTACCAGCCGACCCGTCGACTGGTCGGCGCGCTGTCGCGCCCCGAGTCGTGGATCTGGCTCGCCGTGGTCTTCGCCGTGGTCGGCCTCGCCGCGCTGACCCTGCGCACCCTGGCCGGCGCCGGACCTCGCCTCGAAGAATGATGCGCCTCTCCCGAAGGTCGATCCTCGGGCCCTGAGGCCTCGCGGCGCTCGCGCAGGCGCTGCAACGCTTCGGCGGCCGCCGCGTATCCTCCGGCAGATCCCACGATCGCCGCTCCCAACCGCTGGCTCCGCCACGAGCACACTGCCGTTCCGTCAAGGAGAACCCCATGCTCTCGCTCCTCGAGGACCTCCGCTTCGGCTGGCGCGCGCTGCGCAAGCGGCCAGTGTTCGCGTTGACCGCGATCTCCGCGCTCGCCCTCGGCATCGGCGCCAACACCGCCATCTTCTCGGTGCTCGAGTCGCTGCTGCTACGACCGCTTCCGTACGAGGACCCCGAGCAGCTGGTCATGGTCTACCTCGACAACCAGATGCAGGGTTGGCCCCTCGACCTGACCTCGTACCCGAACTACGAGGCGTGGCGCGACGGCGCCGAATCGCTGCAGGATCTCGCGGCCTTCACCCGCGGCAGCTTCTCGCTGACCGGCGACGGCGACCCCGAGAGACTTCAGGGGGCGAGCGTCGGAGGGAGCTTCTTCTCGCTGCTCGGCACACTGCCGCTGCACGGTCGGTGGATCGGCCCTGCGGAGGACGTGCCGGGCGCCGACGCCGTCGCGGTGCTGTCCCACGACCTGTTCGAGCGGCGCTTCGGCGGCGACGACTCGATCCTCGGCCAGCAGATCCAGCTCGACGGCCAGGCACGCACCGTCATCGGCGTGATGCCGCCGCGGTTCGAGTTCCCCAAAGGGGTCAAGGACTTCACCCCGTCGGTCGATCTCTGGGTGCCGATGGCGCCGAGCGAGGCGACCAGGGCCAATCGAGGCGGCCTCTGGTTGTGGACGGTGGGACGGATGACGCCTGGCGGCAAGCTCGACACGCTACAAGCGGAGCTCGGCCGCGTCGCGGCCAATCTGGCCCAGGAGTTCCCCGACTTCAACCGCCGCTTCGGGGTGACCGTCGTCGGCCTGCACGAGCATCTGGTCGGCGGAGTGCGCACCGGCGTCTGGATGCTCATGGGCGCGGTCGGCTTCGTCCTGCTGGTGGCGATCGCCAACGTCGCCAACCTGCTGCTGGCTCGCGCCGCCGATCGCGAACGCGAGATCGCCGTGCGCGCCGCGATGGGCGCGAGTCGCGGCCGTGTGGTGCGCCAGATGCTCACCGAGTCGGTGCTGCTGTCGCTCTTCGGCGGGCTCGCCGGAGTCGCCGTCGGCTTCGCCGCACTCCGCCTGCTGACCCAGATCGCGCCGAGCGAGATCCCGCTCGAGGGCCTGAGGCTGTCGCCGGTCTCACTGATCTTCACCGTCGGGGTCTCTCTGCTCGCAGGCCTCTTGTTCGGCGCCTTTCCGGCTCTCGCGATGTCCGGCGCACGCTTCGGCTCGGCACTCAAGGAGGGAGGCCGGGGGCAGCAGGGCGGAGTGCGCGGTCGCCGGATGCGTTCGGCCCTGGTCATCGCCGAGCTCGCACTGGCCACGGTGCTGCTCGCCGGAGCCGGCCTGATGATCCGCAGCCTGATGCGCCTCGACGCCACCGATCCGGGCTTCGGCCACCGCGACGCGTTGACCTTCGGTCTGACGCTGCCACGCAGCTCGTACGGAGAGTCGGAGCAGGTGGTCGGCTTCTACCGCGATCTGGTCGAGCGTCTCGCGGCGCTGCCGGGCGTCGACGCTGCGACCGCGACGACGGGCGTGCTGCTCACCGAGTTCCCTCGCTCGACCACCTTCCGTATCGAGGGGCGTCCGGAACCGACCGACGAGGAGCGTATCGAGGTGACGATCGACGCGGTGATGCCGGGCTACTTCGGCACCTTCGGCGTGCCGGTGCTGGGTGGTCGCGAGTTCGACGGCAGCGAGCGCCTCGACGGACCGACCCAGGTGGTCATCAACCAGGCCTTCGCCGATCGCTTCTTCGCCGACCAGGATCCTGTCGGGCGGCGCTTCACCTACGGCACCGAGATCGCCGAGGACACCGACTGGATGACCATCGTGGGCGTGGTGGCGAACACCAAACGCAACGGCTTCGAGCGTGAGCAGCGGATCGAGAGCTACCTGCCACACGAGCAGTTCCGCTCGCGCCGCATGACCGTGCTGCTGCGCACCGATCTGGGGCTCGACGCTCTCGCTCCCGGAGTCCGCAAGGCAGTCTGGTCGCTCGATGCCGATCTGCCGATCACCGACCTCGAAATGCTCGAGAGTCGCCTCGCTGCGGAGCGCAGCGACCGCCGCTTCTACACCCTGCTGCTCGGCGCCTTCTCGGGCGTGGCGTTGGCGCTGGCGATGATCGGGATCTACGGGGTGCTGTCCTATCTCGTGGCGCAGACCGTGCCCGAGATCGGTGTGCGGGTCGCCTTCGGGGCTTCTCGATTGCAGGTGGTCGGGCACGTCCTGCGACGCGGCCTGATGCTCGCCGGCAGCGGGATCCTGCTGGGACTGCTCGCGGCGCTCGGCCTGTCGGGACTCCTCGACAGCCTGCTCTACGGCATCTCGGGAACCGATCCGTTGACCTACCTGGCCCTGGCCGGCGTGCTCCTGGCGATCGCTCTGGCCGCCTGCGCGGCGCCGGCTCGGCGGGCGACTCGCATCGACCCGGTGACCGCCCTGCGCCACGAGTGATCCGGTCGCCCTTCCAGGGCTCCAACGGATCGGGCCGTCCCGGGCTCTGAGCGGCGGTCAGAGGTCCATGACGGCCTCGACGTCGGGATCGAGCCGCCGCTGAGGAAGCAGGAAGGAGAGGCCGAAGAAGAGGGTCAGTGAGACGAGCAGCGCCAAGGCCCCAGCGTCGAATCCCCAGGGCAGCGCGATGCCCCAGAACTTGATCCCGAAGTTGATCACCAGGCTCGCGGCGATCGCCACGTTCGCAGCCGTGGCGTGGGCACGTTTCCAGTTGAACCCGATCGCCACCGCGGGCACCAGCGCCGCGGCGAACGTCCCCCAACCGAAGGCTCCGAGCAGCGCCACCAGCTCGCCGGAGCGCAGCGCGAGAACCGAGGCCAGGGCCGCGATCACCACCGTCGCGATGCGCGCCCAGAGCAGCTCCGGCAGCAGTGACTTGCCGCGCACGGCACGCGGGATGTCGTGCACCACCGCTGCGGCACCGATGTTCAGGAAGCTGTCGGCGGTGGACATGATGGCCGCAAAGAGCCCGGCGAAGACCACTCCGGCGAGCAGCGGGTGGGCATAGCCCTGGAGGAACTGAGGGGCGGCCGCATCGGAGATCTCGAGGGTGGGGTGGGTGCCTTGGATGACGAGCGCCCGGATCGCCAGTCCGATGCTGATCCACAGCAGCGCCGACACCGAGTAGGCGGCGATCGAGACCGGCAGGATGTGTTTCGCGTCCGAGAGGCGCCGAGTCATCATCATCTTGGTGATGATGTGGGGCTGACCGGCGAGCCCTAGGGCGAAGACGAAATACCAGGACAACGAGCCGACCATGCCCAGGGTGCCCCACGGGCCGATCGACTCGGGATCGTCGGCGAGCAGCAGCCGCGTCATCCCCGAGAAGCCGCCGTCGACCGCGGACATGGCGGCGAAGAAGACCAGCACCGCGGCGACCATCATCACGAACCCCTGTACCAGGTCTGTGTACACCGACGCGATGATCCCTCCGGTGACGCAGTAGAAGACCAGCACGGCGCTCGACATGGCGACGCAGGCCTCGATCCCGATCGGGCCGAACGATCTCTGCAGGATGTCCTGCAGCACCGTCGCCATGGCGAGGATCTGGGTGGCCAGGTAGCCCATCACGCCGAGCAGGATGGCCAGCGCCGTGAGGAAGCGCGCCGGCTCGCTGCGGTAGCGCGCCGCCACCGCGTCGGGCAGCGAGATCGATTCGCGCAGCTCGGCGAACAGCCGCAGGCGCTTGGCGAGCAGGTGGAAGGCGATCAGGAAGCCCATCGAAGAGCACACCACCATCCACAGTGAGCTGGTCCCCATGCGGTAGACCAGTCCCGGACCGCCGACGAAGCCGAAACCGCTCAGGGTGCTGGAGAAGACCGCGAGGCCGGTGACGAGGATGCCCAGATCGCGGCCGGCCATGAAGAAGTCGCGCGCCGAGTGGGTGCGCCGCATCGCCCACAGGCCGACCGCGACACAGAGCAGCAGGTACAGGCCGACGCAGACCAGGACGATGGTGTTGCGCTGCGCTTCCACGGACGGTCCCGTTCAGATCGGACTTCAGCTCTGTTCGGCGCTCTGAGCCGACTCGCGGGCCGCGGTCTCGTCGGCCTGCCGTGCTGCCGCGACGAGCTCGGCGAAGCGCGCCTGTTCCCAATCGCCGTAGACCCAGTCGTCGAAGCGCCAGACGTAGAGCGCGACCAGGGCCAGTGGTGTCCACCAGACTCCGTAGAGCATCCATGCCGTGGCCGGCGGGAAACCGAGTACGGTCGGGACGTCGGCGCCTGCCACGGCCTGGCCGCGGTAGGAGACGAAGAGGAGAACGAAGGCCAGGGCCAGCAACGCCAGTGCTCCGGCCACCGGCAGGTAGCGGGGAAAGACTCGCTCGTGGTCGCCGCGGCGCAGGCCGAGAAGCAGCAGCCCACCGAAGAAGGTGACCTGCAGCAGGGCAAAGGCCAGGCCAGCGCCGAGGATGGGCAGGCTGCGACTGGCGGCGTCGCCACCGAGCGCCATCGCCGGGTGATCCGGATGAGCGACACCCTGGGCGTGCACCGGCTGCTCCTGCAGCGACAGGTAGCCGAACAGCGCCGCGAGCAGGACGAGAACGAGAAAGAGGAGGTGTTCGAGCTTCAAGAAATCGCGAAGGTGGCGGTGTTGCGAAGGTCGTGACGCGGTGCTCCGCCTGTCGAGCCGGCTTCACACGCGGCGCTGGGGCGGGTCGCGCAGGCGCGGGGGTCGGCCCGGGGGCCGGGGCGACGCGCGGTCGCTCCGGGATCCCGGTCGGCAGCCGCTCTGGGGCAACGGGGAATCCGGCCGAGCTTTGGCCAGTGCCGGGATCCTGTCAAGGTGGAGGGCAGCGACCGGAGTACGATCTGTGGGCGACAGACCTCGACGTGCGACTCTCGCGCCCGCGACCTTCAGCGATTCTGTGCGTGCTGTCCGATGACCAGACGAAGCCGCAGTGACTGCGAGCGCCGGATCGAGCCGAGCCAGCTCACTCTGGCGTTGTCCCCGACTCACACCACGACGCCGCTCGGCAGCGGGCCGTCGAGTCTGCGGCAGCGACTGCAATCGAGAGTCGACTTCGAGATCGGCTCGTGGGTGTGGACGTGTAACCGCTCCACCTTCCTCTCCTGCCGGCCGGTCGCCGGTCCTGCAGCGAGGCGTTGGGCGGTGCGCATCGACCGCTGCTTCGAGGGCGCCGGCGACGAGGTGGTGGCGGCCCTCGCCGACTACCTGAACGGCCGCTCGAGCCGCAGCCAGCGCCTGGCGGCGCTCGCCACGCTGCGCGCGGAGTTCTCCTCGCGCCCTGCGCCGGCGATCGAGGTCCCCAGTGGCTCGGTGAGGAGCCCGCCTCGCAGCCGGGCCGTGGCGGCAGCAGGCAGGCACCACGACCTTCAGCGGCTACTTGAGGTGGTTCGGCGACACCGGGTCTTCGCCGGTCACCGGATCGACGACGTGCACGCCCTCTGGGGCCGTTGGGGGCCGAAGGGCGCGGCGGCGCGGCGGCAGAGAACCGTTCAACTCGGCAGCTTCGTCGATGCACAGCGGCTGATCCGGGTCCACCCCGTGCTCGATCACCGTGAGGTGCCCGAGGCCGTGGTGCGCTCGGTGCTCTTCCACGAGCTGCTGCACGCGATCGTGCCCGCTGAGCGACGGGGATCGAGGCGCCAGGTGCACACGGCCAGGTTCCGTGTGCTCGAACGCCTCGATCCGGACGGCCGCGCCGCAGAGCGGTGGATCGGCCGATCGCTCTTCCCGCTGCTGCGTCGCGGTGCGCGGTCCGGGCACCGCTGACGCCCGCTGACGTCGGTCCGGCGGCCGGGGGTCTGCCGCCTCCCCCGGCGACGTGGGCTCACGAGGCGGCGGCGCGCTCCTGCCCGGGCTTCGCCATCGACTGCGGCGCCAGGATCATGACCATCTGACGGCCTTCGAGACCCGACCGGCTCTCGACGATGGCGATGTGGGAGAGCTCCTGCGTCACCTTGTCGAGGATCTGCACGCCCAGCTCGGGGCGGCGCAGCTGCCGGTAGCGGAAGAAGATGGTCACCTTGACCTTCTTGCCTTCCTTGAGGAAGCGCTCGGCGCGCTTGGTCTTGATGTCGAAGTCGTGGTCGTCGATCGTGGGGCGGTACTTGACCTCCTTGACCTCGATCGTCGTGGCCTTCTTCTTCGACTCCTTGGCCTTCTTGTCGCGCTCGAACTTGACCTTGCCCCAGTCCATGATCTTGACGACCGGGGGATCGGCGTTGGCACCGACCTCTACGAGGTCGAGACCGGCCTCCTGGGCGCGAGAGCGGGCTTCTTCGATCGGTACGACTCCTACCTGTTCTCCCTCGGCACCGATGAGCCGTACGGGACTCTTGCGGATCCGGTGGTTGATGCGAGGCTCGTTCTCGTGCCTCCTGTCCGGAAATCCTCTGCGTGGGCGACGAATGTCAGTTTCTCCTTTGGAGCGTTCGTGGGTCAGGGCCCTGGCACACGGCGTGCCTCGGTCCCGAAGACGATGCGGTGGGCAGCTGGGATCCCGGGGCTGTCGCCCGGAAGAGTTGAGGCTGCGGAGACAGGAGAGCCTCCCAGATCGCCTCGGACAAATCAAGATGCCGACGCTCGGTGCGCCCTCTCACGCGTGACTGTCCCACAGCACGTCGTCGCCGCCATCGGACCTGTTCTGCCTGCGCGACGCGACGAAGAGGCAGTCCGAGAGACGGTTGAGGTAGCGCACGATCTGCGGGTTGATCGACACCTCGGCGGCCAGTCGCAGCACGTCGCGCTCCGCGCGCCGGCAGACGCTGCGAGCGCAGTGCAGCTGAGCGGCGACGCGGGAGCCCCCCGGGAGGATGAAGTTCTGCAGCGGCTCGAGCTCCTCCTGCCAGGAGTCCATGGCGCGCTCCAGCGCCAGCACGTGAGCCTCGTCGATCGTCGGCACCGGCATGCGGCCCTTGTCCTCGTCGGGCACGCAGAGATCCGATCCGAGGTGGAAGAGCTCGTTCTGCACCTGCTGAAGGACACGACGGACTTCGAGCTCGCAGGCCGGATCGGCGAGGGCGACACCGAGGTGCGAATTGAGCTCGTCCACCGAGCCGAACGCCTCGATCCGCTTCGAGGTCTTGGCGACCCGCTCGCCGGTGGCCAGCGAAGTCTCGCCGTCGTCCCCGGTGCGGGTGTAGACCTTGGTGATGCGGGGCAAGAGAGGGTCTTCGGGAGGAACGTGCGGACCGGCCGGCCCCGGAGCCGAAACGGCGGGAGCTCGGATGGAGCCGCCGGGAAGCCGGTGGAAAAGTGAGCGACGAGCGGGTCAGAAGCTGTCCTTGATCGCTCCTTCGACCGGGCTCGTGGCGCCTT
Organism: Acidobacteriota bacterium; assembly: GCA_003388555.1. Taxonomy (GTDB): domain Bacteria; phylum Acidobacteriota; class Thermoanaerobaculia; order Multivoradales; family Multivoraceae; genus QQVD01. The sequence continues at coordinate 97,409 of QQVD01000001.1, read as the reverse complement.
CGACGTAGGCTCCACCGGTGAGCTCGTAGCTCTCCTCGGCGCGCTCGCGCAGGGTCTCGAGGGCGTCGGTGAAGTTCTCCGGGCTCATCTCCTCGTCGCAGAACGAGCAGCAGCTCTCCCAGGTGTAGCCGTGGCCGTCGACGCGCTTGCGACCACCGGGCGTCACCTCGTCGGTGATCGGGCACCAGATGGTCGACATCGCGTTCATGAAGTTCAGCACCCAGAGCTCGCGCTCGTGCTGGTCGACGTACTTCGCCGGGTCGGCGAGGAAGGTCTCCCGTGAGCCGGCTTCGCTGGCCCGGTAGTCGACGCCGTCGTGGGACCAGGTCTCGCCGTCGGCAGCGGAGGGCACCAGGTGCACCGGGCAGAGATCTGTGCTCTCCAGGGTCCTGGGGATCTTGACTTTGGCCAGATCGACGGCGTCGGGGGGGAGCTGAGCCGGAGCGAGAACCGGTGCGCCCACCACGCAGAGGGCCGCCAGCGCGGCGGCAAGAGGGCCAAGTCGGGGTCTGTTCGTGGCGCGTCGCATCGTCGAGAGCAGCCTTCCTGTTGAGGGACCTGTCGGCACCAGGTTCGAGCCCGCCCGCCGAACGCCTCCACTCCATGTGGGTGCCGGTCGCCGGCGGCGATGAGTCCTTGAGTATAGCCGCCCTCTCGGGTTCGCTGGTGGCATCGCTGGTGGCATCGCCGCTTCGATGTTCTCCGCCTCGTCGGAGTGCGCGGTGGGGCGTGGGCTGCGTTGCGGCGCCACCCTTGCGTAGACTCCTGGGATGCGAACCGCCTCGTGCGCACGGGTTGGAGGCTCCCGGATGCCGGGAGTCGGTCGTGGCACCGGCGGCGCGGCTGCGCGGGCGGCGCTTGGCCTCGCCCTGCTTCTCCTGCTCATCTCCGCTGCCGTCGGCGCCGTCGAAGACGGCGACCCCTGGTTGCGTTCTGTCGAGCCGATCGTCCTCGGCGATGAGCGAGCGCTCTATCTCAGTCTCGGTCAGGAGTACCAGCGCAGCGCCTTCCGGCGGCAGTTCTGGCGGGTGAGGGATCCCTATCCCCAGACCGGGCGCAACGAGTTCCGCGAACGCTACGAAGAGCGGCTCGGTATCGCCGAGAGCCGATTCGGTGGGCTGGCGGACGATCGCTCGCGAATCCTGCTGACCCACGGTGAGCCCAATCGCGTCGTCGAGGTGCGGTGCACGACCAGCCGCACTCCCGCAGTGATCTGGGTCTACCGCGACAGCGAGCTGGTCGACTTCGGTTTCGTCCTCGTCTTCCTGCGCGGCGGCAACGGCAGCGGTCCTGCCCGCATCTGGCATCCCAACGCCGGCGGCTCTTTGTCCCAGAGTCTGCGCTCGGCGCGCTCCTGCATCAACGGTGCGGTGCTCGAGGACGTCGAGCGCCAGATTGTCGCCGCGGGTCCGGGCTATCTGGCGCGACTCGATCGAATCCTGCTCAAGCCGAGACCGCGCAACGGTGAGTGGGTCGCCGCGTTCCGAGCCGAGTCGACGGATGTCGAGCCGGACGCGCCTCGCCTGCCGGCCGGTCTTGCGGTGGACTACCTCGGGCGCCACGGACAGAGGACGGCGGTTCAGGTTGTGGTCGAGGTCGCGGCCGAGGAGGCGGAGGTGGGAGACTTCGCCGGACATCGCTCCTACGACTTCCTGCTGGTCGGCGAGATCGTCCAGGGCGACGACCGTTTCGAGAGCTTCCGCTACAAGTTCGGCTTCACCGAGGGTCAGGCCCAGTTGCCCCTCGTCTTCCAGCGTTTCCTGCGTCCGGGTGAGCACAACCTGGTGGTTCGGGTCGAGGATCTCAACTCCGGCCGCCTCTTCCGCAGCGAGAGGCTGCTGGAGGTGCCGGAGCTGGAATCGGAGTGGCAGCCGAGGGCCGAGACGTCGATGGAGACCCGCCGTCTGCTGCGCGAAGCCAGCCTGGCGATGATCTCGGACCAGCCGCGGATCACCGTGGTCCCGCCGCACGACGGACTGCTCACCGGCTTCGTTCGCTTTGCGACCGTCACGGCGGGACCCGGCATCGAGCGGGTGGCCTTCTCACTCGACGGCGGCCCGCCGATGGTACGCAACCGTCCACCCTTCGAGGTCGAGCTCGATCTCGGGCCCTTCCCTCGCGTGCGGCGGGTGCGAGCCGACGCGCTGGACGCGGCGGGTGGTGTGCTCGCCTCGCACGAGATCGAGCTGAACGCCGGCCGACAGCGGTTCTCAGCCCGCCTCCTGAGCCCACGCCCGGGACAGAAGGCTGTGGACAGTGTGCGCGCCGAGGTCGGCCTGACGATCCCCGACGGAGGCGTCGTCGAGCGGGTCGATCTGTTCGTCAACCAGCAGCTGCAGGCTTCGCTGTACCAGGAGCCCTGGGCGCAGCCTCTGCGCCTGGACCCGCCCGGTGCCCTCGCCTACGTCCGCGCCGTTGCCTACCTGAGCGACGGCAACCGGGCCGAGGACCTGGTCTTCCTGAACGCGCCGGGCGAGCTCGAGGAGGTGGACATACAGTTCGTCGAGCTCTACGTCTCGGTGCTGCAGCGCGACGGCAGCTTCGCGCGAGGGCTCGGCGCAGACGACTTCGAGGTACGCGAGGGCGGTGTCGAGCAGAGGCTCGAACGCTTCGACCTGGTCGACGACCTGCCGATCCACGTCGCTGTGGTGCTCGACAACTCCGCCTCGATGCGCGGCGCCCTCGAGGAGGCTCGCCGAGCCGTGCTCTCCTTCTTCAGCGAGGCTCTGACGCCGCAGGACCGGGCAGCGGTCATCACCTTCAATCGGTTCCCGAACCTCGTGGTTCCCCTGACCAACGACCTCAGGCGGCTCGGCGGTGGGCTGGCCGGGCTCTCCGCCGAGGGGCAGACCTCGCTCTACGACAGCGTCGTGTTCGGGCTCTACTACCTGTCCGGTGTGAGCGGTCAGCGCGCGATCCTGCTGCTTTCCGACGGGCGCGACGAGACCAGCGAGTTCAGCTTCGAGCGCACGCTGGAGTACGCGCGGCGTGCCGGCGTCACGATCTACACCATCGGCCTCGGACTGCCTGACGGCAAGGCGCGGGGTCGGCTGGTGGCCCTGGCTCGCGAGACCGGCGGCACGAGTCACTTCATCGGCGGCGTCGGCGAGCTGGAAGCCATCTACCGCCAGATCCAGGTCGACCTGCGAGCCCAGTACCTGCTCGCCTACCAGTCCTCGGACACGTCTCGGAGCGACTCCTTCCGCCCGGTCGCGGTCTCGGTGCGGGGGATTCCCGACAGTCGCGTGCGCACGATGTCAGGCTACTACCCCTGAGCACCCTGAGGATCGGCAGCGGAAACGGTTCGGGAACCGAACTGCCGCTGCCGCCGGCGCGCCTCGCCCTCTCCCGGAGGGCTCGGTCGCTCGGCTCAGCCCTGCTTCGAGGCGGCGTCAAGCCGTCAGACCGACTCCGCCGTCGACCAGCAGTACGGCACCCGTGGTGTAGCCGTTCGTCAACAGCGCCACGGCCGCGTGCGCGACGTCCTCCGGACGCCCCGTCCGACGCAGTGGAGCGCTGCGGGAGATCGCTTCGTGCTGTGCCGTCCAGTCCGCCGTCCACGGCGTCTCGATGAGGCCCGGCGCCACCGCGTTGACCCTCACCTCCGGACCGACCTGTTTCGCCAGCAGCTGTGTGAGGTGGTTGAGCGCCGCCTTGGATACGGCGTAGGGGATACTGCTCCCGAGCTGCCGGATACCGGCCAGGGAGGTGATGTTCAGGACCGATCCCCGGCCGCTGCGTCGTAGATGGGGAAGCGCCAGGAGGGTCATCTGGTAGGTGGCGAACAGGTTGAGCTCGAAGATGTCTCGCCAGACCTCAGTGGTCAGTCGCTCCAGCTCGGCGTGGGGGATGACCTGCGTCCTCGCCGCGTTGTTCACCAGGTGATCGAGGCGCCCGTGTTCTTCGAGGGTGTACCGGATCAGCCTCTCGCGGCCCTCTTCGGAGCCAACGTCGGCCTGGCAGTACGACGCCCCGTGCAGTTCCGCCGCGAGCGCTTCACCCGCCTCCACCGACCGCGACGAGTTGACGACCACGGTGGCACCCAGCTGAGCCCCACGCCGGGCTATCGCGGCACCGATCCCACTCGACGAGCCGGTCACCACGACGACCTGGCCGTTCAGTGAATCGTCCTGCGCTGTTCGGCTCATCTCTCGCCTCCTGCGATGGCCTCCTCCTCTGAGCCCACCATCCTCGAGCATCCTCGAGGGGCTCGTCGGCCGACCGCTGGCACGAGGGGAGGACCCTTCCAAAAACAGAAAGCCCCCGTCCGGAGACGGGGGCTCGTCGAAATCAATTCCCGGCAACGACCTACTCTCCCACACCGTTTCCAGTGCAGTACCATCGGCGCTGAGGAGCTTAACTGCCGTGTTCGGAATGGGAACGGGTGTTTCCTCCTCGCTAGGATCACCGGAAAAACTTGAATCAAGAATTTCCGACTACTGAATGATTCCGTTGTGTGCGAGCACAAGGACAGTCTTGCGCCAGACTAGAATTATCGGTTTGGTCAAGCCGAACGACTGATTAGTACGGGTCAGCTCAACGCCTTGCGGCGCTTACACCTCCCGCCTATCAACCTGGTCGTCTACCAGGAGTCTTCGGGGATACTTCATCTCGAGGCGGGCTTCCCGCTTAGATGCTTTCAGCGGTTATCCTTTCCGAACATAGCTACCCAGCTGTGCCACTGGCGTGACAACTGGTGCACCAGAGGTTCGTCCATCCCGGTCCTCTCGTACTAGGGACAGATCCTCTCAAGTATCCTACGCCCACATGAGATAGGGACCGAACTGTCTCGCGACGTTCTAAACCCAGCTCACGTACCACTTTAATCGGCGAACAGCCGAACCCTTGGGACCTGCTTCAGCCCCAGGATGTGATGAGCCGACATCGAGGTGCCAAACCGCCGCGTCGA
>QQVD01000001.1:0-87500 GCA_003388555.1 Acidobacteriota bacterium | reverse complement strand
GGATCTGAGATCGTAGTGGATGCCGTGGAGAGCTGTCAACCCCTGGACGGCCAGATCGGCGTCCGGAGCTCTCGGGCCTCTCCTGCGCTCCCGGGTCGGACGCCCGCCGGCGCCACGCTTCAGGCCTAACCGGGGCGGCGTGCGGCGTCCGGGAGGTAAGTCGACCCGGTCGACTCAGGCGCCGGGCCAGCCCTCCGGTTCCCCGTCGAGGAAGCACAGCCGCCTGCCCCGCAGCACCCAGTGCCTGGTGGTCAGGTCGCGCATCGCACGCCAGTAGGTGTCGTGCTCGGCGGCCAGCACCCGTGCCGCCAGGCTGTCCGCGTCGTCGTCCGAGGCGACCGCGACCGGGGTCTGACGAACGATCGGACCGCTGTCGAGGCCCGCGTCGACCAGATGCACGGTGCAACCGCTCACCCGCGATCCGTGCTCGATCACCTGCTCGTGAACACGGAGGCCCGGGAACGACGGCAGCAGGCTGGGGTGGATGTTGACGATGCGCCGAGGAAAGCGGGCGACGAACTCGGCCGAGAGCAGCCGCATGTAGCCCGCCAGGCAGATCCAGTCCACCGAGGCGTCCTCGAGCACCGCCAGCACCTGCTGCTCGTGATCGTGCCGACTGGCGCCGCCGATCTTGGGCACCGCCACCGCCGGCAGGCCGAGACGACGCGCTGCGTCCAGGCCGGAAGCGTCGTCGCGGTTGCTGACCACCACGGCGATCTCGGCCGACAGGTCACCGCGGGAGATCGCCTGCTGCAGCGCCAGGAAGTTGCTGCCTCGCCCCGACAGCAGAACGCCCATGCGAGCAGTCCTGCCTACCGGAGGGCCGGATTGGGAAGCCGTCGTCACTCGTCGACGATCCCGACGCCGGGGTCGTAGACGACTCCTCCCGGCCCCTCCTGCACGGTGCCGATCGGGATCCCACGCTGACCCTGCTGGCGCAGCTCGCGCAGCACCTCACCGAGCGACTCGGGGGCGACCGCCAGCACCAGCCCGATGCCCATGTTGAAGACCCGCAGCATCTCCTCGCTGTCGACCTCGCCGAAGCGCTGGATCTGTGCGAAGAGCTCCGGGATCTCCCAGGATCCGAGCCGGATCTCCGCCTGCAGGCCGCGTGGCAGGATGCGCGGCAGGTTGTCGGTCAGTCCACCACCGGTGATGTGGGCGATCCCGTGCAGCGCCGCTCGGCCGAGCAGCGGCCGCACCGCGGCCAGGTAGCTGAGGTGCGGCGCCAGCAGATGTTCGCCCACCGTCATCCCGGTTTCGCCGAGGCGATCCTCGAGGCCGAGGCCGGCGGCCTCGAGCAGCGCCCTGCGCGCCAGCGAGAATCCGTTCGTATGCAGCCCGGCCGAGGGCAGGCCGACCAACACATCGCGAGGCGCGACCCGGGAGCCGTCGATGAGTCGCGAGCGGTCGACGAGGCCGACGATGAAGCCCACGAGCTCGTAGTCGCCCTCCTGATAGAAGCCCGGCATCTCCGCGGTCTCGCCGCCGAGCAGCGCGCAGCCGTTCTCGCGGCAGCCCGCGGCGACGCCGCCGACCAGTTGACGCATCGCATCGGGATCGAGGCGTCCCGCACCGACGTAGTCGAGGAAGAAGAGCGGCGCGGCGCCCTGCACCAGGATGTCGTTCACGCAGTGGTTGACCAGGTCCCGCCCCACCGTCGAGTAGTCGCCGGCCATCCGTGCCACCATCAGCTTGGTGCCCACACCGTCGGCCGAGGAGACGAGCACCGGCTCGGCGCAGCCGCCGAGGTCGGGAGCGAAGAGACCGCCGAAACTGCCCAGCTCGCTGAGCACGCCCGCGGTCCTCGTCGACTCGACGATCTCGCGGATGCCGCGCAGGGCGCGGTCCTGGGCGTCGATGTCGACGCCCGACCTCGAGTAGGCGCTGGATCGCTGCTGCCGCTTCATCGCATCTCGTCCTCACCGTCGGCGAGCACCGTGAAGAGCTGGCCCTGACGGTCGTCGCGCGTCGAGGAGGGCACCACCGGGTAGCTGCCGGTCCAGCACGCCGTGCAGTAGGACTCCGGCGCTCCGCTGACGCACTCGAACAGCCCCTCCAGACTCAGGTAGGCCAACGAGTCGGCCTCGGTGAAGTCACGGATCTCCTCGAGGGTCTTGGACGAGGCGATCAGCTCCTCCCGGGTCGGGGTGTTGATCCCGTAGTGGCACGGATACGCCGTCGGCGGCGAGGTGATCCGCAGGTGCACCTCTCTGGCACCGGCCTCGCGCACCATGCGCACGATCTTGCGCGACGTGGTGCCGCGCACGATCGAGTCGTCGACCAGCACGACCCGGCGCCCCTGGATCAGGCCGGTCACCGGGTTGAGCTTGACCCGCACGCCGAAGTCCCGGATCGACTGCTTCGGCTCGATGAAGGTCCGGCCGACGTAGTGGTTGCGGATCAGCCCCAGCTCGAAGGGGATGCCGGACTGGCGCGAGAAACCCATCGCGGCGAACAGCCCGGAATCCGGGACCGGAACCACCAGGTCGGCGACCACCGGTGACTCCTCGGCCAGCTTGCGCCCCATCGCCAGTCGCGCCGCCGAGACGTCGTCGCCGAAGATCCTGCTGTCGGGCCGCGAGAAGTAGATCTGCTCGAAGACACAGCGGGCCACCCGCCGCCGCGCCGGCAGCATCAGGCTGCGGATCTCCTGGCCGTCGAGCGCCGCGACGATCTCGCCGGGCAACAACTCGCGATCCCCCTCGGCCTGCATCAGATCGAAGGCACAGGTCTCGGACGCGAACACGGCGCCCCCCTGGAAGCTGCCGAGCGCCAGCGGCCGGAAGCCGTGCGGATCGCGCGCCGCGATGACTCCCTCCGAGGTGAGCAGGAGCAGCGAGTAGGCGCCCTCCACCTGCTCGAGGGCGACGCGCAACGACTCCACGGTCTCGGCCCTGGGGTTGCGCGCCATCAGATGCAGGATCACCTCCGAGTCGGAGGTGGTCTGGAAGATCGATCCCTCGGCCTCGAGCTGCTCACGAATGGCCGCCGCGTTGACCAGGTTGCCGTTGTGCACCAGCGCCAGCGGCCCCATCGAGGTCTGCACCACGATCGGCTGGGCGTTGCGCAGCACCGAGTGGCCGGCGGTCGAATAGCGGGTGTGCCCGATCGCGGTGGTCCCGGGCAGCCGCTCGATGCGTTTGCGCGAGAAGATCTCCGCCACGTGTCCCATGCCGCGCTCCGCACGGACCACACGACCATCGGTGGCGACGATTCCGGCGCTCTCCTGTCCCCGGTGCTGCAGGGCGTACAGCCCGAGGTAGGTGAGGTTGGCCGCGTCGGCGTGACCTTGAACGCCGAAGATGCCGCACATCGAATCCGCTCTCCCAGGAATCCGCCGAGACCCAAGTTGCTTCGACCCTTGCGAGCCCGGTCGCCGTCGGCGGCGCTCTCCGGACCCTATCCGAGGAAGGTCGCCGGTGGGTCCGCGCTCGCCGATCCGCCGCTCCCTACTGGGGGGGCTCGGAGGCGCAACCGCGGCCTGGCGCGGAGCGAGTCGATCAGAGTCCCAGCGCGTTCGGCAGCGCCGAACGCCAGATCTCGCGCAGCGCCGCCACCTCGACCGCCGCGCAGCCACCGTCGAAGTCGAGCCTCAGCTCGGCCCCGCCGACCGTGCCGGCGTGCCTGGCGACGATCGCGGCCTCCTCGGCGGCGCGCAGCAACGGCTCGACGTGCTGCCCACACACCGCCACCAGAACTCGGTTCTGGCTCTCGGAGTAGAGCCCGGCGACCGGACCTCCGATCTCGATGCGTGCTCCCAGTCCGGTGGCGAAGCAGGCCTCCGCCGCGGCCACCGCGATGCCGCCGGTGGAGACGTCGTGGCAGGTCTCGATCCAGCCGCTCCGGTGGGCGAGGACCAGCAGCCGGTGGAGGCGCCGCGCCTCCTCGAGATCGACCGCCGGCGGGCGTCCCCGCTCGACTCCGTGCAGCAGCCGCAGGTAGGCCGAGCCCCCGAACTCGCCGCGGTCCTCGCCGAGGAGCACGATCTCGTGCCCTGCGGCGACGAAGCTGGCCGTCCTGCCCTTGGCCAGCGGCCCGGAGGCCGGTCCGCTCCAACCGGCGACACGGCCGACCATCGCCACGGTGGGAGTCGGGTGCACGGCGCGCTCGTCGGTCTGGTTGTAGAGCGAGACGTTGCCGGAGACCACCGGCACGTCCAGGGCCCGGCAGGCCTCGGCCATGCCGGCGATGCACTCGCGCAGCTGCCAGGCGATCTGTGGGATCTCGGGATTGCCGAAGTTGAGGCAGTCGGTGAGCGCCAGAGGCTCGGCGCCGACACACGCGAGGTTGCGCGCGGCTTCGACCACCGCCTGCCGCCCGCCGGTGCGTGGATCGAGGTAGCAGTAGACGGGCTGCACGTCGCTGCTCAGCGCCAGGGCGCAGTCGGCGCCCTTGATGCGCAGCACCGCTGCGTCGGCGCCCGGCCCGACAGCGGTGTTGCCGCGCACGGTGGAGTCGTACTGTCGGTAGATCCACGACTTGTCGCCGAGCTCCGGGGTGGCGAGCAGGCGACGGAGGTCCGCCGCCGGATCGTCGTTCTGCGGCACCTCCGGCGCAGCGTGGCGTAGCGCCAGGTCGGTCGGCTCGGCGACCGGTCGCTCGTAGACCGGCGCCTCGTCGACCAGCGGCCGGATCGGCATGTCGGCGACTTTCTCGTCACCGAGGTAGAGCTCGGCGCGCCCGCTCGCGGTGACTTGTCCGATCGGGGAGACCTCGAGCCCCCACCGCCGGAAGACACGCTCGATCGCCTCCTCGCGCCCACGCTCGGCGACGATGACCATCCTCTCCTGGGACTCGGAGAGCATGACCTCGTAGGGCGTCAGCACCGCCTCGCGCAGCGGCACACGCTCGAGGTCGATGCGCACCCCGACGCCGCCGCGATCGGCCATCTCGAAGCACGAACTGGTCATCCCCGCGGCACCCATGTCCTGGATGCCGACGACGGCCCCGCTACGCATCGCCTCGAGGCAGGCCTCGAGCAGCACCTTCTCGGTGAACGGATCGCCGACCTGCACCGTGGGGCGCTTCGCCTCGCTGGCGTCGTCGAACGACTCCGAGGCCATGGTCGCACCGTGGATACCGTCACGACCGGTACGGCTGCCGACATAGAGGATGGGGTTGCCTTCTCCGCTCGCCTCGGCGGTGAAGATCTGCTCCCGCCGGCAGACTCCGAGGGCGAAGGCGTTGACCAGGATGTTGCCGTTGTACGACGGGTGAAAGCCGGTCTCGCCGCCGACCGTCGGAATGCCGACGCAGTTCCCGTAGTCGCCGATGCCCCTGACCACACCGTCGACCAAGTGGCGCATGCGCGGTGCGTCGATGTCGCCGAAGCGGAGTGAATCCATGCAGGCGATCGGCCGCGCGCCCATGGTGAAGACGTCGCGCAGGATGCCTCCGACACCCGTCGCGGCGCCCTGGTAGGGCTCGATGAAGCTCGGGTGGTTGTGACTCTCCATCTTGAACGCGGCCACCCAGCCGTTGCCGATCTCGACGACGCCGGCGTTCTCCCCCGGTCCGTGCACCACGCCCTCACCACTCGTCGGGAACTGGCGCAGCCAGACCTTGGAGGACTTGTACGAGCAGTGCTCGGAGTACAGAGCCGACGTGATGCCCAGCTCGGTGAAGTTGGGCGGGCGACCGAGGATGCGCTGGATCAGCTCCCACTCGCCGTCGCTCAGGCCGTGCTCGAGGGCCAGCTCCCGGTCGACCGCCGGCTCGGCGGCCATCCGCTCGCGCGCCCGAACCACCAGCTCGGCGGTGTCGCCGGCGGCCGGCCTGGTGCCGGTCGCGCTGGTCACGAAGCGATCCCCTCCGCGACCGCTCCGACCAGGCCGGCGAACATCGCCAGCCCGTCGGTGTTGCCGAGCACCTCTTCTGCGGCGCGTTCGGGGTGCGGCATCAGCGCACAGACGTTGCCCGACGCACTGCAGATGCCGGCGATGGCCCGCTCCGAGCCGTTCGGGTTGCTCTCGGCAGCCCGTCGCCCGCCGACGCTGCCGTCCGCGTCGCAGTAGCGGAAGACGACCTGGCGCTCTGCCTCGAGGCGATCGAGCGCCGGCTCGCGGTCGACGTAGTTGCCCTCGGCGTGCGCGATCGGCATGCGCAGGACCTGGCCGCGCGAGTAGGCGCGGGTGAACGGCAGATCGTCGCGCTCCACCCTCAGGTTCACGTCCTGACTGAGAAACCGCAGTCCGGCGTTGCGCCGCATCGCTCCCGGCAGCAGGCCCGCCTCGAGCAGGATCTGGAAGCCGTTGCAGATACCGAGCACCAGACCGCCGCCTTCGGCATGTCGACGCACCGCCGCGAGAACCGGTGACGACGCTGCCATGGCGCCAGCGCGCAGGTAGTCGCCGTAGGAGAAGCCGCCCGGCACCACCACCAGGTCGCTGCCCTGGAGGCCGTCGTCGTCGTGCCAGAGGAAACGCGTCGGCTGCTGCAAGACGTGGGCGAGCACGTGGTAGACGTCGTGGTCGCAGTTGCTGCCGGGAAAGACGACGACGCCGCAGTTCACCGTCCGCCCTCCGGCAGGATCTCGATCTGGAAGTCCTCCATGATCGGGTTGCTGAGCAGGCGCTGCGACATCTCCTCGAGCTGCCGTTTCAGATCGGCCTCGTCCTCGCCGCGCAGATGGATGTCGAAGGCCTTGCCGGCGCGCACCTCCTCGACTCCGGCGAAGTCGAGACGCGACAACGCGTTGTGGATCGCCTTGCCCTGCGGGTCGAGGATCTCGCGGCGCGGGAAGACGAGAACCCTGGCGCGCACCGCACGGCCGCCCGGCTCGGTTGAAGAGCTCACGCGGTGCGCTCCGGCGCCTCGTGCCGAAGCGGCAGCTGCGATCCGACCTCCAGCCAACCGGTCGGGGTCTCTTGACAGGTCATGGTGATCCTCGTGCTCCGGGCGTGTCGGCCGAGCGCCCGCAGGCACGTCTCGCGGGCGAGCACCGGGCAGTTGTTCGTCGCCGAGAGATGATAGAGCACGATGTCGCTCAGCCGGGGGGGCGAGGCTCCGCGAACCAGCTCGCCGATGAGCCGCGCCGCGCCGGAGTTGGAGAGATGGCCGAGATCCGAGGCGACGCGGCGCTTCAACGGCCACGGATAGGGGCCCGTCTCGAGCATGCGCTCGTCGTGGTTGCACTCGAGGACCAGGAGGTCGAGATCGGTCAGCGCCTCGAGCACCTGGCGAGTCACCCGGCCGAGGTCGGCGACCAGGCCGAGACGGAGGCCGGCGGCACTCTCCAGCACCAGCCCGACCGGTTGACGCGCGTCGTGGGGGACCGGGAACGAGTGCAGCCGGAAGCCGGCGAGCTCGAAGCGGTCTCCGGGCTGGAACCGATGCGCGCGCTCGACCCGTCGCAGGCTGCGCGCCGTCCAGCTGTGCGCACTCGCCCAGACCGGGAGCTTGAAGCGCTTGCTCAGCTGCTCGGCGCCGCGCGCGTGGTCGCCATGCTCGTGGGTGACCACGATCGCCTCGAGGTCGCGGGGATCGAGGCCTCCGAGACGCAGGCGCCGCACGATCTCGCGGGCCGAGAACCCGGCGTCGAGAAGCACTCGGCGGCCCTCGGCCTCGGCGACCAGGGCGTTACCGCCGCTGCCTGAGCCGAGCACGAACAGCCGCAGCGAGCCGGGCGGCCGCGGCCGTGAAGAGGTCGCGCCGCCGAGGGAGCGATCCGCCGGCGCCGCCGCCGGAGCGAAGAGGTCGAGCTGCTCTGGCCGCGCCACGAAGTCGCCGGTGGGAGTCAGGGCGAGAGACGCTCTCAGCTACCGAAACGGTACTTGCGGCCCTGCTCGAAGAAGCGGATCGCCGGATTCCCGAGCTGCCGGATCTCGTCGCGGATCTTGTCGACACAGAACGGCTTCATGTGCTGGATCCACACCGGCACGTCGACCTCGAGCTTCTCGAGCTCGGCGACGAGACTGCGCGGAGTCAGATGCAGCGAGTCGTCGGCGACCGCCTGCATCGAGTTGTCGAAGCTCACGTCGATCGCCAGACCACGCAGGTTGCGGGTGCGATTGGCGACCTCCCAGAAGCGCTGGGTCGGCCCGGTGTCGGAGGACCAGAGGAAGGCGCTGTCGCCGCTCTCGATGAGCATGCCGTGGGTGGGGACGACGTGGTTGACCGCGATCGGTGTCAGGGTCACGTCGTCGGAGTCGAACGGCTGCTCGTCGCGGAAGACGTGGAAGTGCAGGGCCGGCTCGAGGTGGTTGGGGAGGAGGCTGAAGTCCGGCCAGTTGGCGCTGTTGAACAGGTGCTTGCGCACCGCGTAGAGCGTCGGCTCCGAGCCGTACAGCGAGATCCCGCCGACCCGGCGGCCGAAGACGTTGTCGACGAAGAACGGGATGCTGCTCGTGTGATCCATGTGGGAGTGGGTCAGCACGATGGTCGAGATCTGCATCTGGCGCTCCAGCGGCAGCGCCTGGCACAGGCAACCGGCATCGATCGCCACGGTGCCGTTCACCACGATGCTGGTCAGACGGCACTCCGGGCTCTCGCCTCCGAAGGCGCCGAGTATCTCGAGCTCCATGATCCGCCAGATTCTATGCATCCATAGAGCTGGAGCAATCACGCTCTGAGCCGGCGTGTGGGCGCGCCGTCCCGGTTCCGATCCGGCCCGAACCCCGCTGGCGACTATGTGGTGGCGGCGGGGGGGTGCTCGCAGCACCCCCGTGAGCCGCCACCGTGACTCAGAAGCGGCGGCCGATCCAGAAGCTGGAGAACGAGTCGCCCGACTGATCGAAGTCCCAGCGCTTGCCGAAGTCCCAGTGCAGGTCGAGGCCGAGGAAGCGCACCGTGATGCCGAAGCCGTACGAGGCGATCGCATCGTCGAGGCTGTCGGTCTGGCTGTCCCAGAAGTCGAACTGCTGAGCGTCGTCGTACCAGGCGCCGGCGACGTCGAGGAAGAAGCGACCCTGAATGCCCTGGAAGCTGAAGATCGGGGTGACGAAGAAGTCGATCAGCGGGAAGCGCAGCTCGATGTTGGAGTAGAAGCCTCGATCGCCCTGCAGGTCGCGGAAATCGACGCCGCGCACGGTGTCGAAGCCACCGAAGTACACCGGCGTGGGGAAGTTGCCGTCACGGAAGCTGCCCCATCCGCGCAGGGCCAGCGTGCTGCGCCGGGTGAGCGGGAAGTACTTGCGCGCCTCGAGCTGGAAGATCGACTGCAGGGTGCCGGACTCGTCGAAGTCCGGCGCATAGCTGGCGCTGACCCGCAACCGATGACCGCCGGCAGGGCCGGCCGGACCGAAGACCGTGGTGTCGCTGACGAAGGCGGCGCCGATCTCGGCGTACTCGTCCTTGCGCGGCAGGATGGTGAAGATCGGCAGCCCGTCGTCGCCCAGGATCAGCATCTGATCCGAATCCACCGCGACCGAGGAGAAGCCGAACTCGCGCGAGTTCAACCCGAGGCTGAGCTCGACCCGTCGGCTGAAGCTGAACGGGTAGATCAGCTGACCGGTGACGCTGGTGATACGGAAGGCGTCCCGGAAGCGCTCCAGCCGACCCTCGAAGGGGTTGTAGGCGATGAAGTAGACGCGCTCGTCGGCGACCGAGGCGGCCCACTGCCAGCGCCGCGACAGGTCGAAGTAGGTGACGTTGAAGTTCGAGAAGCTCTCGATCGACTGCGCCTGCGCGAACAGGCGGCGGTCACCGAGGAAGTCCGAGAACTGCAGCTGCACGAGCCCGACGACGGTCTGGTCGTCGTCGATCGCGGCCACCGCCTGGGCATCCTCGAGGAAGAGCTTGAAACCGCGCTTCTCCTCCTTGTTCGAGTCGTCGATCGACACCTGGATGTCGGGCTCGAAGCGGGTGATGTCCTCACCGCTCGCCTCGACCCGCGTCTGCTCGAGCGTCGTCACCGAGATCGGCTCGTCGACCTCGTTCTCGTAGAGGTCGAAGCGACCCTTCCAGTAGCCCGTGTAGACGAGCTTGTCCGGCTCGCCGGCACGCGACAACACGGTCGGCATGAAGCAACCGGTGATCGCATTGGTGTACTGCGACAGCGTGCCGCTGGCCAACTCGAGCCCGTAGATGTTCTCGGCACCGGTGCGGTCGGAGGTGAAGTAGATCGTGCCGCCGTCCGAGCCGTAGACCGGATCGGTGTTGTGGTACTCGTCGTCGGTGATCTGATAGCGCTGCGACGGGTCGTCGAGCCGGATCTCGTAGCTCTGTCCCACCTCGTCGGGCACCGAGACGAAGGCGAGGCGCTCGCCGTCGGGCGAGAATGCCGGACCGGCGTCGTAGATCTCGTCGTTGGTCAGGTTGCGGATCTCGAGGCTCGGCAGGTCGAGCAGGAAGATGTCGAACTGGCCCCTTCGATTGCCGCCGAACGCGATCTTGGTGCCGTCGGGGCTCCAGGTCACCGCCGACTGCTGCTCGATCTCCATGTCGATCACCCGGTCGACGCCGCCGTTCAGCACGTTGACGAGCGCCAGCGAGTAGCCCGCCTCCTTGCGCACGAAGGCGGCGACCTGGTTGCCGTCCGGTGAGAAGGCGATGTCGCTGCCGTGGCGCCGCGCCAGCGTCAGGTGCTGGCCGACGTAGTTGTTGAAGCCGCGGTCGAAGCCCTTGGTCAGGTTGCGCACCAGACGACGGTTCTGGGTGTCGAACAACACGATGTCGAGGTCCTGCTTGACGGTGCTGAACGCCGCCACCAGGTCACCGGACGGCGAGGCGGCAGGGGACAGCTCCTGACTCTGCCTGCCCTCCTCGGTGCGGAAGGGGCGGCCGAAGTCGCTCGGCTCACCGGTGGCCACCAGCTCGGGCAGGTACTTGCGGCGCAGCCAGCGACGGAACTCGAGGTCGAAGTCCTCGGGCTCGATGCGGAACGCCCTCTCGATGGCTCGCCCCACCCGCGAGCCGATCGTGTTGCGGAACTCGAAGATGAAGTCCATGACCCCATCCTTGCCCCAGCGTTCCTCCATGAAGTCGAAGACGGCGTGACCGTAGCGGTAGGCGAAGAAGCCGGAGACCTGGCCCTCGGTCACCGGCGGAATCCGGTCGTTGACGACCGCGTCGCGCAGGAACATCCGGTCGGAGGTGCTCTCGTCGTCGGCGAAGTAGCTGGCCATCCCCTCCATCAACCACTGCGGCGGATTCAGCGTCAGCGATCGACCGAGACCACCACCGAAGATCACGTGGTACTGGAAGATGTGGGTGAGCTCGTGCAGGACCAGCTCGTAGAGCTCCTGCTCGGGCAGATCGATCGGCATCACCATGCGGAAGCGCGCCGAGGTGGCGAACGCCGCGACGCCCTCGGGGATGAAGTTCAGGATCAGGTTGTTCTGCAGGAAGTCCGAGTGCGTCTGGTAGAGGATGAGCGGAGTCGGCTCCTGGATCTGGTAGTCGAACTCGCGCGACAACCGGTCGTAGGCGCTCTCTGCCAACGAGACCACCTTCTCGAGCTGATCCTCGAAGCTCGGGTAGTAGTACACGTCGAAGTGCGGCGAGTGGTAGATCTGCCAGTCGAACTTGCCGTAGCGGATCTTGTTCTTGCCGAAGCCCTGACCCGCGGCGGCGCCCGCCACCAGGAGACCGGTGAGCAGCGCGACGCACGTGGTGAATCGTGCGGCGCGGGTGCTGAGATTCGAGTCGGATCGCATGACGCTGGCTCCTTGCGGCTGAGACGCCGGGCGTTGGAACTTTTGGAGGAGGCCTTCTCGACCGGGCTTCATCGGCGGCGCCGGCGCCACCGATCGGTCGCGGCATGGGCGCGACGCCCGCGTCGGGCCACCGCCGGGGCTCATTCGGTGTAGAGGATGCGCGACGCCTCGACTTCCTTCTGGGCGAAGATCCCGACGATACGGTCCTCGAGCGCGTAGAGGTTCTCGAACATGCCCCGCAGAGGATCGGCGCTCTCGCCCTCGAAGCTCTTGAAGTCCTTGAAGTTGTCGGAGAAGAGCAGCTCTCCGGTGCCGCCATCGTAGACCTGCACGACGATGTCGTACTCGAAACCGGTCTGCTCGACCAGCACCTGGCGGTAGTACGTCTGACCGTTGAAGGGCGAGGTGTACTCCTCGGTGCGGTAGCCCGAGCGGTCCTGGATGTCGAAGTCCAGGCTGCCGGCGAGGATCAGGTCAGCCTGGGTGCGCTCACCGACCGCGGCCCAGAAGGCAGCGTCGCGGGCGAGCATCTGCAGATCGTAGGTCGGATAGTCGATCGGCCCCGGCTCGATGATCTTGAGGTCGGTCTCGCGCCGCATCACCTTCTGGATGTAGCGCTCGAACTCCTTGCGGATGTCGAGATCGGTGCCCCGCACCCGGCTCTCGCCCTCCTGCGAAACGACGATGAAGGGCACCGGCACCAGCGAGTTGCGGTTGGTCAGGTCGATGCGAGCACGCATCGGCAGTTGCAGGCGGACCTCGACCGGGCCTGCAGCGGCCGGTGGGGGCGCCAGTCCGGCGACCGCGAGCGCCGCGATCACCAGCACCACCAAGGGCTGGCACGCCGAGTCGCGCCATACAGCCGCAGCGCGACGACGGGGGGCCGGATCGCGTCCGGCCGAGGCGTTGATCGAAGGGCTCATCGCTGCTGTACCTCCCTCGAATCGGTGGAGCCGGCGGTGGAGTCGGTGGAGTCGGTGGAGCGAACCGCGATCGAGCAGGCCGCGATGTACGCGTCGGCCCCGGCGGCCCGCGGTGGTGGTGTCGGACCGACGGTGTGCAAGGGCGGAACCAGGCCGACGCCGGCCCGCCGGCTCCACCCGCCCTCCGCCACCGGGCCCACACGGGCCGCCGACGCGGCTGGCGTGTCCGCGCGACAGGACGCCGGCGACCTCCAGAGTGGCCGAACCCACGTTCGGGGCTCGCCGCTGCACCGCCGCAGACGATCGCGCCGTATCGGTCGCACCCCTCGGCGCCGCCGCGGTTCTTCCGCCAGCCGAACGACGGGTCGCCTCAGCCGCCGACGGCCACCGGCGCCGACCTCCGAACTCGGCCCCACTAGCGACCCCCGGAGGGTGGCGAGCTGAGCGCCTCGTCGCCGGCGGCGGCACCCGATGGCGGCGCCGCGCCCGATTCTGCCGTGTCGGCGGCGGCCTCGGCGCCCTCCTCCTCGCCGGCTGCGTCCTCCCCGTCGGGCCGGAAACGCTGGTAGAACTCGACGAAGCGCGCGTAGTTGCGCTTCAGGCCCTTGTCGGCCGGCGACATCCGCAGACCCTGCCGATAGTGCTCCAGGGCCTCGTCGAAGAGTCCCAGGGCTTCGTAGGCGACCGCGATGTTGTTGTAGATCTCCGCCCGCTGCGGTTCGAGGGCGAGAGCACGCTCGAAGCGGAACAGGGCCTCGTTCCAGAGCCCCCGCTGCGCCATCTCGGTACCGAACTTCATCTGCGCCTTCGCCGTCTCGGTGCTCTGCGCCGGCGCTGCCGCAGGCAGCGAGCACAGCGCCAGTCCGAAGGCGAGACGACGAACGAATGCGGTCACCTGGGCTCCTCTCGTGGGGGTGCGCGACGCGACCGATCCGACTCGACGGACATCGGTTCGTCGCGCTCGGGGCGTGCCCCTCATGCCGCGGGGGAGGCGGCTCCCGAGAGGCGGCGACGCCAGCGCCCGGCAGTATACAGATCCAACATCGGCGTTCTCACGTTTCATCACGCTCGCACTCCTCTTCCCGCATCCTCAACGTACGCCCAAACGACCGCCTCCGGTTTTGAGCCACCCTGCTGGGCCGATGGCGCCGCGGAGCAGATGCGCAGGCAGCACCGCGTCGCCTCGTGGCCGCCCACCGAGACGACCCGGGGAGGCTGGGGCGCCCGCCGCCGCGTCAGTCGACCGCTCACGGCGGCGATCTAGTGGATGACGATCCACCGGCAACGCACCGCGACGGCGTCGCGTGCCGGGCCGGGACAGACCCACCTGCGCCCGAGGCGAGGAACTCGGAAGACAGACCAGGGAGAGCGATGCGGACCGCGGGGAGCGAGACGAGCCGATCGGGGCAACCGACCACCGGAGCTCGTGGCGAGCGTCTCGCCCGCCGGCTGGCGGCGGTGCTCAGCGGGCAGATCCCGTGGCCGACCAAGCTGCGGCTGGAGCCGATGCTCGACCGCTTCGACGATCTGTGCGACGCCGAGATCTCGCGCTGGCTCGACGTGCCCCCCCGGCGCGCCGCCGCCCTCCGTCGTGAGCTCGCCCGCGGCATACGGGATCTGGTGCCGGCCGAGCTGGCGCGCGTCGCCGACCTGCCAGCCGACCTACTGATCCCTGGCGACGCGGCCTATCCGATCCGCCTGAACGACCTATCCCAGCCTCCACTCCTGCTGTACGCCCGCAGCGAAATCCAACTCGAGGCTCTCTGGCGACCACCCGCTGCGGCTCTGGTCGGGCCGCGCAACGCCGACCCCTACGGCCTCGAGTGTGCCCGCGGATTCGCCGGCGACCTGGCGGCGGCGGGGGTCCTGATCGTCTCGGGCTTCGCCCGCGGCGTCGACCTCGCCTGTCATCGGGCGGCGATCGAGGTCGGTCACACCGCGGCGGTGCTCGGCTGCGGTCTCGACGTCCCCTATCCGACCCACCACCGCTGCGCCGCCGACATCGCGCGGCGTGGCGCCGTGATCACAGAGTTCCCCTGCGGCAGCGAGCCCAGGCGCTGGCACTTCCCGCTGCGCAACCGGCTGATCGCGGCGCTGGGCGACCTGACCCTGGTGGTGCAGGCGAGCCGCCGCAGCGGCTCGCTACTGACCGCCCACGCCGCCCTCGAGCTGGGCCGCGACGTCTGGGCCGTACCGGGCCGCCTCACCGACGCACGCTCGAGCGGCGCCAACCTGCTGCTGCGCGACGGCGCCGGTGTCGCGCTGCGACCGCGTGACCTGCTCGAGACCTTGGGCGTCGATCCGGTGGCGGAGGCCGTCGCGGAAGTCGAGGCAGAATCCGCCGGCCGCGCTGGGGAGCATGCCGACCGCGATGCGGCATCGCCGCACCGGGTGGGAGCGAGCGAGGCCGACCGCACCGATGACACGACGCCACGGGCTCATCCGCCGGCGGCGGCTCACGAATCCCTCGCCAGGCGGGTGCTGGCGCTGCTGGCCGGGCAGAGCCGGAGCCCCGAGCAGCTGGCCAGAGGCACCGGGCGACCGGTGGCGGAGGTTCTGGCGACCCTCGGCTCCCTCGAGCTCGAGGGCCTGGTGCGCAGGGCCGGTGGCGACCGCTTCGCGGTGGTGCGCTGAGAGAGGCGGGAAACCCGACGGCGCGTCACGAGCGACGGGCGCCGCGCTTCTTCTTCGCTGCCTTCTTGGCCCGCGGGTCCTTGCCCTGGTCGCGCATGCGCTGCTCGCGGGCCGCGATCAACTCGACCGCCTCCTCGAGGGTCAACGACTTCGGGTCCTTGCCCTTGGGCAGCGAGGCGTTGACCACTCCGTCGGTGACGTAGGGCCCGAAGCGCCCGTTCTTGACCACCAGATCGAGCTCGGTGCCGGGGTGCTTGCCGAGCTCGGCGAGAGGCGCCTGGGCCTGACCGCGCCGCCCCTTGGGCTGGGCGAAGATCTTCACCGCCTCGTCGAGGGTGACGGTGGCGAGCTTCTCGTGGTCCGGCAGGCTGCGGCTGTCGGAGCCCATCTTCAGGTAGGGGCCGAAGCGGCCGTCCTGGGCGGTGATGGTCTCGCCGCTCTCCGGGTGCTGGCCGACCTCGCGAGGGAAGGAGAGCAGCTTCAGCGCCTGCTCCAGGGTGATGGAGCCGCGGTCCATCGACGGCCAGAGGCTGGCCATCTTCGGTTTGGTGCCGCGCTTGACCTTGCCCGAGGCATCGAGCTCCGGCTCGCCGAGCTGCACGTAGTCGCCGAAGCGGCCGGTCTTGACGAACACCGGCAGGCCGGTGTCCGGGTCGTGGCCGAGCTCCTCGTCTCCCTGGGCCGCCTTCTCGAGCAGCTCGAGCGCACCCTCGAGACCGAGCTCGTCGGGCGCGATCTCCTCCGGCACCGTCGCCCGCACCGGCTTGTCGCCCGCCTGCACGTACGGGCCGTAGCGCCCGACCCGCACCGCCACCGGCTCGCCGTCGCGATTCGAGCCGAGCGGGATGCTGCAGATCTCGCGCGCGTCGATGTGGTCCGATCCCAGCCCGATCAGGGTCTTCAATCCGGTGCTGGCGCGGCTGGTGTCGATCTGGTCGGCGTCCGGCGGCTCGCCGCCCTTGCCGTTCTTGCCGAAGTAGAAGCGCTCGAGGTAGGGCACCGCCTGCTGCTCGCCGCTGGCGATCTCGTCGAGGTCGTCCTCCATCCGGGCGGTGAATCCGAAATCCACCAGACCGCCGAGATGCTGCTCGAGCAGACGGGTGACGGCGAACGCCGTGAAGGTCGGCACCAGGGCGCTCCCCTTGCGCCACACGTAGCCGCGATCCTGGATCGTCTGGATGATGCTGGCGTAGGTCGAAGGACGGCCGATGCCGCGCTCCTCCAGCTCCTTGACCAGGCTGGCCTCGGTGAAGCGGGCCGGCGGCTGGGTGGTGTGCTCGCGCTGCTCGAGCGAACGCGCCACGGCCGCCTGCCCCTCGCGCAGCGGCGGCAGCAGCTTCTCCTGGTCCTCGAGCTCGGCGCGAGGGTCGTCGGAGCCCTCGACGTAGACACGCAGGAAGCCCGGGAATTCGAGCACCCGGCCCGAGGCCGAGAAGACCGCCGCGGCGTTCTCGGCGCTGCTGGAGAGCCGGACGCTGGTCGTCTTGCCGCGGGCGTCCTTCATCTGGCTGGCCAGCGTCCGCTTCCAGATCAGCTCGTACAGCGCCAGCGCGTCGCGGTCGAGCTCTGCCTTGAGCTCCTGCGGCGTGCGGAACGTCTCGCCCGCGGGGCGGATCGCCTCGTGAGCCTCCTGGGCGTTCTTGCTCTTGCTGGCGTAGACCCTCGGCTGCTCGGGCAGGTAGTCACGACCGTAGCGCTCGGCGACCTGGCGCCGCGCCGCCTCGACCGCCTCGGCCGACAGCTGCGTCGAGTCGGTGCGCATGTAGGTGATGTATCCGTTCTCGTAGAGGCCCTGGGCCACCCGCATGGCGCGCTGGGCGCCGAAACGCAGCTTGCGCCCCGCCTCCTGCTGCAGGGTGGAGGTGATGAACGGGGCGTACGGCTTGCGGGTGAACGGCTTCTCGACCACCGAGTCGACGCGGAAGTCACCGCCCTCGAGCCTCTCGACCAGACGGCCGGCCGCGGCACCGTCGAGCACCGCCACCTTGTCCGGGTCGCTGAGCTCTCCGGTGGTCTCCTCGAAGTCGCGCCCGGTGGCGACGCGCCTGCCGTCGAGCTCGACCAGACGGGCCTCGAACGTGCTGGGACCGCCCGGAATCGCCGCTTCCCCCTCGCGGCTCTCGAAGGTGCCGCTGACGCTGCAGTAGCTGGCGGCGACGAAGCGCATGCGAGCGCGCTCCCGCTCGACCACCAGGCGGGTGGCGACCGACTGGACCCTACCGGCGGAGAGGCGCGGCTTGACCTTCTTCCACAGGATGGGCGAGACCTCGTAGCCGTAGAGCCGGTCGAGCAGTCGGCGCGCCTCCTGGGCGTCGACAAGCCGCTCGTCGATCTGCCTCGTCTCGCTGAGCGCGCGTTGCAGGGCGCTCTTGGTGATCTCCCCGAAGACCATCCGCTTGACCGGCACCTTGGGGTCGAGGACCTCGCGCAGATGCCAGGCGATCGCCTCTCCCTCGCGATCCTCGTCGGTGGCCAGGTAGAGCTCGTCGGCCTTGGAGAGCAGCTGCTTGAGCTTCTTGACCTGAGCCTTCTTGTCGGCCGGCACCACGTAGAGCGGCTCGAAGTCGCGCTCGATGTCGATGCCGAGACGGGCCCAGGGCTCACCCTTGTAGCGCGCCGGGATGTCGGCGGCCTTGCTCGGCAGGTCGCGGATGTGGCCGATCGAGCTCTCGACCCGGAAGCCGGGACCGAGGTACCTGGAGATCGTCTTGGCCTTGGCCGGCGACTCGACGATCACCAGTGCGTTGCGTGCCGCACCCTGGTCCTTCGCGGACTCCTTCGCAGAATCCGTCTTGACGCTTTCCTTCGCGCTGCCCATCGCCGCGACCTTATGCGAAGCTTGCTGCGGCTTGTCAACCGACGCCGCGTCGCCGCTCCGGCGAGGCGTGCACGGCGCCGGGAGAGACACCGACCCGCCCCGACCGACACCTCGCGCCGGCCCAGGCCGGCGCTCGACGAAGGCCCGAGAGGCTCCCGTGACCTCCGAGAACGATCGCAGGAACGTCGACGAGACTCGCCGCGAGACCGCTGCGGGATCCGCCGCCAGCCGCGAGGATCACGTCGTGGTGGTCGGAGCCGGCCTCGCCGGCAGCGAGTGTGCCTACCAGCTGGCCCGGCGTGGAGTCCCGGTCGAGCTCTGGGAGATGCGACCGGAGCGCTCGACGCCGGCGCATCAGGGTCCCGACTTCGCCGAGCTGGTGTGCAGCAACTCGCTGCGATCGGACGATCCCGAGCACGCCGCCGGCCTGCTCAAGCGCGAGATGGAGCGCTTCGACTCGCTCATCATCGCCGCCGCGAGAGCCAGTGCCGTACCGGCGGGAAGCGCCCTGGCAGTGGATCGTGAGCGCTTCGCACGCCAGGTCACCGCGACCCTCGAGGCCGAACCGCGCATCCGGATCGTGCGCCGGGAGATCGAGTCGCTGCCGGCCCCCGGCGCCGCCGCGGCGGCGGTGCTCGCCACCGGTCCGCTGACCTCGGAGGCGCTGTCGAAGGCACTGATGGAGCAACTCGGCGACGAGTCGCTCTACTTCTACGACGCCATCGCCCCTATCGTCGAGGCAGAGTCGCTCGACATGAGCAAGCTCTTCGCCGGCTCCCGCTACGGCAAGGGAGGCGGCGACGACTACCTCAACGCGCCGATGGACGAGCGCCAGTACCTCGCCTTCTACGAGGCGCTGACCACCGCCCGGGTCGTCGAGCTGCGCGACTTCGAGGCCAATCTCTTCTTCGAGGGCTGCCTGCCGATCGAGGAGATGGCACGGCGCGGCGTGGACACCCTGCGCTTCGGTCCGATGAAGCCGGTCGGCCTGACCCCTCCGAGCGGCGTGCCGGCGCACGCCATCGTGCAGCTGCGGCAGGAGAACCTGGCGCGCAGCCAGTACAACCTGGTCGGCTTCCAGTCGCGCATGAGCTGGGGCGACCAGAAGCGGGTGCTGAGCATGATCCCGGGTCTCGAGCGGGCCGAGTTCGTGCGTCTCGGCCAGGTGCACCGCAACACCTTCGTCAACTCGCCGCGACACCTCGACCGGTGCTATCGACTGCGCGGCGCCCCGCACCTGCGACTGGCGGGACAGATCACGGGAGTCGAGGGCTACCTCGAATCGGCGGCCACCGGTCTGCTGGTCGCGCTCTACACCTCCTTCGAGCTCGCCGGCCGCGACTTCGAGCCGCTGCCGTACACCACCGCCCTCGGCGCTCTGGCCCGCCACCTCACCGAGTCGGATCCCGAGCGTTTCCAACCGGCGAACATCAACTACGGCCTCTTCGAACCGCTCCCCGGCAGGGTGCGCAAACGTGAGCGAAGGTCGGCACAGGTGCGGCGCGCCGAAGAGGCCCTCGGCGCCTGGATCGGACGCTTCTCGCCTCCGCCCCTGCAGCGGGTGAGCTGAATGGTCCGGCCTGTCGGCGGGAGTGAAGGCGGCACCGCTTCCACGGCGGGTGAAGGGGCGAGCGAGCTGAGAGAGCTGATCGCCGACTTCCTGCAGCATCTCGAGAAGGGTCGCTCCCTCTCCCCCCACACCCTGCGGGCCTACAGCCGCGACCTGGAGTCGTTTTGCCGCTTCCAGCAGGAGTCGATGGGCGAACGAGGGACGCGTGTCGGCAGCGTCGACGCCGCCGCGGTGCGCGCCTTCCTCGCCGAGCAGCGGCGAACCGGGCGCGGGCCGACCTCGCGCGCCCGTGCCCTGTCGGCGATCCGCACTCTGCTGCGTCACGCCGTGCGGGAGGGAGTGCTGACCGCCAATCCGGCGACCGCGATCCCGTCGCCGAAGACTCCCGAACGACTCCCTCTGCACCTCAGACCCGGCGAGATCGAGGACCTGCTCGAGTCCGCTGGCGAGCACCGCGATCCACCACTTGGAAGACGCGACCGCGCGCTGCTCGAGTTGCTCTACGCCTGCGGTCTGCGCGTCTCCGAGGTCGTCTCCCTCGACTGGCGCGACCTCGACCTCGACGCACGTGTCCTGCGGGTGCTCGGCAAGGGCGGCAAGGAGCGCATGGTGCCCTTCGGCAGGCCAGCCCAGGAAGCCCTGCGCCAGTGGCTCGCCGGGTGGGGAGAGGTGCGGGGCCGAAGCGAAGGCGAAGCCGACGCCCGGTCCGAGCCCGTTTTCCTCCACCACCGCGGCGGCCGACTGAGCGACCGTTCGGTGCGCCGCATCCTCGATCAGGCGACCGAGCGGGCGGCGCTGCAGCACGGGGTGCACCCGCACGCCCTGCGCCACTCGTTCGCCACCCACCTGCTCGAGTCGGGCGCCGACCTGCGCTCGATCCAGGAGCTGCTCGGGCACGCCTCGCTGAGCACCACCCAGCGCTACACCCACGTCGACGTCGATCGTCTCCTCGCCACCTACCGCCAGGCGCACCCTCGGGCCCGCGGCGGCAAAGCGCCGGAGCGCGAGAGCTGAGCCCCCGGCCGAACCCGCGACCGACACCTCCACCGAACCAAGGGCGGCAACGAGGCCGTGGAAGCGGAATCTCCGTGCAGGGCTCCACGTAGAATCGACCGATGCGAATGCGACTGCACTCGACCACCATCCTCCTGGTGCGCGACGCCGAGACGGTGTGCATGATCTCCGATGGACAGGTGACCAACGGCGCCTCCCACACGGTGATCAAACGCTCCGCCTCCAAAGTCAAACGCGCCGCGCGCGGCAGCGTCCTGGTCGGATTCGCCGGCGGCGGCGCCGACGCCCTCGCCCTCTTCTCCCGCTTCGAGGCCAAGCTGGAGGAGTACCAGGGCAACTTCCAGCGCGCCGTCGTCGAGCTTGCGATGGACTGGCGCACCGACCGGGCGTTGCGACGCCTGGAGGCGCAGATGATCGTCGCCGACCGCGAGAGGAGCTTCCTGGTGATGGGCAACGGCGACCTGCTCGAGCCGGACGACGGCATCCTGGCGATCGGATCTGGAGGCAACTTCGCCCTGGCGGCGGCGCGGGCGCTACGTGAGAACACCAACCTGGGCAGCGAGGAAGTGGCCAGGCGGGCGATGCAGATCGCGGCGGACCTCTGCGTCTACACCAACGATCGCTTCTCGGTCGAGACCCTCGCGGTGTCGAAGGGCGACGGCGGGGAAGACGACCGATGAGCGCCTCGCTCACCTCGCCGCCGACCGAGGCGACCACGTCGCTGGTCGAGGACCTGACGCCGCGCCAGATCGTCGCCGAGCTGGACCGCCACGTGATCGGGCAGAAGGCCGCCAAGCGGGCGGTCGCGATCGCGATGCGCAACCGCTGGCGGCGCCAGCAGCTGGAGCCGGAGATCGCCGAGGAGATCCTGCCCAAGAACATCCTGATGATCGGGCCGACGGGCGTCGGCAAGACCGAGATCGCCCGCCGCCTCGCCAAGCTGACCCGGGCGCCCTTCCTCAAGATCGAGGCGAGCAAGTTCACCGAGGTCGGGTACGTCGGACGCGATGTCGAGTCGATGATCCGCGACCTGATGGAGATCTCGATCGCGCTGGTGCGCGCCGAGCGGCGTGAGCAGGTCCAGGAAGCGGCCAGGGTGGCCGCGCGCGAGCGGCTGCTCGACCTGCTGCTGCCGGTGCCTCAGAGGTCGGAGCGTGCTGGCGCCGGGGGCGGCGAGGATCAGCCCGCCCAGAACTCGGGCGGTTCGCTCTTCGAGACGCGCGAGAAGCTCGCCGCCCGGCTGGAGGCGGGGGCGCTCGACCACCGCACGGTGCAGATCCAGGTCGAGGAGCGCTCGCAGCCTGCCTTCGAGATGATCACGCCGCAGGGGATCGAGGAGATCGGCTTCAACCTCCGCGACCTGATGCCCGGCATGTTCCAGAAGCAGCAGCAGCGCGAGGTCAAGGTGCCCGAGGCGCTCGAGATCCTGCAGCACCAGGAGGCGGAGAAGCTGATCGACCGCCAGCAGGTCGCCGACGAAGCCAGACACCGCGTCGAGCAGACCGGCATCCTCTTCCTCGACGAGATCGACAAGGTCTGCGGCCGGGACGGCCAGCAGGGCCCGGACGTCTCGCGCGAGGGCGTGCAGCGCGACCTGCTGCCGATCGTCGAGGGCTCGACGGTCTCGACCAAGCACGGTCCGGTGCGCACTGATCACATCCTCTTCATCGGCGCCGGCGCCTTCCACGTCGCCAAACCGTCGGACATGATCCCGGAGCTCCAGGGCCGCTTTCCGATCCGGGTCGAGCTGCGAGCACTCACCGAGGACGACTTCGTGCGCATCCTCACCGAGCCGCGCTCGGCGCTGACCAGGCAGTACCGCCAGCTGCTCGAGACCGAGGGGGTGCAGCTGAGCTTCACCGACGAGGCGATCCGCGAGATCGCCCGCCTCGCGGTGACGGTCAATGCACAGACCGAGAACATCGGAGCCAGGCGGCTCGCCACCCTGCTCGAGCGACTGCTCGAGGAGGTGTCCTTCGAAGCGCCGTCGATGCAGGGAGTCGACGTCGAGGTGGACACCGCGTACGTGAGGCGCACCCTGGCCGACATCGTCGAGGACCGCGACCTCAGCCGCTACGTGCTCTGAGCTCGGAGGCGACGCCTCGGCGCACCGACCCGGTCCGGCGCGCGCCCCCGACGGAGAGGGCGCAGGCGGCCCGACGCGCCGCCTCGTCACCGCTGCCGCCGTCGTTGCTACGATCGCGGCTTCCGTCGGGCAGTCGACAGGCGGACCTGGGCGGACCTGAGGCACGGCGGTCGATTCGCATCCGTCGAGAGAGATCGAAGAGGCACTGGTGAACCGAACGCTCCGGCTCCGAATCCGGTCGTCCTCGCGCGCATCGCGGGGACCGCAGAGATCACAGGGATCACGGGGATCCCATGGATCCAGGGGAACACTGAGGCGCGACGCCGCGGCGGCGATCCTCGTGGCGCTCGCCTGTCTCGCCAGCACCGCCTGCGGCAAGAAGGGCGATCCGCAGCCACCGCGCAGCTATGCGCCGGCAGCGACCCGCGACCTCGAGGTGCGCCAGCAGGGATCGGTGTTGATCTTCGGCCTCGGCTTTCCGCAGACCACCAGCGACGGGGGGGTCCTCCCCGGCCTCGCGGCGGTGGACGTTTGGGACTACTCCCTGACCGGCGGGACCGACCCGACCCTGGTCACCGAGGCGCTCTTCGAGCGTGGGGCGCAACGCCTCACCCGGGTCGAGGGCGCCGAGCTGGGCAGCGGCACCACCGGCGACCGGCTGCAGCTACGCATCGCGATCGAGCCAGAACTCAGCGACGACCAGACCCACCTCCTGGCGGTGCGCACCGTGAGCACCACCGGCGACGTCTCGCCGCTCTCGAACCGCGTTGCGCTGCGGTTGGGGCAGCCGCCACCGCCGCCCTCCGACCTCGGGCTGCTGGCTCGCGCCGAAGGCGTGCTGCTGTCCTGGAAGGCGCCGGAGGACTCGCCTGCGCACGGCTACCACCTGTACCGCAAACGCGCCGAGGAGCGCGCCTACGCCGAGGCGTTCCACCGCGTCGAGCCTGGCGTCAACGAGTTCCTCGACTCGCAGGCGGTCTTCGGCAGCCGCTACTTCTACACCGTGCGCAGCGTCGCCTCGCTCGAGCCCCTGATCGAGAGCGAGGCCGCGGTGGAGGCCGAGATCGACTACCAGGACGTCTTCGCGCCGGCGCCGCCGGTCGGCCTCACCGCTCTCGCAGAGGACCAGAGGGTGCGGCTGCTGATCGATCCGAGCCCCGACCAGGACGTCGTCGGCTACGTCGTCTTCCGCCGCGAGCCGGGCTCCGACACCTTCCGCCGTCTCAACCAGGACCCGATCGGCGAGCTCGAGTACCTCGACACGGGTCTGGCGGGCGGCCTGACCTTCCTCTACCGGGTCAGCGCCGTCGACGGCGCGGGCAACCAGGGCGAGCCCTCGCCGCCGGTCGAGGTCACGCTGCGCTGATCCGTCGCACCCGCCGTGCCGACCTGCCGCGGCGCTCGCGGCGAATCTCGGCCGGTGCCGACCCGGTCCGCCGAACTGGGCGTCTGGGCTAACCTGGGCCCGCGATGCGCCAACCCCGCCAGCCGTTCTGGAAGATGTCGGGCGCCGGCAACGACTTCATCGTGCTCACCGAGCCGGCGGCGATGCCCGACGCCGAGAGCATCCGATCCTGGTGCCGCCGCGGCACATCGCTGGGCGCCGACGGCCTGATCGTTCTCAGCCGCGCCGCCACCGGCGGCGGCCGGGCGCGGCTGCGCATGGCCTACTTCAACGCCGATGGCGGCCGCGCCGACCTGTGCGGCAACGGCAGCCGCTGCGCCGCCCTGCTCGGCTTCGAGCTCGGCTGGGCACGAGACCGGCTCGACCTCGAGACCGACGTCGGCGTGCTCGCAGCGCACCGACTGGCCGAGGATCGGGTGCGCGTCGACGTGCCGGACCCCGCCGAGCCGGCGCGGCGGCTCGACCTCGACGAGACCCCGGCGCGACTCGAAACCGGGCTGCCGGTGCACGGCTGGTGGCTGACAGTCGGCGTGCCTCATCTCGTGCTGTTGCTCGGCGAGGACTCGATCCGACTCGACCGACTCGATATCGCTGCCCACGCCCCCGCCCTGCGCCACCACCCCGCTCTCGGCGACGCCGGCGCCAACGTCGATTTCGTCAGGCCCCTGGACGACCTGCTCGAGCTGCGCACCTGGGAACGCGGCGTCGAGGGCGAGACCCTCGCCTGCGGCTCGGGCGCGGTCGCGGCGGCGCTGGTCGCCGCGCAGCTGGGCGTCGCAAGGTTGCCGTGCGCAGTGCGCGTGCGCAGTGGCGAGGTGCTGCGCATCGGCCGCGGCGAGCAGCCCGCAGGCCCGGGCGGAGTCACAGGGAAGGGCGCGTTGTGGCAGGAGGGACCTGCGGCGGTGATCGCGCGCGGCGACCTCTACTGACCCGGGCCCGCAGCGACGACGAATCGCTGCCGCCAGCTCCCCGGAGTCCAGCGTGGCGACGCTTGCTAAGCTCCCGCGCCTGATGAGCGAGGCTGGAGAGCGGGTCGACGCACCCGACGACTCTGACGACGGGTCTGACGGGAAGGCCCAAGGGGGCGCCGCACGGTTCGCTCCGGTCGACGAGCAGATGGAGCTGCTGGCGCGCGGCTCCGTCGATCTGGTCGAGGAGGAGCAGCTGCGCGACAAGCTGCGGCGTTCGCGCGAGCGGGGCGTGCCGCTCGTCGTCAAGACCGGCTTCGACCCCACCGCTCCGGACCTGCACCTCGGGCACAGCGTGCTGCTGCGCAAGATGCGCCACTTCCAGCAGCTCGGTCACCGGGTGATCTTCCTGATCGGCGACTTCACCGGGATGATCGGCGATCCGACCGGCAAGAAGGCGACCCGGCCGCAGCTCACGCGAGAGGAGGTGCAGCAGAACGCCGAGACCTACCAGCGCCAGGTCTTCCGCATCCTCGATCGCGACCGCACCGAGATCGCCTTCAACAGCACCTGGCTGCACGAGCTCGGCAGCGAGGGCATGGTGCGTCTGGCCGGCTCGTACACCCTGGCGCGCATGATGGAGCGCGAGGACTTCAGGACCCGTTGGGAGAGCCACCAGTCGATCAGCCTGCACGAGCTGCTCTACCCGTTGGCCCAGGGGTACGACTCGGTGGCGCTCGAAGCCGACATCGAGCTCGGCGGCCACGATCAGATCTTCAACCTGCTGGTCGGTCGCGACCTGATGCGGGAACGCGGGATGGAGCCGCAGTGCGTGCTCACAGTGCCGCTGCTGGTCGGCACCGACGGCAGCGAGAAGATGTCCAAGAGCCTCGGCAACTCGATCGGCATCGAGGACTCGCCGCGCGAGATGTACGGCCGGACGATGTCGATCCCCGACAGCCTGCTGTGGGACTGGTACCTCCTGCTCACCGATGTTCCCGAGCCGGACATCGAGGTCCTGCGGCGAGGGCTCGAGGCGGGCAGCGAACATCCGAAGGCACTGAAGCAGCGTCTGGCCCGCACCATCGTCGCCGGCTACCACGGCGAGGAGGCCGGGCTCGAGGCCGAGCGGGAGTTCGACACCATCTTCGCTCGCGGCGGCAGGCCCGACGAGATCGACCAGGCGCGTTCGGCCGGTCCGCTCGACCTGCTCACTGCTCTCGCAGACCACCAGCTGGCCCCGTCGCGCTCACAGGCGCGAAGGCTGATCGAGCAGGGGGCCGTGTCGATCGACGGAGAGAAGCAGGGCGATCCGTTCTGGCGCCTCGAGCCTCGCGAGGCGGCCTACCAGCTCAAGGTCGGCAAGCGGCGGTTCCTGGCACTGCGGGTGGTCGCCGAAGCGTCGTGAGCCGCGCGCCCGCAGGCGGAGGAACCCGCCGCGGCGGTCTGGCGAAGTCGCCCGCCGCGCTGCTCACCGCGGCGCTCGCCGGCCTCGCGCTGCCGGCGCCTGGACCGCTGACGGCCGCCCCCGCGGCGGCGCAGCCGACCAGCCCGAGACCGGTCGCCGAGGCGCGCGTCTTCGGCGAGAACCTGCGCATCGAGATCGACGCCCCCGCCGGCCAGGCCAGCGCCGAAGCGCTCGCCGCCGCCCTGCGCGAGGCGCTCGAGATCGAGCGGCTGGTCGACCCCGACGGCGACGCGCCGGGTGGCGTCGGCGAGCTCAACGCCGCCGGCGGCCGGGTCGAGCTCGCTCCCCGCATCTACTCGGCGCTGGAGCGGGCGCTGGCGTTCTGCGTCTGGTCGCAGCAGGCGCACGGTCCACTCGGCGGCCAGCTCTATGCCGCCTGGGGACTGCGCCGGGCGACCGGCGGCGCTCCCGAGCCCCGCTTCCTGCAGTCGCTGCTCGAGACCGCCTACTGCGAGCGACTGGCGCTCGATCCGCAGAGCTCGACCGGCCTGCTGGACGCCGGCTCGCGGATCGACCTCTGGGGCTTCGAGCGTGGCCTCGCGGTCGATGGCGCCACCGAGGTGCTGCAAAGCGCCGGGATCACCAACGGCTACGTGCAGCTCGGTGCGGTCACCCGCGCCTTCGGCGCCGGGCCGCGCGAGGCGATCGAGGCCGGTGAACGCCCGCCGGGGGGCTGGGTGGTGGCGCTGCACCCCGGACACGACGAGCGCATCGCCACGCAGTACGTCGTGCTGCGCGACCAGACGCTCTCCCTCGCCTCGCGCCAGGTGCAGACGCTGATCGTCGACGGTGAGCCGAAGGCGCCTTACGTCGACCAGCGCAGCGGCCTGCTGGTCGACGGCAAGCTCGGCGTCGCGGCGGTCTCGGAGCGGGCGCTCGACGCCGAGGCGCTGTCGGTGGCGCTCTTCGTCATGAGCCCGCGTGAGGGCGAGTTCCGGCTCGGCGGCCTGGATCCCGTGCCGGCGGTGCGCTGGTACCTCGGCAGCGGCGACGGCTACCCCCTGATCACCGAACGCGGCTGGTCGGCACTGCCCAAGTGGGACCCGGGCGAGAACCCCTTCTCGCGCCGCGAAACCGCCTCCCCGCCGCGGGATCGCTGACCGGACCGACGTCCCCGAAGCGGGCGCTACACCCGCGAAGACCCGCCGACCACCGCGCCGACCTCGGCGAGCAGCTCGTCGACCGCCACGATCCGCTTCTCGCGGTCGCTGCGCAACGAGAACTCCACCCCGCCGGCTTCCAGCGAGCGTGCTCCGACCACGACCCGCACCGGGATGCCGATCAGGTCGGCATCCTTGAACTTCACTCCCGGACGCTCGTCGCGGTCGTCGTAGAGCACGTCGTGACCGGCTCGTCGCAGCTGCTCGTAGAGCTCTTCCGCGGTGCGCACGACGGCCTCGTCCTTCGGGTTCAGCGCCGCCAGCAGCACGGTGAAGGGGGCCAGCGGCAGCGGCCACGAGATGCCGTCGTCGTCGTGGTTCTGCTCGATCGCCGCGGCCACGGTGCGTCCGATGCCGAGCCCGTAGCAGCCCATCTCCATCGGCTGCTCCTGGCCGTTCTCGTCGGCGAAGGTGCAGCCCATCGCCGACGAGTAGACGGTGCCGAGCTTGAAGATGTGCCCCACCTCGATGCCGCGGCACCCCTCGAGTGCCTGGCCGGAGCGCGGACACGGGTCGCCGGGCTCGGCCAGCAGCACGTCGACGGTGCGCGATCTGCCGACGTCCCGCTGCCACTGCACCCCGCGCAGGTGCACCTCGGTGCGGTTGGCGCCGCAGACGAAGGACTGGAGCGCCGCGGCACTCTCGTCGACCAGCAGCTGAACCTCGTCCGGCAGGCCGCACGGCCCTGCGTAGCCGAGCGCGGCGCCGGTCAGACGTTCGACCTCGGGCGCCTCGGCGAGCTGGATCCACAGCGAGTCGGTGACGTTCTTCAGCTTGATCTCGTTGATCGTGCGGTCGCCACGGATAGCCACCGCGAAGAACCCCTTGTCGCTCTCGTAGACGAGGGTCTTGACGGTCTGCGCCGGCTCCACTCCCAGCAGCTTGGTCACCGCCCCGATCGATCCGGCGTCGGGGGTGTCGACCGCCTCGGGCTCTTCCAGCGCTGGCAGCGGCGGCGGCGGCGCCAGACGGGTGGTCGCCTTCTCGACGTTGGCGGCGTAGCCCGAGCCCTTGCAGAAGAGGACAGCGTCCTCGCCGGTGTCCGCGAGCACCATGAACTCGTGGGACGACGAGCCGCCGATGGTGCCGGAGTCGGCCTCGACGACGATGTAGTCGAGCTCACAGGCCTCGAAGATCCGCACGTAGGCGTCGTGCAGGGCGCGGTAGGCCTCGTCGAGACTGTCGCCGTCGGCGTGGAACGAGTAGGCGTCCTTCATCAGGAACTCGCGCCCGCGCATCAGGCCGAAGCGGGGCCGGATCTCGTCACGGAACTTGGTCTGGATCTGGAACAGGCTCAGCGGCAGCTGGCGGTAGCTGCTCACGTCGCGTCGCACCAGATCGGTGATGACCTCCTCGTGCGTCGGGCCGAAGCAGAAGCCCCGCTGGTGACGATCCTCGAAGCGCAGCAGCTCCTTGCCGTACTTCTGCCAGCGGCCGCTCTCCTGCCACAGCTCCGCCGGCTGCACCGCCGGCATCGAGAGCTCCACGCACCCCGCCACCTCGAGCTCGCGGCGCACGATCTCCATCAGCTTGCGCATCGAGCGCCAGCCCAGAGGCTGGTAGGTGTAGATGCCCGCGGCCAGCTTGCGCAGCATCCCGCTGCGCACCATCAGCCGGTGACTGACCACCTCGGCGTCGGCGGGGTCCTCGCGGGTGGTGAAGAGGTAGAAGTCGCTCCAACGCATGACGGGGAGTCCTCGGACGAGATGGGGAGGCACCTGCGAGCGCCGGGCCGTCGGCCTCGGCTCCTCGGGGAGTTCCGTGGGAGTTCCGTGGGGCGGGGGGCGCCCGGTCGAGGGGCGAGCTTACCCCTTGCGCGCGGCGCGCCGGACGATCTGCGCCGAGTCCTTCATCAGCTCGATGACCCGCTCCTCCAGCGCTCCGCTGCCCGGCGCCAACGCACGCGCCTCGGCGAGCACCCGGCGTGCGCGCTCCTCCTCGCCCGAAGCGAGCAGCGCCATCCCCAGGTGCGTCATCGTGGTCTCGTTGGGGCCCAGCTCGGTCGAGCGCGACAGGCAGTCGATCGCCTGGTCGAACTCGCGGCGCTTGT
This sequence comes from Acidobacteriota bacterium, assembly GCA_003388555.1. Classification (GTDB taxonomy): domain Bacteria; phylum Acidobacteriota; class Thermoanaerobaculia; order Multivoradales; family Multivoraceae; genus QQVD01. The sequence continues at coordinate 57,867 of QQVD01000001.1, read as the reverse complement.
AGTGCACCCAGCCGAGCGCCGCGAGCGGGAACTGCCGCAGCTCCTCCGGAGCATGGTCGAGTGAGCGGCGCGCCATCTCGAGCGCCTCGTCGAGGCTCTCCTCCATCTCGGCCAGGTTGTAGGCCATCTCGTAGTAGGCGACCGAGCGCGAGAAGTCCGAGGAGCCCTCGCGCAGCAGCCGGTGACCGACGTTGTTGCCCTCGCGGTAGTTGCCCTCGCGGCGCAGCGCGGCGATCAGGGTCGCCGAAGCGGTGGTGCGCAGCATCTCGCTGGCGTTCTCGTCGTCGAGCACCCGCTGAGTGACCGAGCGGATCTCGTGCGAGCGGCCGAGCTGCAGGCAGACCAGTGCGTACGACATCAGCAGCACCGGATGGTCGCCCTGCTCGTCGAGCGCGCGTCGGTAGGACCGCAGAGCCTGCTGCCCGCGCCCGGCGGCGAGGGCGCTCTCTGCCTCGTCGACCAGCGCCCGTGCGGCGCTGCCGATCTCCGGGAAGGGCGCTCCCCGCCCCGAGAGATACGCCACCAGGTCCTCGTAGCGCAGACGGCGGGGGTTGAGGCTCTGGGCGCGACGGAAGGCCTCGAGCGCCTTGCGGTTCCACTGCCGGTCGAGGTAGCACAGGCCAAGGAGGTGGTAGCTCTCTTCCAGCGTCGGATCGAGGCGCACGGCTTCCTTGAGTGCTTCGATCGCGGGTTGCAACCGCCCCATCTCGTAGCAGCAGCGCCCGAGGAGGTAGTAGGCCTGCGGCAGCGGATCGAGCTCGACGGCCCGCTCGAGCAGCGCCACCGCGCGCGCCAGGTCGCCGTTGCCGGCGTGGGTCGCAGCGAGGGCGAAGTGGGGGAGGAAGCTGTCGGGGAACAGCTGTACCGCACGCTGCAGCAGAGCCGAAGCCCGCGCGTCGTCGCCGGCCTGTTGCGCGATCACCCCGGTGTAGACCAGTCCCTCGTGATGGTCGGGCTTGACCTCGAGCAGCCGCTCGAAGCGGGCCCTCGCCTGCTCGAGAGCTCCGTCGTGGAAGTACGACTCGCCGAGGAAGAGCGCCAGCTCGTAGTTGGCGCGGTCGAGTCGGAACGCCTGTTCGAGCGCCCTCCGGCCGTGGGCGATCTCATTGTTGAAGAAGGCCTGCTCGGCCTCGCGAATCAGGCGCTCGAAGAGCGGTCGCTTGGCGCCACCGTAGAGGGCGAGGATGCGATCGCGCATGGCCACGAAGCGATCTCGACGCTCGAGCGCCAGCAGCTGCGCCTCGATGCGGTCGTCCCAGCGATCGGTCCAGTCCCGGGCGCTCAGGGCGCTCCCCTCCTCGAGGAGGTCGCGCAGGGACTGCAGCCCGGCATGGTTGACCAGGATGCTCTCCTCCTGCTTCTGCAGCGCTCCCAGCACCGTGCGCACCGTCTCCCCGGTGCGACGCAGCACCTCCTCGAGCACCGAGATGCGCTCCAGCAGGTGCTCCTCGATCGAGAAGCCCTCGTCGGAGTCGTCTTCGAGCGCCTCACCGGCTGCCACCGGCCCCGACAGCACCAGCAGCTTGTGCTGACACTTGCGACAGTAGTCGGCCTCGTCCGAGTTGGCGGCGCTGCAGACCTGACAGAGCATGGCGACCTCGGGAGCGGCGCTGGGTTCTCGGCGGCGGAGTCTCCGACGGGCGGGCATCGAGCCGTCGAACTGGAGGCTGGAGCTACGGGTCCGGCGACTCGGACCGGCTGAGGAGTCCAGCGATCATCGGCCCCCGACCGCCACGCACCTCGCGGCCGGCCGATCCTCGCCCGATCTGTTCGCTCTCCCGGCCTCGGTCCTCCCGCAGGCTACGAGACTGTCCGCGAGCAGGCAAGCGGCAAGATCACCTCCCGGACGAGCACCAGCTCCGGCGCCGCTCCCTGGCGCTGTCGCCGCGCGGCGAAATCACGACGTCGGAGCCCGGAGGGTCGTGTCCGCCGTCAGGCGCCAGCATCCGCCGGCTCGCCGCCGGAGAGCAGGTGCTCCGCCAGAGTGGCGCCGATCGCCACCAGGGTCAGCATCGACCAGGCGACCGTGCCGAGCCAGGGCACGAACTTGATCCAACCCAGCAGGCAGGCGCCGAGAACCAGGCGCAGTGGCAGCGCCATGCCCGCTCCCATTCGCCGCGACGCCGCGCTGCCGACCGCCTCGAACACCGCCACGGTGCCCCAGACCTTGGCCAGGGTCAGTCCGGCGATGCCGACGACCGCGATCGGCAGTCCCACGGTCGCCGGCGCGAAGGCACTGAACAGGACCAGCCCGACCAGGGTGCTGGCGACCGCCAGCAGGCCGACGAAGAACGAGCGCAGCGGACGATCCCGTAGGCGCTCGCCGGTCCGCCTGAGCGGACGCTCGCAGCCGAGGGCGGCTGCCAGGAGAGCGAGCACGAGCCAGGCGCAGAGCACCGCGGCCTTGGCCGCCAACACCGGCCGCGACCCCGGTGCCAGGCCCAGCGCCGGACCCTCCATGAGCACCAGTGCGGTCGAGGGCGCGTCCGGGTAGGCGGCGGTGCGGCCGCCGATCACCGACCCGTCCGCTGCCTCGATGGTGCCGCCGACCGCGTAGACGTCGCCGTCGACCTGCGCTCGCGCCGACAGCACGACGTCGCCACCGAGCGCGATCACGTCGCCTCGCACCACTCCATCGATGCGCGCATCGCCCTGCAGCACGGCGGCGTTGGCGAGCGCCTCGCCCTCGATCCAGAGCGGCCGACCGAGAGCGACGATCTGGCGGCTGGCGACGCTGCCCCGGCGCAGATGCACCGCGTCACCCGAAGTCTCGCCCGAGGTGACACCGCCGTCGACGGCGGTGGCACCGTCCGAGGCGGTGGCGCCGGAAGTCGCCGCCGCCGTCCTACCGGGAATCGCCAGCAGTGCGGAGAACAGCAGCAGAGCGGCGGCGCCGAAGCTCAGCGACGACGTGACGCAGCGCTCCGCGCGCGCGCCGCCCGCAGCACGAACCAGGCGGGCGCCGCGACGAGCAGCAGCGCCGCCAGCGCGAAAGTCTCCGGGGAGGTCTGCAGCCATGAGGCGGCGATCGTACCCACTCCGCGCCAGCTGGCTCCCAGCAGTCCAGCTCCCGCTGCGACCGAAGCGGTCAGCAGATCGGCTACGGTGGCCAGCGGCCCCGAACCGACGTCGGCGCCGGCAGCGAGCATCGCGGTGACGGCGAGTGCGCCGACGAGCACCGCCGCGGCGGCCAGCCAGGCGAGAGGCGAGGACTGACCGTGTCGCCTCCACGCCGGACGTTCGTCAGCGACGCGGGCCATGACCTGATCGGCGAACGAGGCGGGAACCGAAACCCGCAGCGAGGCGATCCCGCACTGCAGCCGGCGCAGCCCGAGAGCCTCCTCGGCCAGTCCCTCCTCGACCGCCAGGCGCTCCAGCCAGACTCCGTCCTCGTCGTCGCTTTCCCAGGCAGCGTCGACGCGTTGGTCCAGAGCCAGGAGACCGGGGTCGTCCAATGTCTCGTCGCCGCGGGTGGCACGGGTGTCGTCGGGTCGTTTCATAGCGGGCTCGTGGGATGTGGGTGATCGGGCGGATGGCGGGGCAGGAGTCGACGTGGCGGGAGGGGTTCCTGGCGGGTGCGGTGTTTTCGTGGGTGCCGATTCGACAGTCTCTGTGGACCTGCCCGTGTTCTTCGTCCGCAACGGACTTCGGGATGCGCCCCTTCGCATTCAGTCGGTCAGGTAGTCGGCGAGCTTGCCCTTGAGCATCTGGCGACCACGGAACAGCTTGTTCTTGACGGTTCCCAGTGGCATCTCCTTGAGCTCGGCGATCTCCTCGTAGGAGAGCTCCCCGAAGTGGCGCAGCTCGATCAGTTCGCGGTACTCCCCTTTGAGCTCGGCGACCGCCCTGCGGATGGCGCCACCACGTTCGAGGTTGCGCAGCTCACCGTAGGGCGTCGGGCAGTCGCTCGGGAACTCCCACTCGCCACCCTCGGAGCTCCCGGTCTCGGGCCGGTTGAGCGACACCATGACCAACCGTCGCTTGCGGATGCGGTCGATGGCGGCGTTCTGAGCCACCCGGAACAACCAGGTCGAGAAGCGGTACGAGGGGTCGAATCGATCGAGCGCCCGATAGACACGTACGAAGACCTCCTGGGCCAGCTCCTGGGCCTCGTCGAGGTCGCGCAACATGCGATTGAGGTAGTTGACGACACGGTTCTGGTACCTGAGGACGAGATCGCGGAAGGACTCCTCGTCTCCATCCAGAATGGCCTGCACCAGCTCTTCATCTGTTCTCTGGGCCATTCTCTCTAGGGTTGGTCTACGGTGAAGGCTGGGTGCGAGTTGCAGCACCCCGGGTCAGGGGCTCGGCGAGCACACCAAGATATCCTCTTCGCCGCCGGCGCGGGCGTCCCCTCGTCCAACGGCGCCCCCGCCGCGGCGCCGCCGCGAGGCAGCCGCCGGCCTCCCGTGCGCCGGCTGCGCTGCCGGTGCCGCGACGACGCCTTGCGATAGTTTCGCCGCGCCATGCCAGCCGCCGCTGCAAGCGCCCGCGCCGAGGCGCGCGAGCCAACCGACGCGATCTGGTGCGAGGGAGTCGGTCGACGTTTCGGCCGGCGTTGGGCCCTCGCCCACGTCGATCTGCGCGTCCGGACGGGCGAGACGACGGTGATCGTCGGCGCCAACGGCTCCGGCAAGACCACCCTGCTGCGTATCCTGGCGGCTCTCTGTCACCCGTCGTGCGGCCGCATCGAGGTGGCGGGGCATCACCCGGTGACCCAGCGCACCCGAGTGCGCCGGCAGGTGTCGCTGATCTCCCACCAGTCGTTCCTCTACGGCGGACTCGACGCCTTCGAGACGGTGGCGCTTTGGACCCGGCTGCTGGAGGCGCAGGGCGAGCCGCCCGTGGGTCGGCAGCGGATCGCCGAGCTGCTCGACTCGGTCGGCCTCGGACACGTCGCCGGGGTGCCGGTGCGCGACTTCTCCCAGGGCATGCGCAAACGCCTCTCCCTGCTACGCGCCGCGATCGAGCCGTCGCGCATCGTGCTGCTCGACGAGCCGTTCGCGGCTCTCGATCCTCCCGGCCAGCAGTTGATCTCGGAGTGGATCGGCGTCTTCGGACGCGCCGGTCGTACGGTGGTGTTCGCCTCGCACGCGCTCGCCGCCGCACGCCAGCTGGCCACGCGAGCGGTGGTCTTGCAGAGCGGCCAGGTCGCCTGGTCGGGCCCCGCGGCGGCGATGCCCGAGCTCGGCCAGCTGCCGGCGCTCCGCGCGGCGGAGGGGCGGTGACCCTCCGGACGGCGGGCGGCATCCTCGCCCAGGTCCTGGCGCTGGCCGCCAAGGACCTGCGACTCGAGTGGCGCAACCGCTCGCGGATCGTCGCGGTGGTGCTGTTCGGTGTCCTGGTGCTGCTGCTCTTCTCGCTGGCGGTCGGACCGGACTCGCGGGCGCTGGTCGAGGCGTCCGGCGGCTTCCTGGTGATAGCGCTGCTGCTCAGCACCACCCTCGGCCTGCAGGAGAGCTTCCGGCTCGAGCACGCCGACGGCGCCCTCGAAGGACTGCGGCTGCTGCCCGCCTCCGGGGCCGCGATCTTCTACGCCAAGGCGATCTCCGTGGCCTTGACCCTGCTGCTGCTCGGCCCGGTGCTGGCGCCAGTCGCGATGATCCTGTACATCGGCGAGGTGGCTCTCGGCGGACTGGCCCAGCTGATCGGGCTCTGGCTGCTCGCGGCGCTCGGCCTGGCGGCGCCGGGAGTGCTCTACGCCGGCATGACTTCGAGGCTGCGCAGCCAGGACGTGCTGCTGCCGCTGCTGCTCTACCCGCTCGAGGTGCCGGTGCTGCTGTCGCTGGTCAAGGCGTTCGGCCTGGTCCTGCGCGGCGATCCGATGGAGCAGATGGGCTCCTGGGTGACCATCCTGCTGGTCTTCGTTGGAGTGTACTGGCTGCTTTGTGGCATCCTCTTCGAGTACGTACTCGAGGAGGGAACCTGACCGTGCTCAAGCGAGCCCTGAAACGACTCTGGCCAGGGATCTTCGGCTTCTCGGGACTGCTCATGCTGCTCGTCGGATCGACCCTGGCACTGAGCTGGGCGCCGCCGGAGCGGCACATGGGTGACGTCTCGCGCATCTTCTCGATCCACGTGCCCGTGGCACAAAACGCACTACTGGTCCTGCTGTTCGCGTTCTGCTTCGCCATCGCCTCGTTGTGGACCGGCAGGCGGCGCTGGGACGCCGCCACCACCGCCGCGGTGGAGGTCGGTGTCGTGCTCACCCTGCTGCTGCTGCCGACCGGCATGCTCTGGGCGCGCCCGACTTGGGGCGTGTGGTGGACGTGGGACGTGCGGCTGACCACCTCGCTGATCGGTCTGATCCTGTTCGCCACGGTGTTGGCGCTGCGCTCCTTCGTCGAGGACGAGGGGCGGCGGGCGACGTGGACCGCGGTGACCACGATCGTCGCCTTCGTCGACGTGCCGCTCATCTACTTCTGCGTCCGCTGGTGGCGCTCGCTGCACCAGGTGCAGAGCTCACCCGAGACGGTCGACGCGATGATGGTGCTGCCCTACAGGATCAACGCCTTCGGCGTGCTCTTCCTGGCCATCTACCTGATCGCGCTGCGCAGCCGGCTCGAGATGCGCCGGCTCGCGGGTGAAGAGGTGGCGCCGCCGCCGCGGCTGGCATCCAGCACGGCGCTCTGAACGTATCCCCGGGAGGAAGAAGCGTGGCGCCGCAGGGAGTTATAGTCGGTGGTTGGAGCTACGTGATCGCGACCTACGCGCTGAGCGCCGTGGTCCTCTCGGCTTACGCCGGCACTCTCTTACTGCGATTGCGCCGCACCAGACACGATCCGTCTCGGGACCCGTCCGCCGGGGAAGGTGACGCCACCTGAGCCGCCGCGGCATCCAGCACGGCCTCCCGAGCTCAAAGCAGCGCCGCCACACCGCGGCGACGTACATCGGGAGAACGTCCGGCATGTCCAACTCCACTCAGCCCCGACCCGACGCGAGGGAAGACGCGGCAGCCGACGCGGGCACGGGAGCCTCGCCCCGACGGCGTTGGATCCTCGCCCTGGCCCTTCTCGGCGCCGTCGCTGCCTTCTCCTACCTGGCGTTCGGGGACATCGGCGAGAACCTCATCTACTACTGGAGCCCGACGGAGCTGCGCGAAGCTGCGGATAGGGCCGCCGGCGCGAACGTGCGACTCGGCGGCCTGGTCGAGGCGGGTAGCGTCGTCTACCACGCGGACGGGCTGACCATCGACTTCCAGGTCACCGACGGCAAGTCGACGGTACCGGTGCGCACCACGGCGGTGCCGCCGGCCATGTTCCGCGAAGGCATCGGCGTGGTGCTCGAAGGTAGCCTCTCCCCCACCGGGGTGTTCGAGACCGAGAGGCTCATGGTCAAGCACGACAACGAGTACAAGGCGCCGGACGAGGTCGACGACCGCACCATTGAGGACCTGGTCAAGACCATGCAGTTCGAACGCACGGATACCTGAGACCACCTCCGGTAGCGCCCGACAGATTCCGTCGCTGGTCCCCGACTCCCGCTCCCGTCCCGCCACGGCTCCGGCGGCCGACCTTCGCCCCGGCCCGCGAGCTCCATCCGCAAGGTAACCAAGGTCATCGTGTACTCGACCCTCGGCCAAGCCCTCGTCCTCGTCGCACTGCTCTGCTGCTGCGTCGGTGCCCCACTCGGTTTCGCCGCCGGCGCCCGCGAGTCCGCCACCGCACTGCGCTGGACGCGGCGTCTGGCGATCGGCTTCGGCATCGCCATGCTGGCCGCCAACCTGGTGATGGAGGTGGCCCTCCTGCAGCGGGACTTCTCGGTCAGCTACGTTGCGCAGGTGGGCTCCACCGCCACCCCGACGGTGATCACCATCGTCTCGCTGTGGTCGTCCCTCGAGGGATCGATCCTCTTCTGGGGGCTGGTCCTCGGCCTCTACACGATCGCCATCACGGTGTTGCAGCGACGCGGTCACGACGAGTACCTCGGCTACACCCTCGGGGTCGTGCTCGCCGTCGGCATCTTCTTCTCCTACCTGATCGCCGGCCCGGCGAACCCGTTCGCCCCGACGCCGCCCCCGGTTCCCGCCGAGGGTCCCGGACCGAACCCTCTGCTGCAGAACCACTGGCTGATGATCTGGCATCCGCCGACCCTGTACCTCGGCTACGTCGGCATGACGATCCCCTTCGCCATGGCGATGGCGGCGCTGCTGCGGGGACAGCTCGGCGCCACCTGGCTGCGACCTCTGCGCCGCTGGCTGCTGGTCCCGACCGCCTTCCTGACCCTCGGCCTGATGCTGGGCGGCTGGTGGTCTTACGAAGTGCTCGGCTGGGGTGGCTACTGGGCCTGGGATCCGGTGGAGAACGCCTCCTTCCTGCCCTGGCTGACGGCGATCGCGGCGCTTCACTCGGCGATCGTGCAACAGCGCAAGGGAACGCTGAAGGCCTGGACGGTGATCCTGATCCTGGTCACCTTCCTGCTCACCATCCTCGGTACCTTCCTGACCCGATCCGGGGTGGTCAACTCGGTGCACTCGTTCACCCAGAGCCCGATCGGCCCTCTTTTCCTGGTCTTCCTCGCCCTCTGCATGGTCGCAGTCGTGGTGCTCCTGGCCCTGCGCATCGACACCCTGAGCAGCTCCGGACGAACTTCCGGTCTCGCCTCGCGCGAGGGCTCGTTCCTGCTCAACAACCTGATCCTGGTCAGCATCATGTTCACGGTGCTGGTCGGCACGCTCTTCCCGATCGCGGCCGAGGCCGTGCGGGGGGTCAAGGTGAGCGTCGGCGAGCCCTACTTCAACCGCATGTCGGTGCCACTCTTCCTCGCCCTGCTGCTCCTCATGGGCATCGGGCCTGCCCTTCCCTGGGGAACGTCCGACCCCCGGCTGGCGCGCAAGGTGCTGCTACGGCCACTGCCCTCCGGACTGGTGGCGGCGGTGCTCTTCGGACTCGTCTTCTCCTGGCAGCCGATGACGGTGTTCGTCGGCTTCCTGGTCGGCTACACACTCTGGGTGACCGCCGATCAGGCGCTGCGGCCGGCCAGGGCGCGGGCCAGCAGGGGCGAGTCGCTGCCGACGGCGGCGGTACGCAGCTCGCTGGTGGCGCCGCAGCGCCTCGGCGCCTACGTCGTGCACTTCGGCGTCGTCATGACCTTCGCAGCGGTCGCCATCTCTTCGCAGTTCCAGACCGAGGCCGAGGGCACTCTGCGACGGGGCGAATCGCTGCAGGTGGCGGACTACTCGCTGGCGTACCAGGACGTGCAGGTGATTCAGGAGCCTCACCTCGCCCGCCAGCTGGCCACCATCGAGGTGCGGCGTGACGGCGAGCTGCTCGGCACCCTCGACCCGTCGCTGAACTTCTATCCCACCCAGCGCGAGCCACTCGGCACTCCCTCGGTGCTGACTAGCGCCACGCACGACCTCTACCTGACGCTGATGAACGTACGCCAGGGCGGTGACACGATCGGCCTGCGCGCGATCGTCACGCCGGCGGTGGTCTGGATCTGGGTCGGAGTCGTCGTGATGGTCGTCGGCACGACGCTCTGCGTTCTGCCGGCGCCGCTGCCGCTGGCAAGGCGCCACCGCGACCCGGTGGCCGAGCCGGCGGAAGCCTGACCGACAGTCGTGCAACACGGGACGACCGGGGACCAGGAGACCAAGCAGTGCGCATCAACGCCCGGGTGCTGATCATAGGCCTCGCCGTGGTCCTGCCGCTGGTCGCCTTCCTGGCGGCAGGCTTCCGCTTCGACCCGCACGAGATGAGCTCGCCGCTGGTCGGCAAGCCGGCGCCGTCCTTCCGTCTGCAGTCGCTCGACGGCGAGGTCTGGGAGCTCGAGGCCCTGCGCGGCAAACCGGTGGTGGTGAACTTCTGGTCGACCTGGTGCGCCCCCTGCATCCAGGAGCATCCGGCGCTGCTCGGCGCCTCCCGGCACTACGCCGACTCGGTACAGTTCCTCGGCGTCGTCTACCAGGACGACACAGCGGCGATCGCGAGCTTCCAGCAGCGACACGGGAGCTGGGGGCCGTCGCTGCTCGATCCCGGAGGCAAGACGGCCATCGCCTACGGCGTCTACGGCCCGCCGGAGACCTTCTTCATCGGTCCAGACGGGGTCATCGTCGACAAGGTGATCGGTGCGGTGAGCGGTGGGCACCTGAAACGGACCCTCGATGGCCTGCTCTGAACGGTCGCCGATGGAGCACGAGCAGCCGTCCGCGCGCTCGACGCTGTCCACGGCTCTCCTGCTCGGGCTGCTCGGGCTGTCCGCCGCGGTGGTCGCCGCGGCGCAGCCCGTTCCCGCCCCCGCCGAGCCGACGGTGGAACGAGGCCTGGGCGAGCCCGAAGGGGCCGCGCTGAGCGGCGAGGAGCTCGACGAGGCGACCTACGAGCTCTCCGATCGCCTGCGCTGCCCGGTATGCCAGGGTCTCTCCGTGGCAGCCTCACCGTCGCCGAGCGCCCTGGCGATGCGCGAGGAGATCCGGGAGCTGCTCGCCGCCGGCTACACCGACGACCAGATCGTGGCCTACTTCGAAGGCGCCTACGGCGAATTCGTGCGTCTGGTTCCCAAGCCCGAGGGGTTCAACCTGTTGGTCTGGATCGTGCCGGTGATCGCCGTGGCCTCGGGTCTGCTCTGGGTGCTGCTGCAGACCCGCCGGGGTCGTCGCAGTCGCGGCCGCGGGGACGAGAGTGGCGAAGACTCGCACCAGGCAGCGGAGGACGCCGAGCTGGCTCGCTACCGCGAAGAGATCCGTAGGCGGGCGACGCGGGGCGGCGCAGGAGTCCCGTGATGTCCCAGGCGCCGATCGTCGTGCTGCTGGTCGGGCTGGTCGCCGGCGTCGTCCTGGCGTTGTGGGCCGCCCGTGGACGCGCCGCGCGCAGCCGTTCCGACCTGCGCCATCGCGACCTCCAGCTGCAGCTCGACGAGCTGGTGGAGACCCTGCGTGACGAAGGGCTCGCCGAGTCGGAGCGCAGCGTGCTCGAGGAACGCGCCGCCCTCACCCTGCGGCGGCTCGAAGCGCTCGGCGGACCCGTCACCGCTCCAGCCGGTACGACGCAGACCGCCCCGGCCTCGGCGCGCCCACCTGCCGGCCTGGTCGGACGGCACCCGCTGCTCGCAGGAACGCTGCTCGGAGGCGGCATGGTGGCCCTCGTCGCGATTCTCATCGCCCTCGCCTTCCGCGACACCGGACTGCCGCTGCAGCCGGGGGCAGCCGGAGCCCCGGCAGCTCCGGCACCCGACTCTGCGACCGAGGCTCCCGAAGGCTTCCGCGGTGAGCCCGCCCTGCCGCCGATCGTCGCCGGCCAGGTCGAGGACCTGCGGGCTCGCATCGCCGCCGCGCCCGGCGAGCTCGGGGCACGGCGGCAACTGATCGAGCTGCTGCTGGCCCACGAGCAGCACTTCGACGCCTTCCAGGAGGCGAGCGCGCTGCTGGAGCGGGAACCTCAGGACCCGGTCGCACACTATGGCGCCGGCTTCGTCCGCTTCCTGATGGGGCAGGTGCCGATGGCGCTCGACCACCTGCGGCAGGCGGTCGCAGCCGACCCGGCCTACTCGCAGGCGCGGCTGGTCCAGGGTCTCATCCTGCTGCAGACCGGGGATCGCGCCGGCGCCCTGGAGACCTGGCGCGCAGGTGTCGACGCCGTCGGCGGCAGCGAGCCGCGTCTGGAGCACCTCATCTCGCTGACCGAGCAGGGCCTCGACTTCGATCAGGTGGTGTCGCGACCGCCTCCCGTCTGAGCCGGATCCCGCCCCCTGCCGTCACCCGAGGGCGCCCAAGGCTCGGGCCCTCTCAGATCCCGTGGGCCAAGCGCTCCGCCAACGAAGCAGGTAGATCCTGACCGACGATCCTGCGCTGCGCTCTCTGCAGGGGATAGCGACACCGGTACCAGCGCAGCGTCTGCCGGGTGGAGTCGTAGATCATGTAGGCGGCACGGGGATCGCGGTCGCGGGGCTGACCGATCGAACCGGGGTTGATCAGGTAGCGCCGGTCGGGGTCGAGCTGCAGCACGCCGCTACCGCGCAGCAGAGCGCCGGCGATTCGACCCTCCTCGAGGAGGAAGAGACTGGGCAGGTGGGTGTGCCCGAAGAAGGTCACCCAGGCGCGTGGCTCGGCGCGAAACGCGGCCAGCGCCTCGCTCTCGGCGAAGACGTAGCAGTCCTCGTCGGCCGGCGAGCCGTGGCAGATCGCGACACTGCGGCCATAGGGGGCCTCCCCGGCGCCTGCCTGCGACTCGATCACCAGAGTCGGGCCGACCGGGAGGTCCTTGAGGTACTCCAGATTGGCTCGGGTCAGGCGCTCGGTGGTCCACTGCGCCGCCCTGAGGGCGACCTCGTTGAAGCCGTGACCGGGCTCGAGGCCGGCGGCGACCTTGTCGTGGTTGCCACGTACGATGCGCAACCTGCCGGGAAGTCGCGACATGGCCTCGATCACCTGGTTGGGGGCCGCGCCGTACCCGACCAGGTCTCCGAGCACCAGGGTCTCGCCGAACTGCTTGCGTCGCACCCGGCGCAGCACGGCCTGGAGCGCCTCCCAGTTGCCGTGCATGTCGGAGAGAATCAGATAACGCAAGGGTCCTCCGTGAGGCGCTGGACGATCGCCGCCGCGACCGCGTCCGGGTCCCCGTCGGCGCCGACGTCGATCCGCAGATTCGCCTCCAGGTAGACCTCGCGACGAGCCTTCCAAAGACGTTCGGTCGCGGTGCGATCGGCCAGCAGCGGCCGCTCCTTCGGCGAACGAACCAGGCGCTGCCAGAGCAGATCGAAGTCGGGATCGAGAAAGACGCTCACCCCGGCGCGGGCGATCAGCCGCCGGCTCGGCTCGAAGGTGAAGGTACCGCCTCCGGTCGAGATCACTGCTCGCCCCACGAAAGCCAGACCCGCCAGGACCTCATGTTCGCGCTGGCGGAAGCCCGCCTCTCCGTGTTCACTGAAAATCCGCGGGATTGTGACGCGGTACTTACGCTCGATCTCCTGATCGAGATCGACGAACGGCCATTGCAGGCGGCGGGCCAGAGCGCGGCCGACGGTGCTCTTGCCTGCACCCATGAAACCTACGAGAAAAAGCCGCAACTCAGGCCACCCGATCTCGCCAGCGGCGCCGGAGCAGGGTCACCGCAAGGGGGCCGGCGGGCGGCAGATCGCCGCGGCCGGGCTCGGCACGGGCCTCGGTCGATCCGTACTCGAGAAGCCGGTCGGTGAGATCGAGGCCGGCGCTCGCGTCGACGTCGGGCGTCGCTTCGAGTCCGCAGCGACGCCTGCCGCGCCGAGTACCCGGGGTCGGCGCCATGATGCGGCGCCGCTCCGCGCGGGCGCCGCAGGGGGCGCTCACCGCTTCCGGACCGCTCGAGGACAGGGGGCCGCGGACCTCCACCGCGGCCTGCGTCGCTGCGGGCACCGGCTACGAGCCGGACGGTGAGCGCCGCAGGGCCCGGAGGACCAGCAGCGCCAGACCACCCCAGACCGCGCCACAGATCGTGATCATCGTCGCTATCGCCAGTCCACTCATGTGCGCTCTCCTCCCGAGGTGAAGGACATCGTACCTCCCTCTCGTACCGCGGCAGCCCCCGACGAGGCTCATCCTCGCCAGGAGGCTCGCCGCTCGATCTCCACCAGCTCCAGGCAACGCCGCTCGAACTCCTCGCCACCGCCCAGAGCGCCGATCGACGCCACGAGATCGGCGCCGTGGCCTCGCGCCTCGGCGTAGCTGCGCGGCCCGAGGCCGCCGATCGCGATCAGAGGCTTGGTGGTGAGGTGACGAGAGTCCCGCAAGACCTCCCAACCCACCGCCGGATCCGGGGACTGCTTCGAGCCGGTCGGCAGGATCGGACCGATCGCCACCACATCGACCTCAGGGTCGGCGTCCGCTGCAGCGAGCTGGCGGAGATCGTGTGTCGAGCGGCCCACGAGCCGGTCGCCAGGGAGCAGCGACCTGGCGGCGCGCGGCGGCAGATCTTGCTGCCCGAGATGCACACCGCGGAGGGGGAGGAGAGCGGCTAGCTCGACGCAGTCGTCGATCCACAGGTTGCGCCCGCGGCTGGCGAGTCGTTCGCAGCAGCGACTGGCCACCTCGTAGCGATCACGATCGCAGAGGCGCTTGAGACGAAGCTGGATCCAGGTCGACCCGGCGCGTTCGGCCGCCACCGCCGCCTCGACCAGCGCCGCAGGGGACGCGTGGCGCGGGTCGTCGACGATGGCATAGAGGCCTGTCGGATTCGGTGGAATCGCGGCTGGAGTGGAGATCACGCTGCTGGACTGTAACCGGCCAGAGTGCACCCTCGACCCCATCGCCACGCGTTTACGCGTCCGGCCCGGTCGCCGCTCGCCGGCTCACGACTCAGTCGAAGAACTTGCTCAGCTGCAAGGTGCCCCGGCGCAGCTCGAAGTGCACCCGCGCCTGTGGATTGCCGGCTCCACTGACCGCCAGCAGGTAGACGTCCTCGTCGAACCGACTGAGCTCGAAGCGCGCCCGCCCGAGCGAGACCGAGAGCCCGGCCACTCCTGCACCGTCACCGAACTCGTCGTGCGACTGGGCGAGCGCGCGCAGCAGGCTGGCCGCCTCGACGCAGACCTCCTCGGGCTCCATGCCGGAGGAGGCGGGGAACTGCAGCGCCTCGATGGCCAGGCCGTCCGGACCGAGGAGCGCCAGGAACCACGGGTCGTGCAGCCGGCGAGCGACGCTCTCCAGCGCCCGCTTCAGGCTCAACTCGGTTCCTCGCGCAGCTCGCGCAGCGCCCGCAGGTAGTTGCCGATCAGCTGGCGACGACGCTCGAGGCCGGGGGTCATCTGCAGACCGGGTCGACGGGGATGATCGTAGAGGGCGAGGATGCGGGCTGCATCGAGGCGCCGCTCCGGAGATCCTCCCGGGCTCTTCGCCGCTCGTGGTGGCACACGCCCACCCGGTTCGCTGCCCGAGGCCTCCTCTCCCTCGAGCCTCGCGGCGGTCTGCCGCGCCGCGGCTCCGGGATCGGCGTCGCGACGACCGTCGAGAGCTCCCTGAGGCTCGGCGACGACCGCAGCTGCAGCCGGCGAGGGAGCGGCAGGAGCCTCGCGCGGCGCCGCGGCCTCCTCTGGCTCCGGCTCCGGCGCGGAAGGCTCGCTCTCGTGCGATCGGCCCGCCGGCGCTGCAGCCCGGTCTGGCTCGCGCGACTCGTGGCGCCGCGAGGTCGAGAGTCGGCGCAAGGCGCCGGGGGAGAAGTGCAGGCTCGAGGCGGCGAGATCGGTGGGCAGCGCGAACACCTCGCCCCAGACGGCCGCACGGCCGGACCCACCGTCCGCACCGACGCCATCGTCGCTCCCCACATCCTCGACGGCTGCCTCGCGTGCCGAGCCTGCTCGGTCCATCGCGTCAGACGGCTCCGACTCCCTCGGCGGCGGCCCGCCGGGCCGGTCGGGTTCGGTCTCACTGGACTGCTCCTGCTCCGCCGAGAGCGGATGGCGGGCGTCCTCGGGCGGGACGGCTCCTCGCGCAGCTGTCTCGGCGGCGGCTTCCGCCGTGATCGGGGCCTCTGCGATCGGGGCCGCGGTGGCTGCACCGTGCCTCGGAGGCTCTTCGCTGGCGGCAGCTGGCGCAGGAGCCGACGTCGCTGCATCGGCCGGCTCGGCGTCCTCCGCCGCGAGCTCGACGTCGGCGGCCGGCGCCGGGGTCTCTCCTGCGTCGTCGGCGGAAGGAGACTCCCGGCGCTCTGCCACCCGTTCGAGGAGCTGCGGCAGCGCCGGGTCGAGCGGATTCAGCTGCTCGTAGACCGAGAGCCTCTCGGCCGCCTTGTCGAGCTCGCCCAGCGAGAGGTGCAGGTCGATGAGGTGACGGTCGGCAACCATCTGGGTGGGATCGCGCGCCAGCACGCTCTCGAGCACGTCGCGCGCCTCCTCGTGGCGCGCGAGCTCTACCAGGCAGCGTCCCAGGGCCACTTGACCGGCGACGGACGAGGGGTTGTGCGACAGGCCGACCTCGAGGACGCCGATGGCGTCCCCCGGCTGGCCCTGGCGTCGGTACTCCTCGGCCAGCTGCAGGAACACCCGAGAGCGTCGGTCGGCGTCCCAACGCTCGCGCAATTCGGCGAGACGGACTCTCGGATTGTTGGACAAGGCCATTCGCGTCCTCCGCCCGACTCGGATCCGGTGGTCCCCGACGGACTGCCGCGAGATCGGGAGATCGCCGGGTGTCGGATCGGGCGCAGCGATCGGGACGGGCGGACGCCACGTCCGCGCCGTCCGCTGGCGGTCGGGGAACCCCGGCATCTTACTGCAGCCGTGGCGATTGCGCTGCCGCGCCGCGGCCGCCGATGGCATGACTGCGACCCGGGACGTCCGGTCGCGGAATGGCCGCTCCAGACCTCCGGTCTACTGGCCGGTGACGGTCACGACCCGGGTGACGGAGCTCTCTCCCTGCGAGTTCGACGCCGTCAGGCGCACGTTGTAGGTGCCGATGGCGAAATCCTGGGCCGGATTCTGCTCGGTGCTGTCCGTGGTGCTGCCGCCGTCGTCGAAGTCCCAGATCCACGCCGTCGGACGGCCGGTGGAGGTGTCGGTGAACACCACGGTGTTGCCGGAGACCACGAAGGTGAAGGCAGCGCGGGGCCGGCGGCCGATCGAAATGGTCACGGCGTCGTCGACGATCGCACCAGCCCCCGTCGCCACCTCTGCGGTCACCCGGAAGGTGTCGCCGGTCACCACGTCGATGTCGGACTGGCGCACTCTCAAGGTGTCGGATACGGAGCCGCCCGCGTCCGTCTCGAGGAAGCGCCCAGCCGAGTCGAGAGTGCCGATGTCGGTAGAGAAGTTGACCTGTGCACCCGGCAGCGGTCGGCCCTGATCGTCGCGCACCAGGGCGACGAGCTGCAGGTTCCCGCCCTCCTCCGAGACGCTCGAAGGCGTCGTCTGCAGCGAGATCGACGCGGCAGAGATGCCCACCTGGACGATGACCTCCGCCATCGAGTCTCCACCGACGCTGGCGACGACCGTCGCCTCGCCGAACTCGCCGGCACCGACCAGTGTGGCGATCGCCTCGCCCTGCTCGTTGGCGTGCACGGTCGGCTCGATGCGCCCGATGGTGGTGCTCATCCGGATCGCGGTCCCTGGGTTCACCGGCGTGCCGTTCGGCTTCTGCGCCACGACGCGGATCTCCGAGGTGCCGTCGGAGGTGATCCGTGCCGGATTGGCGCTGATCGTGAGCAGGGTTCCAGGCGGCGCCACGGGTGAGGTCGAGTCGCAGCCGAGCAGGAGGACGAACGCCAGGGTGGCGCCCAGTGCCGAGCGCGAGATCGTGTGGACAGAGGTGGTCTTCATCGAGGTCATGGCCTGAGTTTCTACGGAGCGGCGGACGCTTGCGTCCAAACCTTAGCGTAGGACGCGGTGCCGGTGGCAGCTACGCGCAGGCCGTTGCTGCGCCGTCGCGGCAGCCTTCCTGTGGAAGGCCGCAGACGCCGCGGCCACGCCAGCGTCGGCCGGCTCCCCCCGGATACCGGACGCAGGGCGCCGCGTCGGCGTTCCTCGCGCCCACCGGCAGGGGCACCGATCGACCGAACACCGCGGGGCCACCGGTCGTGGCTTTCGCCGCGACCGGTGGGCGCGATGTCTCGGGCGCTTTCGGCGCCGCTTACGGCACCGTGATGTTCTGGCTCGTCGTGTCGCTGCCGCCAGGGCCGATCGCGGTCAGGCGCACCAGGTAGGTGCCAGCGGCGCCGTAGGTCTTGATCGGATCCGTGGCGTTGCTGGTGGTGCCGTCACCGAAGTTCCACTGGTAGGTGGTGGCGTTGACGGAGGTGTTGTCGAAGGCCACCGTCAGGCCGTTCACCGTGGCGTTGAAGGCGGCCGACGGCGGCTGCGGCGGATCCGGCGGATCGCCGACGTCGTTGCGGCAGCTGGTGTCGGTCGGGGTGACGTTGAAGCTGACGTCGAGGTCGCCGTCGAGCGAGCAGCTGCCCGAGACGGTGATGCCGATCTGACGCGTCACGACGCTCTCGATGTAGCGATCGCCGATCGTGCCGTCGCCGTTGTCGTCGCAATCCACCTGCTCGAGGTCCGAGTTCGGGAACGAGGGCATCAGGAAGACGACCTGGCTCTCGCTGACGCTCGTCACCGTGGCGATGCCGCCGTCGACCAGGACCTGCAGAGGTGTTCCGAAGTTGCCGCCCAAGATCGTGATCTGGTCGCCGCCTGCCTGCGCCACGCCGCGCGGGTTCACCGAGGTGACGAAGGGCGCCAGATCGGTGATCTCGTAGGTGTAGTTGCCACCCTCTGCCTCGGCCCCGGTCTCGATGTTGGTCACCCGCACCGGGCCGGCGATGTCGTTGTTGCAGTCCGAGAACTGCACCGCCGCCGTGCGGGCGATGATCTCGGATCCGGTGACCGAGATCGGCGTCGCCGCGACCTCGGCGAACGAGACCGCCACCGGCTCGTCGAAGCCCTGGCCGAAGATGGTCACCAGCTGACCGCCACCCGCCGGGCCGATGTTGGGCGCCACCGCGGTGATGAAGATCTCGTTGCCGTAGAGGAAGGCGCTGTTGAACAGAGCCGACTCGCCGGTGTCGATGAGGCGCACCAGGACGGCGACCTGCTGATCGCGGTTGTCGACGCCGAATCCTGTCGCTGCCGGGGAATCGACGACGATCTGCGAGCTGGTCACGGAGCGCACCTGAGCCTCGACTCCGCTGAAGCTGCCGAGGCTGCCGGATCCGAACAGCACCTGCACCGGGCTGGTGAATCCGACGCCGCTGATGGTGACCGGAGTGCCGCCCTCGTTCGGCCCGCTGTTGGGTGTGACACCGAAGATCTGCATCTGCTGGATCGGGTCCTCGCCGAAGGTGAACACGTTGGCGAGACTGTCGGTTTGAGCCTCGGGCGTGTTGAATCCCACGGTGACCTGGACGCTGACCGTCTGCGACTGGCCGGGGGCCAGGTTCACCGACGGCGTGCGCACGCGGATCAGGCTGCCGGTCACCTCGAGCACCTCGCCCGCGGCGTTGCCGAACAGCACCCGCACCGGCTCGAAGAAGCCGCCGCCGGTGATCCGCACCACTTCGCCGCCATCGCCGTCGCCGACGGTGGGTGAGACGGCGGTGAGGAAGAAGGTCGCCGAACCGACGATCTGGACCTGGCTGCTCCCGACGGAGTTCTCCAGCTGAACTCGCACGATCGCGTTGCCGTTGATCGGCCCCGCGAACAGGAGGACCGTGGCGTCCCCGCCGGTGAGCTGAGCGACTCCGCTCTGGATGCCGCTGCCCTGGCTGTTGAGATCACCGAGGGTGGTGGTCACCTGCACTGTGGCGCCGTTCGGAGGTGGCTGACCGTTGTCGGCGCGCCGCACGCGGATGTTGATCGAGACCGCCTCGGAGCTGTTCACCTGCACCGACGGTCGATCCGTGGTGACCGTGATGTTCCAGGCGGTGGCTCCACCGCCACCGCCGCCGCCCCCGCCACCGGGGTTCTGCTGCGGCTCGGTGGGCGAGTCACTCGAGCAGGCCGCCGTCAATCCCAGGAAGAGAAGTGATGCGAGCAGCGCCGGGTAGCGCCCGAGAATGGTGCGTTCTGTCTTGAGTGGGAGCATGATCACCTTCACTCCTCAGGGCACGAACTCGATCGTGAACCCGATCGGCTCCGTCTGCACCGCGTCGCCGCTCAGGGTGCGGCCGAAGAAGCGCAGGCGGAAGTTCAGCAGGATGGTCTGGTCCCCGGTCTCGCGGTCGAAGCCGCCGTTGATGAACTGCAGGTCGGAGAGAGGCTCGGTGTCGAGCTGCTCGAGCGACATCACCGGGAGGTTCTCGTACGTCTCGGTCCCGTTCACCGGCGCCACGCCGAAGATGTCGCGCACCAGCGACGGCGGCACGCGTGAGCCGCCGTCGGCGCGGGTGAAGGTGACCTCGTAGGAGTCCATTTCGACGTTCATCAGCTGGGACGTGGAGCCGAAGGGGTCCTTGGCGATGTTCTGGATCGTGATCTCCTCGATCTGGACCAGACCACCGGCGGCCACCGCGTTGTTGACTCCGACCTGGACCGGCAGGCCGTCGAAATCAGACACAGAGAGCAGGACGCCGCCCCCGTCCGTCTTGTCGGTGCGCGACTCGCACGCCCCAAGGCCGAGGCCGAGGACCGTGATCAGTGCGGCGAACGTGACTCTTCGCAACATCGGTCGTTTCCTTCCGCTACAGCCCTAGAGCTGGATGACTCGGGGAGTGATGAAGATCAGCAGCTCTTCGTTGGTCGTGTCCTTCGCCCGGTTCTTGAACAGGTGGCCGAGGATGGGGACGTTGGCCAGGCCGGGCACCCGGTCCGAGCCCTCGTTGCTGCTGATCGTGTAGATGCCACCGATCACCGCGGTGCCGCCGTCGCGGACGATGACCCTGGTCTGCGCGTCGCGCGTCGAGATCGGCGCATTGGTGGCGCCGACGACGGCGAAGGCGAGCAGCGGCTCGCGCTTCTGGATGTCGATGTCCATGATGATCGTGCCTTCGGCGGTCACCTGGGGCTGCACCGAGAGGCGCAGCGTCGCGTTGATGAACTGCACCGAGACAGTGTTGTTGGCCACCGTCTGGATCGGGATCTGCAGACCGCTCTGCACCGAGGCACGCTCGTTGTTCAGCGTCGCCACCTTGGGCGCCGAGATGATGTTGATCAGGCCCTCGGTCTCGGCCGCGCGTAGCGCCACGTCGAGCTGGAACGAGTTCAACACGTTGCCGAGGCTGAGGTTGAGGCTGCCGTTGTTGCCGCCGCGCAGCAGCTGGACTCCGCCGTCGGCCGCGATGTTGTTCGGGAAGTCGAGCCCGGTGGTGTTGCCGTAGCGGGCGCTGGCCTCGCCCTGCAGCCCCCACTGCACGCCGAGGGAGCGCGTGAAGTTCCTCGTCGCCTCGACCACGCGGGCCTCGATCATCACCTGGCGCTCCGGTGTGTCGAGGTTCTCGATCACCTGGATCACCGTGTCGAGGTAGTCCGGCAGCTCCTGGATGATCAGCGTGTTGGTCCGCGCGTCGACCGACACCGTTCCGCGCTGCGACAGGATGCCGCCCGGCGTGATGATGCCGAGTCGCCCGAGGGCGCCACCGCCGCCGCGGCCACCCGAGCGTTGCGCCTGGGTCAGGATGCGGGAGACGTCGGTGGCGCGCGCGTAGCTGAGCCGCTTGAGCACCGTGGTGAGCGGCACCGAGAGTGCCCTCGCCTGCTTCAGTGTCTGCTCGGCGACCGCCTCGGCCTGCAGGGTCTCGGTCTGGGCGACCCGCAGGATGTTGCCGTCGAGCTGCATGCCGAGACCGTTGACCTTGAGGATCTGGTCGAGAGCCTGATCCCAGGGCACGGCCACGAGCTCGACGGTGACGGTCCCCTCGACTCCCGGCTGGATCACCAGGTTGAGGTCGCTGACCCGCGCGATGGTGCGCAGCACCTCGGTGATCGAAGCGTCCTTGAGACTCATGGTCACCGGCTCGCCGACCCAGCGCCGGGTGTTGTCGACGGTCTGCACGCCGAAGCTCGGCGACTGCGAGCCCGAGCGCTGCTCGTCGGCCTGCGCCAGCGGCGAGGTCTCCTGCGCCTCGTAGAGGGTGACGTCCTCGCCACCGGGCAGCAGGTTCGGTCGCTCACGGCGGGTGGTGTCTTCGATGAAGAGGGGCTCCTGCAGGGCCTCGGGCGGCTCCTGCGAATCGGCGGCGACGTCGAAGGTCTCCTCCGCCGCGACGCCCTCGTCCTCCATCCCGGTGTCGTCGGCATCCGGCGACAGGACGATCTCGATCGGCGCCGAATCGTCGAGCGGCTCGAGCGCGGGCGCCTCCTGGCCCTCGACCTGCGCCAGCTCGGTCTCGCTGTCGTCGAACTCGCTGTCGTCGAAGCCGGCCTCGTCGTCCGGATCCTGGAGCGGCGGCGCAGCATCGGTCTCGGCGACCAGCACCGCGGCCTCCGCCTCCGGCTCGACGGCATCCGCCGGCTCGAGCTGGGCGACGAGATCGTCGCTCGGGCTCGCTCCCGCCGAGGGGAAGGAGAGGGTGAGGCCGTCGGGGCCGCGCTGGATGACCGGCGCCGTGTCCTGCGTCAGGTCGAGCACCACGCGGGTGACGGGGTTCGGGTAGGGCTCGAACTGGGCCACGCGCACCTGGGTGACTGCGGCTCCGTCGACCGCCACGCTCGGGCGCGGTGCGGTGTTGACCACACCCTCGAGGTCGATGACGAACCGGGAAGGACTCTCCAGCGCGAACGTGGAGTAGTTGAACTCGCCGTCGCCGAGGATGCGCACCCCGATGCCGTCGGGGCCCTCGACAGCCTGCACGCCGATCAGTCGGGTGGCGGCTAGGCCTGTGGTCGCCGGCGCGCTCACCGGAGCGGCGCTCGTCTCCTCTCCGCGGCCGGCGGAGGTCCCTCGCGGCTGGACGGCGACCTCGGTCTGCTCCGGCGCAGCCGATGGGGCCTCTTCGGTCGGCACGGTCGGCACCGTCGGCTCAGCCTGCTCGGCCGGCGGCTGCGTCTCGGCCGCCACCGCGGTCGGCTGGGCCGAGCCGACGGCGACGAACTGCAGGGTCAGCAGACGGTCGTCGACGAACAGCGAGTGCTCGGCTGCGTCACGGGTGCGGATCAGGAGTCGGGTGAGGGGCCGGTCGCCGTTGTCTTCCGACAGGACTTCGACCCCTTGGAGCAAGCCCTGTCCGGCCAACCTCGTGCCGAGAGTCGGCGCGACCCGGGTGTTGGGGAGCTCGACGACCAGGTCGCCCTGCTCGTCCCGGTACTGGGTCCAGATCAGCGGTCCGTCGGCCTCGACGCGCAGCTCGGTGCCCTGCCCGGTCTCGAGGATCTCCATCGACGAGAGCTCGATGGGCCCGGCCGGCTGCACGATCGGCGCCGCCAGGGCGATCGAGGCGAGCAGCACGAGCGTCAGCGCCACGAGCACGCTCGTCGACGCGCTGCTCGAAGCCAGCGCTCCGGCCACCCTCGGCCTCCAGGGGAACTGTCGGTGGTGCATCGTTTCAGTACCTTCTCGCATATGACCCTCGCCAACTCCGTAGCCAGCGACGGCTACGGTTCGAGCTTCCTGACAACATCACGGAACGGCTTGGGCGCCGTCGGATCGTCGACGATCTGCCGGAAACGGATCTCACCGCCGTCCTCGCGGGAGTGGGTGATCGAGATCACGTCGCCGTCGAACAGGCGGTCACCCTCTCGCAGGAGGTAGGACACCGCCTGATCGGCGGACTGGACCTGGGCCACCGGCCCGTCGCCGGTGATCCACACACCGGTCAGCGTGACCTCGTCGATCAGCAGACCGGGAATGCCTTCCGGCCGCGGTCCCGCGGGACCCTCCGCCCGGTCGGCCACGACGAGCAGGGAGCGGAAGGGATCGCGACGTCCGCCGCCGTCGTAGACGTAAGACGTCTGCAGGGCATCCTCGCCCTCGGCCAGCAGATCCTCGATGAGCGACAGATCGCCCTCGTCGGCGCCGAGGTCGTCACCGATCGGACTCCCGACGCCGGAGG
Organism: Acidobacteriota bacterium; assembly: GCA_003388555.1. Taxonomy (GTDB): domain Bacteria; phylum Acidobacteriota; class Thermoanaerobaculia; order Multivoradales; family Multivoraceae; genus QQVD01. The sequence goes on along the minus strand of QQVD01000001.1, from coordinate 34,486 downwards.
TGTCGTCCGCCAGCAGGGAGTCGAGATCCTCGCCGGCGGCGTCCGTCTCGGCATCATCCTCGGCGTCGCCGACCGGAGGGGCCACCGGCTGGGGGTCGCCGGCGGGCTGCGCCAACGTGGGCGCAGCGAGCAGCGAAGCCAGCAGGACGATCACGAACAGGCCGCCCAGCGCAGAGTCGTAGCGCCGACGCTCCGCACCCGTCGAGGCGACGTCACGGTGCCGGTTCATCGCCGGCCTCCCCTGGCGGGCGCCGCAGCGCCTTCCTCCTCCGCCGCCCCTTCTTCATCGTCGATGTAGACGAAGGTCTTGGCGGTGAAGGTGGCGCTGAGGGAGCGGTTGGGAGTCGGGCTGCGCAGCGAGTTCATGCGCAGGTCGTCGACGTTCATGATGCGCGGGAAGCGCGACATGCGGTCGAAGAAGCTGGCCAGGTTGTGGTACGTGCCCTCGAGCGCCAGCTGGATCGGCCACTCGTTGAAGTAGTCGCGCGGAACCTCGTTGCCCGGCGTGACCTTGGTGAGGTTGAAGTCCTCGCGCTCGGCGAGCGCACGGAACTGGCGCAGCAGGTCGTGCACGTTGCGCCGGTTGGGGAGGATCTGGATCAGCTTCTGCAGCTCGAGCTCGAGGTTGGCGACTCGCTCTTCGAACTGCGGCAGCTGCGCCTTGGCCGCCTCGCCGCGGCGGATCTGGTCGTCGAGCTCGACGATCTCCTGGTCCTGGCGCGCGATCCGCGCCTGCATGTCTTTCAGCCGCAACGAGTAGCCGGCGTAGAGGGCCACTGCGCCGAGCGCCACCCCGATCGCGAGACCGAAGTACCAGGGCCGTCCTTCTAGACCTGTTTCCATGAACGTTCTCCGCCTCGCCGCTAGCTGGCCAGATCGTCACCGGCGCTGCCGCCGGCCGCCTCTTCGGGCGACAAGGTGAGCTTCTGGAACTCGATCTGGAAGTTCCAGACGTCCTCTCGCGACTTGTTCGAATCCCGCAGCACCGGCTCCTGGAACACCGGAACCTGGTCGAGGTTCTCGATGAAGGTCGAGATGGCGCTCAGGTTGAAGGCGCGGCCGGTCAGCTTGATCAGGTCACCGCTCTGTTCGAGTCGATCGAGCCAGAGCAGCTCGGGCAGGGCCTTGGAGACCTCGTCCATGATCTCCACCGGCCCGCGCTGGCTGTTCTTGAGATCGGTGATCACAGCGATCTTCTGCTCGAGCAACGCCTGCTGACGCTCGAAGGCCTCGACGCGATCGATGATCTCGCGCAGCTCCTCGACGCGCTTCTCCTTGACCCGGATTTCGGCCTGCTTGCTGTTGATGGTGCCGTTCAGGCGCCAGAACCAGACGCCGAACACCACTGCGAAGACCAGGAAGCCCGCGACCAGCGTGTAGACCGCGATGTTCTCGCCGGCGAAGTCGAGGAGCCCGCCACCGGCTTCGCGCTGGCGAGCGACGACCGGCTTGCGACCTTCCGCGACGAGATTGATGCGAATCATCTGAGGGGCCCTGCGTCGTTTAGTCGCCGATCCTGCGAATCGCCAGGCCGACCGAGACGGCCAGCATCGGAGCCACCGACTGGATCCAGGCGATGTCGAAGTCCGATTCCTTGATCTGGATGCGACGGAACGGATTCATCAGTTCGGTCGGCAGCCCGAAGCGGTCCTTCAAGGCGTCGACCAGGTTGGGAGTCAGGGCGCAACCGCCGGAGACGATCAACTCGTCGACGGCACCCTCCGACGAGGTGGCGCCGAAGAAGTCGAACGTCTTCTGGATCTCCGCGGCCATCTCGCCGGACACCGTGTCGAGCACGCTGCGCGCGTCGGCGGCGGAGTACCGATCGACGGACTCGCCGCGCTTGAGGCTCTCGGCCTGCTCGAAGGAGAGGTTGAATTCACGCTGCAACGCCTCCGTGAACTGGTTGCCACCAAAGGAGATGTCGCGCCAGAAGACCGTCGATCCGCGAGCCAGGATGTTGATGTTGGTCACCGACGAGCCCATGTTGACCAGCGCCAGCACCTTCATCGGGTCGATGTCGTAGTTCGCCTCGTAGCAGTTCTGCACCGCGAAGGAGTCGATGTCGACCAGCGCCGCGGCGCGACCGGCCTGCTGGATCACCGACACGTAGTCGTTCACCTTGTCGCGCTTCACGGCGACCAGCAGCACCTCCATCTGGTCCGCCTGCGCCTGCTCGTCGAGCAAGACGTAGTCGAGCTTCACGTCGTTGATGTCGAAGGGGATGTACTGCTCCGCCTCCCACTGGATCGACTCCGCGAGCTCCTCCGGAGCCATCGCCGGCAGGTCGATCTTCTTGATGATCACCGAGTGACCCGAGAGCGAGGTGGCGAAGTTGGCGTTCTTGACCGCCGTCTCCTCACCCAGCTTCTGGATCGCGTCGACGACCAGCGACGAGTCCATGATCGAACCGTCGACGATGGCCTCTGGCGACAGCGGCTCGATCCCCAGGCGCTGCAGCTGGTACTCGCCGCCCTTGCGCTCCTTGAGCTCGACCAGCTTGACGGCGAAGCTGCCTACGTCGAGGCCGACGACGCCTTTCGAGCGAGAGAACAAACCCACGTCAAGATGCTCCTGGACGGTCCATGGTCACACGCGAAATCCGAGCTTGGGCTGGAAGCTGAGTCAGGCTAGCAATCGCTCTGAGCTTATGTCAAGACACGAATGATTTCGTAGTCACTGATAGCAAAGGAGTTCTGCCGACGAGGGCGGGCGCGGCGGCCGGATACCCCAGCACCCGCCGGGAGCTGTCTGCGAGCCACCCTCCAACGCCGGCTGGGAGTCGACCCGGCACCGCCTGGCGCCAGGCCGCGATCCGACCGGCGACGCTCGCCTCCGTCACCGCTGCCGAGGAGCCGGATGGCGAGCCTCCGCTGCCGAGCCTCGAAGGGCCCCAGATCCCGCTCACGAGGCGTGCTCCCTCTCACCGCCACCTTCCATCCGGCGTCGGACGTCGTGCACGCCGCGCAGGCCCGCGAGGCTGCGCTGCACCCGCTCCAGGTGGCGGCGGTTGTGCACCTCGACCCGCATCGCGATCTCCGCCCGGCCGGTCTCGGAAGTGGTCGCCTCGAACTGGCGGATATTGCCTTCGTTCTTCGAGATCGCCTCGGTCAGTCGCGCCAGCATGCCGGGGGTGTCCGCGCACTCGATGATCAGGCCGATCTCGTACATGCCTTCGTCCTTGCGCGCCCACGCGACCTCGATCTCGCGCTCCGGGTGGTAGAGGAGGTTGCGCACGTTCGGGCACTCGGCGGCGTGCACCGAGACGCCCCGGCCCCGGGTCACGTAGCCGATGATCTCGTCGCCCGGCAGCGGGCTGCAGCACTTGGCGAGGTAGGCCAGCAGGTCGCCCTGGCCACGCACCACCACAGAGTCGTCGTTGCCCGGCAGCAGCCGGTCGACGACCTTGCGGATGCGGCTGGGCCGGCTTTCGCGCTCGAGCTGCTGCTCGGTGAGAAGACGTTGAGCGACGTGCTGCACGCCGAGCTTGCCGAAACCGACCCTCGCCAGCAGCTCGTCCTCGCCATCGAGCCCCTCCGACTCGAGCAGCTGGCCGAACTCGGGAGTCTCCGACACCCGCCGCAGGCTCTGCTTGTAGCGCCGCAGCTCCTTCTCGATCAGGGTGCGCCCGATCTCGATCGCGCGCTCCTTCTGCTGGGTGTTCAGCCAGTGGCGGATCTTGCTCTTGGCGCGAGGGGTGGCGACGATCTTCAGCCAGTCGCGGGACGGGCGACGATTCGGGTTGGTGAGGATCTCGACGATGTCGCCGCTCTGCAGCGGCGTGCGCAGCGGCACCAGGCGGCCGCTGACCCGTGCCCCCGAGCAGTGGTGGCCGAGCTCGGTGTGCACCCGGTAGGCGAAGTCGAGAGGGGTGGCGCCTCGCGGGAACGACAGGATCTCGCCCTTCGGGGTGAAGACGTACACCTCCTCGGGATAGAGGTCGATCTTCAGCGTCTGCAGGAAGGCACGAGGATCGGAGACGTCCTGCTGCCACTCGAGCAGCTGGCGCAGCCAGACGATCCCGGCGTCGGTCGAGGTGGCCTCCAGCCGTCCCTCCTTGTAGCGCCAGTGGGCGGCGATCCCCTCCTCCGCCACCGCGTCCATCTCGCGGGTGCGGATCTGCACCTCGAACGGCTCGCCGTGCTCGCCGACCACCGTGGTGTGCAGAGACTGGTAGAGGTTCGGCTTGGGGACTGCGATGTAGTCCTTGAACTTGCCCGGGATCGGCCTCCAGCTCTGATGCACCGCACCCAGCACCGCGTAGCAGTCACGCACCTCGGGCACGATGATCCGGAAGGCCAGGTAGTCGTAGAGCTCGGAGATGTCGACGCCCTGGCGACGCAGCTTCTGGTAGATCGAGTAGTAGCCCTTGATGCGGTGGGAGATCTCGCCGTCGAGGTCGGCTCCCTCGAGCGCCTTGCCGAGCTCCACCGAGATGACGTCGCGAGCCTGCTTGCCGGCCTCGATCTTCTCGCTCACCTTGGCCTGCAGCTCGTCGAACTGGTGCGGGTAGAGGTGGTAGAACGCGAGATCCTCGAGCTCTCTCTTGACCCGCGAGATGCCGAGGCGGTGGGCGATCGGCGAGTAGATCTCCAGCGTCTCGCGCGAGATCCGTCGCTGCGACTCCTTGCGCATCGCCGAGAGCGTCAGCATGTTGTGCCAGCGATCGACCAGCTTGACCATGATCACGCGCAGGTCGCGGGCCGAGGCCAGGATCAGCTTGCGGAAGGTCTCGGCCTGGGCGTCGTCCCGGCGCACGTACTCGTGACGGCCGATCTTCGACACCCCGTCGACGAGCTCGGCGATCTCGGTGCCGAAGCGATCGGCCAGCCCCTGTTTCGACACCCCGGTGTCCTCGAGCACGTCGTGCAGCAGTGCCACCGCAACGCAGGTCTGGTCGAACTTGAGGTCCGCCAGCAGGTAGGCGACCGCGAGCGGGTGGGTGATGTAGGGCTCGCCCGAGCGCCTGGTCTGCGTCCCGTGCTGCTCACGGGCATACCCGTAGATCTCTCCCAGCCACGGCCCGTCGACCTCGCGACCGTGGTACTCGAGTCGACGCACCACTTCATCGAGGGTGGAGATGTCTGGCGGAAGGGCGGGCGGTTCGCCGCTTCGACTGGTCGTCTTGGCGTTCACGGAGGCGCTCGCGGATGCTCGTAACCTCAATCAAGGCAAGAGGAAACGAGCATTGTACTCGGCCCGCCGCGAGAGCGGAACCGAGTCGGCGCGAACACCGTGCGCGGCTTTGGGTCAGAGCTTCGAGAAGCGATCGAGCGCCGTCCGGCGAGGCGCTCGTGCAGTGCGGTGCCTTCGGCGTCGTCTCTGCCGCCAGCGCCAGCTCGAGACCAGCCGGGGGCGCCGGCCCGGAGCGAGGCCTCAGACCTTGCGCGGGAAGTAACGGTCCCAGATCAGCACGATCGGCGCGGCGACGAAGATCGACGAGTAGGTGCCGACGATGATGCCGACCATCAGCACGTAGGAGAAGCCGCGGATCACCTCGCCGCCGAGCACGAACAGCGCGGTGACCGTCAACAGGGTGGTGCCGGAGGTCAGGATGGTGCGCGACAGCGTCTGGTTGAGGCTGCGGTTCATCAGCTCCTTCAGATCGCCGCCACGCGACTGCTGGAGGTTCTCACGCACCCGGTCGAAGACGACGACGGTGTCGTTCACCGAGTAGCCGACGACGGTGAGGAAGGCGGCGACCGTGGTGAGGTTGAACTCGTACCCGGCCAGGGCGTAGGCGCCGAGCGCGATGGCGACGTCGTGCACCGTGGCGGCGAGAGCGCCGATGCCGAAGCGCAGCTCGAACCGGAACCAGATGTAGACCAGCATGCCGATCATCGAGAAGAACACCGCGGCGAGACCCTTGGCCCGCAGCTCGGCGCCGATCTGGGGCCCGACGTTGTCGGTGCGCAAGACCGCGTACGAGCCGAGAGCGGTCTCACTCTCGAGCAGCTGGCGCACCGCCGGCGTCACCTCCTCGACGGCGTCGAGCTCGCTCCAGCTCTCCAGCAGGCCGTCTCTCTGCCGCTCGGCGACCACCGCCTCGGCCACCTGCTCGTAGTAGGCCGCCATCGCGACCCGCCTCTCCTCGTCGGAGATCTCCTCGTCGAGCGCGCCGCGACCGTCGGGGTCGGCCTCCAGGAGAAGGCTTGCCAGGGCCGCGCTGCCGCGCTGGTTGAGGTCGAAGCGCCCCGCCAGATCGCTGTTGAAGCGCTCGTCCAGGCGCGCGGTGAGGCGCTCGCGCAGGCCTTCCTCGCTGCCCTCCACGAGCGGCGTCTTGACCAGGATCTCACGGTCCTCCTCGGCCCCGAAACGCTGCACCAGGGGCTCGCCACCGCTCACCTCGGCGGCGAGCGAGCGGACGTCCTCGAGGCTCGGCAGCTCGTCGAAGCGCAGGACCAGCTCGGTACCGCCGGCGAAGTCGATTCCGATGTTGAGCTTGCCCAGACCGAACAACGCCACGATCGAGGCCACGAAGGCGATCACCGAGATGACCAGGCCCACCTTGGCCCATCCCATGAAGTTGAAGTTCGAGTCGCGAAAGATGTCCATGGCCTGCTACTCCGCATCCGATGCCGGCGGGGCACCTGCAAGAAGGATCGACGAGTCGGTGAGGTGGGGCTGGGCGGCTCCGGGGGTCGAGCCCGCGGGGCGCGGTCAGATCGACAGCTTCTCCACCCGTCCGGGGCGCGAGAGGAAGAGATCGAACAGCCAGCGGCTGTTGAAGATCGCGGTGAACACCGAGGCGAGGATGCCGACCGAGAGGGTTACGGCGAAGCCACGGATCGGTCCGGTTCCGAAGTTGAACAGGAACATCGCGGCGATCAGAGTCGTGATGTTGGCGTCGAGCACCGAGGAGAGCGCCTTGCCGAAGCCGGCCGCCACCGCGGTCTTCACCGCCCGTCCGGCCCGCAGCTCCTCCTTGATGCGCTCGAAGACGAGCACGTTGGCGTCGACCGCCATACCCACCGTCAGGATGATGCCGGCGATGCCAGGCAGGGTGAGCGTCGCGTCGAGCGCGGCCAGGGCACCGAAGACCAGCACGATGTTGAGCACCAGCGCGATCACCGCGTTGATGCCCGAGCCGCGGTAGAAGACCAGCATCACCAGCACCACGAGGATGCCGCCGACGGCGAGCGCCCTGACTCCCTGTTCCACCGACTCCTGGCCCAGTGACGGTCCGACCGTGCGCTCCTCGAGATAGTTGATCGACGCCGGCAGCGCACCGCTGCGCAACACGGTCGAAAGGTCTTCCACCTGCTGCTGGGTGAAGCCGCCCTCGATGACTCCCGAGTCGGTGATGCGGCCGTTGATCCGCGGCGCCGACTGCACCTTGCCGTCGAGCACGATGGCGAGGAAGCGGCCGATGTTCTGACCGGTGACGTCGCCGAAGGTCTTGGCGCCGTCGGCGGTGAGCGAGAAGCTCACCACCGGCTCGTTGAACTGGCCGAGGCTGGGGCGGGCGTCCTTGAGGTCGCGCCCGGTGATCACCCGGCGCGACTCCAGGGCGTAGAAGGTCTGCGACAGCAGCTGGCCGTCGTCGTCGCGTTCGTCCTCGGTGAACAGCTCGACCGAGGTGGGGAGCGAGCCGCCGAAGTTCGACAGCAGACCTTCACGGCTCGGGGAGACGCCTCCACCCTGGACTCCTGGCGGCTCGGCGACGAGGCGGAACTCGAGGAAGGCGGTGTTCTTGATCAGCTCCTTGACCCGCTCCGGGTCGTCGACCCCGGGCAGCTGCACGACGATGCGGTCCTTGTTGCCCTGACGCTGGATCACCGGCTCGGCCACGCCGAAGGCGTCGATGCGGTTGCGGATGGTCTGCACCGCCTGGCGGACCGCCTGATCCTCGATCGAGTTGGTCTCCTCGGGCCGACGGGAGAACCGCACCTCGTCGCCCGAGCGGCTGCGCGACCAACCGGGCAGGAAGTCGTCGGACACCCGGTCGAGCGCCCGCTCGTCGTCGTCGCCGACTCCGCGCAGCACGAAGCTGCCGCTGTCGGTGGCCTCGGCCCGCGCCCCCTGGACTCCTTCGGACTCGAGCTCCTGGAGCAGTCGGTCGATGTCCTTGTCGGTCTCGGCCTTGAGCGCGTCCTCGGTCTCGACCTGGAGCACCAGATGGATGCCGCCCCGCAGATCCAGGCCGAGGTTGATCGTCTCCTGGGGCGGATAGGCGGTGTAGGCCATGACGAGGAGTACAGCGAGGATGAGGACTCCGCGCCAGAGCAGACTCTGGTTCATCGGCTTACGCTCCACTTTCCTGGTTCTGGAGCCCGGCGATCGCCGACTTGGCGACGCGAACCTTGACTCCGTCCGAGATCTTGACCACCACGCTGACCTTGTCACTGCTCACCACCTCGGCGTAGAGCCCGCCGGTGGTGATCACCTTGTCGCCCTTCTGCAGCCCCTCGATCGTCTTCTGCAGCTCGAGCTGCTTCTTGCGCGCCGGGCGGATGGCGATGAAGTAGAAGATCAGCAGGATGAAGACGAGGGGAGCGAACTGCACCCAGGCGGGCGGCGGCGCCGCCGCCTGCGCGAGAACGCCGGCGGCGGCGTCGGTGAGTCGCAGTGCGTGCATCGCGTGGCCTCGCTTCGTGGTCTCTTCGTTACCTGCAGCTCTGATCCGGCGCACCGCCTGATCGGCGCGCAACTGCTGCCCGGGCCGCGACGCGGGGCGTCAGGGAGCCGTCCGGCGCGGCCTCATGCGCAGTGACCGGCGGAGTCGGCGGCGAGCTCGTCAACAGCTTTCGCTCGACGAGGAGGTCGGGCTCTCGTCGTCGTAGAGGGCGATCCAGTCGTCCACCGTGGCCGCAAGACAGCCGGACGCGAGAGCTTCGCGAAGTTGCCCTACAAAGTCAAGAAAGAAGCGGACGTTGTGGGCCGTCGCCAGGACCTTGGCGGTGATCTCGCCGCTGCGGAAGAGGTGGTGCAGGAACGCCCGGCTCACCCGCCGGCAGCACACGCACGAGCACTCCGGATCGACCGGTCTCGGGTCGGTGGCAAAGCGGGCGTTCTTGATCCGCAGCGTCCCGCCGCTGGTGAACAGAGTGCCGTGGCGCGCGTTGCGCGAGGGCAGCACGCAGTCGAAGAGGTCGACACCGTGCCGCACGGCGAAGGCGATGTCGGCCGGCGTTCCGACCCCCATGAGGTAGCGCGGACGGTCGGCCGGCAGGCCCGGAGCGATCTGCGACACGACGGCGCGACCCAGCGACTTCTCCTCGCCCACCGAGACGCCGCCGATCGCGAAGCCGTCGAAGGGCAACGCCGCCAGCTCACTCGCCGCGCGAGCCCGCAGCTCGGGGTAGAAGCTGCCCTGGACGATGGCGAAGAGGGCGCCCGGCCAGTCGTCGTGGCGACTCCGCTCCTCCAGCGACCGCACCGCCCAGCGATGGGTCCGCTGCTGCGCCGACTCCGCCTCGGCCTCGCCGATCGGCCATGGCGGACACTCGTCCAGGACCATCGCCACGTCGACCCCCAAGAAGGCCTGCGACGCCACCACCGACTCGGGGGTGAAGCGCAGCCGGCTGCCGTCGTGCACGCTGCGGAACCGCACCCCCTGCTCGTCGATCTGGCGCAGGTCGCCGAGCGAGAAGACCTGGAAGCCACCGCTGTCGGTGAGGATCGGACCTCGCCAACCGGTCCAGGCGTGGATCCCCCCGAGCTCGGCGATGCGCTCGATCCCCGGTCTGAGCGTCAGGTGGTAGAGGTTGGCGAGCATGACCTGCGCGCCACACTCCTCGAGCGCTTCGGGCCCCAGGCCCTTGACCGCCCCGAGGGTGCCGACCGGCATGAAGGCGGGCGTCTGCACCTCGCCGTGAGGCGTGACCAGCACTCCTCGGCGCGCCGTACCCTCTGTCGAGGAGACCGAGAAGCGCAGGCCACTCATCGCCGCCTCCATCTCACCGCTCGCGGCTGCACGTCGACCGCCGCGTGGCGCGGGCACGCCGACGCCACCCCTCTCAGCTGCGGCCCTTCAGGTCGACGGTGCGGATCTCCGTTCCCTCGGGGATCTCGAGTTGGAAGGCTCCCTCAGGGAGCACGGTGTTGGTCTCGAGATCCTCGAAGGAGAACTCGGTGACGTCGCCATTGGGCAGCACGTAGCGCAGCCGGACGGGCAGGAAGCGGCGGCCGTCGATCCACAGCTCCATCGAGTCGAGCCGCTTGCTCACCCGCTTGTAGCGCGGCAGCAGGGTCAGGTGGTACGCCTCGGCCTCGGAATCGGGGAAGTCCGCGGTGAGCTCGAAGTACTTCATCAGCGTCTCGAGCGAGCCGCGCGCTCCCAGGTACTCGAAGACACGCTCTGAGTACTCGCCGATCTCGTAGCGCTCCGCCTTCTCGAGGTCGGCGTAGTAGGTCACCATCGTCTCGCCCTCGATCAGGGTGTCGATCGGATGGGGCTGCCGATACTCCCAGCGCACGCGGTCGGGCGCCTGGTAGCTGAAGCGGCCACGCGAGGTCTCGGGCTCCAGCAGCAGCTGACTCTCCTGATGGCGCTCGAAGTCGGCGGTCATCGTCTCGATCCCCGCCTGAGCGGCCTTCACCTGTGCGATCAGGGCGCCGAGACGATCGCGCTGCGAGAGCTCCGGCGCCAGGGGGTCGACCAGCTCCTCGCCAGCCACCGGAGCCGGCATCATCGCGCCCGATGAGATCGGCACGGCGAGCGCCAGCGCCGCCGCCAATGAGACGACCAGCGACACCAGCGACACCAGCGACGAGGTGTCGGCGGAGCCTGTCCTTCGCGAGGCTCCATCCGCCGGGGCGCCGCGCCGAGCCGGCGCGGTTCGGGATCCGAACGCCGTCGCGTTCGGTTCGGGCTGCAGGTCGATCATGTCGGGACTCCTCGCAGAAGAAATCAGTGCACCGGCTTCGAGACCTCCTGGGCCCGAACGCCCCGATCCCCGGCGACCGCTCCGGAGGACGCGGGCACCGCGGACCGCTGTCGATCAGTCGCGCAGGAACGACGTCTGCCTCCCGGACCGCTCCTCGCACCTCAGGGTGACGAGCGCGTGGGGGGAGGCTTAGGGGGATGAGGGCGATGCGGGCCGAAAGACCCGGAGCATCAGCAGCATCGGCTCAGCCTACCTCGCAGTCGCATGCCGCGTCCGGCCTCGGTGCACGCAACTGCGGTCGAGGGAGAGGGCATTCCCTCGCTGACCTCATCGCCGGTCTGGTCGCGGCCCCGCCGCCCGACCGCCGGCTCTGCGCCAGACAGCGTCGACACCGGACAGCGGGGCTGGCGTCGCCTGCGTTCCGCGGCCCGCGGCGACCCGCAGCGCCCACCCCGGCGACAGCCTCGCGGCGGAGGGCCGAGAACCCGCGAATTCGTTGACACCTTTTCGAAGCGGGTGCTACCTTTCGCTGGCTCTTACCGAAGGGGTTCGTCGATGCCGGAACTGGGTGCCAAACACGTCTGCGAGGAATGCGAGACGAAGTTCTACGACCTCGGCAAGAAGGACGCCGTCTGCCCCCACTGCGGCACCTCCATCGCCGGCGAAGAGAAGGCGCCGCCGCCGAAGTCCAGCAAGTCGAAGGCGCGTGAAGCGGACGACGAGGAGACCGAGGACACCAAGGGCAGCGCCGCCGAAGAAACCGAGGACGAAGACGACGGCGACGGCGACGACCTCGATGACGACGACGAGGACGACGACGACGGCGACGACCTCGATCTGGACTTCGACGACGACGAAGACGAAGACGACGAAGACCTCGACGACGAGGACGACGACTGAGCCCGGACCGGCGGCGCCTCTGGTAGCCGCAGCGAAGCGGCGCCGTGGCAGGTTTCGCGGCATCACCCCCGCCGCCGCTCAGGGACCGCCTCGGCTAGGTGATCGAGTCAGCGGTCCCGGTCCACTAGAGTTGGGGCCGTGCAGGGCGCGAACGATCAGGACGGTCCCCCCGGCTCGGGCGAGCCGTCGCGAGAGACGGGCGTCGAAGGCGTGAGCGAGCCGCTGGCGCTCTTTCCCCTCACCGGCACGGTGCTCTTCCCCCGTAGCCCGCTGCTCCTGCACGTCTTCGAGCCGCGTTATCGGGCCCTGGTCGCCGACCTGCAGGAGAAGAGCCCGGCGCAACGCCTGATCGGCGTCATCCACGTCGCCCCCGAGAGTCCGGAGAGCGACTACGAGCCGATCGGCACCGCTGCCCGGCTCGCCCACGTGCGTCCGCGAGGCGACGGGCGCAGCGACATCACCCTTCTCGGGGCCTACCGCTTCGAGGTGCGTGGCGAGGTGGAAGGGCGCCCCTATCGCACCGCCGAGGTGCAACCGCTGCGGCGCCCCGAGAGCACTGCCGAGCTCAGCCGCGAAGAGGCGACCCGCTTCGACGATCTGCTGCGGCTCTGCCTGGCCGAGACGGAGCAGCCGATGCTGGAGCAGATGCTGCGGCTGCTGGGCGACGCGTCCGCGCCGCCGGCGGCACGCATCAACACCGTGTGCACCCACCTCGATCTGCCACCGCGGATCAAGCAGGCGCTGCTGCTCGAGGACCTGCCGCGACGCGCCCGCGCTCTGGTCGAGATCCTCTCGCGCCGACGAGCGATCCTCGACCTGCTGCGTCCCTTCCGGGCCCACTCCGAGCACCCGGCGCGCAACTGATCCGACCCGTGTAGGCGAGGCGGCCACCACCGGCTGCGGCGCCGGAGACAGGAGACTGGTGTGAGCATCTCGCTGCGCGATCCGATCCACGGCTTCATCAAGGCCGACGATCTCGAGGGCGACCTGATCTCGTCCCGGCCGATGCAGCGCCTCCGCCTCGTGCGGCAGCTCGGGCTGTCCCATCTGGTCTTCCCGGGAGCCGAGCACAGCCGCTTCGCACACGCCCTGGGGACCATGCACCTGGCGGGACGGCTCTACGACGCCCTGGCGACGCAGGCGGAGAGCCCCCTGCCGCCAACGGGCGGCAAGGCCCGCCGCAACGTGCGAATCGCCGCCCTGCTGCACGACATCGGACACGCCCCCTTCAGCCACACCGCCGAGGACCTCTTCGACGAGCCGATCGATCACGAGGAGATGACCAGGCGCCTCCTCGACCTGCCGGAGATGCAGCGCATCTTCGAACGCCACCAGCACGATCCCGCGCCGGTGCTCGCGATCCTCGACGGATCCGCGGACGGTCCCGATCGCATCCTCTCCCAGATCGTCTCGGGCGAGCTCGACGTCGACAAGATGGACTACCTGCTGCGCGACAGCCTCTTCTGCGGCGTGCGCTACGGGCAGTTCGACCTCGATCGGCTGCTCGACACGGTGCTGCCGCTTCTCGATCCGCGTTCCAACAGCTGGGGTATCGGTGTGGTCGAGGGCGGCGTGCACGCCCTCGAGGCCCTGGTGCTGGCGCGTTACTACATGTTCACCCAGGTGTACTTCAACGTCACCGGCAAAGTGCTCGAGTTGCACCTTGGCGAATGGCTACGCGAGACCGGCACCCGCTGGCGCGCCGACCCGACGGCCTTCCTCGAGGTGGACGACGTCAGCGTGCTCTCGGCGATGCGGCGCAGTCCCAGCGTGCATGCCGCGGCGGTGCTGGCACGACGCCACTTCGTGCTCGCCCACGAGACCCGCGAGCACCTCGAGGCGGACGAGAAACGCCGCTTCGAGGAACGGCTGGCACCTCTACAGCAGCGCTACGGGGCGCAGCTGCTGGTGTCCAACTCGGCGAAGGACCCCCATCGTCTGGCGCGGTCCCGCGTGCTGGTGCAGTGCCGCGACGGCCTCGAGGAGATGGCCACGTACAGCAACTTCATCCGCCATCTCACCCGCATCGACCAGTATCGCGTGTACTGCGATCCGGCGATCCGCGACGACGTCGCGTCGCAGCTCTCCTGATCCCGGCGGGCAACAGGTGCTGGCGGGCCGCGACCTCAGGGCGCGGCGGCCGGGACGTCCGCCGCCAGGGCCTCGTCGAGATCCAACGCCTCGCTCCAGGCGCTGAGCAGCCCACAGCGGCCTGCCGGGTGCAGCGATCGCTCGGGCGGAGTGCCGGCCAGCGGCCGCGCCACCAGCCGACAGATCGGACGCCCCTGCTGCTCGAACTTCCCCTCGTAGTGGGTTCGAGGTCCCTCTGGCCAGCCCTCGAGGCTCTCCACCTCGAGGCGCGGATGGCTGCGCAGCAGCTGCTCGACGAGCGCGGCGTAGGGGAGGTGGTCGCTGGCGAAGAAGATGGCGCCCCCCGGCTTCAGCGCTCGCACCAGCAAGTCGATCGACTCGGCGTCGAAGAGGCGCCGCTTGTGGTGTCTCGCCTTCGGCCAGGGGTCGGGGAAGTAGACGTGCACCGCGTCGGCGAAACCGGTCGGCAGCAGCGCCGCGAGGGCGTACAGCGCCTCGGCGTGCAGCACCCGCAGGTTGTCGAGACCGCGGCGGGCGGCACGCCGGGCGACGAGCCGGAAGTAGTAGCTCACGATCTCGATGCCGAGGAACGAGGTCTGCGGCTGCTCGGCGGCGCGGCGGAGCAGGAATCGGCCCTTGCCGAATCCGATCTCCAGCTCGAGCCGCCGCTCCGGCGCGACGTCGGTCCGCAACCCTTCCGTCGACGGGCCGCCGTCGTCGCCGAACAGCTCGGGCAGCAGCCGCGGCGCCGAGCCGGCAGTGAACGGCTGCAGCTCGACCTCCGCTCCGCGCGCCACTGCGATGCGCGCGGTCGGCATCACAGCAGATCCCCGCGGCCGGCGGAGCGCAGCATCTCGACAGCCTGCTTGACCTCCTGAGCCCGCTCGCGCGGCATCACCAGCACCACGTCACCGGTGCGCACGACCGCGATTCCCTCGAGGCCGACGGCGACGACGACACCCTCCTCGGCGAGCAGCAGGTTGTCGCGCGAGTCGACAGCGTAGACCTCGCCGCGCCGTCGATTGCCCTCGGGGTCCGGCTCGAGCAGCTCGGCGAGGGCCTCGAAGGACCCGAGATCGCTCCAGCCGCAGTCGAGGGCGACGGCGCCGATGAGCCCGACCTTCTCCATCAGGCCGAAGTCGATCGAGATGCGCGGCAGCGCCGCGTAGCGTTCCGCCAGCTGTGCCTCGGCGCCGCGCCCGGCGGCCTCTTCGAGCCCCGGCAACGCAGCGGCCAGATCCGGCTGGGCCGCCTCGAGCTCGGCCAGGAAGACCTCGGTCGGGAGCAGGAACATGCCCGCGTTCCACAGATGGCGGCCCGAGCTGGCGAACTGCCGTGCCCGCGCGGCATCCGGCTTCTCGACGAAGCGCCTCACCCGCAGCCGCTCCAGCTCCGCGGACGGACCGACGTTCGCGGCGCCGGCCTGCGCGCCCCGGTCCGCTGGGTGCCCGCCAGCAGCCCCGATGGTGCCGTCGATCTCGAGGTAGCCGAATCCGGTCTCGGGGCGATCGGGCAGCACTCCGAGGGTGACGATCTGCTGCTCCTCGCGCGCCAGATCGGCGGCCTCGGCGAGCGCCTGACGAAAGGCCTCCTGGCGTGGGATCCAGTGGTCGGAGGGCAGCACCGCCACCAACTCCGCATGTCGGCGCATCTGCCACATCGCCCAGGCGATCGCCGGCAGGGTGTCGCGCCCGCTCGGCTCGACCAGCAGCCGATCGACCGCGCCGTCGGCGAGGTCGGGCAGCTCCCGGCGCACCTGAGGCGCCAGGTCGGCGGTGGTGCAGACCCAGATGCGCGAGCGCGGCACCAGCGGATCGAGACGCTGCACGGTGTCGACGAGCAGCGAGCGCTCGCCGACCATCGCCAGGAGCTGCTTGGGCCGCGCCCCACGACTCAGCGGCCAGAAGCGGGTGCCCTGTCCGCCAGCGAGGATCAGCGCGTGCAGCTGCGGCGCCGAGCCGTCGGATCGGCCGGACGCGTCGCGACGACTGCCCTCCGGCACGCTCACTCGTCGCCCTCGTCGCGGTCGGCACAGTCGGCACGGTCGGCGCGGTCGGCGACCGGATTCCAGGTGGCGATCTCGGCGAGCGACTTGCGCTCGAGATCTGGCACCGTCGCGTCGGCCGCCGGGTAGCCGATCGGAAAGAGGATGAACGGCTTCTCGTGCCTGGGCCGTCCGAGGATCTCGGCCAGGAAGCCCATCGGTGAAGGCGTGTGGGTCAGCGTCGCCAGCCCCATGTTGTGCAGAGCCGCGATGAACAGCCCGCAGGCGATGCCGACGCTCTCCTTGACGTAGTAGTTCTTGCGCACCGAGCCGTCCTCCTCGACTCCGTGCAGCTCGGCGAAGGCGACGACCAGCCAGGGCACCGTCTCGAGGAACGGCTTGCGCCAGTCGGTCCCGAGCGGCGCCAGCGCCTCGAGCCATTCCTCGGGCATGCGGCCACCGAGGTAGCTCTCGCGTTCCTCCTCCTCGGCGGCGACGCGGATGCGTCTCTTGGTCTGCGGATCGCTCACCGCCACGAAGTGCCAGGGCTGCCTGTGAGCACCGGAAGGGGCCGAGCCGGCGGTGCGGATCGCCAGCTCGATCAGCCGCCGATCGACCGGCTCGTCGCTGAAGAAGCGGACGCTGCGTCGCGAGCGCAGGAGACGCTCGAACTGCTCGGCGCGACGCACCATCTCCGCCGCGGGCAGGCGCTCGAACTGCAGCGGCACGTGGGGAAACCGACCGAGGTCCCCGCGCAGCCCACCGCGGCGATCGTCCGGGTTCTCGGTGGCTGCCGCCGGCCGCGAACGGTCATCGGGTCTCGAGCTGCTCACCACCTGACTCCGAACGCCGTCGTCCGGCCCCTACTCGGCGCCGCGGCGCTCGAGCTCGTCGTCGATCACTTCCGCCAGCGCCTCGAAGCCGACCGCACCGGACATCGGTCGGCCGTTGATGAACAGGGCCGGCGTGCCGCTGACACCGATCGCCGCCCCGGCGCGCAGATCGGCGAGCACCGCGTCGGCATGGTCGCCCTCCTCGACGCAGCGCGCGAACTCGGTGGTGTCGAGCCCGAGGCGCTCGGCCGTCGATTCGAGGTCGGCCACCGCGAGCTTGGACTGGTCCTGGAACATGGCGTCGTGCAGCGGCCAGAACTTCCCCTGGTCGGCGGCGCAGAGCGAGGCCTCGGCAGCCTTCTGCGCCTCGGGATGGATGCTGTTCAGCGGGAACTGCCGGAACACCAGGCGGACCTTGTCACCGTACTTCTCGACCGCCTGGTCCAGGGCCGGCACCACGCGCTTGCAGTACGGACACTGGAAGTCCGAGAACTCGACGATGGTCACCGGGGCAGCGGCACCGCCGCCCTTCGACGGTCCCAGCGCCTCCACCTCGACACGGTAGGGCTCGAGGCCGTAGTCGACCGCGAAGCGCTGCTTGAGGTCCTCGTACAGCGCCTCCTCGGCCAGGTAGTCGCGCACCTGCGGCTCGATCTGATCGCGGTTGGCGCGCGCCAGCCGTGGATTGCCATCGATCAGGGCGCCGACCTCCTCGTCGGACACCTGCGCCCGGCTCGCGGCGCGCGCCGTCTGCAGCCACTGCTCCGAGGGCACACCGTCGGCGGCGGCGGCGAGCTCGACGAGCTGTTCGCGCACCAGTCCCTCGAGGTTGGCTTCGAGCACGTCGTGGCGTTTCTTCTCCGAGCTGGCGACGCACTGCACCCGCTCCAGCTCGACGCCCTCGAGCTGGCTCTGCGAGCGCTCGAGCAGGGTGTCGCGCCTCAGCTCGCGACCGCCCACCGTGGCGACCGTTTCCGGGTCGTCGCTCTGCGCCGCGCCGGCGCCCTGATCGCAGCCGGCGGCGACGGCCACCACGGCCAGCGCCAGGCTCGCCGCGATCCGCCAGGTCCATCTCAGGCCCGGACGGCCGGACTCTGTCTCGTGATCCAAGAAAGGCGACTTCGGTCTCATGGTTCTTCTCCGCGCGAGATCCCGAAGGCTCGCCTCTGATCCGTTCGTCGAACAGTCCGCAGCACCCGCGCCCGACCGGCGAGATCGACGGTCGCCACCCGTGCGACCCCCGAGGCCTGCCGGCGGCGCGTCGCACCGATCTACGCACCGGAGGACCGGATCGGTTCGAGCGCACTGCCCAGGAAGCCCCAGCCAGGAGGCGGCCCGCACTCCCGCGGCTCCCGTTGGCGCCGGCATCCTAGCAGCCCGATTCCTCCGTCCCTCGTCCCGTCCGGTGCGCCGGTAGGAGATCGGGCGACGGGCCCTCAGTCGCCGGCGGGCGCCGCGGCGAACCCGGCCAGGGCGCGCGAGACCAATCCCTCGACGATGCGCGGCGCCGCGATCGAACGCATCCTCACCTCCGGCGCCTCGAGCAGGTCGTGAGCCAGCTGCAGCAGGGCCCGCCGCAGCGCCGGCTCGTCGCCCGACAGGGCCCGATCGCGCACCACGCGCGCGGCCCGCGACCACGGCCTGAGCGCCCGCGGGTCGGAGAAGTCGTCCACCTCGAGCAGCGCCGCCGCCGCCGCGCCCAGGAAGATGCCGGCGTTGCCCTGGCGCCAGGCATCCATCGCCGCGGCGAAGCTCGCGGCGGCGGCGGCGAGCGCCTCCTGGTCGGCCTCGTCGAGGTGCTGGCTCGCCGCACCGAGGTAGAGCGGCATCGACCGGCTGCGCAGGGTCTCGAGCAGGTCCGTGGCCGCCGGAGTCAGCAGCAGGAAGTGGCGCGGAGCGCTGGTCGGCGGCTCTTCGAGGCTCTTCAGCAGCGCGTTCGCGGCACTCGGCGTCAGGGTCTCTGCGCTGGCCAGCACCAGCACCTGTCCACGCGCCTCGAACGGGCTCCACTGCACGGTCTTGAGAGCCTCTTTGACCGCCTCGACCGAAGTCGAGGTCTTGAGGTCGCGTTCGACGACCCGGAAGTCCGGGTGGAAGGTCTCGCCGCCTCCGGGCCCGATGCGCCGGCAGTGCCGACAGGGCGCCGTGCCCTCGCTCGCCGCGCAGGGGCGCTCAGCTGCCGGCAGCTCGCAGAGCAGGGTGCGGGCGATGCGCAGCGCCGCGTCGAGCCGACCGGCGGCATCGGCTCCGTGCAGGATCACGCCTGGGTAGAGGCGTCCTCGCCGCGCCAGATCGACCGCCGTCTCGAGGCTCACGGCGCTCCCTGCGAGCGGTCTGTGGCGGTCGTCGTCGCCGGCGCCTGCTCCAGGAGCAGGCGGTCCAGCGCCTGGCGCACCGCGCTGCGGGTCTGTTCCACGGGGCCCGACGAATCGATGCGCACGAAGCGCTCCGGCTCGTCGGACAGCAGCTCGAGGTAGCCCTGCCGCACGCGACGGTAGAACTCCAGGTCCTCGCGGTCGATCCGGTCGATGCCGCGTTCGAAGCTCTCGGCGCTGCGCCGCTTCTCCGACTGGCCACGACCCCGCGCGACCTCGGCCGGGAGGTCGAACAGCAGGGTGCGGTCGGGGCGCCTGGTGCCGGTCGCGGCTTCGTCGATCGCCGCGATGCGCTCACGCGGCACGCCGCGGCCGGCGCCCTGGTAGGCGTGGGTCGAATCGGTGAAGCGGTCGCACAGCACCCAGGCGCCGCGTTCGAGTGCAGGATCGATGACCTCGATCAGGTGCTGACGCCGGCTGGCGAAGACGAGCAGCAGCTCGACGCCGCCCTCGATGGCGACGCGCCGCGGATCGAGGAAGAGAGCGCGGATGGCGTCACCGAGCTCGGTGCCTCCCGGCTCCTTGGTGGCCACCACGTCGAGGCCGCTGTCGCGAAGCCGCGAGGCGCACTCGCGCAGATGAGTCGACTTGCCGCTGCCGTCGAGCCCTTCGAAGGTGATGAAGCGCCCCCGCGTCATGAGGCCGGCAACTTAGCACGCAGCCCACCCGCGCAGGACCGCGGCGCGACCGCCTCACGGAGTCTAGGGGCGGGTGCCGGAAGGCGACCCGGATACCGGCTCGCCGGGCGCCGCAGGCGCCGCGGCAGCGGCAGCCCGCGCACCCCCCGGGAACCCGGCGCTGCGCAGCCGCGGCAGCAGCGAGCGCACCGTCGCCGGGTCGCAGCCGAGCCGGTCGCTGGCGCCCACCAGCGCCTCGAGGTCGACGCCGACCGAGCGCGCCTCGGGATCCGTGCTCAGCCCGGCGACGTCGCGCGCCGCCAGCATCTCGCCCAATACCTGGCGCAGTCGCGGATGACCACCGTGACCTGCCTGCCCGCGGGCCGCCTGCACGACCTCGCCGAGCAGCTCGTACCAACGACGTGCGGCTTCGGCGAGGAGAGCGTCGTCGGCGCCGAGCAGACCCCGCCAGGCCCAGCTCCCGTCCGCCCGAGCCGGCGGCGGCGCCGCGGCGACCCCCGACGAGGCGAGGTCGTCGGCCGCGAAGAGTCGCTGCACCGTCTCCTGGAAGCTCGCCGCCACGAAGTAGACGCGGGAGGTGAGCGCCAGGGTCTCGACCCCGCCCGGCCCGACCAGCCGATCGCGGTCGATGGCCATCGCGCGGTAGGCCGACCCGATCAGCCGGTCGACGTGGTCCGCCTCCCGTTCGAGCAAGGCGCCGTAGCGCTCGAGCGCTGCCGCTGGCGGCGGACCCTCGGCGAACAGGTCGAGCACCCGCTCGACCGCCAGCAGCGACCAGGCGATGCCGGTGGAGTAGAGAGGATCGAAGAAGGCGAACGCCTGCGGCAGCAGCAGGAAGCCGGCACCGTGGGCGCGGCGCAGCCGGAACGCGAGATCGGCGCCCTCGAACCACTGTCCGCTGCTGGCGGCGTCGGAGAACTGTGCCGCGAGGCTGGGGTAGCGCCGGAGGAGGGCCGCGAACCGCTCGCCGGCGCTGCCTCCCGCGACCCCTGACGAAGCGGTCCCGGCGATCCGATCGGCGCCGGTCAGCACGAAGCCGGCGCTGGTCCAGCCGTCGTCGAAGCGCAGCTGGTACATCCACCCCTCGTCGATCAGCTGGTGCACGGCGCTCCAGGTCTCGTCGAACGGCGGCGTGCTCCCGTCCGCGGTCTCCGCCACCGCGGCGAGCGGCTCGACACCGCCGAAATGGCTGGCGAGCAGGTGGGTGCGCGGCGTGGCGCTCGGCGCCTCGCGGGCAATCCGGAGACGCCGCTCGAGGAAGCCGCCGCCACCGCTGGCGTCGACCAGGAAGCCGGCGCGCAGCCGCAGCGTCTCTCCGCGCCGCGAACGCCCATCGCCGTCGAGGCGTCGTCGCGCTTCGAGGCACCAGCCACCACCCTGGCTGGCGTGCTCCACTTCCAGCTCACCGATCTCGGTGCGGTCCAGGTAGCAGACGCCTGCCGCTGCCGCCTGATCGACGAGGAAGGCGTCGACCGCGGCGCGGTCCCACTGGGTGTCGGCGACCTCGTCGTCGGGCGACGCCGCGACCAGCAGCCGCGACCCGCCCGCGGCGGCGCCGCGCAGCGGCTCGCCGGGCCGGTGACGGTAGAACGAGAAGCCGCGCTTGAGGCCGCAGCGCAGCTCTGGGGCGTGGCGCCGCCAGCGTCCCCACGCGGCCAGGTTCCACAGCGCCTCGCTGTCGAGCCGCACGGCCAGACGTTCGAGCGCCAGGTTGGCCAGCGGCGTGGTCGATTCGCCGAGCACCGTGCGCGGGTGGGCGCCGCGCTCGAGCAGCACCGTGCGCAGTCCCTGGCGCTGCAGGCCCCAGGCGACCAGCGAGCCGGCGAAGCCGGAGCCGATGACCGCGACGTCATAGCGCCTGGCTGGGCTGCGCTCCGGCGCCGGACCGACAGCGGCGCCACCGCGGGCGCGGCTCAAGACCGCGTCTCCGCGGCGGCGGGCGCCTCACCCGGCAGCGCTCTGCGGCAGCGATCGCAGCACGCCGCCTCTTCGTCGCTCCACCCACGCGAGCGGCGCTCGCGCCGCCTCATCGCGGCCCGGCGCCGGGCACCGCACCGTCGGCACGCGGGCAACGCGTCGAGATCCCAGAGATCGGCACGCACCACCAGAGGTCCACCCCAGCGCTCGTCGTACGCCTCGCAGGCGGCGCCGACGGCGTCCTCGAACAGGGCCAGCGACACCGGCGCCACGCCACGACCGCCACGGCCGTCGTCGGCCCGGGCGGCCCGGGCGGCCCGGCGCAGTTGCGGTGTCGGGCGCAAAGGGATCAGCGACACCGAGGCGGCACCCCGCGCCGCCGCCCAGCCGACGCTCTCGACCGCCGCCGCGACCTGTTCGCCGGCGTCGATCCACGGCAGGCCGACGAGCACGAACAGCCGGACGACGACGCGGCGCTCGGCGAGCCAGAGGAGCGCTCGCTCCATGTGGCCGAGGTCGCAGCCCTTGCCGAGGCGGGCGAAGACCTCCGGCCGACTGGTCTCGAGCCCGAGCGCGATCTCCAGCTCGCCACCACCGTCGCGACGGGCGCGGGCGAACGCCTCGCACCGCCCGCTCACGGCGAGTCGTGGATGACACTCGACGGTGACCCGCGGGATCTCCGCCAACGCCCCCAGCACCGCGGCATCGTCGCGACCCGGCACCGCCCGCTCCTCGAACCAGTTGCTGGCGTTGTAGAGCTTCACCGTGTGCAGGCCGTTCATGGGCCCGCCACCGGAGGCCTCGATCGCCGCGAGGGCGCCGACGATCTGGCGAGGGATCGCGCCGGCTGGCGTCGCCGCCCTGCCCAGGGTGTGCCGTCCGAGGTCGCAGAAGGTGCAGGAGAAGGGGCACTCGGACCCGACCAGGAAGAGCGTCGCGCTGCGCACCTCGCGGGCGCCGCCCGGCAGCATCGCCCGCTCGCGCTCGGCGACCCAGCGCACGGGAGCGAACGGATCGGGCGCGGGCCGGGGCGCCGCCACCTGATCCGCTGTCGGGCGCTGCTCCGCCGGCTCCATCTGTGCTTCGCCTCTCACCGGTCCGAGTCGGGCTCCGGGCTATGCCACCGCGCCGGCGGTCGGGGTCTCAGAACCTGGCGAGGAAGTGCCGACGGTAGAGCTCCGGATCGACGTCGAACACCTCGCCCGGTACGCCGCCGGACATCGCCCCGTGCTGGAAGCGGCGCTTCTCGAACACCGGGAAGTCGAGGCCGTAGACCGACCGCATGCCGCGCCGCACCACCTCGCCCTTGAGCGAATACAGCTTGTCGTGCGAGCCCTGGGTCAGGGCGGCGAAGTCGATGCCCTCTGCCACCTCGACCAGCGCCGGACGGGTGAACGGGCTGAAGCCCTCGAAGCCGAGGCGCCGCGCCGGCGCGAGCGTGCGCACCGTGCCACGCGACAGACCGCCAGAGTAGGTCAGCGAGTGCTTGATCGAGTCGACCCCCCAGCCCTCCTGATAGAGCATCAGGTTGTTCACCACGCTGCGGATCGTCAGCTCGCTGTTGTCCTCGATCGGATAGTCCTTGAGGTTCTCGTCGCCGCCGTCGCCGTCGAGCAGCAGTCGCCACTGCGGATAGCGCTCGCGGATGCCCTCGAGCAGCGCCAGGAGCACCGTCGCGCACTCGACGTCGAGCGGCTTGTAGTCCTCGATCACCTCGA
Source organism: Acidobacteriota bacterium (assembly GCA_003388555.1). Classification (GTDB taxonomy): domain Bacteria; phylum Acidobacteriota; class Thermoanaerobaculia; order Multivoradales; family Multivoraceae; genus QQVD01. Next base: position 11,201 of record QQVD01000001.1, on the reverse strand, counting down.
CGGCGCGCAGCGGGGCGAGCCGCTCCGACGCCACCTGGATCTCCTCGCCGAGCATCTCGAGGTCGCAGCGGCGCAGGAACTCGCGCGCCTGTGCCGCGTCGGCGCCGCCGTCGCCCACCGAGAGGGTGAACGCCTTGAGCCGGGCCGGCGACTGGCCGCGCTCGAGCAACGCCCGGTAGGCGGCGATGAGCACCGCGCCGGAGTCGATGCCGCCGGAGAAGCAGACCCCGAGCGGCTCGCTGCCGCCGACGGTGTCGAGCCACTTGTGCACCTCGGCGCGCAGGGCGCCGACGTAGCGCTCACCGATGGCGTCGAGATCGGTGCCGAGGACCTCGCGCTCGGGGGTGAAGAAGCGCTGGTAGCGGGGATTCGGATCCGGACAGCCGATGAGCCGCAGCGTCACCGTGTGGTGGGCCGGTGCCATGCGGGTGTAGGAGGGATGGAACTGGTCGGCGTAGCCGAGCTCCTCGAGCTGGCGCTGGATCTCGTCGATGCGCTCGGCGACGATGAGCATCGGCCCGCTCTCCTCCTTGGCCAGGAAGTAGCGCAGGGTGCGGTCGAGACTGCGGGCCAGGATCACCCGCTCGTCGACCCGGGCGGCGAGAGCGAACGAGCCCTCGATCTCGCGCACCCGCGACGGATCCTCGCTGGCGAGGATGGCGACGGCTTCGTCCACGGTCATCCCGGCGTAGAGCCGCTGGGACGACGGGTCGATCAGGTCGAGGACTCGGGCGACGTATCCCTCTTGCATCGGTGCTGCGCTCCTGTCGGCTGCGAACGGTCGGCTGCGAACGGTCGGCTCTGCGGCGGCGCGTCTGCGACTCTCGGCTCGTCCTTCGGCCGACCGGCGTCGCATGGGTGCAGGCTCCCGAGGGCTCGAGGCGAGCGCGGCTTCGTGCCGCGGCTCACGCGCCGGCACCGGGCCCGTCCCGCTGACGAGGGCGCGAGGCCTCGGCCGCGATCACGAATCGCCACCGGTGCGCGCTGCATTCCCCGCGGTGCTTCCCGGCAGGCATTCCCCGCAGCCATTCCCCGGAGTCATGCCCGGCCGTCGGCCGCGTCCTGAGGCTCGCCGGAGGTGAGCCGCCGCGCCGCGCAGTGTACCGCCGGCCGCACGCGATGGGAAACGGAGAGCACGAGCAGTGCCATACTGGGATCCGCTGCGCGAGCCCTCTCTGCCTCCGACCGAAGGACACCCATCGCATGCGCCCACTCCGCCCGTACCTCGCCGCGTCGCTCCCAGCCGCGGCGCTCGCCCTCGTCGCGGCCTGCGGCGGCGCCGCACCCGAGGACGAGGCAGTCAGCGCGCGCCGAGTCGAGAGCGAAGCACTCAATCTGTCGTTCGAGGACGTGCCGAGCGGCCTCGAGCTCAGCCGCTCGGACGCGCAGCGCATCGAGCTGGCACCGGCCTCGGGTACGGTGGACCAGGGGTCGGACGCAGGTGGCGCCAGTGCGCCGGCAGGGGACCCGCAGCGCCGGATGTGGGTCGAGGTCGACCCGGTGAGCGAGTTCGGCATCGATCTGGTCGCCGAGGTCAACCGGCAGCAGGAGCTGTTCGAGGCGCTGCCCGGAGGCGCCTACTCCGGGGCGCGCGAGATCAAGGTGCCTTCCGCCGCCGGCAAGGCGTACTACGTGCGCGGCCAGTACGAGGACCCGGAACGCGGCGGCGAACGCGTCGAGGAGGTGCGCGTGCTGCTCGTGCACCCGAGCGAGAACCGGCTGGTGCGCTTCACCACCCGCTACCGTGAGGGAGACCGCGACCTCTCGAGCGCCCGCATCCAGGAGCTCTTCGACTGGGTCGGCTGGATGTCGCCGCTACGCAGCTGGGAGCAGCTCGAGGGCTCGGGCGAGGGCGACGGGACGACGGCGGCTGGAGAGCCGACGGGCGCGGCGCCGGTCGGCAGCGAGAACGCCCCCGCAGGCAGCGGTGACGAGGCCGACCCGCGGTGACCGTCGCTCCTCGCCGACGGGCTCTGGAAGACACATAGCTATTGGTGTAACCTAGGAATTCTCCGACCACCGCGTCACCCGCCGTTCCGCCAGGGACCGCGTCCTCGCCCTCAACTCGCTGTTTCTGCGAGACTTGAGGCACGATCCAGACGAAGCCCCGGCCCCGGCAGGTCGCTCCGGTCACTGCTCCGGTCGCTGGGCCGGACACGAAGGCGGGAACCCGATGCCTCCGAGTCTCAACGCGCTCCTCAAGAATATGGTCGAGCAGGGTGGCTCCGACCTGCACATCACGATCCACTCGCCGCCGCAGGTGCGGGTCGACGGTGTGCTGAGGCCGCTCAACCTGCCGCCGCTGTCACCCACCGAGACGAAGCAGGTCGCGTACTCGATCATGACCGACAACCAGAAGCACCGGCTCGAGGAGGACCTCGAGATCGACTTCTCGTTCGGCATCAAAGGAGTCGCCCGCTTCCGCGCCAACGTCTTCCATCAGCGCGGCGCGGTGGCCGCCGTCTTCCGCCAGATCCCCTACAAGATCCTCGGCTTCCGCGAGCTCGGCCTGCCGCCGCAGGTGGAGAAGGTGTGCGAGAAGCCGCGCGGCCTGGTGCTGGTCACCGGACCGACCGGCTCCGGCAAATCGACCACCCTGGCGGCGATGATCGACAAAGTGAATCGGGAACGGCACGAGCACATCGTGACGATCGAGGACCCGATCGAGTACCTGCACGATCACAAGAACTGTCTGGTGAACCAGCGCGAGCTGCGCGCCGACACCCACTCGTTCACCCACTCGCTGCGCTCGGTGCTGCGCCAGGACCCCGACGTGGTGCTGATCGGCGAGATGCGCGACTACGAGACCGTCGAGGCGGCCCTGCGCATCGCCGAGACCGGCCATCTGACCTTCGCCACCCTGCACACAAACTCGGCGGCGCAGACGATCAACCGCATCATCGACGTCTTCCCTGCCCACCAGCAGGCGCAGATCCGCACCCAGCTCTCCTTCGTGCTCGAGGGCGTGCTCTGCCAGACGCTGCTGCCCCGCGCCACCGGCAAGGGCCGCACCCTGGCGATGGAGGTGCTGATCCCCAACTCGGCGATCCGCAACCTGATCCGCGAGGACAAGGTGCACCAGATCTACGGCATGATGCAGGCCGGCCAGTCCAAGCACGGGATGATGACCTTCAACCAGTCGCTGGCGACTCTGTACTTCCGCCGTCTCATCACTCTGCAGACCGCGATCAGTCGCTCCTCGCAGCCCGACGAGCTGCAGGACATCATCGCCCGGGGCCCGTCCGCGGTGGGCCTCGCCGGCCCCGCCTCGGAAGCCCAAGCCCGGAGGTAGTCCCCGATGCCGACGTTCACGTGGAAGGGAAAGAACCGCAGCGGAATGCGCCAGGAGGGCGTGCTGCTCGCCGACAGCAAGGAAGCGGCGACGGCGACGCTGCGCCGGCAGCAGATCCAGGTCACCTCGATCCGCCAGAAGGGTCGCGAGATCCCGCTGATCCCAAAGCTGCCGACCGGCATCGACTCGAAGCGCATCGCGGTCTTCACCCGTCAGTTCTCGGTCATGCTCGACGCCGGCCTGCCGCTGGTGCAGTGTCTCGAGATCCTCGGCGAGCAGGAGGAGAACCGCACCTTCCGCGAGATCATCCACGCGGTCCGCTCCGACGTCGAGCAGGGCTCGTCGCTCGCCGATGCGATGCGCAAGCACCCGAAGGCGTTCGACGACCTGTACACCAACATGATCGCCGCCGGCGAGGCCGGCGGTATCCTCGACGTCATCCTGCGCCGCCTGGCGACCTACATCGAGAAGGCGGTCAAGCTGCGCCAGCAGGTGCGCAGCGCGATGACCTATCCGGTCGCGGTGGTGGTGATCGCCTCGGCGGTGGTCTTCGTCATCCTGTGGAAGGTCATCCCGGTGTTCGCCCAGCTGTTCGCCGGTCTCGGCGGCCAGTTGCCCTACCTGACCCGGGTGGTGGTCGACGCCAGCAACTTCGTCGGCCGCTACGCCATCTTCATCTTCATCGCCATCGGGCTGATCTGGTGGGGCCTGCGGCGATTCCACAAGACCTACCGCGGTAGGCGCATCATCGACGGCATCATCCTGCGCTTCCCGGTGCTCGGCATGCTGCTGCGCAAGATCGCCATCTCCCGCTTCTGCCGCACCCTTTCGACCCTGACCTCCTCCGGCGTGCCGATCCTCGACGGCCTCGAGATCACCGCCAAGACCTCCGGCAACGCGATCGTCGAGGACGCGATCATGAGCGTGCGCAAGTCGGTCGAAGAGGGCAAGACGATCTCCGAGCCGCTGCTCGAGACCAAGGTCTTCCCCGCGATGGTCTGTCAGATGATCAACGTCGGCGAGCAGACCGGCGCCCTCGACCAGATGCTCTCGAAGATCGCCGACTTCTACGAGGACGAGGTCGACGCCGCGGTCGACGGCCTGATGAAGCTGCTCGAGCCCCTGATGATCGCCTTCCTGGGCGTGGTCATCGGCACCATCGTCGCGGCGATGTACCTGCCGATGTACTCGATCATCCAGCAGATCAACTGAGCCCGCGGCGGAGGCTTCCCCCGGTGCGCCATCACCAGACGGGGTACCGACCGGGCCACCGCCACGGCCCGGTCGGACCGCGCCCCGGACGGGCGCGGTGAGCGAAGCTCCGCGCCCGTCGACCCGCAAGCTGGCGGATCAGCTCCTGTGGCTGACCTGCATCCGCCTGATCGTCCTCACCAGCGTCCTGCTGCCGGCGTACCTGCTGACGCTGACCGACGGCGACGCTCCCTCGATCCGCTTCGGCTCGCTGCTGCTGGTCGCCGGCTTCGGCTACGCCTCGAGTCTCCTCTACCTGCTGATCCTGTGGACCACCCGGCGGTGGCTGATCGCCCAGGCCTACCTGCAGTTCATCGGCGATCTGGTGCTGATCTCGGCGCTGGTGCTCGGCTCCGGTGGCATCTCGAGCCCGTTCTCGATGATGTACCTGATCGTCATCAGCGTCGCCTCGGTGCTGCTGCGCCGACGCGCCGGTCTGACGGTGGCCGAGATCGCCTGGCTGCTCTACGCCACGATGATCACCCTGCAGCACCTCGGCTTCCTCGGCGAGGCCGGACCCAACGGTTCGATCGGCAGGGTGGCCTACGCGCTGGTGGTGCACCTGATCGGCTGCCTCGGCGTCGCCCTGCTCACCTCGTACCTGGCGCGCGACGTGGCGCGCGCCGAGCAGGCGCTGGTGGAGACCACCGAGGACCTCGCCGAGCTCGAGGTCTTCCACCGCGACGTCATCGAGTCGATGACCAGCGGCCTGATCACCACCGACCTCGAAGGAAGGGTGGTGAGCATCAACCGCGCTGGCCGCTCGATCCTCTCGCTCGGCGACCGACCGGTGCACGGGCTGCGCATCTGGCAGCTCGGCCTCGCCGACGAGGAGCAGTGGCAGGAGCTGCTGCGCCTCTCCCTCGCCCACGACCGGCCGCGCGAGGAGGTCGAGCTCGAGGTGGGCGGCAAGATCCGGCACATCGGCTTCTCGGTCGGCGCCATCTCGGACCACGGCAACGTGGCACGCGGCAGCCTGGTGATCTTCCAGGATCTCACCAGCTGGCATCTGCTGCAGCGCGAGCTCAACCTCAAGGGCAGGATGGCCGCGGTCGGTGAGCTCGCCGCCGGCCTGGCGCACGAGATCGGAAACCCCCTGGCGGCGATCTCCGGCTCGGTGCAGATGCTGCAGGGCGCCCGCGGGCTCGAGGGCTCGCAGAAGAAGCTGCTCGAGATCACCCTGCAGGAATCGCGACGTCTCGATCGCATCATCAAGGACTTCCTCCAGTTCGCCCGCCCCACCGACCGACAGACGGTACGCTTCGACATCGCGACCCTGCTGCTCGAGGACGTCGAGCTGCTGCGCCACTCCGAGGACCTCAGCGAGGCCCACGTGGTGCGCACCGAGATCCAGCCGCCGGCCTACGTCGAGGGCGATCCCGATCGCATCTCGCAGATCTTCTGGAACCTCTCCCGCAACGCGGTGCGGGCGATGCCCAACGGCGGCGAGCTGTCGATCCGCGGTGAGTTGCTGGAGGACGAGCAGACCTACGTGGTGACCTTCGCCGACACCGGACAGGGCATGACCGAAGAACAGCAGCTGCAGCTCTTCCACCCCTTCAAGTCGTTCTCTGGTCGTGGCACCGGGATCGGCATGTCGATCGTCTACCGCATCGTCGAGGACCATGGTGGCCGTATCTCGGTCTCCAGCGCGCCGGGGAAGGGGACCCGGGTGCGCATCCGACTGCCTACCGTGGCGCCGACGGCGCAGCGCGCGCTCGGGCGCCAGGGCGAGACACAGATCGCGGGGGCGAGCCCGACGTGAGCGCCCGGTTGCTGATCGTCGACGACGAGGAGAGCCTGCTGCAGTTCCTCGAGCTGATGTTCTCGGAGATCGGCTACGAGGTGACCACCGCCTCTGGAGTCGAGGAAGCGAAGCGGCGACTGTCCGACAGCGGCTTCGATCTGGTGCTCTGCGACATCACCATGCCGGACGGATCGGGGCTCGACCTGCTGCGCGAGATCCGCTCCGACGAGGACCGCCGGACCGCCGTCATCATGATGACCGCCTACACCTCGACCGAGTCGGCGGTCGAGGCGATGAAGGCGGGCGCCTACGACTACGTCTCGAAGCCGTTCGACGTCGAGGAGCTGAAGCTGCTGGTCGAGCGGGCGCTCGAGAAGACCGAGCTGTACCAGGAGAACGTCTATCTGCGGCGCGAGCTGCAGGAGCGCTACACCTTCTCCAACATCATCGGCCGCAGTGGCCGCATGCAGAGCATCTTCGCCCTGGTCGAACGCATCAGCAGGACGCCCTCGACGGTGCTGATCCGGGGCGAGAGCGGCACCGGCAAGGAGCTGATCGCGCGCGCCATCCACTTCAACAGTCCGCGCAGCCGGGCCAGATTCCTGTCGATCAACTGCGGCGCGTTGCCCGAGAACCTGCTCGAGAGCGAGCTGTTCGGGCACGAGCGGGGATCGTTCACCGGTGCGGTGCGCGAGAAGCAGGGCCTGTTCCAGGAGGCCAGCGGCGGCACGCTCTTCCTCGACGAGATCGGCGAGATGACCCCGAGCATGCAGGTCAAGCTGCTGCGGGCGCTGCAGGAGAAGAAGGTGCGCCGGGTCGGCGGCACCCGCGAGGAGGACGTCGACGTGCGCATCATCGCGGCGACCAACCAGGATCTCGAGGAGCAGATCCGCAACGGCTCCTTCCGCGAGGATCTCTTCTACCGCATCAACGTCATCCCCATCCACCTGCCGGCGTTGCGGCGGCGGCGCGAGGACATCCCGCTGCTCGCCGACCACTTCGTGCGCAAGTACAGCTCCGAGCTCGGCACCGAGCCGGTGCGCTTCTCGGTCGAGGCGATGCGCATGCTGGAGCGCTACGAGTGGCCGGGCAACGTGCGCGAGCTGGAGAACGTCGTCGAGCGCACCCTGGCGCTGCAGTCGGGCTCGGTGGTGACGGCTTCCGACCTGCCGGCGATCATCGCCAACCAGTCCGAGCCCGACGAGGAGATCCGGCTGCCCGAGGAGGGGCTCGATCTCGAGCAGTTCCTCGACGACATCCGCCGCCGGCTGATGTCCGAGGCCCTCGATCGCTGCGATGGCGTACAGACCCAGGCGGCCGAGCTGCTCGGCATGAGCTTCCGCTCGTTCCGCTACTACGCCAAGAAGATGCAGCTGGCGCCGACGCGCGACGACTGAGCCGCCACGGCCGCAGCGGCTCTGCAGGCTCTGGCGGCCACTGGAAGCCGGCATCGCCGGGCGGCCGGAGGCTTCACCCCTTCTTCGCCTTCTTCGCTTTGCTCGCCTTCTCGGACCTGCCACCGGCGGTCTTCTTCGGCTCGCTGGAGCTCTCCTTGGTCGACGACTCGGAGCCCGAGCCCTTGGCGCTCGCCGCCTCGGTGCTCGAGGCCTCCGCTGCATCGCCCGAGTCCGACGAGGACTCGCCCGCGCCACTCTCGCCGGCTTCGCTCTTCCTGCCGGCGTAGTCGGTGACGTACCAGCCGCTGCCCTTGAACTGGAAGGCCGGCGCCGACACCTTCTTGGCCATCCGGCCGCCGCACTCCTCGCACTTGGGAGGCCGGGCGCCCAGCTTGAGGATCAGCTCGACGCTGTGGCCACAGTCTCGACAGTGGAACTCGTAGAGAGGCATGACTGGTCGTTCTCGCTTTCTCGGATGGTTCTTCGGATGGACTGTGGGGAAGTGGATTCGGACGCCGGCGCCTGCGGCAGAAGGCCCCGGCAGCCGAGTTCGTCGAGGGACGGCGGCGGCGCGCCGGCACGCCCGGATGTCGAGCCTGGCCGCGGCGGCCGGAGCAGCCGCGGGGGTCCGGCGGCTCGGCCGGGCTCCCCCCAAGACCGCTGGCTGAGGCCGCTGGCTGAGGCTGGACCGATCAGGCTTCCGGCTTCAACCGCGCCGTGTAGCGCATCTTGAACCCGCCGCTCAGGGCTCGTGGATCTTCCGGCTCCTCGGAGCGCGAACCGAGCGGCCGGATCAGCTGCAGAACCTTGAAAGCATAGAGCAACTTCCCGTTGGTCGGAGCGTCGAACGGGCCCGAGCGGCACAGCTCGACCAGGCTGTGGCGCGGATCGACCATGCGCAGCAGCGCGAACTCGTCGTCCTCGAGCGACGCGACGATCAGGTCCTCGATCTCGTAGTCGGCCTCGAGCCGGGTGTCCTTGGTGCCGACCCGGGCCAGATAGCGCTTGGCGTCGCCGGCGCGCTTGACCCCCTCCTTGATCGCCAGGCGCACCGGGATGTGGATGCGCGACTGGCTCGGCGGCTCGAAGGTGCCGATGCTGAAGGTCACCTCGCCCTCGGTCCAGGAGAAGAGCTCCCAGAGCACCTCGGCGGTCTGCAGCTGGATGGCGCGGCGCAGCGCGGCAGGCGAAAGCAGCCCCTCGTCGATGATCAGGTTGCCGTAGCGCTGGTCGGAGTCGCGGCGATCCCGCATGGTGCGGCGGAAGTCCTCCTTCGACAGCTGGTTGGACTTGAGCAGGAAGTGACCGAGCGACTCCTCGAGGTCGGAGGAGGAGGCGAAGATCACCTCGTCCGACTGCAGGTAGAGGCGCTTCACCACGTCGTCGCGGAGCGCCTCGATGACCCCGGGGACGCTGTACTGGTGGGCCTTGAACAGGATCTCGGCCAGCGGCTGCTCGCCGAGACTGCCGCGGAACTGGTAGCGCTTCTCCAACGTCGGGACCTCGTGCGTGGTGGGACGGCCTCCGCCTGCCTCGTCCGGGGACCGGCGAAGGGGCGAGCCGGCCGAACCGTTCGTGGCCGCACGGCTCGCGGCGACGGGCGAAGGGTACCGGCCAGAAGTCTAGCCGGCCGATGCGCGACCCCGCTCACCGCCCGTCGACCGGCAGCTGGCGCTGGAGCGTCGGGCCGGCGGAGCGCTGGTACCATGCCGCGATGCTCTCGCCGCCTGAAGCCTGGGCCGCGATCGCCGGTCGTCTCGAGGTCCTCGACGCCGAGCGCTGCGCACGCCGGGACGCCGTCGGCAGGGTGCTGGCCGCCGACGTCGCCGCCACGGTCGACGTTCCGCCGGCCGACGTCTCGGCGATGGACGGCTTTGCGCTCGACGCCCGTGCGGTGGCCGCCGCCCGGCAGCAGAGCGGCGCCCCGGTCCGCGGTGTCGTCGCCGCCGGCGATCTCCCGGACCGCCAGCTCGAGGCAGGCTCGGCGATGCGGATCATGACCGGCGCCGCGGTGCCGCAGGGGGCCGACCGGGTGGTGCCCATCGAGGAGACCGAGAGTGTCTCTGTGGGCAGCGACGCTGGCGACCCGGGCGACGATCCTGAGGCCGACCAGAGCGTGGGCTCCAGGATCCGCCTGCTGGCCTCGCCCGAGCCGGGGCTGCACATCCGCCGACGCGGCGAGGTGGCCCGCGCCGGCGCCCCGGTGCTGCGCGCCGGCTCGCTGCTCACCCCCGCCACACTCGGCCTGCTGGCGACCCACGGGATCGCCGAGGTCGAGGTCCACGCGCGTCCCACGGTCGCCTTCCTGACCACCGGCAACGAGGTGGTCGACCCGGATCGCGAGCCCGGCCCGGGCCAGCTGCGCGATTCGCACAGCGACTTCTTCGTCGCCGCCGCCGCGCAGCTCGGCATCGCCGCCGAGCGCCTCGGCATCGCCCGCGACGATCCCGCCGACCTGCGCCGCAAGATCGAACGGGGCTTGCGCTCGCAGGTGCTGCTGATCAGCGGCGGCGTCTCGAAGGGAGACTTCGACCTGGTGGAGGAGATCCTCGCGGGAGAGCAGTGCGAGATCCTCTTCGACGCGGTGGCGATCCAGCCCGGAAAGCCGATGGTCGCGGCGCGCCACGCCGGGGGCTGGGTGTTCGCGCTGCCCGGCAACCCGGCGTCGGCGATGGTCACCTACTGGCTGTTCGTGCGCCCTGCCCTGCGCTGCATGATGGGGCACCGCGACCACCACTGGCGCGAGACCCTGCGCGGCACCCTCGGCGGCGAGCTGCCGGGCGCCAAGGGTCGCGATCGCTTCCTGCCGGCCACGGTGCGCTTCGACGAAGGAGACATCGTCGTCGAGCCGCTGCTGCCGCTCGGCTCGCACGACGTCGCCGCCTACGCCCACGGCACCGCACTGGTGCGCGTCCCGGCCGGCAGCGGGCCGAGCGCAGCCGGCGACTCCTGCGAGATCCTGCCGCTGATCGACTGGCCGCCGGACACCCTGGCGCGCTAGAGCCGAGGGCCGGAGGCAGCGGAGAGAGAGAGAGAGAGAGAGAGAGAGAGAGAGAGAGAGAGAGAGAGAGCGGAGGGAAAGAGCCGCCGGTCGACGAGTGTGGTTGGCCCGGGGATGTCCCGCCTTCACGGCCACGCCGAGGCGCTGCGCTAGCATCGCGGCCGCCGGAAGCGCTCGGGGGCTGGTGCCTCCTGCGGTCTTCAAAACCGTTGTCTCGCCCGGACTCCGGGGGAGGGGTGGGTTCGATTCCCATGCGCTTCCGCCAGGCGCTTTCGCGCCTGGCGTAGCGCATGCTCATCGTTGAGTTGCTCGGCGACTCGGTCGCCGAGCAACATCGCGATTCCCTACAGCTGTGATCGACGGAAGAAACGAGGAAGGGACCGGTGAAGCGTGCTCGCCCGAGGAAGTGTGGTAGGGCGTTCCGCGCCTGGCGTAGCGCATGCTCATCGTTGAGTTGCTCGGCGACTCGGTCGCCGAGCAACGTCGCGATTCCCTACAGCTGTGATCGACGGA
>QQVD01000030.1 GCA_003388555.1 Acidobacteriota bacterium | reverse complement strand
GGACTCGGCTCGCCGCTGATCCGCAGCCGCAGTTCGGTTGCCGGCCTGAGGTCCGGGAACGGTCGGCGATTGACAGGCGGAGAGTGGATCTCCGCCAGAAGTCGGCCAGATGGCGGATTGGCGCTTGGCAGGGCGGAGCCCTTCGACGGCGGTTCGGTTGCCGGCCTGAGGTCCGGAACGGTCGGCGATTGACAGTCGGAGAGTGGATCTCCGCCAGAAGTCGGCCAGATGGCGGATTGGCGCGGGCAGGGCGGAGCTCTTCGACGGCAGTTCGGTTGCCGGCCTGAGGTCCGCGAACGGTCGGCGATGAGGGGCGGAGAGCAGATGTCCGCCAGAGGTCTCCAGACCGCATGACGGGGGCGGTGTGTACTCTCTGGCGGATGCGGCGGAAAGAGCCGTCGCGGCCCCGGCGTGCCGCTGCCTCGGACCGGCCACTCCTGGGCTCGACGACCCCTGTCCGCGGTCGCCTCTCTCGTTGCTAACATCCGCCAAGTCATGACTTTACGTCCCGAAGAGATCCGCCGGGTGGCGGAGCTGGCGCGACTGGAGCTGTCGCCGGAGGAGGAAGCGCGCTACGGCGCGCAGCTGGCGCGGGTGGTCGAGTACATCGACCAGCTGAGCGGATACGAGCCGAGTCGCCACCCACGGGAGGAAGCGCTGGTCGAGCAGCCGGACGAGGTGCAGCCGTCGCTGCCGCTCGAGCGTTTCCTCGACAACGCGCCGGAGCGCCTCGACCGGTTCCTGGTGGTGCCTCAGGTGAAGAAGGTCGACGGTGGGTGAGGCGCGGGGCCAGGGGCCCGAGCTGCTCGATCTGACGGCGCAGGAGATCGCCTCGCGGGTCCGCACCGGTGAGGTCACCGCGGCCGAGACGGTCGACCTCGCTCTGGCGCGCATCGCCGAGCTCGAGCCGCGGGTCGGCGCTCTGCTGCGACCGGGTCAGCTCGACGATGCGGCGCGTCGTAGTGCCGAGGCGATCGACGCGCGCCGCGAGCGCGGTGAGTCCCTCGGCCCGCTGGCCGGGGTTCCGGTGGTGGTCAAGGACAATCTCTCGATCGAAGGCCAGCCGTTGACCTGCGCCTCGCGCATCCTCGACGGCTACGTGGCTCCCTACGATGCGACGGCGATCGCCCGGCTGCGCGCCGCCGACGCGGTGATCGTCGGACAGTCGAACATGGACGAGTTCGCCATGGGCAGCTCGTGCGAGAACTCCGCGGTGCAGCAGACGCGCAACCCCTGGGACCCGGAACGGGTGGCCGGCGGCTCCTCGGGTGGCTCGGCGGCGGCGGTGGCCGCCGGCGAGGTCCCGCTCGCGCTCGGTTCGGACACTGGCGGCTCGGTGCGTCAGCCGGCGGCTCTGTGCGGGGTGGTCGGTTTCAAGCCCTCGTACGGCCGGATCTCACGCTACGGCCTGGTCGCCTTCGCCTCCTCGCTCGACCAGATCGGACCGATCGCACGCTCGGTACCGGAGGCGGCGCTGCTCTACGAGAGTCTGGCCGGTTCCGATCCCCGCGACGCGACCTGCTCCGAGCGGCCGGTGGAGGGACTTGGCGAATCGGCGGCAGACGATGGCGGGAGGGCCGCTCCTCCGACCCTGGAAGGGCTGCGGATCGGTCGCCTGCGCGAGATCGACTCTTCGGGCCTCGAGGACGAGGTCGCGGCGCAGTGGCAGTCGACCCTGCGGCAGCTGTCGGCCTGTGGCGCCGAACTGGTCGACGTCTCGGTGCCGAGCCTTCCTGCCGCCGTCGCGGTCTACTACGTGATCGCCAACAGCGAGGCGAGCGCCAACCTGGCGCGCTACGACGGGGTGCGCTACGGCCGACGGGTCGCCGGCGGCGGCTCGCTGCGCGAGCTCAACCGGCGTAGCCGCAGCGAGGGCTTCGGACCCGAGGTCAAGCGTCGGATCATGCTCGGCACGTTCGCCCTGTCGAGCGGCTACTACGACGCCTACTACGGGCGGGCCGTCGGTGTCGCGCGGGCCATGAGCGAGCAGTTCGAGAGCGCCTTTTCTCAGGTCGACCTGGTCGTCACGCCGACCAGCCCGAGCGTCGCCTTCCGGCTCGGCGAGCGCGTCGAGGACCCTCTGGCGATGTACCTGTCCGACGTCTTCACCACTCCCGCCAATCTCTGCGGGCTGCCGGCGCTCTCGGTGCCCTGCGGCCTCGGCGGCTCCTCGGGCCTGCCGCTTGCGCTCCAGCTCCTGGGCCCGCGCTGGGCCGACCGCGAGGTGTTGCGCGCCGGGGCCGCCTTCGAGAGCGCTTCGGGCTGGAACCGACGCGTTGCGCCCGGCGCGGCGGCAAGGGAGGAGTCGTCATCCGCCTCTTGAATCCTCTCGCAAGGGAGGCGTTCCGTCGTCCGCGCCGGCTCGCCCGGTTGCCGCTGCAATTGACGGCGATCGGCTTCGTGCTACAGGTGGTGCTCGGCCCTGCCCTCGGACCGGCGAGCAAAGCCGAGCTCGCGGCACAGATAGGCGGGGAGTCGAAGCGGGCCGAGATCGAGCCCGGCGTGGTGGCGAACCTGCACCCCGAGCACGGCCTGATCCTCGAGGTCCTGCCCCAGCCGCGCGAAGGGCTGCTGTCGCTCACCGAGCGTCACTGCGGCTCCCGCGACCGCGTCGACCTCGTGCGCCAGGCGAACGGCGGCGTCGAGCAGCTGCTGGGCGGCGTGCGCTATCGGATCCCGGCCGCGTGTCTCGAGGAGTCGCAGCGCCGGGCCGCCCTCGCCGCGATCTTCCCCGCCGACACCATCGAGTCGGAGGGGTGGCGACACCAGGTCGGGCTGCCCGACGCAGGGGGCCGGGTCGAGACGCTGTGGCGCGTCGCCGAGTGGTTCACCGGCAACGGCCAGAACTACCGCGTCCTGCGCGAGGCCAACGGACTGCGCGACGAGAGTGTCGAGGTAGGCCAGCAGGTCCTGGTGCCCCGTGAGCTCTTGCGCCCGGTCTTCGCCCAGCTGCTGCCGGCCGCCACCGCTGCTGCGCGCGTCACCGCGACGACGTCCCATGCGGCACAGGAGCCAGCGCCGTCGACTCGCGCGGTGTTGCCGATCGAGACCGCGAGCGGAGATCTCGGCTACGGCGAGGACGCGCAGGGCCAGTACGCCCTCTACCGGCTGCGCCCGGGCGAGGCCCTCTACAGCGCCGTGGTGGTGCGTTTCACGGGCCGTCTCTTCGCCGCCGACGTGACTCCTCTGGCCCACGACATCGCCCGTCGCAGCGGCATCGACGACGTCACCGACATCCCCGTCGGCTTCGGCGTCAAGATCCCCTTCGATCTGCTCTCTCCGGAGTTCCTGCCGTCCGACCATCCGCGCCGCCGGGAGTACGAGGAGGGGCTGCAGGCTTCGGCCCGATTCGCCGCGCGCACCACGGCGAGGCACCTCGAGGGAGTGGTGGTGATCCTCGACGCAGGTCACGGAGGGCGCGACGTCGGCGCCTCGACCGGCGGCGTGTGGGAGAGCCTCTACGTCTACGACATCATGCTGCGCACCAAGCGCCTGCTGGAACAGCGCACCGGAGCCACGGTCTACACCACCACCCGCGACGGCTCCGGCTACGAGATCCCCGATCGCGACGTGCTGCCCTTCTCGCGCGGCCATCGTGTGCTCACCGATCCCCCCTACTCGATCGAAGAGGCGCACATCGGCACCAACCTGCGCTGGTACCTCTCGAACAGCATCTACGAACGCGCCAAGCAGGCCGGCATCGACAGCCAGAAGGTCGTCTACCTCTCGATCCACGCCGACTCGCTGCATCCGAGCGTGCGCGGCGCCATGGTCTACGTGCCCGGTCTGCTGCCGATCCCGACCAGCTACGGGAAGTCCGGCACCGTGTACGCCTCGCGACGCGAGGTTCGTGAGAGCCCGCGCGTCTCGTTCTCCAAGCAGGAGCGTGTGCGCAGCGAGGGTATGTCGCGGGACCTCGCCGAGGAGATCATCCGCGGCTTCCGCTCCGAGGGCATCGCGATCCACCCCAACAAGCCGGTTCGCGACCGCATCGTGCGGCGCGGCGGACGCCCCTGGGTGCCGGCGGTGCTGCGCTACAACCACGTTCCGGTGAAGGTGCTGGTCGAGGTCTGCAACCTGGTCAACCCAGAGGACCTGAGGCTGGTGCAGACGCGGGCCTTCCGCCAGGACGTCGCCCAGGGACTGGTGCGTGGTCTGCTCGAGTACTACGGCAGCGACGAGGCCGACGCCGGTCAGAGGGTGGCCGCCTCGCGCTGACCGCGGCGCGCCGGCGGCTCCGTCGCCGGCGTCGACCGGAGCCGGCAGCCGCGCGCAGAACCCGGAATTCCGGGATCGCTGCGGGAACTTTCCGCCTGCGGCGGGAGTCCGACAGGAGTGAGATGACCTCGACCACCGCCAGCCAGACGGGAGTCCGGCGGGTCGGCCTCCCCGTCGCCCCGATCGCCCACATCCGAATGGCGCCCGCGATGCCAGCCACCGATCAGCCCGCGCCGCCCAGCGGGGCGACTCTCGAAGCGGCCAGCCCGCGCCAGCGCGAGCGCGCCCTGGTCGAGCGACACAGGGCCGGTGATCGGTCGGCCTTCGACGAGTTCTATCGTGACCACGCCGCGCTGGTCTTCAACCTGACCTTCCGCCAGTGCGGAGATCGTGAACTCGCCTCCGATCTCAGCCAGGAGATCTTCCTCAAGATCTGGCGCAGCCTGGGGCGATTCCGGGGTGGATCCAGCCTCAAGACATGGACCTACAGGGTCTCGATCAACCACTGCCGCACGCGTCTGAGCCGTCGCCGGCCCGCCGTATCGCTCACCCAGGATGGCGGCGAGGAGATCGATCTCCGGGATGCGCGACGCGGACCCGAGGAGCGGGCCGTGGCTCGCGACCAGGCCGAGCTGCTCGCCCGAGCGCTCCCCGAGCTCGACTCGCAGTTCCGCGAGGCGGTGATCCTGCGCGATCTCGAGGATCTCTCGTACCAGGAGATCGCCGAGGTGCTCTCGGTGCCGATCGGGACGGTGCGCTCGCGCATCGCACGCGGTCGCGAGCAGCTGCGCAGCGTGCTCTCCCGGGAGCAACTCCGGCACGAGGTCGGCGCCACCCGCCATCGGGGGCAGGCAGCGCCTCCCGCGCCGACCACCCGTGAAGGGACCCAGCGATGAGCGCCCACCACCTCACGGTCGACGTGCTCTCGGCCTATCTCGACCGCGAGCTCGCAGAGAACGAAGCCGCCGACGTCGCCCGCCATCTGGACGGCTGCGAGTCGTGCCAGGAGCAGCTCGAGGGTCTGCGCTCGGTGGCCTTCGGTCTGCGTGAGACCCCTCGACTGACCCCACCTCCGCTGATGGAGCAGGCGGTGCGGCGACAGATCCAGCTGGTGGATCGCCGACTCCCGGCGTGGAAGCAGCCGCGCCTGGCGGGCCGGCTGAACTCCAACCTCCTGCTGCTCTTCGCCATGGTCATCGCCTTGGCGGTCGTGGTCGGCCTGTTCGGCGAAGCGCTCGAGAGGCTCGAGCAGAACGGACCTCGGATCGTCGCACCGGCCGGTGGTTCGCTCGCTGACGCTGCACCGCCCGAAACGGCGCAGCAGCGTGTCGAGGGAAGGCTGTTCGAGCTGCAGGGCGGCATCTGGCGCGAGAACGGCGCCGTGGCCCCTTCGCGGACCCTCGAGGCGACCGAGGTCGAGGCTCTGCTGCAGAGTCGACCGGGTCTGAGCCAGCTGCGCGGTGGCGACGTCTGGCTGCTCTGGCCGGAAGCCGACCGTGGCGGCGCCGAGGCCCCCGCCGACCAGGCGCCGACCGTGCGCATCGCCGCCGAAGACCTCGACGCGGCGGCCGCCGATCCCGATCCGGCGCGTGATCCGGACCTCGATCCGGATCGCGACTCGGATCGCGACTGAGAGCTCGGCTCGGCCGCTCGCCTCCTCAGGCGAACGGTTCGATCCTCGCGATCGTGTAGCTGGCGCCCTGCAGCTCGATCTCGTCGCCCACCGTGCGTCCGAGGATCGAGCGTGCCAGTTCCGATTCGTGCGAGACGATGCCGTTCTCCGGATCGCTCTCCCACGGGCCGAGAATGGTCAGTGAGCGTTCCCCGCGCTCGCCTCCCTTCAGCAGCAGCCGGGTGCCGACCCTCACCTGGTCGGCTCTGATCGTCTTCGGATCGAGCAGGGTGGCCCGGGTGATCTGCTCGTTGAGCTGTCCGGCTCGCACCGCCAGGTACTCGTGACGCTGGCGCGCCGACTTGTACTCGAAGTTCTCCCGCAGGTCGCCGTGCTCTCGCGCCACCTCGATCGCCTTGCGGTTGGCCGGGATCTCCTCCTCGACGAGCTGCTTCAGCTCGGCGCGCTTCGCCTCGAACGCCTCGACGGTCGCGTACATCGGCTCCTCCTCCTCTGCCTCGAGGCTCGGGAAGCGCAGGTACAGGGCGGTCAGCAGCGGCTCGCGGCGATAGTCCTCGAGGCCGCGCGAGAGCTCGATCGCACGCTTGGCGTCCTGCGCCTCGTCGAGGTCGAGATCGCTGAGGATGCGCGGTACCGAGCCGCCGGAGTCGCAGAGCACCTCGAGTCGCGGCCGGTAGGGAGCGAAGGCCTCGTCGGCCAGGCCGGTGAGGATCAGCCGCAGGATCCTCGGGCCGCGGCGACCGCGCAGCTCCGCATCCTCGGCGGCGCGCTCGGCGACCCAGGTGGCGGCTGCGGGTGTCTTCTGGGGTTGCACCAGGGCCTGGTCGTAGAGCTCGTCGAGCTCCTCGCGGCCCTCTTCGGCGAGAGCCTCCGCGAGGAGGTCGAGAGACTTGGGCTCGGTCTCGGCGAGGAAACGGCGCCGGAAGACGTCGCGCCAGTCGTCGCGCTGACGCAGGATGTCGTAGGCCCGCTCGCGAAGCACCCGGTTGTCGATCTGGGCCAACATCGGCAGTGGGTCTTCCAGCGCCGCGAGCGCCTCGTGCGGTCGCCAGTCGACCTTCGCGCTGGTCCGGTCGAGCGCATCCCAGACCCGAAGCGCCGTCGCCGGGTCGGTTTCGAGCAGCTCCTCTCCGATCGGGCTCAGCTCCGCCGCCATGCGGTGGAGCAGATCGTCGTCCTGCTGGTTGGCCCGACGCAGCAGCTCGAGCCTGCCGTCGAGATCACTGGCCTCGAACTGCTTCCACACCGTCTCCGAGGCGTCGTCGGCCGACTTCGCCCAGGTGTAGGTCGCCTTGGCGCCGCTTCCGGTGGTGACCACCTGAGGGTGCTTGCGCGCCGTCGTCCACCACGACGACCAACGCTTCTCCTCGATCACCCCCACCACCGCAGCCTTCACTTCGGCTCCGGTCATCGGCCGGTCGTAGGACTCGAGCACCTCGCGCAGCAGCTCGGCCGGCTCGAGCGCCTGCAGACTCTCCAGATCGGTGAGCTTGCGGTGCAGGACGTGGCCTTCGGCCAGCACCTCGAGGAGCTTGCCCGCGGCACGGAAGCCGACCGGCATGCCCTGGATCTTCTCCAGATCGACCTTGAGGGTCTGCAGCGCGAGATTGACCTCGACGATCCTGCCCACCCCCTTGCCCTCCATCGCGACGACGGTGCCCTCGCGGTAGTTGAGCAGGTTGCGCAGACGGTGCACCTTGTCCCAGAGCTTGGGCGTCTCGTCCTTCTTCTTGTCCAGTCCCACCGCCGGCATCAGGATCTCGAGCGCGTCCTCGCGGCCGGAGTAGAGGCGGGTCACGGTCTCGATCGCCGCGTCGTGGATCGAGCCGCTGCGCAGGTAGCGCTTGCCGCTGAGCTCGATCAGGTCGAGACGCTGCTCCCACAGCTCCTGTTCCCGAAGCTGCTCGTCGAGCACGCCGAGCAGGGTGGCGGCGCGCGACTCCTCACCGAGGCTCTCGAGCGCCTGCACGATGCGGAGGAAGAGCTCGAGGGCCTCGGGGCTCTCGCTGGCCAGCCCGAGCCACTCGTCCTCGAGCCGGGAGTAGTCCTCGGCCACCAGAGCCTCTTGGATCGCTTCGGGTATCTTCAACGCTGGCCTCCCTGTTCGGGGGAACGGATCGAACGGATCGAGCGGACTCGCGTCGCCGCTCCGTGCGACCTGATCCGTCGCCGACGGCAGGCGTCGCGGCGGACGGTCCGGATCGACGCTCGGGCGAGTCGTCTCTGGCGGCCTTCGGCAGCGTGGCCTACGGCGCCGGCGGCCGACGCGTGCCCCTCGCGGCGTCCTCGGGGCTGCGCCAGCCGAGCCCGCGAACGTATCAGACTCGGCGGCCGCCGAAGGCAGTTGCGCGCAGCGGGTGATCGGAGGATGTTCCAGCGATGGTCGACAGCGAAGGCGGATCGGGTGGCGCGGGACGCGCTGGGCGAGGCGGTGGCTCGCCGCCCAGCGCCGACGAGGCGACCCTGGCCGCCCTGCGCGAGTGCGGACATGCCGAGCTGGTGCAGCGTCTCGAAGAGGCGACTTCGATGGACGTGCCGCGGGCTCGGGCCGTCTTGCGCAATCCTCACGCCGACGCGGACTGCATCGCGCGCCTGGCGGAGTTCCGCAACCTGCATTCGGCGTACGAGTTCCGCCGCGACGTGGTGCTGCATCGCAAGTCGCCACCGATGCTGGCGGCGCGCTTCCTGCCGGCGCTCTACTGGCGGGACCTGGCGCGGGTCGGCAGCTCGGTGGCGCTTCGCCCGGCGTTGCGACGCGGTTCGGATCAGCTGGTGCTGCAGCGGCTGCCGCGGCTCACTCTGGGCGAACAGATCGCTCTGAGCCGTATCGCGGGGGTCGGGCTGCTCGCAGAGCTCGGACGATCGCCCCAGCCCAGGGTGGTGGGGGCGCTGCTCGAGAATCCCCGTCTCACCGAAGGGGTGGTGCTGCGGATCGTCAGCTCGACATCGACCTCCGCCGCGATCCTCGAACTCGTTGCCGGCTCGCGCTGGGGCGCCCGCTACCCCGTACGTCGGGCCCTGTGTCGCAATCCGAGGACGCCGCTGCAGCGCGCCCTGTCGCTCGTCGCGACGCTGCGCAAGGTCGATCAGCGGGCCCTGGTGGGCGACGCGTCGGTACCCCAGGCGGTGCGGCGACGAGCGCGACTGCTGTCGCAGGGGCGCTGACCGTCGCGGCCGCACCCGAGCGCTGGCGGCGGGAGCTCCGGCGTCGCCGCCGCGTTCGCGGCTGGCTTTGCGCCTCGCCGGGCGCGGAGCGATAATCGAATCATCGGGGAGCAGTGCGAGGCCTCCCCGATGGCCCCGAACCACCCAACCCCGGGCGGCCTTCGGGTGATGCGTCATGCTTGTCGGAAGTGAGCGACCCTTGGCCGAAGAAAACAGACCCTGGGAGAAGGATCCGGACGGCGGCTCGTTCGGATCGTGGTTGCGCCGCCAGCGCGAGGTCCGCGAGATCACGCTGCGCGAGATAGCCCAGGAGAGCAAGATCAGTCTGCGCTACCTGGAAGCCATCGAGCAGGATCGCGACGACGTGCTCCCGGCGCAGGTGTTCGTGCGTGGGTTCCTGCGCGAGTACGCGCGTTTCGTCGGGCTGGATCCTGACGAGGTCGTCAACTTCCACATGGCCTCGCGGTCGAACGAGGAGGACGTAGAGGACGAGGCGTCGCCTCGCATCAGCGAGCGACAGAGCGGTGTGCGCCCGATCTGGCTGCTCGCGGCCCTGGCGCTGGTGCTGGTGGTGATCGCTGGCTTCTCCTATCTGACGCGTAGCCGCGAGGGGCGCCCGAACACCCTGGTGCCTCCCCAGAGCGCGCCGGCGCCGCAGCCACCGGTGGCCGAGCGGGAGGTCATGCAGCAGTCGCCGATCCGGCTCGCGATGGACTTCACCCAGACCAGCTGGGTCTCGGTGACGGTCGATGGCGAGAGAGCGGTGAGTGAGCTGCGCGTGCAGGGCGAGTCGCTGCGCGTCGAGGCCCAGCGCGAGCTGCGGGTGACGCTGGGCAACGTCGACGGCGTCTCGTTCGAGCTCAACGGCGAGCCCTTCCCGATCGGGGTCGGAGACGACGAGGAGCTGGTGATCGACTTGGAAGACCTTGCCGTGGCGGAACCACCGGCCAGTGGTGCAGCGTCCCCCTCCGGCGGTCCCTAGCCCGATGTCGAAGAGCATCCCGATGTCGGCGGAGCCCAGAGCGCACCGCCGGGACGCGGCTGCTGCCGGGTCAGGACGGTGCCGGTGAGCGAGGAGCGGAGCGAGCTCTTCGAGCAGGCGCTCGAGGGCAGCAACCGAAGGCTCCAGGAGCTCGCCGCGGACGGGCTCCTGCCGATCCTGCCGGAGCAGCTGATGGCGCTCCAGGTGCGCATCGCCGTCGGTGGCGATCCGGAGCTCGCCGACCGCGCCCGCTCCTCCCTCGCCGACCTCGACCGCGACTGGCTGCGCAGGGTACTGCGAGAGGAGAGCGACCCGGAGGTGCTCACCTACTACTCGCTGCCGGATCACAACCGGATGATCCGGGAGGTCGCGCTGCAGAACCGCAAGCTGCCGGTCCTGGCGATCGAGCGGGTGGCGCCGACGGCCGACCAGGAGATCCAGGAGATCATCCTGCTGCGCCAGGACCTGCTGCTGTCCAACCCCGAGCTGCTCGACCTCCTGGCGGGAAATCCGGACCTCAGCGCCTACAGCCGACGGCGCATCGAGGAGTACCGCAAGCACCTCTTCGGCGAGACCGACGAGGCGGAGCCCGAGGTCGAGGGCGAAGAGGGCGAGATCGACGCCCGTCGCATGATCGCGGCGCTGCTCGCCGAGGACGAGGAGCTCTCCCCCGACGATGCCGAGGACCTCCTCGACGAGGTCGATCGGGTGCTCGCCGAGAGCGAGGTCGAAGGGGAGATCGACGAGCGGACCAAGCTCAGCGAGGGCCAGATCCGCGCCTTCCCCGTGGCCGTGCGGATGAAGCTGGCGCGCGGCGCGTCGCGCACCGTGCGCGGCATCCTGCTCAAGGACCCCAATCCGCAGGTCGCCGTCGCCGTCGTCCAGGGAGCCGCCGTGACCGAGGCGGAGGCCGAGCAGATCGCCTCCAACCGGCACGTCTGCGACGAGGTGCTCACCGAGATCTCCCGTCGTCGCGAGTGGGTGCGCAAGTACACCATCGTGCACAACCTGGTGAAGAACCCGAAGACGCCCCCGGGAATCGCGGTAAAATTGTTGCCACGCTTGTCCGTCCGAGATCTGGGACGCCTGAGGTCGGACCGCAACGTGGCAGACGCGGTGCGGCAGGTGGCGATCCGCATGCACATGACCAAGAGTCGCTAGGCGGTAGAGTAGGCGGTCGTGCGTCGACCGTCGACCGCCTCGACCCTCGGTCGGGGTTGCGGGATACCTTTGGAATGACGTTTGGGTAGATGACGACGTGGTGAAGGACTACTACGCGGTCCTGTCGCTCTCGCAGAGCGCCACCCAGGAACAGATCCGACTCCGTTTCCTCGAGCTGGCGCGCAGCCGCCATCCGGATCTCTTTCGGGGTGAGGAGAAGCTCCGCGCGGAGAACGACTTCCAGGACATCACCGAGGCCTTCAACGTGCTCAGCAACCCGGAGCGGCGGCGACGTCACGACATCGAGGTGACGACCCCGACTCCGGCGACCGCGACCGCGATGAGCCCGAAGCAGACCGCGCGCTCGTTCATGCAGCGCGGTACGCGGGCGTACAGGGAGCGCCGCTACGCCGAGGCGGTCCGTGAGTTCGAGCGCGCCTGCGCGGTCGACACCGAGAACGCCACGGCCTGGTACAACCTCGCCCTCGCGGCGAGCCGCGAGCCGTCCCTGCGGTCCAAGGCCCTGTCCTCCGCCGCCAGGGCAACCGAGCTGGATAGAATGAACGTCACCTACCACAAACTCGCCGGCAAGCTGTTCGTCGAGGCCGGAATGCCTCTGCGGGCGGAGCGCTACTATCGGCGGGCGCTGCAGTGGGCTCGGGAAGACGAAGAGATCCTGACGGCCCTCGAACGCCTGAAGCGGTCGAAGTAGCCGAAGTCCTTCCGAGAGCTGATCGGTCCAGCGATGGTGTCGAGGGAACGAACCGCATGCAGTTGAGAGTGTCGGGGCTCACCGACGTCGGCTTGGCGCGCAAGCACAACGAAGACTGCTTCGAGATCGTTTCTTCCCAGCAGCTCTTCGTCGTCGCCGACGGGATGGGGGGGCACACGGCCGGCGAGGTGGCCTCGAAGATCGCGGTCAAGGCGATCCGCGACTTCATCGTCCAGGACGGCTCCTCGGAGGAGCTGTCGCGGGCCGAACGCCTGCGCGAGGCGGTCAAGGTGGCCCACGCCGAGGTGCTCAGCGCGATCCGCGCCGACGCCCGGTTGCAGGGCATGGGGACCACCGTCGTGACGCTGCTCATCGAAGGTCAGAAGGGCAGTGTCGCCCACGTCGGGGACAGTCGTGCCTACCGTCTGCGCGATGGTCGGCTCGAGCTGCTGACCCAGGACCACACGTGGGTGCACGAGCAGGTCCAGGCAGGCTACCTGTCCCACGAACAGGCCAAACACCACCCTCTGAAGAACGTCGTCACCCGGGCACTGGGTAGTGAGAAGGAGGTGCTGGTCGACGTCCAGGACCTGTTGCTCGAACCCGGCGACATCGTGTTGATCTGCTCGGACGGTCTGACCACGATGCTGGAAGACCACGAGATCCAACAGGTCGTCGAGGAGGGCGGCTCGCCCGAGGACGTCTGCCGCCGCCTGGTGCAGGAGGCGAACACCCGGGGTGGACTCGACAACGTCACCGTGATCCTGCTCGAGGCCGACGAAGAGACCGAAGGCGCGTCGTAGGTCGCCCTGGTCGCGGCCGGGTCTGCCACTGGCTGCTGGTTCCCGGTGCCGAGGTCGCGCTGCCTGGAGACTCCGTGAGCCCGCGACGCGGCTTCGCGAAGAGCCTCGGGATGCTTGACCGCGGCGAGCCGCCGACGCTATCCTGCGTCGTCTTCCGCGGCGTGTCCCGCGGCCCACCAGGCGCGGAGAGCGTCGGTCGGCCACCGGGAGCTCGAGCCCGGTTCCCGCTTCGCGTCGACCCGAACGACGCTCAGCGATCGCGGGAGCCGACAGCCGCCATCGGGGCGTAGCTCAGCCTGGTAGAGCGCACGGTTCGGGACCGTGAGGCCGGAGGTTCAAATCCTCTCGCCCCGACCAATTCCGCTGGCCTGGTATCCGACGAGAGGCCGTACGGTCTGCGCTGCGTCGCCGGCCCAGTCGCGTGGGCTGTCGCTCGCCTGCGGTTCGCGTCACCCGGAGGTCAGCTGGACTTCGGCACTCCGTGCTCGATCGGGTCGACCGGCTCGACCGGCTCGACCGGCTCCACGAGATCCTCGCGTCCGCCGAGCATGCGCCTGATCGGCTTGACGAACAGCGCCATGGCGATTCCGGCGACGATGCCGGTGCCGCCGATGACCGCCATCAGGGTGGTCAGCTCGAAGTCGGCATAGAAGCTCGCCGCCTTGCCGGCGATGAAGCTGCCGACGGAGGTGGCGAGGAACCACACGCCCATCATCAGCCCGACCACCCGGGCCGGCGCCAGCTTGGTCATCGAGCTGAGCCCCACCGGGCTCAGCCAGAGCTCACCGATGGTGTGCAGGAGGTAGACGGTGAACAGCCACCACATGCTGGCCCGTTGCCCCTCGCTCGAGAAGGCGGCGCCGCCGATCAGCACGATGAAGCCGAGGCCGGCGAAGAGCAGGCCGACGCTGAACTTGGCCGGGCTCGAGGGGTTCCTCTTGCCGAGCTTGACCCAGAACCAGGCGAACGCCGGGGCCAGGACGATGATCATCAGGGCGTTGACCGACTGCCACCACGACGACGGATAGCTCCAGCCGAAGAACGAGTTGTCGGTGTTGCGCTCGGCGAAGATGGTCAGGGTCGAGCCGGCCTGCTCGAACAGGCCCCAGAAGATGGCGGCGCCGACGAACAGGAGCAGGATCAGGTAGAGCCGCTTGCGCTCCTGCTCGCTCCAGTCGCCGGAGCGGAACAGGTAGGAGAAGAAGCCGATCACCACCAGCAGCAGGATCAGGCCGAAGGCGTTGGAGATGTTCTCTTCGGTGAGCACCTGGGGTGCCAGGATCGCGATCGCGACGACGACGGCGATCAGCAGCCCGGCGAGGATGATCCCCCTCCAGAGCAACGAGCGCGCCGCGGCGATGCGCTCGGGCGACGTCGCGTTGGCGGGCCGCAGGCCGGCGGAGCCGAGGTTGCGGCCGGTGATCACGTACTGGACCAGGCCGAAGAACATGCCCACCGCGGCGGCCGCGAAGCCGAAGTGCCAGGAGTTCTGCGGCGTGATCCCCCAGCTGGCGAGCTGGGCCCGGAAGGTCTCCGACTGGGCCAGCCAGCCGCAGATCAGTGGCGCGATGAAGGCGCCGAGATTGATCCCCATGTAGAAGATCGAGAAACCGGCGTCGCGCCTCTCGTCTCCCGGTACGTAGAGCTGGCCGACGATGGCGCTGATGTTGGGCTTGAGCAGGCCGGTCCCCAGGACGACGCACAGCAGCCCGCTGTAGAAGAAGACCAGGCCGTGGAAGGCGAGCAGGATGTGGCCGATCATGATGATCACGCCACCGAGGAGGACCGACCGTCGCTGGCCGAAGAAGTTGTCCGCCAACCACCCGCCGGGCAACGCCATCAGGTACACCATCGAGGTGTAGACGGCGTAGATGCTGCCCGCGGTGCGGGCGTCGAAGCCGAGCCCTCCAACCGCGACCGGGGCGATCATGAACAGGGTCAGGATCGCCCGCATCCCGTAGTAGCTGAACCGTTCCCACATCTCGGTGAAGAACAGGGTCATCAGGCCCTTGGGATGCCCGAAGAGGCCCTCCGCCTGCATCGGTTTCGCTGAATCGTGCACGGTCATGTTGGGCTCCCGTGACCTCGGCGCGGTCGCACGCCGGTCGCCTGCGACCTCGGCGGGATCTGCGCCGAGGCCGACGTGGGTTGCTGTCGCTGGGGATGTGGCCGCGAGCCGCAGGATGATACTCAAAGCGTCTCGGGCCCCGGCCGGGCTCCCCCGGGCCGGGCGCCGGCCACATCCGCTGTACGATCGAGACGCGAACTCGCGGTCAGACCGGAGCCGTGGCGTCGCTCAGGGCATTCGCCGTTCGTGTATCGACCATGCTCGGAAACCGAGGGCTATC
Source organism: Acidobacteriota bacterium (assembly GCA_003388555.1). Taxonomy (GTDB): domain Bacteria; phylum Acidobacteriota; class Thermoanaerobaculia; order Multivoradales; family Multivoraceae; genus QQVD01. The sequence continues at coordinate 161,055 of QQVD01000030.1, read as the reverse complement.
GTGCAGCGCAATCCCACATCCCGATTCGCCATCTGTTCCTGCCTCACCCTGTCGCTGCTCGTCGCGGCGGTGCCCGTGCTCGCCCAGAATCCGGCAGCCGACGGTTTCGACGTCGAGGCATCCGATGCGCGCGCGATCGAGCTCGCCGACGCCACGATGGAGGCGATGGGCGGACGCCAGGCATGGGACCAGACGCGGTTCCTCCACTGGAACTTCTTCGGCTTCCGCACCCACCTGTGGGACAAGTGGACCGGCGACCTGCGCTTCCAGCAGCAGAAGCGCACGGTGCTGATGAACGTGAACAGCCGCCAGGGCAGGGTGTTCGAGGATGGCGTCGAGGTCACCGACGAGGAGGCGCGGGCCAAGGCGCTGCAGGCGACCTACGAAGCCTGGATCAACGACATGTACTGGCTGGCGATGCCGTACAAGCTCAAGGACAGCGGCGTCACCCTGACCTACGTCGGCGAGCAGCCGATGGAGGACGGACGCATGGCGGACGTGGTGCAGCTGACCTTCGAGGGCGTCGGCGTGACGCCTCAGAACAAGTACCACGTGTCGATCGCCAAGGAGACCGGGCTGGTCGAGCAGTGGGCGTTCTTCGCCGACGCCGGCGACCCCGAGCCCCGTTTCAAGACTCCGTGGGCGAAGTGGACGCGGCACGGTGGCGTGCTGCTGTCCGGCGACCGCGGCGAGCGGCAGATCAGCGAGATCCGGGTCTACGAGGACGTGCCGTCGTCGGTCTTCGAGAGTGCCGAGCCGCCGGACTGGTCGGCGCTCGAAGAGGTGCGATGAGGCGAGCCCGCGGCACCGTCGCGATCAGCCGGCCGGTGCGGGCACTGCCCGTCGCGGCCTGCAGCGCAGTGGTCGCCGCGTGTGCGGTGTTCCTCGTCGCGGCGGCACTCGCCCAGCAGCCAGCGGACTCCGCTTCCCGGCCGCCGCCGGAGAGCCCGGGTTCCGGCGCCGACGATTCCGCGACGTCCGGCGTCACCGTGCGCACCGCCCAGGACGTCTTCGTCGCCACCGTCGATTCGATCATCCACCCGGTGGCCTCCGAGCACCTGCTCGAGGTGCTCGAGCGGGCCGATCGCGAGGGCGCTGCGGCGGTCGTGCTGCAGCTCAGCACCCCGGGGGGTCTGCTGACCTCGACCCGCCAGATGACCACCGCGATGCTGGAGGCGCGCACGCCGGTGATCGTCTGGGTGGCGCCGCAGGGCGCGCAGGCGGCTTCGGCCGGCTTCTTCCTGCTGATGGCGGCCGACGTCGCCGCGATGGCGCCGAGCACGAACACCGGAGCGGCCCACCCGGTGAGCGGCCAGGGCGAGGACATCGAGGGCAACCTCGGAGAGAAGGTCGAGGCCGATTCTGCGGCCTGGATCCGCACCCTGGCGGCACGCAACGGGCGAGACCTCGAGCTCGCCGAGGCGGCGGTCCTCGAATCCCGTTCGTTCACCGCCGAGGAGGCGCTCGCTGCCGGACTCGTCGACGCCCTGGCGCCGGACCTCGACGCTCTGCTGGCGCAGCTCGACGGCCGCACGCTCGAACGCAGCGACGGCAGCGTCGTGGTGCTCGACCTCGACCGACCGGTGATCCGCGCCATCGAGCTCAGCCCCTTCCAGCGCGTGCGGGGCGCGCTGCTCAGCCCCAACATCGCCTACCTGCTGCTTTCGCTCGGCGGTCTCGGGCTGTGGGTCGAGATCACCAACCCCGGCGCGATCTTCCCCGGCGTGCTGGGCGCCATCGCCTTCCTGCTCGGTCTCTACGGCACCTCCGCACTGCCGGTGAACACCGCCGGTATCGCCTTCCTGCTGCTCGCGGGCGTGCTCTTCTTCGCGGAGGTCAAGACCGGTGGCTTCGGGGTGCTCGGCGTCGGCGGCATCGTCTCGCTGGTGCTCGGCGGCCTGATGCTCTTCCGCTCGCCGGATCCGGCGCTGCGCGTCAGCACCCAGGTGATCGTCGCGATGGCGATCACCTCGGCGCTCGTCGTCGCCCCGCTGGCAGTGCTGGTGTGGAGGGCGCGCCGCAACCGCGTCGCCACCGGCGGCGAGGGCCTCGTCGGCGACATGGCGATCGCCCGCGCCGACTTCGTGGCCGGCTCGGGCGCAGGGGAGTTCCGTGGCAAGGTCGATCTGCACGGCGAGATCTGGAACGCCTCGAGCGCCGAAGCGATCTCCGCCGGTGCCCGGGTCGAGGTCACCGGCGTCGAGGGCCTGACGGTGCGTGTCACGGGCAGCCCACCGTCGTGAGTCGAGCGGCGCTGCCGCACCCGTCAACTCTCAAGGAGAAAAGCGATGATCGGAGTGATCGCGGGCATGGTCCTGGTGGTGATGATCTTCATGCTCCGCTGGATCAACGTCCTCAGCGAGTACGAGAGGGCGGTGGTGTTCCGGCTCGGGCGCCTGCTGCCGGAGCCGAAGGGCCCCGGCCTGGTGCTGATCTTCTGGCCCTTCGATCGTCTGGTGAAGGTGTCGCTGCGCACCGTCGTGCTCGACGTGCCGCCGCAGGACATCATCACCCGCGACAACGTGTCGGTGAAGGTGAACGCGGTGATCTACTTCCGGGTCATCGACCCGACCCGGGCGATCGTCGAGGTGGAGAACTTCCTCTATGCGACGTCGCAGTTGGCCCAGACCACCCTGCGCTCGGTGCTCGGTCAGACAGAGCTCGACGAGCTGCTCGCCGAGCGCGAGAAGCTCAACGACCAGCTCCAGGCGATCCTCGATTCGCAGACGGATCCATGGGGCATCAAGGTGTCGATGGTCGAGGTCAAGCACGTCGACCTGCCGCAGGAGATGCAGCGGGCCATGGCGAAGCAGGCGGAGGCCGAGCGCGAGAAGCGCGCCAAGGTGATCCACGCCAGCGGCGAGCTGCAGGCTTCGAAGGCCCTGGTCGAGGCGGCCGAGGCGATCAGCCAGAATCCCACCACCCTGCAGCTGCGCTACCTCCAGACCCTCGCGGACATCGCCACCGAGCGCAACTCGACCATCCTCTTCCCGCTGCCGATCGACATGATGCAGGCGTTCATGCGGCGGGTTCAGGGCAACGAGCCGCAGGCTGGCTCTGCTGCGCCGCCCGCACAGACCGGACCAGGCGGAGCCCGGGGCGGCGGCGCCTGAGACCATCGAACGGCCTGGCCTGGGCCCTTGCAAGTGGCACCAGACCAGTCACTTGCGGGAAGCCGGCACAGGCGCGACGCTGTTAGGATCCAAGCACGACGCGGCGCACGGGGCGCCGTGTGAAGGCGTTGTCCGGCGCCTGGATCGGCGTCGAGGTGACAGGTGAGCGAGTACGAGCGCAGCTACTACGAGATCGCTCTGACCAACGGCCAGGTGCTCACCGTCTTCGGCACTCTGCTGGCGGTGGTCTTCGGCGCCTTCGTCTCCGGCATGTGGGTCGCGGGCCGCGCGATCGGCGAGGCGCCGGCGCCGGTGGTCAGCTCCGCCGCCGCGGACGAGCCGGTGTCGGACGGTGAAGGTGGCGACGGGGTTGACGAAGGGCCGGTGCGCTTCTTCGCCGAGCCGACCGCCGTGACCCCGCAGGATCCGGGACAGCAGGCCGTCGACCCGTCCGCCGACAGGCCGCAGGAGCCCTCCACCCAGCCGGTGGCGTCGGTGGGCGCGACGGAGGCGGAGGGCGGCGCCCCGGCCCAGTCGGGCCGTCAGGGCAGCGCCTCCTTCGAGCCTCAGGCCGACGCTCCCAGCACTCCGAGCGCGGCCGCGGGCGAGCGCGCCGCGGAGCAGGCCGCCACCCGCCGCGCGGAACAGGCGGCCGCCGCCGAGCGCGACGCCGCGAGCCGTCCCGCACCGCAGGTCGATGTCCCCCAGGTCTCCGACCTGCCGGTGATCCAGGTGCTCTCCTCTGGCGACGAGGGGCAGGCTCAGCAGCTGCTGCGCCGACTCAAGGGTGCCGGGCACCGGGCTTTCATCTCGCCGGTGCAGGTCGACGGGCGGACCATGTACCGGGTGCGCGTCGGACCCTTCACCGAGCGTTCCCAGGCCGAGCGCGAGGCCGCCGTGCTCAAGCGCGAGTTCAAGCTCGACACCTGGATCACGACCAACTGAGTCGCCACAGCGCCTTTGGGGGAGCTGAGAGGGTGAGCGGGACCGAGGCCGCGAATCCGTCGCCGGGCGGCCGTCTACGCGACCGCTGGCTGCGCTCCTCGCCGCTCGAGCAGCGGCTGCCCCTGCTCGTCGTCGCGGCGTTGTCGGCACTCCTGTGGGCACTGTGCTTCCAGGCCGAGACTCGCCTGCTGCTGCCGTGGATAGCGCTGGCGCCGCTGGTGGCGGCATCGCTACACGTCGGCTCGCGCGCTCTTCCCGGCCGCTTCCTGCTGCTCGTCGGATGGCTGCACGGGATTCTCTTCTGGTGGCTCACCATTCCCTGGATCGTGCCGACGCTGGTGCGTTTCGGTCAGCTCCCGGTAGGCCTGTCGGTTGCGCTGCTGACCCTGCTCGCCGCCTACCTCGGCAGCTACCATGGCCTCTTCCTGCTCGCCTGCCGAGTGCTGGCCCGGCGCGGCGTCGGCTGGTGGAGCGCGCCCGCCGTCTGGGTCCTCTGCGAGTGGCTGCGCGGCACCCTGATGAGCGGCTTCCCGTGGAATCTCGCCGGATACTCGGTGGTCGACGTTCCCGGCGTGCTGGCCGCTTCCCAGGTGCTGGGAGTGAGCGGCTGGTCGGCGCTGGTGCTGCTGGTCAACTGCGCGCTGGCGCGGGCCTGGGTGGACGGCTTCCGGCGCCGAGCCCTGCTTCGTTGTGCGGTCGTCGCCTCCGGGGTGGCGCTGGTGGCGGCGGTGTCGGCCGCTCTGCCGGCGATCGGAGCCGGCGCGGTGGGGGAGGGGAGCTCACCCCGCTTCGAGCCGCCGGTCAGCATCGTGCAGCCGAACACCGCCGTGGTGCTCGACGTCGACGCGCTGGAGATCCAGCGTGGCTACCGCCGACTGCTCGAGCTGTCCGAGTGTCCCGGCGTCGGGGGCCTGGTGCTCTGGCCGGAGAGCGCCGCCTGGCCGTTCGTCTTTCCCCGCGATCCGCAGCTGAGCGCCGACGTGGCACGGATCACCGACGCCGGCTGCGCCCTGCTGCTGAACAGCTCGCGCCGCGACGGCGAGCGCACCTACAACACCGCAGTGCTGGCGCTGCCCGGCGGCGCCACCCAGAGCTACGACAAGATGCACCTGGTGCCGTTCGGCGAGTACGTGCCCTACGGCGACATCCTGCCTTTCGCTCTGCAGCTGGCGCGCAATGCCGGCGCCTTCAGCAAGGGAAGCGACCTGACCATCCTCGAGTGGGGGGTGCTGCGCCTGGGGGTGTCGATCTGCTTCGAGATCACCTTTGCTGACGAGGTGGCCGCGCGGTCACGTGCGGGTGCCAACGTCCTGGTCACGGTGACCAACGACGCATGGTACGGTGACAGCTCCGCGCCCTGGCAGCATCTGCGGGCGGCGCGCTTCCGGGCCGCGGAGAACCGTCGCTGGTTGCTGCGCGCCGCTCTCACCGGGATCTCGGCACGCATCGATCCTTTGGGTAGGCTGAGCGAGAGCCTCGAGCTCTCCGAGAGCGGCACCATCGAGGCGGCGGTCGAGCCCCGGCAACAGCTCACGTGGTTCAGCCGTTTCCCTCTCTGGGTCGAGGCCTCGTGCCTGGCTGTCCTGGCGTGCGCGGGCTTCGTCGGCCGGCGGCGGGCCAGTCCGGGCGCGCCGGGCCAGGCCGCTCGCTGACACCGCTGGGCGGAACGACGGCAGAGGCACGCCGAGTCTCGTGCGGCGCCCGGGAGCGCCCTCCCCACACCGATCAGGAAGATCATCCGATGAACGAGAAACAGACGACGCTGCAGGAATTCGACCGGCTCGAGAAGTGGCTGACCTCCCTCCGGGGGTATCTTTGACGTCGCCCAGTACCAGGAGGAGCTCGGCGCCATCGACCACGAGATGCAGGCGCCCGGCTTCTGGGACGACCCCCAGAAGGGCGCTCCGCTGGTCCAGCGTCGCCGCGCGCTGCAGCGCAAGGTGGACACCGCGAACCAGCTCGACGAGGACCTCGAGGAGATCGAGACCTGGCGCGAGCTGATCGGAGAGGGTGCCACCGACGACGACAGCAGTGCCGAGGTCGCGCGCTTCACCAGGCGGCTCGACGGCGACCTCGAGAAGCTCGACCTCGAGCTCAAGCTCTCCGGCGAGGACGACGAACGCAACGCGATCTTCTCGATCCACCCGGGCGCCGGTGGCACCGAGTCGCAGGACTGGGCCGAGATGCTGCTGCGCATGTACCTGCGCTGGGCGGAGCAGAACGAGTACGACGTCGAGATCCTCGACCGGCTCGACGGTGAGGAGGCGGGCCTCAAGAGCGCCACCTGCGCGCTGCGCGGTCCCTACGCCTTCGGTTACCTCAAGGGCGAGTCGGGGGTGCACAGGCTGGTGCGCATCTCGCCGTTCGACGCCGCGAAGCGGCGCCACACCTCGTTCGCCTCGATGCACGTCTACCCAGAGATCGACGACGACGTCGAGGTGGAGATCGACGACAAGGACCTGCGCGTCGACACCTATCGCTCCTCGGGTGCGGGAGGCCAGCACGTCAACGTCACCGACTCGGCGGTGCGCATCACCCACCTGCCGACCGGCATCGTCGTCAGCTGCCAGAACGAGCGCAGCCAGCACAAGAACCGGGCGACGGCGATGAAGGTGCTGCGTGCGCGTCTCTACGACCTGGAGCTGCAGAAGCGGGCCGAGGAGCTGGCCGAGAAGGAGGGCGAGAAGAAGGAGATCGGTTTCGGCAGCCAGATCCGCAGCTACGTGCTGCACCCGTACCGGATGGTCAAGGACCACCGCACCGGGGTCGAGGTCGGCGACACCGACAGCGTGCTCGACGGAGAGTTGCAGGCGTTCATCGAGGCCTTCCTCAAGGACCAGATGCGCAGCGAGGAGGCCGGCGGCGCCTAGCCCAGGGATGCAGCCCGGATCGACGATGAGCTCCTTTGCACCCAGCGACCTGCGGCTCGACTACGTCTCGCCGCTGCCGCCGGTGCGCACCGGCATCTCCGACTACTCGGTCGACCTGCTGACCGGGCTCGAACGGCTCGGCGCGCTCGCCGACGCCTCGTCCGACGACCGCGGCGGCACGGTACGGGTGGTGCGGGTGGGGGGGCAGCAGGTGGCTCCGGAGGTGGCGGCGCGTTTCCGGCCGGTGTCCTGGGAGCGCCTCGGTGAGGACGGGCGCACGCCGCTCTACCAGGTCGGCAACAACCTGCACCACGAGCGCATCGTCGAGTCCGCGATCGAGCGACCGGGACTGGTGACCCTGCACGACGTCTTCCTCCACCATCTGCTGATCGAACGCACTCTCGGCCGCACCGACCTCGAGGCCTACGTCGAGCAGATGCGGCGCGAGCACGGGTGGGTGGGGGCCGCGGTGGCCCTGCCACCGCGCTGGAGCGTCTACGCCCAGGCCGGGATGTTCGCCCTGCCCGCTCATCGCAGCCTGCTCGAGCGTCAGGCCGGCGTGGTGGTGCACAGCGAGTGGGCGCGTCGCACCCTGGTCGAGGAGGGGGTCCGCGCCGCGGTCGCGGTGGTGCCGATGCCGATGCCGGCGCCGCCGCTGGACGAACGCACCGAGCAGCGCGCAAACGCTCTGCGGCGCTCGTGGGGCGTGCCCGATGACGCACCGCTGCTCGGATCGTTCGGCTTCCAGACGCCGATCAAGCGCACCGCGAGCGCGGTGCGGGCGCTGACCCGGGAGCCGCTGCGGACTGCGCACCTCGTTGTGGGCGGAGAGCAGTCTCCGGGCCTCGGTCTCGATCTCCTGGCGCGCGAGCTCGGCGTCGCGGATCGGGTGCACCTGGTCGGTTTCCTCCCGGCGGACGACTTCGCACCGGCGATCCGTGCGTGCGACCTCTGCGTCAACCTCCGCTATCCCACCGCCGGCGAGACCTCGGCATCGCTGCTGCGCATCTTCGCACTGGGCCGAGCCACGGTGGTCTCCGACTACGCGCAGTTCCGCGACCTGCCAGGGGCGTTCGCGTTGCGCGTGCCGCTAGGCGACGACCCCGCCGATCCGTCGCTCGATGCGCCCGAGGTGCTCGCGCTGGCGCGGGTCTGCGGCGAGTCGCTGGCCAGGCCCGAGGAGCTGCGCGACCGCGGCGGTGCCGCGCGGCTGTGGATCGAACGCGAGCACGATCCGGGGCGCTGCGCCGAGGTCCTGCTCGCAGCGTGCGGTGAGCTGACGCGTGGTGGTCGCGGCGGTCGGGGAGACTGGGCCGGGGCTGCCTCGCAAACGCAGGACGCGCCCGATGTCGCCGCCCCGACCAGCCTCACCTGGGGCGAGCTGCAGTGTTCGCTGTCGCTGAGCGGGCTCGACGGCTGGCGGCCGGGAGAGCTGCGCACGCTCGAGTTGCTGGTGCGCAACGACGGGTTCGCGACCTGGCTGCCGTCGTCCGCCGGCCCGGGAGGCCTCATGCTCGAGGTGGACCTGCGCGACGAGCACGGCGATGCCTGGGGGCCGCGGCGCTGGCCGGGGCTGTCGCGGCGCCTCGATCCCGGCTCGACCTGGCGGGTGCGCCTGCCGCTGCGCAGACCGCTCGCCGCGGCGAGGCTCGAGATCGAGCCTCACCTGGTGGGTGGAGTCGGGCTGCGGGCGCTGCGCGGCAGCGGTCTGAGGGTGGACCTGCCGCCGGACGGGAGCGAGGCGAGGATCTCGGAGCTGGAGTCCACTCGAGGAGTCGGCGATGCGTGCATCTGAGCAAGACGACGCGAACCTGGACGACGACTTCGATCGCGATCCGGATTCGGGAGGCGGCGAAGGCCCTCACGACGACTCCGACCTGCTGCTGTCGAGTTGGGTCCTCGACCTGCGAGCCCAGTTCTCCGACCGCGCCCCGCTGCTCCTGCCGGCCGGGGTCGAGGGCTCGGGCGAGCAGCCACGAGTGGTCTTCCTGATCGCGCTCTGCGTGGTCGACGAGGCGCTCTGCGTCAGTCTGGTGCTCGACGAGCCGGCGGTCGATGCGAGCGAGATCGTCGAGGCGCGGCTGCCGGCGCGCGAGGCGCTCGGCGAAGGAGAGAGTGGAGAGGACCCGCGCGACGAGTGGTTCGCCCCGCTCGATCTCTTCGCGCCGGACCCTGACGACCCTGACGAGGCCGACGCGGCCGAGGATCGCGGACGGCCGGGTGAGGACGCTGTGGCCGATCCGGTCTGGGGCGCTGCTGCGGCCCTGGTGCGCGAGCACTTCACGGAGGAGGTGCGGGTCGCCCTGCGCGTCGGCGAGCTCGACGACCAGCTCCTGATCGGCAGGCGCTGCACCGCCGCGGTGGTGGCCGTGCCGCGCCTCCTCGTCGAGGCGCTGCAGGAGCGCGAGGCGGTCATGGTGGTGCCTCTCGACGAGCTGGCCGACCCTGACCACGTCGAGGCCGAGACGGTGACCGTCGACGGGCTCGAGGAGACCCTGCATCGCGCCTACGTCGGCGGCCGGCGGATTCCGGCGGCGGCGTTCGCGATGCTCGAGGCGTTGCGTGAGCGCCTCGGTGCGGCCTGAGCGGCGGAGCCGGCCCTCGGCTTGCCGCCGCTGCGCTCTCCTGGAAGGATACTTTCCACACGACCCGGCAACGCCGAAGTCGAGCGCTCCCCCGGCTCCTCCCACCGAGCGACGGTCCCATGGTGCCGTCCGCAGTGTCGAGGACCGCGCGCCGGCCCGCGTGCCGCGACCCGACCGTCGCCGACTCGCGGACTCGCCGAGTCGTCGCCCGGCCGACCACCGAACCAGAACGGCGCCGCCAGGCGCGGGAGCGACGAATGAGCGACCTCGCGAAGATCGAAGAACACCTCGGCGACGAGGCCGGCAGCCTCCTGGGGCACGTCTGCAAGGGCGTCGGCAAGGACCTGTTGACGCTGCCGGGGCCCGACCACGTCGACCGCGCCTTCGGGCCGTCGGATCGCAACCCGCAGACCCTGGTCTCGCTGCAACGTCTGGTCGATCACGGCCGACTCGCCGGCACCGGCTACTTCTCGATCCTGCCCGTGGACCAGGGCATCGAGCACTCGGCCGCCGCCTCGTTCGCGCCGAACCCGATCTACATGGATCCGGAGAACATCGTGCGCCTGGCGATCGAGGGTGGCTGCAACGCGGTCGCCTCGACCCTCGGTGTGCTCGGCTCGGTCGGTCGGCGCTACGCCCACAAGATCCCGTTCGTGGTGAAGATCAACCACAACGACATGCTGAAGTACCCGAACCACTACCAGCAGGTGCTCTACGCCCGGGTCGAGCAGGCCTGGGACCTCGGCGCCTGTGCGGTCGGCGCGACCATCTACTTCGGCGCCGAGAACTGCAACGAGATGCTGGTCGAGATCTCGGAGTGCTTCCAGCAGGCCCACGAGCTCGGCATGGCGACGATCCTCTGGTGCTACCTGCGCAACCCCGACTTCAAGAAGGACGGCATCGACTACCACGCGGCGGCCGACCTCACCGGCCAGGCCAACCACCTCGGGGCCACCATCGAGGCCGACATCGTCAAGCAGAAGATGGCGACCAACAACGGCGGCTATCCGGCGATCGGCTTCGGCAAGACGCACGATCTCGTCTACTCGCAGCTGACCTCCGACCACCCGATCGACCTGGTGCGCTGGCAGGTGGCCAACTGCTACATGGGCCGGGTCGGCCTGATCAACTCCGGCGGCGCGTCGAAGGGCTCGAGCGATCTCGCGCAGGCGGTGCGCACCGCGGTGATCAACAAGCGCGCCGGCGGCGCCGGCCTGATCTCGGGCCGCAAGGCCTTCCAGCGCCCGATGGCCGAGGGCGTCGAGTTGCTCAATGCCATCCAGGACGTCTTCCTCTGCGACGAGGTGACGATCGCCTGAGGCCGCCCGCGGTCCCGGGCGTCGTGGCCGGGGCTTGGGAGGGAAGGAAGCGGATCCGGCGGGCGAGACGATCGCGCCCGCGAGAGCTTCCACCATGCCCTGATATGCGCTAGTGTCGATGTGCATATTCATCTTCAGGGGATCCCCCCATGCTCCCCTCCCTTCGTGGTCGACACCGTCGTGTCGAGCGCACAGATCGCTCCGCCGCTTCCGGTCGCTCCGGGCGTCGGCCCTGCTGCATCCAGCTGTGGAAGGTGGTCGCCACCGGTCTCGCGCTCCCGGCCCTGAGCGCGCTCGCCGCGGTGCCCGCCCTCGCGGCACCGGCGGATCACGGCATCGACTACGACATCGTCTACGTGCGTCAACCGCGCTTCGGCGATCTCGACAACTCGCTCTGGCCGGAGGTCTTCCATCCGGCTCGTGCCGATCCCGGCGCCGACCTGATGCTCCTGCACCCTGACGGCTCACAGGAGCTGCTGGTCGCCGGTGGTGTCGGCTCGGTGACCGATCCGGTGCTTTCGCTCGACGGCGAGTGGGTGTACTACAGCCTCTTCCACGATCTCAGCCCCGGGGCGCTGAACTTCCAGCGCGACGACCTGCCGTACCTCGGCGCCGACATCTTCCGCATCCGCCTGTCCGATCGCCACGTCGAGCAGCTCACCTTCGGCGAGTTCACGCCCAACACCGGCGCCGGTCACTGGGACGAGAGCAATCCGCTCGATCCGCCGCCGCAGTTCAACCGTCTCGGCTACGGCATCCTCAACCTCGGGCCGATGCCGCTGCCGGGCGGCAAGATCGCCTTCACCAGCAACCGCAACGCCTTCGAGCCGCCGAAAGGCTTCACCGCGCCGACGCTGCAGCTGTTCGTCATGGACCACGACGGCAGCAACGTCGAGCCGGTCGCGCCGATGACCATCTCGAGCGCGCTGCACCCGACGGTGCTGCGCGACGGCCGGCTGATGTTCTCGACCCACGAGAGCCAGGGCCTGCGCGACCGCCGGCTGTGGGGGATCTGGACCATCCGCCCCGACGGCACCGGCTGGGCGCCGCTGATCAGCGCTTTCCGCTCGCCGCAGGCCTTCCACTTCATGACCCAGCTGTCGAGCGGAGACCTGGTGGTGGTCGACTACTACAACCTCAACAACAACGGATTCGGGTCGCTCTACCGCATGCCGCTCGACCCGCCGCCCGGCGAGCCGCGCTTCCACAGCGCCTTCCCGGCCGACAACCCGCCGATCCAGCAGACGGTGGGCGGCGGCTTCCTCTATCCGTTCAAGATGCCGTTCACCCCGCGGGGCCTGCACTCGATCACGCCGTTCACCCACGGCAACGACGAGGCGGCTCCGGTCGGCGGCGACGGCAGCACGCGGGTAGGCAAACTGACCCACCCGAGTGCCGCACCGGGCGACGACCTGCTGGTGGTGTGGAGCCCGGGCCCGGCCAACGACCTCAATCGCCCGACGCCGCTGCCGTACTACGACGCCGGTCTCTACCTGATGCCGGGTGCGCAGCCGATCTGGGATCCGGGTGAGCTGCTCGAGCTGGTCAACGATCCGGCCTACAACGAGGCATGGCCGCGCGCCGTGCTGCCCTACTCGGCGATCCACGGAGTGGTCGAGCCGCAACGTCTGCCCTGGCTGCCGGGCGACGGCACGCTGCACCCGGCCCTACCTGCCGGCACCGCGCACGGCCTGGTCGGCTCGAGCAGCCTCTACAAGCGGGAGAGCTTCCCCGGGCACGTGACCTCGTGGGCCAACAGCTTCGACGGCCTCGACGCCTTCAACACCTCGGAGAACGGGCAGTCGAGCAACTGGGGCACCCAGGGCGCCGAGGCCGGCCTGTACTCCGACTCGGACATCTGGGCGGTGCGCGTCGTCGCGATGGAGCCGAACACCCACCGCAGCTACGGCCCCAACTCCGGCCGCCGCTTCGACAGCCACGCCAACGAACGGCTGCGCATCCTCGGCGAGGTCGCGGTGCGCAAGACGGACGGCGGCGGCCCGCTGCTCGATCCCGAGGGCAATCCCGACACCAGCTTCCTGGTCAAGATCCCCGCCGACACTCCGTTCACCTTCCAGACCCTCGACCGCCGCGGCCTGGTGCTCAACGCCTCGCAGACCTGGCATCAGGTGCGTCCCGGTGAGGTGCGGGTCGACTGCGGTGGCTGCCACGCGCACTCGCAGCAGCCGCTGGCCTTCGAGCAGACCGCCGCGGGTCAACCCGGCTTCCCCGCGGTCGACCTCGCCGCGACGACGCCGCTGCTCAGCGCCGATGCGCAGGGCAATCCGATCACCGTCGAGCTGGCCCAGCCGGTCTTCGACGTCGAGTTCCTGCGCCACATCCGGCCCCTGCTGCAGCGCAGCTGCGTCTCCTGCCACACCCAGGACGATCCGAGCCCACCCGGCAACCTCGTGCTCGACGACCTGGCCGAGATCGACGGGCTTCCCGGCGACTACTACCGACTGGCGGCAGACACCGGCGCCGACTTCGGTCACCCTCCGGTGATCGCCAACGGCACCTGGCGGCAGACCAACCGGTCGCGCTACGTGCGCGCCTTCCAGAGCCGACGCTCGCTGCTGATCTGGAAGATCTTCGGCGAGCGCCTCGACGGCTGGAGCAACGCCGACCATCCCACCGAGTCGGTTCCCGGCGACGCCTCGACGCTGCCGGCGGGCACCGATGCCAACGACGCCGACCTCGACTTCACCGGCACCCGGATGCCGCCGCCGGGAAGCGGCGCCACGCCGCTGAGCGCCGACGAGCAGAGGCTCTTCGCGCGCTGGATCGATCTCGGTGCCCCGGTCGACCTCGACGGACCGCAGACCGAGTACGGCTGGATGCTCGACGACCTGCGTCCGGCGCTGCACCTCGACGCGCCGCGCGGCGGCTGGAACCCCCAACCCGTGAGCGCCATCCGCTACGGCGTCGCCGACGCCAACAGCGGCATCGACCCCACCAGCGTCTCGGTCGCCGCCTCCTTCGAGGTCGCCGGCCGACCGCCCGGTGCCGAGCTGGCCGACCTCGCCCTGCACCTCGGCGACGGTGTCTTCGAGATCGATCTCGGCGCGCCGCTCGGCGACGTGAGCGACGAGACCGTTACGGTCGAGGTCGCCGACCTGCAGGGCAACGTCACCCGCGTGCACCGCCACTTCTCCACCGTGCCCGACAGCTTCGACGGCGTCGTCTTCCGCGACGGCTTCGAGGGCGGCGATACGGCGGCGTGGTCGGCGAGTGTTGGGGGGTAGGGAAGGGACGAGGGGCCAGGGGCCAGGGGTCAGGGGTCAGGGGTCAGGGGTCAGGGATCAGGGGCTAGGAAAAGGGAAAGGGAAAAGGGAAAAGGGGCAAGAGAAGAGGGGCAAGAGAAGAGGGAAAGGGGTCAGGGTCAGGGAACAGGGAACAGGGAAGGGCGACCAGAGACTGGAGATCAGAGCCCAGCCCGAACCCGCGAACTCCGAGCTCCTCCCCCTTCAGGGGGAGGCTGGGTGGGGGTGTCGCGTGAAGCGAGGACTCCTCTGCCCTGTGCCCTCCGTCCAACCCCCAACCCCCAACCCCCAACCCCTGCCCCCTAACCTCCCAGCAGCATCTCCAGCTCGCCGGCGTGCTTCTCGGCGTCGGCCTCGCCGATCTCGATCAGGCGCTCGACGTAGTCGCGCTGGAACATGATCATCGAGAGGATGTCGGGTGAGGCGGTCTGGCGGGTGCCGAGGCCGCGCAGCACGGTGCGCATCGAGGCCGGCAGCTCGGGCTCGAACTCGCCGGCGAGCCGGCCGAGATCGCGCGAGGGGCGGATGAAGACCAGGTCGATCGGGCGCAGCTGGGTCTCCTCGTCGACGGCGCCGCGCAGCAGCAGGTTGATCTCGCGCAGGCGTTCGGCATCCTGGTCGAGCTGATCGAGGAACACTGCATTCATCAGAACGCCGGCCAACTGCGCCGGTGGCGGGTAACCGACGGTGTCGGGGTCGCGCTCGCCCGGTGGGCGGTAGCGCGTCGACACCGCGAGGATGCGGTCTGCCCCCATGTGCACCGCCGGCGCCAGCGGATACACGAGGCGTACGCCGCCGTCGCCGTGCCACGAGTCGCCGATCTCGACCGCGGGGAAGAGGAAGGGCAGCGCCGAGGAGGCCAGCACGTGGTCGACGGTCACGTGGCTGCGGCGACTCTCGCGGCTGGGTCGGCGCCAGAGCTCGATCTCCTTGGCGTCCACCCAGGTGACGCTGCGCCCTGTGGCCCAGTCGATGGTGGTCAGCGAGAGAGCGTGCAGCAGCCCGGCTTCGAGATTGGCGCGCAGAGCGGGGATCGAGCCGTCGGGTAGCGCGCCGAGCGCCTCGCCGAGCAACCGGCGCAGCGGCGCGGTGTCGACCAGGCCCTCGGCGCTGCGCTGCGGCGGTCGGGTGCGCCAGGGCAGGAAACGCTTCAGCAGCCGCGCCGCCGAGCGCAGGGTGATGCCGAGCTGGGGATCGAAGACGCTGGCCGGCGTCAGGCCGGTCCACAGATCGCAGAGCTCTTCCGTCGCGGCGCCGAAGTGCCCGGCCCGCACCGCCAGGTAGGTGGCGTTGATCGCTCCCGCCGAGACGCCGCAGAACAGGTCACACTGCCAGTCGGGGAAACGCCGGGCGACGGCGCGCAGCAGGCCGACCTGGTAGGCGGCGCGGGCGCCGCCACCGGTGAGCACGAGAGCGGTGCGGGGCATGGTGCGAGACTATCGACCTTGTGGCCAGGTCGCGGCCGCCTGCCCAGCTCGTCATCGGCGGCTTGCTGCGCCGGCGCTCTTCCGCCGGGCGCCGTCCGGCGAAACATCGCACCCGGGACCTCGTTGGATTGGGGTGAGTCCGAAGCGGCCGGCGTGCACGGCCGGCCGCCCGCACGACGAATACGGACACGAGGAAGGTCTGCATGCACGAGCTCCAGGTCGCGCTGCGCAGGTTGCTGCGCGCGCCAGGTTTCTCCGTCATCTGCGTGCTGACGCTGGCCGTCGGCATCGGCATGGTGGTGGCCATCTTCTCGCTGGTGCACGGCATCGTGCTGCAGCAGCTGCCCTATCCGGAGCCGGGCCGTCTGGTGGCGATCTCCCACGATGCGCCGGGGCTCGACCTCGAGGACATCAACGCCTCGCCGCCGCTCTACGTCCGATACTCCGAGGTCACCACCACCTTCGAAGAGCTGGCGCTCGTCGCCGACGGCATGATCACGCTGACCGGCGCCGAGGTCCCCGATCGCCTGCGCCTCGGCCGAGTGACGCCCACGTTCTTCCCGCTGCTGCGCACCGCGCCACAGATCGGCCGCGGCCTGCAGCCGGGCGACGCCGAGGAAGGAGCGGCGCCGGTGGCTGTGATCAGCCACTCAGCCTGGCAGCAACGTTTCGGCGGTGCCGAGGACGTGCTCCAGCGCGATCTGGAGCTCGACGGCACCGCGCGCCGCGTGGTCGGCGTGATGCCGGCGCACTTCCAGTTCCCCGACGAGCGCACCGAGGTCTGGCTGCCGCTGCCGATGCCGACCCAGCCGGGAGCGCTCGGCGCCTTTGGTACGTCGCTGCTCGGGCGCCTGGCGCCGGGAGCCGATCTGCAGTCCGCGACGACGGATCTGCGCCGCGTCACCGACGATCTGGAGGGCTACTTTCCCGACGAACCGGCCGTCCCGGTGCTGGCTCGCAGCGGGCTGATCCCCCGCCTGATGCCGCTGCACGAGCGCATGGTCGGCGATCTGCGCACCGGGCTGTGGGTCGCACTCGGAGCGGTGGCGATGGTGCTGCTGCTGGCCTGTGCCAACGTCGCCAATCTCTTCCTGGTGCGGGCCGAGCGCCGCCAGCAGGAGATCGCGGTGCGCTCCGCCCTCGGCGCCAGCCGGGTCACGGTCGCCAGCTCATTTCTGCTCGAAGGCGTTCTGCTGGCGCTGAGCGGAGGAGCACTCGGCGTCGGAATCGCTCACCTCGGGCTACGGGCGCTGCGCAGTTTCGCGCCCGAGGGCGTGCCTCGCCTCGACTCGGTGTCGATCGATCCGCCGGTGCTGCTCTTCGCCCTCGTGGTGGCTCTGGCCTCCGCGGTCGCGTTTTCGCTGCTGCCGGCGCTGCAGTCGATCTCCAGCCGTTTCTCCTCGGCGCTCAAGGACGGCACCCGCGGCGCCGGCTGGGGGCGCGGCCGGGTGCAGACGCGGCAGATCCTGGTGGCGGTGCAGGTCGCGCTCGCCTCGATGCTGCTGGTCGGCGCAGGGCTCCTGGTGCGCACCTTCGCCGAGCTCGGCGCCGTCGACCTCGGATTCGATCCCGGCGGCGTGATGACGTTGCAGACCTCGCTCTCGACCTCGGACTACCCGAGCGAGGACGAGGTGGCGGCGCTGGTCGACCGGCTGATCCCCGAGCTCGAGGCGCTGCCCGGCGTCGAGCGCGCCGCGGTCTCCAGCGAGCTGCCGCTGTCGGGCAGGGGCACCGGCGCCGGACACAGCCTCGAGGACCATCCGCTCGCTGAGGACGAGCTGCCGCCGGTGTTCCGCATGAAGTCCGTCAGCGAAGGCTACTTCGAGGCCCTGCGCATCCCGCTGCTCGAGGGCCGCGGTTTCGAGGCCGCCGACTGGCAGGATCGTCGCGGCGTCGCCGTAGTCAACCAGACTCTGGCGAAGCGCTGGTGGCCGAACGGCACGGCGGTCGGCAAGCGGCTGCGTCAGGGCGCTCCGCCCGAGGCCGAAGGTGAAGACTGGTACGAGATCGTCGGGGTGGTGGGCGACACCGTCGACGAGGACCTGCGCGGCGAGGTGCTGCCGCAGGTCTTCTATCCGCTGCGCAACCGAGACGGCGAAGGCGGCCTGCGTGGCGGCTTCATGCTGCTGGCGCGCACCGGTGGCGAGCCATCGTCGCTCGGTGGCGCGCTGCGCGAGACGATCTGGTCGGCCGACCGCAACGTGCCGATCACCCGGATGATGACCATGGAGCAGCTGGCCGACGAGGCGCGCGCTGCCACCGCCTTCTCGATGTCCCTGCTGCTGCTCGCCTCCGTCCTCGCTCTGGTGCTCGGCGCGCTCGGCGTCTACGGCGTCCTGTCGTTCGTCGTCACCCTGCGCACCCGGGAGATCGGGCTGCGGCTGGCGCTCGGCGCCCGGCGGCGCGGGGTGCGCAACCAGGTCCTCCGCTCCGGCGTCGTGCTGTGCTCGCTCGGCGTCGCTGCCGGGATGCTCGGGGCCTTGGCGCTGACCCGGCTCTTCGCCTCGCTGCTGTTCCGGGTCAGCCCGCTCGATCCGTTCACTTTCGTGGCGGTGCCGCTGGTCCTGCTGGCGGCGGCGGCTCTGGCCAGCTACGTGCCGGCTCGCCGCGCCGCGCGGGTCGACCCGGCGATCGCTCTGCGCTGGGAGTGATGCCCTTCGCGGTGCGGGCCGCTACCATGCCCGGGCCGGTGGCGCTGTGAAGAGCCGGCGGGCCGGGCGCGGCCCGCTGGTAGACTGGCGCGAGCGCCCGCGCAGCGTGCTCGGTCCCGCGGTGGAGGAAGCCGGGGACCGGAGGCTGGCAAGAGCGGCAGCTGCTTCAGCGAGGCCCGAGAGCCGCTGCGGAGGAGCACGGCGGCGGGAGGTCCCCGGCTCGCGCAGGCCGCCGCAGCAGCCTATCTGCGGCGAGGCGTCGGTGAGACCGCGTTGCCGGGCTGGGGCGCGGGCCCTTGCAGCGGCCGATCGCTGCCTTCCGGGACCCGGCCGGCGCCACACATCCGAGAGCTCTCGAGGGAGATCGAAGTGTCCGACAGCGAAGCCAACGACTCGACCTACGACCTCGTGGTCATCGGCAGCGGTCCCGGCGGCTACGTGGCCGCGATCCGTGCCGCGCAGCTCGGCCTGAGCACCGCGCTGGTCGAGAAGGACGCCCAGTTCGGCGGTACCTGCCTTCACCGCGGTTGCATCCCCACCAAGGCATGGCTGCACTCTGCCGAGGTGCTCGAGTCGGCCCGCGACGCCTCCCGCTTCGGCGTCCAGGTGGGCGGCGACGTCAGCTTCGATCCGGCAGCCGGCCATGCCTACCGCCGCGACGTGGTGCAGAAAAATGCCCGCGGCGTCGCCTACCTGCTCGAGAAGAACGGCGTCACCACGGTGCGCGGTCGCGGACGCCTGCGCTCTCCCACCGAGGTCGAGGTGGAGCCGGTCGACGGTGGGGCGGAAGACGGCCCGCGCAGCCTGCCGACGCGGCACGTGCTCCTCGCGACCGGCTCGGTGCCGCGCCAGCTCGACGGCCTGCCCACCGACGGCAGATCGGTGCTCGACAGCGACCAGATCCTCCAGTCGACGAGCGTGCCCGAGCGCCTCCTGGTTCTCGGCGGCGGCGCGGTCGGAGTCGAGTTCGCATCGATCTTCGCCTCACTGGGCAGCAAAGTGACCCTGGTCGAGGTGATGCCGAGACTCCTGCCGCTGGAGGACGAGGAGGTCAGCGCCGAGCTGGCTCGGGCGCTGCGCAGACGCGGCATCGACGTCCGTGTCGATACCCGGCTCGAGGCGGTGCAGAGGGTGGGGCTCGGCGTCGAGGCGTCGGTGAGCTCGGCGCGCGGCGCCGAGACCATCGCCGCCGATCAGCTGCTGGTGGCGGTGGGTCGCAGCCCGGTGACCCGCGGGCTCGGCATCGAGCAGTGCGGCATCCAGCTCGAAGGCGGCCGGGTGGTGGTCAACGGCTACCAGCAGACCGCCCAGCCCAACGTCTACGCCATCGGCGACGTGATCGCGACGCCGCTGCTCGCCCACGTCGCCTCGGCCGAAGGGATCCTGGCGGTCGAGCACATCGCCGGCATGGCGGTGCGTGCGATCGACTACGACCAGGTGCCATGGTGCACCTACTGCGACCCGGAGGTCGCCTCGGTCGGCCTCACCGAGAAGGCGGCTCGCGAACGCGGTCTCGACGTCGCAGTGGGCAAGTTCCCGTTCTCGGCGCTGGGCAAGGCCGCCGTGCTCGGCAAGACCGCGGGCTTCGTCAAGGTGGTGCGCGAGAAGCGCTTCGACCAGGTGCTCGGGGTGCACATCATCGGTCCCTCGGCGACCGACCTGATCGCCGAAGCCTGCGTGGCGCTACGCATCGAGTCGACGAACGAGGAGATCATCCGCACCATCCACGCCCACCCGACTCTCGCCGAGGCGGTTGCAGAGGCCGCCCACGCCGCTGCCGGCCACGCCATCCACATCTGAGTCATCCACACCTGAACGATCCAGGCCTGAGCTCTCTCCCAGCGCAAGGGCCGGCACGGAGATCGTGAGCAGAGAGCCTCGGCGATCCCATCCCCCAGAGCCCCCAGAGCCCCCAGAGCCCCCAGAGCCGCGAACCAGGTTCCTGACAGAAGACAGACAATCCGACCACCAGAGAGATTCGAGCTACTTCGCGCGGCTCGACAGCACGATCGGAGAGAGCAGAGATGTCGACCGAAATCATCATGCCCCAGATGGGCGAGTCGATCGCCGAGGGCACGATCACCAAGTGGCTGGCCGCCGTCGGCGACCGAGTCGAGCGCGATCAGCCGCTGCTGGAGATCTCGACCGACAAGGTCGACGCAGAGATCCCGTCGCCTGCATCCGGCACCCTGCTCGAGATCCTCTTCCAGGAGGGCGAGACGGTCGAGGTCGATGCGGTGATCGGCCGTATCGGCGCCGCCGGGTCGGAGCCGGCGAAGGATGCCGTGCCAGCGCCAAGCCAGGCGGGTGAGGCGGCAGAGGATCGGGCCGCAGCTGCGGCGCCGGGCAGCGCCACCGCCGCCGGGGCGCAGCCCGACTCCGACGACGGTCCGATGAGCCTCGACGAGCGCACCCGTCGGTTCTCGTCGCCCGTGGTACGCAAGATCGCCTCCGAGCACGGCGTCGACATCGCCGAGATCGAAGGCAGCGGCATCGGTGGCCGGGTCACCAAGCAGGACATCCTCGCCTACCTGGAGCAGCAGCCCGACGAAGCGAGGCCCGAGCACGGACCGGGAGTGGCCGCCGAAGAGCCGGCCCGAGCTGCCGCTGCTGCGAGCGCGGAGCAGCCGCGGGCGGAAGCCCCGCCGCGAGCCACTGCGAGCCAGGAGATGGTCAGCCGCCAGGCGGAGACGCCGGCCACCGGCGCCGCGCCGGCGGCGAGGTCCTCCCGCGACGAGCTCTCCTTCTCCGTGCCTGCCTACACGCCGAACGAACGGGTCGAGATCGAGCCGATGTCGCGCATCCGGCGTCTGACCGCGGCGCACATGCTGTACTCGCAGGAGACGTCGGCCCACGTGACCACCGTCTTCGACGTCGACCTCAGCGGTGTCGTCGCGGCGCGCGATCGCGCCAAGGCGGGGTTCCAGGCCAGGGAGAAGACCAAACTCACCTACATGCCGTTCTTCTTCAAGGCGGTGATCGACGGTCTCAAGACCTATCCGGTCTTCAACGCCTCCGTCGACGGCACCAACATCGTCTACAAGCAGGACATCAACCTCGGTATGGCGGTGGCGATGGAACACGGCCTCATCGTGCCGGTGATCAAGCGCGCCGCGAACCTCAACCTGGTTGGGCTCGCCAGCGCCGCGAACGATCTCGCCGATCGAGCCCGGGCGCGGCAGCTCAAGCCCGACGAGGTCCAGGGAGGCACCTTCACCATCACCAACCCCGGCGTCTTCGGCTCGCTCTTCGGCACTCCGCTGGTCAACCAGCCGCAGGTGGCGATCCTCTGTCTCGGTGCGATCGAGAAGCGCGCCGTGGTGCTCACCGACGAGAACGGCAACGACAGCATCGGCATCCGACCGATGGCCTACCTGGCTCTCAGCTACGACCATCGGCTCATCGACGGCGCCGACGCCGAGCAGTTCATGGTGCGGGTAAAGCAGACGCTCACCGGCTCGCGCTGGGAGGAGCTGGAGTCGTACCGCTGAGCGGTCGGCGCCGTCACCCCTGCGGACCGTGATGACCGAGGTCGCGAAAGCGAAACCGGAAGGAGCGCCCGCTCGCCTCTCGCTGCGCGAGACGCCGAGCTCGGAAAGGCCCCTGCGCACCGTCTGGCTGGGTCGCTGCGGTTACCGCCACGCGTTGGCGGTGCAGGAGGGGTGCCGCGAGGCGGTGCTGGCGGCCGGCGGTGAGCGCCCCGAGACCCTCTACCTGCTCGAACACGATCACGTCTTCACCCTGGGTCGCAACGCGGTGCGCGGCGACATCGTCGCGAGCGACGAGTGGCTCGCCGCGCGCGGGGTGGAGGTGGTCGAATGCGACCGCGGCGGCAAGGTCACGTACCACGGCCCCGGCCAGCTGGTCGGCTATCCCGTCATCAGCCTGCAGCCCGACCGGCGCGACGTGCGCCGCTTCGTCGCCGACCTGATGCAGGTGCTGGTGCGTACCGTCGGCGAGTACGGCGTCGAGGCCGAGGCGGGTCAGGGTGACGAGATCGGGGTGTGGACGCGACCCGACCCGGAGCGCTTCCGGATGCGCCGCAAGATCGCGTCGATCGGCGTGCACCTCAAGCGCTGGACCAGCACCCACGGCTTGGCGCTCAACGTCGCCCCCGATCTGGGTTTCTTCGGCGGTATCGTGCCCTGCGGCCTGCACGGCGTCGAGCTGACCTCGATCGAACGCGAGACCGGCGCTGCGCCACGCCTCGAGGAGGTCGCCGCGGTCCTCGACCGGCACTTCCGACAGGTCTTCGGGCGTCCACTCGGAGGGCGTTACGGCGACGCTCCCGAGGCGGTGCGGTGAGCGAGTCTCCCACTGCGCCAGCCGGCGCCGCTTCGGGGGTCCAGATCGTGCTCAGCGGCGTGCTGCTCGCGGTGACCAACGAGGTGCCTCGGGTGCTCACCGTCGACCGCAGCGAGCTCGGCCGCTCCGACGACCCGGCGCTGCCGTTCGGCGCCCTCGATCCGGTCGCCGACCGCACCCTCGAGATCGCGCTGCGCAAGTGGGTGCGCGAACAGTCCGGGCTCGAGCTCGGCTACGTGGAGCAGCTCTACACCTTCGGCGACCGCGATCGCGACGACCGCCGTCGCGTCGAGGCGCCGTCGACGGCGGGCGAGAGAGGCGCCGCGCAGCGCATCCTCTCGATCGCCTATCTGGCGCTGGTCGAGGAGCGCGAGGTCGCCGCTACCACACGCGCCGAGTGGAGCGACTGCTACCGCTTCCTACCCTGGGAGGATCGCCGCGAAGGCCGCACCAAGCGCCTGCAGGGACTGCTCGCCGAGCTCGAGCAGTGGGCGGCTGGCGTGCCGGCACAGCGCGCCGCGCGGCGCGAGCGGATCGAGATCGCCTTCGGGCTCGGCCCCGGCGGCTGGGACACCGAGCGGGTTCTCGAGCGCTACGAGCTGCTCTACGAGGCGCGGCTGGTGCACGAGGGGCGTCGCGGAGCCGGCGAGGCCGGAGCGTCCGGCGATCCGATCTACACCTCGCAGGCGATGGCCGTCGACCACCGCCGCATCCTCGCCACCGCCCTCGGCCGGCTGCGCGGCAAGCTGAAGTACCGGCCGCTGGTCTTCGAGCTGATGCCCGACGAGTTCACCCTGCTGCAGCTGCAGCGGGCGGTGGAGGCGCTCGCCGGCGTCCGCCTGCACAAGCAGAACTTCCGCCGCCTGGTGGAGCGAGGCGGCCTGGTCGAGGGCACCGGACGCCGCCACACCCAGACCGGCGGCCGACCCGCCGAGCTCTTCCGCTTCCGCCGCGAGGTGGTGCGTGAGCGTGCCGCTCCGGGCGTCGGCCTGCCGGCGCGACGGGAGGTCAGGGGTTAGGGGTCAGGGGAAGCGGAGGGGCTAGGGGTCAGGGGTCAGGGGGTCAGGGGTCAGGGGTCAGGGAAGAGGGAGATCTGCAAAGAGCCAGGAGTGCCCAAGGGAACTTCGGGACGAAGGCGAAGTTGCAAGTGGCAGGCGGCAGGGCAGCGGGAAGGGCGGGACAAAGGACTTCTCGAGGAGCTCCCGCCGAGGGCGGCTCGGTGCTGACTCCCGGCCACGAGCTCGTGAAGTCGGGCGAGCGCCAGCTTTTCCCCCTTCAGGGGGAGGCCGGGTGGGGGTGTCCCAGGCATCCGGCTCGACTCCCTGTCCTCCGTTCTCCGACTCTTCCCTGATCCTGATCCCTGATCTAACCCCCAACCCCCCTTGCCCCCAACCCCTATCCCCTGACCCCCAACCCCCAACCCCTTCCGCCACCCCTTGACACACCCTTATACTCAGAAGTAGCATTAAGCTGTCGAGAAGGGATCTTCTCGACTTTTCTTGCGCTCCAGTAATACTCCGAATGAGCATAAAGCCGGTTGGCCGACACGACGAAACGTCGGAGTCGACGCCTGCCGGCGGAAGGGACCGCGACATGAAGGCCGACGACACTCTCCGGAGCGACCGATCCGAGAACCTCGAGTTCACTCCGGAGGTGAAGGCCGCGACGGCCGACGTCTGGGAGCGGGTGCGCGGGGTGCTGCCCGAGATCGAGTGGCCGGTGCACGCGCCGCTGATCCACGCCATCCGGCAGTGGAAGCAGCGCCGCAACGCGGTGATCCTGGCGCACAACTACCAGACGCCGGAGATCTTCCACGGCGTCGCCGACCTCACCGGCGACTCGCTGGCGCTGGCGCAGCAGGCGGCCGACACGGAGGCGGACCTGATCGTGCTCTGCGGCGTGCACTTCATGGCCGAGACCGCGAAGATCCTCAATCCCGAGAAGACCGTGCTCATCCCGGACCGGCGAGCCGGCTGCTCGCTCGCCGACTCGATCACCGGCGCCGACATCCGGCTGCTCAAGGAGCGCTATCCCGGTGTGCCGGTGGTCACCTACGTCAACACCTCGGCCGAGGTGAAGGCCGAGACCGACGTCTGCTGCACCTCTTCGAACGCGCTGGCGGTGGTCGAGTCGCTCGACAGCGACCGGGTGCTCTTCCTGCCCGACGAGTACCTGGCGCGCTGGGTGGCGTCGCAGACCGACAAGGAGATCATCGCCTGGAAGGGCCACTGCGAGGTGCACGAGCGTTTCACCGGCGACGAGCTGCGGCGCTACCGTGAGAACGATCCTGGCCTGCAGATCATCGCCCACCCGGAGTGCCCGCCCGACGTGCTCGACGAGGCCGACTTCGTCGGTTCGACGTCGGCGATGATCGGCTACGTCGGCGACCACAAGCCGCGCAAGGTGGTGATGGTCACCGAGTGCTCGATGAGCGACAACGTCGCCGTCGCCCACCCCGACGTCGAGTTCGTGCGGCCGTGCAACCTCTGTCCGCACATGAAGCGGATCACGCTGCCGAAGATCCTCGACAGCCTGATCCACCTGCGCGACGAGGTCACCGTCGAGCCGGACGTCGCGAAGCGGGCGCGCCGCGCCGTCGAGCGCATGCTGGCCATCCCCACCCACGGCCTACACCGGGGCTCGCGCTCCGAGAGCCCGGTGGAGCCCGAGCTCATCGCACGCGCTCCGGTCACCGATTCGCTGACGGGTCTCAGCACCACCGGACCGTTGTCGTGACCCCCGTCAGCGACAGCGGAGCGCCGCAAGGAGCCCTGGTCGACTTCGACGAGGTGCGCTGGTGTGAGGTTCTGGTCGTCGGCAGTGGCGCAGCGGGGCTCTCGGCCGCCCTCGCCGCAGCCGGCAGCCTGGACGCCGGGCACGAGGACCCGGCGGGTGACCCGGCAGAGCCATCCGGCGAGGCGGGCGCCGACGTCGTCCTGATCACCAAGCTCGCCCTCGGCGCCGGCGGCTCCACCGCCTGGGCCCAGGGTGGCATCGCCGCCGCGGTCGGGCCCGGGGACTCGCCACGGAAGCACGCCGACGACACCACGGAGGTCGGAGTCGGCCTGTGCGATCCGCGCACGGTTCGCGATCTCACCCGTCGAGGCCCGGCGGCGATCCGTCGGTTGATCGGAGGCGGCGCCCGCTTCGACCGCGACGCCGACGGCGAGCTGGCGCTCGGTCGCGAGGGCGGCCACACCCGGAACCGGGTGCTGCACGCTGGCGGCGACCGCACCGGTGCCGAGATCAGCCGTGCCCTGGTCGCCGCGGTGGCTGCGCACCCGGGCATTCGGGTCGAGGAAGGCTACTTCGCTGCCGACCTGCTGCTCTGGGACGGTGCGCTGGGGCGCCGGGTCACCGGTCTCGTGGGCATCCAAGGGGGGCGCCGGATCGCCTACGTCGCCCGCGCCGTGGTGCTCGCCTGCGGCGGCGCCGGCCGGCTCTACTCCCACACCACGAACCCGGCCGCTGTGACCGGCGACGGCATCGCGATGGCGGCGCGGGCCGGCGCGCTGCTCGCCGACCTCGAGTTCTTCCAGTTCCACCCCACAGCGCTGGACCGTTCCGCGACGCCGGACGCGGCCGCTCCGATGGCGGACAGAGGCGACGTGGCGGCGCCGCTGCTCACCGAGGCGCTGCGCGGAGCCGGCGCGCTGCTCGTCTGCGCCGACGGAGAACGTTTCATGCCCGAGGTGCACGAGCTCGCCGAGCTGGCGCCCCGCGACGTCGTCGCCAGGACCCTCTGGGAACGCCGTGAGCAGGGCCTCGCCAGCTTCCTCGATCTGCGCCCGGTGATCCGCGCCCACGGGCCTCTCGAACAGTGCTTCCCGACCGCCGCGGCGAGCTGCGCCGAGGCCGGCCTCGACCCAAGCCGCGACCTGGTTCCGGTGACTCCGGCGGCGCACTACACCATGGGCGGCGTATGGACCGACGGCGACGGCCGCACCAGCCTTCCCGGGCTCTGGGCGGCGGGCGAGGTGAGCTCGAGCGGAGTGCACGGCGCCAACCGCCTCGCCAGCAACTCGCTGCTCGAGGCGCTGGTCTTCGGCGAGCGGGTGGCGAAGCGCGCCGTCGCCGCGGAAGGCTTCCTGGCGCGGGTCCCGCTCAGCCACCTGGCGAGCCGATCGCTGGCCGCCGGCGAGATCGACTGGTCGCGTGCCGACGTCGCGGTGGAGCGGAATCCCGCTCTGCGCCGCGAGATCGGCGATCTGATGTGGCGGTTCGCGGGCCTGGTGCGCAGCGCCGAGGGCCTGAGTCACGCCGCCCGTCGGCTCGCCGAGCTCGAGCCACGGCTCGCTGGCGTCGCCGGCGAGGAGCGCAACCTGCTGCTGGTGGCGCGACTGCTGGTCGCTGCCGCGGCGCGCCGCAGCGAGAGTCGGGGTGCCCACTACCGCAGCGATTTCCCCGCCACCGATCCCGCTTGGGCGCGTCGCAGCTTCGCCACCGCCGACGAGCTGCTGGTGCAGACCGGCCGGCGCCGCCTCGTTCGACCGACCGCCGCGCCCGCCGGAGCCGGCGGGTGAGGCAACACCGACGCCCCGTCGAGGGCGAGCCCGGTGGCGGCGGAAGGTCCGGCGAGGCGCAGCGGCTCCAGCCGCCGCCGCGCTCTCTCTGGCTGCCGCTGCTCGAGCAGGCCCTGCGGGAGGACCTCGGCGCCGGGGGCGACCTGACCACCGAAGCCACCGTCGATCCGGAGCGCAACGCCCGGGTGGCGATCCGGGCGCGGCGGGCCGGCGTGCTCGCCGGTCTCGAACCGGCCGTGGCGGCCTTCGCGCTCGTCGATCCCGCGGTGCGCGCGCGGCCGCGAAGGAGCGATGGCCAGCGCCTGGCCGCCGGCAGCGAGGTCGCCGAGATCGAGGGTCCGGCGGCGGCGCTGCTGATCGGCGAGCGCACCTGCCTCAACCTCCTCGGGAGACTCTCGGGCATCGCCACCGCGACCCGCGAGCTGGTCGATCTGGTGAGCGCGGCCGGAGCGAAGGCGCAGATCGTCTGCACCCGCAAGACGACGCCCGGGCTGCGGGCGCTGGAGAAGTACGCGGTGCGCTGCGGCGGCGGACACAACCACCGCTTCGGCCTCGGTGACGCGATCCTCATCAAGGACAACCACGTCGCCCTCGCCGGCGGCATCGACGCCGCCCTCGAGCGCGTCTTCGCCCGTGTCGGGCACACCGTCACGGTCGAGATCGAGGTCGACACTCTCGAGCAGCTCGAGCAGGCGCTGCGCCATCCGATCGACATCGTGCTGCTCGACAACATGTCGCCCGACGAGCTGCGCACCGCGGTGCAGCTGGTGCGCGAGCACCACCAGCGCAGCGGTCACCGGGTGCGCACCGAGGCCTCTGGAGGCATCACGCCCGAGACCGTCGCCGACGTCGCGCGCACCGGAGTCGACCTGATCTCGGTCGGCTACCTCACCCACAGCGCCCCGGCGCTCGACCTCGGGCTCGACTTCGTCGCCTGACACAGCGGTTGGCGTCGCAGGATCGGAGGCCGGATCGTCGACCGGGGCGACCCGTCGTGCGTCGCGCGGCAGCCCTTCAAGCTGCGCGGCCCTCAGGGTGTGGAGGCCGACCAGCGCGACAGGTCGCCGCTCTCGAAGCCGTCGCGGAACAAGACCGTCGTCTGGATGATCTGCGCGCGGCCCGCCGGGATTCCGGATCCGTTCTCCCGCCCCGGCACCCCGACCAGGAGATCGTCGGCGGAGCCGAGGTCGAGGAAGTTCCCGGACGCCAGGGAGAGGCCGAAGTGGTCGCTGGTGCCGTAGCCGCCGAACTGGATCATGGCGAAGAGCTGGTATCCGTCTCCGGTCAAACCCCCCTCGGCGCCGTAGACGACCGTCACCTGGCCGGCGTCGTGCACCCCGAGCGAGTCGTCGCGCGGCGATCCGATCGCCAGATCGCTGCGTCCGTCGCCGTCGAAGTCCCCCGCACCCAGGGCGAAGCCGAAACCGTCGTCGTCGTCGGCGATGCCGCCGAGCTCGGTGATCGTCTGGGCGGTGCCGTCGTGGAGGAAGATCGGGGCGCCGACCAGCACGTAGACCGCGCCGGCGCCGTCGACGCCGTCTTCCGACTCGCCCGGCGACCCCACCGCGACGTCCAGGCGCCCGTCGCCGTTGAAGTCGGCCGTCACCAGGCTGGTCCCGAACGCGTCGTAGGCGCCCGGAGTGCCGGGGAAGCCGACGCCCTGGCGGTAGGCCCAGTCGTAGGCGACCTCGCGGCCGTCGAAGCCGGCGAGGGCCACCAGGCCGGTGTCCTCGAGCCCGCCCAGATCGTGCCCGGGAACGCCGACGAAGACCGTCGGCAGCGGTCCGTTGCCCTGGCCCACGGCGACCGCGCTGCCGTAGCCGTCGCCGGCGTGCGTCGCGTAGCCGAAGCCGTACTGGTCGAGGGTGAGGAGGAGGTCGTCGCCCGGCTGCAGACCGCCGGGGCCGCCGAAGACCACGTGCACCGCGCCGGCGTCCTGGTAGGTCGTGCCGTCGATCGCGACCCCCTCGCCGGCGGCGCCGATGACCAGGTCGTCGTAGCCATCGAGGTCGAGGTCTCCGGCTGCGAGGGCGAACCCGACCAGATCGCCGTCCTCGACCGCTCCCACCAGGTTGGCCTGCGACAGCACCTGGCCCTGGTCGGGATCGATGGTGAAGAGATCCGCGTCGCCGTAGACCACGCACACCGCTCCGGCTCCTGGATGCCCGTCGACGATCGAGGAAGGAGCACCGATGGCAACGTCCTCGAAGCCGTCGCCGTCGAAGTCGCCCACCACGAGCGAGAACCCGAGCAGTCGCAGACCGTCGTCGCCGCCGCAGCTGTCGTAGGCGAAGGCGACGTTGAGCAGGACGTTGCTGGTCGTCGTCACGAGCACGGAGCCCTCGAAGTCGTCTCCGAGCAGCGGGCGGCCGGCGATCAGCTCGTCGAGCCCGTTGCCGTCCAGATCCGCCGCGGCCACCGCCTGGCCGAGACGGGCTCCGGGCTGCGAGCCCGAGTAGTGGCTCGCGCCCTCGAGGCTGAGCTGGGCAGCGGCACCGGAACCGAAGACAGCGACCACCACCACGGCGAGGATCGTGCACCGTCGCGCCACCTGGGAGGTGCAGCGAGCGGGCTGAAGGCCAGGGTGCGGTGTCGAGCGGGTCTCTGCGGCTGGCATGGCGTTCCTCCTGAGCACGGCGGCCGGCCAGACCTCGTCGTCCGCGACTGCTGCCGCCGAAGGAGGAACGTGCCGGGCGCTCCGATCCCCTCGCGGAACACGGCGGGCTCAGGAGCCGCGGGAGCGATGGCGGGTCCGGTTCTGCTGGGAATCGACCCGTCAGCCAAAGCGGCGATGCTCCTGCAGAGGGGCCCCGAGTCATTCGGAGGAGCGGGTGTCGGCCCTGGGGCAGATACAATGCATGAGTTGTGACCAAGCACCGGATTCTGCGACCTCATCCCAGATCCGCAGCCGGAGAACTGGGAGGAGGACGCCCGATGGGCGGCAAGCGCACTGCGCGAGAGACAGGGCTAGATTCCGAGCTGGAACGGATCGTGGCGCCCGAGGGCGGCTGGCCGGCGACCCCGGATCTGCCGCCCCTGCCGCGCCGCAAGCCGCGCGTCTTCGTCGAGTGGCAGGCTCTGCGCGAGTGGGGGAAGCTGGCGCCGGGCGAGGAGTCGGTGTGGGGCTATCGCCTGCGCGCGCTGCGCGAGGAGTGCGGCGTCACCCAGGCCGAGCTGGCCCGGCGCCTCGGCTGCACCCAGCAGGCGGTCTCGCGGGCCGAGCGCTGGCAGAGCAACCCCACCCTGGGCTTCGTCGCGGCGTGGGCCGAGGCACTGGGGCGTAGCGTCGAGCTCGGGTGGACCTCGGAGCGCTCCACGTCGGTCGGGAACTCGGCAGAAGGCGGCCGGAGCGACTGAGCTCGCCGGGTGCCCTGCTTGCCGAGAGCTCTGTCTTGGCGGGTGCCCTCTCCTCACGCGTCAGCGACGCCGAGCTCCTCGAGCCGCTCGAGCAGCAGCGAACCGGCTTCGCCGAGACCGTCCTCGGTCTCGTCCTGCATCGCACGGAGCCGTCGCACGAGCATGCCGTACAGCGCCGGATCGTCGCCGAGAAAGCGCCACAGGAGCCGCTCGTTCGTCGGCAGAGCCTCGGACAGGGCGAGGACCCTCTGCAGCGCCTCCTCGCCGTGCGCTTCCAGCAGCGCGACCACCGCGAGGGGCGGCCACTCCCCTCGTCGCAGCGCGTCTTCGAGCAGCCAGGCGGCGGACTCCCGGAGCGACGCGTCCCCTCGTCGCGGCGGCTCCACCGGCAGGCGGGCCAGAGCGTGCACCGCGACGGCGCACTGCGCTGCCGCCAACGAGTGCCACCTCCACGCTGCGTCCGGCCCCTCGGACCGCTCCGCTCGTGCCTGGTCGAGGAGGCCGGCGATCGTGCTCTCGAGCTCCCCGAGCAGCTCGGTCAACCCGGTGTGGCCGTACCGCGACACCGCCACGACGACCTCGAGCGGCGAGTAGAAGGGGTTCGTCCGCATCTCGATCAACACCGGCAGGGCCGCCGGATCGCCGAGGTGGGAGAGGGTGATCGCGGCGCCGACCTTCTGCGGACCGAAGCGGTCGATCGTGAGCCAGCGCTCGAGCTGAGGTACGGCACGAACCGGTGGGCCGGTGCGCACCAGTACCGTGAGCGCCTGCTCCAGGTCGTGCGCGGCGAGTGGGTCGGGCAGCAGCGCGTCGACCTGATCGAGCGTCAGCCAGTCGGCGAGAGGCGTCGCGCGCAGGTCGGAGTACTGCGCGAGCCTCGTCAGGAGGGGCAACGAGGTCGGCGCGTTGCCGTCGGCGACGGCGTCGATCTGCCCATCCACGAGCTCGTCGAAGCGCCGGCGCGCCATCCGGTGGAGCGGGTGCTCGTCGCCGAACTCTTTCCCCAGCGCACCGAGCAGGCCGAGCAGGGGAGCGTCGTCGGCGCGCAGACCGGCGGGCATCGCCACCAGCTCGTCGACGACTCGACGGATCCTCGCCTCGGGCCAGCTCGCTGGTTCCTCCGCCATCCAGCGGGCCAGCTCGGGAAGAGCCGCGCGGCGCCGCAGCGCGTCGCCACCTTCGGTGAGCTGCCGCCAGAGCAGCTCGCGACCGCGATCTCCGAGCAGCAGAACCATCACGTGGCCCAATCGGCCGAGCGACGCGCCTCCGCCGAGGCCGCGCCACTGCCCGGTGGAGATCGTCGTCGGGTCGAAGAGACGCACCAGCTCGGCGATCGAGTCGTCGTCGAGCTCGATGCTCTCTGGCAGCTCGCGGGCGTACCCTCCCCGGTTCGCGTCGGTCAACGCGTGTTCGAGGGCGATGGCGAAGCGGACTCGGAGGATCAGGTCGTCTTCGCTGCGCCGGATGAGAGAGCTGGCGACTGCCCCGGGCAGAACGCGGTCGTGCGCCAGTCGGAGGAGAGCACCGGTCTCCTGCGTCGGTCCGTGCATCGAGCCGGACCATCGGCCGGCGGCGGCGCGCAGCGCCTCGTGGGCCGCACGCCCCTCGGTCCCGAGGTGCTCGAGCGAGACGTGGCGCGGTGCCGAGAGCAGCAGGGTCTGGGCCGCCGTGAGCTCCTCGGGTGTGCCTCGCAGCCGCTCCTCGAAGCTGCCTTGGCTGGTGACGAACGCCTCGAGGAGCTGCCGGCCCGCGATCCTGGCCCGCTCGCGCTCGACGTGGGATGCGTCGCTGCCCCCTCCCACGAGCACGTCCGACCACAGCTCTTCGAAGTGATCCCGGCGAGGCCAGTGCGCCAGGATCCGTCGGCCGATCTCGTTCTTCTCGCGCTCGCGCAGGCGACTGAGCTCGCGGGCGTGCTCGATGGCACCGGGCGGCGGTTCGGCGAAGCACGCCGGCAGCGCGCCAAGCAGCTCTCGGTGGAGCTCCCCTCGCGCCGACTGGTAGTGCAGCAGCAACTCGCGGGGAGCTGCCTGCGGATCGGCCGCGCACAGGGTCTCGGCCAACTCCGGCCAGAGGCGGGCGGGGATCTGGACCCGGGGCCAGGCCTCGGCGAGCACCCGACTGCCCAGCACCCGGTCGGCGAGCTCCCACAGCTCCACCCAGCTCGCTGGGTCGGACCCTTCGTCGAGTGCCTGGGCCCGCGCGGCCCGCTCCTCGCGTGCCCTCTCGAGCTCGCTCGAGCGCAGACGCGCGCTGCGCAGCAGGTTGCCCTCCGGGTCGTAGGTGTGGAGCTGGTCCCAGGAGCCCACGGCGATCGTGCCGTCGGGACGGAAGAAGAGCGCCTCGACGCGGTGCTCGGTGCGCACGTCGGCCAGCAGGTTGCCCTCGCGATCGAAGGTCACGAAGCCGTTCGGCCTGCCGCTGGAGCAGTCCGCCTCGATCGCCCAGCCCCCCAGGGCCAGCTCGCCGCCCGGCCCGAGCTCGATCCGCCCCGGCTGTGCCATCGCCATGGCTCCATCGGCGGTCTCGGCGAGGCCTTCCTGCGCCAGCGGCCAGCGGTGTTGCCAGCGCCTCTCGAGCTCGGCCCGGCCGCTGTCGACGTGCACGCGCCACACCGCGGCTTCGACCCGATCCCGGTCGGTGAGCACGGTCGCCAGCAGGTCGCCGCGCAGGGTCGCCGCGCGCTGCGCCCAGCCCGTCGCCTCCAGCGGGAAGGGCGTCTGCCAGAGCAGTTCCCAGCCGGGTGGCTCCTCGGTGACGCCGGTGACGCCGCGATCGAAACGGCGTTGCAGGCGCTCGATCCAGGCGTCGCGATCGGCAGTCGGCTGCCAGTCGTCCAGGGACTGTGGCGCTCCCCGCCAGAGGCGGAGCAGAGGAGGTTGGTCTGGGGCCTGAGGGAGCCTCGGGGCGTGGACCTCGAGCCGTTGCATTGTCCCGTCCGCCAGCACCTCGCCCACTGCGTCGCCCGAGAAGCCGTCGAGCCGGCCGATCGGCTGGCCGGCGGAATCGGTGAGGACCCAGGCGCTGCAGAACGGGTCGGACGGCGGGTCCCAGTCGGAGCACCACACCCACCACCACGCGGTGCCGTCGGGGAGGACGGCGAGCAGGTTCGCCTGGCCTTCGGGGGTGGCAGGCCCGGCGATCTGCTCGACCAGGGGCTCCTCGCCCGCCTCCGTCAGCCAGGAGACCGTACGCTCACCCGAGCGCAGCGGTGGCTCTGCCCAGTGGCCGAGGCCGTCGAGCCCCAGCCGTGTCTGCGACGCAGGCCCGGCGAGGATCGAGCAAGGCGCCGCGGCGTGCGGCATCGAGAGGCTGAGCACTGCTGCCGCGGCAACGAAGGTGGTCGAGGCTCTACGCAAGGGGTGTGCACTCCCAGGGGGTCGAGCGGGACAACGGAGCCTTGCCCGGATTGTTCATGAGCCACCTACTGCGCCCGCAGATTGCATCCCGTCTGACGGGCGTCCTCGGACCTCCG
Organism: Acidobacteriota bacterium; assembly: GCA_003388555.1. GTDB lineage: Bacteria > Acidobacteriota > Thermoanaerobaculia > Multivoradales > Multivoraceae > QQVD01. The sequence continues at coordinate 127,222 of QQVD01000030.1, read as the reverse complement.
GCGCCTGCGACGTACTTCGAGTACGACTCAACGCCTCCGGCCCTCCGGTGCCCGCCAGACGGGCGCCTCCACGGGCTCGCTACGGCGTTCATGAATAATCCGGGCTGGGCGGTCGACGATTCCGAGGCGAGGGCAGCGCCGCCGGCGCTCGCTCCTCGAGACCCGGATCGCCGACGTGGAGTTCCCGGCCCACCGGAGCCTCCGCCTCGAACCGGCGACGCTGCGACGCGCCCGCTATGCTCGCTCCCCCGATGAGCGAGCGCGCCGAGAGCCCCGCCGGCTGGCACTTCTGGATCGACCGCGGCGGCACCTTCACCGACGTCGTGGCGCGTTCGCCGGAGGGCCGCATCGAGACCCACAAGCTGCTCTCGGAGAACCCGGAGCGCTATGACGACGCGGCGCTGCAGGGGATGCGCGAGGTGCTCGGGCTGGGCGCCGGAGAGAGCCTGGCCGAGGCTCCGATCGCGGCGGTGAAGATGGGCACCACGGTGGCCACCAACGCGCTGCTCGAGCGCAAGGGTGAGCGCACCCTGCTGCTGATCACCGAGGGGTTCGCTGACGCGCTGCGCATCGGCTACCAGAACCGGCCCGACCTCTTCGCGCGCCGCATCGTGCTGCCCGAGCTGCTCTACGAGCGGGTGGAGGAGGTCGGCGAGCGCCTGGCCGCGGACGGCGAGGTGCTGCGGCCGCTCGAAGAGACCGGGGCGCGCGCGGCGCTGGAGCGGGCCAGGGCCGACGACATCGACGCGGTGGCGGTGGTGCTGGTGCACGGCTACCGCTACCCGGAGCACGAGCGACGCCTCGGCGAGCTGGCGGCGGCGGTCGGGTTCTCCCAGATCTCGCTGTCGCACGAGGTGTCGCCGCTGATGAAGCTGGTCGGTCGCGGCGACACCACGGTGGTCGACGCCTACCTGTCGCCGATCCTGCGCCGCTACGTCGACCGGGTGGCGGCGGCGCTCGGCGCCGCGGGCTCACCCGACGCGGCGCGATCCCGCCGCGGCGGCAGTGGCCGCGCGATCGACCCTCCCGAGGGCTCCTCGGGGCCTCGCCTCTTCTTCATGCAGTCGAGCGGTGGGCTCACCGCGGCCCAGGCCTTCCGCGGCAAGGACAGCATCCTCTCGGGACCGGCAGGCGGCATCGTCGGCGCGGTGGCGACGGCCCGCGCCGCCGGCTACGACAAGGTCATCACCTTCGACATGGGCGGCACCTCGACCGACGTGGCGCACTGGGCCGGCGAGTACGAGCGCGCCTTCGAGACCGAGGTCGCCGGGGTGCGCATGCGCACTCCGATGCTGCGCATCCACACGGTGGCCGCCGGCGGCGGCTCGATCCTGCACTTCGACGGCCAGCGCCAGCGGGTCGGCCCCGACTCGGCGGGGGCCGATCCGGGGCCGGCGTGCTACCGGCGCGGCGGCCCGCTCACCGTCACCGACGCCAACGTGCTGCTCGGCGTCCTGCAGCCGCGGCACTTCCCGCACGTCTTCGGGCCACACGGCGACCAGCCGATCGACGCCGAGGTGGTCGCGCGCCGCTTCACCGAGCTCGCGTCGCGCATCGCCGAGCAGAGCGGCGTCGAGCGCTCCCCCGAGCAGGTCGCCGACGGTTTCGTCGAGATCGCGGTGGCCAACATGGCCGAAGCGATCCGCAAGATCTCGGTGCAGCTTGGACACGATGTCACCGAGTACGTGCTGCACTGTTTCGGTGGCGCCGGGGGGCAGCACGCCTGCCGGGTGGCGCGGGCGCTGGGCATGCGGTCGGTGCTGATCCATCCCCTCGCCGGGGTGCTGTCGGCCTACGGCATGGGGGTGGCGGCGCTGCGCGAGCTGCGCGAGCGTGCCGTCGAGGCGACGCTCGACACCGGGCTGATGCCGCGCCTCGAGCGCTGCGCCGAGGACCTGCTCGGCGAGTGCCGCGAGGCGTTGGCGGGGCAGGGAGCGGATCCGGGAGCGATCGAGGAACGGGTGCGACTCCACCTGCGCACCGAGGGCAGCGACACGCATCTGGCGGTGCCGATGGGCGACGAGGCGGCGCTGCGGGCAGAGTTCGCGCGCCGCCACCGCGAGCAGTTCGGCTTCGAGCCGGCGTCGCCGGGCCTGGTGGTCGAGGCGGTGGCGGTGGAGGCGATCGCCGGTGGCGAGGAGGCAAGGGCGCGGGGCGCCGAGGGGCCGGCGGCCGGACAGCAGGCCGTGGCCGAGGTGGTGGAGGCGAGCGAGCCCATCGAGCGCGTCAGCGCCTTCCTCGGCGGCGCCTGGCGCGAGGTGCCCGTCTTCCGGCGTGACGATCTGCCACGCGGCGGGCGCCTCCCGGGGCCGGCGATCGTCATCGAGGCCAACGCGACGACGGTGGTAGAGCCCGGCTGGCGCGCCCGGGTCAGCGAGCGAGGCGACCTCGTCCTGGAGGTTGGTGAGGCCGGCACCGACTCGCAGACCCGGCTCGCCGCGAGCGCAGACCAGACTCCCGACGACGTCGTCGATCCCGTTCTGCTCGAGGTATTCGGCAACCTCTTCATGTCGGTCGCCGAGCAGATGGGCGTGGTGCTGCAGAACACCGCCTACTCGGTGAACATCAAGGAGCGGCTCGACTTCTCGTGCGCGGTGTTCGACGCCGCGGGCGACCTGGTGGCCAACGCGCCGCACATGCCGGTGCACCTCGGCTCGATGCCCGAGTCGGTGCGCACGGTGCTGCGCCGGCGAAACGCGCCCGGCGCCAGAGCGCTGCGCGCCGGCGACGTCTACATGCTGAACTCGCCCTACGACGGCGGCACCCACCTGCCCGACGTCACCGTGGTCACCCCGGTCTTCGCCGCTGGCGGCGACGAGCTGCTCTTCTTCGTCGCCTCGCGCGGCCACCACGCCGAGATCGGTGGCATCACGCCCGGATCGATGCCGCCGCACTCGACCCACATCGACGAGGAGGGGGTGCTGATCGAGGACTTCCTGCTCGTCGAGCAGGGCCTGCTGCGGCGCGACGAGACCCTGGCGCTGCTGCGCTCCGGCCCCTACCCGTCGCGCAACCCGCGCCACAACCTCGGCGACCTCGAGGCACAGATCGCCGCGAACGAGAAGGGCGTGCGCGAGCTGCACCGGTTGGTCCAGCACTTCGGTCTGGCGAAGGTGCGGCGCTACATGGGTCACGTGCAGGACAACGCCGAGGAGTCGGTGCGGCGCGCCCTCGCCGAGCTCGAGCTGCCGCCCGGCACCAGCGAAGGCGCCTCGGACGAGAGCCGCGGGGGCGAGGGGCGACAGCGCAGCACCTTCACCCTGCCGATGGACTGTGGCGCCGAGATCCGCGTCGCGATCGAGATCGACCGCGCGGCGCGCTCGGCGGTGATCGACTTCGCCGGCACCTCTCCGCAGCAGCGCAGCAACTTCAACATCAACTCGGCGGTGGCGTCGGCGGCGGTGCTCTACGTGTTCCGTCTGCTGGTCGACGCCGAGATCCCGCTCAACGGTGGCATGCTGAAGCCGCTCGAGATCCGGGTGCCGCCGGGCAGCCTGCTCGATCCGAGGCATCCCGCGGCGGTGGTGGCGGGCAACGTCGAGACCTCGCAGGCGATCACCGACGCTCTGCTCGGCGCCCTCGGCCTGATGGCCGAGTGCCAGGGCACGATGAACAACTTCACGTTCGGCAACGAGGGCGGCGACGAAGGTGACAGCGACGACGAAGCGGAGCCGATCCAGTACTACGAGACGATCTGCGGCGGCGCCGGCGCCGGCCCCGGCTTCGACGGCGCCAGCGCGGTGCACACCCACATGACCAACACCCGGCTCACCGACCCCGAGGTCCTCGAGTGGCGTTTCCCGGTGCTGCTCGAGCGCTTCGCGGTGCGCCGCGGATCGGGCGGCGTCGGGCGCTGGCGCGGCGGCGACGGCGTGCTGCGTCGGGTGCGCTTCCTGCGCCCCGGCCTGCGCGCCTCGATCCTGTCGCAGCACCGCGAGATCCCGCCCTACGGCCTGGCGGGTGGCGCCTCCGGTGCGCCGGGTCGCAACCGTCTCGAACGCGCCGACGGCACGGTGGTCGAGCTCGGCGCCACCGCCAGCGTCGAAGTCGGGGCCGGCGATGTGTTCGTCATCGAGACCCCTGGCGGCGGCGGCTACGGCGACCTCGGGCTGCACGACGAGAACGATCCGCGGTGAATCGAACCGACTCACCGCGACGAAGGAACCAGCGACCCGACTGAACGCGACCGCGCCCGACGACCGCAACGACCGCGCCCTGGCGCCCCGGAACCCGGCACCACCTCAGGGCCGGGCACCGCGGTGCCCGCGCGCGAACCGCAAGGAGCCCGACGATGATCGACCGCAGCGGCCCCGAAGCTCCCCGAGTCCTCTTCTCGGCACTCTGCTGCCGGGCGATGGTCTTGGCTCTGTCACTCCTCTTCGTGGCGGCTCTGGCCGCGCTGCCCGCCAGCGCGCAGAACCCGCAACAGCGCATGCTGCAACAGCAGTTCGAGGCCCAGGCCGCGGCGTCGAGGGCCCTTGTCGATCCCGGCGCGCTACGCGTCTTCGTGTGCGGCTCCGCCTCGCCGCTCGGCGCCCAACCGGAGGCCTGCGTCGCGGTCATCGCGGGCGGGCGGATCTTCTTGGTCGACATCGGCGGCGGCACCGGCGCCAACCTGGCGTTGGGCGGGATTCCGCTCGAGCATCTGCGCGGCGTCTTCTTGACCCACTTCCACTCCGACCACATCTCCGGTCTCGGTGACGTCAACCTGGCGTCGTGGGTCGCCGGCCGGTCCGATGCGTTGACCGTGTACGGCGGCGGCGGGGTGGAGCGGGTGGTCGCGGGCTTCAACGAGGCCTACGCGCTGGACCGCAGATATCGCACCGAGCACCACGGCGCCGAGATGCTGCCGCCGGCCACCGGGCCGATGCAGGCGAAGGCGGTCGAGCCGGGAGTGGTGCTCGAGCACGACGGCGTGAAGGTCACCGCCTTCGAGGTCGACCACGATCCGATCGCGCCGGCGCTCGGCTACCGCTTCGACTACCGCGGCCGCTCCGTGGTGGTCAGCGGCGACACGGTGAAGACCGACGGCCTGATCGCCGCGGCGAAGGGCGCCGATCTGCTGCTGCACGACGCGATGGCGCTGCCGGTGGTGCAGCTGCTCGCCGCCGCGCGAGCCGAGACCGGGCCGCCCCGCCTCGCCAAGCTGCTGCAGGACATCCAGACGTACCACGCCCCGGTGGCCGACGTCGTCGCCGCGGCCGAGGCGGCGCAGGTGCGCAAGCTGGTGCTCTACCACCTGGTGCCGGCGGCCGTGAACCCGATGGTGCAGGCGGCGTTCCGCCAGGGCCTGCCCGAGGGCGCCGAGATCGCCGCCGACGGTCAGCTCTACGAGCTTCCGGCCGACAGCGAGGCGATCGAGATGCGCCTGCTGTTCGAGCGCTGAGCGGGCACCACTGCTGCCCGCTCGGGGAGAGCAACGAGGCGGAACGCGATCGTCGACTGGGACACCCCCACAGGCCGACGCGAGCGGCCGCGAGCTGAGCCGCAGGGCCGGCAGTGCGAGCCAGTGAGCGCTGCCGCCCTTTCCTCGATCGTGCCCCCTGAAGGGGGTGAGAGGTCGGCCGGAAAGGACGAGGTGATTCGTTGCGGGGGCAGGAGCCCTGGTCAACCGCCTGGTCTTTTCGACTCCCTCGGGCCACGGGTGTGTCCACCTCGGGAGACGCAGGCAGAGGCGGAACGCGGTTCGCGCACCTCGGGGAAGCGGCCTGCCGCTTGAAGTCCGGCCAACCTCGGGGCGGCGTACAGATTGCAGGGCTCGAGTACGACTGAAGAGGTTCGACTCAGTGATTCCCAGATTCCCCTGTCCCACATCCGGCCCCGTGGCACCACCCGGCGGCCGCTCCCACCTCGCCGGGCCCTCTGCCCTGGCGATGCTCCCGCTGGTGCTCGCACTCGCCGTCGCCGGGCACCCGGTCTCCGCTTCCGTCACCGTGCAGGGCGACTCGACGAGCGGCCTGGACCTCACCGGCACCTGGCTGCTGCTCGAGGGCGAGAGCGACGATCTCGACGAGAAGATGGCCGAGTGGCTCAGCAGCGGCCCACGCGGGGGAACGGGTTGGCAGGCGGGGCCCTACTCTGGCGGCACCTCCGCCGGCACGAGAGGTCGTTCCGGCGGGCCGACGGGGCGTTCCAACTCGCCGGCACCGCAGGGCGGCATCAACGCCCCGGGCGGAGTGCGGGCTCAGGTCGAGGAGATCTTCCGCGCCCTCCAGGTGCTGCAGATCGACCTCGCCGAGGACGGCAGGACGCTGCGCATCCGCGACGCGGCGCGCAACACCCGCGAGCTGCACCTCGACGGCCGCACCGTCGGCGACTCCTTCACTGGCGAGGTGACGGCGCGCCTCGAAGGCGAGGCGCTGGTGGTCGAGACCCGGGCCGAACCGCGGCGGCGCAGCGAGCGCTTCACCAGGAGCCAGGGCGACGACGGAGCGCCGCGCCTGGTGCTCGAGAGCGATCTCAGCCTGGGCCTCGGCTCGCAGCTCGATCTGCGCACCGTCTACGAGCGTGTCGCCGGTGGCGGCGAGCTGGTGCGTGCCCCGGGAACGGAGCGACGCACCGATTCGCGACGGGCCGAGGTGCTGCCGCCGGTGTCGCCGGACCCGTCGACCGACGACAGGACACCTGGTGAAGGTGCGCGCGCTCGAGCCGAGGCCGCGTCCAGTTCCTCGGGCGCGTCGCGCACCGCCGCGCTCGCCGACCCGCCGCAACGCTCGGCGGTGATCAGGCTGCTGCCGCCCGAAGGCGCGCGCGGACAGCTGCTCACCGGCCGGGTGCTGCTCGAGACCCTCAACGTCGATCCGACGATCCAGACGGTCGAGTTCCTGCTCGACGGCGAGCGCTTCGAGCGCCGGGTGCTGCCGCCCTGGGAGGCGAAGGTCGAGCTCGCCGATCCACCGCGCGAGCAGACCGTCGAGGTGAAGGCGTACGGCCCCGGCGAGCGCCTGCTGGGCAGCGACACCCTGGTGCTGAACCGGCTCGATCCGCGGTTCTCGGTGCGGCTGACCGGCCTCCAGGTGCAGAGCGGCGCAGGAGCGATCGAGATCCAGGCCGCGGTGTCGGTGCCGCGCGATGCCCTGCTCGAAGGCGTCACCTTCTACCGCAACCAGGAGAGGCTGGGCGCACTCACTTCTGAGGTCGACGATCCCTCCGGACGCGGCGCCGAGAGCATCGAGCGCTTCGCCGCCCGCTTCGAGTCGCCGCCGCCGACGGCGCAGGACTTCGTGCGCGTCGTCGCCAGACTCGACGACGGCCGTGAGCTCGAGGACGTGCGTCTGGTGCAGGACGCCAACGCCGCCGGCGGCTTCGCCGAGACGCTCGACGTGCAGCTGGTGCGCCTCCAGGTGCTGGTGGTTGACGGGCGCGGCGCGCCGGTCACCGACCTGCGCCCCGAGGACTTCGAGGTGCGCGAGGGAGGCCGGCGCGGCCGCGTCTACCCGGTCGACCAGGTCAGCCCGTCGACGGACACGCAGCTCGCGCTCGGCATGGCGATCGACTCCTCCGGCAGCATGCGCGACGTCTGGGAGCGCACCCGCCAGCTCACCGCGGCCTTCCTCGAGCAGACGCTGAGCACCGGCGACCGGGTCTTCGTCGTCGACTTCGACCAGCGCCTGCGTCTGCTGCAGCCGCTGACCGGCGACCTCGAGGCGGCTCGCTTCGCCCTCGACCGGCTGCAGCCGGAGGGCGGCACCGCGCTCTACGACTCGGTGCTCTTCTCGCTGCTGCAGTTCGGCGACGTCAAGGGGCGCAAGGCGCTGGTGGTGTTCACCGACGGCTTCGACAGCGACAGCCGCGCCGATCCGCAGCGCGCCATCGAGTTCGGCCAGCGCCTCGGGGTGCCGGTGTACGTGATCGCGTTGTCCGGCTCTTCGGGCTCCATCGGCTCGATCCGGCGTGGCTCTCCCGGCGCGCCGGAGATCCAGTTCGCCGAGGTCACCGCGCGCTCCAACCTGAGGCTGATCACCGAGCCCACCGGCGGCAGGCTGTTCCAGGTCGCTTCGCTCGACCAGGTCGAGGCGGTCTACCGCCAGATCGAGGCGGAGCTGCGCAGCCAGCTGATCGTCAGCTACTACAGCGAGCGCGGTCCCGGGGACGGAGCCGACGCGCGGCCGGAGCTGCGGGTGTTGCCGAAGGGTCTCAAGGTGCGCACGGCGCTGCCGATCGAGCTGGTCGAGGATCCCTGACCTCGGGAGCGTTGGCGCGGCCTCCCCGTCCGGCTGAGGGCGGACGAGCCGAAGCGGGGATCCGCGCCGTGCGATGCGTCGGTGGCGTCGGTGCGTCCTGTAGGCTCCCGACCGAAAGTCCGAGAGTCCGAGACGACCCCCACTCCGCGGGCCGAAGGCGGCTCGACGGGTCGCAGGGATGTGACCCGAGCGCCGGACCGAGCGCCGCGGAGGCTTCGACAGGAGGAGCTCCCTTTGCGCCGGTACCACCGCCTCTGCCCGAGTCTCGCCGCTGCTTCGCCGGCCCGCCTGGGCCCGCACCCCTTCGGCGCCGCCTTCGTTCTCCTCTCGCTGGCCTGCGTCCTCGCCGCCGTCGCGCCGCCGCCGCTGATCGCCCAGGAGACCGAGTCGCAACCGGAGGTTTCGGTCGCGGTGCCTCCCGACGCCGAGCAGATCGCCGCGGCGGTGCTGGCGGCGCCCGAAGACCGGCGCGCCGAGGCCACGGTGATCGGCTGGCGTGCGGACGGCAGCAACGTCACCCTGCGCGAGGGCAGCAACGACATCGTCTGCCTCGCCGACGACCCGCGCGACGCGGCGCTCAACATCGCCTGCTACCACCGCGATCTCGAGCCGTACATGGCGCGCGGTCGCCAGCTCAGCTTCGAAGGAGTGCAGGGCAAGGAGCGCTCGGACCGTCGCTTCGCCGAGATCGAAGCCGGCGAGCTGCCGATGCCGGCCGGACCGCGGGCGCTCTACGTGACCACCGGCAGGCGCTACGACCCCGAGAAGGGCGAGATCGAAGGCGCCCACACCCGCTGGGTCCTCTACGTGCCGGGAGCCACCGCCGAGGAGCTCGGCCTGCCCGCCGGTCCCACCGGTGGCGTCGCGCCCTGGCTGATGGGCGAAGGCACGCCCGGCGCCCACATCATGATCACGCCGCCGCGCGACGGGTCGCCGTGATGCGGCGTCGGGCTTCGGCCCGGGCGTGGCCCAGACCCGTTTCGGCCGCCACGGTGATCGCCGTGCTCGCCGTCGCGGGAGCCTCGCCGCCGTCCGTCGCGCAGGCATTGCCGGCCGAGCTGCAGCAGCAGGTCGATGCACTGATCGCCGCGATCGAAGACCAACCGACGCCTGCTGTCGCCGAGGACGAGGCGCGCCGGCGAGCCGAGGTGGTGTGGCGCTGGGCCAACGCCCGTTCGTTGCTCGGCGGGTTCGTGCCGCTGAACACCACCCTGATGGTGGGCCGCGTGATGAGCGGCCAGAGCGGCGCCGGCGACCGTTTCCTCGAGCAGCTCGACGACGACGTGCGGCGGCTCGTCGCGGCGGCCGACCCGGGGCTGCTGGGAACCCTGTCGATCGAAGGGCCGCCGGCGGCGATCGCCGACTCGCTGCAGACCTACCGCGTGACCTACACCGTGGGCCGTCTGCCGGTGCGCGCGGGTGGCCGCTTCCTCATCGCGCGCCACTTCCTCACCGGCACGCCGATCCAGGTCGACGATGCGGCCGGCGAGGGCTACACGACGATCGCCAGCTCGCGCCCCGGCGCCGTCTTCGAGCGCACCGAGGCGCCGATCGTCGGCCCGCACGGCGGTTTCCGTGGCGCCACACCGCTGCCGGCGTTCCGCCTCTCCGGCGCCGACCTGCAGCCCGGCGACCGGGTCACCGTCACCTACGGCGACCGCTCCGGCGGCGGACCCGGCTACCGGGTGCCCTCGTACAGCAACGACGCGGTGGCGCTACCGGTCTACGTCGATCACGGCGACGGGCTCTTCCACGAGTTCCCCACCCCGACCTTCAAGGTGGTCGGTGGCGCGGCGGTCGCGGTGCAGGGGTTCGCCCCGTCGATCGTCGCGGTCGGCGAGAGGGTCGAGATCTCGGTGCGCAGCGAGGACGCCGGTTACAACCGGGCTTCGGGAGCGATCCCGTCCTACCAGGTGCTGCTCAACGGCGCGCCCTACGCCGAGATCCCGGCCGCTAAGTCGAACCTGGCGAACGACTACGCTGGCGCGATCCATCTCCTCGAGGCTCGCTTCGAGGCGCCGGGAGTGCAGCGCTTCACCTTCCGCTCGCCGGACGGTGCGGTCGTCGGCCAGGCCAACCCGATCCTGGTCGAGGCCGATCCGCAGGTGCGGCTCTACTGGGGCGAGACGCACGGTCACTGCGGCTTCGCCGAGGGGCTCGGCTCGGTCGACGGCTACTTCCGCTTCGGCCGCGACGACGCCCGGCTCGACTTCCTGACCCTCAGCGAGCACGACATCTGGATGGACGACGGCGAGTGGAGGACCCTCAACGAGGCGTCGCGCCGCTGGTCGCAGGACGGCCGGCTCGTCGTCTACCCGGGTTACGAGTGGACCGCGAACCGCCAGGTCGGCGGTCATCACAACGTGTTCTACCGCCACTTCGACCAGCCGCGGGTGCCGAGCCAGGAGGCGCCGGTACTCTCCGCCCTCTACCGCGGCCTGCACGCGCGCTTCGACCCGGACGACGTGCTGGTCATCCCCCACGCCCACCAGGCGGGCGACTGGCGGCTCAGCGACTTCGACACCGAACGACTGGTCGAGATCATGTCGGGCCACGGCACCTTCGAGTGGTTCGGCCGTTACTACCTGGAGCGCGGCTTCCAGGTCGGCTTCGTCGGCGCCAGCGACGACCATCTCGGTCATCCCGGCTACTCGCCCGGTCGCGGTCTCGCCAACCGGCGCTCGAACATCCACCAGTTCGGCGGCCTCGGGGGAGTGTTCGCGCCGGCCAAGGGGCGCGACGAGATCTTCGACGGCCTGAGGGCCAGGCGCACCGTCGCGACCAGCGGAGCCGAGCGGATCATCCTGCTCGCCGACCTCAACGGGCGCCCGATGGGGAGCTCCCTGGCGATGACCGAAGAGCGCGGAATCCGGCTGCGCGCCATCGGCACCGCGCCGCTGGCGCGGATCGAGGTGGTGCGCTCCGGCGAGGTGGTGCACGTCGAGGATCTCACCCGGCAAGGGGATCCCGCTGCGGCGTCCACCGATGGTCGCGCGCGCTACCAGGTGGTCTTCTCCTCGAGCTCCGAGCCGTTCGGCAAGTTCGGCTCCGCCGGTCAGGGGATCCGCGACAATCCGCGCGGACACCGCCGCTGGGGTGGGTCGATCGCCCTGCGCGGTGCCCGCGTCGCCGCTGCGCGACTGGTCGGCAAGGTCGCTCCCGACACCGACTCCGTGCGCGTCGAGGCGACCGCCGAGGGGAACGACGGCCGCGGGGCGAAGCAGCGTGTCGTGTTCGATCTGGCGACACGGGGCATCGAGCGCGTGGTCGAGCTCGAGCTCGAAGGGGTCGGCGACGAGGCGACTCTGGAGGTCTCGGTGAACCCCACCCGCGAGGCCGGTCGCGCACCGCCGGTGGAGCGCGAGGACAGCGACTTCCCGGCCGTGCGCGAGGTCTTCCGTCTCGCCGGGCTCGGCGACGAGACCGCGGTGCGCGCGGTCGACGGCGGGGTCACCGAGGATCGCGTCGCCCTGCGACGGCTGCCGGCAGCCGGCGTCGACGACGTGACGATGCGTTGGGGCGAGGAGCGTTCGGCGCCTGGCGGCGACTGGTACTACGTCAAGGTCACCCAGATCGACGGCGCCGTCGCGTGGACGTCACCCTGGTGGGTGGGCACCGAGCCGCCGCGCTGAGCGAGGGCCTGCCGGGTAGGCAGTAGGACTCCGCCTCGAGGAGACTGCGGGCGTCTCCCGAGGGCGCGCCATGAGGCATCCGGGCTCAGCGCATGGCGCGGCCGATCGCAGGACACGGACCCGGGCGGGCGGATTCAGTGCCCGTCGCCGGTCTCGCCGCCGGCCCCGCCCGCCGCTGTCGGAGCTCCCTGGCTTCCGTGCGCGCCGCCGGCGGGAGGCGCGTGGGGCGTGTTCGTGGTGATGATCACGATCGAGACGAACATCAACACGATGCCGAGACCCAGACGCGGCGTCATCCTCAGCGTGCCGCCGGACGTCAGGATGGTGTAGAGGGCGGTCACCGTCACCGCACCGCCGAAGACGACCGGCATCACGGCGTGGGGGATGCGGGCGCCGCCGGTGAACATCGCCAGGGTCAGGTTGAAGGCGCCGAGCGCACCGAGGGTGCCCGCGATCAGGCCCCACCAGGCTCCGGCGCCGGACGGCGTGAAGCTGTCGCCCTTGAAGTACATGCCGACCATGCCGCCGAGGATGGCGATCACCAGGTAGGCGAAGCCGATGGCGACGTAGGGCTTGAACGGCGAGAGGTCGGCGTCGGCGATGCGGGCGCGGCCGAGCGTCGGCCCGTAGAGGCCCCAGCAGACGGCGGTGCCGAGGGCGAAGAGGAAGGGGAGGAGCTGTTTCACGAAGTCTCCGTTCTCTGTGCAGCTCCGGGACGGCGCGGGCTGGCGCGCATCTCGGGCGCTGTGGTGTTCTGGCGGCCTGGATCGCAGCGGCGGCCGGACCGCAGTGGTCGGGCGACGGCAGAGCCGAGAAGGCCCGCGCGCCCGAACCCGGCGCCCGCTCCGAGAGGGACGCGCCGCGCGCCGCCGCAGTGTATTCTGTCCCGTGATTCGCCCGCGCCGGGGCGTTCGATGTTCGCCGCTCCTGCCGACGGGTCGTCCCCTCACGGAAGCGCGACCGGCACTGCTCCAGGACGCTCGGGAGCTGGGCCGCACCGGATCGAGGAGGTCTTCGATGTCTCGACTCGCACCCCGCTCTCCGCGGCACCCTCCGCGGCGCGCAGCCTCGCGCCGCCGTCCGCCGGGCGGCCCGGCGCGCCTGCCCAGGCTCGCTGTCGCTTTCGCCTTCTCGGCCGCGGTCCTGTCGGCCGCCGGTGGCGTCGCTGCGATCCGCTCCGCGACGCCGGTGGGCGCGAGCGAGGAGCCGGCGGCGACCTTCAGCCGCGACGTCGCGCCGATCCTGTTCGGCAAGTGCGTCACCTGCCACCGGCCTGGCCAGGTCGCGCCGATGTCGCTGCTCTCGTACGCCGAGGCACGGCCGTGGGCCAAGTCGATCGCCCGCGCGGTCAGCGCCGGCGAGATGCCACCGTGGAGCGGCGAGTCAGACCGGTTGCAGTTCGAGGGCGACCTCTCGCTCAGCGACGAGCAGATCGAGACGCTGGTGCGCTGGGCGCGCGCCGGCGCTCCCGAGGGTGATCCGTCGCATCTCCCGCAGACACCGGAGTTCTCCGACACCTGGGTGCTCGGCGAGCCGGACCTCGTGCTCGAGCTGAGCCCGGTGGAGGTGCCGGCGTCAGGTCCGGACCTCTTCCCCAAGGAGACGATCGCGGTGCCGCTCGATGGCGAGCGCTGGGTGCAGGCGATCGAGTTCCTGCCCGGCGACCGCCGCGCCACCCATCACTTCCAGGCGACCTACGCCTCGCCGGGCTCGTCGGGCCAGATCGGCGCCGCCGACAAGCCGGCCCGCAACGGCGTCTTCGGCATCTGGACCGCCGGCATGCCGCCCTACGTCTTCCCGGAGGGCATGGGCCGCATCCTCTCGCCGGGCACCACTATCACGATGGACAACCACTACCACCCCTTCGGCGAGGCGACCGTCGACAGGAGCCGCATCGGCATCCACTTCGGTGAGGGCGAGCTGCGCAAGGAGGTGGCGACCCTGCCGGTGACCAACACCGGCCTGCGCATCCCGCCGGGTGCCGCCGATCACCCCGAGATGGCGTACTACACCTTCGATCGCGATATGCAGCTGCTCGCCTTCTCGCCGCACATGCACGTGCGCGGGAAAGCGATGAAGTACGAGCTGATCCATCCCGACGGCGAGCGCGAAACCCTGCTCGACGTGCCCGACTACGACTACAACTGGCAGTGGCTCTACTACCCGACCGAGCTGGTCGACGTGCCCGCCGGCAGCCGCATCGAGGTGACCGCGCGCTGGGACAACTCGGCCGCGAACCCCTCCAATCCCGACCCGACCGCCGAGGTCATCTACCGCGGCGACACCTTCAGCGAGATGTTCAACGGCTTCATCGAGGCGGTGCAGAAGGAGGGTGTGGTGCACACGCCGCTGCGCCCCGAGGAGAAGCTGCGCTCGATCCTCTCCGAGTTGCCGGCCGAGCACGGTTGGGTCGCCGGCGGCTTCATGCCGTTCGGTCTCTACGCGCCGCGCGAGGGTGAGGGCTGGCTCTACCTGGTGCAGGGCGTCGTGATGTTCACCATCAGTCTCGACGACTTCGGCTGGAGCGGAGACAGGCTCGAGATCACGACCCAGTTCCCGACTCCCGAGGCGAGCGCCACCACGACCACCCTGGTCGCTCAGCTCGACGCGGAGCGGCGGCTCGAGGGCACCCTGACCATCGGCAGCGACACCGAGAAGCCGATCGAGTTCCCCTTCCTCGCCAAGCCCGTCGAACCGAAGGTCGGCGCCGGCACGACCTCCGCCGGCAGTGACGGATGAGCGACGTTCTCCGGTCGTCGAGGCCGACCTTCTCCTCGCAGCGGATCGCGACGCGTCTGCGCCTCCCATCGCCTGAACATCGACACCGCTCCGCACGCCGGAGCACCCTCGGAGATCCCCTCATGCGCCCCGTTTCGATTCTCTCTTCCGCCACCGCCGGTGCTCGACGGGTTGGTCCCGCGACGGCCGTGCTCGTCGCCGCGCTGCTCACCCTGATCGCCTGCGCCGGTCCCGCCGCCACCCTCGGCGCCGCGCCCGCCGAGGAGCCGATCGCTGTCGTCGCCACCGAGCCCGAGGACGGCGCCGTCGTCGATCGACCGGTGCGCTCGCTGCGTGTCTGGTTCGACCGTTCACCCGACGTCGCGCTGTCCCAGCTCACCCTCAGCGGGCCCGCCGGCGAGCTCGAGGTGACCGGCCTGCACACCATGGGCGAAGACGACCTGATGGCGCAGGTCGTCGGCCGCATGCCCGACGGCGAGTACACCGCCGGCTGGACGGTCGGCAGCGGCGAGCAGGCGCAGCAGGGCAGCTGGACCTTCGAGGTGCGGCGCGGCGGCGGCGACTCGGAGGCTGAGTCGGAGGAGTAGGACGGCCTCCGCCGTCGGCTGGCACCCGTTTCGTGGCGCTCAGGCGGCCTCGTGCTCCACTCGCGCCGGGCCGAGGCCGTAGTAGTCGTACGGATCCGGCTCGTTGCTCTTCGACCACACCAGCAGCGTGATCGCGACGGCGAGCGCGGCGACCGGCAGGAGACCGCGCCAGGTGGGAGCGCTGGTGGGCGGCAGCAGGAGCAGGGCGGCGGCGGCGAGCAGCGCCGGCCAGGTGGTCAGGCCGGCGTAGTGGTGTGCGATGGCGCCGAGACCGACGACGAGCAGCGCCAGCAGCGACAGATCCGCGAAGCGCCACATGCGGCGGTGGGTGAACCAGCCTGCGACGTCGACCACTGCGATGCCGACGAAGGCGGCCCCCATCACCTGTCCGAGCAGGGCGCTGTCGGCGAGCCCGAAGGTGGCGGCGAGGCCAGCGAAGGTCGCGAGTCGCAGGGCGATGCGCACCATCCCGTCGCGCTCGCCGGGGAAGAGAGGCTGCGGTTCGACCGCCACCAGCAGATGGCGCCGCAGCACCAGCCACAGCACCACGCCGTAGACCAGCAGACCTCCCAGCCAGAGCGCCGCCTGCAGCGCCGTCCAGGTGTGGCGGATCATCGCCTCGAGCGCGGCGGGCAGCATGAGACCGCAGCAGACCACGAAGAGGATCAGCGGCCCGGCGAGGGAGGCCGGGCGGTCGCGCGGCGCGAAGGTGATCTTGCGCGGCCCCTCGGGCGGCCTGAACAGGCTGAACACGTAGGCGAGCAGGGCGAACGCGGTGACGATCACGAAGAGGCGCTGCGTCGCCTCGACCGGTGGCAGCCGAGGCCATCCGTTCAGCGCCACGAAGCCGACGCCGAACGACGCCCCCACCGTGAGCGCCCCGCCGCTGCGGTTCGAGGTGCCGCGCTGGGCGGTGAAGAGCGACAGCAGCACCCCGATGATCGCGGCGATCAGGGGATAGACGACGCCCGGGAGGATGATGTTCTGCAGCAGCATCGAAGCACTTGGGAGATCACCGAGGGTGCGGGCCACGCAGGCCACCCGGTGCCGCGGCCAGGGTATCGAACCGGCTGCCGGCCTTTGGAGCAGGCAGCCGGTCAGCGTCGACTCAGGTCACTGCTTCTGGGCTTCGAGCGAGAGGATGAAGGTGATCTCGGAGCCCAGCGGGCCGGCCATGAAGTTCATCCCGTGATCGGTGCGGTCGACGGTGAACTCGGAGTGGAAACCCACCATCTCCTTCTGCGACCGTGGGTTGGTCCCCTGGCCGGTCTTCGTCGCGGTGACCGTGATCTCGCGGGTCTCTCCGAGCAGCGTCAGGTCGCCGGTGATGCGCAGGTCGTCCCCGCTGGCCTCGACGCTCTTGCTCTTGAAGGTGATGGTCGGGAACTGCTTGGCGTTGAGGAAGTCCGGGCTCTTGACGTGCTCGTCGCGGTTGGCGTTGCGGGTGTCGACACTCTGGGCGTCGATGGTGACGTCGATCGACGAGTTGGCGGGAGCGTTCGGGTCGTAGGTGATGGTCCCCTGGACGTCGCCGAAGACGCCGTAGAAGTAGGCCGTTTCGAGGTGCTTCACCTTGAAGACGGCCGAGGAGTGCAGGCCGTCGATCTCCCAGGTGGCAGCACTCGCCGGCAGCGCGGTGGCGAGCAGGGCAGTTGCGAGCAGGACGGCGGCGAGCAGAGTCGAGAGGCGGCGGTGGGGTCGGATCATGGGTCAGGGCTCCTCGGGGAGGTTCTCGGGCGCCGGTCCGCCTCGGAGCGTCGCCGGTGGCGCTGCTCCGGACCGGGCCGGCGTTGGTCGTTTGCTGAGTTGAGGTGGGCAGCGCAGCCGGTAGGCTCGGGCGCGTGGCCAACATCGTTACGAGCCTACTCCCCCGTTCGGATGTCGCAGCCGCGAGCGTCGACGAACCGGCCGACGAATCGGGTGCCGGTTCGCGGCCGGCGCTCGTGCTGCCCGACGATCGCCGGTGGAGCTACGGCCAGCTGGCCGCTCGCGCGGCGTGGCATCGGCAGCGGCTCGAGGCCGACGGAGTCACGCCCGGAGACCGGGTGCTGGTGCAGGTCCAGAA
Organism: Acidobacteriota bacterium; assembly: GCA_003388555.1. Classification (GTDB taxonomy): domain Bacteria; phylum Acidobacteriota; class Thermoanaerobaculia; order Multivoradales; family Multivoraceae; genus QQVD01. Next base: position 110,016 of record QQVD01000030.1, on the reverse strand, counting down.
ATCGCCCGACGCGGTGGCCGCCTACCTCGGCGTGCTGGCCGCCGGCGCCGTCTTCGTGCCGCTGAACAGCGGCTACACCGATGTCGAGGTGGCGGTCTTCGCCGCCGACTGTGCGCCGCGGCTGCTGCTCTGCGATCCGCAGCGTCACCGCGCCATCGAGGCGGTGGCGGAGCCGCTCGGCATCGCCACCCGGCCGCTCGGCGCCGCCTCGTGGAGCGCACCGGCCCCGGCCGCGGATCGCCGGCTCGAGATCGAGGAGCGCGGCGACGACGACCTCGCCGCCATCGTCTACACCTCGGGCACCACCGGCCGCTCCAAGGGGGCGATGGTCAGCCACGGCAACCTGCGGGTCAACGCCGAGGCGCTGGTCGCAGCCTGGGCGATCCGCGCCGACGACGTGCTGGTGCACGCGCTGCCGATCTTCCACGTACACGGCCTCTTCGTCGCCCTGCACACCCTGCTGATGGCGCGTGGACAGGTCCTCTTCCTGCCGCGCTTCGAGGCAGCCGCGGTGCGCGCGGCGCTCCCCGGAGCGACCCTGTTGATGGGTGTGCCGACCTTCTACACCCGCCTGCTCGCCGAGCCAGGCTTCGGAGCCGAGGAGTGCTCTTCGATGCGGCTGTTCGTCTCCGGCTCGGCGCCGCTGCTGGCGAGCACCCACCGCGAGTTCACGGCCCGCACCGGACATCGGATCCTCGAGCGCTACGGCATGTCGGAGACCGGCATGATCACCAGCAATCCGCTCGACGGCGAGCGCACGCCGGGCACCGTCGGCTTCGCGCTGCCCGGAGTGGAGGTGCGGGTGGTCGGCGACGACGGTGCCGCGGCGCTGACCGGTGAGGTGGGCGAGGTCGAGGTGCGCGGCGCCAACGTCTTCGGCGGCTACTGGGCCATGCCGGAGAAGAACGCGACCGAGTTCCGCCCCGACGGCTTCTTCCGCACCGGCGATTTGGGCTCGCTCGACGGCGACGGGCGGCTCACCCTGGTCGGACGCAGCAAGGACCTGGTGATCTCGGGCGGCTACAACATCCATCCCAAGGAGATCGAGCAGGTTCTCGACGGGGTCGAGGGAGTGGCGGAGTCGGCGGTGATCGGAGTGCCGCACGACGACCTCGGCGAAGGCGTCGTCGCGGTGCTGGTGGCGGAGGGCGAGGCGGTCGATCGAGTCCTGCTCCAGGCGGCGCTCGACGAGTCGCTGGCCCGCTTCAAGCACCCGCGCCGCTTCTACTGGCTCGACCGGCTGCCACGCAACGCGATGGGCAAGGTGCAGAAGAACCTGCTGCGCGAGCGTTACCGCGACGCCTACCGCAACCCCGGCTGACCGCCGGCTGGCGTTTGCCATCGGCAGCGCCCTCCGTAAGATGCGGGCCGATGCTCAAGCGTCGCCGCAAGCTCAAGAAGCACTCGCCGGTCGGGTCGCGGCCCGGCCTGCTGCAGGTCCCGGAGGGGGCGCTGCCGTCGCGCATCCGCCTGGTCTCGTTCGACGCCGACTCCTGCGAGGAGGTCGAGGCAGCCTCGCTCGAGCAGGTCGGCGCGGCGCTGGCCGCCGGCGAGCGACTCTGGGTCGACGTGCGCGGCCTCGCCGACCTCGAGATCCTGCAGGGTGTCGCCGAGCTCTTCCGCATCCACCCCCTGGCGCTCGAAGACGTGATGAACGTGCCGCAGCGTCCCAAGCAGGTGGCGTATCCGGAGAACCACCAGATCGTGCTGCAGATGCTGGTGCCCAACCACATCGACCGCTTCGAGCAGCTCAGCCTCTTCGTCGGCGAGGGCTGGGTGGTCACCTACCAGGAGCAGTACGACGACGACTTCGACGGTGTGCGCGAGCGACTGCGGGGAGGCGGCGGTAGGCTGCGCACCGCCGGCAGCGGCTATCTGGCCTACGCGCTACTCGACGCGGTGGTCGACGCCTACTTCCCCCACCTGCACACGGTGCAGGGGTTGCTCGAGGAAGTCGAGATGGCGGTCTTCGACGAGGCGCACGGTGGCATCCTCGAGCTCATGCACGAGCTGCGCGTCACCCTGCTCGAGCTGCGGCGCGCCGCCTGGCCGCAGCGCGAGGTGGTGCAGTCGTTGCTCCGCGGCGAGAGCAAGTTCTTCGGCGAGGAGATCCAGCCCTACCTGCGCGACATCGCGGACCACGCGATCGAGATCCTCGACCAGATCGAGAGCGCCCGCGACTCGGTCTCCAACCTCACCCACATCCATCTCTCGCTGGTCGGCCAGCGCACCAACGACGTCATCCGGTGGCTGACCGTGATGGCCAGCATCTTCATCCCGCTGACCTTCCTGGTCGGCGTCTACGGCATGAACTTCGAGCACATGCCCGAGCTCGGGTGGCGCTGGAGCTATCCGGTGCTGTGGACGGCGATGATCGCCCTGGCCGCCTGCCTGTTCCTCTTCTTCGCCCGCCGCGGCTGGCTGCGGGACGACTGAGCATGGCGCGAAGCAGCTCGAAGAAGCCGGCGGCAGCGAAGCCGGCGGGGCCGGCGGGGCAGGCGAGAGAGACGAGACAGGACGGATCGTTCTGGGGGCCGCTCGAGCTGAGCCGGGGACAGGCCGCGCGGGCGCAGATCGGCCGGTTGCGGGCCGAGATCCACCGGGCGGAGGACGACTGGTGGGTGCTCACGGAAGAGCTGCCGGAGGAGGGCCAGGATCCCGAGGAGGCCGAGCGCGAGCTCCAGCCGTGGGAGGTGAGCGCCTCCGAAGCCCCCGAGGCGCCGGTCGCCGGGTCGCAGCCTCATCTCGACGTGCGCCGGCTGCTGATCGACAGCGACTCGGTCGAAGTCCGCCCGGCCCTTGCGGACCGCTCCGTGATCGTGCGGCCCACCGCTCGGATCGCCGTGGCGCCGCGCTCCTCGGTGGTGCTGTACGTCGGCACACCGATCTGGTTCGAGGTCACCTGCGACGACCTGGTTCTCTACTCGCGGCCCGTGCACCGCCCACCCGACACCTGGTTCGGCACCTTCTACGAGGGCGAGCTCTGCTACGCCGCTCGCACCCAGGGACGCTTGCGCCTGGCGAACCTGGCGACCTTCCCGGCGCGCGCGGTGACCCGGGTGGAGATCGAGAACGTGTCGGCGCAGATCTTCGAGTTCGACCGGGTCAACCTCCCGGTTCCCTCGCTGGCTCTCTATCGGGGCGAGCGCTGGCTGTGGACCGACGGGGTGCGCATGGTCAAGGCCGACGAGCCTGCCTACGCCGAGCTCGACATCCAGCGCGGCGCTCCGAAGGGCGTCGAGGGCGGGGTCGAGACCACGCTGGTGCGCTCGCCGCGCCTGCGCCGCGGCGAGCACTCGCGCTTCCGAGCCTTCGGATCGCGCGCGCTGGAGGCGCTGTTCGGATGAACTTCGGGGCGTCATCGACGCGCTGCGTGGGGGCGCCGGTCGCCGCACGCGGCGCCTCGCCGCGGAGGGTCGACCAATGTTGAAGGACCTCTGGAACGGCCTGCTCGCCCAGCTGCGCGGGTGGATCACCAACGTGCCGCTCGACCAGGTCGTGCGGGCCTCGATCATCCTGGTGGTCGGTTGGATCCTCTCCACCCTGGCGTCGCGCGCCGTGGTGCGGCTGCTCGCCACGCGACCGCTGCCGCACCGCGTGATCGCCAGGCGCTTCGTCTTCTTCGGCCTGATGGGCCTGGTCGTCGCCACGGTGCTGCACCAGATCGGCTTCAACCTCGGGCCTCTCTTCGGCGCCGCCGGCATCCTCACCGTGGCGGTCGGCTTCGCCTCCCAGACCTCGGCGTCGAATCTGATCAGCGGCCTCTTCCTGCTCACCGAGCAGGCGGTCGAGGTCGGCGACGCGATCACCGTCGCCGGCATCTCGGGTGAGGTGACGTCGATCGACCTGCTGTCGACCAAGCTGCGCACCTTCGACAACACGCTGGTGCGCATCCCCAACGAGACGATGATCAAGACCGAGGTCGTGGTGCTCACCAAGTTCCCGATCCGGCGCGCCGACATCGATCTGCCGATCTCGCCCGACGTCGATCTGACGCTGCTCGAGAGGGAGCTGCGCCAGCTGGCGCGCGAGGAGAAGGAGATCCTCGACGAGCCGGAGCCGGTGTTCGTGCTGCTCGGCTACACCGAGTCGGCGATCACCGTGCGCTTCGGTGGCTGGGCCGAGCAGAAGCGTTTCATCGCCGTGCGCACCCGCTTCACCCAGGCGGTGCAGCGTCGGCTGCGCGAGCTCGGCATCGGCCTCGCGGTGCCCAGGCGACGGATCGAGGCCGATGACGAGCAGACGGAACAGCGGGCGCTCGAGCTCGATTGATCGAGCCTCGTCGTCGCCCCTGCGCCGCTCCGTTACCCTGTCGTTCCCGTATTCCTGAGACGGATCCACAGTCGGAGGACCCCACCTTGATCGGCTACGTCACCCTCGGCACCAACGACCTGCCCCGCGCCGCCGCCTTCTACGACGAGGTGCTCGGCCTGCTCGGCGCCAAGCGATTCATGGAGGAGGAGCAGTTCATCGCCTGGGCGGTGCATCCCAAGCAGCCCGCCATCTCGGTCACCAAGCCCTACGACGGCAAGGCCGCCACCGTCGGCAACGGCACCATGATCTCGCTGGCGGTGAGCTCGCAGGAGAAGGTCGGCGAGGTGCACGCCAAGGCGCTCGCGCTCGGCGGCAAGGACGAGGGCCCGGTCGGTCCGCGCGGCGACAGCGGCTTCTACGCCGGCTACTTCCGCGATCTCGACGGCAACAAGCTCTGCGTCTTCTGCCAGACCGGGTAGAGCCGAGAGACAGAGGCGAGCGGCGCGAACGGCGAGAGGGCATCTCACTGACCAGTGGAGCCTGGATGCCTGCCGTCGACGTGGGTGGTAGTTGACGATGGAGGTGTTCGTGCACGGCGATGTTCAGTGCCGCGGCCGACAGGTCCTGAGCGAAGGTGCGACCCTTTTCGATGCACTGGAGGCAGCGGGTGGCCCCAGGTCAGAGGCACACTGGACAGCTACCGGACTCGTCACCGTACGCCGCCCCTTCGGCTGGAGCCGACGACCCGAGAGAGAGGTCTTCAGGTTGCGGACCGACGTCGGGGACGCCTGGAGATTCTTCCGGCTGCAGGACGGCGATGGCGTCGTCTTCCAGGTTCGTCTAGAGCCGGGAGGACGAGCGGGTGACGAAGCCGACCGGTAGGCGAGGTGGGGGTGGGCCGCCGGCGGTGAGACCCCTCGCGGTCTCCTCCGGCTACGCCAGGGTCTAGGGGCTTGCTGAAAAAGTCCTGTGGGCCTCGTTTCGAGCGCCGTTGGCCTCAGATCCTGTGGCGCGCGAGCGATGGCAATGCGGTGCCATTGTAGAGTGAGCGCAACGCAGGAGATGGGCCAACGCCGCCGAAACCCTCAAGGCGCGGGGGTTTGCGCCGCCTGGCCGCGTTGGGCCTCCTCCACGATGGCACCGCATCGAGCTCGTCGGCCGCGCCACGACCAGACGGCGCAGATCCCCGCGCGAGGCTCCGCAGGACTTCTTCAGCAAGCCCCTAGGCGCGGATCTCGCGGCGGCCGCCGGCCGAACGAATCTCGCTTGCACTTGGCGCGTCGCCCGGGATTCGACGTGAGGAGGTCCATGGAAGGAGATCGACCATGGACCAGACCGCGACGACACCGGTACTCGAAGCGCGCCGCCCGAGCAGGCTCTCGACGCTCGCGTGCCTCGCGGCGATCACCTGCTTCGCATCGCCACCGTCGCTCGACGCCCAGGGCGTCTGCAGCGTGCCCTCGACCCACGCCACGGTGCAGAGCGCGGTCGACGATCCTGTCTGCTCGAGCGTCTCTCTGGCTTCGGGCATCCAGGCCGAGTCGGTGCTGGTCGACCGCAGCCTGGTCCTGTTCGGGCCAGGCGCCTCCCAGACCACGATCCTCGGCAAGCTCGTGATCGCCGGCGCCGCCACCGTTGCGACGCTCGCCGATCTCACCGTCGAGAGCGGCTGCTCCCGGAGCCTGGACGTCGTGGCGGGAGCCGAGGTCGTCACCGACGGCGTCGAGGTCCTGAACTCGCCCAGCGCACCGTGCCCCCTCCTGTCGACCGAGATCTTCCGCGCCGGCTTCGAGACCGGCGACACCTCCGAGTGGTCGGCGTCGACGCCGTAGCTGCGCGTCCGCGATGCAGTCGCGCGACTGCGACCGACACGATTCGATCCGATTTCCGAGCGATGAAGGGAGACCGATCATGAACACCCAAGCCGCCCGTCTCGTGCCTCTGGCCGTTCTCTGCGCCTGCCTACTCCCCGGCGTTTCCGACTCCTCTGTCGCTCCTTCGCCCGGAGCGGAGGTGGGTCCACCGCGCGAAGCGCCCCGCACCGTCTCGCCCGGTCACCTAGAGCGCTTCTCGCCGGTCAGCGGCGCGTGCCCGACGTTCAGCTGGGCACTCGTCGATTCCGCCACCCACTACGAGGTCGAGATCTACCGCGTCGACGAGCAGTGGGGCGAGCAGGTGGGAGAGAAGGTGTCGAGCGTGCGCCTGCAGGGTACCGTCGGCACCTGGACCCCGGACGCCGATCAGTGTCTCGAGCCCGGCGCCACCTACGCCTGGTTCGTGCGTGCCGAAGTGGGCGGTGAGCTCACCGAATGGTCGCGGCCCCGCCTGCTCGAGACCGCGCTGGCACCGACCCTCGACGAGGTGCGGGCGGCGCGCGAAGTGCTGGCGCGCTACCTCGAGACGCAGGGCTTCGCCGCGGCGACCGATTCGTCGCCTGGCAGTGCCGCACGCCGCGTCGCTGAAGCGCCGGCCGACACCGCCTCGAAGCGGCTGACATCGAAAGCGCTCGATCGGCAGACGGAGTCAGTCGCGGCCCGGCGCGACCGGTCCGAGGGCGGCGAGGCGGTGCAGGGCTTGCCGCCGTTCGCCTCGCTCGCCGGCAGCGCCGCGATCCGCGGCCAGAGCAGCGCCGTCTCGGGCGACGCCAACGGCGTGGTCGGTATCAGCAGCTCGCCGGACGGCGCCGGGGTGGTCGCCGCCGGAGCCGGCATCGGCGTCGACCTGGTGCTCGACGGTTCGACCAGCGGCGCCACCGACACGACGCTGTCGCAGGACGGCCTCGACCGCGCCTCGGCCTCGCTCGAGAGCTTCTCCTTCCGGAATTCCGGTGGCGGAGGGCTCGACGTCGATGTCGCCGGCTCGGTGAGCGCGACGAGCTACTTCGGCGACGGCTCGGCCCTGACCGGAGTCACGGTGGACGACATCGAGTGCAGCGGGTGCGTCGACCGTAGCGACCTCGCCTTGGACTCGGTCAGCGGCAGCAGAGTGCTGAACAACAGTCTGACTGGATCGGACATCGCCAACTTCAGCTTGACCGCCAGCGACCTGGCGGCCGGATCCGTCGACTCGAGCAAGATCGAAGCCGGCGCGGTCACGGCGAGCAAGATCGCCTCGGGCGCCGTCGGCTCGAGCGAGATCACTTCCGACGCCGTCGGGCGCAGCGAGCTCAAGTCGATCCGGGTGGTGAGCGTCGAATGCAACGGAACCTGCGCCGAGTCGACCCTTGGGCAGATCTGCGGCGGGGGCTACAGTGCCATCGCGGTCGACTGCGACCAGATCGACGACGACAGCTCGAGCACGACCTTCGGATGCGGGGGCGACAACGTCTGTTCGCAGCACTTCGTCGACGACAACGATGCTCTGAGCGCGTTCTGCTGGGACGAGCCCGGCTGGGACGCTCAGGTCTACTGTCTGCGCGACTGAGCGCTGCGGTACATCCTTGGGGCTGGGCCGGCCAGTTCGGAATCGGAGGCGGCGAGCTCCCGATGCAGCACCTGGGAGCGCGCTCGATGCACGGCCTGTCGGGAGTTGGGTTGCGAGGGGTGGGCTGGAACCGGCTGCGACCTCCGGTCTCGTGCCCGCACCGCTTTCTCAGCCCTCGTCTGGTACCTCTTCTTCCTGCGCACGGTCCTCGGGAGTCTCGCTCTGGCTCTTGTCGTTGTTGAGGATCTCGCGACTCCACCGGGTTCCGGCCGCGCCGAGTAGAGCCTGGAAGCGCGCGAAGTAGCCGTCGATCTCCTGCGCGCCGAGCGGCCGCTGCGATTCGCTCGCTGCGTACTGGAGCGCTCTCTCGAGATCCTTGAGCGCGTACATGGTCGTGCGCTCGTGGATCCACAGCTCGCTGGGCTTTCGCAGCCCCTCGACCGAGGTGACGAAGCCGACGACGGCGCTGGTCACGACGATCGCCACGTTGATCACCTCGAGATGCTGCGGGACGGCGAGCGCCGCTCCGGCGAGAACCGCAGAGCAGGCGGTGAGTGCGAAGACGAGGTAGCGCAGCCCTCGGTACAGCCTCTTGTGCCTGGTGGACTCGCGGTCGAGGCGCTCGATCTGCGTTGCCAACTCACTTTCCAGATACTGCTTCCTGGTCATCTCCTCCCTCCGTTTCTCGTGCTCGCCAAAACCGTGGCCGGAAGAGGCACGGCAGGCGTCGCCTTGACCGCTCGGCGGAGCGTGGGCGGGTCAGCAGCGCTTCTCCTGGCTCCTCGCCGGTGCCACAGCCCGGGGCCGGTGTGCGATTCAGACGGACAGCGAGGCTCCGCTTGCGGCCGTTCCTCGTGGCGAGCCCCTGCTTTTCGCCGGAGCCGCGCTCGCGAAGCTGCTTCGCGCTGGCCGCCAGTCTCGTTCCCGCCATCCGCGCCGCCCGGCTCGATCCACTGCCCAGCTTGCGCGCCGAGATGGGTGCATCTGGGGGACGGATCGGACGGCGGAGCTGGCCCGGCGGAGCCGGTCTGCGGAGCCAGGAATGTCGCCGCACCTCGCGAGCCGAGGAACCCTTGCGAAGTCCGGAAGGCGACGCCGAGAGCGTGGAATCACTACAGCAGGGTCGCCGAGGAGCTCGCGTCCGGTTCAGGGAGGGAGGGTGGGGGCGCACCGGCGCCGTACCGCGTCCTAGCGACGGCACTCGGTCGAGGTGAGGGATCGGCAGCGGTCGACCCGTTGTGCCATGAAGGGCGCCCGCCGAATCCCTGCCTTTCCGTCTGGCCGAGCCATCGCCGACTCGACCCGATTCGACAGTCAGCTGACAAGGAGACAAGATGGTCCGAAGAAAGTTCGTCCCGTGCTTCCTGCTCTGCCTCGTTCTGGGCGGACTCCATGCGGCGTGGGCCCAGGGCGAGCCGGCCTGGCCATCGAACGACGGGCTCTTCGACCTCGGCCCCATGGTCGAGGACGGTGCCCCCGAGGGGCCCGGCTCACAGGCCTTTCTGCGCGCAGCCGGATCCAACTTCGCGCCGCGGGACCGTACGACGACGTTCTCCTACTACGGCGGCGGCTGCATGCAGCGCACCTCCAATGCGGGAGACTCCTGGTTCACCTGGGACGTGCAGGTGCCCGACGGAGCCGTGATCGACTTCCTGCGCGTCTACTACTACGACAACAACGCCACCTTCGACATCAACGCCGAGCTCTGGTCCTTCGACGCGGGCGGAGGCTCGTCCCTGATCGCTGAGGCGGACTCGTCGGGATCCCCCGGATACTCGAGCGCCGGAAGCGACTTCTTCTCGCATCCCGTGTCGACGGTGAACGAGTCGCTGGTGGTCGTCGCCTCGGTGCAGGGCGGCGTCGGCAGCTCCCTGGCGCTCTGCGGCGTCCGTCTCCGCTACCAGGTGCCTTGATGCGACTCGCACACAGGTGGTCGATCTCGATCCTCATCGTGTTCGGCGTCGCTGCGGGGTGGGCGACGGACCACGGCGAGAGCGGCTCTGTGCCGGCCGAGCCGGTGCCTCAGCCTCAGGTCTGGGAAGAGAGCCCTTCGGTGAGGGGACCTGGATCGTCGACCCGCTTTCTGTTCGTTGCGGGATCGAACTTCCGGGCGCGTGACAGCAGCACGACCTTCTCCTACCTCGGTGGCGGATGCCTCCAGCGCAACTCGAACGTCGGCGACTCCTGGTTCACCTACGATCTCGATCTGCCCCACGGGGCGGTGATCGACTTCCTCCGCGTCTACTACTTCGACAACACCGCCACGTACAACGTCAACTCCGAGCTCTGGGCCTTCGACGGTGCGGGTGGAACCGAGCTCGTGGCCGAGGCCGACGGCAGCGGGACGCCTGGATACTCGAGCGCCGGCAGCGGCTTCTTCGCCCGCACCGTCGACAGCGTGAACGACTCGTTCGTGATCGTCGCCAGCATCCAAGGCGGCGTGGGCAGCAGCATCGCCCTCTGCGGGGTCCGCGTGCGCTACCAGTTCGACGTTCCGCTCTTCGGCGACGGCTTCGAAACGGGCGACACGAGCGCCTGGTCGGCGACCGTGGGGTCCTGAGAGACCACGCACCCGAGCAACCAGCTGGACGCAACGGAGGGACAGGATGATGCGGCCGGGCCGCGCGGCGACCCGGCCGCCACGGGCGAGAGCCGTTTCGAAGCCGATCCACACCCAGCTCTGACTCGCCCGGGCCCCATCCGCAGGCTCCGGTACCTTTCGGACGCCGACGTGACGTCCGCTCTGCTGCCATGATGCCCGGCCATGGGCGAGTGGATCAGCTTCCAGGCGCTGGCGTCGTCGATGCTGCTGGTGCTGGCGACGCTCATCGCCCTCATGGCGTTCGTCGCCGCGACGCGCACCGTGTATGCCGGGTTCCGGCTCTGGCTCCTGTCGCTCGGCCTGCTGGCGCTGGCGCCGATGGTGTTGCTCGTCTTCCCTGCCGACGCGCCGATCCGCGACGCCCGCTTCTTCGTCTCGTGGCTGCCGATGTTCGGGGCGACGGTCGCCGCCCACGAGGGAGTTCGCCGCTTCCGACGGCGCCCGTCCAGTTGGCGCCGCGACGTCGTGGCGGCGGCCGCGGGCCTCGGCCTCGCCGCCCTGGCCAGACTCCTCGATGCCGGGTATCCGGTGCTGCTGCTGATCTGCAGCATCACCGCGGCGGCGATCCTCGGCGGCGCGACCAGCGGCTGTCTGCGTGGCGTGCGTCCAGGCCTGCGGCCCTCCTACTACCTGCTCGGCGCCAGCTATGCCGGCCTCGCACTGGTGCTCCTGGCGCGGGCGCTGATCGTCGCTCTGTCGGGCGACCGCCAGAGCGCCGAGGTCGTCCTCTTCTTCGGCGGCACGATCGCCACCATGTCGGCGGTCATCGGAGCCATCCTCGCCGTCGGGCAGCGCCAGGAGGTCGAGATGCTCGACGCGTTGCGGGTGCTCCAGGCCCAGGCGACGACCGACTTCCTTACCGGTCTGCCGAACCGGCGCCGCTTCTTCGAGCTGGCGCAGGTGGCGCTGGAGGAGAGTCCGGGAGGATCGTCCGGCGAGCTCTGCGTGATCCTGTTCGACATCGACCGCTTCAAGCGCATCAACGACGTCTTCGGCCACGACCTGGGGGATCTCGTCTTGCGGCGGGTCGCAGGCTCGCTCGCCGAAGTTCTGCCGGAAGCGGCGCCTCGCGGCCGGATCGGCGGCGAGGAGTTCGCCGCCCTGCTGGCGCTGGACCGGGCAGCTGCTGCCGAGCTCGCCCGCAATGTGCTGTCGGCAGTCTCGCAGCACGCCCACCGCGACGTCCTGCGCCGGCCGGTCACGTTGAGCGCCGGCGTGGCGACGGTCGGGCCGGGGGGACTCGACGAGGCCCTGCGGCGGGCCGATCGCGGTCTCTATGCCGCCAAGCGCTCGGGGCGCAACCGGGTCGTCGAGGTGGAGGACGAAGGTGCGGGTCGCGAACGCGGTGAGCTCGCCGGCAGCGAAGCCGCCGGAGCCATCGCCAGGTCGGTGGTGCGCAGGCGACCGGACGGCAGAGAAGGCGAGGGCTGAGCCGGCGAGGCCACCACCCCGGCGGGGTCCCCGGAAACAGCCGATCGCCCGGCGTCGTCGTGGTGGGACATCGGCGTGGAGCTGGAGCGAGACGAGGCAGACGAGGCAGACGGGCAGAGGGTCGGCGGTCGGCCTCTCGCAGGCCCATGCATCCTCGAGCCCCTGCGCCGCGAAGAGAATCGGCAATGAGACGGCACGACGACCCACTAGCGAAAGAGGCCGGCCTCACCGCGGCCGGCGAGCGACGGCAGCGCCAGGGCTCCTCGCCGCGGCGCGCCCGACGACCCCGGCTGCGTCGCTCGACCGCCGGCCTGCTCGCCGCCCTCCTGGCGCTGCTCTGCTTCGCCGGGCCCGCTTTCGGCCACGCCGTGGCCCAGGGCGACAAGGGTTACATCCAGGAGGTCAGCGGAGCGCGGCCCGTCGCCTTCGCCTACCTCGGCGCCAAGCACATGGTGACCGGGTACGACCACGTGCTCTTCCTGCTCGGGGTGATCTTCTTCCTCTACCGCATGCGCGACATCGCGCTCTACGTCAGCCTGTTCGCCGTCGGCCACTCGACCACGATGCTCGCCGGGGTGTTCTTCGAGTTCGGCATCGACAGCCACCTGATCGACGCGATCATCGGCTTCTCGATCGTCTACAAGGCGCTCGACAACATGGGGGCCTACCAGCGCTGGTTCGGGGTGCAACCCGACACCAAGCTGGCCACCCTGATCTTCGGCTTCTGCCATGGCTTCGGGCTGTCGTCGAAGATCCTCGACTACGAGATCTCCCCCGACGGACTGCTGGCGAACCTGCTCGCCTTCAACCTCGGCGTCGAGATCGGCCAGCTCCTGGCTCTCGGCGCCATCCTCATCGCCATGGGCTACTGGCGACGCACCGCCGGCTTTCTCCGCCACGCCTACTCGGTCAACGCCGCGATGATGAGCGCCGGCTTCATGCTGATGGGCTACCAGCTCACCGGCTACTTGGTCACCTGAGGACGACGATCCGATGTACAACGCCGACCTGCCGTCACGCGCCGAGCTGCCGAGCAGCCGTCAGCTTCTGCGTTCCACCGCGATCGCCCTGGTCGTCGCCGTGCTGGTCCTCGTGGCGGTGGTGCTGCCGGCGGAGTACGGCCTCGATCCCACCGGCATCGGCCGGGTGCTCGGTCTCACCGAGATGGGCGAGATCAAGCGCCAGCTCGCTGCGGAGGCCGAAGCCGAGGCCGGAGCCTTGGTCGGAGCAGCATCCGCTGCCGGCGCCGCCGACAGCAGCGCGACGCCGGCGCCGCCGATCTCGGAGTCCCCAGCCGCCGACGCTCCGGTCGGGTCCTCCGAGAGTGCCGTGGCCGCTGGAGCCGGCCAGGCCGGTGGCCCGGTCGAGACGACCGACGGATGGCGCGACGTGTTCTCGCGCACCCTCGCCCCGGCCGAGGGCGAGGAGATCAAGCTGACGATGCAACGAGGCGACAGCGCGGTCTACGAGTGGAGCGTCGACCGTGGCCACCTGAACTCGGACCTGCACACCGACGACGGGCCGGACGGCGGCTCGCTGAGCTACCGCCAGGGCAGGGCCGAAGAGAGGGTCTCCGGCGAGTTCACCGCCGCCAGCGACGGCGCCCACGGCTGGTTCTGGCGCAACCGCAGCGACGAGGTGGTCACCGTCACGCTGCGGCTGCGGGGCACCTACGGCGCGGTGCGCGACTAGCCGACCGGGAGGCCGACGGCGGTTCGCGCGCCGGGCGCCGAGGCATCAACGCGGCGGTCCGGACGCCCAGAGAGCGGACAGGCGTGCCCGGATCCCCAGAGTACTCCTCGAGCGCGCCGAGCCTCTGCTCGCGGGAGAGCTGGCAGTGCCTCCTCGTGCGATGGCGCGAGTGACGCGCGGTCGGCGGCGACCGCTTCGGCAGAGTAAGCTCGTGAATCTCAGTGAACAACGAGAGTCGGGATCGAGAGTCGGGGCGACAGCGCTTCGGCGATCCCCTCGTGCCTCCGGGGGTTCAGCGAGTGCTCGCTCTCCACGAGGCACAACACCACCACTGCAGCAGGGAGGTCCTCATGCGTAGATCGTGGCTCACTCTGGCCGGCTCGGTGCTCTGCACGCTGCTGGCGTTGGTCCTGGCGGCCCCGGTGCACGGCGACGCAGGCCAGACGTTTTCCGGCAACACCGAGAACGGGCCGACCTTCAACCGACCGGTCGGCGGCGGGCCGAGCGTCTCGACCAGCCTGGTGCGCTACCGTGTGCAGAGGTTCCGGCTCGAACAGGACTCCAGCTGCTACATCGTCAGCGCGCAGGACTACGACGGCTACCTGCATCTCTACCGGAACTCCTTCAATCCGGCCCTGCCGCTGGTCAACCTCGTGGACGGGGACGACGACGCCGAGCTGGGCATCGGCACGTCGCGGATCCCGGCGGATCTGAACACCAACTCGGTGGCGCTCACCGCCGGCACCTACTTCCTGGTGACCAGCGGCTTTTCTGCGAGCTCGCAGGGCTTCTTCCAGAACACCATCCACTGCAACGTGGCGCAGCCGCTGCAGGGCTCGTGCAGTCAGTACTTCGGAGTCCCGATCGAGCAGCAGGTCTGTCTGCAGAATCGCTTCGTCGTCGCGATCAACTGGAACACCGCCAGCAACTCGGGCCTCGCCACGCCGGTGCGCAGCGGCACGAACGACACCGCCCTCTACTGGTTCTTCGGCGAGACCAACTGGGAGGTGATGATCAAGGTGCTCGACGCCTGCGGCCTCAACGGCCACTACTGGGTGTTCATCGGCGCCCTCACCGACCAGGGCTACTCGATCAGCGTCGGTGACGCCCAGACCGGGCAGGTGAACGCCTACTCCAACTTCCTCGGAGATCAGGCGCCGGCGGTCACCGACACCACCGCCTTCCCCTGCAACTGACCGGGTGACCGGCCGCGCGCTCGCGGCCGCAGCGCCGCGCCGTGCGTGGCGAGGGGATGGCTCCCTCGCTCGCCGCGGCGTGGGGCTGCTGCTCGCGTTCCCGCGGGGGCTGCCGCCCCGGCACTGCCCTGGTCCGCGCACGGACGCGGCGGTCTCGGCGGACTCAGATCTCCGGCGTCGCCGAGAGATCCGCAGCCGTCCCGCTTCCCCGTTGCGGCGCCGGTCGCCCGGCCGGCGCGGCCGTCACAGATCCTCGAGCAGAGTCCCGAGGATCAGCGCGCCGAGGCCGACGATCGCCAGCCAGTACGAGTACGGAGTGATGACGGCGATGTAGGTCAGCGATCCCAGCAGGGAGAGGGCGCCGAGCACGACGGCGACGATCCAGGTCGCCTGTTTCGGAGCAGACAGCTTCATGACGACTCCTTCGGTTGGTGCGACGGGGCGGTCTAGGCGCCTGGCCACGATGCACGCGGGACGCCTGTCGGCCTTCTCCGTCGACACTCGGGCTTGCCTCGCGGGTACTCGAAGGCGTCGAGTCGGCGGACCCGGCCGGTCTGAGGCGAGAGCCCACGGGCCGCACACCCACGTGTCGGTCTGTCGGAGGGGAGCGCAGGCAGCCTATCGCGAGACGCGGGCTCCTCGTCGCATCGGTCGGAGGCGTCAGCGGAGCGCGACCTCGCTCGGGCGGAGCCGGACCGAGGTCCGGGTCGCCGAGACGACGATCAGGGCCTGCGCCGAAGCAGTGCGAAGAGGCCCACGGAGAGGAGCGCCAGGGGAAGGGCGACCCGGGTCCAGGTGCTGGTGAGCGGCACCGCGATCGGATTGCCCCCGAACGCCAGCGAGGCCGTGGTCGCCGAGGAGGGAGTGCTCGTGTACGTCCCGGCCGCCACCGTGACCGTGGGTGCCGAGGTGGTGTTGACGATGGTTCCACCGTGGGCCGAGGGTGGGATCCGCAACTGCAGGCGGAAGGTACAGGAGGGCAGGGGGATGGGTGGGATGCCGTTGCCGCCCACCAACGGGCGTGGCTCGACCTCGTCGGCTCTCAGGGTGAGTTGAGCGGTGCCGTCGACGCTCCACCCCGGGCAGTCGCTCTCCGCGGAGGTCAGGCGGAGACCAGGGAGCGCTGCTTCGAGGTCGTCGGTGATCGAGAGGTCGGAGGCGACACCGTGCCGGGAGAGGTTGAACACTTCGATGTACAGATCCACGACGTCCCCGGCCAGGATCGGGGGCGGCCAAGCACCGAGATGGAAAGAGGCACCGAGGAAGGAATCGAGGTAGACCTCGTGGACCCACAGAGACGTCGTCTCACTGGGCGCCAGCATCGCCAACCCTCCGAGCGAGGCTGCGATGGTCGTGGTGGTCAACGCTGTCCAGCCGCCGAGAGGGGCGTCGAGAGGAACCTGCACGGTGACTTCGAACTCGCAAGAGCCACCGCCTGCCAGGTTGGCGCCGCTCAGGGTCACGACGTCGGTGCCGGTCAGCTGCGAGCCGGGTCCGCAGGGGCTGGCCGGCAGGTCCACCGCCGACAGTCCGGGCAGAGGCTTGAGATCGAGGGCGAAGCTCAGATCGGCCACCGGCACCGTGGCGGGGTTCTCGATCGTGTAGGTGAACACCGCCGGCGCACCGACGAGCGCCACTTCGTTGCGGATCGCCACCTCGACGAACGGATGCACCAGCAGCGTGTCCGTGGCCGGTGGCGAAGCGCCGGCGCTGCTGGTGAAGTCCGAGATCACGTTGACGATCTCACCGGCAGGCCCGATCGGGGCGACGGGAACGACGATCTCGCAGGTGTCGCCGCCCACGACCGAGCCCCCCGACAGGAGGATCGCGCTGTCGCCGTACACCGGCGGCCCTAGCTCCAACGTACCGCCGCAGGTGTTGGAGGTGAGGGGTCCAGCATCGAGGGTTTCGAGCACGTCGATGAACTGCATCTGCGTCGCGGCGACGGCGCTGGAGGTGTTGTCCACCGTGATGGTCAGCACCGAAGTGCCGTCGAGCAGGATCGTGTCGGGTGAGAACGACTTGCTCACCACGGGCGGGCTCTGCGCCTGCGCAGCACCGACGACGGCAGCGGCGAGCGCGAGGGCGGCTCCGAGGCCGCAGAGTCCCATGGATGCGCCTCGGCGCACCGTGTCGCTGCTCGAGGCGAGAGTCTTCTCGGTCATCTCCCGAGACCTCCTTCTGGGTTGG
The DNA here is from genome assembly GCA_003388555.1 of Acidobacteriota bacterium. Lineage (GTDB taxonomy): Bacteria > Acidobacteriota > Thermoanaerobaculia > Multivoradales > Multivoraceae > QQVD01. The sequence continues at coordinate 93,228 of QQVD01000030.1, read as the reverse complement.
GCGCTCCGGCCTCCGCGGTCGGTCGCGTGCGATCCACGCGCCGACTCGGATCTGGTGAACTATGCTGTAACAGCATAACAGGGCGACGAGGCAGCCCTCGTTCCGGTACGGCGGCGCCGGTCGCAGCACGGATGTCGAGGGTACGCGGCAGCGTGGTGTTCGTTGCGCGCGAGTCTCCGGCTCCTCAGCACCGCCGCCATGGCTTGGCGAGATCGAAGGGGCTTCCTTCGACCGACCATCTCGACGGTCCCGCTGCGATGCGGCGGTCTCCGGCCGTGTGGACGATGTGCTTCGCGAGATACGACCTCAGCAGGGGCCGCAACGTGTTGCACGTCAGACCGCCGGCTCGCCTCGGACCGCCCGAGACAGGTAACAGCTCTCCCGGCTTCCGTTTCCCAGAAGGCAGCGAGCACGCCGCCGCAACCACCGGCGGACGAAGTTCGGGTGAGGGTCCACGATGGCTGAGAAGAAGCGCGACGACATCGGCAGCACGGGCTCCGAAGCAGGCACCGGCAAGCCGTGGCACGCGAAGGTGTGGATCACCCAGCCGGCGAGCGGTGGCGCCCCGGCCCGGTTCGACTTCCCCGAACAGACCACCGGCGCGGTGTCGAACCCGAAGACCGGGATCTGCTTCTCGGGAGGCGGCACGCGCTCGTCGACCGCGTGTCTCGGTCAGCTCAGGGCACTGAGCGCTCGCGACCTGCTGGCTGACGTCGGCTACCTGTCGTGCGTCTCCGGCGGCTCGTGGGCGGCGACGGCCTTCACCTACAACCCGAGCGGCACCGACGAGGAGCTGCTCGGGCCGGTGGTGCAGCCGCAGGACCTCACCTTCGAGCAGCTGCGCAGTGACGAGCCTTCGGTGATGGGCACCTTCGGGCGCACCGCGCTGAGCTCCGGGTTCGATCGCGGCAAGGCGCTGTGGGAGCAGTCGTTCGAGAAAGACCTGCTCTGGTACGAGGTGGTCGGCGAGTTCTTCTTCGCGCCCCTCGGTCTCTTCGATCCGATCACCGGCAGCAAGGCCACCGAGCCCAAGCCTCAGGCCTACTTCGCCTTCGACGACGCCAACGTCAAGGACATCAAGGGACGCAACCCGGCTCTCTCGGGCGAGCGCTTCTTCACCGTGCGGCAGGCCGCCAGGGGAGTGTCGCCGCGGCCCTTCCTGATCGCCAACGCCACGATGATGGGGCCGCAGGGGCTGACCAACCTGCCGAGCCTCTACGTCGGCCTCGAGATGACGCCGCTCTACTGCGGCGCCCCGGGCATCTTCGAGCTGAAGTATCCGACGAGCTCGCCGCACGTCTCCGAGATCGTGCATCTCGGCGGCGGCTTCCTCGAGACCTTCGCCTTCGGCACCGCGGCGCCCTCGCAGCTGCCCGGCAGGTGCCGCGGTCCGGTGACTGACGACGGTGCCTGTTGCGTCGACCTGGCGCCGCCGCAGAGGCACTTCGGCATGGTGGAGGCCAGCGCCATGGCGAGCGCCTTCTACGCCCAGCTCCTGGCCAGCTACCTCAACGACACCGACTTCACCATGCGGCGCGATCTGTGGCCGATCTCGTCGACGGCGATTCCCGGTGGGCAGCAGCCGCTGCCGACCCAGCAGGACTACTTCATCGGCGACGGTGGCCTGCTCGAGAACTTCGGCATCGTCTCGTTGCTGCTGCGCGGGGTCGAGCGGATCGCCGTGTTCGTCAACACCTCGACCGTGCTCGACACGAAGTACGACGGCAAGACGGCGCCGACGGCCAGCCAGATCGACACCGTCATCTCGCAGCTCTTCGGTCAGGCGCTGGCCGACGGCAGCAATCCCTATCCGCTCGATCACGTCTTCGAGCACGACGCCGGGTCGGCGGACGGGGGGAGCTACGACGGCTTCGCCGAGGTGGTGCAGGGGCTGGTGGCGGCGAAGAACCGTGAGCAGGCGGGACCGGGAGAATGGGCCGGCGTCGTCTCGGCGAACACCCTGCGCACCAGGGCGAACCCGAGCTGGGCGCTGCCCGGAGGGCGCAACGTCGACGTGCTGTGGATCTACCTCGACCGGGTCAAGGAGTGGGAGAGCCAGCTGCCGACCACTGCCGACCCGGATCCCGCCCACTCCTGGGGCCAGCCGTGGACGCTGCAGAAGTACATCGAGTACGGCAACGGCCTCGGCTCCGACAACACCTTCGGCATCCACTACGAACCGGTGCCGTACTTCCCGACCTACTCGCTGGCCTACGAGAACGACGACGTGCTGCCGGACTTCAGGCTCACACCGTTCCAGGTCAATCTGATGGCGAATCTCACCTGGTGGGTGGTCGACCGCAACGCCGAGAAGCTGAAGAAGTGGTTCGCGGGGTAGGCGATCCGAGGCGGGACGCCCCTCGTGAGCCCAATCGAATCGGTCGGTCTGGCCGAACGCCCGCCGGGATCGCGTCGCTCGGCTCCGATAGCCTGAGGGACCCACCACGGAGGTCCCGGCAGCGAGGCTCGCGGTCGGTACGAGTCGTCGATGGAACCGGAATCCAGAGCCGCCCGGCCAAGCCGGCCAGAGCGTCGATCGCCTTCCGTGCCTTGGCGATCGTCCTGGCGTACGCCATCGTCGAGCTGTCGTCGGCGGCCACCTTCTGGTGGGCGCACGGCAGGGGCTTCTCGTTCGCGGAGCTCGCCGCGGCCCGGCGGGAGGCGAGGCTCGGGCGGCCTGCGGACGAGCTGACTCAGGTTGACGGGGCAGACCGGGATCCCGGCGGCTGGACCTTCGAAGACAGCATCCTGCACCCCTACCTCGGCTACGCCCGTCAGCCGGCAGACGAGGTGCAGACGTTCTACGGCTTCCCGACCACGGCGGAGCCGGCGAGCGCGGCCGACGACGTCTTCGTCGTCGGCATCACCGGCGGTTCGGTGGGCGAGCTGTTCTACCGCTGGGCCACCCGCGAACGCACCTGGGAGGAGCAGCTGCGCCGGCTCCCGAGCCTGCGCGACGCGCGCATCGAGTACGTGCACCTAGGGTTGCGCGGCTACAAGCAGCCGCAGCAGCTGCTCGCCACCGCCTACTACCTGGCGCTGGGCGGCCGGCTCGATCTGCTGGTGGCGCTCGACGGCTTCAACGAGCTGAGCCTGGCCGGAGAGCTGTACGAGAGCGGCGTCTTCCCTGCGTACCCCTACCACTGGCGAGCGCTCTCGGCGCCGCAGAGCGACGCCAGGGGGCTGCGCTCACTGGCCAGGGTGCTCGGCCTGCGAGAGGCCAGGAGCCGCTGGGCCGGCGTCGCCGAGCGCCTGCGCTTCTCGGTTACCGCCGGCACCGTCTGGTCGCTCGTGGACGCACGGCTCGCGCGGCAGATCGCCGCCGAAGCGAGCGGCGCGGCGCGACAGCCGGGCGACTTCCCCTACTTCCGCAACGGGCCCGCGTTCGCTGGCGACCAAGCCGGCTTCGTCGACTTCGCCACCAGGCTGTGGACCCGGTCCTCCACCCAGCTCGACGCCCTGGCGCAGCGCCACGGCTTTGCCTACTTCCACTTCCTGCAGCCCAACCTCAACGTCGAGGGATCGAAGCCTCTGTCGCTCCGGGAGCAGGAGCTGCTGCTGCCCGGCTCGGCCCACCAGCGCTTCGCCGAGCGCGGCTACCCCGCGCTGCGAGAGGCAGGGCAGGAGCTCGCAGGCGCCGGAGTGCACTTCGTCGATCTGACCCAGGTCTTCGCGGACGTCGAGCAGACCCTCTACATGGACGGCTGCTGCCACTTCTTCGATCCCGGCAACGAGATCGTCGGTCGCGAGATGGTGCGCGCCTTCGAACAGGCGGGCGTGTTCTCTGAGTGAGCCGCGTGGTGGATCGGAGGGAAGGGGGCCCTACGCGGCTAGGACACACCGCGAAGCGGTCGTGGGCTCGACGCCGCGAGCCTGCAGACCCTGTAGAGCACCACGCACGCGGCGCCCACCTCGAGCAGGATGGTCAGGTGCATCGAAGCCGTGTGTGCGGCGACCGGCGCCAGCGCGTAGTGGCCGAGGCTGGTGATCCCGAGCAGCGCATGCACTGCCATCAGTGAGAGCCCGAGCCGGCTGAAGCGAAGCGCCAACCAGCACCAGCCCACGACTCCGACGAGCGTCATCCCGATCCAAGCCGTGTAGACGCCGGTCCGGGTCCAGGACTCGGGAAGGCCCGGATAGTCGGCGATCCACTCGGCGTTGTGGACGAAGTGGACCAGGCTGGCGGCGATGAAGAGCAGCGTCACGGGAGCCAGGGATCTCGCCGCTGGGGTCATCGCTCGCCAGTCTAGCGACGCCGAGTCCAAGGGTCCGGCGCAGGTAGGATCGAGCGCACCCATCGCTCCACTCCAAGACTCCAGAGACGCCACCCGCCTCGCGCCGGGACCGAGGGCACCTTCCCTCAGGTGCAGAGGCCGGCGTGGAGCGTCGCGTGCCGACGGCAGGAGGGACAGTCGTGCAGCCACCCGTGAAGACGTCGCCCGCTCGCCTGGCGCTCGTCGCTCTCGTCCTCCTCCTCGTCCTCGTAGGGTGTGCCGGTAGAGACGGTGAGGTGCTCCAGGCCGCCTTCGATGCGCGTGCTCCCTACGACCTCGGCACCGGCCTCGAGAGCCGCTCGATCTCGTTCGAGAACCCCACCGGCGCACGCGGCGCGGGCGGTGTCGCCGCGAGCCCACTCGGCCCCGGCCGCAAGGGATCTCCTTCGCGGGTGTTCGCGCCGGGCGAGACGGTCGAGCTGGCGGCGATCGAAGGCCCGGGCACCGTGCGGCACATCTGGATGACGATGCCGCAGTTCCCCGAGGTGATCCGCAGCATGGTGCTGCGCTTCTACTGGGACGGCCAGGAACATCCGAGCATCGAGGCGCCGGTGGGCGACTTCTTCGGCTTCGCGCACGGCACCACCGACGCCTTCCAGTCGGCGGTGCACTCGGTGGGGGAGAGGCTCGGCATGAACATCTGGCTGCCGATGCCGTTCGCCAGCAGCGCCCGCGTCACGCTGACCAACGAGCTGCCGATCCCGATGATGGTGTACTTCCAGCTCGACTACACCCTCGGCGACCGACACTCGGACGGCTTCGGCCGCCTGCACGTGGCGTTCGACCGCCACGCCCCGACCACGTTGCGCGAGGATCTCGAGGTGCTGCCGCGCCGCACCGGCCGCGGCCGCTACCTCGGCGCCGTGATCGGCGTCCGCCCACTTCCGACGCCGGTCGAGCACCCGGTCGACTGGTGGGGCGAGGGCGAGATCAAGATCTACCTCGACGGCGACGAGGAGCTGCCGACGATCAACGGCACCGGCGCCGAGGACTACGTCGGCCTGTCGTACGGGATCCAGGAGACGCCGTTCCTCCACCACGGAGCCAACTGGATCGAGCGGGACGAGGGCGCCAAGACCGAGAGCTACGTCTCGATGTACCGCTGGCACCTCGCCGACCCGATCTACTGGGACGAGGAGATCCGGGTGACGCTGCAGACGATCGGCTGCTGCGCGACGGCGCCGCCGCCGATGGCGGAGCTGCTGCAGGATCCGATGGGCTGGTACATGAGCGCCCTCTTCGAGCGCCAGGACGACTACTCGGTGGCGGCGTTCTGGTACGAGCCGGTGCCCAGCGCGCCGCTGCCACCGATGCCGGATCGCGAGGCGCGCATCGCCGACCTGCCGGCGAGCGGTCAGCCGTTCGGGGGGTGAGGTTCGGAGGACCGCGGCGGCGCCTTCGTCGAGCGGTGGCGCCGTCCGCTACGTCTCCCGCCGGGTGAAACCGCTCAGCCCAACAGCAGCCGCACCCAGAGCACGATCAGGCACACGCAGCTGGCGAGCCAGGCGCCGAAGCGCGCCGGCAGGTAGTTCCAGCCGATGTAGGCCACCGCGTGCAGCAGCCGCGTCGAAGCGTAGATCCAGCCCAGCAGCACCGCCTGGTGGTCGAGCCGCTCGAAGAGCACCAGGAAGAGGCAGGCGAGATAGAAGAGCGTCGGCACCTGCATCAGGTTGTTGAACGCCCGCGCCGGGCGCTCCACCCAGTCGGGCGGTGCGTGCAGCGCCTGGTAGGCGCGGAAGTACTCGCCGCTGATCAGTCCCGACAACACGCTGTAGTTGCGAAAGCCCACCATCAGGAGCCACACCGCGGCGGTGAGCCCCAGCTGCAACGCGACGGGGCCGAGGATGGCCTCGGGCTGCGGAACGGGACCGGAGCGCGTCGCCGCCCAGGTCAGGAGGATGCCGTAGGCCACCAGGCACACGGTGAGACCGGCGTACTCGCGCAGGCCGGGAGGCGAGAAGGCGGCTGCTTCTGGCTGCTGTGCGGCGGAGTCCCTGGTGGCGGCTGCTAGGGACGTGTCTGTCATTCGGTGGGACCTTTCACGATTCGGACCGGTGCTGCATCCCAATGGGGAGAGAACCCTTGGCGATCAGTGCAGTGCGGAAGGCGTGGACGCGCATTCTTCTACAGGGAGACCCGACCAGGTCTAAGGAGGAGCGCCAGCCACCCTCTGGTTGGAGGAGCGGCCTCGCTGATTCATGCTCGTTCAGCGTACGACGGAACCGATCAGGCGGAACGGTCCGCGGCGTCGAGCTCCGCCGCGATCCCCGGCAGCTCGGCGACGATCGAGAGATGACCGTGTCCGGGCAACAGCCGGAAGCTCGCGTGGGGGATCAGCTCCGCGGTGTGTTGGCTGTGCGCGACGGGGATCAGGTCGTCCTGCTCTCCGTGCACGACCACGAAGGGGACGCCGATGCACCCTGGATCGAACGGCCATGGACGGCTCTGCACGTGCAGATCCTGGGCGTACCCACCGACGCCCTGGCGGAAGGCCTCGACGACGGCCGCACCGAAGCTCTCCTCGGCGAGCACCGCCAGGTCCGGGTCGGGGAACGGCAGCGAGTCTCCCTCCAGGAAGCCGCTGCCGTCGGCGCCGTAGTGCTCGGTGCACCAGGCGATGGCCGCCGCCTCGTCGGGCTGGCGCAGGATCGGGATCTCCTCTTCGGGGTAACCCTCCCAGGCGCCCGCCCAGCCCATGTCGGTGACGCCGCCGAGGATGACGCCGGCCCTCACCCGCTGCGGCAACAGGGCCGCGCAGGCCACCGCGTAGGGCCCACCCGAGGAGTGGGCGCCGACCAGGAAGCGCTCGATGCCCAGCGCGTCCGCCAACGCCGCGACGTCGCCGGGCCAGTCCGACAGACTGCGGCCAGGCCGCGGCGACGAACCGCCGTAGCCGGGACGATCGGGCGAGAGCACCCGCAGGCGTCGCGCCGCGAGCTCCTGCTCGAGCCCGGCGAGGTGCAGCCGGCTCATCGGCGCTCCGTGGAAGAAGAAGAGACAGGTGCCGTCGGCAGGGCCGATCTCGGTGAAGGCCAGCTCCCGCCCGCCGTTCAGCTCGATCCGTGAGTCCTTCATCGCGACTCCTTCCCGGGTGTTGGATGCATGGCGTGCGGCGTCGCCCCGCCGGTGCCCCGAAGCCGAGGGCCCGGAAACTGTCGAGACGGGCTGCTCGGAGTCTCCAACGCTACCTGGCGTGCGATCCGGAACGAGGTCACCGTCCCCTCGGCAACAGCCGTCATCGTCGCAGCCAGCTCGAGTTCGCATAGAGTCCCCGCCGCTTCGCCTTCGAGGAGGACGACAGCGTGACTGTGCCGAGGCCATTCCGACCGCTCTACCGTCCTGGCAGGCCGCCTGCGAGGCGCGGTTCGCTTTCGTGCCCGGCGCGCCGGTTGGCGGTGCTGGTGCTCTGGTTCGTGCTCGCCGCGGTGCCGGCCTCCGCCCAGCTGACCCTCGAGCAGGTTGAGCACGACCGCGCCCAGATGGACGCGCTGCGCGCCGGGCTCGACGCGGCGGCGCCGTTCGCCGTGCAGCCGACGATGACCGTGCTCTCGCCCGGCCGCTCCGGTGGCATCGAGGGCAGCGTGCGCACTGCCGAGCACGACCGCAGCGGCGCCCTGCGCGTCGCGCCGGGGGCGCAGCTCTGGTGGTTGGCGCAGCTGGCGCCGCCGCAGTCGCGCCTCGACCTCGCCGCGCAGCCGCAGCTGCACCTGCTGCGGGTGACGCCGTCGAGCGACGTCGCGGTCGGCGCCTCGGCGGCGCTGCTCGAGCTCGAGGTCGAGGCGGCCGGCCGCACGGCGCGCATCGACAGCGCCCGGCGCGCGGTCGACGCGATCCCCGCCGCCGATCTCGCCTTCGCCCTCGGCTCGGACCACGAGCACGTCTACGACGCCGAGGACTGGATGGTCTTCGACCTCCTCCGCGAGTCGATCGAGCTGCGCCTGTGCGACGACCTCTCGGCCCAGGGCGTCACCACCTGCCACGACGCCTTCGCGCAGCTCACCCGCCGCCCCAACGCACCGCAGCGCTACCAGATCAAGATCGGCTGTCTCGACCCCTGCGGCGAGGCGCTGATCAACCTCGACGCCAGCTACTTCGCCGGCCGGCTCGACACCATGAGCGCAGTCTTCCTGATCGGTGATCCACGCTTCGACATCGGCCCCGAGCTCGAGGTCAGGTTCCGCTCACCGGCGGCGCCCGGTCTGCTCTCGGCCCGCTCGAGCGGGCGCCTCGTCGTTTCGCCCGAGCAGACGGTGGGTGCGGCGACGATCGACTGGACCCTGCTCTACCAGGACGCGCACCCTTCGCGTCTGGACCCCAACGCAGATCGGAGCCCGTGAGATGCTGACCCCTGTCGGTCCGCGTGCGACCTCGAGGCACGCCGTGGTGCTCGCCCTGGCCCTGACCGGCCTCGCCCTCCTCGAGGCCCCCGCCGGAGCGCAGGTGCCGAGTCTCAACGAGCGCCTCCGCGCCGCCCTCGCTGCGGCGCAGGTGGTCGGTGCGGAGTCGCCGTCGCTGGTTACGGTGACGGCCGACGAGGAGGGCCTGGCGGTGCTGCGCGCCGTGACCTCGGCGACGGGCGGAGCACCCGAGCGCCACCTCGCGGCCAGCATCGTGCGAGTGCCCTCGGCGCCGCGAGCGCCCGGCGCCGTGCGGCAGACCACCCTCGGCCTGATGGCGCAGCCCGCCGCCTCCGACGTCGACGCGTCGCCGGTGCTGCGGGTGGCGCTGGCGGCCGGCGCGCTCGAGATCGGCGGCTCCCAGGGCCCTCCCGGCGCCGACTTCCTCGGCGCCACTCCCGGGCCCGAGGTCGACCGCTTCGTCGCTCCGCGTTCGCAGCAGGTCTCCGCCCGACTCGCTGGCGCCCTGGCCCTGGTGCAGCAGACGCTGCGCGTCGAGCTCGAGCGCGCCGGCCAGCCCTGCTCGACCGCCGCGTCAATACTGCCCGACAGCCCCTTCGAGCGAGCCTTCCTCGAGGTCGAGTCGCGCTGCGGAGCGCAGCCGACCACCCGCGTCACCCTGCTGCTCGACAACTTTCAGTTCGACGCCGCCCAGCGGCTGGTCGGCGCCAGGCTGCAGCGCACCGCCGGCTCGCCGGCGCCCGGCGACGTCGGCCAGGTGCTCTTCGTGCCGGTGCTGCTGCGCGGCCAGCTCTGGGACGACGCGACCCCGGGCGTTGTCGCCTACGGCCTCGGCCAGAGCGGCAGCGTGCCGGTCGACTTCGCGGCGCTCCTCGAGGGCGGCCAGACCCCGGACTGCGTGTCCGACGCGACCACCCTCTGCCTCGACGACCAGCCGAACGACGGCCGCTTCCGGGTGACCCTCGCCTGGTTCACCGCCATCGGCGGCGGCCAGTCGGGCCAGGCGTTCGCCTCGCCGCTCTCGGGCGTCGGCCTGCCCGACGGCGGCCTGTTCAGCTTCTTCGAGGGCAACCCCGAGTTCCTGGTCAAGGTGCTCGACGGCTGCTCCATCAACGGCCATTTCTGGCTCTTCGGCGCGCCGACCACCACCCTCGGCTTCCGCCTCGAGGTCGAGGACCTGGTGGCCAAGGCGGCCGGCCGACCTTCCCCCGAGTACCTGCGGGTGATCGACAACGTCGACGGAGTCACCGCGCCGTCGTTCAGCCTGCTCGAGGCGTTCCCGGGATGTGATCTCTAGAGCTTTCTCTCCCGACTGACCGGTGGTCGGTCGGCCGCTGCTCGGCGGACAACACCGCGCTCCCCCCGGTCTGCGTGGGGGTGACGCCCGACGAGCGCTGTCGCCATGCCTTCGCCGCCCTCGAGCGGGTCGACCTCGCGGATCGTGTTCACCATCGGCCCAACCAGATCGCGGCCGGCCGGCGGCAGAGCGTCGCCCTCGCCAGGGCGTTGATCAACGAGCCGAAGGAACTCGCGGACGAGAAGGCGGCAAGACCTCGACTCCGCCACCGCCGCCGACAGGATGGTGCAGATCGACGCGCTGAACGCCGTCGGCACCACGATCGTCCTGGTCACCCACGAGGAGGAGATCGCGCGACACGCCACACCGTCGCGTCGAGCTGCGCGACGGAACGTTCGTCGTCGACCGCCCGACGACATCGCCGAGGGAGTGATCGCGGTGCTCGGCACCTCCGCGCGCACCCCTTCCCAGCAAGCGGCGCTCCTACCAACCGTCCGTGGATCCGCTCTCGAACCCGTCGGCGAAGATCAGGGCATTCTCGAGGCGGGCGGCGACGGCGGAGGGGATGGTTCCGAAAGCCGCCCTGCCGACGACCACGGGCCGACCAGCCTGCAGAGCGATCGCCCAGCAGGTGACGCCGTTCGAGCCGAGCGCCGCCCAGTTGAAGGCGGAGATGCCGAAGAGGCCGAAGTCGTCTGGGCCGCCGGACTCCGTGAAGCGGTACAGGAAACAGGCGCCGTCGGAGACGACGACGGTATCCGAGCCTCGTCCGAGGACGACGAGGCGTCCATCGCTCAGCCTGGCCAACCCGGTGAGCGATTCGCTGTGCGCCCAGGTCTGCCGCTGCGCGATTCCGTCGGTTCCGAAGGTCGGGTCCAGATCGCCGTCGGGCTGCATCCTGACGAGTGTCGACCAGCCGGGTCCCGGAGCCGAGACGGTGGCCGCGATGAGCATCGCTCCGTCTCCCGGGTCGAGCTCGAGCGCGACGCCGTGTGCCGGCGCGATTCCGATCTCGACCCAACCGCTGGGCGCCAGACTGGTGTCCTTCGTGCCGGCAGTGGTCCATCCGGCGACGAGGATCTCCCTTCCGCCGGGGTACAGATGGTCACCCACCGCGACGACCCGTCCGTCGGGCCGGACAGCGACCGCTTCGAGCTGGAGGTCGTGGCTGCGGACGAGCTGGGCGTAGCCGTCGAAGTGGAAGCTCGTGTCGGGAGTACCGTTCGCCAGCAGACGGAGTACGAGTCCGGTGTCCGGTGAGCTCTCGTGGTACCCGGCCACGACCAGTCGGCCCGTCGGGTCGAAGGCGGAGTCGCGAAAGTGCACGCTGCCTTCGAAGAAGGCGGTCCGGAAGCCTCCCCCGTTGCCGAAGGTCGGATCGAGGGTGCAGGAGGGATAGAGGAAGCGGAGGACGACGCCCTCGAGGCCTTCGCCCTCGAAGCCACCTTCGCCGACGATCACCAGCCGACCGGTGGAGTCGAAGAGGGCCGCTGTGACTTCGAAGCCCACGCTGCCGAGCGGCGCCGACAAGCTGCAGACCTGGGCCGCGGCCGAACCGTCGAGGATCGCCCACACGACCTTGTGGGGGGCACCTGTGGTGACCTGAGTCCCGGCGATCACGATGCGCTGGTCCGGCGCCGTCGCGATCACGTCGCCGTAGCTCATCTGGGCCGCTGGCAACTCGACCCGGCCGTCGGCGTAGAACGTGGCGTCGAGGAAGCCGTCCTGCGCCGTCGCCAGGAAGGGTGTGACGAGCAGGGCGAGGAACGGAGCGAATCGGCTGGGCCTCATCTTCGACCGTGCGACTCCCTGTGGACTTGGCGGCGGAAGCCTAGCTCCAGGCCGACACTCACTACAACGTGATTCTTTTGGCCCAGGCCTGGCGTGAATGCGCACCCATCGCATCCGGTTCCACCTGGGACGGGATCATCGCCTCGCGGCGGGCTGGGACCCCGAGCACGCGACGCCGGCGTCGATCCTGGGGTGGGCGCACCGTCCGTCCGTACCGGAGTCGCGCTCGCCCATCCGGGCTCTTTCCGACCAGGAGGACGACCACCGTGAATCTCTTGCCACTGCGCCGACGCCGGCTGGTCTTCGCGACCTCGGCTCTGGCCCTCGCCTGCGTCGTCCCCGGCCACGCCACCGACTTCTCGCTCGGACCCACTGCCGGCACCCTTGGCGCCGGCCTCGAGGCCACCGTCGGCTCTCCGCGCCTGCAGGCCCGTGCCGCGCTGGCGGCCTGGTCGACGTCGATCGACATCCAGACCGACGAGGTCGACTACTCCGGCGACCTGGAGCTCGAGCAGCTCCTGCTGGTCGGCGACTGGTATCCCTGGGAAGGTTCCTTCCGCATCAGCGCCGGTGTCGCGATCAACGACGATCGGATCGAGGCCTCGGCGCCGCTCGCCGACCTCCTGCTACCGGGCGAGGACTTCCCGGCGATCCTGGTCGACTTCCTCGGCACCCTCGAAGGCACGGCGACGATCGACCCCGTGGTGCCCTACCTCGGGATCGGCTTCGGCAACCCGCTCGGCCAGACCGGCCGTTGGCGCTTCAAGGTCGATCTCGGGGTGCTCTTCACCGGCGCGCCGGACGTCGAGCTCACGGCGAACCTCAACCTGCCGATCGAGGTGCCGCCCGAGTTCCGGCAGGTGATCGACATCATCGTCGAGCAGGAGGAGGCCGAGCTGCGCCGGGAGGTGGCCGACTACGATCTCTACCCGGTGGTGCAGGTGGGAGTCTCCTACCGCTGGTAGGGCGCGCGGCCGCCGCCCCGATGCTACGGACTAGCGGCGAACCACAGGATCCTCGGAGTCCCCGTCTCGCGCCCGGGCCCTCCCTCTAGGGTGCAACACGCCCGGCCGCCTCCGCGTACTCGGGCGCACCCGGAGTCTCGACCAGCGAGAGAACATGATCGGAACCTTCAGCGCCCTGCTGATCGCCCTGAATCTGGCCGCGTCAAATCAGACGGCCGATCCCCTCGGGCCCGAGGACCTCCTCGGGCCGTGGTCGGGCACGATCACCCACGGCGAGCAGACGACGGCCTTCGCGCTCGAGATCGTCGCCCGCGACGACGGCAAGGTGTCGCTCCTGATGACCATCCCGGCGATCCACGTCCAGGGGTCGTCGCTCGGCGCGGTGCCGCTGGTGGTCGGCGAGGCCCAGGGCTCGCGGGTCGACGTCGGCCTCGGGCCTTTCCGCTTCGTGCACGACGCCGCAGAGGGAACGCTGAGCGGGGTGATGCCGAAGGGGCTGGTGCCCGTCTACGAGCTGCCGGTCACGCTGCGTCGCGGCGGGCTTCCCGAGTCGCCTGAGCGAGCCGAGCTCGCGGGTCGTGAGGTCCAGCCGCTGTGGAGCTTCGACGCCGGGTCGCCGCAGTGGGCGGGACCGGTGTTCGCGGACGGCCTCGTCTACTCGGGCGGCGAGGACGGCCGGCTGCACGCCCTCGATGCGGCGAGCGGCCAACGGCGCTGGTCGTTCCTTGCCGCAGGGGCGATCCGCAGCCGGGCGACGATCTCGAAAGGCGTCCTCTACCTCGCTGCCGACGACGGCATGCTCTACGCGCTCGACGCGAGCAGCGGAGCCGAGCGCTGGCGGGTGAAGGTCTCAGGCTCGCCCGCCGTGCGCCTGCCGTTCGACGACCCCAAGTCGCGCTACGACCGCTTCGGCTCCGACGTCACCGTGGCGGATCGCCTCTACCTCGGCACCCACGACGGGCGGTTGCTGGCACTCGATCCGGAGGACGGCGCGAAGGCGTGGGAGCACGCCGCCGGCGACAGCATCCTCGCCGCGCCCGCCGTGCATCGGGGACGGGTCTTCTTCGGCAGCTACGACGGCCACGTCTACGCCCTCGAGGCGAGCACCGGCAAGCTGCTGTGGAAGCACGACACCAGGGGGCCGGTGGTGTCGACCCCAGCGATCCACGGCGACCTGGTGCTCGTCGGCAGCCGTAGCTACGACTTCCTCGCCCTCGACGCGGCGACCGGTGAGCCTGCCTGGAGCCACTACGTGTGGTTCTCGTGGATCGAGTCGTCGGCGAGCGTGCGTGACGCGGTGGCGTACGTCGGCTCGTCCGACGCCGCGGCGGTCTTCGCCCTCCAGGCGGCGACCGGCCGTGCTCTGTGGAGCGCCGACGTGCGTGGCTGGACGTGGGGGCAGCCCGCGGTCACCGAGCAGCGCGTCTACGCCGGCGCAGCGAGCACTCCCGGCTACCTGGTCGGCCATCACGGAGGCGTCTTCGCGCTCGATCGCAAGACCGGCCAGATCGTCTGGTACTTCCAGGCGCCAGCGAGCGACAGCGGCCCCTTCGGCTTCCCGGGCTCGCCGGCGACCGGCGACGGACGGGTGTACGCCAGCTCTCTCGACGGCCGGGTGTTGGCGTTCGCGGAGTAGGGAGATCTCCCGCCCCGATTCGGTCTCCTCACTGCCAGGTACGATCGGTCCCCTAGGAGCGGACGGAGCGTCGATGGGAGGACCGGTAGATGACCAGAGAGCTGGTTGCGTCGTCTCTGGGGGTGCTGGTGGCGGTGCTTCTGGGGACGTCTGCTGTGTGCTCGCCCGCCGCCGCATCGGCTGGCGACTTCTTCGATGCAGAGCGATTCCGTCTCGTGCGGGACGGTGACGCCTACCGCCTGCGCTCGGCGGACGGCATCGACGCCCCGATCCCCCTCGCCTGGCTCGAGCCCCCCGAGGTCGTGGCGGAGGACGAGGAGTCCTACGTCGGCTCACTCGACTGGGAAGAGGCGGTGACCGCCTTCCCGATCGGCGGTGGCCGGATCGGCCTGCACCTGTCCTCCTACACCATCGCCGACGGCGGCTCGGCGCAGGCTGCCAGCGGTCGAGACCTCCTCCTCATCCTCGATCCCACGACCGGCCAGCTCTGGCGTGGCCTCGACCTCGGGTCCTCCAAGTCGCGCGTGCGTCTCGGCGGCTGCTGGGCGGCGCGCTTCGATCGCATCGCGGTCGGCGACGTCGACTGCGATCGGCGGCTCGACCTCTCGGTGGTGGAGGAGCGCCTGACCTGCGAGGAGGTCGACGTGCGCGTCATCGGTACCGAAGAAGAGGAGTGGGTGCGCTCCGACCGCCAGCACCACCGGATCGGCCCCCGACGCTGGCACCTCGGGACCGGCGAGTCGTGGCAGCACGACGACCGCTTCGACGACCGCCTGCCCTGCACCGGCCTCGCCGAGCTGCCGCTGATCGGGCTGGTCAAGGGCCCGGTCGAGTTCGTGCTCGAGTCGTACGCCGACCGGGCGCCGCTGTTCGACGAGACCGGCGCACCGGCGTCCTGGCCCTAGGAGCTCGTGGTGAACCCTCGCGGACCGAGGCCCGAGACTTCCGAACATGCCTCGATCCGAGCGTAGCCCCGACCACCGATCGCTGCCGGGCATGCTCGGCGCCTACCTGCTCGGCATCGTGAGCGCGGTGGCTTTCGGGCCCGCCGAGGTGGTGCTGGTGGGAAGCCCGTTGTGGATGGCCTATCCCTTCGTCGCGCCGATGGGCTTCGTGTTCTTCCTGACCCTGCTGCCGGTGGAGTACGGCTTCGGCTCGCCGGCCGCCCACTGGGCGATCCGCGCGGTCTGCCCGCTGCTCGTCATCCTCGGAGCGGTGGCGCACCTGGTCGAGCTGCCCAGACTACGGCCCTTGCGAGCACTCCTCCTCGGGTTCCCGCTCGGCTTCGTGGGCACCCTGGGGATCTATTTCGGAGCGGCGATGTCGATCTGAGGTGTGGCGTCCGCGTGCGTCGCGAGACCAGGGCCCAGCCGCCCGTTCGGTGTTGCGAGCCGAGGTGGCGCCCGCGTGCGTGTGGAGACCAGCCAACCGGTCAGTGGCCTCAGGTCAGACATCCGCGAGCGCACACACCTGAGGTGAGCCTCGCCGCTGACGGGAAGATTGAAGCGCAGACATCCGCGAGCGCACACACCTGAGGCTGCCGCTCTCGCAGTCGCAGTCACACCCCGGGCCGTCACCCTGGACTCGATCTGAGGGTCCACGCTTTTCGTCAAGCAGAGCCGCCTCGGTTTGCGTTGTTCGCCAGACGTCTGTGACACCGGGCCGCCGCGCTGCCGCGCAGCGACCGACTCGACACTCCCGGCCCTTCGCAGTCGAGGACGGGTGGTTGCCCCCTTCCCCACGTCCTCGAATACACACCTGAGGCCGCCGCTCTCGCAATCGCCGTCAAACCCCCTTGGCCGTCACCCTGGACTTGATCCAGGGTCCACGCAGTACGTCAAACAGAGCCTCCACGGTGTGCGTTCAAGGGTGGTACGCGAGGACGTCTCTCCAGACCGCGCCGCGCCGCTCACCCCACCGACACTCCGCCCCTAAACCCTCCGCAGACCGCAAGAACGGTCAAGAGCGCCGCACCAGGCGGCAGCTACAGTCGGCTCGTGCCGAGCCCCCTGCAACGACTCCTGCCCCTGCTGGTACAACTCGCCGACGGAGAAGAACGCACGTCGCTGGCCGAGCTGTCCCGACTCGACGGACGCTCGGCGACACACCTGCAGCGCGTCTTCCAGGCGACGATCGGCGAGTCGCCACTGCAGTTCGAGCGGCGCGTCCGGCTGCAGCGCGCCGCCCTTTCGTTGGCGCTCACGGGCTCGTCGATCCTCGAGATCGCTCTCGACGCCGGTTTCGACAGCCACGAGGGCTTCACCCGCGCCTTCCGCCGACACTTCGGCTGCTCGCCCGGCGAGCTGAGGCGCCGGGTCTCGCAGCACCGGGGCCGACACGCTCCGTTCTCTGAGTCAGCTCCGCCGACTACCACGACTCCAGGGCCGCCAGCCGATCGTCGGCTGGCCCACCGGATCGCGCCCTGCGTCGGCCTCTACCGGGCACCGCTGTACAGCGAGCCCAACACGAAACGCAGCCACTCGAGACGAGGGGACGTGACCATGGACTACGAGATCGAGAAGAAGAGCATCGAGAAGACCGGATTCCTCTACCAGCGCCGCGACGTCGCTCCCGATCAGCTGGCTCAGGCCTTCGGCGAGATCTTCGGAGCCGTGTTCCAGCACGCGATCTCGAACGGCCTGGAGCTCGCGGGAAGGCCGACCGCGCGCTACCCGAAGTTCGGGCCCGGCCTGATCACCGTCGAGGCCGGCATGCCGATCGCCGGCGAGATCGCGCCCGCCCAGGGCTTCGAAGTCGGTCACCTCGGTGGCTGCACCGTCGCCGCGACCCACCACCTGGGCCCTTACGACGCCCTCGGCGAGGCGCACCAGGCCGTCGAGCGCTGGATCGCGGAGGAGGGCGAGGAGGTCGCCGGCTACCCGTGCGAGATCTACGTCACCGACCCCGGCGAGGAGCCCGATCCAGGCAAGTGGCTCACGGAGGTCCACTGGCCGTTGGTCGAGTGAGAGGTCCGTGGCGCGGGGCGTCGGGATGGTGCCGGCGAGGCTCTTCCAGGCGGCGAGGCTCTTCCAGGCGTCTGGCACCGCGGACGCACGCGCACGCGGTAGCGCCGCCATGCTGAGCCATTCAGACCTGACATCGTCACAGTGCCGCGAGAGCCCCGGCGCGTTATGCAGCACGATCCCGCCCGAATATTGCCCTGGGCTAGACTGGCGGAAACAGACAAGAGGGCAACAGGGGAGCGGAGATGCTGAGGAACGCAGACCGTCCAGTGCAGCGCGTTATGCAGCGGCGCCTGGCTCGTATCCGTGACCTGGCGGCGTCGCTGGCGCAGCTAGCCAAGTAGTTAGGCGCCGCGAGTGGGAATCACTACTGCCAGTGACTATGAGCGGGCGTTGTCTATCGCGCGCCTCGTCCTGAGGTCTTGGGATCCCTATTCTTTGGTGGCCGGCGGGGCACCCGCCGACGAGTTCGACAGCGAGGCCGCTGAGCTCGTTCGGCACGCACGAACGTTCAGGTCGGCCGAGGATGCGGTGCGAGCTGTTTCAGCGGTCTTCTCTCGGTCGTTCGATGCGCGCGGCTTTGAAGAAGAGTCCTGTGGTCGGCCCGGTCGGATGCTCTTCCAAGAACTCAGGGCAGCCGGTCTCTTGAACAGTGACGGCGCCTAACAACAAGCTGCAGCGGGCGCTGCCCGTGCTCGCGACTGGTAGCCATTGTGATGAACCCGAAGTTATTCCCACTGCCCAGCGCGCTCGTCCGCAGCGCCGCTGAGCTTTGATCCCTTGTGCTGCAGAGAAGAGGCGGTAGATGGATCGCGAGGTGGGTCAGCATGCAATCGCTCTCGATGTCTCGGCACGGCTGAACACGGTCTCCCGGGAGATCTCTGAACTCCTGAAGCGTGTTCGGATCGGTCTCGCTGCCGAGCTCCCGGAAGCAGGCAGACCTCTCTCCTTCAGAGACTTAGCATTCGAACTCACGATGGCGCAGTGGGACGAGGAGGCGCCGTCGGCCGAAGAACTCGGTGACTTCACGACTTGGGTACTGGCGAACGGTTTCCGCGAACTCATCGAACGGGTGCACGTTCACCTCGACTGGGCAGGGTCCTTCTGCCACGCCTTAGAAAGAATCGAAGAATTCGGTCTCGATGCCATAGCGAGCAACGAGGCTGGAACACACATCGAAGAAGTGGACAGGTATTGGGCCAGAAGTCACAAGATGGGTTTCAGGCGGAAGATGGAGTGCCTTCGGAAACGCTACTCAGTCGCAACCAATCTTGATGACGTCCTGGTCCGCTTCCAGCAGGTGCGAAACTGCTTGACACATCGGGGCGGAATCGTGAGCGCTGAGATGGACTGTGCCGATGGTCAGCTACTTTCTTTATGGGCCGGCATCGACATTGATCGGTTCGGTAGTGCCGAAGGCCCGAAACCTATTGAGCGACCCGAAGACGTAGGCTGCGGGGGTCTGTATATGTTCGATGGGTGCATAAGGAGCAGGGGGTTCAAGCCCGGAGATCGAGTTCAGATTGGAGTGCGTGACTTCAACGAGATCGCGGTGACGACGTACTTCTACTGTAGGGAGGTGACCAAGGCGGCGGTCGAGTTCGGCCATAGCAGGTCGGAGCTCGAGGGATTGCTGCCCGAACTTGGCGAAGATTGGGCGAAGGCGACTGCGATGCACCTCCACTTAAGAACACCTCGCGATGGGTCCGCTCAAAGAGAGGTAGTGGTCGTCGACTGGCGTGATCGGAGACTCAGGCCTCTAGGGGTTCGGCGCTTCACTGAAGGAGGGACAGGGGCTGTGCCTGAATGAGAGCAGCACACCCGATCGGATCCGGCTGTCCAGAGCGCTCGGGTCCTCCTCTTTCACACTCGTGCGGTCGATCCGCAGACCGTGAGGCGGCTGGGCCGTCTCCCGATTACAGGAGTACAGATGACTGCGCTTGAGATCACCGGTCCGGACTACAGCCGACACGAGGATCCTCTCGTTGTGCGGGTCGGAGAAGAGCTGGTCGGACTCTATGTTCGGCCCAACGATCTCGCTCTGTTCGCCTTTCTCGGAGCAGTCGTCGCGGACTCGCAGGTGTTCGAGTTCCAGGTTGGTGGTCTATTGTCGGCGATTGAAGCGGCGGCGCGCCTTGATGGAGATCTGTCGATCGACGCGCACTCCGACAAGACGATCGGTTGGCTCGCCAACGCCTTCAAGAAGTACTGCAAGGACCAGAAGACTGCTGTGGCACTCGAGAGGGCTAGAGTGGCCCGGAATCATGTCGTTCACGGCATATTGAAGAAATACGGTTGGTGGCACATGAGTGACTCCGATTATGTTGCCTGTCTTCGTGAAGTTCGTGAAGCGCGCGAGGCACTGTGGGATGGGAAGGAAGCTCTTATCTCCAAGATGAATGACGACGGCGTGATCCGTGCTTTGGTGCTCCCTCTTGAGGAGATGGCGGTCGATAGGTCGCCCGATGCTCGTGACTGCGAGGACTGATCAGCCCAGGGGCTTCTGGGCAGCACAACAATAGAAATGCAGCGGACGCTGCCCGCGCTCGCGGTTTCTAGCCTTCACTCATGGGCCGAGCATCACTCCCATTCACGAGCGCGACGGCCTACAGCGCCGCTGATCTCTGATCCGTTGGATAGCCCGCGACGGGTTCCGGAGCACTGGTAGGTAGAGGACTCGATGAACTTCAGGAAACGCAACCTTCGGGCGCTGGCTGAGATGGTGGTTGGTGATGTTGCTCACTTTCCCTATCGCTCTAGCAGCTACATAACTGAGTTCTTTGAAGAATGCGATCTCGATCTTGTCCACGACGGGTCGACGAGGTGGCGGTGGGCTGCGGAGCGATTGTCAGAGCTCTTGCAGGAGCCTCGGCCGGGGCCGCACTCTCTTCCGGAAGTGTTTGTCCACGTCCTGCGCGTCCTAATGCTCAAGGCCGACGCCGAGGAAGATGACCCAGATCGTGCGAAGGCCCTTGAAGCGCTGAACAAGCCTCTGTCGAGGGAAGGGTATGAGGCGTTTTATGGCGAAGATCAACAGCTCTACGTTAGGCACATAGGAACGAAGACAGTCAGCTCGCCTGCGAATCCGCACCGGCCTTTCACGCCACGAGAGGTCGACCGAAAGAACCGGCTTGGCGCGTACTTGGACCGCGCCTCCGAAGACGATCTGATCGATCACGTCCTGCTCCCGCTCTTTCGGCAGCTGGGATTTCATCGCGTTACTGCTGCTGGTCACAAGGACAAGGCTCTGGAGTACGGCAAAGACATCTGGATGCGGTACGTCCTTCCCACTCAGCACGTTCTCTACTTCGGTCTTCAGGCTAAGAAGGGGAAGCTGGACGCTGCTGGTGCTTCGAAGGGATCGAATGCCAATGTTGCGGAGATACACCAGCAGGTGCTTATGATGCTGGGTCACGAGATCTTCGACCCAGAGACCAGTCGCCGTGTTCTGGTAGACCACGCAATGATCGTCGCAGGTGGAGAAATCACGAAGCAGGCCAAGAACTGGCTCGGTGAGAAGCTGGATGTGACGAAACGAAGCCAGATTCTCTTCATGGATCGGGAGGACATTCTGAACCTGTACGTCACGAGCACTATACCCCTGCCGGATGGGGCCGCCGGGACACCCGCGTCTTCAGACGAGGTGCCCTTTTAAGTTCGCTCCGGAGGGTCCATCCAACAAGAGAGATGCAGCGGAGGCTGCCCTCGCTTCCGGCTGCTAACCGGCACCCATCAGAACGACATCACTTCCATCCACGAGCGCGTTGGCCATCAGGGCCCTGATCTCTGAGACGTTGGCAAAGGGGCAAAGGCGCTTCAATAGAAGGCCTCGGGAGGCCCCGTCGAACAAAGCCAGTAGGGTGCATTGGCGGTGGCATTCCTGGCTCGCTCAGCGTGGCTCTCGATCTCGCTGAGGTAGTTGCCTGATGCGATTTCGGTGGCGGTTGCGAGGTCTCCTAGTCCGATCACGATGTCGGTTTCGTGTCCGAGTGACCGGGCGAGCTCTTCGACTTCGTCGGGCCCCTGGAATGGCCCCGCGTAGATGATTGGCCGTGCCTGACCCCTGTTCATGAGATCTGAGTTCGCCGATGCCGTGTGGACAATTCCGCAGCGGGCTCCCCAGAGATCGGCAGGTGTAGCTTCAGTCTGGAGCTCGGCTAGGAGATACCTGGCAACCCATCTCCTAAAGGCCTCCCCAACACTCTCCTGGCCGCGCTCCAGGCTGGCGAGGATGTCGATGGCGGTGTAGACAAGGACGAGGCTCGGTACCGGCCGGCTGGCTAGGATGCTGCGCTGGGCGACCTCGAAGAGGTCATCGAGAGTACGCCTTAGGAGTCGCAGCTCAATCCCCTGCTGGCTCTTCTCTATAGGCCGCCGAGGCGAGCTTCTCTGGCTTCGTCGATGCCCGGAGCCGCTACTCACCTCCGTCGGTTCCCTCGTAGAACCCGACTGTGGCTGTGAGCCGGTCCGCGTAGTCGTAGATGTCGTCGAGGCTCTGGATCGGGAGACGCTCCTCGGACTTGTCTGCGTTGTCGAAGAGGCCGAGGTACTTCTGTCGACCGTTGAAGTGAAGCCGGGCAAGCGGTTTCCGGTTGTTGTCGTCGAGCAGGATGCCGAAGTAGGACTGGACGTCTCTGCTCGCGATGCGCGACGAGTCGACGACCCGACGCAGGATGCCCTTGACGATGTAGAAGCCCTGTAGTTCGTCGGCCGTGGTCTCGATGTCATCGGCAGCGCCATCCGTTGCGGTATCGAGGCTCTCCTCCGCGAGTTGAGCTACTTCGTCCCTCGCCGCTCGCTCGAGAGCGTCGCGAAGGCGGCTCTGGACTCTGTCGCGAACGAGCTCACGGAAGGCGTCTCGGGCGATCCGGCCGAATTGCTCGCGAACGGCCCTCGTGACCCGTCCGTCCACCACGGAGGCAGCGACGAAACGGATGAACTCATCGGAGGGCTCTTCGAGCTGCGCCTCGAGGAGTCTCTTGGCCTGGCCGCGGTACTTCAGCTCCGTAGCGGTCTCGAGGAGGCGGTCCTGGTCGAAGGCGTCCTTGGTGATGTGCGCCAAGCGGTCAACGACTTCCGCGCGAAGATCTGTGAGGTCGAGCTCGAGGAAGTGCTTCTCGTCCATCCGGTTCGGTCGCTCCAGATCGGAGTAGAAGCGGTAGACCGTCCCGTTCGTGCAGATCGCGATGCGGACGTCGGTGACCGTGAAGTATCGGAAGAGCTGCGACATGACCGCTCGATCCAGATCCGTCCCGCTCGCCTTCGCCTCGACGAGAACGACGGGTCGACCGTCGCGGACGATGGCGTAGTCGACCTTCTCGCCCTTCTTGATGCCGACGTCGGCCGTGAACTCGGGCACTACCTCCAAGGGATTGAAGACGTTGTAGCCGAGCGCATTGATGAACGGCATCACGAGCGCGTTCTTCGTCGCCTCTTCGGTCGCCAGGTGACCGGCTTGCTCGGCAGCACGAACGCCGAGAGCACTCAGTTGT
Source organism: Acidobacteriota bacterium (assembly GCA_003388555.1). GTDB lineage: Bacteria > Acidobacteriota > Thermoanaerobaculia > Multivoradales > Multivoraceae > QQVD01. The sequence continues at coordinate 70,452 of QQVD01000030.1, read as the reverse complement.
TCGAACAGCTTCATGTCCCGCCTCCTTCAAGGCCCCTCAGGGGGGGTTGCTGAGGCCGCGGCCGAGCGGCAGCGAGCCGTCCGAGCAATCCCTCAAGAGCTGTCAGTTTCGCTCTTGATTCTAGAGAAGAACGGCGGGGACAGCGCGACCACCTCGATTCGGCAGGTGTCAGTACTCTGCGTGTCAGCTGCGACCAATCCGCCTCACAAACCCAATCCCCTCCCCACGATCTCCTTCATGATCTCGCTCGTGCCGCCGTAGATCGTCTGGATGCGGGCATCCAGAAACGCCCTCGAGATCGGGTACTCGGCCATGTAGCCGTAGCCGCCGTGGAGCTGCAGGCAGCGGTCGGCGACGCGGTTCTGCAGCTCGGCGCACCAGTACTTCGACATGGCGGCGTCCTCGGCGGTGAGGGTGCCCTGGTTGAGGGCCTCGATCTGGCGGTCGACGAAGGCCTGGCCTAGCTCGACCTCGGTCTTGAGCTCGGCGAGCAGGAAGCGGTTGTGCTGGAACTTGCCGATCGGCTGGCCGAAGGCCTGGCGCTCGCGGGCGTACTGGAGGCCGAGCTCGAAGGAGTAGCGGGCGTGGGCGACGGCGACGACGGCGATGCTGAGGCGCTCGCGCGGCAGGTTCCTGACCAGGTTGAGGAAGCCCTCGCCCTCGTTGCCGAGGCGGTTGCTCACCGGCACCCGCACGTCCTTGAAGAAGAGCTCGGCGGTGTCCTGGCTCTTGAGGCCGATCTTCTCGAGGTTGCGGCCGCGCTCGAAGCCCTCCATGCCCTCCTCGAGCACCAGCAGGCTCATGCCCTTGTGGCGCTCGGAGGGATCGGTCTTCACGGCGACGACGACGAGATCGGAGTTGATGCCGTTGGTGATGAAGGTCTTCGAGCCGTTGACCACGTAGTGGTCGCCGTCGCGCTGGGCGGTGGTGCGGATCGACGCCAGGTCGCTGCCGGTGCCGGGCTCGGTCATCGCCAGCGCCGCCATCGCCTCGCCGGAGACCAGCTTCGGCAGCCAGCGTTCCTTCTGCTCGTCGTTGGTGAGCTCGGTGAAGTAGGGCATGCAGATGTCGTTGTGCAGGGTGATGCAGAAGCCCGACGAGCACACCCCCGCCATCTGCAGCTCCTCGTCGACGATGGCGTTGAGGCGGAAGTCGCACATCCCGGTGCCGCCGTAGCGCTCGTCGACCTCGAAGCCGAGCAGGCCCTGCTCGCCGGCCTTGCGGAACATCTCCTTGCTCACCTTGCCTTCGGCGTGCCATTGCTCGTCGTGCGGCACGATCTCCTTGGCGATGAAGCGGCGCGCGGCGTCGCGGAAGCTGTGGTGGTGGTCTTCGAACAGGGTGCGTTGCATCGGAGTCCTCGCTCTACTGGGGTCTCGAGTCTCTACGGGGAAAGCCGTCGGGAGCCCCCGGGTCGCCCCGGGGTCCGTTCCTCGTCGCGTTCGTCGCCCCGGGGCCGGCGGACGTGGGTGCCTCGGGCCGCGACCGGCGACGGCCACGGCAGCCAGACCGGCCGCTGGCGTGCGTTCGCGGGCGGCGGTGGAGCCGACGAGGACTGTATCGCCGCCCGTCGGGTGGCGCAGGCGCCCGAAGCCCCGCGGCCTCGGCTCCGTCGGCGGATCCTCGCCGTGCGGCGGCGTTTCGGCCCCCAGGGGAGCTCGTCGCCGTTAGCGGCGGCGGAACGGGCGCAGCGCCCGCCACGCCACTCGCGTCCGCACCGGTACCCCCGGCGGCTGCTGCCGTGCCAGCTGTCGCGTCACGACGGAAGGCAGCGCCTGCGCCCAGCCGCCGACGCGGTGGCGCAGAGCCCACGGCCAGGTGAGCCCGAGCGCCGCGAACACCAGGGCCAGCTGCTCGATCGGCAGCCGCAACCGCGAGCCGACCAGGTGGGAGACGGAGTTGAGCAGCGCCAGCATCAGGCAGAGGCCGAGCACCGCGGCGAGGCCGCCGAGCCCGCCGAGCGCAGCCAGCCGACGGCGCCCCTCGGGCTCTTCATGCTGTCCGCGCGGCCTCGTCGACAGACGCGCCAGCCGCCAGGCCCCGAGCGCGGCGAGCAGCCAGAGCAGGCGCAGCAGCCGGGTCTCCCTGAACCAGTGCACCAGTGCCGGCGGCAGGGCGCTGTGGCCTGCGCCTCGGCGTACTCGAGGCGGGGCGGGAAGTCGAGCTGGCGCAGCGCCTCCGCGGCGAAGGAGCGCGCCGTCGCCCCCGGTCGGGCGCGAAATCCGTGCACCGCCCGCTCGTACTCCTCCTGGCGGCTGGCAGCGTCGCCGCGCATCCTCTCGTCGCACTCGCGGCGCGCGTCGGCGAAGCGGGCCCCCTCGACCTCCACCCGCAGCCGCGCCCCGGCGTAGCAGGCGAGGGTGGTCTTGCCGATCTGGGAGAGAGTGAGCTCGCCGTGGAACCATCGATTCAACGACGCCTGGGTCAGCGGCACGGCGACGAGAGCCGCCAGCAGCGCGACGGCGATCGCTGCAGCCGGGGCGCGGCGGCCGCTCCGGCCGGGCTCCTGCGACGCCTCCTCGGGGCGCCTTCGCAGCAGCAGCGGCGCCAGGGCCAGCGCCACCGGCGCCGCCGCGAAGGCGAGCGAAGGGCGCAGCAGCTGGGCCGCCACCAGCGCCGCCACCGCCAGGGCCAGCCAGGCGGTGCGGCGCGAGAGACCTGCCCAGAGCAGAGCGCAGCAGGCGATCGTGAACAGGCTGGCGTGCAGTGCGTCGGGGCCCAGGATCGGCACCATGCGGTAGGAGCTCGACCACACGGCGCCGAGCAGCGCCGCCGCGAGCGCCGCGGCCGGCCCGAACCAGCGGCCGCAGAAGGCGGCGGCGAAGGTAGTGGCGAGCACCGCGGCCAGGGCGCTCAGCCACACCAGGGTCTCGGGCGCCAGCCCGGCCCCGTCGAGCGCCAGCAGGAGCAGCGGCAGGCCAGGCGAGCGTCGGTGCAGGTCGCTCGCCAGCAGGCCGAGGCCACCCTCGCGCGCCCGCTTCGCAGGCCACACGTAGGTCGATGTGTCGCGGTTGGCCCACGGCAGCTCGGCGGCCGGCTCGTCCCACAGCGACACGGCGCCGCCGGCCTCATCCGGGCAGCGCAGCGTCGCCGCATCGCAGCCGAAACCCGACGCCACCGTCTGCACGTAGAGGACGTGCAGCCCGGCCTGCGCCAGAATCGAGGCCACCGTGAGAGCCAGAAGCAGTCGGCGCAAGGAGATCTCCAGTCGGCGCTCGCCCCGAGTGCTGTCCGGGACCTGCGATCCGTCACCTGAGCGGCGCCGCACAGTAGCAGCGCGACGCTCGCCGGCGAGGCGCGCACCGTGTGAAGAAGCCGCGGCGCCTGCCGACCCCGAACCCGAGACCGAGGAACCCCACACATGCACCAGAGCCATCCATCGATCGACCGTCCGCAGGCCCGCCCGTCGCACTCAGCCCGACGGCCTCAACAGCGGCGTGGTCTGCAGCGTGGCGGCAGAGTCGTCGCCACGTGCCTCACCGCGGCACTGCTGCTCACGGTCGGCGGAATGAGCGCACCCGGTTTCGCCAAGGCGTCGGCCGACGAAGCCGCCGCGGCGCCTTACGCGGCGGTGATGGAGAAGGCGTACGACCCGGCCGAGCCGGGCGCGGCGGCGATCGTCACCCGCGGCGGCGAGGTGGTCTACCGCGCCGCGCGCGGCATGGCCGACATGGAGCACGAGGTGGCGCTCGAGCCCGACATGATCTTCCGCCTCGGCTCGATCACCAAGCAGTTCACCGGGGTGGCGATCCGGCTGCTCGAGCTCGAGGGACAGCTCTCGCTCGACGATCCGCTCACCAAGTTCCTGCCCGACTTCCCGCAGACCGACGAGCCGGTCACCGTCGAGCAGCTTCTGGCCCACACCTCCGGCATCAAGAGCTACACCGGCATCCCGGGCTACATGGACCAGGAGATCCGTCGCGACCTGACGGTCGACGAGCTGATCGACGTCTTCGACGACGAGCCGATCGACTTCGCGCCGGGCGAGCGTCATCTCTACAACAACTCGGGCTACGTGCTGCTCGGCGCGATCATCGAGAAGGTCACCGGCAAGAGCTACGCCGAGTTCCTGCAGGAGCGCATCTTCACGCCGCTCGGCATGGCGCACACCCACTACGACGATCCCGAGCAGATCGTGGACGACCGGGTGGAGGGCTACGAGAAGGAGGGCGACGAGTGGCGGAACGCGCCCTTCCTCAGCATGACGCAGCCCTACGCCGCCGGCAGCCTGATGTCCTCGGTCGACGATCTGGCGCGCTGGAACCGCGCCCTGCACGGTGGCGAGCTGATGAAGCCGGAGCAGGCGAAGGCGCTGTGGACCTCGTTCACCACCGACGACGGCGAGGAGGTCGGCTACGGCTACGGCTTCGCCATCGGCGAGCTGCGCGGTCGCGAGATGATCCAGCACGGCGGTGGCATCCACGGCTTCCGCACCTACGCCCTCTACCTGCCGCAGGACGACGTCTACGTCGCGGTGCTGGCCAACAACACCGACAACGCCAAGTCGCCGTCGCGCGTGGCGCAGCAGCTGGCGGCGATCGCGGTCGGCGATCCGTTCCCCGAGCGCAAGGCGATCGAGCTGCCCGAGGAGACGCTGCGCCGCTACGTCGGCGTCTACCGCATCGGCGAGGACGACACCCGCACGGTGACCTTCGCCGACGGCAAGCTGCACACCCAGCGCAGCGGCGGCCAGCGCTTCGAGATCCTGCCCGAGAGCGAGACGCGCTTCTTCTACGAGAACACGTTCAGCTACCTCGACTTCGTGCTCGGCGAGGACGGCGAGGTGAGCCACATGCTCTTCCATCCCGACGGCGCCGAGGAGGCCGAGCGCGCCGACCTCACCGACGAGGAGGTGCAGACCCGCACCAAGATCGAGATCAGCGCCGAGCAGGCGGCCGCCTACGCCGGCACCTACAAGATGCAGCCCGGTTTCGAGATGACGATCCGGGTCGACGGCAACCGGGTCTTCTCGCAGCTGCCGGGTCAGCCCGAAGTGGAGCTGTTCGCCGAGGCGACCGACGCCTTCTTCCTCGAAGTCGTCGACGCCCAGGTCACCTTCGGGCGCGAGGACGGTGCGGTGTCGACGGTGACCATCCACCAGGGTGGCCGCGAGATGCCGGGGGAGAAGGTGGAGTAGGGGGTTGGTCGGTCGCTCGCAGGCCTGAAGCGAGCCGGATGACGGGTGAACCCCCGAAGCCGAAGCGAGCGGTAGCGAGCTGAGCCGCAGGAGCGGCAGGGTGAGCCTGGGAACGCTGACGCTCTTTCCTACCCGCCCCCTGAAGGGGCGCTCGCCTCACGAGACACCCCCACGCCGAAGCGAGCGTCAGCGAGCTGAGCCGCACGAGAGGCAGTCGAGCCTGCGAAGACTGACGCTCGTTCCTCTGCCCTCCCCCTGAAGGGGGAGGGTTGGCGGAGGCTCGCGGCTTCGTCATCCCGGACTTGATCCGGGATCCACGCGTTGCCTGTGGCGGCTCTCGCCGCGCGGTGCGACGAGAGCGCTGAACCTGGGAAGTCCCAGCCGATGCCAGGGTCAGGCGGTTGCGTGGAGCGGCCGTCTCTCAGCGGCGCGACGCGCCCTGCACGCCCTTCTTCAGGTACCGCGCCAGGTTGCGCTCGTGGATCTGCGAGGCGCCTTCGTAGATGCGCAGGGCGCGCACGTCGCGCCACATGCGGGGCACCGGGTGATCGCCGACGATGCCGGCGCCGCCGAGGATCTGCACCGCGCGGTCGGCGATCTCGGAGGCCATCTCGGTGCAGTAGAGCTTGGCGGCGGCGATCCGCTCGGCGGGGATCTCGCCGCCGTCGAACTGGCGGGCGCAGTCGAGGATCAGGGCGCGGCCGGCCTCGAGCTCGGCGTAGCTGCGGCCGAGCATCGCCTCGACGGCGCCGAAGTCGGCTAGGGGCTGACCGAACTGTTCGCGCGACGTGGCGAAGCGGGTGGCCTCGTCGAGCAGCCGCGTCGCCTGGCCGACGGCGGTGGCGGCGACGTGGGTGCGGGCGTGGTTGATGCCGCGCAGCGCCTGGCGCAGGCCGGCGCCCTCGTGCTCGCCGACCAGGTTGGCGCGCGGCACGCGCACGTCGTCGAAGAAGAGCTCGGCGACGGGACCCTCGGCGTGACCGTTCATCTGCTCGGGCAGCCGGCTGCTGACGCCGGGGGTGCCCTGCGGCACCAGGATCGAAGAGGTGCCGCGGTGGCCGGGTGTCTCCGGGTCGGTGCGGGCGAAGACGATCAGCAGGTCGGCCCAGGCGCCGTTGGTGATGTAGCGCTTGCTGCCCGAGATCACGTAGTCGTCGCCGTCCCGGATCGCCGTCGTCTGCACGTTGCCGGCGTCGGAGCCCGCCGCCTCCTCGGTGAGGGCGAACGCGGCGACGCAGTCGCCGGCCGCCATCGCGCGCAGGTAACGCTGGCGCTGCGCCTCGGTGCCGTGGTCGAGCAGCACCTGCGAGCAGAGGCCGATGGTGGTCGAGAAGCGCGAGCGGTAGACGCAGGAGGCGCGGGTGAACTCGAAGGTGAGCCGCACCTGCTCCTCGACGCTCCAGCCGAGGCCGCCCCACTCGCGCGGCAGGGTGATGGCGAAGAGGCCGAGCTCGCGGAGGCGGGTCATCAGCCGGTCGGGCACCGCGCCCTCGGCGACCATCTCGGCCTCGCCGGGGATCAGCTCTTCGTCGGTGAAGCGGCGGATGCGCTCCAGATAGGCAGGGAAGTCGAGGTCGAGGATGTCGGGGGAGATCATGGGAGTCGGGTCCGGAGACGCTCCTGGCGTCGACGGCTCACACCGACGACGCGGTGTAGGCGCCGAGCTCGCCGACGCAGGTGAAGAACTCGCGGGTGGTCTGCTCGATGATCTCGCGCACCGGCTTGACGGAGTCGATGCGGCCGGCGACCTGGCCGGTGAGCGCGACGCCGGCCTCGAGCTCGCCGCCGAAGTAGACCTTCATGGCGCCGTCGCGCAGCTCCTGCATCGGGTTGCCCTCGCCGCGCTCGAGCCGGGTGGTGCGCTCGGTGCGCAGCGCCCGCAGCGCCGGCTGGCCCTCGGGCTTGAGCAGCACGGTGCCGGTCTCGGCGGCGTCGACGATGGCCTGCTTCCAGTTGTCGTGGATCGGCGACTCGAGGGCGGAGACCATGCGGGTGCCCATCTGCACGCCTTCGGCGCCGAGCACGAACGCCGCCGCCATGGTGCGGCCGTCGCAGATGCCGCCGGCAGCGATCAGCGGCACGTCGACCTTGCTGCGGATCAGCGGCAGCAGCACCATGGTCGCCACGTCCTGGTGGTTCTTGAAGCCGCCGCCCTCGGCGCCCTCGACCACCAGGCCGTCGACCCCGGCGTCGACCGCCTTGAGCGCGGCGCGCAGGGTCGGCACGACGTGGAAGCCGGTGAGGCCGGCGTTCTTCAGCGTCTCGGTGTACTTGCGCGGATCGCCGGCCGAGGTGGTGACGAAGCGCACCCCCTGCTCGATGACGAAGTCGATGATGCCGGGATCGCGGATGAAGGCCTGCGCGATGTTGACGCCGAACGGCTTGTCGGTGAGCTGGCGCATCTTGGCGATCTCGCCGCGGATCTCGTCGAGCTGACCGGACGACGTCTCGATGATGCCGAAGGCGCCGGCCTCGGAGACCTGCGAGGCGAGCTGGGCTCTCGCGATCCAACCCATCGGCGCCTGCACGATCGGGATGTCGACGCCGAGCATCTGGGTGACGCGGTTGCGGAAGGGCATGCGGAGGCTCCTGTGGCGGGCGAGGCGAAGGCGCTCTGGATCGCGAGGGGCCGGGATCGGCCGGTTCGCTCTGGACGACGGGTCGGGCGAGAGTATCGAAGGGTGGCATGCCGGGTGGTGGCGACACGGGGGGCGACGCGTACGTCTCTGACTGTCCTGCTTCGAGCGGAGTCGCCGGCGGTCAGAGGCGTTCACCAGGCCGGGCGTGCTCATCTCGAGGGTCGCCTACTGCTGGTCGCACCGCCCTCCGTCACCGCCTCAAGCAACGCGTGGGTTCCCGCCTGCGCGGGAATGACAGAGGAATGGGAGCACCGTTCCATGGCCCGAACCGTCCGCGACCCTCCGTCCCTCCCCCTGCAGGGGGAGGGCAGGGTGAGGGTGTCTCGTGAAGCGAACGCTCTTTTCAGGGAACAAGGCCGAGGAATGAGCATCAGCGTTTCGCAGGCTCACCCTGCCGCTCCTGCGGCTCAGCTCGCCACCGCTCGCTTCGGCTTCGGGGTCTCCGAGCCAGCGCTCTCGTCGCACGCGCGTCGTTGCCGCCACAGGTAACGCGTGGATCCCGGATCAAGTCCGGGATGACGATGCTGGGAGGTGTGACCGCGAGCTCGCACCGAAGCCGCGACCCGCCGACTTCCTCCCCCTTCAGGGGGAGGATAGAGGTGGGGGTTTATCGGTCATCCGGCTCGCTTCAGGGGGAGGATAGAGGTGGGGGTTTATCGGTCATCCGGCTCGCTTCAGGGGGAGGAGAGAGGAACGAGCGTCAGTCTTCGCAGGCTCGACTGCCTCTCGTGCGGCTCTGCTCGCTGACGCTCGCTTCGGCTGCGGGGGTGTCTCGTGAAGCGAACACGCCTGCAGGGGGCGCGGCAGGGTGGGGAGTATCCAGAGCGAACCGGACTGTGGCCGCCTACTGCTCGTCGCGCCGCTCGACGTCACCGCCTACGCAACGCATCACCCTCGGCTCCGCTGGCATGAGGGTGCTGTGCAGCGCGGCCTCGAGCCCGCATCGAAACGCGAGCATCTGTCCTCCTCCCCCTACGAGGGGGAGGACATGAGGAGGGGGTGAGGATGCTGCGAGCGGAGAGTCCGTCATGTGCGGCGACAACGTGACTGTGGAACAGAGGCCCGCCCTCCAGTCCACCGCCTCGTCACACTGCACCACGTCACACCCCAAGCCAGACAGCTACCGCGCCACCACCTCGAACACCAGGTGCCCCGCCACGGCCAGCGTGCACAGCACGCCGACGATGTAGGCGCGGTTGCGCAGCGGCTGCTTCGGCCGCAGATAGGCCCAGGTGTGCACGATGCGGGCGATGACGAAGAGACCGATGTAGAGGTATGCGCCCTGCTCCCAGGCGTCGTAGAGCAGGTAGGCGAAGCTGAGGATCAGGAACATCGGGATGTTCTCGAGATCGTTGCGGAAGGCGCGCTGCGCCCGCTCCACCTCCGGCACGTCGCGCTCGGAGACCGTGCCGTCGCCCCAGCGCGCGGCGTCCTCGGCCTTGGTGAACACCTTGGTGCGCAGCCGCCAGCGCCCCTGGTAGAGGGCGATGGCGAACATCTTCAGGAACAGGACGACGCCGGCCAGCGCCCAGACGTCGAGGGGTTGTTGTTCGAGCATTCCTCGCCCTCCACCGATCGGTCGACTTCGTGGCGCCCACGAGACTGGCGCCGCGATCTCGACTCCGACCTCCTGTTTGCCGCCGCTAGTTCGAAGCGACGATATCGCGCGCCATCCGTTCGGACGCGTCCGGCGAAGAGCCATCCGATCCTCCGTAACGCCACCGCATCGCCGGGACGTCCCCGGCCCGGCGATCGGAACGCTCGGCTCCGCGTCGCTCGCGCCTCGCCTGCCTTCCCCTGAACTCTCTCCCCGAGAACGGCCAGCTCACCAAAGCCCATGCAACAAGCACTGCCACTGCCCCACCCCGACCTCGAGCGCGACAACGAATTCGCCTCGGCCCGGCGCCAGGTCTTCACCCCGACCCGCGAGGCGGCCCTCGATCGCCTCGGCCAGTTCGTGCCGCGAGCCGGTAGCCACTACGCCCGGCGGCGCAACTTCGATCTGGGACCCGAACAGCGAGAGGGGGTCTCGCTCCTTTCGCCCTACGTGCGGCATCGCCTCGTCCTCGAGACCGAAGTGCTCGAGGCAGTGCTCGCCGAGCACTCGGCGTCCGCGGCCGAGAAGTTCGTTCAGGAGGTGTGCTGGCGCACGTACTGGAAGGGCTGGCTGGAGATGCGGCCATCGGTGTGGCGCGCCTACAGGGGTGAGTTGCAGTGGCGGATCGAGCAGCTCGGGAGCGACGCCTCGCTACGGCAACGCTACGAGAGCGCGATCGCCGGAGAGACCGGCCTCGATCCGTTCGACTCGTGGACCCGGGAGCTGATCTCCACCGGCTATCTGCACAACCACGCCCGCATGTGGTTCGCCTCGCTGTGGGTCTACACCCTCGACCTGCCCTGGGTTCTCGGCGCCGACTTCTTCTACCGCCACCTGCTCGACGGGGACCCGGCGTCGAACACCCTCTCCTGGCGCTGGGTCTGCGGACTGCACACCCACGGCAAGACCTACCTCGCCCGCCCCGACAACATCGCCAGGTTCACCGCCGGTCGCTTCCAGCCCGACCGCTCGCAGCTGGCCGCCGAGGCACACGCCCTCGAGGGCCCGCCGCACCCCTCGCCGACGCCCGTGCCGGAGGCCGAGCTCGACTGGAACGACGGGGCAAGGCGCCGCTGCGCGTTGCTGGTGACCGAGGAGGACATGCATCCCGAGTCGTGGCCGGTGCACGGCGAGATCGCCGGCGCCGCCGGCCTGACGAGCACGAGACATCGTTCGCCGCTGCGCGTCGGCGCGCTCGCCCGGGAGTTCGCCCGCCAGGCCATGCACGATGCGCTGCAGCGCTTCGCGGCGCGCCGGGATGGCGTCGCCGCGCCGTCGTCCGGGGACGATCGCTCGCTCCCCTTCGATCCCGCGAAGGACCTCCTGGACCACCCGGAGCCCGATCAGCTCGTCGCCTGGTGCCGCGATCGAGACGTCGACCACCTGGTGACCGCCTGGGCTCCCGTCGGCCCTGTCGCTGAAGTCCTCGACGAACTCCGTCCGGCACTTCTGCACGCCGGCATCGAGCTGTCGCGCCTGCGACGCCCGTGGGACGACGCAGCCTGGCCGCACGCGACCCGCGGCTTCTTTGCGTTCAAGCGCAGGATCCCGGGTCTGCTCGAAAGCCACGTGGGCTGACGCCACGGAATCGAACGATTCGTCGCACCGCGGCAAAGGCCTCCCCAGCATCGTCATCCCGGGCGCAGACGCCGGGATCCACACGTTGCGTCGAGCGGCGGCCGTGCGCGGTGCGACACGCGGTAGGCGGCCCACCGTCCGTTTCGCTTCACGAGACACCCCCGAAGCCGAAGCGAGCGTCAGCGAGCTGAGCCGCACGAGAGGCAGTCGAGCCTGCGAAGACTGACGCTCGTTCCTCGGTCCTCCCCCTGAAGGGGGAGGAGGTCGGAGGGGTGCGGTTCCGGTGCGGGCTCTGGGCCGCGCCTACGACGCCGGGCCTTCGCGCACCAGGCGCAGGCCGACGAGGGTGGTGTCCGAGGCGCCCTTCAGCCCCGGCGCACGGTCGGCGGCGGGGCCGACGGGTCCGCCGCTGCCGTCTTCGCCCACGGCCCAGGTGGCGACGTTGCCGCCCAGGCCCCAGACCAGCGCCTGGTCGTCGCGGCCGCGGTGGGCGGTCTCGCGGTCGACCGGCACGAGCAGGTGGTGGCGCTCTCGGAGGCGCTCGTCGAGGGCCTCTTCGACCGCGGCGAGGTCGTCGACGGTGGGCTCGTAGCCGAGCCAGCGCTGCAGGGTGTTACCGCCCTTGCGCGAGAACTTCTTCGCTTCGGCGGCGGTGGGCAGCCGGTAGGTCGAGCCGGTGCGCTCGGAGAGCCAGGTGGCGTACTCGCGCGCCTGCTCGTAGCTCAGCATCGCGGGCAGGTTGGCGTCGCCGGTGGCGACGTCGTCGCCGGTCATCGCGGCGAGCTGGGCGCGGGTGAGCTCGAAGCGGGCGATCTCGAGCTCGCCGAAGTCCGTCGTCTCGGGAACCAGCACGCCGTCCTGCTGGCGGCCGAGGGCGCCGTCGCCGCGCCGCTGCACCTGCTGCAGCTCGAACAGGGCGGCCAACGCAGAGTCCCGCGGCAGGGCCGGATCGTGCTCGAAGAAGTCGGTGCGTTCGGCTTTGCCGAACAGGTGACGGTCGAGCCAGGCGAGGTCCTCGCGGATCTTTCGCTCCTGGTGGGCGACGCTGCGCAGGCCGTGCGGCTCGCCGGGGTAGAGCACGAAGCGCACCTCGGTGTTGCCGAGCTGCTGCAGCGCACGGAACATCGACCAGCTCTGCGACGGCGGTACGTTGGTGTCGGCGTCGCCGGTGTGGATGAGGGTCGGGGTGGTGACCTTCCCGAGCTCGAAGTAGGGCGACTTCTCGATGTAGTGCTCGAGGCGCTCCCACGGCGGGCCGCCGAAGTAGTAGTTGTCGAACGAGGCGCCGAACGAGACGTTGCCCCAGTCGCTGATCCACTCGACGTCGGCGGCGCCGACGATGGCGGCCTTGTAGCGCCGGGTGTCGGTGATCAGGGCGGCCGAGAGGATGCCGCCGTTCGACCAGCCGGTCGCGGCGAGGCGCTCCGGGTCGACGAGCTTCTGGTCGATCAGGGCGTCGACGCCGCTCTCGATGTCGGGCAGCTCGAGCTCGTAGTAGCGCTGTTCGATCGACTCGACCCAGTCGAGGCCGTAGCCACTCGAGCCGTGGTAGTTGACCTGGAAGACGAAGGCGCCGCGCTGACGCCAGAGGATGTTGGGCGAGCCCCAGTTCGAGTCCCAGCGGTCGCGGTCGACGCTCGAGGGGCCACCGTGGATGTCGAGCACCAGCGGCGCCGGGGCGCTCTCGCCGTCCTTCCAGTCGAGCGGGTAGTGCAGCAGGCCCTCGACCAGGTCGCCCTCGGCGCCGACCCACTGCACCACCTCGGTGCGACCGGTCGGCTTCTTCTCGAAGCTCGGGTTGAGGGCGCCGAGCTGCACCTCGTCCTGCGGCGACATCGCGCCGAGCACCGCCGAGTAGAGCTGCGGCGGATGGTTGGCGGTGGATGCCTCGTAGAGCAGCCTGGAGCCGTCGCGCGAGACGACAATTCCCATCGGATCGGCCTCGCGCTGCCAGACCATGTCGCGCAGGGCCGGTGGCTCGTCGCCGGCACCGAGCTGGAGGATCGCCGGCCGGTAGCTGACGCCGTTCTCGAGCAGGGCGACGATGCGCGCGCCGCCGCCGGGCGCCGGCACCACCTCGTAGTTGGAGCTGAATCCCCGCTCCCACTGAGCATCGATACGGCGGGTCTCGCCGCTGGCGAGGTCGTGGCGGTGCAGGCGACTCACCGACGCGTTGCGGTAGATCGGATGGTTCGAGAACGGATCGAGGAAGAAGAGACTGCCGCTGTCCGGTGCCCAGCGGAAGCGGGTCGGCAGCAGGGTCGCCCCCTTCGAGTCCTTGGCCTCCTGGAGGATCTCGCGGCGCTCGCCGCTGCCGAGATCGACCAGGAAGGTGCGCGGGGGCACCTTGGCGTCGAAATCGAAGCTGAGGCTCTGCTGGGCGCTGATGACGGCGGTCTTGCCGTCGGGCGAGACCGCCATCTCGTCGATCCAGTCCTGGTTGCGGCCGAGGGGATGCGCTTCGCCGTCCTTCACGTCGACCCGGAAGAGGCGTACCGCCGGACGCTCGCGCACGTCCTCGATGGCGCGGGCCTCGTCGCCGCCCTCCTCGCCGATCGCCAGCCGTCGGGGCGGCGACGCCCTGCGTGCCACCAGCAGCCGGTCGTCGTCGATCCAGGCGAACATCGAGACGGCGGTGTCGAACGAGGTGACCCGCCTCGCCTCACCCCCGCCCAGCGGCAGCACCCAGACCTGCGCTCCCTTCGCTTCGTCGTCCTTGGTCTCTCCGGGCGCCTCGCGGTCGCTGCTGAAAGCGAGGTGGCGGCCGTCGGGCGAGAAGGCGAGAGCCCCGTAGCTGCCCTGGGTGCGGGTCAGGCGCAGCGGCTCCAGGTGACCCTTGTCGCTGCGCTCGGCGCTGGCGAAGCGCACCAGGTAGAGATCGCCCACCCGCTGCTGCTTGCCCTCCTTCGCCACCACCTCGGTCTTGACCCATGCGGCCATCGATCCGTCGTGCGACAGCACGTGGCTGCCGACACGTTCGTCGCGGGTGAGGTCGACCGGCTCCCAGGGCGCGGCGGTCAACATCGCCGAGCTCGCGAGCAGCCCGGCCGCGAGTAGCGGTACCCAGAGCCGTCGTGAAGACAGCGACGCGCAGTCGCGGCGGAGGGGTCGGCGGGAGTCGTCTTCATGGGGCGGGAGAGTGTCACGGTTCATGCGGGGCCTCCGCGGCTCCTGGTGCGCGGTCGTTGACGCGAGACGATAGAGGGAAAAGGGAAAAGGGGAAAGGGAAGGGGTTGGGGCTGGGGGTCAGGGGTCGGGGGTCAGGGGTCAGGGGTTGGGGGTTGGGGGTTGGGGGATAGGGAAGAGGGAAAAGGGAAAAGGGAAAAGGGAAAAGGGGAGAGGGGAGAGGGGAGAGGGGAAAGGGAACAGGGAAGAGGGAAAAGGGAAGAGGGAATGATGGGCGTGGGCAGGAGACGGGAGAGGTAGGAGGCAGACGCGAGGCGGGCGACAGAGGTAGGCACGCCAGGCACAGGAGTGATCTGCTATTTCGCTACCTGCCCCCTGACCCCTGACCCCTGACCCCTGACCCCTGACCCCTGACCCCTGACCCCTCTCGTCCCTCCGCCCCTCGGATCAGCCTCCGAGACCGTCGCGGTCGAGCACGTCCCGAACGCCGGCGGCGAGCTGCAGGGCCGAGAACGGCTTCTCGATCACGGCGCGGAAGAGGTCGCGCTGCGAGAGGTCGGCGACGCGTTCGTCGGCGTAGCCCGACATCAGCATCAACGGCGTGTCCGGGAGCCGCCGCGCGATCTCCTCGGCCAGCTTGGCGCCGCCCATCTCCGGCATCACCATGTCGGTGAGCACCAGATCGACTTCGTCGGCCTCCGTCTCGAGCAGCTCGAGCGCGGTGCGACCGCCTTCGGCCTCGAGCACGGTGTAGCCGCGCGAGCGCAGGGCGCGCGCCGCGACCTGTCGCACCGCGTCGTCGTCCTCCACCAGCAGGATGCGCTCGTTGCCACCGATCGGGTCGATCCGCTGCGAGTCGGCGCGGTGCGAGCGATCGCGCTCGGTCGAGCTGGGCAGGTAGATGGTGAAGCAACTGCCCTGTCCGAGCTCGCTGTCGACCTGGATGTGGCCGCGACCCTGCAGCACGATGCCGTAGACAGTCGAAAGGCCGAGCCCGGTTCCCTTGCCCGGGTCCTTGGTGGTGAAGAAGGGCTCGAAGATCTGCGAGACGATCTCGGGTGGGATGCCGGAGCCCGTGTCACGCACCGCGAGGGTGACGTAGCGGCCGGGCGGGACGGTGCCGGTGGAGCAGGTCATCGAGCGCTGCAGCACACAGTCGCCGGTGACGATCTCCAGCACGCCGCCGTCCGGCATCGCGTCGCGCGCGTTGACGGCCAGGTTGAGCAGTACCTGCTCGAGCCGTACCGGATCCGAGAAGACGTGGTGCTCTCCGGCCGAGGCGCGTAGCCGCAGCTCGACGTCCTCGCCGATCACCCGCCGCAGCAGACCACCGAGCGAGCTGACCACCTCGGCGAGGTCGAGGCAACGCGGCTTCTGGACCTCGTGGCGGGAGAAGGTGAGGAGCTGGCGGGTCAGCCGGGCGGCCCGCTGTGCCTGCTCGTGGATCTCCTCGACGTCCTCCTGCTGAGGATGGTGGGAATCGAAGCCGGCGCGCAGCAGCTCGGCGGTACCGCAGATCACCGTCAGGATGTTGTTGAAGTCGTGGGCGATGCCGCCGGCGAGCCGACCGACGGCCTCCATCTTCTGCGACTGCGCCAGCTGGACCTCGAGCTGGTGCTTCTCGTCGGCCGCCTCGCGCTGGTGGGTGAGGTCCTCGATCACCGCTCCGATCGAGCGCACGACGCCGTCGTCCTCGAAGACCGGGAAGAGCAGCGAACGCAGGACGCGGTTGCGGCCCGCCAGATGCAGCTCGTCCTCGGTGAGCAGCGGTCGCCTTCGCCGCTCGGCTTCGACCAGACGCTCGGCGAGCAGGCAGCCGGCTCGTGGATCGTCGAACAGCTCGCGCACGTCGCGGCCCCGCAGCTCTCCAGGCCGCAGGCCGAAGAGGGCCTCGGCGGGAGCGTTGGCTTCGAGGCAGATGCCATCGACGGACAGCTCGGCGATCGGCACCGGGGCATGGGTGAGGATGCCCTCGAGGCGCTTGGCGTGGCGGCGCGCCTCGGTGACGTCGCGCAGCACGCCGACCGACCCCCGGTAGGCGCCGAGGCCGTCGAAGATCGGATCGACGGTGGCGAGGCAGGTGGCGACGGTGCCGTCGACCTTCTTGAGCAGCAGGTCGCCGGACCAGGAGCGACCGGAGTCGACCGTGCGCGATACCTCGAGCAGCTTCTCCGGCTCGACGAGGGAATCCGCCAGATCGCTCAGGGGCCTGCCGATCGTGCGCTGTGCACTGCGACCGAGCAGCTCCTCGGCGCCGCGATTCCAGTAGCGCACGATGCCGTGCTCGTCGCGGCTGTAGACGATGTCGGTGATCGCGTCGAGGATCCTCCCCTGCACCCGCAGCCGCTCCTGCGCCGCGCGCTCCGCAGTGACGTCGCGCGCGATGCCGTAGACGAGGCCCTGGTCAGGCAGTGAGACGGCGTTCCAGGAGAGCGTGCGCCAGGAGCCGTCGGCGCAGCGGTAGCGGTTCTCGAACGAGACGGTGGGACGACCGTCGCCGAGCTTGCGCAGCTCCGCGAGGGTGGCGGCGCGGTCGTCGGGATGCACGAGCTCGACGATCGGCCGCGAATAGAGCTCTTCGCGCGAGAGACCCAGCACCCGCGGGAACGACGCGTTCACCCGCCGGTAGTAGCCGTCGAGGCCGGCGATGCAGAGCAGGTCGCTGGAGAGCTCGAAGAACTCCGCCAGCTGCTCGGTGGAGGCGATCGGCGACGGGGCTCCTTTGGCGGGCGGGTCTGACGCGTCGGCGGACGGATCGCCCGCCCGGGCCAGCAGCGCGCCGGGTCCGCTCGTCGATTGTTCGGTGTCGTACATCGTGTTTCGAAGAAAGAAGCCCAAGGTGCCGCGGCCGGGCGCGGCCATCGCAGGCGGATGGAGTCCCCGCTCAGCTGTGCGTCGAGTCCCCGGGGCGACCGAAGAGTCGCTCCACCTCGGGGGCGAGCTGGCTCATCAGGTCGCCCTTGTGCACGAAGCCGTCGCCGCCCAGGCGCTCGCAGGCTTCGCGGTAGAAGCTGCCGCGGTGCGACGTGAGCACGACGACCTTGGGGACCGGCGCCCGTTCCCGCAGCACCCGCAGCACTTCGAATCCCGTCATGCCGGGCATCTGCAGGTCGAGCAGCACCAGATCCGGAGCCGTGAGCTCGACCAGCTCCATGGCGCTGATTCCGTCGTTGCCGCGGCCGACGACCTCGAGCCTGGGCAGTCCGCGACGCACCTCGTGCTCGAGCAGGTCGAGAAAGGCCGAGCTGTCGTCGACCACGAGGGTGCGGATGCGCGGGGCGCCGTTCGCGGGCGGACCCGCCCCGCAGAGCTCCTCCGCCTTCTCCTGGCTCCCGTCCCGGGTGGCTGCGGTCGCGGCTGTCGTCGCCGCGGGGACAGTTCTCGTCATCGTGCGAGAGTCTGTCGGGTCTCGTCAGGCTGCGCTATCGGGTAAAACCCTGAAATCGAGGCCGCTGAGCACTCCCAGCTCGAGCTGGCGAGGAAGGACGACGGACGCCGCAGGCCTGCCGGCGACCCGGCGCGGGAGGAGCCTCAGTCGTCGCGATCCGGGATGACCATGCGGTTGTGGATGGCGAAGCGCACCAGCCCGGCCAGATCGCGGATCCCGAGACGCTTCATGAGGTTGGAGCGGTGGCTCTCGACCGTCTTGACGCTGAGGTGTAGGCGCGCGGCGATCTCGCGCGTGGTCAGCCCCTCTGCCACGAGCTGGAGGATCTCGCGTTGGCGAGCGGTGAGGGCGTCGAGCGGCTGATCCCTCTCGCCGACCCGCTCGAGGTAGGAGTCGAGGTTCTCGCGTGAGACCGCCGAGCTGAGGTAGATCTCGCCGCGGTGCGCGACACGTATCGCCTTGGCGAGCTCCTCGGGAGAGGAGTTCTTGAGCACGTAGCCACTGGCGCCGTAGCGCAGCGCTCGCAGCACGTACTCCTCGTTGGCGTGCATCGACAGCATGACGACCGCACAGCGCGGGAACGACTCGCGCACCTCGCGGCAGAGCTCGAGGCCGTTGAGGCCCGGCAACGCCACGTCGGCCAGCAGGACGTCGATACGCTCCTTGCCGCTGGCCAGGAGGCGCAGCGCCTGCCTCGCGTCGCCGCTGTCGGCCACTACCTCGATGTCCCTGCGCTGGGACAGAATGCTCCGCAGGCCGACGCGCACCAGGTCGTGATCGTCGACGAGGAAGACGCGGATCGCCGGGCCGCCCACGGTCGGCTCCTGCGGCGCGCGCGACTTTCTGGCAGCCTTTGGCGTGGTGGCCCCTCCGCCGGTACTCCGGCGCTGATTGGCGCTGGTTGGCGCTGATTCGCAGAGAACTCCGGGAGACGCTAACACGCCCCGCTCGTCCAGCACCCACGCGGCCCTGAGGGTCGCGCTTCCCTACCTGCTCCTCGCGGTCACCTGGATCCTGATCTCGGACGCGGTGGTGGAGGAGTTCGTGCCGGTGCGTCTGGCCGACGAGGCACAGTCGGTCAAGGGGCTCTTCTTCGTCGTCCTCAGCTCGCTACTGGTCCTCTACCTCGTGCAGCGGATGGACGCGGCCCACCGTCGCACCGCCAACACGGTAGAGCGCACGCGAGAGCAGCTGCAGCTGGCACAGACCGTCGCCAGGCTCGGTAGCTGGACCGCGACGGGCGCCACCGACGAGGTGCGATGGAGCAGACAGCTCGCCGAGCTGCTCGCGTTCGACCCTTCGCGCATGCGCGACGACGTGCGCTGGCTGCTGAGCTGCACCGCGGAGTCTGATCGTCCGCGGCTCCGCGAAGCTCTCGATCGCCTGATCGAGAGTGACGAGGCGGTCGACACCGAGGTGCGCATGGTGCGCGGTGACGGCGAACAGATCTGGGTGCAGATCAGGGCGCGGTCGCTGATCGACGAAGAGGGCCCGTTGCTGGTCGGTACGGTGCAGGACGTCACCGCCGAGCGTCACGCCAAGGAACAACTCGAGGAGCAGGCCGGTCGTCTCGAGAGCCTCTCACGCCAACTGCTCGAGGCTCAGGAGAGCGAGCGGCGGCTGATCTCCACGGAGCTGCACGACCAGATCGGTCAGATGCTCACCCTGATCGACCTGATCCTGCAGCGGGCCTGCGAATCCCCCGATCAGGCGCCCGCGCTCGTCGGGGAGGCGCTCGAGCACCTCGGCGATCTGCACGAGCGGGTGCGGGCGATCTCGCTCGACCTGCGGCCGCAGCTGCTCGACGACCTCGGTCCCGTGTCGGCCCTGCGCTGGTTGACGGAGCGCCAGGATCGGGCGGCGCCCGCCGTCGTGCGTCTGCGCAGCGAGCTGGGCGACGAGGAGATCCCGCCGGCGCTTCACGTCGCCTGCTACCGCATCGCCCAGGAGGCGCTGACCAATGCCCTGCGACACGGCGAGGCGACGCACATCGACGTCGTTTTGCGGCGCTCCGGACACGAGCTCTTCATCGAAGTGCACGACGACGGGTGTGGCTTCGACGTCGCCGGGAGCATGCGACGGGCGGAGGACGGTGACAGCCTCGGGTTGGTCAGCATGCGCGAGCGTGCCGAGCTGGCCGACGGCCGGCTCGTCGTCGAGTCCGCGCCCGGTCGCACCACGGTGCGCGCCGAGCTGCCGATGGCTCCGGCCTGAGTGCGCCGCGTCGCGGGTGCGCACCGGTCGAAGGCCAGCCAGCGCGCTGGCGGGTCGATCTTCAAGAGAGCGCGGGTCTCGCGCGGCTCCTCCCGGGATCAGGGGATGAAGCGGGTGATGGCGAGCAGCGGCAGCCCCAGCGAGACGACCAGCCCGATGCGCTTGCCGATCGTCGCGGCGCCCGCCAGCCAGGCGACGATCGGGCTCGCCCGCCGCCCGGCGCCACCTGTGGTCGTGTCTGCCGCCTGGTAGAGCGTGACCTGCAGCGACCACAGGGCGCTCTCGGCGACGTCCGCGGTCACGGCGGCGACCGGTGCGAGCAGCAGCCAGGTCACGGGAGTGAGTCCGAGGCCCCGGTGCATCCACCAGATCAGGCCGGCGTAGGCCGCGCCCCAGGTGAGCGCGAGCGGGAGGCGGAGCGCCATCAGTCGCCGGTAGTCGAGCCGTGCCCGCTTGCCGAGATGCCGCAGGTAGCGCGTCGACGCGGCGGGGCCGAACGGCACGATCCGGCGATGCGGCGGCGTCGGTCCGGTGATCGCCTGCAGCCGGTCGATGAAGCCGGAGCGCAGCTCCGCCTCGCGCGAGCCCCAGTGCAGGATGACCAGCGGCAGCGCCGCGGTGATCGCGGTGACCAGGCCCGAGGGCCCGGCGATCCAGCGCGGCCAGTCGAGCACCCGGCGCAGCGCCGTCGCCAGCTCCGGTGCCGGTCCCGAACGCAGCAGCCAGGTAGACAGCGGGTCGGCGAGCGCGAAGGCCATGCCGAGCCCGTAGAGGAGCAGCGCGGCGCCGGTCAGGGTCCAGCCGGCAGCCTCTGCGAGGCGCAGTAGGCGCCTCGCGATTCCCGGCTCGGCGGCCCGGCGCTCGAGCAGATCCGGCCGGTGACGCTCCAGCCACGCGTCGAGGTTGGGTGGTCGGTAGCCGTCGACGGTCGCGATGCGCTCCAGGACCGAGTCGTGCACCTCGTCGTCCGGTCCGATCTCACGCCGTCGGCCGAGCCGGGTGCGCATCCAGGGGAAGCCCCGTCGGCGCGCCGGCAGACACTCGAGCGGCCACCAAGGCCCCCGCAGGGATTCGTGCACCGGCGCCGCGGGAGAGGGCACCGAGTGGCGACTGTCGTCGCGTTCGAACAGATCGCGCATCTGGTCGGCGCGCACCCGCAGCGGGTCGGCGGGATTGGCGGCGACCGCCTCCTCGATCATCCAGCGCAGCGCGATCTTCGACAGCCCCGAGTGCGGCCGCTCCTCGGGATGACCGCCGCCGACGTCGGAGTGGCAGCCGGCGAACCAGACCTCGCGCACGTCCTGTCGCGGCCCGGGAGTCGGCGTCCAGCGGTTGGGGCGGAAGAAGGCACGCCGCTCGTCGATCGCCAGCGCGTGGCGCACGCGTCGCACGATGCGGTTGGTGCGGGTGTCGAGGAAGGTCTGGTTGAGCGCGAAGCCGACCGACGACACGGTGTCCCACAGGCCGAGGAAGGCGACCTCGACCTGGCGCGAGGAGAACGACTTGGCGAAGCGCTGGGCGGCGACGTGGCGCTTCTGCGCGTACAGGCGCCGCGCGTACGGCACCAGGCTCTGGTTGCCGCGGTGCAGGAGGCCGCAGCGCTTGAGCCAGCCGGCCAGCACCCTGGCCGTGTAAGCCCCACGCGAGAAGCCGAAGAGGTAGATCTCGTCTCCCTCTTCGTAGTGCTCCATGAGGAAGGTGTAGGCCTGCTCGAGGTTGTCGTCGAAGCCGTAGCCGACGCCGAGGCCGAGGACGCGGTAGAGCTGCTGCGACGGCCCCAGCACCAGACCGGGATGGGCGCCGGTGCCGACCCCGGGGTCGTAGAAGACGACCTGCCGGTCGTCGGTCACCAGCAGGCGGCGCAGCTTGGCGACGTTCGAGTAGTGCTCGCGCAGCTGGTTGTTGGTGCCGTCGCAGCACAGCACGATCTTGCGCCTGCGCGGCGCCTCGTCGCCGGCGTTGGCGGACGGCGCCGGTTCACGCGCCGGGCGGCGGGAGGCGGTGCCTGAGGGTTCGGCTGCGGGAGCTGTCGCTGACATCGCCGTGGCCGCCAGTGGTCGTGGCGGGGGTGGGTCGGGATGAGGCGGAGTGCGGTGGCTGGCGGGTGGGGTCTCAGTGTAGTGGAGCGCCGCCGACGCCGCCGCTTCACGTCAGGCGTGGATTCCCGCCTGCGCGGGAATGACGGAATTGGAAATGCAACGAGCTCCGTCGGAGGTGTGGCTTCTGACCCTTTCCCCCTGCAGGGGGAGGCTGGGTGGGGGTGTCCCAGTCGTCCGGCTCGCTTCATCGGGCCGGGATCGGGGTTGTCCCGTGAGCGAGCTCAACGCCAGCCGACGTCACCGTTTCCCGTCAGGCGTGGATGCCCGCCTGCGCGGGAAAGACGGTCTTTGGAGCGTGGAAGATCGAAGTTCCGACACCCGGACGGCGCGATCTTCATCTTTCGTTCGTACAATCTTCACGTGATCTTCCCCATCCTTCTCGCTCTGGCACTCGGCGGCGCTTCCGCCGAGATCGCGCCCGATCTGACCGGGTGGACGCCGAGCGCGCGATGGATCGAGGCGAGCTCGCCGAACTTCCGTGTGGTCGGTGCACTGAGCGAGGAGGAGTGCACGGTCCTGCTGGACGACCTCGAGCTGCTCCGGAAGCTGATCGGGCGGCGCGACGCCGGCGGCCATGCTCCGGTGCCGGGTGCGTCCGTTGCGCCGCCCACGGACGACCGCCCCGAGACGGTGGTGGTGGCCTTCGATCGTCACCGCGACTTCGCCCGCTACAGCCCGTGGCCGAAGGCTCGCGGCATCGGCGGGTACTTCCATTCCGACGGCCAGACCAGCTACCTGGTGCTCGACGTCTCGGCGCGGGCACCGTGGCGCGAGACGGCGCTGCACGAGGCGGTGCACGCCGAACTGCGCACCAGCCGCCCGAACGCGCCGCTGTGGTTCCAGGAAGGGATCGCCGAGATCTACAGCACCCTCGCGATCGACGGCTCCGAGGCTCTGGTGGGCCTGCCGATCGCGCGGCACCGCGACGTGCTGCGTCGCCAGCGCTGGCTGCCGCTCGACGCCGTCGTCACCGCCACACCGGAGGCCAAGGGCTACGACGCCTCGCTCACCGGTGAGCTCTTCTACGCCCAGTCGTGGCTGCTCGCCCACTACCTGATGATCGAGCCGCGGCGCGCCGAGGGGCTCCCGCAGCTGCTCGACCGCCTGGCGACCGGCGAGGAGTTCGAAGAGGCCATCCAGGCGGTCTACGGCCTGACGCCGGGGCGCCTGTCGATGCAGCTGCGACGCTGGGTCGAGGTCTCGCAGTGGCAGTTCCTGCGTGTGCCGACCACCGCCAGCGGACCGCCGGTGCGGACCTCTGCACTGTCGCGCGCCGATGTGCTGGCGCGCCTCGGCGATCTGCTGGCGAACCGCGAGACCGGCGGCGACACGCTGGCCCGTCGCCACTTCGAGGCCGCCTTGGAGCTCGACCCCAACCAGCGCCTGGCGATCGAAGGCATCGTGCGGCTCGACCAGCTGTCGCGTCGTCGGTAGCGCCTGGCCGGAGCGACGGGCCGGGCATCCCCGGTACCGACACGAGCACCGTGAGCGGAGCCACAGTTGCTGGGAGCCGGCGAACACTGACGCTGGTTCCGCGCCTTCCGCCTGAAACGTGCCGGATGACGGGGAAGGGCCAAACCAGCCTCCCTTTGTAGCGTGCCGGATGAACGGGACACCCCAACCGCCTCCTGCCGTCCTCCGGCTGAAGCGAGCCGGATGACTGGGACACCCCCACCCAACCTCCCCCTGCAGGGGGAGGGGCCAGCGGCGCCATTCGACTCGCGCCTGGAGGCCCACGCTCCCAACTCCGTCCTTCCCGCGCAGGCGGGAATCCACGCTCGACGTCAAGGGTGACGTGCGCCGGCGCTGCGGCCGGCGCTGTGCTCAGATGTCGTCCTGCTCCAGTGCCCGCTGATACGCCGGGCGCGCCACGCAGCGCGCCGCGTAGTCGGCGATCGGCCCGCCGTCCTGGAGCAGGCCGAACTGCTTCATGAAGTAGGCCGACGAGCCGAGCAGCGTGTCGGCGGCGGAGAAGCGGTCGCCGAGGATCCACTCGCGTTCGCCGACGACGGCGCCGAAGGTCTCGACCATCTTGTCGTAGGACCCCCACGAGTAGGAGGTCGGGTTGGGGTCCATGCCGGAGAACTTCTCGGCGATCGCCGGCTCGATGACGCCGGGCGTGAACATCGTCCAGAACAGGAAGTCGCCGCGCTGAGGATGGTCGATCGGCACGCCGAGACCGGTGTCGGGATAGCGGTCGGCGAGGTAGAGCGCGATCGCGGCGCTCTCGGCGACGTGCACCTCGCCGTCCTGGATGGCGGGCACCTTGCCGAGCGGCGACGCCCTGGCGAAGTCGGGATCGCGCGGCTTGCCGGGATCGCGGATGTCGATCGTCACCAGCTCGTAGTCGAGGCCGCTCTCCTCGAGCAGCCAGAGCGCCCTCGCGGCGCGTGTCTTCGGGCACCAGAACAGCTTCATGACGATCCTCCGGCGGCGTTCGGATTCGGCGACGTCGATCCTCGAATGTACACCCGATTGGGGTGGCCGGCACGAGCACCGGGGCTGACCCGCCACGCTCCATGCCGCGCCGTGCGAGCCGGTGCAGCCGCGGCCCGGCGGCCGAGGGATGGCGGGGTCGCTCGTCTCAGAAGGCGTAGAGCTTCTGGTCGGTGCGCACCAGGAGACGCCCGTCGACGACGACCGGCGAGGCCATCAGGCGCGAGTCGAACTGGACCTTCTGGTGCAGTTCGAACTCGCGCCCGGCGCCGATCACGAACAGCTCGCCGTCCTCGTTGCCGAGCACCACGCGCTCCCCGGCCGCGACCGGCGAGGCGGAGAAACCGCCACCGAGGCGCTCACGGTAGACGGTCGCGCCGCTCTCCGCGTCGACCGCGCTGAGCACGCCGTTCTCGGTCGCCAGGTAGAGCAGACCGCGGTGCAGCAGCAGGGAAGGCACGTAGGGGGCGCCGGTGTCGTGGCGCCACAGGATCTGGTCCGAGAGATCGCCACTGCCGGCGGTGCGCACCGCCATGTAGGGCCCGGAGCGGTAGCCGCGCGAGGTGTAGAGCACGCCGCCCGACCACACCGGCGACGGCACGGGCACCCGGTTGGGCTCGCCCACCCACCACACGATCTCTCCGCTGGCGGGGTCGTACGCGTCGATCCTCTCGTTGGCGTTGACCACCAGGAGATCGCCGCCGCGCCCGTCGGGGATGACCAGCGGCGTCGAGTAGGCGCGCTTCTCGGTGCCTCGTTCGGCCTTCCAGAGCTGGCGCCCGGTGCGCTTGTCGAGTGCCAGCAGGTAGGCGGCGGGTGCGTGGTCGCAGAGCAGGATCACGCGGTCGCCGAGGATCACCGGCGACGATCCGTGCGCCCAGCGCAGCTCGAACGGCGAGATCTCGGCGCCGAGATGCCGCTGCCACTCGACCTCGCCATCGAGGCGGTAGCTGGCGATCTGGCCGGTACCGAACCACGCGATCACCCGCTCGCCGTCGGAGGCGGGAGACGGGCTCGCCAGGTTGTGCTTGCTGTGCACCGGGGTCAGCTCGCCCTGCGATGGGATCTCGCGACGCCAGAGCTCCTTTCCGGTCGCCAGGTCGTAGGCCAGGGTGAGGAAGGTCAGCTGCCGATCGCCGCTGCCGTCTTCCCCAGGCTCGGGTCGCGCCAGCGGCGCGGTGCCGAGCTGCGAAGTGAGGAAGACGCGGCCGCCGGCGACGATCGGCGTCGAGGTGCTGGTGCCTGGTGGAGTCACGGACCACAGGGGCGATGCGGGGTCGATCTCGGCGGGCAGGGAGCTCTCGGCGATCCCCATGCCACCGGGACCGCGCCAGGCGGGCCAGGCGGCGCCGCGCTCGTCGCCGGTCGGCGTCGGATTGCCCGAACGGGACGAAACGGGAGAGCCGGCGGCAACCAGCAGCGCCAGGGAGGCGACGACGACCGTGCGTGCGCCTGCCCGCGATGAACGCGGGCGCTGGATCGTCGATGGAGTGCGTCGTCGGTTCATGGTGCGGTCTCCGGATCGGTTGGTCGACGCGCCAGCCAGAGGGCGATGCTGCTCAAGAGGATCTCGAACACCAGCGCGCCGGTGTGGAAGCTCGACCAGCCGTCGCCGAGCAGGGGACCGAGCACGCGCAGCAGGGCGATCGACCCGAGCACCATGGCGATGGCGACGAGCGCGGTCCGCTGGGTCGCCGCCTGGCGCCTGGCGGCCCAGAACAGGAAGAGCGCGAAGCCGACCTGCACCCCGCCGTAGGTGGCGCGCACGTCGGTGGCGCCGACGGCGTCGAAGAGGATGCCGACCTCGCCGGCCAGGCGCGAAGGATCGGCGACGTAGACCACGCCGAAGACCAGCAGGATCAGGGCGACGGCGCGCAGGAAGATACGGGTGGGGAGGTGGCTCACGGGTCTTCTCTCTGGTCGGCCGGTTCGCGGGTCGCTGCGCGCGGGCGAGCGCTTCGGGCGCCCGGCAGTCCGCCGCTGCCGGTGGCGGCGCGAGGTGGCGGGTGTGCTGGATTCTGTCCCAGCCTTCGTCCCCCACCGGCCGACGGATCTCTCGCCCTGCGCACCGGGAAGCTCCGCCCTCCGGGAGGTGGGAGTGACCGATGGGCGGCGCGCGCTTCTCAGCCCACAGGGAACGGCACGGCTCGCGAGCAGCGAGGCCGGAGTTGGAGCCTTCGCCAGTCCGCGTCGTCCGCCGGCGTTCGTTGCGGACTTCGCGGTCGGGTAGGGGGCAGGCTCGTCGGCAGTCGCGAGGGGGATTGGGGGTTCGACGGCTCGGGTGCTCAGGGCACCGCCGTCGACCACTGGCTGACGTCACCGCTCGAGAAGTCGTCGCCGAAGAGGAAGCTCTCGACCGCCTGGCGCTCGACCGCGCCCGCGGTGCAGTCGGCGACGGGACGTGGCAGACCGCGCTGGTCGAGGCCCAGGCACGGCGCCGAGACCGCCCCGACGGCTGGGGACGTCGGGCGTGGCAGGTGGGTCGGGGTCGGCCCGTCGTACGGTCCGAGGGGGAGCAGGTCGAGGTTGGCGAAGACCAGATCGCCGACGTTGGGCGCGCCGGCCCAGCAGACGCCGTGTGGCGCCAGGTTGCCGCCGCCGGAGGAGAAGATGCCGCCGGGAAACGCGAAGCAGCCGCCGTCATAGAGCGAGCCGGCGGTCGACAAGTTGCTCTGGGCGTCGATCAGCAGGTCGAGGAACTGACCGGCGTGGGTGGTGAAGAGCATCTCCGCAGTGCCGTCCTCGACGACGATGGCTGCCCATCCGGCCAGCAGCGTCTCGTTGGCGCTGAAGGTGCTGTTGACGACGTCGAGCTGGGCGGCCGATCCGGCCATGCCCTCGACATGGACCGCGGCGCCCCGGTCGGCCTGGTTGGCGAGGAACGTCGAGTCCTCGATCAATACCCCGCCGCGCGCGAACACGGCGCCGCCGCGACCGATCGGAGCGATGAACGCGTCATTGTCCTCCGCCAGGGTTCGGCGGATCGTCAGCGAGGTGTCCTCGCCGGCCCACACGGCGCCGCCGTCCTCGATGGCGTTGTTGTTGTCCAGGTGACAGTCCTCGAAGAGCGCCGAGGCCGTCGGCCCGGAGAGCAGGGCGACCGCGCCGCCATTGGTGCCGAAGTTCGAGCGCAACAGGGTGCCGGTGAACGTGACCTGGCCACTAGAGCGCACGCCCCCGCCCTGCAGCCCGTTGTTGAACCAGATCGTCGTGTCGGTGAAGGTGGCGGCTCCCAGTGGGGCCACCCGCACCGCGCCGCCGCCGCTGGCCAGGGTGCCGCTGGTCTCGATCCGGCCGCCGGTGAAGTGCAGGGTGGTGCCGAGGCTCACGTTGATGGCGTGCAGATCGGCTGGAGGCTGTGAGTTGCGCAGGATGACGTTCTCGATCTGCAACAGCGTGCCGACGCCGTGCAGCTCGATCAACCGGTCGTCGAGCCCGCCAGCGCCGCCGCCGTCGATCCGGGGGAGGCCGGACTGCCTGCGGATCGTCATCGAGCGGTGCACGTCGAGGTCGCCGGTCATCCCGGCCGCCTCGTTGGGCCCGTCGATGGTGAGCGTATGGGTCTGGGACGGCAGCTCGATCACGACGTCGGTGCCGTCGGGGATCGAGTTGGCGGTGAGGATGGCGCCGCGCAGTGAGCAGTCGTTCGCCACTGCGTCGAGGCAGGCGGTGAGCACCGCCGAGTCGGTCGTAGTGTCGACCTGGAGGATCGTCTGGGCGGTCGCGGCTGTGGTGGCGGTGGCCCAGACGGCGGCGAGCAGCGCGGTGGAGGTCAGGCGGGGGGGGATCGGACCGGTCAGGGATCGAAGTCGCATTGTTGGGGATCTCCGGGAGCCGGGCGGAGGAAGGGCGCCGCGCGGCGGAGTCGCCGGGACGCGGTGGTGCACGGACAGAACGTTGGCCGTCGGCGGATCCCCTCACCTGGGACGGATCGCAATCCCCCGGGCGGTCTCGACCCGATCACCGCGGTCGGGGCCGCCCTCGTTGCGCGCCGCCCAACTGCGCAGAGCTCGACGCCGAGGGGCTGAGCCGTCGGAGAGCCGGGGGTTCCGGGGTGCGAAACAGCCGCCGAGCGGCCGCCGTCCTCGCAACAGCTGCACTGTCCCAGCCGCAGAGCTCCGCAGCCACAGAGCCGCGGAGCCGAGCGGGCTCTTTTCGGACCTGCGCCGGTGTCCCGGCCGCGTGTAGGGTCCCCTCGTCTCCAGGAGGCCTCAGATGTTCCTCACCCCGACCCAGCTCCGTCCCGAATCTCGACGCCTACGAGTGCGTCTGCAGGTCCAGGTGCCACAGCGACTGCAGATGCTGGTGCTCGCTCTCGCGACATTGCTGCTGCTGGCGGTCCCTCTGGCGGCGCAGCAGGGCACGCCGACCGCCAACGAGCCGGCGGCGCTCGGCGGAACCGAGGAGGGCGACGATGCGAGCTCGGGTGACGACGAGGAGGAGGAAGAGGTCACTCCCGCGCCGCCGCGCCCGGCGGGCGAAGGCGAGGGTCCCTTCGAGCGCCTGATCCTGCGCGGTGCGACGCTGGTCGACGGCACCGGCTCGCCGCCGATCGGACCGGTCGACATCGTGATCGAGGGCAACCGCATCGCCGAGGTGAAGACGGTCGGCGCGCCGAAGGTGGCGATCGACGAGAAGAAGCGCCCCAAGGACGCGACGAAGGAGATCGATCTCACCGGGCACTGGGTGATGCCCGGCATCGTCGACCTGCACGTGCACACCGGCGGCGTGCCGAAGGCGCCGGAGGCGGAGTACGTCTACAAGCTGTGGCTCGGCCACGGCGTCACCACGGTGCGCGGCGTGCCGACCGGCCCGCTCGAGTGGGCGCTGTCGGAGAAGGCGCGCAGCGCGGCCAACGAGATCACCGCGCCGCGCATCGTCTCCTACCAGCGTCCGGGCTCCGGCGAGGAGTGGAAGGAACGCAAGATCCTCACCCCCGAGGACGCGCGCGAGTGGGTGCGTTACGCGCATTCGAAGGGCGTCGACGGCCTCAAGCTCGGCGCCTATCCGCCGGAGATCATGGCGGCGCTGATCGACGAGGCGAAGCAGCACGGCATGGGCTCGACCGCGCATCTGGCGCAGATGGGCGTGGCGCAGATGAACGCGCTCGACGCGGCGCGCCTCGGCCTCGGCTCGATGACCCACTTCTACGGCCTGTTCGAGTCGATGTACGAGAACCACGACGTGCAGCCGTGGCCGGCCGACATGAACTACATGGACGAGCAGTTCCGCTTCGGCCAGGTGGCGCGGCAGTGGAGCCTGGTCGAGCCCGGCGGCGAGAAGTGGAACGCGCTGCTCGAGGAGTTCCTCGAGCTCGGCTTCTACATCAACCCCACGATGACCATCTACTCGGCGGGGCGTGACGTCATGCGGGCGCGCAACGCCGACTGGCACGCCGAATACACCCTGCCGTCGCTCAACGAGTTCTACGCCCCGTCGCGCGAGGACCACGGCTCCTACTGGTTCGACTGGACCCTGTGGGACGAGGTGGCGTGGAAGAACTTCTACCGGGTGTGGATGCAGTTCCTCAACGAGTACAAGAACCGCGGCGGCAAGGTCACCGTGGGCTCCGATTCGGGCTTC
Organism: Acidobacteriota bacterium; assembly: GCA_003388555.1. Taxonomy (GTDB): domain Bacteria; phylum Acidobacteriota; class Thermoanaerobaculia; order Multivoradales; family Multivoraceae; genus QQVD01. Next base: position 40,655 of record QQVD01000030.1, on the reverse strand, counting down.
ATCTACCAGACCTACGGCTTCGGCACGATCCTCGAGCTCGAGCTGCTGCAGGAGGCGGGCTTCCACCCGCTCGAGGTGATCCGCGCCGCCACCATGCACGGCGCGATGGAGATCGCCGAGCCCAAGGGGACCCCGATCGAGTACGGCATCGTGCGCGAGGGCATGCTCGCCGACCTGATGGTCGTCGACGAGAACCCGATCCACAACCTCAAGGTGCTCTACGGCACCGGCGCGGTGAGGCTCAACGACGAGACCGGACGGCCCGAGCGCATCGGCGGTGTCAAGTACACGATCAAGGACGGCATCGTGTTCGACGCCGAGAAGCTGCGCGCCGACGTGCGGGCGATGGTCGAGGAGGCGAAGCGGCAGCCGCGGCCCGAGGAGTCGCCGACCGCCGGCCGGTGAACGCTGCTCGGGCTGGGCGCGCGTCGTCCTCGTGCGTCGTGGTCCTCTCCCCGGCATCGTCCGGTTCGCTACGGCGTTCGCGCCGTGGCGTCATCGTGGTGACGCGCCGCCTGGCGCCGCGCAGCGAGGGCCAGGGCGACGAGACGGGATGACGGTTTGAACATCGGGCTGTTCTCCGACACCCATGGGCTGCTTCGCCCCGAGGCGGTCGCGGCGCTCGAGGGCTGCGACGTGCTGATCCACGCCGGCGACGTCGGTGACCGGGAGACGCTCGAGGAGTTGCACGCGATGGGCTGCCGGCACGTGGTGCGCGGCAACGTCGACCACGGCGCGTGGGCGAGCGGTGCGGACGGCCTGCCGCTGCGGCTCGAGCTCGAGCTAGGCGCGCTGCGGGTGGTGGTGGTGCACGACCGCGCCGAGCTCGAGCCACCCGACGAGCTGGCGGCGCGTGGCGTCGGCCTGGCGGTGTTCGGCCACTCCCACCGCCCAGCGGTCGAGCGGCACGCGGATCTGTGGCTGGTCAACCCGGGGAGCTGCGGCCCGCGTCGCTTCCGTCTCCCGGTGACGGTGGCGCGCGCCGAGCTCGACGCGGCGAGCGGCAAGTGGATCCGGGCGCCGGAGATCGTCGAGCTGGAGGTTTGATGCGGCGTCGGCGCCGTGCCGTGGGTGCGTCTTCGAAGAATGGGCACGGCGTCTTTGGTGATGACAGAGTGCGAGACGACACGAAACGACACGAAACGACACGAAACGACACGAAACGGCTCGGAACGGCGCGGAACGACACGTACGACATCGGAACGACAACCCAACGACAACGCAACGACGCGGGTTGACGCATCACGACATCGATGACGCCGCGGAGCGTTCGCCTTCGTTGGCGTCATAGCTCCGAGGATCGCGATCACCCTTCGAGGCCTCCCATGCCAAGCACCCTGCTGCAATCGACCCTTCTTCGAGCCACCGTCCTGACGAGTTTCCTGCTGATGGCCGGCGGCGCCCCACTGCTCGCGCAGCACGGTCACGGTCCCGACGCGCCGGGAATCCAGACCTACCTGGTCGAAGGTCTGCGGGTCGACCCTGCCTCCCCGCCGCCGGGCAGTGCCGTCGGCCGTGCCGGTGCAGTGCTGCCGGGCGGCGGCTACCTGCACGTCGTGCACGGCAAGCCGTACAAGCGCGGCCGGGTGGTCTTCGGAGGCGTCGTCGCCTACGACCAGGTCTGGGCCACCGGCGCGCACCAGGCGAGCGAGCTGGCGACGACGGCGCCGCTGATCGTCGGCGGCACCCGGATCGAGCCCGGCGTCTACTCCCTGTTCACGACGCCCGGACGCGAGCGCTGGACGCTGCACCTCAACCGTGGCGTCGGCATGCACCTGGCCGACGAGTACGACCCCGCGCTCGACGTCGCCACGGTGTCGGCCGAGGCCACGACCAGCAGCGAGGTCACCGAGGCACTGGTGCTCGAGTTCGTGCCGCGCACCGGCGGCGTCTGGCTGCGTGTGCGCTGGGACCAGACCGTCGTCGACTTCCCGATCACCACGCCGACGTACTGAGGGGCTCGCGTCCCGTGAAGTGACCCGTCGCACCGCGCCACACCCCAGCCACCAGCATGCCCCTGCGGCGCGAGCATCCATCTTCTTCCTCCCCCTTCAGGGGGAGGACCGAGGTGGGGGTGTCTCGTCAAACGAACACCTGCACTGCTCTGACTCCGCATCTTCGGCTCGGCTCACTCCCGTTCGCCTCGGCACCGGGGGTGAGGATGTCCCTGGAACGAGCTCGCTGCTGAGCGGCGGCGTGCTCCCGCTTTCGCGAGCTCGCCCGCGTCCCGTCGGGCGACGCTTCGCAGCGCCCCGCGCCACTTCCTTCATGGACGATCTCGCCCCCCTACCACACCGCCCCCTCCTGACAGCGCTCCGGTGCTGCATTTAGGATGGAGCCTCGCGTGCGCACGCAGATGCATCCGTCGATGCCACGAAAACGCGCACCGAGCCCGAGACGAAGATGGCCTCCTGGACACAGAAGCTGCACCTGCGGCGCAACGACCCCGACACCTCACGCCTGTGGGTGCCGAAGAGCGTGCAGCTGCACCGCCGTCCGCACTGGCGGCCGGTGACGCGGGGCTTCGAGAGTGCCACCGCACAGCTCGCGGCGGCTGGCGCCAGTGGCGGTCCGCTGCCGCTGTCGCGTTTCGGCGGCAGGCCGCTGGTGGGCTACGGCGGGCTGCATCCCGAGTGGCGTCGGCCGTCGTGTGGCCACTGTGGTCAGCTGATGGCTCTCTTCCTGCAGCTCGACGAGCGCGAGCTGCCCGAGGCCGCGCCGCGCTCGTTCGGAGACGGCGTGCTGCAGCTCTTCTACTGCGTCTCGGAGGAGCCCCTGTGCGAGGCCGAGGCCGAGGCCTTCGTAGCCTTCGGCGACGCCACTCTGGTGCGGGTGGTGCCACCCGACGCGGTGGCGCGCCTGCAGGTCGGACCGCAGCCGGTCGAGTCGGTGGGCCCGAACCTGCCGAGCCGGCTGATCACCGGCTGGGTGAGCGGTGAGGACTTCCCGAGCCACGCCGAGCTCAAGCGCCTCGGCCTCAAGCGCAGCGACGCGGTGATGCGTGCGCTCGACCGGCTCTTCCCGGCCTCGGTCGACAAGCTCGGCGGCTGGCCCTACTGGAAGGATCACGTCTGCTACCCGCACTGTCCGGAGTGCGACCGTGAGATGGATCTGGTCTTCCAGATCGAGTCGGCCAAGAACCTCGCCCACACCTTCGGCCCGGCGCCCTGCGCCTACGTCTTCGGCTGCAGCGGCGGCGAAGGCCACGAGCACCCGCCGCGGCTGGGGTTCGGCTGGGCGTACGGCGCCTGAGGGAGTCGGCGGCGGGTCGCTCGAGGGAACGCGGGTGTGGTCACAAGATGCTCGCATTGGTGCGGCGCTCTGGTGACTGGGGCGTGGCGCGGTGCGAGGTGTCGCTCGACGAGACGCGGGTGTGGTGGTGAAAGCGTGAGCACACCGCCGCTCAGCAGCGAGCTCGTTCCAGGGGCATCCTCACCCCCGGTGCGAGACGAACGGGAGTGAGCCGAGCCGAAGACTTGCGAGTCTGAGCCGTGCAGGTGTTCGTTTGACGAGACACCCCCACCTCGATCCTCCCCCTGAAGGGGGAGGAAGCCAGATGCTCGCGTTGGACGGGAAGGCTGGCGGATGATGCGCGGCACAATCTGCCGTGATCGCTCGCCAGCGCCACGCCCCAGAAGCCGCCTCGACGAGGGGAGAGCCAGCGTGGGGGTGAGGATGTCCCTATGACGAGCAAACGTGAGTGAGCGGTGGCACCCGAGGCTGCCCTCGAGCACGCCCGCGCTCCGATCCGCGACAGCACTCCTGAGATCTCACCGTTACACTCCCCACCATCCCCAATCCTTCAGGTCGACTCGAGGAGCTCGCCATGACGCAGCCCGACGAAGACGCAATCCCGGCTCTCGACCGTGTGGTGCCGCGTGAAGCGGTGGCGCACGCCGCGGGCGAGGTGGATCCGCTGTCGCCCGAATGGAGCGAGTACCTCGAGCGCAACCAGAACCCGTTCCTCAAGGGGAACTTCGCGCCGATCAGCGAGGAGATCACCGCCGAAGACCTGCCGGTGATCGGCGAGCTGCCGCAAGGCCTCGAGGGCATGTTCGTGCGCAACGGGCCGAACTCGCAGTTCCCGCCGAAGGGGCGCTACCACTGGTTCGACGGCGACGGCATGCTGCACGGGGTGCGCCTCGAGGACGGCAGGGCGTCGTACCGCAACCGCTGGGTGCGCACCTTCGGCTTCGAGATGGAGCAGGCGGCGAAGACGGCGCTGTGGACCGGCCTCACCGAGATGCCGAACTTCGCCGATCCGCCGCACGGCAAGATGTTCAAGAACACCGCGAACACCGCGCTGGCGTGGCACCAGGGCAGGCTCTTCGCGCTGCAGGAGGGCGGCAACCCGCACCTGATCGAGGTGCCGTCGCTGCGCACCGTCGGCGAGCACGACTTCGCCGGCCGGCTCAGCCACGCCTTCACCGCCCACCCCAAGGTCTGCCCCCAGACCGGCGAGATGGTCTTCTTCGGCTACAGCGTGATGGGCGCGCCCTACCTCAACTACAGCGTGGTCTCCGAGGGCGGAGAGCTGGCCAGCACCGAGCCGATCGACCTGGCGCGGCCGGTGATGATGCACGACTTCGCGGTCACCGCCACCCACACGATCTTCATGGACCTGCCGCTGGTGTTCGATCCGATGCGGCTCGCCGAGGGTCTGTCGCCGTTCCACTTCGACGAGGACTCGCCGTCGCGCTTCGGCATCGTTCCGCGCCACGGCGGCAATGCCGACGTGCGCTGGTTCGAGGCGCCGCCGTGCTACGTCTTCCACACCCTGAACGCCTGGAACGAGACGAACGCGCGCGGCGAGGAAGAGGTCGTCCTCGTCGCCTGCCGCATGCCGCGCACCGACGTCGCCACGCCGCCGGGTCATTCGACCGACGGCCCCGCCCACGGCAACGGCGACGGTCGCGCCGCGCGCAGCCCCGAGGAGGCCGGCCGTCCGCACCGCTGGCGCTTCAATCTCACCACCGGTGCGGTGTCCGAGGAGCAGCTCGACGATCTGGCCTCCGACTTCCCGCGCCACGACCCGAGGGCCATGGGGCGCCGCCACCGCTACGGCTACACCGCCCTGATCGAGCTCGGGGGCGACGAGACGCGGGCGCGCTTCGAGGGCCTGTCGAAGATCGATCTCGACAGCGGCGCCACCCGGCGCACCCGCTTCGGCGCCGGTCGGTTCGGCGGCGAGGCGGTGTTCGCGCCGCGTCCGGGAGGGCAGGGCGAGGACGACGGCTGGCTGCTCACCATCGTGCGCGACGAGCGCGAGCGACGCTCCGAGCTGTGCGTCTGGGACGCGCGCGAGATGGGCGATCCCGTCGCCCGCGTGCTGCTGCCGCAGCGGGTGCCGTACGGCTTCCACGCGGAGTGGCTGGCTGGGGTGTAGGACCCCTACGCCTGCGCCGCGATCCTCTGCTGACGCTTCCTCCACCGTGCCCGCGCCTTCTTCGCCTCTTCGTCGCGGTCGCGGGGCGGGGCGTTGGTGCTCAGCGCCTCGAGCAGGCGGGCGGTGATCTCGGCGACCTCCTCGACCGCCTGGTGGAAGGCCTCCTCGTTGGTCTGCGACGGCTTGGTGCAGCCGCTGATCTTGCGCACGTACTGCAGCGCCGCGGCGCCGATCTCCTCGTCGGTGGCGGGAGGCTCGAAGTTGTGCAGGGTGCGGATGTTGCGGCACATGGGTGTCGTCCTCTCCTGGGTTCGCGGTGTGCCCTCAGTCCTCGCCGGGCGCTTCGCCCTCGGCAGGACGCTTGCGCATCATCCCCTTGCGGATGCACGAGCACACCACCTCGCCACGCTGGTTGGTGCCGATGTGCTCGAAGGTGACGATGCCGCGGTCGGGCTTGGAGCGCGACTCGCGCTTGTCGACGATGCGGGTGGTGGCGCGCAGGGTGTCGCCGACGAAGACCGGATTGGGGAAGACGGTCTTGTCGAAGCCGAGGTTGCCGATGGTGGTGCCGAGGGTGGTGTCGGCGACCGAGACGCCGACGACGTAGCCGAGGGTGAAGATCGAGTTGACCAGGATCTTGCCGAACTGCGTCTTGCCGGCGAACTCGGCGTCGATGTGCAGCGGCTGCAGGTTGAGGGTGAGGGTGGAGAAGAGCAGGTTGTCGGTCTCGGTGACCGTGCGTCCCGGCTCGTGGTGGAACTCAGCACCCACCTCCAGCTCCTCGAACCACTTGCCCGCCATGATCGCTTCTCCTCGCTCGTGGCTGCCGCGGTCGTTGCGGCAGGCGAGGAATCACCCTAGCAGTCCCGGATGGCCCTCCGGGCCACCCTCGAAGATGGATGAGAACCGGCTCGAGGCATGGACGGGCAACAGCTATGACAAATGAAGACACTCGAGATTGTCCGACCCGGCGCTCGGGCCGTCTTCGAAGCAGCCCCCACTGGCGCGGGATCCGAGGGCGGTGTCGCCGGCGATGACAGGGCCCCCTCCGATCAGTTCGCCGTGTCCTCACACGGGAACGCCCGGACGTCGGCAACCGGTGGCACGCTGCCCTCCTCCTTGACCCAGGTGCGCGAGGTCTGGGTGATCACGTCGGTGACGGTGAGCACGCCCGGAAGGGTGGTGGTCCACGAGGCGAAGATCCAGCGGTGACCGTTGATGGCGCAGCCGTCGAGCAGCTTGACGGTGACCTCGAGGTTGGTGGGGGAGAAGAGGGTGAAGAAGCCGGTGGTGCGGTCGATCTGGCCGGTGTCGGCGCGGCGGAACGGCACCGCGTTGCCGATCATGTTGCCGGAGGTGAAGGTGGCGAGGTGCGGCCCGCCGGTGCGCCCGAGGCAGAGCTCGGTGTCGGAGCCGCAGCCGAGCGGCGGGAAGGGCGTCTCCGGGACCTCGAGCACCACGGAGTCGGCGAGGCTCAGGCGCGGGCTGTACTGTGCCGTGACGCTGATGTCGTAGGTGCCCGGCGCGAACTGCACCCGCTCGATCTCGGTCTCGAAGTAGGTCGGCTGTTGCGGTACACCGCCGAAGTCGCAGAGACCCTGGATGGCGAGCACGAAGTCGGTGCCGCTGCCGTCGAGCTCCCAGGTGTCGCCGCAGGCATAGCCGCGCAGGGTGAAGTCGAAGAAGCCGGTCACCGGGAGTGTCTCGCTCGGCCTGGCCTCGATCACCAGGTCGCCGCGAGCGTGCACGAGGAGCTGGGCGGAGGCCACTCCCGGCGGCTCTGGTGTCAACACCTCGATCTCGTAGCGATCGGGGTCGAGGCGCGGCAGGGTGATCGAGAGCTCGTAGGCCAGCGGCACCGGCGGCGTCACGACGCACTCGGTGACCACGCGCAGGGTGATGACGCGGTCCTCGATGTTCACCAGCTCGAGCTCGTTGGCCAGGCAGGCCTGGCCGCGCACGGTGACGACGATCTCGTCGTGCCAGCTGGCGATGAACGGCTCGATCTCGATCGTCGTCTCGGCGAGCAGGCCGGCGACGGGAGCGAGGAGAAGCAGGGCGAAGAGGGTGAACCTGGCGATCGCTGGCTTGGTCGCTTGCATCGTTCTGGCGTCTTTCCGCTCGGGCCAAAGTTCCGAGCTGCTTGCGAACTCCTACTCGAGTGTGTGGCTCGTCGACCGCGGCCGGGCTGTGGGATCTATGCTCCTGCAGCATACACGGTCCGGCGAGCGTTCAGAATCCGACGCGGTGCTCGCCTCGAAGGCTGACGTGAGTCCCGGCGGCAACCCCACCGCACCGCAGCCGCACGACAGCCATCCCCGACAACCGCTGCAGACGCACTGCAGCGGTGCACGCCCGCGAACGAACGGAGACGCGCGATGACGACCGACACCCGACGCACCGCCCTGATCACCGGCGCCAACCGAGGCATCGGACTCGCCATCGCCCGAGGCCTGGCCCGCCGTGGGCTTCGTGTGCTCGCCGCCGCGCGTAGCGAGGAGCGCGCCAGCGAGGCCGCCGGGGAGATCGGAGGAGACACGGTCGGCGTGGTCCTCGATCTCGAGGATCCCGAGGCCGCGGCGGAGCGCTTCGCCGAGATCGACGCCGAGCACGGCCCCGTCGACGTGCTGGTCAACAACGCCGGCGTGCTGCATCAGGGTGACGCTCTCGAGATCGGTGTCGACGCGGTGACCCAGTCGCTGACGGTGAACACCGTGGCGCCGCTGGCGCTGTCGCAGGTCGCCGTGCGCGGCATGAACCGCCGCGGCTGGGGCCGCATCGTCAACGTCTCCTCGGGCTGGGGCTCGTTCGGTGAGGGCCTCGAGGGCCCGGCGGCCTACGCGATCAGCAAGGCGGCGCTCAACGCGGTGACGGTCACCCTGGCGCACGCCGCGCGCAGCGGCGTCAAAGTGAACGCCTGCTGCCCGGGCTGGGTGCGTACCCGGATGGGCGGCGCGTCGGCCGACCGGGCTCCCGAGGAGGGCGCCGAGACGCCGATCTGGCTCGCCACGCTGCCCGACGACGGTCCTTCGGGCGGCTTCTTCCGCGATCGCGAACCGATCGAGTGGTGAGGCCCGGTGCGGCCGCCGCGGTGACTTCGTTGCAACGTTGATCCCCTCTCCCGCGTTCTTCGGAGGCAGGCGTGCCGTCCCGGTCGTGAGTCGGGTGCGGAGCCGACCACCTCTGGGCCGCGACGAGGGACCTCATGGACAGACTCTGGTTCGATCTGCGCACCGCGCTGCGCTCGCTGCTGCGCAGCCGCCGCTTCACCGTCGTCGCGGTGGCGATCTTCGCCCTCGCGATCGGCGCCAACGCGACGATCTACACCCTCGCCGACCGGCTCTTCTTCGCCGCGCCGGCACACGTCGAGAACCCCTCGGAGCTGGTGCAGGTCGCCCGCACGGAGGGCGACGAGGTCATCTTCGGCTCGCTCGCCTATCCCGACTTCCAGCACTACCGCGAGCACGGCCAGGCGTTCGCGTCGCTGATGGCGTTCGACGAGCGCCTCGACTCTGTGCGCTTCGAGGCCGCCGGCGACGGCGCGGGACCGACGGGTTCCGAAGGCGCGACGCGCTCGGCGCGTTACATCAGCTTCAACTACTTCGACACCCTGGGCACGTCGCCGTCTGCCGGACGCTGGTTCACCGCCGACGAGGAGCGGGTGGAGGATCCGGCGCGGGTGGCGCTGCTCGGCGAGCGCCGCGCCGAGGAGCTGTTCGGCGACGCCGAGGCGGGGGTGGGACGTGCGGTGCGCCTCAACGGCCACCCCTTCACCGTCGTCGGCGTCGTGCCGGCGGGTTTCCACGGCACCAACCCGCTGCTGGCGACGCCCGCCCTGTGGGTGCCGATCACCACCCACGCGCTGCTCAACCCGCAGTTCGGCGAGCTGGCGCTGCGCCGCATCCCGGGCAACACCTGGACCTGGCTCAACGTCGTCGGCCGCCTCGCCGAGGGCGCCACTCTCGAGGGCGCCCAGGCCGACGTCAGCCGCATGGCGGCGCATCTCGAGCAGGAGTTCCCGGAGTGGAACGAGGGTTGGGGCGCCACCGTCTCGGCCGGGGCGCGCCACGATCCGAACCGGCGCTCCGAGCTGGTCTCGATCACCCGCCTGCTGGCGCTCGGCGTCGTCGCGGTGCTGCTCATCGCGCTGCTCGACCTGGCAATCCTGCTCGGCGCCCGCGCCGCCGATCGCAGCCGCGAGCTGCGGGTGCGCCTGGCGCTCGGCGCCGCCCGAGGCCGGCTGGTGCGCGCTCTCGCGATCGAGAGCGTGGTGGTCGGCCTGCTCGGCGCGCTCGGCGGCTTCGCACTGGCGCAGGGCGCCACCCGCGCCATCGCCGCTGTGTTCCCGTACACCTTCGATCTCGGCCTGCGCCCCGACCTCGGGGTGCTCGGCTTCTCGGCGCTGCTCGGCACGGCCACCGCGCTGGTGGTCGGGTGGCTCGCGGCCCGTTCGACGCTGCGCCGCCTGCAGCTCAGCTCGCTGGCGCGTGGCGACGAGGCGACCGGCGGCTGGCGCCAGGGCGCCCTGGTGGCCCTGCAGGTGGCGCTGGCGACGCTGCTGGTGGTGGGCGGCGCGCTGACCACGCGCAGCCTGCGCGAGGCGCGCGGTCTCGACCTCGGTTTCGAGACCACCGGCCTGCACTTCGTCAGCGTCGCGCCGCGCAACCACGGCTACGAGGGCGAGGCGGCGGCGCAGTTCGCACGCCAGAGCCTCGAGGCGCTGGCGGCGACGCCCGGCTTCGAGCAGGTCAGCCTGACCCGCATGGTGCCGTTCCGTGCCAGATGGACCAGCAGCATGGTGCCCGAGGGCCTCGAGGTGGCCGAAGGGGAAGAGCCCAGCGAGCTGTTCAACGCCGTGGCTCCGGGGTACTTCGAAGCCCTCGGCACGCCGCTGGTCGCCGGGCGCGACTTCACCTGGAGCGACGCCACCGGAGCGCCGCGCGTCGCCATCGTCAACCGTGCCTTCGCCGAGCGCTACTGGCGCGGTGACGACGCGGTCGGCAAGACGATCCGTCAGGACGAGCCGATCGAGGTCGTCGGCGTCGTCGAGACCGCCACCTACCAGGACCTCGGCGAGGACCCGAAGCCGCACGTCTTCGTACCGGCGGCGCAGCTCGAGCCGTCGTCGTACGCCTTCGTCATCGCGTCGCGCCTCGGCGACGCGGCGGTGCAGCGTCTCGCCGAAGCCGCCATCGCCGGCATCGATCCCGCCGTCGCGGTGCCGCCGTCGGCGAGCCTGGCGAGCATCCTCGACCGCGAGCTCGGCCGCTACCGCACCGGTGCGACGATGATCGGCCTCTTCGCGGTGCTGGCGCTGCTGCTCGCCGCCCTCGGCCTCTACGCTGTGCTCACCTACCAGCTGCTGCGCCGGCTGCGCGAGGTCGGGGTGCGCATCGCCGTCGGCGCCTCGCCGCGCCGGGTCGCCGAATCGCAGCTCACCAGAGCCCTGCGCCCGGTGCTCGCCGGCCTCGCCCTCGGCCTCGTGGGTGCGCTGGCCAGCGGCCGGCTGCTCGAGGGCTTGCTGTTCGGGGTCGAGACGCTCGACCCGCTGAGCTACGGCGTCACCGTGGCGTTGCTGCTCGCCGCCGCCCTCGCGGCCGCGGCGGTGCCGACGGTGCGGGCGCTGCGCGTCGACCCGGTGCAGGTGCTGCGGGCGGAGTAGGAGATCGGTCGCTTCGTGGCGTGCTCTCGGAGGGTCAGAGGGTCCGACGCGCTGGGGACATAGGATGAAGTCGTGGATCTTCTTCGCACCCGCCAGGTGCTCGCAGCCCTCGAGGAGCACGACGTCGAGTACGTCGTGTTCGGTGCCGTCGGCCTCGGCCTCCATGGCCTGCCACGCGCCACCGTGGACCTCGATCTCTTCGTGGCTCCCAGGGCAGAGAACATCGAGCGGCTGAGGACGGCGCTGCACTCGGTCTTTGGCGATCCCCAGATCGAGGAGATCACCGCCGAGGACCTGCTCGGGGAGTACCCGGCCATCCAGTACGTGCCGCCGGACGAGGGCTTCCACGTCGACATCCTCACGCGCCTCGGTGACGCCTTCACCTTCGAGGACCTCGAAGCGCAGCGGGTCGACTTCGATGGGCTAGGGGCTTGCTGAAGAAGTCCTGTGGGCCTCGTTTCGAGCGCCGTTGGCCTCAGATCCTGTGGCGTGCGAGCGATGGCAATGCGGTGCCATTGTAGAGTGAGCGCAACGCAGGAGATGGGCCAACGCCGCCGAAACCCAAAGGGCGCGGGGGTTTGCGCCGCCTGGCCGCGTTGGACCTCCTCCACGTGGCACCGCATCGAGTTCGTCGGCCGCGCCACGACCAGACGGCGCAGATCCCCGCGCGAGGCTCCGCAGGACTTCTTCAGCAAGCCCCTGAGCTCTCCGTGGTGAGCGCCGAGACGCTGTACAGGATGAAGAAGGACACTGTGCGGCTCAAGGACCGCGCCGATGCCGAGCGCCTGCGCGAGTTCTTCGGCTTCGAGGACGACTGATGCCGGTCCGCAAGTATCGCGACGTCACGGAGATGCCCGACGCCTTGTGGTTCGACAAGGGGAGTCCCGAGCTGCTTCGAGCGCTGCGTGAGACCTGGGAGATGGTGCAGCGGACCCTGAGACCTCGCTTTCCACCCGGCGTCCACAAGCACCGCTCGATCGAGGAGGCACAGCAGCTCAGCGACGCATGGGATCGCGCCAACTTCGAGGCGTATCAGCGTCGGCAGCGGAGCGCCTCGGGTGCCGTCGAGAGCAGTCGCGAGGGCGACGACCCGGACGAGAGCTGAGAGGCCCCCAACGGGTCCGACCCCGAGCGCCCACCGATTCCGTCGTCGGGGCAAGACGCTGCGTGCGACGACGGCGCGATGGCGCTGCGTGATTTCGAGCCGGTCGCCTCGTCTGCGAAGGCGCCTGGCAGGGCAGTCGGCGGGCGCACCGCCGAAGCCGAAGTGCGTCGCTCACACCCTCTGTCATCCTGAACTCGATTCAGGATCCACGCGCTCCGAAGTTTCGAATCGCCCGTGTGCGCGCCTTCCGGTGCCAAGGCAATGAGATGATGACCGCGGGCTGAGAGGTGCGACGACCGGAGGAGGGATGGACGAGGCCGTAGCGCGTCCGCGGCCGGCCCGGCGACGTAGGCCGACGGCGGTGCTGCTCCTGGTCCTGGTGGGGATCGCGTGACGCTGGTCTATTGTGGCCTTTCGCTGACCTTCATTTCCTACCGTCCTGGATGCGCGAAACGAGGGAGATGGCGTTGACGAGTTGGAGGGATCTGGTGCCAGCCGGGGAGGACCGGTGATGAGCGCCAAGTCGACGGCCAACTTCCAGGGCTCTCGAGCGTTGCTGGTGTTCTCGATGGCCCTGCTGGTGGCCAGCGTGGCTCTGGCTCAGCAGGCCCTCGCGGGCCCGGAAGTCGTCGAGGCGCGACTGAACGAACGTGATGAGCTCGTCCATCTCGTTTTGCGCGTGGAGCGACGCTTCGCAGGCGAGCACTCGTATCCTGCATTCACCGCGCTTGGAGAGTTGCGAAGAGTCGAGGGACACGAATACCACCGGATGCTCGAGGAGACGGCGTCTCGAGACGGAGAGTGCCTTGGTCCAGGAAGCACGACGACACACAGCAATCCAAAGGACGAGCAACGGTACGACCTGGCGCAGGGCGCGCAAGTCTTCGACGGTGTGATCGAGAAGGTCGTGCTGGGCGTCTCGGTCGGGCATCCGGCAACTGCTCTGCGGATCGCGTTGAAACGGCGACCGGCTGACGAGGACTCTGGGTTGCCGTTTTGGCTACTGCTCACGGAAGGGGACGTGACCCTTGATGGAACCAGATACTGCATCGGTCGGGATCGACGCCCCGCGGTAGGCGATGAAATTGCTTTTGCAGTGCCCAATCGGAAGCAGTCGATTCATACCCGGGGCGAGGGAATCCTGGTCGGAAGCGCCTCTTCGGCCTCAGTTCTTCTTGCCGAGAAGGGACTCGTGGTTCGAGCTCCGTCGGGTCTGTACTCGCCGGACCAGGAGTTGATTGGTCGAGCGCTCGAAGAGGCGATCGGCGAGTTGGCGAGGGCTTGGGCCGTGAGACCGAGCAGCAGCACTGCCGACAGGAGCGCTGGAGAAGGCGGAGGGTGAGATGTCTTCTTGGCTGATCCTGGTGGTGCTTTCGCTCATGTCCGGCGGTGGTCAGGACGATGCGGAGCAGAACGGCTGGCCACGCCGCGCCGACGGAGAGCTCCGCGACTACGCGTCGGCCGCTCACGTCGCCTCCCTTCCGACGATCGGAGGCACTCACATCCCCCGTGCCGTGAAGAAGCTCTGGTACTACGAGAGCCAGATGGAGGGAACTGCCTGCCTGCCCGATTCGCCGCCGAGCGCCCGGTGCACGATGAGCCGCTACTCGGCGGAGTCCAGTAGCTGAGCTCTGCTCCGATGGAGAGATCGCGACCGTGACCCTGGAGGCATCCCTGCAGGTGCTGGGGGACGGCAGGCGAGTCAGCGTTGCCTTCCTCGGTGGGAGGGGGGCTGCGGAAGGTGTGGATCAGAGGATGCCGGTCGATCACTGCTCGGCAGACGCTGTGCGGTCCTTGCCGCAGGTACGGCTCGATCGCCAGACTGCGGCTCTTGAGCGGTCTCCATCCGATGGACGTGTCGCCGAACGCGCAAGGGGGGATGAGGATGAATGGGGCCTTCTACATCCACCTGATACTGGAGTTGACCGAGTTCGCCAGAGGCCGTGTGTATCTGTTTCGGCCTCCGCTCCTGCTTGTCCGGGTAGACGATCACAATAAATTACGTTGACACTTCGCTCGCCAGCCGACTAATGTGGTTGTGCGCTTCTCAAGAGTGGGAGACCAGCCGGTTGGAAGACCGTACCGTGCGAATGCTAGGAGCAAAGGAGACAAGCGTGCTGAAGGCCTTCTGTCCTTGCCTGCTGCTCGTCAGTAGCGTCGTCTGGGGCCAGGAGCCCGCGAACAAGTGGTGGCCAGACGCGCTCTATACCGAGTACTCGACCGAGCCCGTGTTCCTCTCGGAGGACAAGCTCTCTGCTGAGCTCGTCGAGATCGGTGACGAGATCCGTCTCCCCGGCTACGGTGAGATTTGGGAAACGACGCTACAAGCATTTCTCCGAGTCGGAGAGAATCAGGCCTCGGACTGCAGACTCGTAGACACTGTCGCCATTGACAGCACTTGGCTGTCTGGTAGTCGCGGGATTGAAGAGACACTTCGCTCTTCAGCCCATATTCTCGAGGTGGAGGTTAGTGGGACAACTGGTGGCTTCTTTGCGTGGACGCCGGGGACCCTTGTCGAGGCGGTGGTTCTAGGCGTAGAGCGAGGAGACGAGGCCGGCTCCCGCGTGCAGTTCTTTATGCCGGTTGGCCCTGTAGTGGTCTCAGGCAGGAGAGTATGTGCTCGGAACCGCAACTGGATCGCTCCCCCTCAGTTGGGTGAGCGACTGTGGCTTGCCGTCGGGGGCGGCCCAGTCCATTCTGATCTGCCGCTTCTCAAGCTAGTCGACGGGAGTTCGGTGCTACGGATCGAATCCGACGGCCGAGTTGCCCTTCCTGCCTCGACCCTTGAAAAATCCCTCCGTGCCCACTATAGGGTGTCTGACTTGTCCGCGATGGTAAATCGTGATAATCGGACGGCGGACGGTTGAAGCGCACACGCCTGGAACTCTAGCTGCAGTCTTCGTCGTGTTATTGCGCGCAGTGCAACTGTGTGCAGAACTGGATGTGCACTCCGAGCTTGGATCCGAGTGTTTGATTGACCATACGGAAGGCCCGCCTCGCAACATCTCCACGGTCCAAGTGAAGGAGTGTGACAGCGCCTTGTCATTCGCCGGCGGAGGCGACGTTTTCACGGAAGCTTACCTTAAGTGGATGCTCGGCGGATGCAATACGTCTCCACCGGAATCCCCTAGGTTCCCTCGCTTCAGTTCCGCGCCAGTTGACACTCCGTGTGACTACGCTGATCCTGAAGCTATCTATATTCAGGCTGTGGAGATCAATACTTCGGGAACCCATTGCGCGGATATTGTGCCTAGCATCGGCAGGTTGTTTCTGTACAGGACGGTGGAGAAAGGTGGCGTCGTCTTCGAGTGCCGAAGCGATGCAGCTTATTTGAGCGCGGTTGTGGCACACGAGCTCGGGCACTGCCTAAATTTGGAGGAGCATGACTGTGGTGGAGTGCTTGATATCGAACAACAGGTTTTTGAGCCCCCGGCGAAGGCTGGCGGAAAGGGTTATACCTACGTCCCGATCGATAGCTACACTCCTTCAGAGGCAGAATGCGATCGCGCAGACGAGTTCAATATCGACCCAACGGTCCTACCTCCAGGCGGCGGCGACGGCACAGGCCTCGGCGACGGGCTTTCTCCAGGCCCCGAGATCGAATACCCCAATCTCTGTGAGCTCGAGGATGTCGCCTGCGTCTCCGTTGGCGAGGGAGAGATTGTTGGCTGTGTCGGGCCGGACGGCCAGCCGATGCCGCCGGAGGAATGCACGCAGCAGCCACCGCCAATTCGGCATGGTGACGACTGCGATGGCCAGACGACCTACTATCTCGTCTGCTCCGGCAACCGCGGTGACTCGCTGGCCCGTGGACCGTACACGGGCTTGACGAACATCGAGTTCGATGCTTTGGGGCGAGCACTGGTCTCAGGCGTACTGGCGTCGACGACCGGGCTGGAGGACCATCGCTTTTACCTCGATGGTTCAGAGGTTGGAGCGATCAGCACGACTACGGGTCTGCCCACGCCTCCGAACTGCCCAGGCTGCCCGCCGAACAGTGGCTTCGAAGCGGTCCTCGATACGAGCGGCGTCCCTTCTGCCGGGCACCACGACCTGACGATCTGGGCGATCGAGCCCGATCTGCTGCTGTCCGGTCGTTCGGATGGGGTCTTTCAGGTTCTCCCCAACACACCCCCCGTCAACGAGGCCTCCCAGGTCTTCTCCGACCACTGGAAGGCGGACGGTTTCCGCCACTATCCCATCTGGCTGGAGGCATCGGACGCCGACGGAATCCGCGAGATCGAGGGCGGGATCAACGTACAGGGCTCCAACAACTCGAACCAACGTGGCCGCATCGCTTGGCGGCAGAATAACTACAAGTGGCCGCTGGATCGACTCGAGTGCACGGGGGAGGGTGGCTTCGTGTCCAAGGCGGGTGCTGCCGCCACGGGGCACCAGCACATCACGTTGGCGTCATGCGCATCCACCACCATCGGTGACTCCAAAGTGGTGGGCGTAATGATCGAGCCGCAACCAGGGTTCGACAGCTATGTCGGCCCGAACGGCAGCGGTCTCAACGACCTCTCGATCCGGGCTTTCGACACCCTGGGACTGAACTCGACCTGGCAGAACTTCGACCAGGACTTCACCGTCGGTACCGTGGCGAATACCGATTCGGCCATCCCCTACCACTACTTCAACCAGACATCCCCCGCCGGACCGGTCTCGGGATTGGAGGTCTTCGCGGGCTGGAGCACCGATGCGTCGGGAGTCGCAACGATCGAGTACCAGATCGACAGCGGTCCCTGGCTTCAGGACGCCTGGCGTTGGGTTGCTCGACAGGACGTCTGCGCCGGACCCACGTATGGCCCCCTCGAGGATCCACGCTGCCCGTTCATTGGTTTCTCCTTCGTCGTCGACACAACACAGTACTCCGAGGGCTTCCATCTGGTGCGAATCCGATCGACGGACACGAGGGGGAACATTGCGACAGCCGTGCGAAGCTTCACGGTCGACAATGCTAGGGGAGGCACCAGTGTCTGTGAGGACGCGAGAATCGATGGATTCTCCGAGCACTCGGTATTCGAGGTGCCTTGCGAGTAGTGCGAGTAGAGAGGGACAGGTGGTCGACCTTCTGAGGCTCAGCGAGGTTCCAGGACCCCAGTGATCGAAAGCGCACCAACTCCTATCAGGGACATTGCCGCCAACCCCAGCCCGATCGAGAAGGACCGAGGGCGATAGCGAAGGATCAAGTCGTACTCTCCAGCCGGAAGCCAGGCACCGACGAAGGGACCGTTGACCGAGAAGCTGGCGAGCTCGTCGCCTCCGGCGGCGATCATCCAGTTGCCGTCGTCGAGCACGCTCGAGGCGAGCAGGCGCGGCTCGGAGGACGTGAACCTGGCGGTCACGGTGCCGCTCCCTACTGCTTCGATCAGGAGCTCCGCCTGGGCGGAGGCCTTCCAGGGCAGCGAGAGCTCTGCGTCGGCCCCTGAAACGACGATCGCGAGATCGCGGAAGCTTTCGACCTCGTGCAGCTCGGACCAGTCCTCACGGCTCCTGGTGCGAGCAGCCTGGGGCAGGAAGAGCATCGGCAGCGCCGACTCGCGTTCCCAGATGGCTCCAGACTCGCCTACGTGGCGCAGGGGTCCGGTGACGCCTTGCAGGCCCGGTCGTTCGTAGACGTAGCGCACCGCAAGCAGGTCGAGCAGGGTGGGGTGCGCTCTGACGTCCCAGAGCCGTCCGCCAGCGTCCATTCCGAGCGGCTCGACGATCTCGAGGAGATCGCTCGCCAGCGACGGTCCCTGGGCCCGCGGATCGCGCAGGCGGTAGATCGAAGGCAGCTCGGGCGGCAGGGCTGCATGGTGACCGAGGCTGCGGAATCCCGGAGGGGACTCCTGCAGCTCGCCGAGTGCCTGCGTGAGCTCGGTCTGCGGGAAGAAGAGCTCGCCAGGCAGAGACGGATTGAGCGGCCGATGGAAGATGAGCAACTCGAGGACCACGGTCGCCGTCACCAACCCAGCCTTCCAGGAGCGGTAGCGTGTGGCGAGCAGCCCGGCGGTCACGACGATCGCCAGCAGCTGCGCCAAGAGCCACAGAAGGCGCTGGTGGGCAAGAACCTCTGGGTCGGAGGGCGGGTTCGCCAGGTACGACCCGGCGACGAGCGAGGCGAGGAAGGCAGCGCAGACCACCACGGGCAAGCGCGCCAGGTGCTCCTTCCGCCACCGGTCGACGCACGATCCGAGCAGGTAGCTGGCGGCGAGGGCGACCCACCACAGGACCCGTCGGTGCCAGAGCGGCGAGCTGTCGAGCAGCGGCAGGCGCACCAGGACGAGCATCAGACCCGGCGGATGGAAGATCACCACGACGCCGACGAGTAGCAGCAACAGGAAGAAGACTTCGTTCGCTCGCGGCCGTCGCCAGACCAGGAAGGCAGCGAGGAGAGCGCAGAGCAGCGCCGACGATCCGGCGAACCCGGTCGACGACTCGTTCGAGTTCTGGAAGCCCCAGAAGGCCCCGTGACGACTGCTGCCGAAGGCGTTGGGCGCCGCGATCGGGATCATCCGCTCGGGGACCGAATCGAGGATGGGCTCCGGATCGAGCTCCGACCACGAGAGCCTTGCGAAGGCCTCGTTGCGCTCCTGCATCTCGGCATAGCGGTTGGTCAGCGGCAGGTACTCGGCTGCCGGCAGCAGGGCCGGGGCGGCCAGGCCGAGGGAGAGCAGACCGGCAAGGGCCGCGGGTACGGCCTTCCGCATCAGCAGCTCAGCGGCGCGGGATCCTTCGGAGCGCAGCTCACGCAACAGGCGGAAGGCCGTGAACGCAGCCAATAGGAGCAGAGCGTGCAGCATCGTTTCGGGATGCCCGCTGAGCAGCAGCGTGGTGTGTGAGAGGACCAGGAGGAGGAATGCCGAACGCGCAGGTCCATCGAACCAACGAGCGAGTGCATAGAGGCAGGCCGCGGCGCCGGCGATGGCGTTGGCGTGCGGCCAGGTCAGGAAGTGGAGCAGGAAGCCGGAGAGACCGAAGGCACAGGAGGCGACCCTGGCGGCCTCGAATCCCAGGCCGGCTCGCCGGAAGAAGAGGTAGGAGAAGACCAGCGTGGTGAGGAGCCGCAGTCCAGCGATGAAGGGCAGCGCGGACGCCTCCGGCACCAGCAGAGAGAGGAACAGGAAGGGGTGCAGCGCGAACGCCTGGGGGTTCGCGAGCAGTGGTGCCCCGGCGCCGCTCCAGGGGTTCCACAGCGGCAGCTCGCCTTCGAGGTAGCTGCGCCGGACGGTGAGCAGCCAGGGCAGCAGCTCCTCGACCAGGTCGTTCTGGATCGGGTTGCCGACCGCCATGCCCTCGTCACCGACCAACGCATCTTCGAACACCTCGAGATGCTCGAAGGGGACCCATTGGCCGAGCTTGTCGAGCGGGCCCAGCGTGGCGCCGAGGAAGAGCGTCGGCCCGAGCAGCGCGAAGACCAGCACGGCGAAGAGCGCCCAGGTCGCGACAGGAACCGGGTCGAACCAACGACGGAGGACCCGATCGAGAGCCAACCCGCACAGCCCCAGGCAGACTCCGGGCCACAGGTGCAGGAGGATGGTCAACGGTCGCTCCGCACGGCTTCGCACGGCCCGGAGTCGAGGAGGCGCTTGTAGTAGAAGGCCTCGTTTCGTCCTGCAAGCGACACACGGATGGCGGGCGACGCCTGGCCGGTCCGCTCGACCAGGTGCTCGAGCTGCTCACGCGGTCCGTAGATCTCGACGTAGGGACCCGACGCCGACCTCGCCCACAGATCGGGTGGATAGGGCGAGTAGACGGACTTCGGAGAGAACGCCACGCCCTGCTTCGGGCGTTGGAACGGAGACACGACGAGAGCCGCCTCCGACCGCCGGAGGACCGACAGCTCGACGCCCTGGTCGGCGGGCACGTCGGGGTCGTAGAGCAACCGGTCGTGGCCGAACGAGTCGACGAGCAGGAGATCGGAGCCCTCTGCACCGGAAGGTGCCAGCAGCCGGGCGGAGCTCGGTGCGTCTGCAGCGAGGAATGGGCTGAGGGCGATGTCGGCTTCGGGCGCGAGCTCGAGGAGGTTCCGCACCACCGTCCGGGTGTCGGTACCGAGCAGCGCGTTGTGCCGCAGGCAGGTGTGCAGGTTCCAGCCGATCGCGACGCCGAGCCCGAGCGAGACCAGCAGCGCGATCGTTTGCCCGAGGCGTCCAGCGTTGGGCCCTGACGCTGCCCGACCGAGCTCGGAGACACCGACACCGCAGAGCGCGGCGACCACCGGCAGCAGCGGCAGCGCGTAGCGGTCGAAGTCGACCGTGCTGGTGGCGACGAGTGCGAAGTAGGCGAGCAGGAACGCGGACAGCGCCGCCGCGTTGGCACGGGACGAAGGTCCGCGATCTCGCCAGATCCAGATCAGTCCTGCGACCGCGAGCATCAGCGGCACGAGACCGAGGCCGGTCGGGAGGGTCGATGTGAGGGGCTGATGCCAGGCCTCGAGGTCGTAGCCGGGATGGCCCTGGCGCGAGTGGGCCAGTTCCTCTTTGAGGTGGCTGCGGAACAGGTGGTGGCGAACCAGAGCGTAGGGGTTGCAGAGAAAGAACACGCTGATGGCGACTGCTGCCGTGCGCAGCAGCGAGAGCACGAGCCGGTTGGTGAAACCCGTTCTCGCGGCGAGCACCACCACGAACGGCACCGCGAGCACGAAGCCGTTGTACTTCATCGCCGTGGCCAGACCGATCCATGCGCCCGCCGCGAGGTCGAAGTGCAGGCCGGCGGCTTTCTCGCCGCGACAGGTCAGCCAGGCCAGTGCGAGCGCGCAGAGCGCAGCGAGAGGAATGTCGACGGTCACGTAGTGCGCGTCGGCATTCCACAGCGGTGCGGAGACCAACGTCGCAGCGGCGACGAAGCCCGCCGTGAGACCCGCCAGTCGCGCAGCGATCAGGAACGCCGCGCCGACGCCGGCGGCCGAGAACGTAGCGGTGACCAGGTGACCCGGGAGGTCGACCCAGGGCCAGCTCGCGAGGTGGGCAAGAAGCTCGGGCGTGGCCTGTTCGGCGAGTACACGGTAGACGGCGTAGGCGGCGGCGTTCAGGTACACGCCGAGCGCCGGGTAGTGGAAGAAGCCAGGGTCTCCGGCGTTCGTCAGGGCGTGGTAGGCGCGACCCACCAGAGAGTCCGGGTGGCGCAGCGGCGTGCCGCCGTGCATCGAGAGAGCGAACGCGGCGAGCAGCACGATCGCGAGCAGGATCGTGCGTTCGTCGAGCCGGCGCCGTAGGAGCGACATCCGTGGAGCCTAGCGCCTGGCCGACGCTCCTCCGCCTACACCGCCACCGCGTTCCTCCCCCTCTCCTTGCCCTCGTAGAGTGCCGCGTCGGCGCGGCGGACGGCGTCGGCGAGCCCCTCGTCGTCGATCTGCTCGAGCTCGGCGACGCCGAGGGTCATGCTGAGGTCGAGGCGCTTGCCCTGCCAGAGGAAGGGCAGGCCTTCGACGGCGCGGCGCACCTTCTCGGCGACCTCGCGGGCGCCTTCGCGATCGGTGTCGGGGAGCAGGAAGACGATCTCCTCGCCGCCCCAGCGCGCCACCAGGTCGCGCTCGCGCACGGCGGAGCGCACGGTGCGCGCCACTTGGCGCAGTACCTCGTCGCCGCAGTCGTGGCCCCAGGTGTCGTTGACGCGCTGAAGTGGTCGAGGTCACCGAGCACGACGGCGAGGGGACTGTCGGCGCGGCGGGCGGCGGCGAGCTCGACCTCGGCGCGCTCGAAGAAGGCGCGGCGGTTGGGCAGGCCGGTGAGGAAGTCGCTGCGCGCCGCGTCGGCGAGCTGCTGGTTGGCGTGCTCGAGGTCGGCGGTGCGCTCGGCGACGCGCTGCTCGAGCTCGCGGTTGCGGCGGCGCACCCGCGCCGCGTGCAGCAGGGGAACGGCCGCGGCGACGAGGGCGAGGAGCAGGGCGGCAGCGCCACGTGCCCACCAGGTCATCCACCACGGCGGCAGCACGTGCACCGCGAGCCGCCCCTCGTGCGGGCTCCACTCGCCGGACGGCTCGCGCGCCTGCACGCGGAAGGCGTAGCGGCCGGGCGGCAGCGTCGTGTAGGTCGCCTTGCGGTCGTCGGCAGCGGCCGGCACCCAGCTCTCGTCGAGGCCCTCGAGGCGGTAGCGGTAGTGCAGCTCGTCGGGGCGACGGAAGGTCACGCCGGCGAACTCGAGCGCGATCAGCGAGTCACTGTGGCGCAGGGTGAGCTCGTCGGTCAGCAGCAGGCTGCGCTCGAGCAGTGAGCCCTGCTCCGGCATCACCGGCTGGTTGCGCACCCGCAGGCCGGTGAGGCGCAGCAGAGGCGGCTGCACGGAGACCTCGAGACGCCGCGGGTCGAGCAGGGTGAGCTCGCCGTGTGTCGCCACCAGCAGGCGACCGTCCGGCAGGGTGCGGACGAGGCCCACGCCGTCATCGGCGAGACCGTGGCCGACGCCGAAGGTGGTGAAGCGGTCGCGGCCGGTCGTCTCGTGGTCGGGCCGGTGCAGCACCAGACCCCGCGGCGTCGCGATCCAGACGTGCTGCACCGAACCGTCGTTGCGGCCGTTGCTGCCGTCGGCGCCGTTGCCGCCGACGCTCTCCATGCCTCCGTCACCGCGGGCGGCCCTGCCGTCGCTGCTGCGCGCGGCGATTGCGACGTCGCCGACGATGTCGCTGGGCAGCCCGTCGGCGACGCCGTAGCTCTCCAGGAGGGGCGGGTCGGCACCGTGCTCGAGGCGGTGCACGCCGCCGCCGTGGGTGCCCACCCACAGCGTGTCGTCGGCGCCGACCGCCAGCGCGTCGATGTCGTCGTGCGCCAGGCCGAAGGCGCCGCGCGGCTCCGCGAGCAGGCGCAGGATCTCCGGCTGGCTGGGATCGACGGGGAAGCGCAGGCGGTTGAGACCGGCGTAGGTCCCCGCCCACAGGGTGCCGTCACTCTGGCTGGCGAGAGCGCCGACGCTCATGTTGCTGAGCGTGGCGGGATCTTCGGGATCGTGACGCAGCACGAAGCTCTCGGCGAAGGCGCCGCGCTCGTCGCGCAGCACCCGCTCGAGGCCGCGGTAGGTGCCCACCCAGAGGGTGCCGAAGGAGTCTTCGTGCAGCGAAAGCACGGCGTTGCTGCTCAGTCCCTCGAGGGTGCGTTCGACGCGCCGGCGCTCGGGGTCGAGGCGCAGCAGCCCGGCGTAGCTCGCCATCCAGAGCGATCCGTCACGGCTCTCGAGCAGGCGCAGGATCCGCGGCATCTCGAAATCGGGCGGCGTGTAGAGATCGTCCTCTGGACGCGGGAACCGCTCGATGCGGTGGCGCTCGAACGGCGAGCTCGCCAGCTCCACCCGGTCGAGGCCACTGGTGGTCGCCACCCAGAGCACGCCGTGGCGGTCGATCAGTGCGTCGCGGACCCCGCCGGAGAGGCCGGGCAGACCCTCGGCCTCGGCGACGCGCAGACGCACGAACGATTCGCTGGCGCGATCGAGCCGGGCCGGCCCGTCCCGCGTGCCGATCCACAGGTCGCCGTCGCGGTCCTCGACGAAGGCGTTGGTGTGGTCCTCGGGCACGCTGAACCGCCACAGCGGGTCGGCGGGGTGGGCGAGGAAGCGTGGCTGCGGCGCGTAGCGCTCGCTCGCCGGCAGCTCGAAGAGACCGTCGAGAGTGGCGATCCAGAGGGCGCCGGGGCCGCCGCTCTCCCCTGAGGAGTCCTCGAAGATCTGCATCACCCGGTTGTCGCCCAGCGCGTGGGGGTGGTCCTGCCGCGCATCGAAGGTCTCGAAGCGCGCATTCTCGAGGTCGGCGCGTTGCTCCGGGCGCAGGCGCGACAGGCCGCCGCCCCACATGCCGACCCAGATCGAGCCGTCGCGCGCCTCGTGCAGCGCCCACACCTCGTCGTCGGGCAGCGAGCCGGGGTCGTCGGGATCGTGGTGCAGCCGGAGGAAGTGGGGGTCGGCGAAGGCGCCCGGGTCGCGCAGCACCGCGACGCCGCCCATGGTGGCGACCCACACCGCGCCGTCGCGGGTCACCAGCAGGGCGCGGGCGCCGTCGCTGGGCAGGCTGCCCGGGTCGTCCTCGTCGTGGCGGATGCCGGTGAAGTGGGGTTGCGCGGCGGTGGGGTCGGCGAGCACGCTGACGCCGGCTCGCATGGTGGCGACCCAGATGCGGCCCTGCGCGTCCTCGGCCAGGTCGACGACGTCGTCGCTGGTCGGCGAGCCGGGGTCGTCTGGCCGGTGGCGGAAGGTGTCGAAGCGCTCGAGCGCGGCGTCGAAGCGGCTCAGCCCGCCGCCGCGGGTGCCGGCCCACAGCGTGCCGTCGGAGGTGACCAGCAGCGCCGAGACGCGGTTGGCCCCGAGGCCCGGTGAGCCCTCGGCGCTGCGCCGGAAGGTGCGCAGCTGCGAGCCGTCCCAGCGGTGCACGCCCTCTTCGGTGCCGATCCAGAGGAAGCCCTGGTGGTCGATCGCCAGCGCCTCGACCGTGGTGTCGGGCAGCTCGTCGCGCAGCGGGACGGGCTCGAAGCGACGTTCGCTGGCCGCCGCCGGCGCAGCGCCCGTGAGCGCGACGGCCGTGGCGACCAGCACGGCGGCGGCGAGCCTCAGGAGCACGGGCGCACGGCCAGAAAGGCGGCGGCGTCGCGCGGCGAGGGCGCGTTGGTTGGCGGGCACGAAGGGGGCACCGAAGAGTCGGTGAGGAAGGGAAGGGAACGACGGGCCGGTGCGGCTCAGCGTCGATGGGTCGGATTCTAGTGCTCCCGTCGCGAGGTGAGTCGATGGGCCTGGCGGTCTCGCTGGCCCGCTCCGCGCGTTAGCGCGTCGGCGTCGATGGTGGAGGAGCAGCGGTGGGCCCGAGGGCTGCCTTGGCCCCGCAGAGCGCCCGATGGCGCCGGCAGCTCGGAAGGAGCCGAGTCCCGGCTCGGGAGGCCGTGCGGCCGAGGGGGTCACGCGCCGCGAACCGAGACGCGTGGATTCCCGCTTTCGCGGGAACGAGGGTCTTTGTCGGGACTGAAGTGGCTACCGCCCGCGCCGGGTGGCCCCGGCCCGATCCTCGCCAACTCTCAGCGTCTCGTGGCTGCCGCGCGCTGTGCCTGCCGTCTCGCACGCTCAGGACTCCTCGCAGACGCTGAGCGCGATCTCGCCGCGCACGGTGCTGGCGCGCAGGCGTACGTCGGGCGGTTCTTCGCTGGGCGGGCCGACGCTTCCGCGCACCTCGCTGGCGCGCGCCGCGACGCGGTCGCCGGGTCGCAGGACCAGAGGCCGGGTCTCGAGCTCGGTGGTGTCCGCGCGGATCGCGAGCTCGCTACGGATCGGGTCGCCGGCGGTGCTGAGGTGCACCGCGGCTCTGAGGTCGCGTGCGAAGCAGAGCTCGACGCTGCCGTTGAGCGACACGAAGCGCAGGTCGGCGCCGGGGTCGCGCGCCTCGATGGTGAGCAGGCGCGCGTCAGAATCGGCGAGCACCTCGATGCGCCCCCACTGGGCCTCGAGATCGAGCTGCAGGGTGCCGCTCGTCGGCAGCTCCAGCTCCCAGGTCGACGCGTCGGCGTCGGCGGGCATCGCGAGGATGGCGGCGGCGAGGACGGCGAGGGCGCGGATCCCCGCACCGCGTGAGGCGGGACTTCGCGTGGTGCGACGAGATCTCTGACTGGGAGACCCCCACCTCTGTCCTCCCCCTGCAGGGGGAGGATGCGGAAGGCGTCTCGGTGCCGGTGCGAGCTCGAGGGCGCGGATCCACGCGTTGCGTGAGGCGGGACTTCGCGTGGTGCGACGAGATCTCTGACTGGGAGACCCCCACCTCTGTCCTCCCCCTGCAGGGGGAGGATGCGGAAGGTTCGCGGAGCCGGTGCGAGCTCGAGTCCTCTTCCCGCACCGCCGCCGAGCTGCGGGACGATTCGGAGCGCATAGGATGCGCCCACTTCTCCCGTCGCCTTTCGATCGAGACATCCGCCGCCCGCCCCCTTCGCCCTGCGGAGGCACGGCCGCGCCGAGGAGGCCTCCGCATGCAGACGCGCCCGGCCGAGTTCTTCACCCCGCGCTACCGCTGGTTCGCGCTGGGGCTGCTGGTGGTGGCGTACGTCTTCAACTTCATCGACCGCTCGATCCTCAGCATCCTGCAGGAGTCGATCAAGCAGGACCTCGGCCTCTACGACTGGCAGCTCGGGCTGCTCACCGGCTTCGCCTTCGCGCTCTTCTACGCCACGCTGGGGATCCCGATCGCGGCGCTGGCCGACCGCACGTCACGCTCGGGGATCATCGCGATCGCGATCTTCGTGTGGAGCGGGATGACGGCGCTGTGCGGCGCCGCCACCGGCTTCGTCAGCCTGCTGCTGGCACGCATCGGCGTCGGTGTCGGCGAGGCGGGCTGCTCGCCGCCGGCGCACTCGATCATCTCGGACCTGTTCGAGCCCAAGCGGCGCGGCACGGCGCTGGCGATCTACTCGATCGGCATCCAGATCGGGATCATGATCGGCTTCCTTGCCGGCGGCTGGATCAACGAGTTCTTCGGCTGGCGCATGGCGTTCGTGGTCGTCGGCCTGCCGGGCGTGCTGTTCGCGGGGGTGGTGGCGATCTTCCTCAAGGAGCCGCCGCGCGGCCTCTCCGAGCACCGGGTGCAGACGGCCGCCGAGGTGCGCAGCGCCACCCGCATGGTCGAGGTCTTCCAGCTGCTGTGGTCGCGGCGCTCGTTCCGCCACCTGTCGTTCGGCGCCGCGCTGCACGCCTTCGTCGCCTACGGCGTCGGCGGCTTCCTGCCGCCCTTCTACATGCGCACCTACGGCCTGTCGAGCGGCGAGGTCGGCACCTTCCTGGCGCTGTTCGCAGGCATCATCGGCGCCGCCGGGGTCTTCACCGGCGGCTACCTCGGCGATCGGCTGGGCGCCCGCGACCAGCGCTGGTACGTGTGGATCTGCGCCATCTCGCTGGTGATCTCGATCCCCTTCGCCTTCCCGGCCCTGCTCGCCACCAGCCCCTACGTGTCGTTCGCCTTCTGGACCATTCCCGCCTTCCTGTCGCCGATCTACACCGGGCCCAGCTTCGCCTTGACCCAGGGGCTGGTGCCGATGCGGATGCGCGCCGCGGCGGCGGCGGTGCTGCTCTTCGTGCTCAACTTCATCGGCATGGGCTTCGGGCCGCCGGCGGTCGGCGCGCTGAGCGACCTGCTGCGCGACCGCTTCGGCGACCAGTCGCTGCGCTACGCACTGCTGGTCACCCTGCTGGTGAACGTCTGGGGCGCGGTGCACTACGTGCTCGCCGCGCGCACCCTGCGCGAGGAGCTGGCGGAGGCCTCGGGCACCTGAGCGGCGCCTGAGCCAGAGAGAGCGACGAGCCTCGATCGAGGCGTCCGGCGGAGTCGAGTCAGGGCATCCACGCCGGCCGGCCGCTGCGCGACGGCCCGGTCGGCTCGGCTCCGCTCCCGACGCCGATACAGTGCGTCGACCATGGCACGCCGCGGGAGCAGGGAAAGGGCCCAGGGCATGAGGGCTCAGCGCAAGAGGGCCCAGGGGAAGGTCGGACGCACCAGGGCGCGGGCCGGGGGTGGCTTCACGCTGCGCGGGCCGGCCGGCAACCTGTTCAAGCTGAACCTGATCACCGGCCTCTTCTGGACCCACTTCATCTCCTCGGTCCTGGTGCCCTTCTACCGCGACTGGGGCGGGCTGACCCTGGGCCAGATCCTGCTCGTCAACGCCTGGTTCATGGTCTGGAACTTCCTGCTCGAAGTGCCGACCGGAACCGTGGCGGACGTCTGGGGGCGCAAGGCGTCGATCGTGCTCTCCGGCGCCGTCGGCGTGGTCGCGGTGCTGGTCTACGTCAGCGCCCCGAGCCTGCCGCGGTTCCTGCTCGCCGAGATCCTCTTCGCCGCGTCGTTCACCCTGCTCTCGGGCGCCAACGAGGCGCTGCTCTACGACTCGCTGCAGGAGCTGGGTCGCGAGGCGGAGGCGCCGCAGCGTTTCGGCTGGCTGTCGTCGTCACAGCTCACCGGCATCGTGGTGGGGGCGCTCTTCGGCTCGGTGATCGCCGAGGAGTTCGGGCTACGCGCGCCGCTGCTCTTCCAGGCGATACCGATCGGTCTGTCGGCGCTGCTGGCGCTGTCGCTCTACGAGCCGAGAGAGGGACGGCCGGCCGAGCGCCCGGGCTACCGCGAGGTGATGGTGGTCGGGGTGCGCTACTTCTTCCGCCACCGCGTGCTGCGCATCCTGGCGCTCGACATGGTGATCTTCGCCGGCCTCTCGTGGGCGATCATCTGGCTCTACCAGGCGGCGCTCGAACGCGCCGGGGTGCCGCTGGTCTGGTTCGGCGTGGTGCACGTCGGGCTCAGCATCGGCCAGATCGTCTTCCTGGCGCGCTTCGAGCGCATCCGCCAGGCGCTCGGCTCGTGGAAGGCGCTGCTCAGCCTCGGGCCGCTGGCGATGGTCGTCGGCTACGCGGCGCTGACCTGGCGCGAGGCGCCGGCCTGGCTGGTGATCGGCGCGGTGCTGCTGACCTGCTCACTCGGCCTCTCACGGCCACCGCTCTTCGCCGCCCACTTCAACCGCCACGTCGACTCGGCGCGGCGTGCGACCGTGTTGTCGACGATCAACATGGTGCGCACCCTGGTCATCGCGATCAGCAACCTCGTCGCCGGCAGCCTCGCCGACATCGGCCTGAGCTGGGCGATGGGGGGACTCTCGGTGGCGGCGCTGCTGGCGCTGGTGCTGTCGCCGTTGAGGGAGGAGCATCTGGGGGAAGGGGTTGGGGGTCAGGGGTCAGGGACTAGGGATTAGGGACTAGGGATTAGGGATTAGGGATTAGGGATTAGGGACTAAGGGGCTGGGTGGACCAGATTCGAGCTGGCCAGATGCTGGTTGCCCAACCCCCCCAACCCCCAACCCCCAACCCCTCCCCTACCCCCAACGCGGCACCAGCAACACCCCGCACGCCACAACGGTCGGCGCGAACGCGACCAGCAGCAGCCGCCGGGCGCGGGGGGAGGCGAGGGCGACGATCATCGCCAGCTTGAACAGCTGGTTGGCGAGCACGGCGACGATCACGGCGCGGCAGCCGACGGCGAGCTCGAGTCGGCCGTCAGCGAGCAGGCGGCCGGTCGACAGGGTGATGGCGTCGAGGTCGGTGAAGCCGGAGACGGCGGCGAGGGCGTAGAGGCCGCCTTCGCCGAGCCGGTCCTTGGCGGCGGCGGAGCCGACCAGCACGCCGGCGTAGAGCAGCCCGAAGAGCAGCGCGGTGCCGAGTTGGGCCGGGTTCTTCGGCGGGTGCACCTCCTGCAGGTCCTGCACCTCGCCGCGCAGCCACAGCCAGGTCGGCCCGACGAGGGTGGCGAGGAAGAGCAGCGCGAACGGCAGCCAGAGCGCGAGCAGCTGAGAGCGGGCGACGACGAAGAGCTCGAGCGGCACCCGCACCAGCGACACCGCGGTGGCGGCGGCGATCGCCAGCGCGGCGATGCGGTCGACCCCGGTCATGGTGCGGGTGTCGCGGGCGTAGGCGATGGCCACCGCGGTGCTCGAGATCAGGCCGCCGAGCAGGCCGGCGAGCAGGAAGCCGGCGCGGGCGCCGAACAGGCGCAGCATCAGGTAGCCGCACAGGTTGACGCTGACGATCAGCACCACCATCCAGCCGATCTGCCGCGCCGAGAGCACCGAGTAGGGGCCGAAGGTGGCGGTCGGCAGCAGCGGTAGCGCCGCCAGCAGCAGCAGGTAGCGCCACAGCACTCCGCGGTCCTGCACCGTCAGGCCGAGGCCGAATGGCAGCTTCCAGGTGCCCTCGCCGTCGCCTTTCGGGTCCCGGCCGCTGTCCGCATCGGATCGCACCCGGGCAGCGTATAGCTCGACGGTACGTGCACACAGCGCGGCGGCGGCGCGCGGCCCCCCGGTGCTCCTAGCGAGCCCGTGGAGGCGCCCGTCAGACGGGATGCATCTGCGGGCGCAGTAGGTGGCTCATGAATAATCCGGGCTGGACAGTGGCGGCGAGCGGTGCGGGCTGCCGTGAGGTATCGGAGGGGTGAGGAGATGACGAGGCAGCGAGAGGAGATCATCCTGCGGCGGGCGGTCGCCCGTCTGCGCGCCGCGGTGATGGCGGTGACCTTCGGCGCCACCGGCGGCGCGGCGCTGTTCCTCGCCACGGCCTGGTTGCTGCTGCGCGGCGGCGAGAACGTCGGCCAGCACCTCGGCCTGCTGCGCAACTACCTGCCCGGCTACTCGGTGACCTGGGGCGGCGCCGTGCTCGGCCTCGCCTACGGTGTGGTGCTCGGCGGCATCGCCGGCGCGTCGCTCGCCTGGACCTACAACCGGATCGCCGACCTGCGCGGCGCGGCGACGACGCGCGGGTGAGCGATGGTCGAGGGTGTGGGATCGGAGGAGGCGCAGCGGGCCGACGGGGCCGCGAGACAGCGCGGCGGTGAGCCGGCGGTGGTCATCGGCGGCGGGCCGGCCGGCCTGACCGCCGCCTACGAGCTGGCCCGGCGCGGACTGCCGGCGGTGGTCTACGAGAAGGACGACATCGTCGGCGGTATCTCGCGCACCGTCGAGCGCGACGGCTACCGCTTCGACATCGGCGGCCACCGCTTCTTCACCAAGATCACCGAGGTCGAGGCGCTGTGGCACGAGCTGCTCGGCGACGACCTGATCGAACGC
Organism: Acidobacteriota bacterium; assembly: GCA_003388555.1. Classification (GTDB taxonomy): domain Bacteria; phylum Acidobacteriota; class Thermoanaerobaculia; order Multivoradales; family Multivoraceae; genus QQVD01. The sequence goes on along the minus strand of QQVD01000030.1, from coordinate 9,967 downwards.
CCGCGCCTGTCGCGCATCTTCTATCGCGGCAAGTTCTTCGACTATCCGCTGCGGCCCGTCGACGCTCTGCTCAAGCTCGGCCCGGTCGAGGCGGTGCGCATCGTGCTGAGCTATCTGTACGTCCGGCTGACCCCGCGCGGCGAGGAGCGCAGCTTCGAGCAGTGGGTGGTCAACCGCTTCGGGCGTCGCCTGTTCGAGGTCTTCTTCGAGAGCTACACCGAGAAGGTGTGGGGCATCCCGTGCAGCGAGATCAGCTCCGACTGGGCGGCGCAGCGGATCAAGAACCTCGACCTGATGGCGGCGATCCGCAACGCGCTGCTCGGCTCGGGAGGTGGCCGGGGCGGCAAGGAGAAGGGTGAGATCGTCACCACCCTGATCGACCGCTTCCAGTATCCGCGGCTCGGCCCCGGCATGATGTGGGAGCGCTGCGCCGAGCGCTGTGCCGAGCTCGGAGCGCCGACCCACCTGCGGCGGGAGGTGGTGCGGCTGCGTCACGACGGCGGGCGGGTGAACGAGGTCGACGTGCGACGCCACGACGGTGTCGACGGCGGAGAAGGCGACGGGGGAGGCGAGGTCGAGACGATCGCCTGTTCGAGCGTGGTGTCGACGATGCCGGTGCCCGGCCTGCTGCGGGCGCTCGACCCCCCGCCACCCGACGAGGTGCTCGCCGCAGCCGCGAAGCTGCGTTTCCGCGACTTCCTCACCGTGGTCGTCGTGGTCGACCGCGAGCACCTGTTCCCCGACAACTGGATCTACATCCACGCGCCGGAGGTGCGCGTCGGCCGCATCCAGAACTTCAAGAACTGGAGCCCCGAGATGGTGCCGGACGCCTCGCGCACCTCGCTCGGGCTCGAGTATTTCGTGCAGGAGGGCGACGAGCTGTGGAGCGCCGGCGACGACGAGCTCGGTGCGCTGGCGGCGCGCGAGCTCGCCTGGCTCGGCCTCGCCGAGGAGGACGACGTCGTCGGCCACTACGTGGTCCGCATGCCGAAGGCCTACCCGGTCTACGACCGCGATTACGAGCAGGCCCTCGCCGTCGCCCGGCGCCACCTCGAGGGGATCGGCAACCTGCATCCGATCGGCCGCAACGGCCAGCACCGCTACAACAACCAGGACCACTCGATGCTCACCGGCATGCTGGCGGCGCGCAACATCCTGCGCGAGGCCGAGTCTGCGTCCGGGTCCAGCGCGACCGGCGGGGCGGCGGGACCGGCGCACGATCTCTGGGCGGCCACCGAGGACGACAGCTACCTCGAGGCGCCGGAGCGCGGCAGCCGCTCGCTCGCCGACCGCGCCGTGCCGCGACGCCTCGAGGAGGACGACCTGGCGGCAGGCGACGAGCGCCTCGAGCAGGCGATCGCGGCCGCCTTCGCCCGCTACGACCCGGTGGCGCTCGGCGGCGCCGTCGGCGTCATCGCCGGCGCCCTGGTCTTCCTGCTCACCGCGGTGCTGCTGCTGCGCGGCGACGAGCCGCTGGGCCCGAACCTGTCGCTGCTCGGGCACTATCTGATCGGCTTCCAGGTCTCCTGGCCGGGGGCGCTGATCGGCGCGCTCGAGGCAGCGCTGCTCGGCTTCGGCTTCGGCTGGCTGCTGGCGCGCACGATCAATCTGCTGGTCGACCTCGCCGCCGAGTCGGTGGTGCGCGAGTGCGAGCTCGAGGGACTGCTCGATCCGTTCGATCTCTCGCGGCTGGAGGACTGAGGGGACCTTGGCCGAGCCACGTCCACCGGCCCCCTCCGACCCGACCGTCGCCGCCGCGGTGGCCCCGCCCTGCGACGTCACCCTGGTGGTGCCGGTGGGCGGCGAGGCGGCGGGCTGGAATCGCTGCGCCGCCAGCCTGGCGGCCCTCGATCCACCGCCGCGCCAGGTCGTGGTGGTGCTCGACGGCGACGATCCGGACCACCGCGAGACGCTGGGCCGCAGTGGCCTGGACGCCGACGTCGTCGCCCTCCAGGGGCCGCGCGGTCCCGCCGAGGCGCGCAACCGGGGAGCCCGCGAGGCCCGTGGCGCGGTGCTGCTCTTCGTCGACTCGGACGTCGAGGTGCCGCCGGACCTGGTGGCGCGGGTCGACCGGCTGCTGCGCGAGCGGCGCGATCTGGCCGCCGTCATCGGCTCCTACGACGACGCCCCCTCCCACCCGGCGCTGGTGTCGCGCTACCGCAACCTGCTGCACCACTTCGTGCACCAGCACTCGCGGCGCGACGCGTCGACCTTCTGGGGCGCCTGCGGCGCCGTGCGTCGCAGTGTCTTCGAGGAGGTCGGCGGCTTCGACGAACGCTTCGCGCAGCCTTCGGTGGAAGACATCGAGCTCGGCATGCGGCTGCGCCGCTCCGGCCACCGCATCGCGCTCGAGCCGAGCCTGATGGTCAAGCACCTCAAGCGCTGGACGGTGCCCGGCATGCTGCACACCGATCTGTGGCGGCGTGCGGTGCCGTGGACCGAGCTGATGCTCGCCTCGGGGGCCCTGCTCGACGACCTCAACGTGCGCCGCGGTCAGCGCTGGAGCGTCGCCGCGGCGGGGCTGCTGCCGCTGGCGCTCGCCGCGACGGTGCTCAGCCCCTGGGCGCTGATCGCAGCGGCGGCACTGCTCCTCCTGCTGCTGGCGTGCAACCTCGAGCTGGCGCGCTTCTTCGCCCGCCGCGGTCTGCTGCTGCTGGTGGTGTCGGCGTTCTGGTACTGGGTCTACCTGCTGGTCTGCGGCGTCGGCTACGCGATCGGCTGGTGGAGGGTGCGCAGCGGACGGGCCCGGGCGCCGGCGGGGAGCGCCGCCGGTGGCTGAGCGCGTCGCGTCGCCGCTGGCGAGGTCCGCGGACCGCGAGGGCCTCGCGGAACCTGGCGATGCGGCCCAGGTACGGGTGCGGGTGCACTGCTCGTACCACAAGTGCCTGACGGTCTACTTCCGCCGCGTCGTCGGCACCCTGCTCAACCGTCTGCTGCCGCTGCGCGGCGGACACCGTCACTTCAACAGCGATCTCGAGGCGTTCCGCCGCGAGCACCGCCGCTTCCGGGTGTCGTCGATCAACAACCGGGCGCTCGATCCCGACGAGCTCGCCGGCGCAGACCACGACGGCGCCGCGGTGCGCATCACCCGCTTCGTGCGCGATCCGCGCGACCTGGTGGTCTCGGGCTACTTCTACCATCGGCGCGGCGCCGAGCCGTGGACGCGGATCGAGGATCCGACCCCGGCCGACTGGGAGTTCGCCAACGGAGTGGTTCCCGAGGGCCTGCGGCGTCGCGGCGGCTCCTTCGCCGCCTACCTGCAGCAGTCGTCGTTGGAGGAGGGCCTGCTCGCCGAGCTCGAGTTCCGCCGTGAGCACTTTCGGTCGATGGCGTCCTGGCCCGAGCGCGATCCCCGCGTCCGGCTGTGGCGCTACGAGGAGATCCTCGGCGACGAGGCACGGGTGTTCGGCGAGCTGCTGACCTTCCTCGGGCTGGGACCGATCGAGCGACGGCTCGGGGTGTGGCTGGCGCGCCGCCACGCGATGGGGCGGGCCGGCGGCCGCCGTGCCGAGCGCGACGGCCACGTGCGCGACCCTTCGCCCCAGCAGTGGAAACGGCACTTCACGCCGCGGGTGCACGCCGCCTTCCTCGACGAGCACCGCGCTGTGCTGGAACAGTTGGGCTATCCGGTCGACTGATCGAGAGAGGGCCGGTGGTCGGACCGGCCGTCGCACCGGCCGAGGGCTCGGCCCACGACCTGCGATCGGGCGCCGGCGCCGTCCCGTCCTGCACGCTTGCCCCGCGACCTCCCGCCGAGACTGAATCTGTCCATCCGCCATGGCGCACATCCTCTGCGTGACCGGGGCCGAGCGCGGCCTGCTCCATGCCAGCTGCGAGCTGGCGCGACGGCTCGTCGCGGCCGGCCATCGGGTGAGCCTGCTGGCGCCGGCGGCGGCGCTGCCGGTGGTTCGGGCTCATGGTCTCGACGGCGCCGAGCTGGGCCCTGCGATGGCTCGCGGCGCGGCGCCGCCGGCGGAGCGCGGCGGTGGGGCGCGCTGGCTGCGCCTCGCGGCGCGGCGGCGGGCGGCGCTCGACGAGCTCGGGGCCGACGACTTCGCCGCCGAGCTGGAGCGGTCGGCGCCCGACCTGGCCCTGATCGACTGCGAGCTGCACGAGGCGATCGTCGCCACGCGCAGCGCCGGGATCCGGGTGGCGCAGCTCTGCCCCTTCGTCTCGATCTGGCGCCGTCCCGGCCTGCCGCCGCCGCACGTGCTGGCGCTGCCGGGCCGCGGCCTCCGCGGCTCGGGAACGGGCATCCGGCTGCTGTGGACGGTGCTGCGCATTCGTCGTGCGGTGAGACGGGTGCGTGCCTACGCTCGCCACGCCGGCTGCGACCGGGTGTCGCTGCTGCGTCACCTGGCGCTTCAGCGCGGTTTCGCGTGGCGCCGCGAGGCCGACTTCGCGCAGTGGCTGATGCCGCTCACCTGGCGCAGCCTGCCGGCGTTGGTGCTGCACGCCTTCGAGCTCGAGCTGCCGCACCGACCGCGCGCCGGAGTGCACTACGTCGGGCCGATGGTGGCCGGCGACCGGCCGACGCCGGTCGAGCACCGGCTCGAGGAGGCGCGGCTGCGCGCCCTGCTGCCGGCGGCGCCGTGGCGCGACCGACAGCCCGGGTCCGGTGGTGACGGGGGCGCGCGCTGGATCTACGCCGCCTTCGGCACCCACTTCACCGCCTCGCCGCGGCTGCTGCGCGAGCTGATCGCGGCGGTGGAGCAGCGACCCTGGTGGCACCTGGTGATCAGCCTCGGCGGCGCCGAGCAGGAGAGCGCGCTGGGTGAGCGCGACGCGACCCTGCCGCCCAACGTGCACCTCTTCCCTTGGGTGCCGCAGCCCGACGTGCTGCGCCGGGTCGACCTCGCTGTCGTGCACGGCGGCTCCAACACCGCCGAGGAGTGTGTGCTCGCCGGGGCGCCGATGCTGGTCTACTGCGGCGGTCAGACCGACATGGCGGGCGTCGCCTCGCGCGTCGTCTTCCACGGCCTCGGCGCGCTCGGCGACGCGCAGCGCGACCGGGCGCCGCGGATCGGCGAGCGGATCGAGGCCCTGATGGAGGACGAGGACGCCCTCGGGCGGATCGAGACGATGCGCTCGCACTGCCTGCGCTATGCGCCGGAGCGGGTGCTCGAGCGCACCGTCGAGGGTCTGCTCGCCGCGGCCGACGGCGCGGAGGGATCGCAGTGAGCCGCGCCGGGCGTGCCGCGCGCGGCGCCGGCTGGGTCTACGCCAGCCGCTGGGCGGAGCGGCTGCTCGGCTTCGCCGGCGTCGTCGTGCTCGCCCGGCTGCTGAGCCCCGAGGACTTCGGCCTCGTCGCCATCGCCACCTCCTGGGTGCTGGTGATCGAGGGCCTCAGCGAGTTCGACGTGCGCCGCGCCCTGGTGCGCTCGCGCGAAGAGGGCCGCGAGCTGTTCGACACCGCCTGGACCCTGGCCCTCGGACGTGGCGTGGTCGCGTCGGCGGCGCTGCTTGCCGTCGCTCCGTTCGCCGAGGACCGGAGGATCACCTGGGCTCTGTGGGCGCTGGCGCTGGCGCCGCTTCTCGACGGGCTGGCGAACCCCCGCTTCGTGCTCTTCGAGCGCGAGCTGGTCTACTCGCGGGTGGCGGCGCAGACGCTGGTCGCGGCGCTGCTCGCGTTCGCGGTCACCGTCGGGCTGGCGCTCGCCTACCGCAGCTACTGGGCGCTGATCGCCGGCGCGGTGGCGAGCCGCCTGGCGCACACCGCGGTCAGCTACCTGCTGCGGCCCTACCTGCCACGGCCGTCGCTCGGTCGCTGGCGCGAGATCCTCGCCTTCAGCGGCTGGATGTCGCTGGCCAATCTGGTGACCACGCTGTCGATGCGCACCGACAGGATCCTCGTCGGGCGTCTGCTCGGCGTCGTCGAGGCCGGCTACTACTTCATGACCCAGCGTGTCGCGGTGCTGCCGACCGCGGAGCTCGTCTCGCCGCTGCAGCGGGTGCTCTTCGCCTCGTACAGCGAGATCGCCGCCGATCGCGGCAGACTGCGCGCCGCGGTCGCCGAATCGACTGCGGTGCTGGCGACGCTCAGCCTGCCGGCCGCCTGCGGCTTCGCGCTGGTCGCCGAGCGCGCGGTGCCGCTGGTGCTCGGCCCCGGCTGGCAGACGATCGTGCCGCTGCTCTGGATCTTCGTGCCCTACCTGGGCGTGCGGGCGACCCTGTCGAGCGCGCAGCCGTGCGTCATGGCGCTGGGCCGCACCCGGCTGATGTTCCAGGTCAGCCTGCTCTACGCCGTCGTGCACCTGCCGCTCTTCGTCGGCGGCACGCTGCTGTACGGGCTGCGCGGTGCGGTGGCGGCGATCGTGCTCGCCGGCGTCTTCTACATCGCCCTGAGCCTGTGGCTGCTGCGGGTGACGGTGGCCTTCGGCCTGGTCGGATGGCTGCGCGGGATGTGGCGGCCGCTGCTGGCCTGCGGCGCGCTGGTCGCGGCGCTCGCGGCCTGGCGTCGGATCGGCGCGGCGGGCGACGACGGCTGGATCGCCCTGCTGCTCGAGGTGTTGCTGGGCGGCTCCGTCTACGCCGCGGCGCTGCTGGCGCTCTGGCTGCTGCGGGGTCGGCCGGAGGGACCCGAGCGCCGCATCGCCGCCTTCGTCGGCGCCCGGCTGCGCAGCGGTGGCGAGGGCGGCGGAGCGGATCGGCCTCGCTGAGCCGCCTAAGGCTCTGAGCGGTGTCGCGGGCGCTCTCCCGCCTCAGCGCGCCAGGGCGGCGAAGAGCTCGGCGGTGCGCTCGGCGACGCGCGGCCACGAGTGCTCGGCGGCGAGCGCCCGTCCCCCCGCGGCGAGCCGCTGGCCCAGGGCCGGGTCGGCGAGCACCGAGGCGACCGCGTCGGCGATCTCGCCGGGCGACTGGGGCTCCACCAGCAGCGCGTTCTCGCCGTCGGCGAGCATCTCCGACCACGCCCCGATGCGGCTCGCGACGACCGGCAGGCCGAGCGCCAGAGCGAGATAGAGCACGCCCGACTGGCTGACCCGGCGGTAGGGGAGCACCAGCACGTCGGCGGCGGCGAAGTAGCTCTCGACCCGCTCGAACGGCACGTACTCCAGGTGCACGACGGCGCCGAGACCTTCGGCGCGCGCCCGCAGCTCGCGCCGCCGCTCGGGGGGGAGGCGCACCGGGTCGCCGGCGACCACCAGTCGGGCACGCGGCCGGCGCGCGGCGACCTCCGGCCAGGCGTCGAGCAGCACGTCGAGCCCCTTGTACTCGCGCACGTAGCCGAAGAAGAGCGCCACCTCGTCGCCCTCCCCGAGCGCGAGGTCGCTACGAGCCGACTGGCGCTTCTCGGCGATCCCTGCGTCCTGGGAGGCGAAGAAGCCGTAGTCGCCGTGGGGGATCACCGCGACGCGGCTGGGATCGACGCCGAGCTCGCCGATGAGGCGGTCGCGATCGTGCCGCGAGTGAGCGATGACGGCGTGGCACAGCCGATAGAGGGAGCCGAAGACCTGGCGTTGCAGCGGCATCGGCTCGTGGGGCAGCACCACGTGGGAGGTGGCGACGAGCCGGGGACCGCCGGAGAGCGGCGCCACCAGCCGCACCAGCAGCGCGTGCACCAGCGCCGCGGGATTGGTGCAGTGCAGGTGCACGATGCCCGGCCGCGTGCGCAGCACCGTGACGGCGATGCGCACCGCGTCGAGCAGCGCCTCGAGCTTGCGCAGCCCCGAGGCGACGAGGCGCGGGCTGCGCTCGAGCCGCTGCGCCCATGGCGCCAGCCGGCGCAGGATCCGCGCCCCGTCACCGCTGCCGGCCCCGCGATCGGGCGTCACCGCGTCGAGCTCGCGCACGCGGGTGGTGAGCAGGGCGACGCGGTGCCCCTGCGCGGCGAGGGCGCGGGCGAGGTTGTCGGCGTAGTGGGCGAGGCCGCCGCTGCCGAACGTCTCGACCTCGAGGACCTCGAGGACCGCGTGAGGCGGAGGGTCCTCGAAGGCGGCGGCGCTCTCGCCCGTGGGTCTGTCGGCCTGCATCGGCGGGAGCGTCGCTGCCGCGGGAGGGCGCGTCAAGCCTGAGGGCCCACGGGTGGCGTCGGGATCCGGGGTCGGTAGACTGCCGAGATCCGCCGAAGCCTGGACCGCGAACGACCGCCGCAGGGTTCCAGCGTGGGTCCCGGCAAGGCATCGATGGCGGCTTCCTCCCCTGTGAGCAACGAGCGAGAAGCGGACCGCGCGGCGCAGCTGCGGCGGGCGATCCGGCTGAAGAAAGCCGCTGCCGCCCGTCGCGCCGGGGCCCGGCGCGACGCCGCCGCCGGGACGGACGACTCCGCTCGCACCGGAGGGTCGGGCAGCCTGCCACCGGCTCCTCGCGACGCGCCGCGACGGCTCGGAGAGCTGCAGCGCGCGGTGTGGCTGGCGCACCAGCTGGCGCCGGGCGATCCGGCCTACAACCTGGTCAGCGCCTGGCGGGTCCGCGGCACGCTCGATGTCGCGACGCTGGAGCGCGCCTTCCAGCGGGTGGTGGCGCGGCACCGGATCCTGCGCTCCACCTACCACGGCGACGGCGGCGAGGTGAGCCAGCGCATCGCGCCTCCCTCGTCGGCCGCGGAGCTGCGGCTCGAGCGCCTCGTCGTCGCGGCGGGCGTCTCGGCGGAGCAGGCCGCGGTCGGCGCGGCGCAGCAGCCCTTCGATCTGGGCAGGGGTCCGCTGGTGCGCTGCGTGCTCATCGAGCCGGCAGCCGGGGCGCCGGTGGCGATGCTGGTGCTGCACCACCTCCTGGCCGACGAGCGCTCGCTCGAGATCCTGTGGGCGGAGATCGCCGAGCTCTACGCGGACGGCGCGGAGGATGCACATCCGAGGGCCGGGAACGCCGGCGCGCCTCGGCTGCAGTACGACGACTGGACGCACTGGAGCCGATCGCGGCTCGAAGGCGCTGGGGCCGACGCCGACGCGGTGGCGGCCCGTCGGGAGGCCGAACGTTCGCTGCGCTCGCGGCTCGATCCGCCGCCGCCCGCGGCGGGGCTGCCCTACGTCGCGACGCCGTCGCCAGCCGCCGGATCCCGAGCAGCGGCTCCCGGCGCCAGGCCGGGGCGCCTGATCTCGCACCGCGTCGACGCCGGGGTCGCGGCGGCGGTCCGCGAGCTGGCGCGGCGCTGCGCCTGCACGCCCTACGCGGTCTACACCTTCGCCTTCCGGCTGCTGCTCGACCGCACCCTGCCCGACGATGGGCCAGGGGACGGCCCGGCCGCAGACCAGGACGTTGCGGATGCCGCACATGCCGCCGCCGACGCGCGAGCGGAGCACGTCTTCGGCACCCCGGTTTCGCTGCGCTCCCATCCGGCGACGCGCGACATGGTCGGCTACTTCCTCGCTCCTGCCGTGCTGACCGCCGGCGTCGACTCCACGCGGGGTACGGAGGAGGGTCTCGGCGCCTGGAACGCCTCGCTGCGCCGGGCCCTGGCCGACGCCGAAGCGCCGCTCGACCGGGTGCTCGAAGACCTCCCGGCGGCGCTACGGAGCGGTCAGCCGCTGCTGCAGCTCTTCTTCGTGCACCAGCAGCTCCCTGCGGCGCGTGGCCTGGGCGACGCGACGCTCGAGCCGTTGCTGCTCGATCTCGGCAGCGCCAAGTTCGACCTGACGCTCTTCGTCGGCGAACGCGCGCCGGGCGCAGCGTCTGCTGAGCCCGGTGGCGAGCCCGCGCTCGAGCTGGCGCTCGAGTACCGCAGCGATCGCTTCGACGCGGCGGGCCTCGAGCGTCTGCTGAACCACTACCGCACCGTGCTCGAACGCCTGCCGCACCACCGCGGCCGGCTGGGTGAGCTGTCGATGCTGGGCGACGACGAGGCCGCGGCGCTCGACCTCTGGCAGCGCGGCGCCGAGCTCGACGCCGGCAGCCAGCCGCTGCTGCCGCAGCGCATCGACGCAGCACTCGCCGACGCCGCGGAGCGCGAGGCGGTGGTCGGCGCCGGCGAGCGCTGGAGCGCGACGCGGCTGCGCCAGGAGGCGTCGCGGGTGGCTGCGGCGCTGCGCCG
>QQVD01000057.1 GCA_003388555.1 Acidobacteriota bacterium | reverse complement strand
GACGAGGCGCCGGGCCCTTGGTCCGGCGCCTTCGCCTTTCCACGCGCGGCAGCGAGCCTGCTGCCGATCGTGGTCGCGACCACCGCGCTGATCGGCTGCTCCTCGACTACCCAGCTCGACGGGATCGAGCTGCAGCTCAGCGAGGTCCAGGCGCAGCTTCGACAGCTGCAGCGGGAGGCTTCGAGCAAGGACGAGGTCACCTCTCTCGGCGTCACCGTGCAGGAGGACACCGCGACCCTGCTGCGCGCACAGGCCGATCTGCGCGACGAGGTCCGCCAGCTCGGCGCCCGGCTCGACGCCCTGGGCGACGGGTCGACGCAAAACGGCGCGACGCTACAGCAGGTCTCGCGGCGGCTCGACGCACTGGTGCAGTCCGTCGAGGCACTGCAGGATCTCGTCGAGCAGCACGACGCGACATCGCCGGCGCTGTCGACGATCGACGCCAGCAATCCGGAGCGCCTCTACCAGGCAGCCTACGACGATTTCCTGCGCGCCAACTACGACCTCGCACTGGCCGGTTTCCGGCGTTTCCTCGAGGTCTTCCCGCTCCACAACCTGGCCGACAACGCGCTGTACTGGATCGGTGAGTGCTACTTCTCGCGCGGCGAATACGCCGCCGCGATCCGCGAGTTCGAGGACGTGGCGCGACGCTTCCCGAGCTCCGATCGTCTCGCCACCACCCTGCTGCGTCAGGCCGGAGCCTGGATCGAGCTCGGCGACCGCGGCCGCGCCCGCACTCTGCTCGAGGACGTGGTGCGCCGCTTCCCGAACAGCGACGAGGCGGTGTTGGCCCAGCAGCAGCTGCGCACCGTCGGCGGCTGACCCGCACCACCCCCTTCGCTCGTCTCTCCAGCCTTTGCCTCCGCGGCACGTGGCGCTGCCGCTGTCCCGGGCGCATCGTTGACAGCAGGGCTGCCAGCGTCTACGCTTCCGAGTCCTTGCGTCTCGGCGCCGCCGTTCGCAGGCCGTACGGCCCCGCGGGCCATGCAGGCGCCGGGCGAGCCGGCGGGTGACACGACGAGCCGCTCCGCCCTCTTCGCTGACTCTGAGCAGACGCCACGTCTTCCGATTGCAGCCGACGCCTTCAGCCCGCGTCGACAACTGACTCCACCGCGAAAGGTCCCCCACCGAAATGGCCAACCACCGTTCCGCCGAGAAGCGCGATCGACAGTCCATCAAGCGCCGCGAGCGCAACCGCTCCCGCGTCTCGCGCCTTCGCACCCAGATCAAGAAGCTCCGCGCCGCCGTCGAGGCTGGCGAGCAGGACAAGGCTCGGGAGATGCTGCCGGGCACCCTGGGCCTCATCGACCGCACCGCCCAGAAGGGCGCGATCCACGCCAACGCGGCGGCCCGTCGCAAGTCGCGCCTGACCAAGCTCGTCCAAGGCGCTCAGGGCTGAGCCAGACTCACAGCGAGTGAGGCCACGGGGTTCCGGGCACAGGAGCGCCCGCGTTCTCTCCGCGTTCTGACTGGGGCTCCGCCTGACGACGCAGGTGGCGTGTGCGCCGCCAGCGCGCTCTCGAGACCACCCCTTCCGGCCCACTTCACGTCACGGGTGATCCCGGATCAAGTCCGGGACGACGGAGGAACGTCCTCTCCGTCGCCCCGAGCGCCGGGAGTGGCTCGCGAGGTCCTCGAGCGGCCCTCTCCTGCCCCTCTTCCTAGCCTCCCACCCCTTCACCGAGCGGTAGGACGTGAGCGGATTCGGTCGAGGCGAATACTGACGCCTTCTCGAGTCCGGAGGACGGGAAGAGGAGTCGCCTACTCGGCCCGCGCTCCGAGAGGCTGCGCCTCTGCCCTTCTGCCTCCCTGCCCTCTGCCCCTCTGCCCCTCTGCCCTACCCTTCCTCCCCTTCACCGAGCGGTAGGCCATCGAGCGGAGGCGGGCGGGGCGGAGGCCATCTGATGGGCGCATCGCTTCTTCTCGCTGGGCGCTACAGGCGCTCTTCGCAGCGCCCTGAAGCAGCCGCGGCAAACGACCGAGGGCCTGCTCCATGCCGAGCCAGGCCGACGCCCCACCCGCCTCGATCGCCGAAGCGAGGGCCGGGCCCGCGCGCGAACACCCCCGCTAGAAGCCCTCGAGCAGGTCGGTGACCATCGTCTTGGCGAAGCGTTCCGACGCCTCTTCCATCGCGATGTTCTCGCGGTCGAAGAAGGTCGCCTCGTCGCCCGACAGGTCGTAGACCTCCTTGAACAGGTAGCGGTCGTTGCTCCACAGCACCGCGCTCTGCGGCTCCTCGACCTCCCCGGTGCGGCGGAAGACCACCGAAGCGGTGATGTTGAGCTCGTACTCCTGCGCCCGCCCCTGGTCGTCGAAGGTCAGCGGCACGCTGGCGAAGCGCGTGATCGATCCCTCCAGCACCGCATCGGCATCGGCCGCCGACGCCGCCACCTGATAGCGCTGGCGGGTGACCAGCTCCTCGGTCAGCGCCTGGGTGATCAACTGCTCGATCTCAGCGCGGGTGGTGCGGTTCTCGAACGCCACGATGTAGATCGACTCGATGTCCGCCGGCAGGTTCGAGGCCTTTCCCACCAGGGTGTAGCCGCACCCCGTGAGCGTCGAGAGCGCGCCCAGCGCCAGCACGCCGACCAGCGCGACGAGGGTCCGCGGCCGCCCGAGGTCGCAGGAGCGTCGCGCCCGGGCGACGAGGACTTTGCGAGAGGAAACGGAAGGCACGAGGGATCTCCGATCGAGGTGGGGCGGGACCGCCGCGCCGAGGCGGCCGAACGCGGCGCATGGTAGCGCACTCCGACCGCAGCTCGCTGACGCCGGCACGACCCCAAGGCTCGCGAAGAGGCGATCAGCGTCGGCTCGGCCGGCCAACCCCGGGTGAAGCCGGCACCTCGACGCGCAGCAGCTCGGTGCCGCGGAGTCGCAGGCCGAGGATCTCTCTTCCGGCCGGCTCGATCGACACGCCGTAGCGACCGGGAGTCAGTCCCAGGAATGCCGCACGCCCATCCTCGAAGGCCGTGGCCCGGGTCCATCTCGAGCCCTCGAGCACGGCCTGCAGCTCGCCGCCGCCGCCGTCTTCGAGCTCGAGCACCAGCGCCGCGAAGCCCCGGCGAGCACTGTCGCGGCGCGCCGACACTCCGGGCCGGCCAGCGATGTAGAGATCGATGGCCTGCAGCGCGCCCTGGCGGTCGAGGACCCGGTCGGCGACCGTGGCGGCGCCGCCCTGGATCCGCTCGCCGGCCAGCGGCACGAAGTGGGCCGGCACGTAGTGGTGAAAGCGCAGCGGGTCGCTGAAGACGCGCACCCCGGGAGCCAGCTCGGTCTCGATCCAACGGTGGTAGCCGGGGGTGACCTCGTCGAAGACCAGCCCCGGCACTTCCCGTGCCGACAGCCCCACCGCCCGATGCATCGCGACGGCCAGGGCAGCGATGCCGGTGCAGTAGCCCGATCTGCGCTCGAGCACGTCGACCGCCGCCTGGCTGCGCTCGCGATCAAGCTCGTAGAGCACGTTGCGCGAGATCCAGCCGAGCAGGCGCGAGCTCGCCTGGTAGGTCGTCGCCGAGCCGGCGGTGAGGTGGCGCGCCAGCCTCCCGATCGGCGCGGAGTCGTCCAGCTCGTCGCTGCCGCGCCGTCGCTGCGCCTGCCGGCCCTGGAACGGGGCGGAGACGCCGATCGGCTCCAGATCCACCGACACCACGGCCCGGCCCAGCTCGTCCAGCTCCAGGCTGTAGCCGTGGTTGGCGAAGGCGGACACGGGAGCGCCCGGTGGCAGCTCCAGCACGCTGCGTTCGCTGCCTTCGACCAGAACGCCGCCGCGCAACAGCTCGGGCTCGAGCTGGGCAATCAGCCGTGGCGGGAGAAGCAGCCCCGCAGCCAGGACGCAGCAGGCGGCGAGCAGGAGGGCCACGAGCCGCGAGGCGCGTCGCGGCGCGACCAGGGGGCCCCCTTCAGGCGCCGCCATCGCTCCGGCCGGCCGGCCCCTGGCGCCGAGAAGCGGCCGCGCTCGAGCCGTCAGCCTGCGGTTCGGGCTCTCCATCACCGCTCGCCCTTTCGCTGCGGGCGATCCGGCGCGGCGCGTTGGCGCTGCGCATGTAGCCGTCGAGCAGGCCGTTGACGAAAGCGCCCGAGCGCTCGCTGCCGAACTTCTTGGCCAGCTCGATCGCCTCGTCGACGATGACGACCGGTGGCACGTCTGCCTCGTTGAGCAGCTCCCAGAAGGCGAGCCGCAGGACGTTGCGATCGACCGTCGGCATGCGCGCCACCCGCCAGTTCTCGGCCTGGCTCTCGATCAGCCGATCGAGCTCGGCCGAGCTCCCGGCGACCCCCTGGACCAGTCGCTGGGCATAGGCGAAGCTCTTCTCTGAACCGCGTTCGCGGCTGTCGATGGCGGTCTCGGCGGCGTAGAGGTAGAGGTCGAAGGACCGGAACAGCTGCGACAGCGGCGCGCCGGCCTGATCGTGCTGATAGAGCATCTGCAGCGCCATCTCGCGCCCCTGACGTCGGTCGCCCCGCCCTGATCGACGCCGCGATCCACGTCCAGAGGCTCCTGCCTCGCCTGTCCTGGCGCCGCTCAACTGTACCGTGCTCCGTGCTTCAGTTCGACGCCTTGGGGGCGGTGCTGGCGGCACGAAGCTGCTGCACCACCGAGCTCATCTCGATCGCCGCCTGGGCCGCCTCGGCCCCCTTGTTGCCGACCTTCCCGCCGGCGCGTTCCACCGCCTGCTCGCTGGTCTCGCAGGTCAGCACGCCGAGTCCCACCGGGATCCGGTAGGTGCGCACGACGGCCTCGCAGCCCGACATGCAGGTCGAGCAAACGTAGTCGAAGTGCGCCGTCTCACCGCGGATCACCACGCCGAGGGCGACCAGAGCGTCGAACTCTCCGGTGGCCGCCATCTCCTCGAGTGCCAGAGGGATCTCGTGGGCGCCGGGCACTCGGACCAGCGTCAGCTGCTGCCTCTCGACACCGATACGGTCGAGCTCCTCGACGGCGCCGCGGATCAGCTCCTGTACGATGCGGTCGTTGAAGCGGCTGGCGACGAGGCCGATGCGCTTCCCGACGCCGTCCCAGGAGCCGCGGATGGTGGCGATGTCGTGCATCTTCGGGACCTTCTCGGAGTTGGATCGCGGACTCGGTGTGCGGTCGGTTGACGAGGCTGGAAGCCGTCGACGGTGGTCCGGCCCTGGCGGCGCAGAGGGGAAGCAGCTCTCCAGTGTAGGAACGGCGGCAGGAATCTGTCAACGAGCAGCGCCCGTCTTCCTCACCCTTGCTCATCGTGGTGCTCATCGTCGTGCTCATCGTCGGGCACAGGCTTCTTCGTGTCGTCGCCTCGGCAAGGACCTCGTTGGAGGGCCAGCGCTTGCGCCGCCACCGCGAGTTGCTAGGATCTGGTACGCCGAATGCATCGAAACCTAGTGATTCGAGTGGGTGCCCCGCTGTGGAGCGCCGGCGCCCCGAAGGGACGGCCAGAGTTGCCACCTACCCTGTCCCGTCCCGGTACCTCGAGACCCGAAGCGAAAATCCTGTCCGTGTCCGTCCGACAGCAGAAAGCCACCTGGACCCCGTGAGTCCCTCACCCCCCAACCACGTCTTCCCGCGCCGCCTCGGAGCCGCTCTCGAGCGGCGACCCGAGCTGCTCGTCGACATCTGCCGCACCCTGGCGACCAGCCCCGAGGCCCTTGCCGGCTGGCACGTCAGCTCGCGGAGCAGCGGCACGCCGAGCCTCGGCGAGCTCGCCGAGCTCTGTCGGGTGACCGGCCTGTCGAGCGACTGGCTCCTGGGTCTCGAAGGACGGGACGACACCCCGGTCTGGCGCGAAGATCGCAAGCCGAGGTCGGCGGAGGCCTACGATCCCGACGCGGTCCGCGCTGTAGCCGATCTGGTGCGTCGCTTCTCTCGAGCCATCGAATCGGCGGAGATCCCCCCTCAGCACAAGTTCGCCTTGATGCACGGATTGCTCACCACCAGGCCCAAACCGTCTCCAGCCAAGACGCCGGCCCACAGCCAGGAGAACGGAGAATGACACCCAGCGAAGATCTCGCGCGACGCGCAGCCCACCTCCTCGGCCTGGCAGGGGACTTCATCGACTGGAGTCGACTCGACGATCGGGAGTTCATGCGCCTGGTCGAGCTCGTCGACACCTCGCAACCGGAGATCTCCGACCAGCTCTTCGAAGCCCTCTCGCTGCTCCTCCAGCAGGAGCCCCTCGAAGCGGCGCAGGAGAAGGACGTCCGCGTGCCCGGCTACGATCCGCTGCTCGGGGCCCTCGGTGAAGGTGATGCGGATGCGGAGGGCCGCGGGATCGGAGCGGAGCAGACCGAAACGCCTTCCGGAACGCCGGCACCGGCCACCGCCTTCCGGGTCATTCGCGGCGGCAGGAGATGACCTGGCGCGGAGATCGCGCACGACAGACCTGGGCGCTGGTGATCGCCCTCGTAGCCATCACCAAGGCGATCCTCGGCATCCTCGCCCTGCCCACCGCCAGCACCGCGGGCGGCATGATCGAGCTGGCCGCCTTCGCCTTCGTCCTCGTGGCCTGCCTCATCGGCGCCCTGGTCATGGTCCCGACCTCGCCGGTGCTGGCCTCGCTGCTGGCGGTCCTCGCGGCCGCCTACTCGTCGGGCATCGTCAGTCCCTGGTGGCGACCTCAGCTGGTGCCGATCGAGCTCTTCCTTCCCGCCACGTTGTGGCTGCTCGCTCTACGCAGCGATCCGCCGCGCTGGTTCGACCGGGCGACCTCGGCTGCCCTCGGCCTGTGCCTGGCGATCTTCGTCAGCGCCGCCGCCGGTCTCCTGTCCCAGGACGTGATGCTCGAGATCCTGGCGCCGCTGTGCGTCCTGCCGGTGTTCGTGCTGATCCGGAACCACCGCATCATCGGGCTCGACCCGAGGGTGCGGGCGCTCGTCGTCGCCATCCTCCTGCCGGTCGGTTTCCTCCTGATAAATTCGCTTATCCAAATTCCTCTCAATTCAGGTAAGCTACCGGAAGCCCTGGATTCGAGTGCGCTAGCAGTGGCGGTCAACGGGATCGCCGGAATCGGGGCGATCAACGTTGCCCGCGTAGCGTGGCGAGAAAGAGAGGCTGAGATGTTGGCACGAGCGAGGATTCAGAAGCCGCAGGACTTCGTGAACTGGGGACTCGAGGTGTTCGAGGCGAGCGTGACCGCCGCCAGCCTGGAGATGAGTGAAGGCGCGCGTCAGGCGTTCCGTGAGATCTACGCCGAGAGCGGGATCAAAGCGGCACGTGTGCCGCGGGTCTTCGTCCTGGTCGAGGATCAGCTGCGTACCGTCATGGAGCAGCAGGCGGCGATGGCCGTCATGGCGGCCCGTTGGAAGGGCCAGGCCTGCGTCGAGAGCGACGACGTCTGGCGCAGCGTGCGCGGCCACCAGATCGTCAAGAACAAGACGCCGCTGTGCCCCTTCCTGGCGGCGCCTATCTCCAGGGAAGAGGCTGCCTGAGGCATCGACACTGTGAGGGCATCGACCCTGTGAGGGCATCGACCCTGTAGGGACTTTGCAGCGAGAGACGATCGTCTTCTTTCACTTCACCATTCCGCCCGGGACGGGCTCCGCTCGTCGGAGCCTCGACCCGGGGCGGGGTGAGGCGCTTGCGGCCAGGCCGGCCGTCACTGTCTTCATCGGGTCGACCCGTCCGGCCCGCCACGCCGGCATCAGGTTGGCGAGAGCGGCCGCAGCGAGCAGCACCAAGACGACTGCCGGAGCACGAGCGGGATCGACCGCCGAGGTCTCGTACAACACCGAGGCGACCAGTCGGGAGACGCTGAACGCCAGCCCCAGGCCGAGTGCGAGGCCGACGAGGCTCAAGCGCAGCCCCTGGCCGCGCCGCCGCCACGACGTCGACCAGACCGTCGTGCCAGGCGGTCTAACGTCCGCGCCAGGGACGCTGCCGGACGGCCGCTCGCAGCAGACGGGCGAAGCCGACGGCGATCTCGGCTCCGAACGCGGCGTGCAGTCGCCGCGGGAGCAGACGCAGCAGCTGACGATGCGGGGCGAGCTCGAACCCTGTCGGGCGACGGATCATCGGCCGAGTCCGGGGAGAAGATCACGCTGGCGCACGAGCTCGGCCAGCCTTACCAGTCTCCGCCCCTCCCGCTCCAGCGCCTCGCGGCCGGCTTCTGTCATGGCGAAATACCGTCGCGGACGACCCGGGCCGGAGCGCTCGCTCTCCGCTACGTCGACGTCGTCGGTCGTGCCTGCATCGGTCGGACACTCCTCCACCCAGGCGAGATCGAGCAGCCGCTGGAGGGTGCCGTAGACGGTGCTGGGCCCCATCGGCGGCCCGGGCCCGGAGTTCAGGCGCGCCGCCTGCAGGATGGCGTAGCCGTGCAGAGGCCCGTCGGCGAGCGCCAGAAGCAGATGGAAGACGGCGGGCGTCAGGGCCTTCTCGGCCCGAGCCGCACCCGTCCCCGACCTCTCGCCTCTGTCAGCGGGTTCGGCGCAATCCACCTCTCCGGTTCCCTCATCGTCGCATCTGGTTCGGGGAGCGACCGGATACTCCAGTCACGGGAGTATCTACGCGCCCGCCGGCCGGCGGTTGCATCGCAACCTGGAGCAGCGCGGCGCGGCGCACCGCATGGCGCCTCGCACTTCCGGCTTCCGATCCGCGACACGGCCGGGCGCCGAGGGTGGAACTAGGTCCGCGCCGGGCCGACCCAGACCTGCTGCGCGTTGACGAACTCGCGGATCCCGTGCGGGCCGAGCTCGCGGCCGTAGCCCGAGCGCTTGACGCCGCCGCTGGGCAGGCGGGGATCGGTCTTGACGATCCCGTTGACCGCCACCTGGCCGGTCTCGATCTGGCGAGCCATCGCCTCGCCTCGGGCCGCCTGGGTCCACAATCCGGCGCCGAGGCCATACGGGGTGTCGTTGGCCAGCTCGATCGCCTCCTCGGCGTCGCCGACCCGCGTCACCGCGGCGACCGGCCCGAAGGTCTCCTCGCGGAAGGCCGCGCTGTCGGTGGGGACTTCGGCGAGCAGCGTCACCGGGTAGAAGAAGCCACCGCCTTCCGGCACCTCGCCACCGAGGAGGCAGCGGGCTCCCGCCGTCACGGTCTCTTCCACCTGGGCGGCGAGCGCCCGGCGCAGGTCGCCGCGGGCGATCGGTCCGACATCGGTCTGCTCGCTGCGCGGGTCGCCCACACGGAAGGCGGAGAGCTGCGCCTCGAGGCGCTCGACGAACGGTTCGTAGACCGGCTCCTCCACCAGCAACCGCTTGGCTGCGATGCACGACTGCCCGGCGTTGATGATCCGCGACAGCGCCAGGACCCTGGCGGCCTCGTCGAGGTCGGCGTCAGCGAGAACGATGCCGGGATCGGAACCGCCGAGCTCGAGCACCACCGGCTTGATCACCGATCCGGCGACCGCCGCGACCGCGGCTCCGCCGCGATCCGACCCGGTGAAGGACACGGCGCGGATCCGTGGATCGCGGATCACCTCCTCGACGTCCTCGGTGGCGAGCGGCAGATTGATGAAGACCCCGGCGGGCGCGCCGTGCTCGGCGATCTCCTGGTCGAAGATCGCACCGATCGCTGCGGCGCAGCCGGGAACGTGCGGGTCGTGCTTCATCACGCACGGGTTGCCGGCCATCAGCGCCGGGGCGCAGAAGCGGAAGGCCAGCCACAGCGGCGCGTTCCACGGCAGGATGCCGAGCACCGGTCCCAGTGGCAGGTACTGGACATAGCTCGAGCTGGCGTCCGAAGTGAGCCTCTCCGTGGCCAGGTAGTGCTCACCGTGCTCGGCGTAGTGCTCCGCACACCAGGCCGCCTTGTCGACCTCGCCGCGGCCTTCGCGGATCGGCTTGCCCATCTCCTCGCACATCAGAAGCGCCAGTCGCTCACGCTCCGCACGTAGCCTCGCGGCGACGCCGCGCAGCAGGGCGCCGCGCCGGTCGAAGGAGGCGCCACGCCACGGTGGGGCAGCGGCCGCGGCGGCAGCGAGGATCTCCTCGCGCCCCGCCTCGTCCGCAGGCTCGACGCGGCGCAGCTCGACGCCAGTGGTCGGATCGACGGCGATCAACACGGCTGCGCCTCCTCGGTCTCCGTGGAGCCGCCGGGAGGCCTGCCGTCGGAGCGGCTCGTCTGGCTCGCGTCGACCTGCTCCGCGACCGCAGCTTCCGGCTTGTAGACGAAGTCGAGATCGAGGCCGAAGAACGAGCGGCAGCCGTTCGCGGTGATCGCGATGGTGTCCGAGATGCCCACCGTCTTGTCCCCGTCGACGGCCCACATCCAGGGAATGATGTGGAAGGTCATCCCCTCCTCGAGCACCCGGGAGTCGCCCTGCTTCAGGCTGATGATGTAGCCCTCGTCCCAGCTCGGCGGGAAGGCGATGCCGATCGAGTAGCCCGAGCGCGTGATCAGCGAGGCGCCGACATCGTTGTCGGTGATGATGTTGCGCACCAGGTTGTCGGCGTCGGAGACGGTCAGCCCCGGCCTCAGGGTGCGGTGCACTTCGGCCAGGGCGGTCTTCATGCGTGCCTGCGCCTTCTCCAGTGACGGGGTCGGATCGCACAGCGCCACCGTGCGCATCATCGCGGTGTGGTAGCGACGCACGCAGCCTCCGACCTCGAGGAACACGTGCTCGCCGGGCCGCACCTCGCGCCCCTCCCAGGTGGCGTGGCCGATCATCGAACGCGGCCCCGACGTCACGTACGGCATCACCGCCGGCGGCTCGCCGCCGGCACGGAACATCGCGGCACTGATCGCGGCGCCGATCTCGTTCTCGGTGACCCCTGCGGCGCACGCCTCGATCCCCGCCGACATGCCGGCCTCTGTCGCTTTCGCCGCCCGCGCCATGAGATCCAGTTCCGGCTTCGATTTGCGCACCCGCCCCTCCTCGACGATGCCGAAGCAGTCGCTGAGCCGGCCGCGGCCGGGGCTCGCCGCGATCGCGCTGTGCAGGGCGTCCTGGTGGTAGGCGGCGAAGAAGTAGCTGTTGCGCTCGTAGCCGATGGCACCACCGAGCAGACCGAACTCGCGCAGACTCTCGACCAGCATCTGGATCGCGTCACCGGTGTCGGGGTACGGCCTGGTGAGCTCGACCCAGGTGCGGGCGTGCACGTTGGTCTCCTCGAGCCGGCGGGTGACCATGAACGGATCCGACTCCAGGGGCACCACCAGGGCCTGGAAGAAGGAGTAGCCCGTGGTCTGGTAGTCGGTGAGGTACATCAGGTTCTCGGGGTCCGAGATCACCACCGCGTCGAGCAGGCGCCTCTGCATCCGCTCGCGTAGCTCGTGCAGCCGCCGCTCGTACTCCTCCGGCGGGAAGGTCATGTCGTCGCGCTTGCGCACCGCTCGCCTCCTCGGTCTTCTGTCAGGAGTGGGCGGCGACGGCGGCGCGCACGGAGGACGCCAGCAGCTCGAGACCCTCCTCGAGGTCTTCGTCCGGCGTCGTCAGCGGTGGGATCAGCTTCAGCACCCGGCCGCCGCTGCCGCACGGGCCGATCAGCAGCCCCGATTCGAAGCAACGCTTCGCCACGTCCTTGGCGAGCCCGCCATGCACCACGTCGAGCCCCTGCATCATCCCCTTGCCGCGCACCTCGAAGCGATGCTCGGCGAGCTCCTCGGCCAGCTCGGCGAGCGCGCCGGCCATGCGCTCGCCCTTGCGGCGCACGTCGTCCATCAGCTCGTCGCCGACGAAGTACGACAGTGCCTCGCGCCCGGCGACGAACGACAGGCCCTGACCGCGGAAGGTCCCGGTGTGCTCTCCCGGCGACCAGTGGCGGTCGTGCTCGGGATGGATCAGGTTGAGCGCCAGGGGCGTGCCGAAGCCGCCGACGCCCTTGGCCAGGTTGACGATGTCGGGCTCGACGCCGAGACCGTCGAAGCTGAAGTAGGAGCCGGTGCGTCCGCAGCCGGCCTGGATGTCGTCGAGGATGAGCAGTGCCCCGTGCCTACGGGCGAGATCCTGCACCGCCTTCAGCCACTCGCCGCTGGCGACGTGCACGCCGCCCTCCGCCTGCACCGGCTCGACCAGGAAGGCGGCAGGAGGCGCCAGCCCGCTCGACGGATCGGCGAGCGCCGCGTCGTAGGCCTCCAGGGCCGCGATACCGCCGCCGGGTGCGGTCTCGAACGGCAGCCTGACGACGTGCTCGAGCGGCACCCCCGCGGCGCTGCGGAAGTAGCTGTTGGCGGTGCACGCGAGCGAGCCGAGCGTCATGCCGTGGAAGCCGGAGGTGAACGCCACGACGGTCGAGCGCTTGGTGATCTTGCGCGCCAGCTTGAGCGACGCCTCGACCGCGTTGGTGCCGGTCGGGCCGACGAACTGTAGCCGGTGCGGCATGCGGCGCGGCTCGAGCACAACCTCGGTGAAGCGCTCGACGAAGCCCCGCTTCGCTGTGGTGTACATGTCGAGGCTGTGGGCGACTCCGTCGCGCTCGAGGTACTCGATCATCGCCCGCTTCATGCGCTCGTTGTTGTGACCGAAGTTGAGCACCCCAGCGCCGCCGAAGAAGTCGATGTAGCTTCGCCCGAGCTCGTCGACCTGGCGGGCGTTCGAGGCACTCTCGAACACGGTCGGGAAGGCGCGGCAGTAGCCGCGGACCTCCGACTCGCGGGCCTCGAAGATGGTGGTGTCGTTGTCACGCGCCGGGGCGAGCTCGGGCGCCGGCTTCTCGCTGACGGTGGTCTTCTTCGCATCGAGGGTCGTGGTCATCTGGCGATCTCGCTTCCTTCCCTGTCAGAGCCGCGATCGGTCGAGTCGGAACGGTGGTCGCCGCAGGTCGGTGAGGACGGACCGGAGAGCCCGGCCAGGCGGCTGTAGATTCGGACCACGCGCGGCAGGAGGGCGTCGTTGAAGTCGTAGTGGGGACTGTGGCAGGGATGTGCCGTGCCGTCCCCGGGGTCGCTACCGACCAGCGCGAAGGCGCCCGGCCGGTGTTCCAGGTAGACGCCGAAGTCCTCCGACGCCATGATCGGCAGCGGCGCGTTGGCGCGCCAAGCGCTGCCGAGCTCGGCGGCGAGTACGGCGCGATACCGCGAGGCCTCCTCGGCGTGGTTGCGGGTGACCGAGTAGCGCGGAAAATGCTCCACCGTCGCGGTGACGCCGTGCGCCTCCGCGGTCGATGCCGCCACTCGAGAGATATCGCGTTCGACGGCTCGACGCAAACTCTCGTCCGAGAGGCGGATGCTGCCGGCGAGGGTGCAGCGGTCCGGAATCACGGTCTCGGGGCCGCGTGCGTCGAAGCTGGTGACGCTGACCACCACCGCCTCCTGCGGCGCTCTCAGGCGGCTGACGACCTGTTGCAACGCCACCGTGATCGCGGCTCCCGCCAGCACCGGGTCGCGGCAGGCCTCGGGCTGGCTGGCATGGCCACCGCGACCCTCGACGGTGATCCGGAAGGTGCCGTTCGCGGCCATCACCACGCCGTCGGGGCAGAGGGCGGTGCCGAACGGGAGGGCCGGCCAGTTGTGCCAGCCGAACACACAGTCGACCCCGTCGAGGGCACCCTCCTCCACCATGCGTCGGGCGCCGTGCCCGCCCTCCTCCGCCGGCTGGAAGATCAGGGTCACCGGGCCCGGCAGCTCCGCCTCATGGCGCCTCAGCCAGGCAGCCGTGGCCAGCAGCGCAGCGCTGTGGCCGTCGTGGCCGCACGCATGCATGCGGTGCGGCACCTGCGAACGCCAGGCGTGTCGCCCCGCCTCGTCGATCGCCAGTCCGTCGATGTCGGCGCGCAGGGCGACGTGACGGCCCTGGGCCGCCGCCGCCAGTGTCGCGAGGGTGCCGGTGCCGGCGCAGGCTCGCCAGCCGATCGCGAGCCGATCCAGCTCGGCGCGGATGAGCGCCGCCGTCGCGTGCTCCTCCCAGGCGAGCTCGGGCGTTCGGTGCAGCTCGCGGCGCAGCGAGGTCGCCCGGGCGATCGTCTGGCGCCAACCGGGAGGCGGGTCGGAGTGCTTCATCGCCCCCCGCGGCGCGTCGGGGCGCGGGCTCGGCCGCGCCGAGTCCGAGCGGTCGGGCAGGTCGGTGAGGCGGGGGGCATCGGAGGCGGCATCGAGGGCAGCATCGGAGCCCCCACCGTACCGCACGACCGCGCTACGACTCGACGGTCAAACCGACCACGCCGGTGGCGCCAGTCGCCCAGCATCGCATCTGGCACCGTCAGCAGGGCCCTGTTCCTACGCCCCACTGCGACCGTCGGCACGGCGGGCCGCTGCGAGCCGGGCGGTCTGCAGCAGGCCCCTCGACTCCTGGATCTCCCGCGTGCAGCGGGAGCAGCAGCGGTTCCGACGCATTGGTCGGGACGGCGAGATTCGAACTCGCGACCCCCTGAACCCCATTCAGGTGCGCTACCAGGCTGCGCCACGTCCCGTCCGATGCGAATCGTACGCCGGCCCACCTCGCGAAGGGGTGCGTCGGAGGGCTTGGGGAGCCGGCGAGAGGCGCCGACGGCGCCGCGGGCTCAGGCGCGCAGGTCGTCGAGCAGCGCCTGCGCTTCGCGGCGCAGGCCCTCGAGGCCTCGAACGATGCTTTGTATCCGGTCGTCCGCGAGACTGTCAAGCGACGACGAACCCGCCGGTGGCGCCTCCTGGTCGCTGCTGTCGCCCGCTCCGTCGGCCGCACGTTCCTCGCTCTCCAGCCGTTCCGACGCCGCCACCGCCGGGTCGTCATCGGATGGTGCTTCGAGATCGTCGTCGTCGCGCTCCGATCCCTCTCCACCCTCTCCACTGTCCTCGCCCTCCGCGCCCTCCGCGGTCGCGTCCGGCTCCTCGAGGCTCTGGTCGAGTTTCTGGTCGAGTTTCTGGTCGACCGGATCGGGCTCCTCGTCCAGCTGGTCTGGCTCCTGCTCCTCCGGCTCCGGTGGTGCATCGTCCGCCGCGGCGGCGTCGCCGTTCTCGGAACCTCCCGATCCCTCCTCCTCCGCGTCGTCCTCCTGCGCCTCACCGCCTTCTTCGCCCAGGCGCGACTGGCGCTCGTCACGCGGAGTCGATCGCGCCGAGCGGCCGGTCCTGCCCTTGCCGGGCTCTTCGCCGAACTCCGAGAGCAGCTTCTTCTTCGCTCCGGCGATGGTGTACCCCTCGTCGTAGAGGAGCTCCTTGATACGGCGCGCCGCGGTCAGCTGCTGCTCGCTGTAGGTCGACTGCTGCCCCTTGCCCTGGCGCAGCGGGGAGAACTCGGTCTCCCAGTAGCGCAGGACGTAGGGCTGGATGCCGAGCTCGCGGCAGACGTCGGCGGACTTGTACTTCTTGGGGCTCATCGGACGCTCGTGACGGGCGGTGCGTGGTTCGCGGATGTCGGCGACGGCGATCGCCGCGGTGGCGAATGCGGAGCCAGGTCCGCGCAGACCGGCGCCGGCTGCGGCTCGGACGCCGACGAAGCGCAGAGTACACCGCGACGCCAGATCTCGCCACGCTGCCGGACGTCGGGACGAAAACGTCGCTTCATCCGCGAACCCCCGCAACGGAAAGGCCGCACCTCGACGAAGAAGCTCCCGCCGGTCCTCGGCGCGGCAGTCCCGTCGCTCAGCTGCGCTGACGCACCACCAGCCGGATCGGCACCCCGTCCAGACCCAGCTCGGCGCGCAGACTGTTCTGCAGGTAACGTCGGTACGCGTCGTTGCGGTCGAGGGTGCGGTTGGCGAAGAGCATGAACGTCGGCGGTCCGGTCGACACCTGGGTGGCGTAGTACATCTTCCACGGCCCCGCCTTGCCCTTGCCGGACGGCGGCTGCACCCGCGCGATGGCCGCCTCGAGCAGCTTGTTGAGCTGCGCCGTGCCGATCTCGAGCTCGAAGCGCTGGACCACCGGGTCGATGCCGTCGAGGATGCGGTCGATGCGCCGACCGGTCAGCGCCGAGATGTTGAACCGCGGGGGATTCGACAGCAGCTCCGAGAGGCGCTGCCAGCCGAGCTCGAGCTCGTCACGCTTCTCCTCGTCGAGCAGGTCCCACTTGTTGATCGCCACCGCGGCGCCGCGGCCGAGCTCCCAGATCGAACCGGCGATCGCCATGTCGCCGGTGGTGATGCCCTGGCTGGCGTCGACCACCAGGATCGCCACGTCCGCCTGCTCGATCTGCCGGCGCGCCAGCAGCACCGCGATCGACTCCGGGGCGTCGGTCATCTGCGAGCGACGCCGGATCCCGGCGGTGTCGACCAGCAGGTAGCGACGACCGTCCTCCAGCACCAGCTCGCTGTCGATCGGGTCGCGGGTGGTGCCGGCGACCTCCGAGACGAGCGTGCGGTCGGTGCCGAGCAGCCGATTCACCAGCGACGACTTGCCGACGTTGGGGCGCCCGACGACCGCGATCCGCGGGCCGTCGAACGGCTCCTGCCCCCCGAACGTGACCTGCTCGGCAACCGCCTCGAGAAGCTCCTCGATGCCTCTGCCGTGCTCGGCGGAGACCAGCAGCTGCGGCCAGACCCCGAGGGCGTAGAACTGGTCGAAGAGCTCGGTGGCCAGGTTGGTGTCGCCCTTGTTGACCACCAGGATCATCGGTTTGTCGTGCCTGCGTAGCTCGGCGAGCACCGCCTCGTCGGCGGGCAGCGGGCCTTCCTTGCCGTCGACCACCAGCAGCAGGAGCTCGCTCTCGCGCACCGCGGCGAGCACCTGGTCGCCGAGCCCCAGGGGATCGTCGCCGGGAACCAGACCTCCGGTGTCGACCAGCTCGATCTCGCCCCGGTCCTCGACGCTCAGGGTGGCGAAGATCCGGTCGCGGGTGACGCCGGGCATGTCGTGCACGATCGACTGCCGCCGTCCGATCAGGCGATTGAACAGGGTCGACTTGCCGACGTTGGGACGACCGACGATCGCCACCAGCGGCCGGGCAGGCCCGGGACGCGGCGGCGTCGAGGACTCCTCTGCCGACCGCGGCTCGAGGTCGTCGCCGTCGGTCGACGCCGGGGCGTCGGGCCCGCGCCGCGACGCCGACTCGTCGCCGCTGCCGCTCACCGCCGCCCTCCGAGCGCCTCGCGGCGGCGCGAAGCTGAACCTGCCCGCACGGGGAGCTCCCTCCGAGCTACTGCTCGAGGGTGGTCTCGATGTTGCGGTGGAGCACCTGCCAGCCGCTGTCGCGGCGCTTGAGCTGGTACTTCACCCGGTTGCGTTGACCGAGCGACTGGGAGAGGACCTGGTCGGTACCCGAGGCGAGCACCCGCACGTCCCAGACCTCGAGGGTGGTGACGAAGGCGTTGGCGTAGTTCCAGATCTCGACGTCCTCGACCGTGAAGCTCTGCAGGGTCGGCGCGATGACCCGGTTCTCCTGCTCCATGAACTCACCGATGCGCTTGAGCAGACTGGCCATCTCCTTCTCGGCCGCATAGTCGCGCAACACCTCGATGTTGCCGGTCTCGTAGGCCTCGCCGAGACGCGGCAGGTACTCCCGCATCATCGCCTCGATCGCCGCCTTGTCGGCCTCGAGGTCGGCGGCGGCGCGCTCCTCGCTGCAGCCGCCGGCGAGCACCCCCAGGAGCACACAGACGGCGACCACCGTTCGGCGTGCCGCCGGCGCGAGGTCGCCGCGGCGGCCGCCAGCGCGGCTCTTCGGGTGATCGGTTCGGGGGCTGCGCAAGTCGTGCTCTCCTTGGGCGGTGCCGGCTCGCTGCCGGATCGCCGCGTTCGTCCTACTCTACCGACCCCGAGGATGCCCGGTCGGTTCCCGTGCTGCCACCGTGCTGCGGACTGGTGGACGCCCTCCCCCGGTTGCGACCTCAGTCGGCGAGCTCGACGTTGATGCGGCGCCTCGGCTCGTCGACCTCGCGCAGCCGCAGCCGCAGCCTGTCGCCGAGCTGGAAGCGTCGGCCGGACGAGCGGCCGACGAACTCGAGACCCGACCGCGCCAGCTCGTACCAGTCGTCGTCCAGGGCGTCGACCGGCAGCAGGGCGTCGACGCCGTAGCCGTCGAGCTGCACGAAGAGGCCGAAGTCGAGGGCGCCGGTGACCACGCCGTCGATCTCGAGGCGCCGCTGCCTGGCGGAGCTCTTCCCGCGGCGCCTGCCGCCTGCGCCTCGCTCCTCTTCCAGGCGCTGCGCCAGGTGCCGCACCACCCTCCACTTGCGCAGATCGCGCTCGGCACTCTCGGCCCGCTGCTCGAGTTTGGACAGCTCGGCGGCGAGCTGCCCGGCCGAGCGCGGGCTCAGCCCCGCCTCGCCCGCAGTCGGCGCCTTCGGTGCGCGCCCGCGGCGCTGCGAGCGGCGGCTGGCGATCAGCTCCTTGAGGCGGCGGTGCATCACCAGGTCCGGATAGCGCCGGATCGGCGAAGTGAAGTGGCAGTAGTGGTCGAGAGCGAGCGCGAAGTGGCCGCGCGACGCCGCGGTGTACACCGCCCGGGTCAGCGCCCGCATCAGCAGCTGCTGGGCGAGGTCCTCGCGGCCGAGCTCGCGGCCGCGACGGGCCAACTCCTCGAGCAGGTCCTCGGCCGAGAGCGAGGCGTCGAGGGGCGGATCGTCGGGCACCAGCTGGGACCATGCCTCGACGATGTCGGAGGCGTCGGGGACCGGATGATGGCGGTAGAGGTGCACACCAGGGGTCACCGCCAGCTCGTCGGCCCGGCGCGCTGCTTCGTCCGCGTGCAGCACGGTGGCGACGGTTTCGTTGGTGACCAGCATGAACTCCTCGATCAGCCGCTGGCTGGCGCTCGACACCGCCTCGCGCCGCAGCACTTCGAGGTCCGGGCCGATGGAGATCTCGCTGCCGCCTCCGCCGCGCTCGAACTGCAGCGCGCCGCGTCGCCACCGCTGCTGGTCGAGCAGTCGCACCAGCTCGCCGGCGACGTCGAGCATCTCGACGAGCTCTCCCGGCAGCTCTGCGCGCACCCCCTCGTCGCCCTCGAGGAAGCGCGCCACCTCGGGGTAGGTCATGCGCCGATCGCTGCGGATCAGGCTGTTGAAGAAGCGCTCGCCGGTGCGCCTGCCGCGTTCGTCGAAGGTCATGTCGACGGTCATCGCGTAGCGCAGCTCGTCCGGCCGCAGCGAACAGACGTCGTCGGAGAGCACCGGCGGCAGCATCGGCACCACCCGCTCGGGGAAGTAGACGCTGGTGCCGCGACGGCGCGCCTCGAGATCGAGCGCCGACCCGAGCTGCACGTAGTGGGCGACGTCGGCGATGTGCACCATGAGCCGGAAACCGCCACGTGGGAGCCGCGACACGCTGATCGCATCGTCGAAGTCCTTGGCCGATATGCCGTCGATGGTGACCGTCGGCGTGCGCACGAGATTGCTGCGCCTCGGTCCCTTGCGCGGTCGCTCGCTGATCTCCTCGCCGGCCGCCTGCGCGGCGTCGGCGAGCACTTCATCCGGGAAGTCTGCCGGGATCTCGTGGTGGTGCACGATCACGTCGACGTCGACCCCGGGAGCGGCCTGCTCGCCGAGCACCTTCTCGATCCGCCCCACCAGCTCGCCCGACTTCTTCTCGCTGACCTCGACCACCACCCAGTGGCCGGCGAGCTTCTTCAGCTTGCCGGGCTTGATGTCGACGTCACGCGCGTCGTGCCGCAGCCTGGGATCGAAAGTGCGCAGCGTCGGTGGACCGCTGCCCGAGCCGTCGACCAGAGCGACCAGGCGCTCGCGTCGCCGCGTCAGCACCCGGGTCACTGCCCCGAGGGGATGCGGCGCCGCCTCCGGCTTGCCCATCACCCGGCGCACCAACACCACGTCGCCGTCCCTGGCCCCTGCCCGGTCGCGCTCGCGGATGGAGAGCTGCCGCAGGCGTTGACCCTTTCCTGCCGCCGGCTCCACCTCGACGACGCCGAGTTTGCGCTGCACGCGCCGGTAGACCCCACGCCGGAACCGGCTCTCCTCGACCACCAACCAGCGCCCCTTCGAGCGCACCACGAATCCGCTCTCCTCGAGCCGCTCGAGGGCTTCGGAGAGCCACTCGGCACCGTGCAGCGGCGCCGCCAGGTCTTCGTGGGCGGACAGCTCCTCGAGCGTGCGGCCGCGGGAACCGGCTGAGCGCAGCGCCCCCAGCACCATCTCCTCCTCCTGCTGCAGGGTGACACCTGCAGCAGGCTCGGCGGGCGGCCCTCCACTCTCGGCGGGATCGGTCTCCTGGCGCATGACCCGGTCACTCTACGGCATCGGAGAGCCAGGTCGGCGCCCCAGGCGAAGGAGGTCGACCCTTTTCCGGGCTGCGGCCCCCTGCCACCTCGGACGCCGCCTGCCCCGACGCACTCCCGCCGGCCGCTCGATGGAAGCACGGAGCGCGCCGCGCGTTGACACCCGCGAGCGCCCGCCCCTACAATCCCAGCCTCGCGAAAGTGGCGGAATTGGTAGACGCGCAGGATTCAGGTTCCTGTGGTAGCAATACCGTGGGGGTTCGAGTCCCCCCTTTCGCACCACCCCTCCCGAGGTAACTCCCCGAGCCCCACCGACCCGTGGTGGGAGTCGGCGGGCGATGCTTCGGCGATCGGTCCCGGACCATGGGTTCGGCGGCGTAACGCGATGCGGAAGAAAGACTTCCACTGTGGCGTTCGCTAGGACCTGATGTCGGAACCCGTCGAGACCTCGGCCCTGACGCTGAACCGGCTGTCGGTCTATCTGCGCTGTCTGCGCACCCTCGAGTGCGAGGGCGTGCAGCGGGTCTCCTCGCAGGAGCTGGCCGACCGCTTCCACCTGTCGCCGAGCCAGATCCGCCGCGACCTGGCGCAGTTCGGGGGCTTCGGCGTGCGCGGTGTCGGCTACGACGTGTCGAGCCTGGCCGAGAGGTTGCACCGGGTGCTGCGGCTCGATGCCCTGCACCGCCTCATCGTGGTGGGCATGGGCAACCTCGGCAGCGCCCTGTCGACCTACCTGGGCTTCAACGACAGCAGCTTCCAGGTGGTCGCCGGGGTCGATTCGGATCCCGGCCGCATCGGCACCCGCATCGGCGGTGTGCTGGTCGAGCCCTATGACGACCTGGCGGCCGTGGCACGTCGCTGCGAAGCCGACATCGGCGTCCTCACGGTCCCGGCCGACGCGGCGCCCGCGGCGTATCGCGCCCTCGTCGAGGCGGGGCTCCGGGCAGTGCTGAACTTCGCACCGGTGCTGCTCGACGAGGTTCGGGGAGTCCGGGTCAAGAACGTCGACCTGCGGGTTCATCTCGAGGAGCTGGCAGTGCACCTCGGCGCCACCGACGCGGACTCGCTGCGCGAGCTGGCAGCGGGCGCGCAGGTGCCGGCGCGCGATCTGGAAGGACGAGCGGATTCGGCCGAGATCGAGCCCTCGTCGGCCCTCGCCGCCGCCGGCGAGGCCCATCCGCACCGCCGAGGCTGAGGCCGCCACCGGCCGCCTCAGCTCTCGTCCCGCGGCTCTCCGCCAGGGTCTTCGTCGCGCGCCGGCCGGACGCAGGTGCTCCGACGCAGCGCAGTGACCAGAGTGACGCCGTAGCGACGCTGGTCCGGCGCGTCGTCGCTCCAGCGTCGCCATCGGCCCGGCTCCAGCAGCACAGGCGACTCGCGATCGCGCACGGCGTGCTCGAGCAGCACCGTGCCTCCAGGCTCGGCGTGAGCGAGCAGCAGCGCCATGACCGCGACGAGCGACGCCTCGCCGTACGGGGGATCGGCGACCACCACATCGAAGCGTTGCGGCCACGACTCGGGCAGTCCCTGCTGCGGCAGCCGACGTCTGGCCAGCCGGTAGCTGCGGCTCTCGGCGCCCACCGACTCGAGGTTCTGGCGCACCACCGCGAGAGCCCGCTGGTCGGTGTCGACGAACCAGGCGCCGGCGGCGCCACGGGAGAGCGCCTCGATGCCGAAGGCGCCGCCGCCGCAGTAGAGATCGAGCACACGGGCCCCGGAGATCACCCCCTGCAGCCTCGACAGGCAGGCTTCGCGCACCTGCTCCTTGGTCGGCCGCGATCCGGGAGCGGCGAGGATCCGCCGCCCCGACCACTTCCCCGCCACGATCCGCAACCCCGGTGCGGCGGAACCTCGGCGGGCCGTCACCTCTCGCTCAACGCTGCCGCGACCAGCGCGGAACGATGGCGTAGAACTGCTCGGCGATCTGGTCCGCGGGCAGATAGATCGTCAGCGGATGTTCGATGCCCAGCAGCTCGACCCCGGTGCCGTCGGCGGTGTAGCCCTGTACCTCGAAGAGCACCCCGTCGTGACGCTGCAGCACGTCGCCGCGCTGCGGCCTGTAGTCGTACGGCAGCTGGCGCGCTCCCTCCGGCGGGTGGAAGTCGTCCTGGAAGAGCTGCTCGAGCTCGCGCGCGATACCGACGGTGCGCTCGAGATCCAGGGTCAGCACGTCGCGACTGCCGAATTCGTAGCGCTCCGGCCCGCGCCCGGGCAGCTCGAGCACGAGCACGCAGTCGGCGAGCCAGTCGCCACGCACCGTCTCGCTGCGCTCCGGCGTCTCGTCGCGCAGTGGCTCGGACAGGCGCGCGACGTACGCGTCGAGCACGCCCGGCGCCAGCTCGCGCAGCCACATGGCGTCCTCCTCCGGCGCCGCGGCGCGTGACTGCCTGAGCCGCAGGGTGCCGTTGGCGAACAGCGTCAGCTGGCTGCGCAGCACGCTGCTCTCGCAGGTCCAGTCGAGTCGCTCGAGGGTGCGGCTGCGCGAGACGAGGGGCGGCTCCGCGTCGTCTCGGGCGTCCAGGAGGTCACGCTCGGGCTCGACGATGCCATCCGGGGTGACCTCGAACGCCGGCACGACGTCGGGGTCCTGAGCGCGCAGCGGATAGGCCGCTGAGGCCGCCAGAAGGACGGCGCAGGCACTGGACCCCGCCCGCGACATCGATCTCCTCGGCCTGCAGGCCTCCTCGCCGCCTGGGTCCGGCGCCCGGGCGATTCCGGTGCGCCGGGCCTGGCGTGCGCCGAGCCGACTCACTCTTCTCCGCCGCGGTAGGCCACCTCACCGCCGACGATGGTGTAGAGCACTTCGAGGTCGCTCACCGTCGCCGGCGCCACGGCCAGCGGGTCCGCAGAGACCACGGTCAGATCCCCCAGCTTGCCGACCTCGATGCTGCCCTTGCGGTCCTCCTGGAAGGCGGCGTAGGCGGCCTCCAGGGTGTACGAGCGCAGTGCCTCCTCGGGGGTCATCACCTGGTCGCCGTAGAAGATCTCGCCGCTCGGCATCTCGCGGGTCATCGAGGCGTCGAGCGAAGCCAGCGGATCGATCTCCTCGACCGGCACGTCGGTGCCGTTGCTGACCCGCGCCCCGCTGTCGATCAGCTTGCGCCAGACGTAGGCGCCCTGCTCGGCGCGCTCGTCCCCGATCCGCTGCGGCACCCAGGGGCCGTCCGAGGTGCAGTGCACCCCCTGCATCGAGGCGACGACGCCGAGCTCGGCGAAGCGCGGGATGTCGTCCGGGTGCAGATGCTGGGCGTGCTCGATGCGCCAGCGACGCTGGCTCGGCAGCTCGCCTTCGGCCGCGAACTGCGCCTCGAACAGGTCGAGGACCTCGCGGTTGGCGCGGTCGCCGATGGCGTGGATGCAGAGCTGCAGGTCGTGTTCGCGCGCCAGCTCGGCGGCGCCTTCGACCTCGGAGAGCGGCACCGTGTTGAGGCCGCTGGTCGACGGCAGGTCGCTGTAGGGCTCGAGCAGCCAGGCGCCGTGCGATCCGAGAGCGCCGTCGAGCGACTTCTTGATCCCGCCGAGGACGAGGGTCTCGCTCGCCGGTACGGCGAGCAGCTCCGGCAGGCTCCGGGTCATCGTGTCGTTGTCGGCGCGGATCATCACCCACAGCCGCACCGGCAGCGCGCCCTCGGCGTCGAGCTTCTGCAGCAGGCGGATCTCGTCGACGCTCGAGCCGGCGTCCTGGAAGGAGGTGATGCCGTGGCGCAGTGCCTCTTCGGCCGCCAGGCGCGCCGCCTCACGAGCGCGCGCCTCGTCGAAGCCGGAGCCGCGAGCCGCCGCCACCAGGCCCTGGGCCGTCTCCCGCAGCAGACCCGTGGCAGCGCCGCTGGCGTCGCGCACGATGGTGCCGCCCTCGGGGTCAGGGGTCGAGGCGTCGATTCCGGCGAGATCGAGAGCCCTGGCGTTGACGAAGGCGGCGTGGCCGCTGGCGTGGGTCAACAGCACGGGGTTCTCGGGGCTGACGGCCGACAGCGATGCGTGCAGCGGCACGCCCTCGACCACGGGACCTTCGGGTACCGCGTCCCACTTCTCCTGGTGCCAGCCGCGACCCAGGATCCACTCTCCCGGCGTCGCTGCGGCGGCCGCCTCCTCCACCTTGGCGACGATGTCGCTCCAGCGGCGGGCGCTGGCGAGGTCGAGCTGCAGCATCTCCTCGCCAGTGCCGAGGTAGTGGCCGTGTCCTTCGATCAGTCCGGGCACCACGGTGGCGCCGGCGAGGTCGATCACCTCGGTCCCCTCGCCCACCCAATCCGCGGCGTCGGCGTCGCTGCCGACAAAGACGATCTCGCCGCCGAGCACCGCCACCGCCTCGGCGCGGGGCGGATCCGCCAGCGTGATCACGTTGCCACCTCGCACCACGAGGTCGGCAGCGCCGGTGTCGGCTCCCTCTTGGGCGGCGCAGCCGAGCAGCAGGACGGTGGCGAGGAGCGAGATCCCCGGGCCTCGGAGGATCTGACGATCGAGAGCTGCGGCAGGCATCTTGTTCACCTTGGCTGAGACCTCTTCCTGAGGGAGGACGATGGCGAGCCGGGGCGGGCGACGCCTCGGCTCCTCTGTCGCGAAGCAGCCGAGGCCTGGCTCAACGCCAGGCGAAGACCGGCTGCTCGTAGTCTGCCACGTGCACCCGCCGCCCGCGCCACACCATCTCCCACAGCTGGTAGATCACCGCCGCCGTCGGGGCGTGCACGAAGTTGCCGCGCAGTGGCACCGAGAGCACCGGCCGGTCGCTCTCCTCGATCGCTCTCAACGTCGGCATCTGCTCGTGATCGAGCTCGGCGAAGCTGACCCGGAAGACCCTCGCCACCTCTTCGGGCGCCGGCCGCACCTCGGGCCTGGCGTCGCACCACAGCACCACCGGCGTGATCACGTAGCCGGAACGGGTGGCGTAGTCGTCGAGCCGGCCCAGCACCGCACTGGGCGCGAGGTCGACCGCGAGCTCCTCGTGCAGCTCGCGCCGGGCAGCGAGGTCGGCGCTCTCGCCGGGGTCGATGCGACCTCCCGGAAGTGCGAACTGACCCCGGTGGCGGCGCAGGGTGCTGGCACGCCGGGTGAGCAGGAACGAAAGCTCGCCGTCACGTCGCGGTGCCAGCACGCAGGCGACCGCGGCGCGACGCAGTCCGTCGCCTCCGATCGGCCGCGGATCGAAGTCGCCGAGGAACTCCTCGAGCTCGCGGCGCGTCGACAACAACACCGGCCTCCGCGCCGAGTCGGCCGTTCAGCCGCCCCGGGCCGGCGGCACCGCGAGCACCTGCCCCACCCGGATCACGCTGCTGTCGAGGCGGTTGGCGCGCATCAAGGCGGTGACCGTGGTGGCGTAGCGCTCGGCGATCGCCCCCAGGGTGTCGCCGCTGCGCACCGTGTGCAGGCGGGTGCCCGACGGCGGGATCACCAGCCGCTGACCGACGTGGATGCGATCGGGCGAGGCGAGGTCGTTGCTGCGCACCAGCAGCGAAGCGGAGACGCCGTAGCGAGAGGCGATCGACGACAGCGCCTCTCCACGTCGCACTGTGTGCACCTGCAGCGAGGAATCGCCCGCGGCCCCAGCGGCCGTACTCACCGCGGGCGGCTCCGGTCCCGAGGCTTCGCCGCTGCTCGCCCGCGCCACCGCGATCGAAGTCGCGCTGCCGTCGAGCTCGGCCGGATCGAGCCGCACCCGCCAGTTGCTGGATCCGGCGCCGTGGGTCGGCACCTCGAGCACCTGACCGACGTAGATCCGGTCAGCGCGAGGCAGGTTGTTGGCGCGCTGGATCGCCGCCACCGTGGTGCCGTAGCGAGCGGCGATCGAGCCGACCGTGTCGCCCGAGGCGACCCGGTGCTGGCTGGCCAGCTGGCGGGTGCGCCTGCGATCCTCGGGGATCCGTTCGTACGCCCTCTCGAACTGCGCCCGGGTCCCCTCCGGCACCCGCAGCGGATAGCCGGGCGGGATCAGCAGGGTGCCTCGGTGCACCTCGCTGCTGAGGGCGGGGTTGAGCTCGATGAGCTGCAGCTCGGAGGCCTGGCCGAGCACAGCCATGTCGAGCAGCGAGACGTAGCGGTCGAGTCGCAACTCGTCGAAGCGCCTCTCGGGTAGAGGCTGGATGCCCGGGAAGAGGCGCTCGCGGTCGCTGTAGGTGAGGAAGGCGGCGACGAACTCGGCGTAGAAGTTGCGAGAAGCGAAACCGAAGGTCCTCGACTGGTACTCCTGAACCACCCGCCCGATGTCGCGGGTGCCGAGGCGGCGCACCGCGTTCGCCATGCCGGCCATGCCATGGTTGTAGCCGGTGAGGGTGATCGGCCAGCTCTTCAAGTTCTCGTAGCCTCGGCGCAGCATGCGCGCCGCGCCGTCGGCCGCCAGCAGCACGTCGGAGCGCGCGTCGACCGCCGAGTCGATCTGCAGGAACATGACGCCAGTGGAGCGGGTGAACTGCCAGGCCCCCGACGCCCCGACCTTCGAACGCGCCTTGTAGTTGAACATCGACTCGACGAACGGCAGGCAGGCGATCTCCTCAGGGACTCCATGCTCGCGCAGGGCGGCGCGGATCCCGGGCATGAACATGCCGGCGGTCTGGATCGCCTCGGCGAAGCGGTCGCGCAGCCCGGCCTGCGAGCGCACCCGGCTGCCTGCGGTGCGCAGGTAGCGGTCGCCGTTCGGCACCGCGTTCCACACCGCTCTCGCACGGGCGAGCTGGGCGCCGTCGACGGCGACTCTGCCGTCACCGTTGAGCGCCCGGATCACCGCCCGCGCGTCGTCCATCGCGTCGCGCACGCGGCGCTGGCGCTCCCGCGCCTTCTGCAGGTCCGACAGACCCGAGAGGGTCAGGTCGGAGACGTCGACCACCGAGTAGACGACGTCGAGGTGCTCGTCGTCGTGGATGACGACCTGGGTGCTCTCGTAGCGGCCGAAGATGTCCTGCCAGAAGCGCACTGCCGGCACCAGGCTCTCCGGCACGGGGAACAGGTCCGCATCGAGCCGCGGGTCGATCGCCTGGGCGCCGGCCGCGGCCGTCGTGCTGGTCAGGCCGAGCAGGAGCAGGCCGGCCACCAACAGAGCGACAGGAGTGGGAGTGGAGCGGCGGAGCTGGGCGAAAGCCAGTGGGCTCATCGAGATGGGCGGATCGGATGAGAGTCGGAGTTGAACGGGTGAGGGGCAGTTTCGTGGTCGCGACTCTATACCGAGAAAGATGCGGTAGCAGCATGAACCCACGGAAAGTCACTGCCCTCGGGTACGACGACGAGGCTGCGCGCGGATGCGTTTCAACGTCGCGATGCCGGCCCGCCTCCGATCGATCCCCCAGTCCTGCCGCCGTCGTGCACACCATCACACCGCACTCGGCTCATCGGGCCGGGCGTCTGGCGGCGGCAGAGGAACCTCAACCGGCGGGAGACCCGCAGGGTCCCGCGGGTTCCTCCCCTCTGGTGGCGGCGAGAGCTTGCCCGGCCTTGGACCTGAACGGTCGGATGAGCCGCGGCGGAGGAGCCATCCCTCCACTTCGTCGTCCCTGACGACGCCGGGATCCATGGGTTGCTGGCGGCTGAGGCTGCAGCACCGCTGGCCGGACCTGAACCGGTCGGCTTCTCGCGGCTCCGCCAAGGCCGCAACGAAAGAACGAACGCCCGCAGGCTCTCGCACTGCGGGCGTCTCGAGGCGACGACGAGCGCCACCGCAGGCACCGCCCCGCGACCGCCGCCGGAGCCGGAGGCGGTGCGGACCGGTCCCGGAGCTCAGTACCGGTAGTCGTCGCTCTTGAACGGTCCTTCGACCTTCACGCCGATGTAGTCGGCCTGCTCCTCGGTCAGCACGGTCAGCTTGGCGCCGAGCTTCTCGAGGTGCAGTCGGGCGACCTCCTCGTCGAGGTGGCGCGGCAGGTTGAACACCCGCTTGCCGTACTTCTCGGCGTTGGCCTGCAGCTCGAGCTGCGCCAGCACCTGGTTGGTGAACGAGGTCGACATCACGAAGCTCGGGTGGCCGGTGGCGCAGCCGAGGTTGAGCAGACGGCCCTCGGCCAGCATCAGCACCGAGTGGCCGTCGGGGAAGATCCACTCGTCGTACTGCGGCTTGATGTTGCGCTTCTGGATCCCGGAGATCTTGCGTAGACCGGAGATGTCGATCTCGTTGTCGAAGTGACCGATGTTGCCGACGATGGCCTTGTCCTTCATCGCCGCCATGTGCTTGGCGGTGATGATGTCCTTGTTGCCGGTGGTGGTGATGAAGATGTCGGCGGTCTCGACGACGTCCTCGAGGCGCAGCACCTCGAAGCCCTCCATCAGGGCCTGCAGGGCGCAGATCGGGTCGATCTCGGTGACCACGACGCGGCAGTTCTGGGCCTTGAGCGCCTGGGCGCAGCCCTTGCCGACGTCGCCGTAGCCGCAGACAACCGCGATCTTGCCGCTCAGCATGACGTCGCTGGCGCGGTTCAGGCCGTCGATCAGCGAGTGGCGGCAACCGTAGATGTTGTCGAACTTGCTCTTGGTGACCGAGTCGTTGACGTTGATCGCCGGGAAGAGCAGGGTGCCGTTCTCCATCATCTGCTTGAGCCGCAGCACGCCGGTGGTGGTCTCCTCGGAGACGCCGCGCATCACCTTGCCCATGCGGGTGAAGTAGGTCTTGTCCTCGGCGACCCTGCGGCGCAGCAGGTCGAGGATGACGCCCCACTCCTCGGGCTCCGCGTTGGCGTCGAACGGCGGCACCTCACCGGTGGCCTCGAACTCGGTGCCCTTGTGGATGAGCAGGGTGGCGTCGCCGCCGTCGTCGACCAGCAGGGTCGGGCCGTCCTCGCCCGGCCAGGCGAGCGCCTGATCGGTGCACCACCAGTACTCCTCCAGCGTCTCGCCCTTCCAGGCAAAGACCGGCACGCCCTTGGGGTTCTCGACTGTGCCGCCGCTCTCCGGGCGGCCGACCACCACGGCGGCGGCGGCAGGGTCCTGGGTCGAGAAGATGTTGCAGGACGCCCAGCGCACGTCGGCACCGAGCTCGGTGAGCGTCTCGATCAGCACCGCGGTCTGCACCGTCATGTGCAGGCTGCCGGTGATGCGGGCGCCGGCGAGCGGCTTCTCGGCACCGTGCTTGCGGCGCAGCGCCATCAGACCGGGCATCTCGTGCTCGGCGAGCTCGATCTCCTTGCGGCCGAGCTCGGCGAGCGACAGGTCGGCGACCTTGTACTCGAGGCCGGCCTTCTTCTCGGTTTCCATCACGGTCATCTGATTCTCCATTCCTATGGGTGTGGGAGGTGAGTGTGAGGTGAGTGTCTTCTCGGTCGTTGTCGGAGGTCTGTACGGTGAGCTGACGAGCTGGATCGGGCTTCGGGCGGATCAGGCTCCCGGTGTCACCGGCGTCACCGGTGTGGCCGTCTCGCCACGTCGACTCTCGCCCTGCAGCTTCGGCACCCGCGGCACCCGCGCGCTGGCGGCGAAGAGAGCCGGTCCCTGCGCCCGCGGCCTCGGCGGCAGCGGGTGGAAGGCACCGAGAGTGAGCCCCGCCGTCTCGCAGGCCTCGTCGAGCGCGGCGTGCGAGAAGCCCTGCCAGACGTGGCCGAGGCGCTCGCGCAGCGCGTCGTCGCGGTGCGGCAGCAGATCGACGATCAGCGCGGCGCCTCCGGGGCGTAGCGCCCGGGATGCTTCTCTCAGGGTGCGCTCTGGCTCCGCCGCGTGACTGAGCACCAGGTTGAGCACTGCGACGTCCAGCGCACTGTCGGCGATCGGCAGGTTCTCGAGCTGTCCGCTGCGCAACTCGACGTTGTCCAGGCCCTGCGTTCTCTGGCCGGCGAGCTGGAGCATCTCCGCCGAGGCGTCGACGCCGATCACCCGCTCGACGAAGGGCGCCACCAGCGCGGTCAACTCGCCGCTGCCGCAGCCGAGGTCGCCGACCGTGGAGCCGGGCTCGAGCAGGCCCACCAGCGCGACCAGGTCGAAGCCAGGTCCGTAGAGCTCCTCCCGCAGCCGCTGCCAGTCACCAGCGGAGACGGCGAAGAAACGCTGCGAGTCGGCACGGCGCTGGGCCAGCACCTCGCGCAGACGGACCTGGTCGGCGTCGAAGCTCGACGCATCGCTGCCGGTGACCCGCTCCCTGACCAGCAGCCAGAGCTTACGCGAGGCCGGGTCGAGCCGCCGCAGGTCGAGGCGGTAGAAGCTGCGGGTGCCGTCGCGCCGCAGGGAGAGCCACTGCTGGTCGACGAGCTGCTTGAGGTGGCGGCTCACCGTCGACTGCGGCAGCTCGAGCACCTGGCACAGCTCCCCCACCATCAGCTCCTGCGCCTCGAGCACGAGGAGCAGGCGGACTCGCGTCTCTTCGGAGAGGGTGGCGAGCTGATCGAGGACGTCGGGGCGCTGCATGATGGGCTCTTCCGGAGGAACCGAGGATCCGGATTCATCGATCCAGCGGTTGATCCGGATGGACGGATGTTAGCAGACTGGGACTAAGACGCAAGCTCGTTCGAGACCCGAGCCCACTGGGGCCGTCCTTCAGTTTCGAGCCGCCCGGCGACGGCGGGTCACGTCGCTCAGGATTCGGAACGCGCTCCCACAGTTACACGTATACTGTGTGACATGAAGAACATCACTCTGAGCGTCGATGACGACGTCCTCGCACAGGTCCGCCGCCACGCGGCCGAGCACGAGACCTCGGTGAACGCGCTGGTGCGCCAGTTCCTCACCGACCTCGCACAGCGCGAGAGCCGGGCGCGCCAGGCGCGGCAACGCATGCGCGAGCTCAGCCGGTCCACGCCCGCCCGCTCGGCGCCACGAGAATGGACCCGGGAAGACCTCCATGAGCGTCGATAGCTTCCTCGACACCAACGTCCTGGTCTACGCTGCAGCGCCCGATCCAAGCCACCCGGACAAGACGGAGCGCGCTCTCCAGCTCATCGAGAACGAGGCGTTCGGAGTCTCGGCGCAGGTGCTGCAGGAGTTCTACGTCACCGTCGTCCGCAAGGCGACGCCTCCACTGCCCCCCGAGGTCGCTCTCGAGTGGATCGAGCAGCTCGAGGCCTTTCCCTGCATCCAGGTCGAGCCGAGCCTGATCAAGATCGCCGCCCTGACGAGCTTCCGGTATCGGATCTCCTACTGGGACGCTGCCATCGTGGCCGCGGCCGAGGCCCTCGGCGCGCCGGTGTTGTTCACCGAAGATCTCAGCGATGGCCAGCGCTACGGCAGCCTCGAGGTCCGCAATCCTTTCCTGTAGGGACCAGACGGAGAGGATGCGACCTCGACGTGCTCAGCGATCGGCGCCTCAGCGACCGTCGCCCGACTCGCCGGACTCCCCTTCCGCCTCGGCCTTCTGCTTCTTCTGCTGCTCGCGCATCTTCTCGATCTGCTCGAACTGCGCCTTCATGCGATCCGGCACGATGAAGCTCGGCATGTCGGCCTGCTGCGCCGGATCGGTGAAGGTGTAGTGGATGAAGCCGACCATCATCTCGTCGGTCGTCTTCTCACCGAAGCGGACCCGGGCGGTCGGATCGGGGTTCGACGGGTTGTCCGCCGAGTTGTCGAAGCTCGCGTCGACCCGGATCGTGGTGCCCGCCGGGATCACCTTCGGCTCGACCGGGGTGTAGGTGAGCTGCCAGTTGAAATCGTAGTTCGGCACGTCGAGCAGCACTTCCTGGGTGCCGTCTGGGTACTCGGCGGTGAACTTCATCGACTTGCCGCGCAGGTGCATGTGCGGCGTGTAGTCGAACAGAACCGCCTCGTGGGGGGTGACGAACGAAGACCCCGAGGCGTAGTTCGCCTCGCCCGGCGGGATGTCGAGAATGGGGTCGACCAGCCACAGGGTGGTGACCACGTTCTCCGGCTTCTCGTCGTGGAAGTGCAGTCCGATCGAGGTCTGGTCGATGCCGCCGCTGCCCGGCCCCGGAGTCTTGTGGTAGTGCATCTGGAAGAACAGCTTGCTCTTGGCCGGCATGCGCATGCCGTGGTTGGGGGCGAACTCGAGCGGCGCCACGCCGGGGCCCCAGCCGCCGACGAAGGTGAGATCGAGGCTGCCGGCGCCGCTCTGCACGCTCTCGATGGTCGCTTCCGGCGGCGCCAGGTAGGTCAGCTGGTGGTGCACCGCCTCGACGAAGCCGGGCTTCACCTCGATGGCGCTGATCCAGCGCTCCTCGTCGAGCGGGTTCTCGACCTCCAGCCACTGGTAGTGGTCCTCGACCTCGTCGGCCACCTCGTAGGCCGGGGCGGCGAACACCGCGTCGGGCTCGCCGAGGCCCCAGTCGCTGTCGAAGGTCGGCGGCTCGGGCGCCTTCTCGAGGTCGCCGGCCGGAGCGCCGGCCGCCACCCAGCGGCCGAGCAGATCGATCTCACCTTCGGTGAGAGTCGGGTCCTCGACGAACTCGCCGTGCGCCGGGTTGGCGAACCAGGGCGGCATGATGCGCTCGCTGGTGACCTGGCGGATCGACTTCGCCCACGGACGCGCCTCGCTGTAGCTCAGCAGCGACATCGGCGCCGTCTGCCCGGGCCGGTGGCAGGTGACGCAGTTCTCGAACAGCAGCGGCGCCACGTGCTCCGCCCAAGTCACCACCTCGGCGTCCTTGGCGGTGTTGTTCGCCGAAGGAGCGGCGAGCGCGGTGGAGGCGCACAGGGCGAGCAGTGTCAAGCAGAGGATCGAAGCCGCGGGGAGCGGACCGATCGGCCGGTTCATCGAACGGGTCATCAGGTGGCGCATGTCGAGGCCTCCAGGAGACAGGACTTGGCGTGGCGCGGCGCGCAACCCGCGTATCCTAGCGGAGCGTCGCCCGCGCCGCGAGATCTCGATCACTGCCCCGCCGCCTGAGCGGCGAGCCAGCTCTGCCGCGGACGCCGGATGGCGGTCGCAGCGAAGCGCCGCCGTGCCTCCCTAGGCGACAAGCCTTCAGGCGACGCGCCCCGCGGATCGCTCGATCCCACCCCCTGCCACCCCGCCAACACTGGCACCACCGCAAGGAGAGACCCCATGAGCCTCGATCCCTACCTGCACTTCAACGGCGACTGCCGCGAGGCCTTCGAGCACTACCGCGCGGTCTTCGGCGGCGAGTTCGAGGTCCTGCAGACCTTCGGCGACGGCCCCGACGAGATGCAGGTCGCCGACCAGGACAAGGCCCGGGTGATGCACGTCTCGTTACCGCTCGGCTCCAGCACCCTGATGGGCAGCGACGTACCGACGTCTTTCCCGGGCGGACCCGTCACCTTCGGCAACAACGTGCACGTCTCCTACTCCCCCGCCAGCCGCGCAGAGTGCGACCGCCAGTTCGCCGCGCTCTCGGAGGGCGGCGAGGTCACCATGCCGCTGCAGGAGGCCTTCTGGGGCTCCTACTTCGGCAGCTGCACCGACAGGTTCGGTGTGCACTGGATGTTCAACCACCGCGGGGAGTGAGAGTGCGGCGGGTCACGCAGCGGCACGCGCCTCGCGGGAGCGTCAGCGCGACCGCAGGACCAGCCACCCTCCCACCGCGATGAAGGCTCCCAGCAGACCCAGCCCGAGCGGCGAGACCGCCGGCACGGCCAGGATGTCGACTCCTTCGAGCGGCAGCCGGGCAACGCGGTAGGGCGGGACGAACGCCGTGGGAACCTCGATGGCGAGGAAG
This sequence comes from Acidobacteriota bacterium, assembly GCA_003388555.1. GTDB lineage: Bacteria > Acidobacteriota > Thermoanaerobaculia > Multivoradales > Multivoraceae > QQVD01. The sequence goes on along the minus strand of QQVD01000057.1, from coordinate 146,421 downwards.
CCGTTGGTGACGGCGGGCGCCACCGGCACGCAGTTGCCGAAAGGGCCGAGGACCGAGGACTGGGTGAGCCCGGTGGTGATCGTGTCCGAAGCCCGGAGCCAGATCGACAGCTGCGGCAGATTCGCGACGTGGACCGGCTCGGTGAAGGTGAAGTCGGCAAAGCTCGCGGCGAGGTAGCCTGCGCCGGTGCAGTCGCCGGACTCGAAGAAGAGCTCACTGGCGTTCCCCGACAGGCTGCTGCCGTCGACGGCTCTCAGCACCACCGGCTCCTCGTCGACGAAGAGCACGGTCCGGATCTCCTCCTGGGGCAGGCGGTCGTAGGTCAGCAGGGAACCCACCACGGCGTCGTTGGCGTCGACCAACACCGCCGTGCCGGCCTCGACCTGCTGGGCACTCAAAGAACTGCCCGACGCCCCCAGCAGGAAGGTCAAGAGGAGCAGTTGGCCGGAAGCACCGGCCAGCCTGGACGGGATCCCGAACCGGCGCTTCGCAACATCGAACATCGGCAACCTCCGGGTGGTTCACTGGCAGCTCGGAGCGGACTTCGCTCCCGCCGTCCGCTGCCAAGGGTACGCGACCAACCCGTCGGGCCGGACGTCCGAGTAGCAGTTCGCGACCGCCGTCAGTCCACTGGTCTGGACCGCGACGGTAAGAGGCTTCGAAACCGCGGTCCTCTTCGGGGTCGTGGCGCCGAAGCCGCGTGCTCGTCGGCCTCGGAGCTACTGTGAAATCCGCCCGAGGTCTCCTTGCGCCAGGCGCAGCGCCTCCTCGAGCACCCGGTCCGAACGACTCACGAAGTCCTCGGGCGCCGGTTCGACCACGACATCGGGCTGCACGCCGTGGCCGTCGAAGAGGCGCCCGTCGGCGCGGAAGGAGGCCATCGAGGCGAGGCGGACCTCGAGCCGGGGCCACTCGGAGAGCACGATGCGTTGGGCAAAGGCACTTCCGCCGCTGCTCGCGGCGCCGACGAGGATCACGCCGGGGAGCCCCTTCAGGCCGGCGAGGAAGATGTCGGTGGCGCTGAAGCACTTCTCGTCCATCAGCACGTAGACCGGGCGCTCGGTGGCTGGCGCCGCGGTCGGGAACTCTCGCAGTGGACTCAGCACCAGGTAGTTCCATTCTCCGAACTGGCCGGGAGGCAGTTCTACCTCGGGGTCGAACGTGGTGGCGACGTCGCGGATCGCCCGACGCTCCCGCGGGCTCCAGGTCTCGGAGTCCGCCGGCGCCATGAAGCGCGCCTGGAGATGATGCGGACCGTGGGCCGGATGCCGCCGTACCGCGGCGACATTGACCACGCGTGGCGGGCCGCCGCGGGGAGTGATCTCGGAGAAGAGCCGCAGCAGAGCCTGCCGTGCGCCGCCGCGGTTGCCCAGCACGTCGACGACGAGGGCGCGCGCCCGGCGGAAGCGGAGCATCCACATCTCGAGCTCGTGCAGCGACTCCCGCGGCTCCATGGTGGTGAGCCTGAGGTAGCCGATGCCATCGCTGAGCCAGCGCGACCTGCGGCGCGGCCAGGGGCCGTAGGTCGGGAAGGTCCTGTCGAGACGGAGTCGCTCCTGGGTCGGCGCCTCTCCGGCGCGATCGCTCAGCTCGACGTCGACGTAGTCGCTCGGCGCCGTCCCAGCACCTGACGCGCACGTTCGATGTCACGCAGACGCCGCAGACACTCGTAGCCGACGAACTGAGGCGAACCCCGCGCGATCCGCGTCGCCAGGCCCGACCACCAGCGAGCGATCGGCAGGCCGTCGATCGAGGCGACGTAGGGCCTGGCGGGATCGAGCAGGCTGCGCCGGTTCGGCAGGAAGCCGACATGACCCTCCCCCACCCTCTCGAGCAGGAACGGGAGGAATGCGCTCGACGGCTCGCGCGGTCCACTGACGCTCGCGTGGCCGTCGACACCCAGCGCCAGGAGGGTCTCGATCTCGAGCGTGAACTGCTCCCAGGTCAGGCCCGGCCCGGTACGGCGACGCAGCGCCTCGATCGCCTCGAACAGGCCGTCATCGGCGAGGAAACGGTAGGCCCACCGCTCGTCCAGCGCGGTCTCAAGGCGCTCGAGGACCGCGTTCATGGCGGTGACACGGAGCGGGCCTTCGTCGACAGCGGCTCGCATCTCCGCGTCGTTGCGCTGTTCCCAGAGAGACCGGCGTTTGGCGGCCGTCATCCGGACGCCATGGAGCGTGCGCACCGCACCACCGTCGACCTCCGCCACCTCGAGATCGACCCGGCGACCCGGGGGATGCCCCATCTCGCTGAGCACCTCGACGAGATCTTCGACGAAGCGCTTCTGCCACAGACCGGCGTAGCGCTGCCGCGCGAAGCCCACGATGCGGCTCGTCTCCACGCTGTCGATCGCCCGCAGCTCGTACCACTCTCCGTCGAGGCGGACGAACGGCACCTCGTCCTTCCACTCGAGAGCCGGGTAGGGCGCGAGCTTCTCGTAGCGCGGTGAGGCGACGGCCGGCGAGGCCTGGCTCAGGAGGATCGAGACGGCGAGCGCCAGCGGCGTCCACGGTATCCACGGCGTCCAGGGCATCCATCGCGTGCATCGGGGCACGGCGGCGGGGGCCGCGCGAGCCGCGGCCCTGCCTCGAAGCTGATAGCCGACAGGGTCGGCTGCCGCCAGCTGCTTCTCCCACTGCCTCTCCATGATTCGAGGCAACGGCGACGGCGTGGCGCGAGATTCCGCGCCGTCATCTGCACGAGGCTTCAGCCGGCGGAGCTCTCCCCCGCCACCGGCGCCTCCTCGTCGCCCACCGACGCCAGCAGCATCTCGGCGACGTCGATCACCGAGACGTTGCGGTCGCCCTTGCGGGCGCCGACGCCGTCCTCGAGCATGGTGGCGCAGAACGGACAGGCGACGGCGACGACGTCGGCGCCGGTGTCGATCGCCTGCTGGGCGCGCTCCTGATTGACCCGTTTGTCGGGCGGCTCGTCGACGTACATCATGCCGCCGCCGCCGCCGCAGCAGAAGCTGTCGCGACCGCTCTTCGGCATCTCGACGATGTCGGTCCGCGAGCTCGCCGCGACGACCTTGCGCGGCGCCTCGTACTCGCCGTTGTGGCGTCCCAGGTAGCACGGGTCGTGGTAGGTGACGTGGCGGTGGTCCTCGTGCACCGGCTGCAGCCTGCCCCCCTCGACGAGATCGCGCAGGTACTGGGAGTGGTGGCTGACCTCGTAGTGGCCGCCGAACTGCGGGTACTCGTTGGCGAAGGTGTTGAAGCAGTGCGGGCACGAGGTGACGATCTGCTTGACGCCGTAACCGTTGAGAGTCTCGACGTTGCCCTTGGCGAGCATCTCGAAGAGGAACTCGTTGCCGATGCGCCGCGCCGGATCGCCGGTGCAGCTCTCCTCGCGGCCGAGGATGGCGAACTTGACGCCGGCCTTCTTCAGCAGCTTGGCGGTGGCGCGCACGGTCGAGCGGTTGCGCTCCACCAGCGCCCCGCCGCAGCCGACCCAGAACAGCACCTCGGCCTCCTTGGGGTCGGCCATGTCGGCGAGGATGTCGAGCTCGAGCCCGTCGGCCCAGTCGGTGCGGGTGAACTGGGTGCCCGGGAACGGGTGCTGGCGCTGCTCCATCGAGGTGACGACGTTCATCATCCCCTCGGGGAAGTCGGCCTCCTCCATCACCAGGAAGCGGCGCGCGTCGACGATCTTCGGCAGCTGCTCGATGAACACCGGGCACGCCTCCATGCAGGCGGCGCAGGTGGTGCACTGGAAGAGAGCTTCCTTGTTCACCGCATGGTCGTCGCGGATGATCGGGATCGGCGGCGGCTCGCCGTCCTTGGGCGGCTCGAGCTCGCCCTTCTGACGCTTGGCGGCGATCTCGAGCAGCTCGTCGGAGCTGTCGTGCATCAGCTTCTGCAGGTCGAGGATGATGTCGCGCGGCGACAGCTCCTTGCCCACCGTGTTGGCCGGGCACACCGCGGTGCAGCGCCCGCACTCGGTGCAGGCATCGAGATCGAGCAGGTCCTTCCAGGTGAAGTCGGGCAGCGAGTTGATGCCGAAGCGCTCGGCCTTCTCGAAGTCGATGTCCTTGAGGCTGGCGCCGTAGCCGTCGAGGTTGGCGGTGAAGATGTTAAGCGGCGAGAAGACCACGTGTGCCATCTTGGTGAACGGCGCGTAGGCGATGAAGCCGAACGACACCGCCATGTGCAGCCACCAGCTGCCGCGGTGGGCCATCGTCATCGCTTCGGTCGACATCACCTTCGCCGAGGCGATCCCGAACACGTAGCCGACCGGCGACCAGAGGCCCCAGGGATCCTCGGTGACGACGATCCGCCAGCCCTCGATCAGGAAGCCGGTGAAGGCGATGACGAAGATCAGCCCCAGCAGGATGTTCGCCTCGTCGGTGTAGACCAGCTTCGCCGGCTTCAGTCGCCCACGTCGGTACCAGGCCATGAGCACCGCGAACATCACGAAGAGACCGAAGAAGTCGACGATCAGGGACTGGAAGAAGAGGTAGAAGGGTCCCTGCATGATCTTCAGCGGCGTGTCGGCGTGGATCGCCACCACCGTCGTCGCGATCACCAGCACGATGAAACCGAGGTAGAGCCCGGTGTGGAAGACCGCCGCGTAGGTGTTGCGCATCGTGCGCGCCTGACCGAGGGCGTTGCGGATGAACAGGTCCACCCGCTCGCCGAGCCGATCGGTGCGCAGCGCCGGCTTGCCGGCCTTCCACAGTCGGAACCGGCGGTAGAAGCCCCACAGCATGATCACCAACGTCGGCGCCAGGAAGACGTAGATCAGGTTGTGGTAGGGGACGTTCCAGTAGACCTCGCGGGTCGCCTCGCTCATGTTCATCGTTCGACTCTACCCTCCGTCAGCTGGCGTCGTCCGCTGGAACCCCGACGCGGCCCTGATCCCCGAGCAACGAAGAAGGGCCCCGGAGGGGAAAGCCTCCCGAGGCCCGACGCGGCGCCGAACGACGCCCTCCCGGCGGTCCGCCGCGGCGGCGCGAGCGCTTACGACTGCATCTCCTTCAGCTTCTCGGTCAGCAGCGGCACGACGTTCTTGTAGTCCTCGACGATGCCGAAGCTGCAGTGCTTGAAGATCGGCGCATCGGCGTCGGTGTTGATCGCCGCGACCACCTTGGAGTCGCCCATGCCGAGCAGGTGCTGGCTGGCGCCGGAGATGGCGATCGCCAGGTAGAGCTCGGGGGCGACCTTCTTGCCGGTCTGCCCCACCTGCCAGTTCGGCGGCACCCAGCCGGCGTCGCAGGCAGCGCGGGAGGCGCCCTGCACCGCGTGCATCACGTCTGCGAGAGGGGCGAGCATTTGCTCGAACGGCTCCGGCCCGCCGAGACCGCGCCCTCCGGAGACGATGATCTCGGCCTCCTCGAGGCTGGCGCCTTCCTGGGCCTCCTCGTGACGCTCGGTGATGCGCAGCTTCGCCTCGGGAAGCTCGACGGTGGCCTCCTCGACCGCGCCGCCGACGTCACCCTCGGCCGGCTCGAGGGCGCGCGAACGCACCCAGATCACCGCCGGCGTGGCCTTCATCACGTACTCGGACAGCGCCTTGCCGCCGTAGGCCGAGCGGGTGACGTGGATCCTGCCGTCCTTGACCTCGAGCTTCTGGGCGTCGGCCATCGGCGCACCACCGAGGCGGTGTGCGAGCCGCGGCACGATCTCCTGCGAGTAGGTGTCGTTGCCGAAGAGCACCGCGGCAGCCCCGTCGCACAGCGACGCGGCGGCGGCGAGGGCCGGTTCCGGCTGGTACTCCTCGAGGGCGGAGACGACCTGCACCTTCTGGGCCGCTGCCGCGAGCCCGTTCTTCAGCGCGTCGTCGGCCGGGCCGAGCACCACCGCATGGAGCTCGGCGCCGAGACCGTCGGCGAGGCGGCGGCCGGCGCCGGCCACACCCTGCGCCCCGCGGTCCCAGCCGTTCTTGGAAAACAGCACGATCTGTACTCGACTCATCTGCTCGACCTCTCGCTTTCGGGGCTCTCGTTCTCTGGGTTCTGGTGCACGCAGTGATTCAGTTGACGCTGGCGACGATGCCGTGGATGCGGCGCGCCAGCTCGGTGACCTTCTCGTCGAGCGAGTCGCCCTGCACGAACTCGCAGGAGACGCTCTTCTCGGGGACGTAGAGGTTGGTCACCTCGAACGCGGTGTGGCCGTCGCCCACCGCCTCGTCGGCGACGCCGAGCTCTTCGAGGGTCAGCTTCTGCAGCGGCTTGCGGTACGACATCATCACGTCGCGCGTCTTGGGGATGCGGGGCACGTTGTTCTCGTTGTTGGTGATCAGCACCAGCGCCGGCGGCTTCACCGTGGCGACCTCGCTGCCGTTGTCGGTTTGCCGCTGCAGCTTCAGGCCGTCGCCATCGGGGTCGACCTCGTCGACGAACGCCAGCGAGGGCAGCCCGAGCTCCTCGGCGAGCACACCGCCGGTCTGGCCGAGGCCCCAGTCGCCGGACTCGCGGCCCACCATCACCAGGTCGAAGTCGCCGAGCTTGCGGGCCGCCGCGGCGAGCACCTTGCCGACCGCGATGGCGTCGGGCTTCGAGTGCTTGTCGTTGATCACCAGGACCGCCTCGTCGACGGTCATGGCCAGCGCCTTGCGCAAGGAGTCCTCGGCGCCTTCGGGCCCGTAGGTGATCGCCGTGACCTTGCCGCCGCCCGCCTTCTCGCGCAGCTGCAGCGCGGTCTCCAGCGCGTTCTCGCAGAAGATGTTGGTCACCTTGTTGGCGCCCTTGGGGTCCGCCTCCTTGTTGGCGGCGTCGATCTTGAAGTCGCGCGCCGGCAGATCGGGATCGAGGATCTGCTTGATGCATACCAGGATGTTCATCGTCTCTCTCCTATCGACTCGGGCCGGGTGGCGGCCCGCTCGCTTCTTTCTTGATTCTCGCCGACGCTGGATGGACGGGCGATTCGTCTCGAGGCTTGGGACGGCTGGTGTCGACCGATGAGCCCGTCCTGGCGCGAGGACCTTCGCCGGCGGCCGCGACAGCCATGGGCAAGGGCCGCCGGCTGATCAGGCCGGTTCCCTGAGCAGTCCGCGCAGCGCCAGCTCGGTCAGCTGGTCGGCGACCTCCTGCGACGAAAGTCGGCCCTTGGCATCGAACCAACGTGGCACCCACAGGATCATGCCCAGCAGCCCGAAGGCGCCGACCGTGGAATCGACATCGTGCACCCGACCGCGGGCCTTGAGCGTGTCGATGGTCTCGCGCACCAGGTCGACGTAGTGCGCCTGGCGCTCGGTGATCTGGCGGCGCTGCTCGGGCGACAGCCCCTCGAGCTCGTTGACCAGGATGGTCAGCTCGTGCACTCCCGCCTGGGTGATCAGGTTGGCGTGGCCGGCAACGATGGCGCGCAGCCGCTCCTCCGGGTCGGCGATCGACTCCGCCGGTTGGATGACCTCTCCTTCGAGAGCGTCCATGGCGTAGTCCATGATCCGGTAGAGCAGGTCCTGCTTGCCCTGGATGTAGTAGTAGAGACCGGCCTTGGTCAGGTGCACTGCATCGGCGATCTCGTTGATCGACGTGGCGTGAAAGCCCTTGGTGTTGAAGATGCGGGCGGCGGCCCGGAAGATCTCGGCGATCTTGTCCGGGTCGCGTGGGCTCGAGTTGCCGGCCACGCTCATCGTTCGGGCTTCCGTCTCCACGTCACTGCTCCTCCAGGTTCGGGCCGCGTCGGAATCGCTCCGAGGCGGCGTCGGCGAGGCCTCGAGCGCTCGCCGGGGTCGGCCCCGGCACGGCGGCTGCGCGAGGCATCGTGACCAGACGCGCCACCCTACCGACCGGTAGGAAGGTACCTTCCGGAGTGCGCCCTGTCAACTCGGAGGAGCGCTCGGACTCTAGCAGCCGTCTCCTCTCCGCAGGCTCGCGGCGACGGTGCGCGACTCGCGCGCCCGCCAGCGAGGTGACCGCCAACCGCCACCCCTCTTCACCGCGACGATGCGATATCTTGCCCCCGTCGCGGGACTGGCGTGAGTCGCCTTCCGGGCTCTGGCACCAGCGCACGAGACGGTGCTCACCGCTTCTCGGCGCTGCTCGCGCCGTCGGAGCCCACCGGCGCCGGATGGGACCGAACCATCGGGAACCGCGACCACGAGCCGCCGCACGCCTGGGCCTCAGCGCCTCTCTCCCTACGAGGGAAGCGCGAGTGGAACGAACCGCAACCCACGGCTGCCACGCGCCGTCCGCCGAGCCGTCCACAGCCCCGCCAGCCTCGTCGCTGGCCCTAGGACCTCGGCCCGATAGCGTGCGGCGCCACCACGGAGGACCAGACCCATGTCCACGACCGACCCAGCACTCGAGGCTTCGACCAGCCCGGCGGGGAGCTCCTCGACGAGCCCCTCGCACACCGACCGGCTCGCCGCCGACCACCGCCGCGCCCTGCGCGCGAACGACCCCGAGGTCTACGCCGCCATCGTCGGCGAGGAGGAGCGCGAGCGCCGCGGCATCGAGTTGATCCCGAGCGAGAACTACACCTACCCCGAGGTCTTCGCCTGCAACGGTTCGGTGATGACCAACAAGTACGCCGAGGGCTACCCCGGCCGTCGCTACTACGGCGGCCAGGAGTTCACCGACGCCATCGAACGTCTCGCCATCGCTCGCGCCAAGGAGCTGTTCGGGGCCGAGCACGCCAACGTGCAGCCGCTCAGCGGATCGCCGATGAACCAGGCGGTGTACATGGGCTTCCTCGAGCCCGGCGACAAGGTCCTGGCGATGGACCTGTCGCACGGCGGCCACCTCACCCACGGCGCACCCGTCTCCCACATGGGCAAGATCTACGAGTTCGCGCGCTACAAGACGAAGCCCGACGGCAGCGGCGACATCGACTTCGACCTGCTGCGCGCCCAGGCGCTCGAGCACCGGCCGAAGATGGTGCTCGTGGGCCACTCCTCGTATCCGCGTGACTACGACTACGGCGCCTTCCAGCGCATCGCCGACGAGATCGGCGCCCTGACCATGGCCGACGTCTCGCACATCGGTGGCCTGATCGCCGGCAAGGCACTCGCCAATCCGATCGACGCGGGCTTCGACTTCGTCACCACGACGACCCACAAGTCGCTGCGCGGCCCACGCGGCGGCATGATCCTGTGCAAGAAGGAGCACGCCAAGACGGTCGACAAGGCGGTCTTCCCGGGGCTGCAGGGCGGTCCCCACATGAACGCCATCGCCGGCATCGCGGTCACCCTCGGCAAGGCTCTCCAGCCCGAGTTCCGTGAGTACGCGCGGGCGACCATCGCCAACGCCAAGGCGCTGGCAGAGGCGCTGGTCGAGAAGGGCGCGAAGCTGGTCACCGGCGGTACCGAGAACCATCTGATGGTGGTCGTCACCACCGACACCTACGGCATCGACGGCCGGGTCGCCGAAGAGACGCTCGACGAGGTGTCGATCACGGTCAACAAGCAGATCGTGCCCGACGATCCGAATCCGCCGCTGCGCCCGAGCGGCATCCGCCTCGGCACCCCGGCAGCCACCACGCGCGGATTCGGCGAGGAGCAGATGCGCCAGCTCGCCGGCTGGATCGACGCCGCCCTGCGCCACCACGACGACGAGGGCAAGCTCGCCGAGATCCGTGGCGAGGTCGAGGCGCTCTGCCTCGCCTACCCCGTTCCCGGGTTGTCCTGAGCGCCACGCGAACGCGGAGGGAGAGAGACGATGAGTGACAGCGCGGCCTACGAGACGATCCGCACCGAGCGCGACGAAGACGGCGTCCTGCTCGTCACCCTCGACCGGCCCGAGAAGCTCAACGCCTTCACGGGCCGGATGATGGAGGAGCTGATCGAGGTGCTGCGGGAGGCCAACCTCGACGACGAGACCCGGGTGCTGATCGTCACCGGCGCGGGACGCGGCTTCTGCGCCGGCGCCGACCTGTCGTCCGGCGGCGGCACCTTCGAGCGTGGCGAGACCTCGATCGATGAGCACCGCGACGGCGGCGGCCTGCTGTCGCTCGAGATCTTCCGCTCGCTGAAGCCGATCATCGCGGCGATCAACGGCCCCGCGGTCGGCGTCGGTGTCACGATGACCCTGCCGATGGACGTGCGCATCGCCTCGAGCGCGGCGAAGATGGGCTTCGTCTTCGCCCGTCGCGGCATCGCGCCGGAAGCCTGCAGCACCTTCTTCCTGCCGCGCGTGGTCGGCATCAGCCGCGCCAGCGAGTGGGTGATGACCGGCCGTGTCTTCCCGGCGAGCGAGGCCCTCGAGGCAGGGCTTGTGAGCCGGATGGTCGAACCGGAGGCGCTGCTGCCCACCGCGTACGAGCTGGCGCGCGAGATCGCCCGCAACACCGCCCCGGTGTCCGTGGCCCTCGCCCGTCAGCTCTTGTGGCGTCAGCTCTCCGGCTCGAGCCCGATGCAGGCGCACCGGGTGGAGTCGAAGTCGCTGTGGAGCCGCGGGCGGTCTGCCGACGCCAAGGAGGGCGTCGAGAGCTTCCTCGAAAAACGTCCGGCGAGCTTTCCGAACCGGGTCAGCGACCAGATGCCGGAGTTCTTCCCCTGGTGGGAGGACGAGGCTTTCTGAGTCGGGCTGAGAGGGGCCGTTGTAGAGTCCCAGCTCTCACGCGACAGAAAAGGCCCCACTCCCCGACGACGCCACCGCTCCGCTGGAGCCACAGGCGCGATGTCGGACATCCAGGAGACTCCCCGATGCGACCCGTTCCGCTCCTGCTGTGCGTCTGCCTCCTCGGCGCTGCTCTGATGCTCCCGGCGCCGGCGACCGCCGCCACACTCGCCGACCTCGGCTGGATGGTCGGCAACTGGAAGGGCCCGGCGATGGGAGGCACCCTGGAAGAGCGCTGGGCACCCGCGGCCGGCGCCACGATGAGCGCCCTGGTGCGCGCCACCAACGCCACCGACACCACCATGGTCGAGGTGATCGTGATCAGCGAGACAGAGGACGGCCTCGAGCTCCGCCTGCGCCAGTTCGGCAAGGACCTGACGCCTCGCACCCCAGAGCCGGCCCACTTCCGGCTCGAGTCGGCCGGTGAGCGCACGGTGACCTTCGTCAACCTCGACGAGGAGGGTCCACTCGCCAAGCTCACCTACTCGCGTCCCTCCGATGATCTCTTCCAGCTGAAGGTGGGCCTGCGCGCCGGCAACGAGATGGTCATCGATCTGCCGAAGGCCGAGTGAAGACCCGGCGTTCCCGCCCGGCCTTCCGACCGCGACGGCGGCAGCGATGAGGCTGCGTCAGGTCGCCCTGGTGGCGCGCGATCTCGAGACCGCGGCGGCGCGCCTCGAACGGCTGCTGGCCCTGCCGCCCGCCTACCACGACCCGGGGATCATCGAGTTCGGCCTCGACAACTGGGTGGCGCCGCTCGGCGACACCTTCCTCGAGGTCGTCTCGCCGGTGCGCGAAGGCACCACCGCCGGCCGCTATCTCGACAAGCGGGGCGGCGACGGCGGCTACATGGTGATCCTGCAGGTCGACGACCTGGCCAGGGCACGGACCCGACTCGACACCGCCGGAGCCAGGATCGTCTGGCACGCCAGGGGCTCCGGCGTCGGCGAAGAGCGCACCGAGGGTCTGCACGTGCACCCACGCGACTGCGGCGGCGCCATTCTCTCGCTCGACGAGGCGACACCGCCCGAGGCCTGGGTCTGGGCCGGGCCCTCCTGGGCCGAGCGCGCCAGCGCTCTCGACGCCCGGATCGGCGGCGTCGAGATGCAGTCCTCCCAGCCAGAGGCCATGGCACAGCGCTGGAGCGAGCTGCTCGGTCTGCCGCACGTGCGGCAGCAGGTCGGCGACGTCGGCGCCTGGACGATCGATCTCGCGCGCTCTCCGCAGCCGCCACGCGGCGGCGTGCTGCGTTTCGTCGAGGACGCCGACGGGCGCGGCGACGGCGTCTCGGGCCTCGACCTGGGCCTCGGCGACGCCTCGAGCCGCGACGAGCTCGTCCGCCGGGCCGTCGGCCTCGGACTCGAGGTGCAGGAGCATCCGACGGGCGTCTCCCTGCACGAGGCAGGCATCCGCATCCACTGCCTCGACGACTGAGGCGCGGCCGCCCGCACCCGGCGCCCGCGGCGGGCGCCGCTCTCTCCTGGTGGGGCGCAACGGCCCGCGAGGACGAGGAGTCGACCCCGGGTCGAGGGGACGTCCGGCGGCGGCTCAGCCGAAGCGCTGACGGGTCTTGCCGCTGGCCAGGTAGACGTAGGCCGGGAGAGCGAGGCCGCCGGGGCCTGCCGCACCTTCGCCGCCGCCGTCACCATCCGCTTCGGTGCTCGCTCGCGACACCGGCTGCACCTCCACCTCGCAGCGCACGTACAGCCCCTCGCCCACCCCGCCGTAGGCATCGAGACGCTCGTAGTCCGCCGCGTCGAGCACCGGGGTGATCGTGCCCCGCACCCGGGCGCCCTCCTCCGGCAGCAGGAGCGGGAAGCGGATCTCGCCCAGCTGCTCGCTGCGAAAGCCGACCAGGTCGGCTTCGATCAGCTCGATCGGTCGCCCCAGCAGGTTGGCGATGAACTCCTCCTGCGCCAGCTTGCCGTAGACGAAGAGAGGCAACGAGAGCACCGGGGTCTCGTAGACCGCGATACCGGTGCGTGAGTCGGAGGTGGAGCGGGTCATCGGCTGGTCATCGTTGCGAAGGCAGTCGCCAGGAGCCGGATCGATGCGGAGCGCGGCTGAGGCCGAGCCTAGGCGCGGCTGAAGGAGCGCCGCGGTGTACGGCCCGATGCGGACGCGGTCACCAGCGGGGCATCCGCCGCGAAACCGCTCACGCGCGGGTCCGCCACCGCCGTGCCCGGGGCGCCGCCGTGGCAACCGTAGCAGCCCGCGACGACTTTCCGCCTTCCCCGCCGCTCCTGCGTCGTCGGCGCCGGCAACCCAGCGGGCTCGGATCGGCACGGCAGCCCTGCGCTCAGCGCTCCTTCCTCGCGGCGAGCAGCAGAGTCGCCAGCGGCTCGCCGCGCAGATCGTACGAGGGAGGCCCGAGACCCGCGCAGGCCTCGCTGAGCCCCCCGCCGAGGTCCAGCAACTCGTCGGCAAGGGCCACGATGAGACGGTTCGGCATGGCATGGGGAGCGGCCGCACGCAGCGTCGCCACCGCGGCTGCCGGATCGCGGCTGGCGCGAGCCAGCCCGATCAGCGCCACGGCCGTCGATCGCGAAACTCCGGCGTAGCAGTGCACCAGGAGGTCGCCTTCGGCCTCGTCCTCCCAGGCCCCGAGGAAACGGAGGATCTCGGCGACGTGCCGTCGCCCCGGCACGACACTGATGCCGTCGTCCGCCGTGACGTCGTGCACCTGCACCCGAAGGTGGCGCTCGCGGGCGATCGACGGTGGGCGAACCGGCTGGAACTCCGGTTGCAGGATCGAGACGAGGTGGGTCGGGCGCAGGGCGCCGACGTGCCGGGGCATCTCGAACAGCCCGGTGACGTGGATCCTGCGTTGCATGGCTCAGGCGGCGGTCGAGCGGTGCACGAGAGGGTCGGCGACGAAGGAGGCCGCGTTGCGAGGCCGGGCCACACCGCCGAGGGCAGAGCGGCTGGCGGTTGTCCGGTGGGATGCGGCCTTCACTCGTATTCGTCTCGCCGCCGCACCCAGGCCATGGGGTACGGCAGGTCGTTCTCGTCGCGTCCACGCGGGACCATGTCGAGTACCTGGTAGGCGGCGTTGAGGCGATCGAGGCCGCGAGCGTAGGTCGAGTAGGTGTGGAAGACGTCGTCGCCGCGGCGCACGAAGACGCTCATGCCGGGGCGCTCGCGCAGCTCGCCGGGGTCGATCTCGCGGTAGTTGTAGCTGGTCGCGCCGGCCTCCATGTCGTCGTCGGAGACCGAGACGCCGTAGTCGTAGTTGAAGGTCGTCCCGAGCGACGACACCCAGGGGAAGCTCCAGCCCATGCGATCGCGGTAGGCGAGCAGCGATGCCAGCGGCGCGCGCGAGACCGCGGCGAACGCGACCCCCCGGTGATGCAGGTGCACGACCATCGGGTCGAAACCGTCGGCCCAGAACGAGCAGTGTTTGCAGCCTTCCTGCCAGTCGGGACCGAACATGAAGTGCTGCACCACGAGCTGCTCCCGGTCGCCGAACAGGTCGCGCAGCGACAGCTCGCCGCCCTCCGCCTCGAAGCGGTAGGCCCGTTCCACCCGCACCCAGGGCAGCGCACACCGCCGCGAGCTGAGGGCGTCGCGCCGACGGTCGAGCTCCTTCTCCTCCGCCAGCAGCTCCCTGCGTTCGGCCAGCCACTCGTCGCGGCTCACCACACGCTGATCGTTCATGGGGCCTCCAATCGCTGCATGGACCCTCGAGGCAAAGTGGCGCGACCCGTCGACGATGCGCACTGTCTGTCGCCGTACTGCTCGTCTGCTCGTCGCTCGCGGGCTCACTCGGCGGCGACGCGATAGACGAGCATCACGTTGCCCGGCATCTGTCCGAACAGACTGTACCCCGAGAGCACGAACAGCGAGTCGCCAGCGAGCTGCACTCCGGCGTTGTCGATCGCACCGCCATGCGCCTCGATCCCGTTCACCGCCTGGTAGGACCTCACCGTGTGGTCCTGCCAGAGGATCTCGCCGCTGGCGATGTCGAAGGCGTAGACGCGTCCATCGAGAGCGGCGGCGAAGAGCACCTCCTCGCTGGCCATCGGCGCCGCCGAGAAGCTGTACTGGAAGGGGCACTCCGGCCAGGGGTTCTCGCCGCCGCGCAACGCCGCCATGTCGAGCTCGCAGCGCCGCTCGGCGCGGTGCTCCCAGAGCAGCTCGCCGGTCTCGAGGTCGAGCGCGTAGACCCCCGGCTTCGGGGTGTAGCCGGGACGCGGGAACGGCGGGTCGGCGATCGGCACCAGCACCCGGTCGCCGACGACGCTGATCCCCCAGTGCACGCCGCCGAGGGCCGAGCCCTGGCTCAGGCGGTTCTGCCACAGGACGCGACCGGTCTGCGGGTCGAGGGCATGCACCTCGCCCGACTTCTGGCCGGCGACCACGATCTGTTTCCCGCTGCTGCTGGTGGCGAGCACGGCGGCGGCGCCGAAGTCGAAGTCGGGGCCGTTCTCCTTCGGACAGTTGGGCCCGGCGCGCCGTCCACAGGCCATGTTGAAGGCGTCGTCGCGGGTGCCCTGGAAGACCCAGCGGATGGCGCCGGTGGTCATCTCGAGGGCGACGATCGAGTCGCTGAGGTAGGTCGCTGGCGACGAGGTGTTCTCGCCGGTGCCTACGTAGAGCTGACCGCGCTCGGGATCCAGGGTCGGGGTGGTCCACACCGGAACCCCCGAGGGGCCCCACTGTTGCACGCCCTCACTCGACTTGTAGGTCGGCACCGCGTCCTTTGTCATCCGGGTGACCCAGAGTCTCTCGCCGGTGGTGGCGTCGAGCGCCAGGACCGCGCCGTGGCTCTTGCAGCACTCGTACCTGGGATTGGTCGCCAGCACCACCCCAAAGGCCGACAGCGGCACGAAGAGCACGTCGCGACCGTCGGCGCCGCGATACGGCACCGGGGTGCCGGTGGTGGCCGAGGCGTCGAACAACGCCACCGACTCGCTCCACAGGCCCTCTCCGGTGTGGGCGTCGATCGCGTGCACGGTGGCGCCGATGTCGCCGACGAAGAGGACGGTGCGCTCGCCGGCCCGTCCCAGCGCGAGCGAGGTGCGCAGGGTGGCGCCGGTCTCGTGCTCCCACTCGATGCAGCCGCTCTCACGATCGAGCGCGTAGACGCCGCCAGAGATCGCCGCCACGAAGACGGTGTCCTCGGTGACCACCGGCTGCGAGCGCACGTCGGCCACGTCGGGCAGCGCGAACGCCCAGGCGAGCTCGAGCCGTCCGACGTTCTCCCTGGTGATCGTCGAGTCAGGCTGGAAGCGGGTGTTCGCCGGGTCGACGCCCCATCCCGGCAGCGGCACCCGCTCGGTCGAGACCGTCGGCTCGCCGGCGCAGCGTGCCGACTCCGGCATCGCCGCCTTCATCGCGTCGTTGCCGGCGGTGAGGTAGTTCACCACCGCGAAGATCTCCGCCGTCGTCATTTCGGCCGCCTGCTCCATCATCTTGCCGGCGGTCATGGAGGTCAGCACCTGGTCGGAGCCCATGCGCTGGATAGCTGCCAGGGTGGGTCCGTTCGACTTGCCGGGGCCGCGATGGCACTCGTAGCAGAAGCGGTTGAACAGCGTGCGACCGTCGGGCGCCGCTCCCTCCGCCGCCCCTTCCTGCGCCCAGGTCGATGCCGCCGCGAGCACCATGGCGACCAGCGCCAGCAGCCTCGGACGAGCCGGGCACGAGCCGGGCAGCGGTCCGATCGAAAAGGGACGGGAAGAGCGGATGGAGCGCATCGGAGGACCTCTCTGCGGAAACTGGAGATGCATGGCGCAGCGGGAGCCGTGATGGAACGGTCGCTGCGGAGGGCGGAATCTCGGTGGACCGTGGAGCCGACGTCGAGCCGGCGCCATCTGATCCGACGGTGCGTCGACGGGCTTCGTTTCGGCTGCCGATGCTAGCCTGCGCCGATGCCGCAGAACTCTGGCGCCGGCCCTGCCGCCGGCCTCTACGCCCGCCTGCGGCGCTACCTGCTGCCGGCTCTCGTCTTCCAGTCGATCGTCATCGGTGGTGGCTACGGCACCGGGCGCGAGCTGGTCGAGTTCTTCCTCCTCTACGGACCACGCGGCGGCCTGATGGCGATGCTCGGGCCGACGCTGGTGCTGACCACGCTCTGCTGCATGGTGGGCTTCGAGTTCGCGCGTCGCCACCGCGCCTACGACTACCGCAGCTTCTTCGGCCGCCTGCTCGGTCCGGGCTGGGTGCTGTACGAGGTCACCTACCTCGTGTTCATCGTGGTGGTCATGGCGGTGCTCGGCTCGGCGGCCGGCAACTTCCTGCGCGAGACCTTCGGTATGCCCTACGCGGTGGGCGTCGTCGGCCTGCTCCTGGCGGTGGCGTTCCTGGTCTTCCGCGGCAGCGACACCATCGAGCGCGTGCTGGCGACGTGGTCGCTGGTGCTCTACGCCGTCTACCTCGTCTTCTTCATCTGGTCGGTCTCGAGCTTCGGGGAGCAGACCGCTGCGGCGCTGCGCATCGAGACCGTCGAGCCGGGTTGGATCGGCGCCGGCGCCCGCTACGCGGCGGGCTGCGTCGGACTGCTGCCGGCGATGCTCTTCGCCACCCGCCACATCGAGACCCGTCGCGAGGCGCTGTGGGCGGGATTCCTCGCCGGACCGATCACCCTCGCTCCGGCGCTGCTCTTCTACTTCGCGATGCTCGGCCAGTACCCCGAGATCCTGGGGCGCCCGGTGCCGGCGAACCACCTGCTCGAGGTGCTCGGCTCGCGGACCTTCCAGGTCGTCTTCCAGGTGATGCTCTTCGGCACGCTGATCGAGACCGGCAGTGGACTGATCCACGCCTTCAACGAGCGCCTCGCCGAGACCCTGCAGCGCTCCGGCAGGGCGATGCCGCGGGCCGCCCGGCCGGCGATCGCCCTCGGTC
Source organism: Acidobacteriota bacterium (assembly GCA_003388555.1). Taxonomy (GTDB): domain Bacteria; phylum Acidobacteriota; class Thermoanaerobaculia; order Multivoradales; family Multivoraceae; genus QQVD01. The sequence continues at coordinate 129,074 of QQVD01000057.1, read as the reverse complement.
TGCTGGTCGGCGCCGCGGCGTTGGCGCGGGTCGGCATCGTCGAGCTGATCGCCAAGGGCTACGGCACGATCACCTGGGCGTTCGTGCTGCTGGTGATCGTGCCGCTGCTCACCGTCGGCACCTGGCAGATCGTCCGACGCCCGAACGCCTAAGGCCGACTCGCGACCGCGGTGATTCCTCCGCGGCTCTACGAGCGGTCCACGGGGCGCACGGCGCCGATCTCCATCAGCGGACCGAGGAGGTCCGCTGCTCCCCCGTGCTCGACGATCCTGCCGTCGACCACCCGATCGACGTTCACGGCGGTGGCTTCGACGATTCGCCCGGTGGGCTCGATGCCCATCCACTCGCCGCGGTGCGTGCCTCGCATGTGGACCACGCTCGCCACCCACTCACCCTCCGCGATCTGCCGCTCGACGCGCAGCACCATGTCGGGATAGGTGCGTCGCACACCGATGATGTGCTCCACCGCCCCGGCCACGCCGAGCGGGTGACGGCGCCCCCGGTGCACCTCGACGTACTGCTCGGAGACGAACTCGGCGACCCGATCGATGTCTCCGGCGCTGACGACCTCCTCGTAGTAGATCCGGGCCACCGCTTTCGGCTCCCGAGGTGTGGCCGCGGCCTGCATCGAGGTCTCCTCCTACTCCTGGCGCTGCTGCTCGATCCACCAGTCGACGTGGCTGCGGAGCACCTCCATCGGCAGCGAGCCGTGCTCGAGCAGCGCCTCGTGGAAGGCGCGCAGGTCGAAGCGATCGCCGAGCTGCTCCTCGGCGTGGCGACGCAGGTCGAGGATGGCGAGCTTGCCCATCTGGTAAGCCAGGGCCTGGCCGGGCATGTCGGCCGCATAGCGCAGGCTCTCGGTGGCGATCTGGGTCGGAGACTCGAGGGTGTGCTGGCGCATGAACTCACGGCCCTGCTCGAGCGTCCAGCCGAGAGCGTTCATGCCCGTGTCGACCACCAGGCGCGTGGCCAGGAACACCTCGAGGGAGTACATGCCGTAGGCGCTCAGGGGGTCGCCGTCGTAGATGCCCGCCTCGAGGCCGAGGTAGCTGCTGTACGAGCCCCACCCCTCGGTGTAGGCGGTGTGCCAGCTGTTGCGTCGATAGTCGGGGAGGTCCTGGTTCTCACTCTGACGGGCGATGTGGAAGTGGTGCCCGGGGACCAGCTCGTGCAGCGACACGCCGCGCAGATTGAGCCAGCTACGCTCGTCGAGCCTCGAGCCGTTGTAGTGGTAGCGCCCGACCGGGTCCTCGGGCGTCGGTGGGCGGTAGATGCCGTAGGTCTGCGACCCTTCGAGAGCCGGGTCGAGGCGGCGCACCCCGTACTCGGCGCGCGGACGGGTGACGAAGTACCGGTCGACGACCTCCTCCATGTCCTCGGCGGCGGCCATCAGGCGCTCGGCGACTTCATCGGATGACTTCGGGAAGTAGGCCGGGTCGGTGCGCAGCTCGTCGCGGAAGGCCTGGGCGCTGCCCTCGAATCCGGTCTGGCCCTGCAGCTCCAGCATCGCCGCTTCCATCTCCGCCACCAGCGCGAGACCTCGCTCGTGTACCGCCTCGGGGGTGGTGTCGACGGTGGTCATGGCGCGGACCCGGTAGCGATACCAGGCCTCACCGTCGGGAAGCTCGTCGGCGCCGACGCCTTCGGGAGTCGCCTGGCGGTACGGCTCGGAGTCGAGGAAGGCGATCAGCGACTCGATGGCCGGATCGACCTCGTCGCGGAGCACGCCTCGCACCCGCTCGGCGAGGTCCTGTCGGCCATCCTCGGGCACCGACTCGAGACGTGCCTCGGAGAGAGCGAACGGGCCGCCGCTTCCGTCCCCGGAGAGGAAAGAGCGCAGGAGGGCGAGTGCCGTCTCGTGGTTGGGACGCCAGACGTGGATGCCGCGCTCCGCCTGACCCCTCACCCGCTGCTCGAGCTGGGCGAAGAACTCGGGGAGCCCGGAGAGCAGTTGGAGGAACTGCCGGCGCTGCGCGTCGTCGCCCAGCGGCCTTCCTCGCAGCACCTCGGCGATCATCGGCACCGGCGTGCTGTAGGGCGTCAGCACGCTCTGATGCCAGAACCAGCGATCGCCGGCCACCGCCGTCTCGAGGTCCCAGCGCAGCGCCGCCGCGTCGATGCGATCCGCATGCTCCGCGAGCGCCGGCTCGATCTCGGCCAGCTCCTCCAGCCAACGCTGCGCCCTCGCCACGTCAGCGGCGTGGCTCTCGTACGACAGGTCGTCGAGACGTTCGATCGGCACACCTTCGCGCATGCGCAGGTAGGCGCTGCGCTCCAGAGAGGCCTGCCAGACCTCGTCGAACAGCCGCCCCAGTCGTTCGGTTGCCGAGGTCTCGCCCGACGACCGACCGGGCACGGCCTCACCGTCGCCGGCACAGCCCGCCGACGTGGAGAGAACGACGAACAGAAAAGCGGTACCGCACAGGGAGTTGCGGATTCGATGGGGCACGGCGACCTCCGGGTGGGGTTCGTCGCTGTCGACGCTCACCGCGGGATGGCTGTTTCACGGTCGACGACAGCTCACCGGGCCGGCGAGGGGAGATCGAGGGCGCGCGCTCCCGATGCACGCGGCAGCCGACCTCGGCGAACAGGTGCGGCGCATCGCCGCGTCGCCCACGAACCCGTCGGCGCAACGGGCAACTAGAATGCACCTCCCCGCCCGCCCTGCTGTCCCCGCTCCGCTTCGGGAAGAGCTCGGCCGGGCCCTGGTCTATCCAAGCAAACGGTCACGAAAGGACTCCGATCATGCAGCTCGACTCGACCATCACCGCGATCGTCACCGGTGGCGCCTCCGGCCTCGGCGCCGCCACCGCCCGCGCCCTCGCCGCTCACGGCGTCAAAGTAGGCATCTTCGACTTCAACGAGGAGAAGGGAGAGAGCGTGGCCAAGGAGATCGGCGGCGCCTTCGCCAAGGTCGACGTCACCTCGGAGGAGCAGGTCGACGCCGGCTTCGCCGAGCTGCGCGAGGCCCTCGGCCAGGAGAGGATCCTGATCAACTGCGCCGGCACCGGCAACGCGATCAAGACGGCCAGCCGGGACAAGGAGTCCGGGGAGATCCGTCATTTCCCGCTCGACGCCTTCGACCGCATCATCCAGATCAATCTCGTCGGCACCTTCCGCTGCATCGCCAAGTCGGCCGCCGGCATGCTCTCGCTCGATCCGCTCGAGTGCGGCGATCGCGGCGCCATCGTCAACACCGCCTCGGTAGCGGCCGAGGACGGCCAGATCGGGCAGGCCGCCTATTCGGCGTCCAAGGGCGGCGTCGTCGGCATGACCCTGCCCATCGCGCGCGACCTCTCGCGCGACGGCATCCGGGTCAACACCATCCTGCCCGGCATCTTCGACACCCCGCTGCTGCAGGGAGCTCCCGACCACGTGAAGCAGGCGCTCGGCGCCCAGGTGCCGCATCCGCCGCGGCTCGGCAAGCCCGAGGAGTACGCCTCCCTGGCCGTCGAGCTGTGCCGCAACGGCTACTTCAACGGCGAGGACATCCGTCTCGACGGCGCCATCCGCATGGCGCCGCGCTGAAGCCCTTCGGGCTCCGATCACGGGCGCGCCCGCCGCGACGGAGCCGCTCCGCAGTGCGATCCTACGAGCGCTGCGGCCCCGCCCGCTCACTCCCCGGCCGCCGTCGAGCGCGCCGAGACCAGGTTGACGAACAGGCGGTAGGCGCCGGGCACCCCGGCCGGTAGCTGACGGAAGAACGAGATGCCGGTGTACACGAACACGCCGGCGCCGTACTCGGCGTAGAGCAATCCCCCGAGGCGCTCCGGCTCGCCCGGGTCGGCCGACGCCAGCAACGGCGCCCAGTCGTCGCCCCAGGCGTCGGGGAAGTACAGCCCGCGCTCCTGCACCCAGCCTTCGAAGTCCTGCTGCGTGATCCGGTTCGGCGAGCGCAGCACCGGGTGGTCGGCGTCGAGCAGTCGCACCGGTGCCTGCTCGACCGAGACGCGATCGCGCGACAGAGTCAGCGGGTAGGGGCCGTACGCGACCTCGCGCGGGCCGCGGAAGGAGATGGTGTTGTACTGCGCCACCACGGTGCCGCCGCGCCGCACGTAGTCGAGCACCCGGTCGTTGTGACGCTGAAGGGCTGCGCGGGTGTTGTGGGCGCGCACCCCGAGCACGATCGCGTCGAAGCGGTCGAGGTCACCTCGCTCGAGGTCCTCGTCGCCGAGCAGCACGACCTCGTAGCCGACCTCGGCGAGCGCCGCGGGGATCTCGTCTCCTGCACCCTCGACGTAACCGATCAGCTCGCCGCGCCGCTGCAGGTCCAGCCGCACGACCTCACCGGCCGCCGGCAGAACCACGGTCTGGACCGGGATGTGGTCGAGGTCGACCTCCTGCACCCGTGAGTCGAAGCGCTCGCCCGACGGGGCGCTGCGCACCACCGGCGTCACCGTCCCGCGAGTCGGTCGCGACGGTGGCCGGACCTCGAACACGACCCGCTGCGTCGAGGCGTACCCGACCTCCTCGAACTCGCCGTCCCCGCCCCGGAGATCTGCGTCGTCGGCGACGGCGTCGCCGCTGTCGACCACGTGCCGGGCCGGCACGCTGCTCCATCCCTCCGGCAGCTCGAGGGTCACTTCGATCCGTTCGCCGCGCGCCGCACCCTCGACCTGCACGGCGATCGAACGCGGCTCTGGCGAAGAGAAGACGAAGACCTCTCCCTGCAGCTGGACCGAGAGTCGTGGAACCACCGAAACGTCCCGCCGACGTTCCCCCTCGACCCGGTCGGTCCAGCGGTACTGGATCGGCACCCGGACCTCGATCGTCGGTTCGCCCTCGGCGAACGCGATCCGCGCGGCGAGCTCGAGAGCGTGCATTCTCGGTCTGCCGATCAGCGCGGGATCCTCGACCGCGAAGAGGCCCCGGCCGGCGGACCGACGCAGCCAGTACGGGTTGCTGATCGCAGCGGAGCGCGGAACCGCGAGCGTGACTCGCCACTCGAAGGGGCGGTTCTGGTTCAGGACGGCGGGAATCTCCGCCGCCACGGAATCGCCCGCTGCGGCGGCGAACGGGAGGTCGACTCCCGCCAGGCGCAGCGTCAACGGCGACCGGTTCACGGCGTTGACGGTCAGCCGCAGGTCGCCGCCCGGCGAAGTCCGAGGCTCCTCCGCCAACGCCTCGATCCAGAGGCCGCTCGCGGCAAGCACCACCCGCTCGATCTCCTCGATCTTGCGCTGCAGCCAGACCTGACGGTTGCCGCGGCTCTCGGTTCGTGCCGCGACGCGCCGCGTCTCCTCGAGCACCGCGAGCAACTCCGGGACCGACTCATACGGGCGCCGCGGCTCGAACGCGGTCGCGATCACCTCCAGCCTCTCACCGAGTCGCGGCGCGCCGACCCGGGCCCACGTCGTATCGATCCCGTCGAACAGCGACTGCCCTGGCTCCCCGGCGCGATGCTCGAAGGGATTGAGCTGCTCACCGCGTGAGCCAGTGGCGCCGAAGCCCTGGCTCTTGTGCATCGTCCGGCTGTCGGCGGCGATCTCGGTGAACGAACGGCCGAGCAGTGCCGAGAAGGAGCCGACATCCACCGCGACAGCATCGCCGACCTCCTGCGGACCGCCGAAGAAGCGAGCGGCGTCCCACAGCAGCCGCTTGGGGTGCCACGGCCCCAGAGTCGTATCGCCGCTGAGTTGCTCGGGGAAGCGGAGCGGATCCGCCGCGGCCTCGAAACCCTCCGTGGCGAGCACTGCCGAGGCGGTGTGCTGGCCGTGCCCGCCGCGCCCGTCGCCGGGGAATCGCATGATCACGACGTCGGGCTGCAGCCTGCGGATCGCGCGCACCACGTCGCCGAGCACCTCCTCGCGCCCCCAGTACTCGAGCGATTCTTCGACCGTCTTGGTGTATCCGAAGTCGACGGCGCGGGTGAACAGCTGCTCGGCGCCGTCGATGCGACGGGCCGCGAGCAGCTCTTCGGTGCGGATCAGGCCGAGCAGCTCTCCCTGCTCGGTGCCGAGCAGGTTCTGACCACCATCGCCGCGCGTGATCGACAGGTAGGTCGTGTGCGCCAGCTCGCCCTGCGCCAGGTAGGAGAGCAGCGCGGTGTTCTCGTCGTCGGGATGAGCGGCGACGTAGAGCACGCTGGCCATCACCGGCAGCCGCTCGATCGCCAGCTGCAGGCGTGCCGCGTCCATCGCTCTCGGCTCGAGCTCGAGCGAGCGCGCCGCCGGTATCGCCGCCAGCAGCCAGAAGAGGCAGGCGAGGCGCGCCGCGGACCGGTGCACCGAGCGCACCGACCGATTCGCACGGGAGACGGTCGGACAGCAGCGGAGCACTCTCTCGATCGACATCACCCGCGCACTCTAGCGCCGGCGGAGCCCTTCGCCGCGAACGCGGTTCCCCGATCCGCTGGAACACGGACCTCTACGCGACGATCCTGGCCTGCAGACTCGGGTGAGACTCGGCCCGCGTCGACGAGGGCGACAAGCTGGGCCACCCCCTGGACGCACCGGAGCCGGCGCTCCCCGAAGAGGGAGACACCGGCTCGGAACGGGAGCTCGGGTCGTGGCCGGCCGCCGCGAGGGGAACCGCCCACGGGAGAGGCCTCAGGGGGTCAGGGTTCAGGAGAAGCGAGTCCCGACTCTGTCCCAGGCGTCCTTCGCCGCGCCGCGAGCCCGCTGCCAGCCCAACTCGGAGCGATCCTCGTAGCGGCCCCAGCGCCGCTGCAGGTCGTCCTCGATCTCCTCCCATCGAACCGCGGTATTGCGCAGCCTCTCCTCGGCTCCGAAGCGGTAGGCCGGACGGTAGAGCTCGTAGGGCTCGCCGCTGTCGACGTAGCCACGCGAGCGGAAGTTCTCGCGCCAGTACTCGTCGTCCTCACCCAGCCACTGGCCGAACTTGTCGCCGACGCGGTCCCACGCCTCGCGTACCGCGACCTGGGCCTTGCCCCAGTGCATCGGTGCCGAGTCGCTCTGGTTCTCCCAGCCCTTGCGCAGGTCCGGCTCGACCTCGGACCATCTCGTCTTGCGCCCGCTGTACAGGCGTCTGGCGTTCCAGCCGTACTGGTAGGCCGGACGGTACTGCTCGTAGCTCTCGCCCTCTGCGACGTAGGGGCGGCTGCGGTACCGGGTTTCCCAGTAGACGTCCTCGTGAGTGGGGTCGAGCTGCTCGGCGGTCTCGTGTCCGATCAGCCCACCTCCGATGGCGCCCAGGGCGCCACCGACGAACGCGCCGAACGGACCGCCGAAGGCCGCTCCCACGGCAGCGCCCGCGGCGCCGCCGCCGACCGCTCCGGTTCCGGTGCCGACGGGATGGGTGCCCTCGGCTCCGCTGATCGGATCTCGCTGGCTCTCGGTTCTCTCGGTCGCCGTCGTTCGGTCCTGCATGCCTCGTCTCAATCCTTTCCGCGGCAGCCGAGACGCCGTCTCTTCGAGCGGCCTCGGACGGCTGCCGCCATTTCGTTCTCTCGATCAGTGCAAGTCTCCGGCGGGGTGGGCGCCCACGCCGGAGGATTCGCTGCGGCTCCAACTAGGCCGTCATGGCCTCGAAGTTGAGGCGCTTCTCGGCCAGTCGCGACAGCGTGCGATCGGCCACGCCCTCCTCTTCGAGGGTCTGCTGCAGCAGATCCGCGGCGTCCTGGTGGCCGAGCTTCTGGGCGAACGCCCGAGCGGTTCCGTAGCCCGCCATCTCGTAGTGCTCGAAGCGCTGGGCGGCGCTGATCAGCGCCGCGTCGAGCACCTCAGGCGCGATCTCGGAGGAGAGCAGGTCCTCGCTCTCGGCGATCAGGCCCGCCATCCCCTTGCAGTGCTCTCCGCGCGGCTTGAAATCCATCTTGGCGAAGATCGTCTCGAGCCGCCCGACCTGCTGCTTCGTCTCCGCGAGGTGGTGCTGGAAGGCCTGCCGCAGCTCGTCGTTGTTGCTGCGGTCGATCATCTTGGGCAACACCTTCAGCAGCTGGTTCTCGGCGCTGTACAGGTCCTTGAGCTCGTGTACGAAGAGCTTCTCCAGGTTCTCGAACTTCATCGGGGTTCTCCTTCGTCGGTGGCTTGGAAGTGGAAGTGCTCAGAGGCGGTCCGCCGGGAAGACCGCGGCCTCCACGGTTCTTCGGCCTGCGAGCCGGTCACGGGACCGAGATCCCGGCCCGGCGCCTCTGTACCCACTGCAAGCTGCAACTTCGTTGCCATCGGTCTCCACCGCTCGCGAGCCCCGGCTGCTCGGAGCCCGGGCACGCTGCGTCGGTCGGGAGGGCGGCAATCGCTACGAGGTGGCTCGCAAGACCTGCACGCCGCGGCTACGCCGCTGCGTAGACGACCCGGGCTGTTGCAGGCCGGGACGCCTCACCCGGCGGGGTCGAGCGGGTCGCCGAGTCCTTCCGCCCTGCCGCCGGGATGGAAGGCCATCGCCGCGCGGGCCGCCGCCAGTCGCGCCACCGGCAGGCGGTAGGGAGAACAAGACACGTAGTCGAGACGACAGCGCTCGAAGAACTGGATCGAATGGGGGTCGCCGCCGTGCTCGCCACACACCCCGAGCTTGAGGTCGCGTCGCGCCATGCGTCCGCGTCGCGAGGCGAGCTCCACCAGCTGGCCGACACCGTCGACGTCGAGGCGCGCGAAAGGATCGCCGGCGATCACTCCGGCCTCGATGTACTCGGGCAGGAAGCGGCCGACGTCGTCGCGCGAGAAGCCGAAGGTCATCTGGGTCAGATCGTTGGTGCCGAAGGAGAAGAAGTCGGCATGGCGCGCCAGCTGATCGGCGATCAGCGCCGCGCGCGGCACTTCGATCATGGTGCCGATGAGCAGCGAGTCGAGCTCTTCGCCCTCCTCGTCGCACACCCTGCGCACCGCGGCTTCGACCAGCTCGCGGCAGCGCGCCATCTCCTCCACCACCCCGGTGAGCGGGATCATGATCTCGCAGCTCACCGGGGTGCCGGCCCGCTGCACCAGGCAGGCCGCTCGGGCGATCGCGGTGCACTGCATCTCGTAGATCTCGGGCGAGGTGATGCCGAGTCGACAACCGCGGTGTCCCAGCATCGGGTTGACCTCGATCAGGGCCGCGGCCTTGTCGCGCACCCGCCCGACCGACACCCCCATCTGACGAGCCAGCGCGCTGAGCGCTTCGTCGCCGTGCGGCAGGAACTCGTGCAGCGGCGGATCGAGCAGGCGCACCGTCACTGGCCGTCCCTCGAGGGCGCGGAAGATGCCCGCGAAGTCCGACTGCTGGACCGGCAGCAGCTCGTCGAGGGCTCGCCGCCGCTGCGCGTCGTCGTCGGCGAGGATCATCTGACGCACCCAGCCGATGCGCTCGTGGGCGAAGAACATGTGCTCGGTGCGGCACAGGCCGATGCCCTGGGCGCCGAAGGCGACCGCTCGCCGCGCGTCCTCGGGAGTGTCGGCGTTGGCGCGGACCTCGAGGCGCCGCTCACGGTCGGCCCAACGCAGCAGCTGGTAGAAGGCCGCTACCAGGAGCGGCTGACGCTCCCCTTCCGGAGCGTCCAAGCTCTGCAGGACCTCGGATGGCAACGTCGCCAGCTCGCCAGCGAGGATCTCGCCGCGGGTGCCGTCGATCGACAGGGACTCGCCCTCGCGGAAGCTCCGTTCGCCCGCCCGCAGCACTCCCGCCTCCTCGTCGACGACCAGGTCGTCGGCCCCGACGATGCAGGGCTTGCCCATGCCTCGCGCCACCACGGCCGCGTGCGAGGTCATGCCGCCACGCGTGGTCAGGATGCCCGCGGCGGCATGCATGCCGACGATGTCCTCCGGTGAGGTCTCGTCGCGGACCAGCAGCACCGGACCTTCGCCGGCCATCGCGCTGGCCCGCTCGGCGGTGAACGCGATCCGCCCCGAGGCAGCGCCGGGGCCGGCACCGAGGCCGACCGCGAGCAGTCGTCCTTCGCCGAGAGCTCGCTGACGCTCGGCGAGGTCGAACACCGGGGCCATCATCTGGGTCAGATGCTGTGGCTCGACCCGCCGCACCGCCTCGCGGCGATCGATCAGGCGCTCGCGCACCATCTCGACCGCCATGCGCACGGCGGCCGGCCCGCTGCGTTTGCCGGCCCGTGTCTGCAGCATGTACAGCTTGCCGTGCTGGATGGTGAACTCGAGATCCTGCATGTTGCGGAAGTGGCGCTCGAGCGTCTGGCAGACCCGCAGCAGCTCGTCGTACGCCTCCGGGAACTGGGAGCGCAGTCCTCCGTCGCCGTCGACGCCGTCGGTTCCGGAACCTCCGCTTCCGGCCCGTCCCGCGATCGGCTGCGGCGTATGGGTGCCGGCGACGACGTCCTCGCCCTGAGCGTCGACCAGGAACTCTCCGTAGAGCTCGCGCTCACCGGTCGACGGATTGCGCGAGAAGGCGACACCGGTGGCGCAGTCGCTGCCGCGATTGCCGAACACCATCGCCTGCACCGTGACGCCGGTGCCCATCTTCTCGTCGATGTCGTGCAGTCGCCGGTACTCGACCGCCCGGCGGTTGTTCCAGCTCGAGAAGACGGCACCGATCGCGGCGCGCAGCTGTGCCCACGGGTCGTCCGGCAGCTCGTGTCCGGACTCCGCGAGCACGGTGTCGAAGGCTGCGACGACGGCGTCCAGACCTTCGGCTCCCAGATCGCGCTCGGAGGTCGCCGCGGAGCCCGCCAGAACTTCCCGCAGGGCCGCATCGAAGCGCGCCGGAGGGATTCCGAGCACCACTTCGCCGTACATCGCCTGAAGCCGCCGGAAGCAGTCGCGGCGAAAGCGCGCATCCGCCTCGTCGTCGGCGGCCAGGCTGGCCCGCACCAGGCCGAGGTTGAGCACCGTGTCCATCATGCCGGGCATCGACACCGGCGCGCCGCTGCGTACCGAGACCAGCAGCGGCCGCGACGGATCGCCGAAGCCCTGACCGAGCTGCTGTTCGAGGCCGTGCATCTGCTCGTGCAGCTGGTCGTCGAGACCGTCCGGGAAGCGGCCGCCGCCGCGCAGGTAGTGCCGGCAGGCCTCGGTCGTCACCGTGAAACCGGGTGGGACCGGGATGCCGAGCAGCGACATCTCGGCGAGACCGGCGCCCTTGCCACCGAGCAGCTCTGCCTGCTCCCCGCTGCCCTCGGCGGTGCCGCCGCCGAACCCGTAGACCCACTTCATCACTTCCCTCCCCATGCGCGGTCGCTCATCCCGACGCAGCCGCTGGACGGCTCGCCGCCCGCTGACCGCTCCTCGCCGTCTTCGTCGACGTGGCGTGCAGCTCGACCAGCCGCAGCGGTCCGGCGTAGGCACGCTGCAGCTCCTGCAGCAGGGCCAGCCGGTTTCGCTGCAGCGCCTCGTTGGCGTCGTGCACCAGCACGTTGCCGAGGAAGCGCTGCAGGGCCTGGTCGAGCACCGCCATGGCATCGAGCCAACGGTCGAACCGTCCTTCGTCGAGCGACTGTCGGATCCTCGCCTCGTAGCCGATCCAGGTCTGGTGCAGCTCCCGCTCGGCCGGTTCTTCGAGCAGCTCGGGATCGAGCTCGACCTCGCGCGATTCGAGCAGGACGTCCCTGAGCCGGCGTGCGTTCGCGGCGAGATCGGTGAGACGCCCGTCGAGCCGCAGACCCTGCAGCCCCGAGACGCGACGGAACACCGACGGTATCGAGCTGGTGCCGCTGGCCATCAGCACCGCGTCGATCTCGGCATCGTGGGCACCGCGCTCGCGCAGCAGGCCACGCATCGCCCGGTCGACCACCTTCAAGGCCTCCGACAGGGTGCGTGAAGGGTCGTCGAGCACCCGTTGGCGAACCGCCTGGGCGATGGCCAGGGCGAGGTCCAGCTCGAGGCCGGCGCGGTGCACGGTGTCGACCACCGACCGGGCGAGCTCGTCGGCGGCCTCGCCCCGGGACTCGCCGACGCGCGGCTCTTCCTCGGCCAGGACCTCGACCACCCGATCGACGCGATCGGCGACATAGAGGATCTCGCCCGCCCGGCTACGCGGCAGCTGACCAGCCGCACCGGAGTCGTAGACCGCGTGCCAGACCGAGGCCGGGTAGCCTTCATCGCGTGCCAACAGGCCGCCGATGACCCCCGCCAGGCGCGGAAATTCGCGTACTGTCTCAGTCTGACGGTCGGCGTAGAGCAGCCCGGCCGCCTGCACGCTGGCGTCCAGGTGCTCGCTCGACCCGAGCTCGCGGGCGATCAGCGTGCAGAGCACCTCGAGGCGTCGTGCGCGCCGGGCATAGAGGGTCTCCTGCGTGTCGTCCCCCTCCGAGAGCAGCCGGATCCGCTTGGCCAGTGGAGTGCGGGCATCGCGCCGCCAGTGGAAACGAGCGTCCTCGAGGTGGTCGCGAGCGGCTCTCTCGTTGCCCACCGCGGCGCGCTCGGCGTGCTCGTCGTCGCGGTCGACGATGGCGACGAAGTGGGCCGCCAGGCCGCCATCGGGCGCGCGCAGCGGCAACGCCCCCTGGCGCTCGGCGAGGCAGGCGGCGACGATCTCGGCCGGGAGATCGAGGTCGGTGTCCTCGAGGCGGCAGGCGATGACCGAAGGCGTCTCGCACGAGGCCGCCCAGCGCACCGGGAGATCGCTGGGAACCACGCTCAGGCCCAGCCCCTCGGCAAGCTCGTGGGTGGCCCTCTCGAGGCGTGCGGCGCGAGCCGCGAGGCGGACCTCGACTCCCTGGCGCACCAGGAAACGACCGTACTCGTCGCCGTCTCGGGGCCTGAACACGCGACTGCCGAGCGAGGCCGGACCGCGCGTGGTGTCGGTCGCCTCGATGCCGAAGCAGCGCGCCGGCACCAGGCGGCCGTCGAGCAGCGCCAGGAGCCCGCTCACCGGCGCCCCAAAGCGGTGGCCGTCGCCCCAGGACACGTTGGTGCGCCAGCGCACCGCGCCGAGCGCCTGCTGCAACGCCTCGCCGACGCTGCGACGACGGCCTTCGTCGTTGCCGGGACGACCTTCGGGGATGCCACGCAGCAGGACCATCAGCCGCTGCGTGCTGCAACCGGTGGCCGACTGCCTCGCCGGCATGCCCACCTCGCGCAGCTGTGCCACCAGGGCGTCCTTCAGCGCACGGGTCGCCCGCTCGATCTCGAGGGCGGGGAACCCGTCGCCTCGGACCTCCACCAGGAGCTCGCTCAACGCTCCTCCGCGGTGAGCTCGAGCTGGCGGTCATCGGGATCGTCGGCGACCCCGAGGGCGTGGGCTCCGGAGCGGGTGTCGGGATCCAGACCCTGACGCCTGGCCCGCAGCTGCACGCACCTCTCGACCCGCCGCCTGATCCGCCCGAACAGGAGATCGTGATCGGCGAGCAGAGGCAGCGACCTCAGCTTGAGCACCTCGAGCACCTGCAGGCTGCGCAGCGCGCTCTCGTACGCCGGCAGCACCAACCCGGCCTCGAGGCAGCGCGACGCCTGCTGGTCGAAGGACTCGAGCTGACTCCTCAGCAGCTCGACGTCGGCGACCTCGAGGAGGTAGCGCGAGCGCTCCTCCTCCATCCAGGCGGAGCTGCCCTCGGCCTCGCTTCGCGCGGTCGCGTGACCGCCGCCCCAGTCGATGCGGAAGAGGTCGGCGTGGCCCTGCTGCACCGAGGCCAGGCGCTCGATGCCGTAGGAGACCTCGAGGCAGCTGAGGGGCAGACGGACTCCCGCGGCGCGCTCGACGAACACCATGCGCGCCACCGGCAGTCCGTCGATGAGCACCCGCTGATGGCGACCGCGGACGCCGATCTCGGGACGCGACGTGGTGCCCTCGACGAAGCGCACGTCACGGCGGTCGAGCTCGAAGCCGGCGGCGCGGAAGCTGTCGAGCACCTCGTGACGTACTCCCGCGCTCACCGGCTGTCGCACCAGCTGGAAACGCAGGTGGCGGGTCATGCGAAGACTGCTGCGCCCGTAGCGCGCGTCGACCGGCCGGTGCACCGCCACCAGCTGGTGGGTGGTGCGGGCGCGGCCGTCGAAGAGCGACAGGAAGACCTCGGGAGCGGCGAGACCGAATCCGACCGGCAGCTCACAAGGAGGCAGCAGGCCGCTGCCCCGCTCCTCCCAGAACGACGCCAGGCGGTGGAGGATCTGCTCAACGGTGGCGGGAGGCATCGCCTGTCACGCCCCCTTCTCGACCGCCTGCAGACGTCGCAGGGTCTCGCGGATGACGCCGTGGCTCTTGAGCTCGAAGCCGAGGAACCGACGGCGAATCTGCAGCAACAGCTCCTCGAGCTGCGCCGTCGCGCCGGCGAGCTCGGCGCCGCCGGCGAGCACTCCCGAAGCGAACCGCGACGGAGACTGCCGCCGCGTCCGCCGCAGCAGATCCAGGGTGCCCTGCCCCACCACCAGCCCCCCGCCACCGGCGGCGCACTCCGGGCAGAGCAGCGACTCGCCGCTGTCCGGGAGCACGGCGCGGTCCTCGAGCACCCGACTGCAGAGCGGGCAGTCGAGCTCGTAGCCGAGCACACCACCGATGCGGAGGATCCAGCTCTCGAAGTAGCGCAGGACAGGCTCGCGAGCGGCGCCCTCCTCGAGGGCGTCGACCACCGAACGGAGCAGCCTGAACAGCTCCGGGCCGGGATCGTTCTCCTGCGCGAACACCGACACGTGCTCGGTCAGATAGGCGCACAACAGCAGGTCCTCGAGCGACCGGCGGAGCCGCTCGCCGCTGTGCAGGACCTCGAGATCGCGGATTCGCACCAGATCGCGGTCGTCCTTCTCGAACCAGGTGAGTCGCACCGTGGCCAGGGGCTGCAGCTGACCCGAGAAGCGACTGTACTTGCGCTTCGCTCCGCGAGCCGCTCCGCGCCGCCGACCGTGCTCGGCGGTGAGGAACGAGACGACACGATCACCGTCACTCAGGTCGCCCACCTCGAGCAGCAGGGCATCCGCGCTGTGGACTCTCAACTGCCACGTGCTCCGTTGACGTCTCTGGAGTGACGGTCCGCCGTCGGCCACACCGACGGCCACACCGACGGTTTGCGAGAGAGCCTAGGGCTGCCTCCCCCCGCCGACTCCATTCGATCAGATCACGAAGTTCCGGATCATCGCAGCCGCGACCGCGAAGTAGACGGCTATTCCGACCATGTCGCTGGTGGTCGTCACCATGGGTCCGGCCGCCACCGCCGGATCGATGCCGAAGCGCTGGAACATCAGCGGCACCACCGAGCCATTCACCGAGGCGAGGAAGATGGCCACGAAGAGCGAGAAGGACACCACCGCCACCAGCACCCAGCTCTGCTGCAGTACCCAGACCCCGACGCCGGCGATCGGAGCGCAGACCAGGCCGAGCAGCGCCCCGACCCGGATCTGCTGGCCGAGGAAGGCGCGCACCCTACCCTGACCCTGTGCCAGGCGCCCCGTGGCCAGGCCGCGCACGGCGATGGTCGAAGTCTGGGCTCCTATGTTGCCGCCCATGCCCATGATCACCGGGGCGAAGAAGACCAGGATCAGGAGCTCCTGGAGGGTGGTCTCGAAGTACTTGAAGATCAGGCCGGTCAGGTAGAGACCGGTGAGGTTGATCAGCAACCAGGGCAGGCGGATGCGCGCCACTCTCCACGAGCGCTCGCGGTAGAGCAGCTCGTCCTCGCTGGTGCCCACCATGCGGTAGAAGTCCTCGTCGGCCTCGTCCTGCAGCACGTCGATGACGTCGTCGACGGTGACGATGCCGACCAGGCGCCCGATCTCGTCGACCACGGGGATCGCCAGCAGGTCGTAGCGCGAGGCGAGGCGGGCCACCTCCTCCTGGTCGGTCTCGGTCGAGACCATGATCACCGAGCGCTCCGCGATCTCGCCCAGACGCGCCTCCGGTCGGGCGAGGATCAACTGCCGCAGCGAGGTGACGCCGACCAGTCCGCCCTCCGGATCGGTGACGTAGAGATAGAACACCATCTCGAGGTTGCCACTGGTCTGTATGCGCGCGATCGCCTCTTCCACCGTGGTCTCCTCGGGGAGCGAGAAGTACTCGGTGTTCATGATCCGGCCGGCGGTGTCCTCGGCGTAGTGCAGCTGCAGGTGCAGGTCGTCGCCGCCGCGTTTGTCGAGCAGCTCGAGGACCGGTTGGCGATCCTCCTCGGGCAGCATCTCGACCAGGCCGACCGCGTCGTCGACCGCCATCGGGTGCAGCACGTCGGCGATCTGCGCCGGGTCGAGGCGAGAGACCAGGTTGACCATCCGCGCCGGCTCCATCGACAGCAGCACTTCGCCGGCCGCGTCGCGATGCTCCTCGACGGCGACGCGGAACACCTCGACCTGCTCGGCCGGGGTCAGCACGTCGAGCATCATCCCCACGTCCTCGGGCCGCATGCGGGCGAGCAGGCGGGAGATGCTGCGGCGGGCACCGCGGCGCACCAGACGACGCACCGTCCCGGTGAGCCGGGCGGCGCGGGCGTCGAAGACCTCGGCGGGCGGATTCGGCGGCTGCAGCATCGCCGCGATGGTACCAGCGACCATGCGGCGTTCCGGCGCGGCCGAGCCCACTGGACGACCGCCGCGCCGCCGCGTCGGCCTGCTGATCAGGAGGGCAGGTCGAAGGCGTTCTGACGGTCGAGGTCGGCCAGCCGACGAGGATCCTCGCGCCAGTTGTCGACCTGGCGCACGAACAGGTCGAGGAACACCCTGCGGCCCAGGAACTCCTCGAGATCGAGGCGCGCCGCGGTACCGATCTGCTTGATCATCTGGCCGCCCTTGCCGATGATGATCTTCTTCTGGCCGGGGCGCTCCACCCAGATGGTCGCCTGCAGGATCAGGCGATCGGACTCTTCGTCGTCGCGCCAGTCGTCGATCGACACCGCGGTGGCGAAGGGCAGCTCGTCACGGGTCTGATCGAGGATCTTCTCGCGAATCCGCTCGGCGACCAGGAAGCGTTCGCTCTGGGTGGTCAAGAGGTCTTCGGCGTACTCGGGCGGGCCGACCGGCAGGCGCTCCCAGAGCAGCTCGAGCAGCGTCTCGGTGGCTTCGCCCTCGAGCGCCGAGATCGGCACGAACTCCTCGAACCCCTGCTCGCGGCGCAGCCGGTCGATCAGCTCGAGCAGCTTCGACTTGCGCATCGCATCGACCTTGTTCAGCGCCGCGATCTTCGGTCGGTCGACCCGGCGCAGCAGCTCGAGCAGGTACTCGTCTCCCTTCCCCCAACGCACCGACGCATCGACCACCAGGCAGATCACGTCGGCCTCTCCGAGGGCGTCGGTGGCGGCCTTGACCATGCGCCGATTCAGCCGGTGCTCGGGTTTGTGCACCCCCGGGGTGTCGAGGAAGATCATCTGGCCGCGCGGTGTAGTCAGCAGGCCGAGCAGGCGCTGGCGGGTGGTCTGGGGCTTGTCGGAGACGATCGCCAGCTTCTCGCCCAGGAACCGGTTCATCAGGGTCGACTTGCCGGCGTTGGGACGCCCGATCAGCGCCACGCGTCCGGTGCGGCGCGCAGTCGCGGCACCGTCCCCCTCGTTGTCGCCCGGGATCCCGCGAGGGGCCTGCCCCGGTTGCGATCGCCGAGCCAGGTCCGCGACCACGTGGCGGGCGCGTAGATCGGCCTCGAGGCGCTCCATCTCGCCGCTGTCGCTCTCGTGGTCGTAGCCCAGGCAGTGCAGCAGCCCGTGCAGCAGCAGGACCTGCATCTCGACATCGAGGCCGTGGCCACGCTCCTCGGCCTGACGGGCCGCGTAGGGCACGCAGATCACCACGTCGCCCAGATGCAGGCCCTCGGGAGTCTTCTCGCCCGGAAACGAGAGCACGTCGGTGCTCGCGCGCCGACCGCGGAAGGTCTCCGACAGCTCCTCCATCCCCGGGTCGTCGGTGAGCTGCACGGCGAGGCTGTCGCCTTCCGGCGCCAGCTCGTCGATCAGCCGGTCGAGCCAGCTGGCGAGCCCCTGCGCCAGGTCGTCGTCGGCCAGCAGCTCGAGGCCCTGCAGCGCCACCCGGCCACGCTCGAGCGACTCCCCACCGGTGAAGTCCGTGTCCTCCCCTGCGACGTCAGCCGCGCCTGCCTGGCCCGACGGGTCGTCCGGGCGCGAGGTGCCCGACGGCGCCGGGCGCCGGGCCTCGCCCCGGCTCGCCTCTTCGCCCTCGCCACCCGATCGGCTCCTGCCGGAGGTCTCCTCGGCCGAGCTCATCCGGCCCCGCCCCCCTCGACCATCCGCAGCTTGCCGGCAGGCCCACCCGGCTGGCTTCCGGGATGGGTGTTGAAGTCGTAGCCGGGATAGTCGACGCGCTTGTGGTAGATGCGCTGCAGCACCTTGCTGAATGCCTCCGACGCGAGACGGATGTCGGTCAGGGTGAGGTTCGACTCGTCGAGCTGTCCCTCCTGCATCGCCTCGCCGACGAGGCGGTCGATCAGGGCCCGGATCGAGGTCGAGGACGGGTTCTGGATGGTGCGGCTGGCGGCCTCGATCGCGTCGGCGCAGAGCAGAACTCCCATCACCTTGTTCTGCGGCTTCGGCCCCGGGTAGCGATAGGCCTGCTCGTCGATCTGGCCGGAGGAGCACTGTTCGAGGGCGCGGTTGTAGAAGTAGGTGAGGCGCCGCGTTCCGTGGTGCTGGAGGATCGCGTCGACGATCGGCTGTGGCAGTCCCTGCTCGCGGGCCAGCTCGGCGCCCTCCTTGACGTGGTTCACCACGATCAGCGCGCTCATCGACGGCGCCAGCTTGTCGTGCGGGTTCGCGCCCTCCCACTGGTTCTCGACGAAGTAGCCGGGCCGCAGCACCTTGCCGATGTCGTGGTAGAGCCCGGCGGTGTACGCCAGCACCGCGTTGGCGCCGATCGCCTCGCAGCCGGCCTTGGCGAGATTGGCCACCATCAGGGAGTGCTGGAAGGTGCCGGGGGCCTCGAACGCGACACGACGCAGCAGCGGGAGGTTGGTGTCGGAGAGCTCGAGCAGCTTGATGTCGGTGGTCAGGCCGAGCAGCGACTCGAGCACCGGCACCACGAAGCTGGTGGCCGCGGCGACGAGGATGCCGCCGACGATGGCGCATGCGGCGTCGAAGAGCAGACTGCTCGGCGACCGCGCCTGGGTGACCGCGAGGCTACCGATCATCACCGCGCTGACCACGGCCGTGGCGCCGACGATCAGTGCCGCCCGGGTGATCGCCGATCTCTGGTGCAACCGATCGAGGGCGTAGATCGCCGCCAGCGAGGTGAAGAGCACGTAGAGCACCAGCTCGAAGGCCTGCGTCGGCTCGGTGCGCGAGACCAGTACGGCGAAGAAGATGGTGCCGAGCAGCGCCCTGCCGCGGCCGTAGAAGAGCGACATCACCAGAGCCAGCGCGGCATACGGCATCGCGTAGCGGTAGCTCGCGGCGTCGTTCAGAGGCGCCCGCTCGAACGACTCGGCCAGCGCCTGGCAGAGGACCATGCCGAGCCGGCAGGAGATCAGTCCCCCGATCAGCAGCAGGAGCATGCCGCCGAGGGTGCGCTCGTCGGCCGGACGCAGGAAGAGCACCCGGCGGTTGCCCTGCTGGATGCCGAGCGCCACCAGGAAGACCAGGAGCAGAGTGCCGAGAGCTGGGATCAGGCCGGCGGAAGGACGCGCCCCCCGCATCTCCTCGATCAGCTCGACCGCGGTCCCGGTGAGCTGATCTCCTCGCCTGGCGATCACCTGCCCGGCCTTGACCTGGGTGAACGACTCCTCGACGGCGAGCTCGGCCGCGGTGCGTCGGCGGCTCGTCTCCTGGAGATTCAGGCTGACGTTGGGCGGTACGTTGTCGAGCACGAAGCGGCGGAGCGTCTCGCGGCGGCTGCCGCGCCAGCCGCTCCACCGCGCCACCTCGACCTGCAGGAACTGGTCCACCTCTTCGGGATAGTCGCGATAGCCGTAGAGGTCGAGCTGCACGTCCTCGTGTCCTGTGGGCAGCTCACGCAGGGTCACGCCGCGGGTGCGGTTCTCGAGCAGCACCGTCTTGTTGGCCACCACGCCGGCCGAGAGCAGCGAGCGGACCACGGTGCGCACACGGTCCTCGAGCTCCTCCGAGAAGCGACCCGAGGCAAGCACCTCGAGCTGGGCCTGGGTGATCCGCAGCTCGGTGCCGCGGCGCAGCTCGGTCAGGAACGGTGAGGTCGGAGGCGGAGGAGGCACCCCTGGCTCCGCCGCGACCGAGGCTCCCTCGAGCCCGACTCCCGCCTCGAGCAACTCACGTCCCTTGCGGAAGAGACGCTCGAACTGGCCGTCGATCTCGATCACCATGGCCTGGTCGAAGTCGTAGACCGGCAGCACCTCCTCGCGAGCGCGCTGACGCCTGGCGTTGGTGGTCGTCTCGTCGACCAGCAGCAGATCGCGATCGGCGACGTAGTCGCGGTCGGTGATCTCCCCGACCTGAACCTGGTGGCGGAAGAAGAGGTCGTCGGGCGCCAGCGTCCAGAAGCCGATCAGCACGAAGAGAGCGATCCAGAGACCTTCGCGCTCCTGCAGTCGGAACCACGACTCCGACCAGTAGCGGCGGCCGCCCCGCGGCGAGCGCGCACGACCCGACCCGCGGCCGGGCCGCCGCTCGCGGTCGCCGCCGCCACCACTCACGAAGCGTCACTCCGGCCGTTGCCCCTGTCGCCCGCGGAGCCTTCGGAGCGGCCGGCGCCACGACGACCATCGCCACGGCGACCGCCCCCGGAGCGCTCGTCGCCGTCCTCCAGCTCGCGACGCCGATCTCTCTCGGCGTAGGCGCCGACGATGCGCTGCACAAGGTCGTGGCGCACCACGTCGCGCTCGCCGAACTCGACGAAGGCGACGCCCTCCATCCCCCGCAGGACCTCGTGGGCATCCCGCAGACCCGAGCGCTGGTTGCTCGGCAGGTCGACCTGGGTGATGTCACCGTTGACCACTGCCCGCGAACCGAGGCCGATCCGGGTGAGGAACATCTTCATCTGCTCGGGCGTGGTGTTCTGGGCCTCGTCGAGGATGATGAAGCTGTCGTTCAGGGTGCGGCCGCGCATGAACGCCAGCGGCGCGACTTCGATCACCTCGCGCTCCATCATGCGCGAGACCTTGTCGTAGCCGATGATGTCGAACAGCGCGTCGTAGAGCGGCCGCAGGTACGGATTGACCTTCTCGGCGAGGTCGCCGGGAAGGAACCCCAGCTTCTCACCCGCTTCGACCGCGGGGCGCGCCAGGATCAACCGTCTGACCCGCTTCTCGGCCAGCATCGTCGCCGCCATGGCGACGGCGAGATACGTCTTGCCGGTGCCCGCCGGCCCGGCCGAGATCACCAGGTCGTAGTCGACCATCGCCTGCATGTAGCGCTTCTGGTTCAGTGAACGCGGCGCCACCATGCGCTTGCCGCCAGCCACCGGCCCGCTGCCGAGGAAGAACTCGACCACCGATGCGTCGGGGGAGTCGAGCACAACGCGCTCGGCGGTGCGTAGGTCGCTGCCGCGGAGACGAAATCCTCGCGCCACCAGCTCACCGAGGCCGCCGATCAGTCGCTCGGCGGACGCCACGCCGGCAGGATCGCCCTTGAGGGTGATTTCTCCGCCGCGAGCGCCGATGTCGATGTCGAACAGCCTCTCGTAGCGACGGAAGCGCTCGTCGTGGGTCCCGGCGAGGAACCTCACGGTCGCCTCGTCGAGATCGATGCTGCTCTGCGATGGTTCGATCGTCGATGCAGTGCTCAAGAGTCGGAGTCACTCCCGTGGGTGTCGGACATTCCCTGATGAACGAAGCAGCGGCCGCGCGGGACGGCGTCGGCGAGCGACGCTGCAGGCCTTCGTACGGGTCGCCGCCGGTGGGCCAGGACACCAGCGTGCGGTGCGGTGGCAGCGAAGGGCGCTCTCTCCTCCCCGACGCCCGGAGTCGCCCGCGAGATCTTCATGGTAGCCGAACGCCCACCGCGGCGGAGCCGGTCAACCGCTGCCTCCCGAGCCACCTCCGTAGTCGTAGAAGCCGCGGCCGGACTTGCGTCCCAGCCGTCCCGCCTGCACCAGCTGACGCAGCATCGGCGGCGGCGCGTAGCGCGCCTCACGGTACTCGTCGAACATGATGTCGGCGATGAAGACGATGGTGTCGAGCCCGATGAAGTCGAGCAACGTGAAGGGACCCATAGGATGCCCGCAGCCGAGCTTCATCCCGGTGTCGATGTCCTCCATGCTGGCGACGTTCTGCTCGAGCGCTCGCACCGCGTCGAGCAGGTAGGGCACCAGCAGGCGGTTGACCACGAAGCCCGATCCGTCCTTGCACTCGACCGCCTGCTTGCCGATCTGGTGAACGAACTCGTGGCCCGCGGCGAGGGTCTCGGGACTGGTCATCAGGGTCCGCACCACTTCGACGAGACGCATCGCCGACACCGGGTTGAAGAAGTGCAGGCCGAGGAAGCGGTCTGGACGCTGGGTGCACACCGCCAGCTGGGTCAGGGTGAGCGACGAGGTGTTGCTGGCCAGGATCCCCGACGGCTCCAGCAACGCATCGAGCTGGCCGAACAGCTGCTGCTTCACTTCGAGGTCCTCGACCACCGCCTCGATCACCAGATCGCACTGCGCCAGATCGGCGAGCTCGGTGGTGCCGTGGAAACGGGACAACGCCGCAGCGGCCGCGTCGGCCTCGATCCGACCCTTCGCCTGGGCGCGCTCGAGAGAGGCCTCGATACGGTCGCGGCCTGCCCGCCACAGCTCCTCGCTGACCTCCCGGGCGACCGTCTCGATCCCCGCCAGCGCGGCGACCTCGGCGATGCCGGAGCCCATCTGACCGCAGCCGACCACTCCGAGCCTGCGGATCCCGTTCATCCTGCACTCATCCTTCTTCTCCACCCGTCGCTGCCTCTGCGGCACGGCGGGCGCTGAGGCGCCGCCCTCCGCCGGCCAGCAGTTCGAACTCGATACGCAGCGCCCCGGGCTCTTCCCACGGCAGCCGCTCGGCCCACTCTACGACCTTGATGCCGGCTCGTCCCAGCTCTTCCTCCAGACCCGTCGCAGGGACCTCCTCGGGATCCAGCCGGTAGAGATCGACGTGCAGGAGCGTGGCGCCCGACCTGCCGACGTACTCGTGGATCAGGGTGTAGGTCGGCGACAGGACCTCGGCCGCGTCGATCCCCAGCGCGCGCGCGACGCCCTTGGTGAAGGTGGTCTTGCCGCTGCCGAGGTCGCCGACCAGGAGCAGGACCGTCGAGCTACCGGCGAGAGCGCGCCCGACGCTCTCGCCGAGCTCGATCATCGCCGCCTCGTCGGCGACTTCCCAAACCCCCACGATCTCACTCGACCGATCGGCCTCGTCGCTGTGGTCCATGCGGCCCGCGCGACCCGTCTGGCCGGCCCGGCCCTTCAGGTGCCTCCCCTCGGTCACGGCCACGCCGGCCGTGCCGGCCCCTCGAGACGCCCTGCCGCGACATCGTCCAGCTGCCGGAACACGATCGGCAGCGCCTCGACCAGATCGCCCGCGACGGCCGAGCGCTCGCCCTGCTCGGCGCCAGCGAGCTCGCCGGCGAGCCCGTGCGCGAAGGCTCCCGTCGCGGCCGCGAGCAGCGGCTCCAGTCCTTGCGCCAGCAGCGCCGCAACGACTCCGGTGAGCACGTCGCCACTGCCCGCGGTGGCCAGCGCAGGCCCGCCTGTGGGGTTGATCCAGACCCGGCCTGCAGGTCCGGCGATCAGGCTGTGGCGCCCCTTGAGCAGCACCACGGCGCCGGCCAGGCGTGCGGCCTCCCTCACCGCGGCGAGGCGATCGGCCTGCACCGCGGCGGCAGGAAGGCCCAGCAGGCGACCGAGCTCGCCGGGATGCGGCGTCAGCACCAGGCCGCCCGCTTCACCGGCCTGCTCGGAGCGAACGTCGGCGATCTCCTCCAGCGACGCGAAGGCGTTGAGGCCGTCGGCATCGACGACGAGAGGCCGTGGACAGGACCGGACCAGACGCAGCACGGCGGCGCGCACGGCGTCGCCCCTTCCGAGCCCGGGCCCCAGGGCCAGCGCCGAGTAGCGCTCGCCGTCGGCGAGAAGATCGCCGGCCGCGGATTCGTCGAGTCGCGCCCCGTCGCCGTCACCGTCGCCCGGCAGGTCGAGGGTCATCGCCTCCGGCAGGGCGCTGGCCACCTCGGCGCGCACCGCCCGGGGAGGCGCGGCGGTGAGCAGGCCGACGCCGCTGCGCAGGGCCGCTGCCGCGGCGAGCCGGCAGGCACCCGACATGCCGAGGGAGCCGGCGACGACCAGCAGGTGTCCGAAGCCGCCCTTGTGGCTGTCGGGGTCCCGCGGTCCGCCCAGCCACTGCACCACCGTGCTGCCTCCGAGGAGCTCCAGCCCGACGTCGAGTGCGGGCCAGGCCCCCAGATGCACCGCCAGCGGCGCGACGACCAGCTCGCCGCAGGCACGGGCGCGCTTGCCGATGAGCTGCTCGCCCTTCGCGGCGACGAAGCTGACGGTCAGGTCGGCCCGGACCAGCGGGCCCGGATCGCCCTCGCCCTCACCCGGCGCAGCCAACCCCGAAGGCGTGTCCACCGCCACGATCGGCATGCCGCTGCCGTTCAGCGCCCCGACCCAGTCGGCGGCGCGTCCAGAGAGCGGCCGCGACAGGCCGGTACCGAAGAGCGCGTCGACGACGAGATCGAACGACGCGGGATCCGGAAGCTCGTCGTGCAGCGGGACCCCGAGCCGGCGGACCGTACGCAGCTGCAGCGCCGCATCGCTCTCCGGCTCGTCCTCCAGCTTCGACCGCGCCAGCAGGGCCGCCTCCGCGCCGACCCCCCGCACGACGAGGAGCCGGGACACCGCGAGCCCATCGGCGCCGTTGTTGCCCGGACCGCAGACGACCAGCACCCGCCGCACCGCGGGCCAGCGCCGCATCAGCTCGGTGACCACCGCGGCGGCGGCGCTCTCCATCATCACCGCGCCAGGCATGCCGAGGTCGTCGATCGCCCAGCGGTCGAAGCGGCGGGCCTGGTCTCCCTCGAGCACCGGCTGGCCCAGCCATCGCCCCGTCCACTGCAGGCTCTGCCGCGCCCTGGGCCGCGCCCCACGTCGCGCTTCCTGTCGCGCCTCTTCTTGCTCAACCCGTTTCTCCGGCTGCTGCGGTGTCATCTTCCGTGCTCCTCGAACCAGGCGAGGGTGGCGACGGCCCGGGCAGGGCCGGAGCTCGCGGCGAGTCGGCGGGCCAGCGCCTCGAGATCGGCGGGCTCGTCGATGTCGTGGATCACCTCCAGCAGCAGCGCGCTGAGACCGTGCCCCTCGAGCCGCGAGAGGGTCTGCTCGAGGACTCGGGGCGTGCTCCAGTCGATGCCCTCGAAGAGGGCCGGGACCACCGCCTCGCAGCGCAGCGCGATCAGGCTGTAGCCGCCGTCCTGCGCCGGCGCCAGCACGCAGTCGTGATCGTCGAGTCCCGCGAAGGCGGCCTCGAGCCCATCACGATCGAGCTCGGGATGGTCCGAGCCGATCGCGGCCACCCTCTCGGCGCCGAAAGTGCACTGGTCCCCGAGCGCCGCCACGAGGCGTTCTCCGAGATCGTTCCCCGATTGGCGCACGACGCGAGGCGCCGGTGAGGCCACCCAGTCGCCGACGTCAGGCAGAGCCTCGCCTTCGTCGACCGCCCAGGCGACGACGAGTTCGTAGCTGGCCTCCGGTACCGCAGTCTGCGCCAGGACGTCGCGCAACAACGCGTCGTGCAGCGAGCAGGCCTCGGCGGCTGTGTAGTGGGGCGTCATCCGGGTCTTGACCCGACCCGGCCGTGCCGGCTTGGTGAACAGCACGACCACCCGGTCGCTGCTGCGTCCCGGGTGGTCGGCGGTTCGATCCTGATGACTCTGCATCCGAGGCAAGCGGCGAGTCTCCCCGCGAGCCCGATCACCGACAGGCGGGCTCACCGGGCGGAGCCTGCCGCCCCGATGAGCCGCGTACCGAAGACCTCAGCGGCGGCCGAAGTCGTAGGAGAGACCGACCTGGAACATGGTCGGGTTGACGGTCAGATCGAACCTCGGAGACTCCACCTCGGCCTTGGAGCCGAAGTACATGGCTCCGACGTAGAGGCCGAGCGGGCCGTCCGCCCGGAAGGGCAGGTCGAAGCCGACCTGCGCGCCGAGCGTGACGTCGCCGTCGAGGTCGGCACGAACATTCTGGCCGAGCAGGTTCCAACTCACCGAGCTGTAGTCCACCCAGCCGAGCAGCGGGCCGACGAAGAGGTCGAAGCGCCTCTCTGGCGTCAGGTGGAACAGCGGTCCGATGAACACCACCGTCAGGTCGGTGTCCTCGGTCGTCATGTCCCAGGCCTCGTCAATGTCCAGCTCGAGGAAGATGCCGGGATCGGCGAGCAGGGCGCCGAAGCCGAGACCGATTCGCGGATTGAAGTGGTACTCGGCCTCGACGCCGAAGCCGAAACCCGATTCGGAGGCATAGCGCCGACGCTCGCCATCGCCGAAGTCGAACCGCGCGCTGTCGCCATCCGTCTGCACCGGGCCGAGGAAGGGCCGCAAGGTCCAGTAGCGGTCGCTGTCGCGGGTCTGGGCGACCGGAGCGACGACCTCGACGGTGACCGAGGCGCTCGCAGTCTGCCCCAGGCCGTCACGCACCTGGCCGGTGATCGGGTACGAGCCCGGGTCGAGTCGCGAGAAGGGAAGCTCGTACGGCGCCGCCACCTGCTGGCCGTCGATCGTCACGCTGTCGATCTCGGTGCAGTCGGACACCCGGGGGTTGGCGCGCACGGTGGTCTCCTCGCCAGGAGCGAGGCGGGTGGCGTCGGCGGTGAGGGAGATCGTCGGCTCGGCGGAGACGCAGCAGTCACGCGTCACCTCGGCCTCGGCGCGGCACTCGAGCACGTTGCCCCGCGGGGTCGGCGACTTGCCGATGACGGCGATCTCGAAGGTGCCCTTCGGCTCGTCGGAGTCGTACTCCCAGCGGTACGCCGAGCGCGCGTCGCTCGCGGTGAGGGTCGTGGTGCGGCCCGACGGTGCCTTCACCTGCACTTCGACCGACTGGGCCAACGAGCCCGTGGCGTCGATCTGGATGGTCGTGTTCTCGCAGGTCTCGCCCGCGGTGTCGTTGACGGAGACGGCGCACTTAGGGGTCGGCATCTCGTTGAGGAACGACAGGTTGCCGCACACCTCGGGGACCGTCATCGCGTACCAGTTGTCACCGGAGGTGAACTGGATCTCCCAGCCCTGGAACGGCTGCTTGCCGGCCCAGCAGAGGTTCTCGCGCACCACCGGCTTGCCGCTGCGGCGGAAGAACATCCAGCCGAGCCGCTGGCCGGGGGCGTACGACTGCGAGCGCACTCCCTCGCCGCTGCGTACCGCCGCGAAGAGATCGTCGGGGTTGCCCTGGAAGCCGGACTCGGCGAGCAGCCGGCGGATGTCGTCACCAGAGTTCTGGAACAGCGCCTGCAGCTCCTCCACCGTGGTGACGGGGCTGGAGAACTTGTTCCTGGTGCCGAAGTCGCGGACCTTGAGCGCGTCGCCGCAGGTGTCCTGGGCGAACGATGGGGGCGCCAGGAGCGCGCCAGCGGCGAGGAGTACTAGAGCGAGGCGTGCCCGAATAGACATGTAGATCTTGGCTCCTTGAGGCCAGTTTTTGCAGACGGGGTACTCGGTCCGACCATCGACAGGCGCACGGCAGGATTGTCGCATCCCCGCCCTGCGGACCTCGCCCGAGGGCCAGCGGTACCCACAATTGTAGAGTGTTTGGCCGCAGAGTCCACCGCGAGCGCACGGCGGCAGTCGGCCTCACACGCCCGAGCGACAACGTTTTGGCAGGGTCCACGCCCGGTTGACCGGGAGGTCGCCAGAGCCGCGGCACGGCGCCGCCGGCCCGGCGCATTGCAGAACGTCCGCGGGCGGCTCCGCACTCCCAAGGATCTCACGAACCGATCGGGAACCCTCTCCAACGTCTGTCCCAGGCTGCAAGCTGGATGCCTGCCCCAGGTCTTGGTCGAGATCGGCAGGCCGAAGGGACGACTCGGTGGCTCAGGTCGACTCGGGTCGACTCAGGTCGACTCAGGTCGACTCAGGTATAGCGAGCGTTGCGGTAGCGCTCGTCGTAGAAGCCCGGCAGCAGCTGGTCGACCCGCAGCAGACCGGCGCGTTCGAGCTCGACGCGGTGGCCGTCACGACGCAGCAGGCCCTGCGCCTCCAGCTCGTCGAACCGATCGGCGAACAGCGCCAGCGGGTCCTCGCCGTGCTTGTCGCGCAGCCGCGCCAGGTCGACCAGGCCGCGCTTCATGGTGAGGATCATCTCGCGCACCAGGCGCTCGCGCGCGGTGGTCACGAAAGCACGCTGGATCGGGCTCTCGCCAGCCTGCATGCGTTGCATGTAATCGTCCCAGCCGTCGACGTTCTGGAAGTGCACGCCGCGGAGGTGGGAGAACGAAGAGACCCCGGTGCCGAGCATGTCGGCGCCGCTCCACACCGCGTCGCGGTAGACGAAACGCGACTTGCGATCCGCGCGCAGGACCGTGTAACCGCTCGAGATCTCGAACCCCGCCTTCTCGAACTCCTCGAAGGCGTAGGCGTGCCAGGCGCGCTTGGTCTGCCAGTCGGCGATCTCGATCTCCTCGCCGCTCAGCTTCTGGCGCGAGAAGCGTGTGTTGAAAGGAAGCTCCATCTGGTAGACGGTGACGCTGTCGGGGTCGTAGTCGATCGTCTTCTGCACCGTGTCGCGCCAGGTCTCCCAGGTCTCGCCGAGCATGCCGGCGATCAGGTCGACGTTGAGCTGGGGAAAGTCGAGCCCGTGGATCCACTCGCGCACCCTCTCGATCTCCTTGCTCAGGTGGGCGCGACCGTTGATCTCGAGGATCTCGTCGTCGAAGTTCTCGATCCCCAGGCTCAACCGCGTCACGCCGATCTCGCGCAGCGCTTCGAGCTTGCTCTGGGTCAGCGTGCCCGGCTCACACTCGAAGGCGATCTCATCGGCGTGCTCCCAGGGCATCGCCGCCTTGAGACGCTCGACCAGCGGCTCGAGCTGCTTGACCGCGATGTAGGACGGGGTGCCGCCCCCGAAGTAGACGAAGTGCAGCTTGCGATCCCGCACCGCCGGCATCTCGGCGAGGCGCTCCACCTCACTGCCGAGGGCGTCGAGGTAGCCCTGGATCTGCTCGGCGTTCTTGTCGGTGAAGACGCGGAAGTAGCAGAAGCGGCAGCGCTTGCGACAGAACGGGATGTGCAGGTAGAGCCCGAGCGGCGTGTCGGGATCTCCCGGCTCGGCGAGGGCTCTCTCGGCAGCGGGAATCGCCTCCTCGCTCCAGAACGAGTACGGAGGGTAGTTCGAGACGAAGACCGAGCCGACGTCGGTCGCCGCGAGGTCGAGCTGCGAGGTCGCAGGCTCGAGTCGGGTCGATTCGGTGCTCACTTCCATCTCAGGCCTTCCTTCCGTGTGCTGCGAGAGCCGATGTCGGGTCGCGTCGAGCCGACGCCAGCCGCCTCGAG
This sequence comes from Acidobacteriota bacterium, assembly GCA_003388555.1. Lineage (GTDB taxonomy): Bacteria > Acidobacteriota > Thermoanaerobaculia > Multivoradales > Multivoraceae > QQVD01. The sequence goes on along the minus strand of QQVD01000057.1, from coordinate 99,913 downwards.
GGGCTCGGGCCGCCCAACGGCCACGCCGCTCCCTCGAGACCTCACTTGAAACTGTAGACGACGCCGTCCAGGCTGCCGATCACCAACCGGCCCTTGGCCAGCGCCGGTGAGGAAACGATCGCCGACCCGGTGTCGTAGCGCCAGACGATCTCGCCGTCCGACAGACGCACCGCGACGACCTCGCCGTTCTTGGTGCCGACGAAGCCGCGCTCCCCCACCACCACGACCGACGAATCGATCCGCGACCCCGAGTTCCACTCCCACAGGGTCGAGCCGTCGTCGCGGTCGAGGGCGCGCAGGATCTTGTCGCGGCCGCCGATCACCACCGCGTTGTCGGTGACCGCGGCGGAGGCGTAGTAGGGGAACTTGCGCGAAGGATGCTCGTAACGCCACAGCACCTTCTTCGCCGCGGTGTCGATCGCCAGCACCTCGTTCTCGTAGGTGCCGACGTAGGCCAGGTCGCCGACCACCGCCGGGCTGGCGCCGCTCTGGCCGCCGAGATCGATCTTGGCCCGCACCTCGCCGTCGGCGAGCCCGATGAGCCAGAGGAAGCCGTCGCATCCGCTGACGGTGACCGTGTCGCCGACGATCGCCGGGGTGGCGTGGATGTAGCCCTCGGTCTCCACCTTCCACACCAGCTCGCCGCTGTCGCGGCGCAGGGCGTAGAGGAACTGATCGTAGGAGCCGATGATCACCAGGTCGCGATGGAAGGTCGGCGAAGAGAGGATCTCGGCGCGGGTCTCGAACTTCCAGACCTCCTTGCCGGTGGCGACGTCGAGGGCGTGGAAGACGCCGAACTCGTCGCCGAAGAAGACCTTGTCACCGTAGACGCCGGGTGAGGACTGCACTGCGGCATCGCCGACGTTGAAGCGCCAGAGCTCCTTGCCGGTCTGCAGGCCGATCGCCACGAAGTCGCCGGCGAAGGTGCCGACGAAGACACGGTCGTCGGCGATCGCGGCGGTGCCCTCGATGTCGCTACCCGCGTCGAAGGTCCACTCGAGCGTCGGCGTCGCGGGCAGGGTGCCGGCGGCGACTCCGCGCAGGCTCAGGTCGCCGCGGAACACCGGCCAGTTGTCGGGATCCGGCTTGAGTCGTTCGGCTGGATCGGCCGCCAGCGCCGCGGCGACCGGGATCACGGCGAGGGTCAGGGGCAGGGCCAGGGCCGTGGCCAGGGCCGAGCGCCTGCCGCCGCCGTCCCGACCGGCGGTTCCGCGGGCCCGGCGCCAACGAAGTCGGGAGGTGTCTGTCGAGAGCTTCACGCGATCGCCTCCTTGGCCTCCAACGACCGGCGATACAGCTCGGAGAGCTGTGCCGGCTCGGCGGGGCGTGGATTGTGTGCGGCCGTCCACTGCGCGGCCGCCGCCGTCGCCAGGGCATCGATCTCGGCCTCGGCGACGCCAGCTGCCTCGAGTGTCTCGGGCAAACCCGCGAGCGCACGCAGCTCCTCGAGACGCAGCGCGAGGGCCTCGGCGGCGGACTCCCCTGGAGATACGGAGACCAGCTGTCGATAGATGGGCTCGCAGAGCTCGCCGTTGAACCGCACCACGTTGGGCAGCACCAGCCCGACCGCGATTCCGTGGGTGACACCGTGGCGGGCGGTCAGCGGATTCGCCAGGGCGTGCGCCAGGCCGAGCATCGAAGTCTCGATCGCGGCACCTGCGAGGTAGGCGCCGGCGAGCATCTGCTCGCGGGCGTCATGCCCCGGGTTGGAGCGCATCAGCGGCGGGAAGGCCGCGTCGAGCAGGCGCCAGGCGGCCGCGGCGAATGCGGTCGAGATCGGGTGGCGGGTCCTGGTGGCGAAACTCTCCACCGCGTGCGAGAGGGCGTCCATGCCGGTGATCGCCGCGACATCACGGGGCACCGTCTCGAGCACCTCGGGATCGAGCAGCACCCGGGTGAAGCGAGCCTTGGCGTCGCCGCACGCCATCTTGACGTGATCGACGTTGCGCGAGATCAGCGCGAAAGACTGCGCCTCGCTGCCGGTGCCGGCGGTGCAGGGGACGCCGATCGACGGCAGCATTGGCCGCTTCGCCTTGCCGAAGCCCCAGTAGTCCTCCATCCTGCCGCCGTTGGTGAGCAGGAAGTTGACCCCCTTGGTGGCGTCCATCACCGAACCGCCGCCCAGCGCCACCAGCAGATCGGGCTCGAGGCGTCGGGCCGCCGCCAGGCCGCGCTCGACACACGCTTCGGTGGGGTTCTCCTCCACTCCGACGAAGAGCTCGAACTGCACGCCAGCATGCACCAGGCTGTCGCAGGCCCTGGCGACGTGCCCGGCGGCTTCGAGGCCGGGATCGCTGACCAGCAGCACCCGTCGCCCGCCGAGCTCGACGGCGAGGTCCCCGAGCCGCGACAGCGACCCGGGTCCCGCCTCGATCTCGGCCGCCCGCAGGCTCACCCGCCAGGCGGCGTCGGGCTCGCCCGGGGGCGCTTCGGCTCGTCGCGGGCTCGTCATGAGGAACCGAGGTCTGGCGACGGCCGCCGCCCGTCACAGAGGTCGCGCACGAAGCCCCACGGCGGCGGCGGTCGCGGCACCGTCTCGGCCTCGATCGGGCACTCCGCCGTGCACTCCATGGCGCTCTCCTCCGCCGCCTTCGCCGTGGGTCTCACTGAGCCTTGATCGCGAAGAGCTCGGAACGCGAAGCGATGTAGAGAACGCCGTCCTTGGGGTACGGCGTGGTGTAGACCGCCGAGCCCATGTTCATCTCGGCGATGACCTTCTCCTTACGTCCAGCCTCGAGCACCACCACGTCTCCGTCCTCGTCGCCGAGGTAGATCCTGCCGTCGGCGACCAGCGGGGAGCCCCAGATCGCCGCGAAGGTGTCGTGGGTCCACAGATGCTCGCCGGTCTCGGCGTCGAAGGCGTAGAGGAAGCCGCTGAGGTCGGGCACGTAGACGATGCCGTCGGCGATCGCGGCGGTGGAGATCGTGCGGTTGAAGTCCTCGCCGCCGACCGACCAGACCTTTGCCTTGTCGGTGACGTCACCCTCCAGCGTGGCGTCGATGGCGTAGAAGTTGCCGGGGCCCTCACCGTGCTCGGGATCCTGGCCGACTCCGATGTAGAAGCGGTCCTTGTAGAAGACCGGCGTCGAGATCACGTTGTTGCGGGTGCCGCTGCCGCCGAGCTCCCAGATCGAGTCCTTGGGATTGAGGTCGTACTTCCACAGCAGGTGGCCGGTCTTGGGCTCGAACGAGTAGAGCCAGCCGTCTCCACCCGGGAAGGCGATCTGCTCGACGCCGTTGGCGACGCCGTAGGCGGCGTTCGACCAGGTGCCGTGGAGGATGGCGTCGCCGGGCAGCGCCGATTCCCAGACCAGCTCGCCGGTCTTCTTGTTGATTGCGACGAAGCTCGGGCCGAGCGGCGACGGGATGTTGACGTGCCCCTCGTCGACTCCGTTGCCGGTGGTCACGTAGACGATGTCGCCGACCACCAGCGGCGAGCTCGCCGCGAGGTTGTGCGGGAAGACGTCGAGCTCGGCGATCAGGTCGTACGACCAGAGGAAGTCCGCATCGAGCTCGGTGGTCAACTTCTCGTCCTTGTAGGGACCGTCGTTCTCACCGTCGCGGAAGCCCTCGACGTCTACGGCCACCACGGTGGCCTCGTTGGAGAGGTAGTAGGCGATGCCGTCCTCGATGTGCGGTGTCGAGCAGACGCCCTGCAGCGGCCAGTCGTTCACCCGGCCGGCGCCCAACTTGTCGTGCGTCGCCTGCCAGAGGAGCTCACCGTCCTCGATCGAGAACGCCATCACGACGCCCTTGTCGCCTTCGATGCCGGGTCGGCGCAGACCCTCGTTGTTGGTGCCGACGTAGACGCGGCCGTCGTGCACCACGGGCCCGGCGTAGGTCTGCGAACCGACCTTGGCGCGCCAGAGGATGTTCTTGCCGGAGTCGACGTCCCACTCGCTGGGCAGGCCCTTCTCGGGAGAGGCCATGTTGCGGCTCGGCGTGTTGCCGTACATCGCCGGCTTCTCCGCCGCCAGCGCGCCCGTCGGCGCCAGGGCCAGCACCGTCGCGACGGCGGCGACGCCGGTGGCGAGGGCCCCGCCTGCCCGAATGTCTTCGCGCTTCGTGGCTCGTCTGCTGTTCTGCTTGGTCATCGAATGCTCTTCCTTCTCGTCAGCCGCCGCCCAGGCGGCGCGGTTTTCCTGAGTTCTTCCTGTGGAGCGTCCCGGCGCAGACGAATCCTGCGGCCCGATCGGTTCCCTCGGGCGCCGGAGGACTCCGGATCAGTCGTTGGCCGTGATCCGCAGGTTGTCGAAGTACATGCTGGCCGGCGAGTAAGCCTGCAGGGCGGGGGCGCCCTTCGAGATCGGCAGCGGATCGACCGCGGTGATCGTCCACTCCGCAGGCTCCGCCTCTCCCCGCTTCCAGACCTTGCCGAAGATCCGGGCCTCCTCCGGTGAGGTTTCGACCCGCAGCTTCATCGTGTACCAGACCCCCATCTCCCACTCGAACGGCTGGGTGACCGCCATGCGGAGCACCGCCTGCCAGGAGCGGATCTGGATCTCCTGCTTCACGCCGAGCAGGTCGAGGATGTAGCCACCGGCGACGACGCCGCCGTCGGTGCGCCGCCGCCCCTGCTGGTTGCCCATCAGGTCGACCGTGACCGTGTAGTCGCTCCAGTCGGGAGGCCCGACGAAGAGCATCGAGCGCAGCAGGCCGGTGGCCGCGACCGGTTTCTCCACCACCTTCTGTCCGTCGACCTCGGCGATCGCGTAGCGTCCGGCTCCGATCCAGTAGGGGCGCGGACGTTCCACTTCGAAGTCGTCGCTGAACGGAAGGCTCCCGAAGGCCCGTAGCCGGCCCTTGTGGGACAGGTCGCCGACCGTGGCGACGACCATCCCGGCCTGCGGCGAACCGCCGGACGGCAACTTCAGTCGGTTGCCCTCGAAGGTCGCCTCGAGGCCTTCGAGGCTCCAGGCGACTTCGCCGATCGACGCGTCCGGCACCCGCCGACCGAGACGGTCGAAGCCGCGCAGCCGGTACTCGATCGTGTCGCCCAGATCGACGGTGCTGTCGCCCGGCACCACGCGGATCGTCGCCAGCTCCCCGGCCGCGCCCTCGGCGGCCGCCTGGCGCGGCGGATCGGCGGCGACCCGGAACGGCCTGGCCGGATCTCCCAGCGCGTACACACCCTCCTCGGTGGTGAAGTACACACGGCCGTAGGCGATCGCCGGGGAGGCGTAGATCTCGGCGTAGCGCTCGCCGTCGACGGTGATGAACTCACTGTCGAGGACCTCGAACCGACCCTCTTCGCCGTCCTCCGGCGGGTGGTAGCGGAGGATGTGGAAGTTGCCGTTGACCTCGGTGACGTAGATCTTGCCGTCGGCCCACACCGGCGCCGACTTGCCGACGGTGCCGGTGGAGTGCTCGGCCAGGGTCTCACCGGTTTCGGGATCCAGGGCGAAGAGGTTGGCCGAGTTGTCCATCACGAACAGGGTGCCGTCGTGGTACATCGGCGACGGGAAGCCCATGCTGATGTTGCGCCGCCACAGCTCGTTCGTCTTGGTGATGTCGCCGCTTCCGCGCGCATCGATCGCCACCGTGCGCCCCAGCACCGCCTCGTCGATGTTCTCCTCGGAGTGGCCGTAGAAGATGGTGTTGCCGACCACCACCGGGGTGCTGTTGGCGCCGCGCTTGGAGAGCTGGAACTTCCACACCAGCTCGCCGGTGCGGGCCTGGAGCGCGTAGACGTTGCCGTCGGCGTTGCCCGAGATGTAGAGCCGCTGGCCGTCGATCACCGCGACGACGCCGTTGGATTGCGTGTTGAGGTCTTCCGGCGACTCTCCGGGAGCCGAGATCCACAGCACGTCGCCGGTGCGCTTGTCGAACGAGAAGTAGCGGTGCAGCGGTCTACCCATCGGGCCCCAGCTGCTGTTGACCACGTCGACGATCACCTGGTCCTCGTCGACCAGCGGCGTGTGGGTGCGACCGCCGTAGCCCGAGAAGCGCCCGAGCTCCTCGTAGAGCGAGCGCTCCCAGACGATCTCACCGTTCTCGTCGATGCAGAGGAACGGCCCGCCGATGCCCTGGTAGTAGACGTATCCCGTCTCCAGATCGCCCGCCAACGCCGCCCAGCCGGCACGGTTGTAGGGCACGGTGGTCAGGTGGGTCGGCACGTTGACCTCCCAGAGCTTCTCGCCGTCTTCGGCGTCGAACGCCACGACGATCTCGCGCCGCATCGCTCCCTCGCCGGCGCGACCGGACACGAAGACCTTGCCGCGCATCACGATGGGGGTCGAGCGACCGATGAAGTCGGCTCTCCAGGCGACGTTCTCACCATCCTTCGACCAGCTGTCGATCAGGCCGGTCTCGGCGGAGACGCCGGTCTGCTTGGGCCCGCGCCACTCGGCCCACTCGCTGGCGGAGGCGGCGGTCGCCACCGCGAGCGTCAGGGCCAGGGCCAGTGCGAGCCCGGTCGGGGCCGCGCCGTGTTGGCCCGGGGTCGAGTTCGGGAGGTCGATCGGTCGTCCGCTGTGCGGTGAGAGCGTCATGTCAAAGCCTCGGTGGGAGAAGGGACCAACGGGCAACCGGCCCGCAGCTCACGATTCGGTTTTCTGGACAAAGGGGGTTCGGGTGCAATGCGGGGCGAGGTGCGTAGTCGGCGGGAGACTGGCCGTGCGGACCGCCGACCGCGCTGTCGAGGGAGACGGCGGCAGGGAGGCTGCTGTTGCACCACCTGCGCGGCCGCCGGATCGCGACGACCCGCTCGATCGCCCGGATGGCGCAGCGGCCCCGACTCGACTGGGGTCCGGATACGAATCTGGGTTCGGCCGCCGACCCGCTTCCGATGTACGAGCCGAAGGCCCGGTCGGGAACGGACAGTGTAGACCGATGCTATCCCGCGGTCGCGGCGGTCGCGCGTCCACGGTGAACCGCAACGTCCGTGAGCGCGCCTGACTTCCCACCGCCATGCCACGCAGCCCGATGCCCGAGCGCAGACTCGACGGCTCAGCGGGACTCCCCGATCCGGCCAACCCGCAGCAGGAGCCCCTCCACCTCCGCCCGACGCGAGCCCAGGGCGTCCAGCTGGTCGTCGATCCTCTGCGCCTCGGAGCGCACGAACCGGGTGTACGGGCCAGTCGCCTCGTGCAGCCGTCTCTCGGCGCTCGCGAGCTCGGAATCGAAGGCGCCGCGCAGGGCCTGCATCAGCCTGTCGCGCAGCTCGGCGAGGCTGCGACGCAGCTCGGCCTTGGCCCGGCGCCGACGCGCCGGGAGCACCACCAGACCGAGGGCAGCGACCGTGCCGGCGGCCAGCACTCCGGTGACGTCGACGGCGCTGGTCATCGCGGCGATGGCGAAGATCCCACCGAGGCCGAGAGCGCCCGCCTCGAGCAGTGCGGCGCCCGCCACCGCCTTGCGCACCGATTCCGCCAGGCGGGTGGCCTCGGTGTCGCGGTCGAAGCGCTCGACGGCGCCGCGCGCGGCGCGCCCCATCGACTCGAGCAGCCGGTCGCGCTGCGTCTCGAGGGGAGCCTGGACCGTACCCACCACACTGCCCTCGTGCCGCTGCAGGCGTTCACGGGTGTGCTGCTCGAGGGCCCGCCACTGGCGGTGCTCGCTGGCGACCATCCAATCGATCAGGTCGTGCACCTTGCGGTCCACCTGATCCGCCATGTCACCGATCACCTCGCGGCGGAAGCGACGCTCCACCTGACGCCGCTGCAGGAGCTCGCCGACGTTGCGCAGCCGTAGCGCCTCGTCGAAGAAGCGCACTCCGCGCAGCTCGAGATCGTGCAGCACGCTGTCGATGTCACCGAGGCGGAACTCGAACTCCCGCCGCATGTCCTGGTGGAAGGCGGCGTTCTGCGCCTCGATCCGCTCCAGGGTCTCGAAGTCGTCGGCGAGCAGCTCCTTCAAACCCTCGAGGTCGTCGCGTCGCTCGCGGATCAGCTCGGTGGCCACCCTCAGCGGCGTCTCCGCCTTGAGCCGGAACCGCTGCTCGGGATCGAGGGTCTCGAGCAGATAGCGCTCGAAGGCGGCGAACCCCTCGTCACCCTTCGCCTCGAGCGCTGCGTCGCTCCGGCGCTGACGCCTGGCGCTGACGAAGAAGGTCGGCGGCTCGGCGCCGAGCAGGCCGGTGGCGGCGTCGCGCACGAAACGGGCGACCTCGGCGCGATCCTCCTCGGTCTCCAGCAGGTCGCTCTTGTTGACCACCACCACGGTCTTCTTCCCCCAGCGCTCGAGCCGGGCCAGGAAGCGACGCTCGCTCTCCGAGAAGGGCCGGTCGGAGGAGGTCACGAAGACGATGGCGTCGGCGCGCGGGACGAACTCCTCGGTGAGGGCTTCGTGCTCCCTGTCGATGGCGTTGGTGCCGGGAGTGTCGACCAGGCCGGTGTCGCGCAGCAGCGGCGCATCCGCCCGCACCACCACCACCCCGCGTCGGTCGACCGCCGGCTCCGTCACGGCGCCTGCTTCTCCGCCGCCACGGATCCAGTGCACCTTCGAGGTCGTCGGCGTCACCCCTTCGGCGAGCAGGTCGTCTCCCAGCAGGGCATTGAGCAGCGTGCTCTTGCCGGCGTTGAACTCACCCACGACCACGATCAGGAACGGCTCGTCGAGCGTCTCGAGAGTGTCGGCAAGCGTCTGCCGGGAGGAGGACGAGACGTGCCACTCCGCGAAGCGCTCCGACAGCTCCGTCAGCTCGCGTCGGATGTCGGCGAGCAGGGCGCGCTGTGCGTCGCTGAGCAGGGAACCGATCATGAGCCTCGGGATTGTGCCATCGCCGGGCCTGGACTCCTCCCGCCGAGCTCTCCCTGCCCGCCGCGGCGAAGCGAGCGCCAGACCCGTGCGCGAACGGATACGCTCGCTCCATGAACGCCTCGCCTCCGCCGACGACGCCGCCGAACGGCCCCAGTCACGATTCCGCTCCGCCGCCTGCGAGCGGCGTCAGACAGCGCGGCTTCCGCATCGGCTGGGCCGAGGCGATGGTCCTCGTCGGGGTGCTGACGCTGGCGATGGGTGCCTTCGTCGCCTTCTACGTCGTGCGCCAGGCAGCGAACGCGGGGCGCACGGCGCTCGACACCACCACCCGCGCCGCCCAGGCGGCGGCCGACACCGCCGTCGAGATGGCGAGGGCGTTCCGCCAGGGCAGCGTCACCACCAGCTTCGCCAGCTACGCCACCGAGGTCTCCGGCAGCAGCTACCTGCAGTTCGCCACTCTCGACCAGACCGAGATCTTCGAGCGCAAGGACAGCGCGTCGGTGCTCTGGGGCCAGCTCGATCTGCCCGACATCGTCGTCGAGGCCCGCGCACCGGTCAGCTACACCTACTACCTCGACCTGTCCAAGGAGTGGAGCTTCGAGCTCGTCGACGACGACCTCTACGTCTCGGCGCCGCCGATCGAGTTCAACCGCCCGGCGATCGACGCCTCGCGCCTATCCTTCGAGGTGCGCGAGAGCTCGGTGCTGCGCGACGCCGACGACGCGGTCGAGAAGCTGCGTCGCGGCATCACCCCGATGCTGCGCCGACGCGCCGCCAGCAACGTCGAGCTGGTGCGCGAGATCGGCAGGCGCCGCACCGAGGAGTTCATCACCGGCTGGCTGATGCGCGAGTTCGGCGAGCCCGCCCGCGACCTCGACGTCGAAGTACGCTTCGCCGACGAGAGCCCGGCGCCGCGGCTCGAGCGCCGGCTGGAGATCGCCACTCCCGATCAGCGTTGAGCCGCCTGGCGCGACGCCTCCTGCGGTGCGCCGGCGACCTTTGCCCCGGTCGCCGGGCGGTGCCCTCGAACTCCCATGACGCAGTCAACTCCTCTTCACCGAGAGCTCGCTCCGGCGGCGCTGCTCTCCAGCTACGAGGCGCTACTCGCCAGCGACCTCGAGGCGTTGGGCGTTCATCAGGGGCATGCGCTGGGCGAGCTCTTCGACCTCCTCGGACGGTGCAATCCGTTCTACCGCCGGCGTGGGTTCGACCGCCGCGGAGATCACGATGGGGATCCGTTCATGACGCTCGCGGCACAGCCGCTGCTGAGCAAGGACGATCTGTTGGCGGATCAGCGCGAGCACCCTCCCTTCGGCACCAATCTGAGCTGCCCGGAAAGCCATCTCGTGCGCCTGCACCAGACTTCCGGCAGCACCGGCCAGCCTCTGCTCTGGCCCGACAGCGCCCGCAACTGGGAAGGCTTCCTCGAGTCGTGGGAGCTGGTGCTGCGGGCCGCCGGCGTCACCGCCTCCGACCGGGTCTACGTCGCCTTCTCCTTCGGTCCGTTCATCGGCTTCTGGGGCGCCTTCGAGGCCGCACAGAAGCTCGGCGCCCTGACCCTCAGCGGCGGCGCCCAGAGCTCCGAGCAGCGCCTGGATCAGATCGTCGCCTTCGGCGCCACCGTTGTCGTCTGCACCCCCACCTACGCCCTGCGCCTGGCGGAGGTGGCCGAGTCGCGCGGCGTCGACCTGGCGCGCAGTGCGGTGCGCGTCACCCTGCACGCCGGCGAGCCCGGCGCCAGCGTTCCCGCCGTGGCGCGTCAGCTCGAGCAGGCCTGGGGAGCCCGCTGTCACGACCACGCCGGCGCCACCGAGGTCGGCGCCTGGGGCTATCCGGCGCCCGACGGTCTCTTCGTCGACGAGAGCCGTTTCGTCGTCGAGCTGCGCGACCCGGAGGACGGCAGCATCGTGCCCGGCCACGAGATCGGGCCGACCATTCGCGAGGGCGAGCTGGTACTCACCAACCTGGCACGACCCGACAGGCCCGTTGTGCGCTACCGCACCGGCGACCTGGTGCGCGCCTGCCGCCCCGGGCTCCGGGCCGAATCCGACCTCGCAGTGGGAGCACGTCCCGATGCGCGCCTCTGGCTTCCCGGCGGCGTGCTCGGGAGGCTCGACGACATGTTCGTCGTGCGCGGCGTCAACGTCTACCCCTCGGCGGTGGACGGCATCGTGCGCCAGGTGCCGGCCGTCGTCGAGTACCGCGCCGAGGTCCTGCGTGACCGACAGATGAGCGAGCTGCGGCTGAGGATCGAGCTGCAGCCCGACCTCGACGACGCCGGTCGGCGCAGCGCGCTGGAGCAACTCGAGCGGCGTTTCCGCGAGGCGCTGCACCTGCGGGTGCCCATCGAGCTGGTCGATGCCGGAACCCTCCCCCGCTTCGAGCTCAAGGCGAAGCGCTTCGATATCCGGGAGAGAGGCGACCGCTGAAAGCCAGCAGGATCATCAGCAGCACGAAGCCGGTGATGTCGTTCCAGCCCAGCATCTGATGCTGTGGAGCCGGCCACAGCAGCAGCCCCGAGATCGCCAGACAGACCAGGCGCAGCTGCCAGCCGATCGGACAGCGCAGGTAGCCCGAGATCGCCGCCGCCAGCGGCACGATGCCCGCGATCGCGACGATCACCGAGACCACCACCCGCAGCACCGGTGGCGCGCCGCCCTCCGGCGACATCAGCAGCAGCTCGGGGCGCAGCACGAAGAGGTACGGCAGAGTGAAGCCGACCAGGGCGAAGCGGAAGGCGGCGATCCCGGAGCGCATGATCCCGGCGTCGGCGATCGACGCCGCGGTGTACGCCGCCAGCGCCACCGGCGGCGTCACCATCGACATCATGCCGAAGTAGAAGATGAACAGGTGCGCCGCCAGCGGCACCACGCCGAGGTTGCCGAGCACCGGTCCGATCAGCGTCGCCATCAGCAGGTAGCAGCCCGCCGACGGCAGTCCCATGCCGAGCACGATCGACGAGATCATGATCAGGGTCAGCGCCGCCATCAGGTTCTGCTCAGCCAGCGGCAGCAGCACCGAGGGCAGCTTGGTACCGATCCCGGTCAGCGTCACCACTCCGATCACCACGCCGACCGATGCCGCGGCGCAGATCAGTGCCACCGAACCGCGCGCCGCCCGTGCCGCGACGTCGAGCAGGTCGCGCAGGCCCAGCCGGGTCTCGCCGTGCGCCATGGCGAGCACCGCGACGACGATGAGCGCCACAGTCACCGCGCGGAAGACCGAGAAGCGCATCAGCAACAGCCCGATGAGCACCGTCAGCGAGCCGACGAAGAGCACGCCTGCCCAGCGTGAGTTGGGCGCCACGCCGCCGGGCGCCGTCGGCGCCGGTTCGCGTTCGCCGTCGAAGCCCTGCTCGTCGTCTGTCGCGCCCGCACCCGAGCTCGCCGCCTTGGCTTCACCGACGAGCCCTGCCATGCGGCGCCCGGGACGGGCGATCCCCCGACTGGCGAACCAGTGCACGCGGTGGGCGACGAAGTGCACGATGGTGAACAGCGAGAAGTAGTAGATCAACGACGGCAGGAGCGCGGCGCGAACGATCTCGAGATAGGTCACCGGCGGATCGACGATCTCGAGCATCATGTAGGCGCCGGCGCCCATCACCGGGGGCACGAGGGCGCCCCCCGAGCTCGCCGCCGCCTCGATGCCCGCCGCCTCGTGGCGCTTGAAGCCGCTGGAGCGCATCAAAGGGATGGTGAACGTCCCCGTCGTCGCGGTGTTGGCGACCGCGCTGCCCGACAGCGAGCCCATCAGGCCGCTCGACAGCACCGAGACCTTGGCGGCGCCGCCGACGCTGCCGGCGAAGATCCGTTGCGCCGCGTCGATCACGAACTGGGTCGCGCCGGTGCGTTCGAGCAGGGCGCCGAAGACCACGAACAGGAAGACGTAGGTGAACATCACCGACAACGCCGTGCCGAAGACGCCCTGGCTGTGCAGGAAGGTCTGCGAGACGATGCGCTCCCAGCCGTAGCCGCGGTGCGGGAAGAGCCAGGTCGGAAGCGAAGGACCGACCTGGGCGTAGATCAGGAAGATCACCGACAGGATCGGCAACGCCCAGCCCACCGACCGCCGCGCCCCCTCCAGCACCACCACCAGCCCCAGAGCGCCGATCAGGTAGTCGAGCGGCCTCTCGGCGCCGGCGCGGTCGCCCAGCGAGGAGCCGTCGAGCCACCAGGCCGAGAACGACGGCTCGGTCTGCGCGATGACGTAGACGCAGACCAGGGTCGAGACCCCGGCGAGCACGTAGTCGAGGAGGCGAAGCGCCCGATGCCGCGAAGCGGCGCCGGCCTTGCCGCGCGGGAAGAGGAAACAGAAGAGCAGCCCGAAGAGGGCGAAGATCGCCAGGTCGCTCTGCGGTCGCAGAACGGGATAGTTGACCTCGAAGAGGGTGAAGAGGACGAGCAGCGCTCCGAGCGCCGCCGACCAGCGGCCGCGTCGGATCGGCCGTGGCGACGGGGTCGTTGCTTCGTCGCTCACCGCAAGCCCTCCGAAGCCGCCATGGAATGCGCCCGCCGGACGGGCTGCAGGCTCATCGACCTTCCGGAGACTCGGCTCCGGCAGCCCCCGTGTCCGCAGTGGGCTCGCTCTCGCTGCCACCCGCCGCCCCGGCCTCGGTCGGCGTCACCTCGCCGGCCTCACCGTCCGGCCAGATACCGATCTCGCGGTAGAAGCGCTCGGCGCCCGGATGGAACGGCGTGCCGGTGTCACGCACCGCCACCCGCTCGTTGATCGCACGGCCGGCCGGGTGCCGCTCGACGACCGCCTCGCGCTGCTCCCAGAGGGTCTTCGTGACCTGGTAGACGAACTCCTCATCGGCGCCGCTGGCCACGATCAGGTGCATCGAGCCGACGTTGAGGCCGTCGTAGGCCTCTTCCTGGCCGCGGTAGGTGCCGGCCGGGATCGTCGCCGCCTCGAAGAAGGGGTAGTCGCGGATCAGGTTCTGCTTCGCCTCGTCGCCGTAGGGCACGAAGCGGATCGCCTGGCCGCTGGTGGCCTGGGTGATCGACGCCGTCGGCACCGCGCCGCCGAGGAAGGCCGCCGCGGCGGCGCCATCGGCGAGCATGTCGACCGCGCCCGCCTGGGTCGCGTTGAGCGGCGTGAAGTCCTCGTAGGCCACACCGTGGGCCTCGAGCATCGGCTGCAGGAAGTACTCGAATCCGGCGCCAGCAGGCCCGACGACGACGCGGCGGCCGCGCAGGTCGGCGATCGTCTGCACCGGGCCGTTCTCCGGCGCCAGGAACAGCGCCACGTTGGGCGCCAGCGTCATCACCGCGCTGACCTCGAACGCCTTCTCCCACTCGCCCTCGCCACGCACCGCGAAGTAGGTGATGGCGGCATTGGAGAGCGCCAGATCGATCTCGCCCGCATCGAGCCGTCGGATGTTCTCCTGCGAGCCCTTGGTCGCCTCGTTGGTCACCTGCCAGCCACTCGGGCCGTACTGTCCGAGCACCTCGCTCAGGGCACCGCCGACGACGAAGAAGGCGCCGCCGGGCGGAGCCGTCCCGAGGCTCAGGAAGCGTCGTTCACCTTCCTCGGGAGCTTCGCCACCGGCCCCGGTCGAGCCGCCGCCGCACGCGACGAACGCGAACAGGAGCGTGGTGAGCGCGCCGAGCGCCACGAAACTCGGGAGCGACGCCCGGAAGGCGCCGCGGGGGGCGAGAGGGAGGCGGCGGACGGAACGGGGGCTGCGAAGCATCTGGAACTCCTGGGGCTGCATTCGGAGACGGTGACGAGAACCGCATCCCGCCGCCGTTCGGCCGCGACAGGAGCGCCGGTACTCCTTCGCCCTACCTCGACCGCCCTCGAGCGCGGCGAGCACCGCCTTGGGCTCGGGGAGCGTAGCAGTCCCAGGAGCGCATCCAGCGGAGGTTCGCCGATGCTGCGCTCACTTCGGATCGAGGATGCCGGGCCCGGCGCCCGCCGTCGAGGGCCGCGTCGTCTCCGCTGCACGGCCGGTTCCGAGGATGGGCGTCGCGCCCACGTCCGAAGCCGGCGCGCATCGTCCCCGAGGCGCCGGTGCGGGTCTCAGCCCTTGCGCAGCCTGCGGTAGCCGTCGCGGAGCTCCTCCAGTGCCATGCGCATGCCCGCCCACGACTCCTCGGCCGTCTCCTCGACCACCTCGGCGACCCGCCGACGCTCACGATCGAGCGACTTCCAGCGCTCCTCGAGGCGGTGCAGCTCGTCCCTGGCGTCCTTGCTGGCCAGGTTGGCCTGGACGCGCATCTCGTCTCGCAGCGTCTCGACCGTCGCCAACAGTTCCTTGACCACCTTCGGTTCCTTCACGGGTCCATCTCCTTCGACATCGTTCTCGGCGCGAGGCCGCGTCGCGCGGTTTCGCGACGGCGCTCTGACAGCATGTAGCGGCGACAGGCCCACCCGCCATCCGGAATGTCCCGTACGGCGCTGAGGTCGTCGATCCTGGCAGGCTGTCCAGCACTGGTCGTGAAGAGCCCGATCCCCAGCAAGCTCCGCGTCGTGCAGCGCGCCCGCGAGGTCGCCGCGGTCTTCGTCAAACACGGCTTCTCCGACCTCGCCGACCACTTCCAGCTCCCACACTGGATCCGGGGTGGCTCAGACGAATCAGCGCCGTCCACCGCGGTCGACACAGGAGGCGGGTCGTCGGCCGAGCGCACGGCCGGCCGAGCGCATGCCTCCGCCGAACGCCTGGCGCGGGCGATCGAGGAGCTGCGACCGACCTTCGTCAAGCTCGGCCAGTTCCTGGTCAGTCGCGAGGACCTGCTGCCCGAGGGTTGGGCCGAACCCCTCGCACGGCTGCAGGACGACGTGCAGCCCGTTCCCTGGGAGGAGATCCACGAGCTGCTCGTCGAACGCCTCGGCGAGCGGCACGAAGCCCTGTTCCGCCACATCGATCCCGACCCGCTGGCCGCGGGATCGATCGCCCAGGTGCACAGGGCGACCCTCGTCGACGGCACCCGGGTGGTGCTGAAGATCCTGCGGCCGGGGGTGCGCGGCGTCATCCAGGCCGACCTCGAGGTGCTGTCGCTGCTCGCCTCGTTCGTCGAACAGAACGCCAACCTCGGTTTCAGCCCCTCCGAGGTGCTGGAGCAGTTCGCCCAGGACCGGATGGAGGAGCTCGATCTCCTCCACGAGGGTCGCGCCACCGACCGGCTGCGGCGCCTGTTCCGCGATCACGACGAGATCGTCTTCCCCGAGGTCCACTGGCAGGTGACGACACCGAGGATCCTGGTGCTCGAGGAGCTGCTCGGGACGCCCTTCACCCAGGTCGACGTCGCCAGTCTGCCGCTGGAGAGCCGGCGCACCCTGGTGCGGCGAGGCAGCCTGGCGGTGGTCGAGCAGTGCCTACAGCACGGCTTCTTCCACGCCGATCCGCACGCCGGCAATCTGATCCTGCTCGAAGGCGACCGCATCGGCTTCGTCGACTGCGGCATCGTCGGGTATCTCAGTCAGGAGCAGCGCGATCTGCTCGCCGAGATGATCCACGCCGTCTTCGATGGGCGGGTGCGGCAGGTGCAACAGGTGGCGTGCCGCCTGGTCGACGCCGATCCGGGGCTCGAGGACGACCGGGCCCTGCAGCGCAGCCTGCACGGGCTGATGGTCGACTTCGACCAGGCGACTCTCGAGAGCCTGCGGGTCACCTCGCTCCTTCAACGCCTGTTCCGGATCCTCCGCCAGCACGAGGCACGCATCCCGGCCGATCTGCTGAAACTGGTCAAGACCCTGAGCACCCTCGAGTCGCTCGCCGCCAGGCTCGACCCCGAGTTCAGCGTCGTCGAGGAGATCACCCGCCAGACCCGCGCCACCCTGCTCTCACGCTTCTCCGGTGAGGCGCTGCGGCGCCGCGCCGCAGCCCTTCTCGGTGCCTATGGCGGCCTGCTGGAGGAGCTGCCCCACGACGTCCGGGCGCTGCTCGACCGCTTGCGGCGCAGCGAGCTGGAGCTCAAGCTCTCGCACGGCGGGCTCGACCGCCTGACCGCGGCGCTGGTCTTCGCCTCGCGGCTGCTCGCGACCGCAGTGCTCGTCTCGTCGCTGCTGGTGGCGGGTAGCATCGTGCTCCTGGCCAGCCGCGACCAGAGCTGGCTGCACACCGCGGCGCTCGTCGCCCTCGGCTGCGCCCTGCTCTTCGGCGGCATCGTCGTCGTGCGGCACTTCCGCTACGACCAGTGAGATACGACCAGTGAGCCTCCGCCGGGCCGACAGCGATGCGGCAGCGCCCTCAGGGCCGTCCCCCGGCTGCCGGCAGACGGGGACCGTCGGGCTCGGGGGCCTGGGCTGTCCGCGATCTCGGGAAAAGGCTCGGGGAGCTCAGGGGACCTCCGACGCCCCACCGATGCAGTAGAGCGCCTGGTCGGTGCGCTGGTAGATGCGACCTCGGGAGACCGCTAGCGACGAGAGGGTGAAGCCCTCCAGCTTGTTCACCGCCAGCTCCTCGAAGTCGCCGTAGGCAGCGACCACCGACGTCACCCCGTCCTCGGAGGTGGCGTAGAGCTTGCCGTCGGCGAGCAGTGGCGAGGCGCTGTAGTTGCCCTGCGCCAAGCGCTGCGGCTCGTCCCAGGTCTCCTCGCCCGTCTTGGCGTCGATGCGCCGCAGGATGCCGTTGTCGCTGAGCACGAAGAGGTAGTCCTGGTTGGCCGCCGGAGTCGGCACGTCGGTGCCCCGGTCGAGCTCGAACAGCACCTCGGGCTCGGCGCCGTACTCCTCCGATTCGGCGCGCAGGGCGAGCAGCGGCCGCACACGCGACGGCACGAAGATCGTGCGGCCCACCACCACCGGTGAAGCCACCACCCGGTACATGCCGTGCTTCTCCGGGTTGAGGCCGCCGACTCGCCACAGCTCGCGGCCGTCGTCGAGAGCGTGGCCGGTGACGTAGTCGCCGCCGCTGATGACCAGCTCGCCGGCGCCGCGCTGCAGCAGGGCCGGCGTGGTGTAGCTGTCCGGCGACTCGGCGCGCGCGTCGGTCGGGCGCTCGACCCGCCAGCGGTTGTCGCCGCTCTCCGCTTCGATGGCCACGACGTACGACGGATCGTCGGTACGCATGCCGTGCAGCACCTGGACGTAGAGCACGCCGCGGTGCAGGAAGGGCGACGAGGCGTAACCCCAGTTGAGCCCGAAGTCGCCGTAGTCCTCCTGCAGGTCGCGCTTCCAGACCTCCTGGCCGGCGAAGTCGAAGGCCTTCACCACGCCGGTGCCGGTGAGCACCCAGACGTGCTCGCCGTCGCTGACCGGCGACGGCGACGACATGTTCTGCTTGTGTTTGCGCTCGTTGCCAGCGCCGATGGCGCGCTTCCAGCGCAGCGAGCCGTCCCTTTCGTCGAGCGCCCAGAGCTCGAGCTGCTCGCCCTCGCCGACGTTGAGGAAGATGGTGCCCTGGCTGACGATCGGAGTCGCTCCGGAGCGGTCGGGCAGCGCCGTCTTCCAGCACAGGTTCTCGCTCTCGGACCAGGCCACCGGAAGCCCCGAGGCGTCGACCGAGCGGTTGAGCGTCGGGCCGCGCCAGTCGGGCCAGCCGTCGTTGGCCGACGTCGCCGCGGCAGCGACGACCAGCAGCAGGGAGAGGACGGCGGCTTCCCGCAGTGGGCTCCGGGCGGCGGCCTCGGGGACGTCGAGCCGAGGCTGCATCGGACGAGCAGCGCGCCCCCCGTCGCCTCTTGGCGGACGAGCTCCCCGATCCGGATCGTTGGTCGCGGTCACCCTCTGCCTGCCCATCTCGAGCTCCTCTCTCTCTTCGTCGACCGTCCTGCTCTGCGTGCGCTTCGCCGGCGCGCCGCCGGCGGACGTAGAGCCTAACCGCCGTCGCGACGCCCGCGGACCCGTCGCGACCTCGGCCCAGGGGTCACGCAGGTCCGATCAGGCGGCCTCTTCCTCGATCTGGGACGGATCCTCCTGCGACCCTGCCTGCGGCGAAGCGTCGCCCCCGGCGGCCGCCGGACGCAGTACGAAGCGGCCGAGGTTCTCGCGCTTGAGGTACTTCCCGGCCGCCTGCCGGATCGTTTCGACGTCGACCGCCGACAGACGTTGGTCGAAGGTGAGGATGTTCGTCAGGTCCTCGCCGCGCTCGAGGCTGTAGGCGAGCGTGCCGAGCCAGAAGCCGTTCTGGCGCAGCGCCGTCTCACGGTTGCGCCTCTCCGTCTCGCGCACCTTCTCCAGCTCGGAGACCTCCGGGGCCTCGCGCCGCATCCGATCCATCTCCTCGAACACCACCTCGACCAGCTCGTCGATGCGTTCGGGATCGGCGCCGAACGACACGGTGAGGCGGAAACTCTCGGTGGGCCAGTGGCTGGTGCTCGCCGAGAGCCCGACGCCGTAGGTGCCTCCCAGGTCCTCGCGCACCCGATCGCGCAGCCGGCTGCGCAGCACCTCGACCATCACGTGCAGCCGCAGGCGCTCCTCCACGGACTGCTCGAAAGCTCCGGAGAGCACCAGCTGCACCTGAGCCTTCTCCTCCACCCCCATCGCGATCTCGCGTGTGACCTCGCCTGGCACGATGCGCACGCCGACGTCGCGCGGTGCCTCCCGACGCCCCTCGCTCGGCAGCGACGCCAGATACCGCTCGACGAGCGCTTCCATGGCGTCGAGCTCGAAGGCGCCGACGATCACGAACGTGAAGTCCCCGAGGTCGGCGAAACGCTCCCGATGCACCCGCAGCACCGTGTCGTGGTCGATCCGCTCCAGGAACGCCTCGTCGAAGGGCTGGCGGCGGGGATGATCGTCGTACAGGGCCTCCTCGATCGCCTCGCCGAAGACGATCTCGGGGCGCGAGCGTCGGTTGCGCACCAGGCCCGCCATGCGGTTCTCGAAGCTGGCGAAGGCCTCCGGGTCGTCGCGCGGCGCCGTGGCCTGCAGATGCAGCAGCTGGAAGAGGGTCTCGAGGTCCTGCGGCGAGCCGCCACCCTGGAAGCCCTCGCCCTCCTCGTCGAGCGTCGGGCTGATGCTGACCACCTTGTCGCTGAGCATCTTGCCGAGCTCGATCATGCTGTGCTCGCCCAGCCCGCTGATCCCGAGCACGGTCTGCGACATCACGGCGGAGGGGAACTCCTCTTCGCTGACCAGCGAGGTGCCTCCGGGACTGAAGGCGCGAAGCAGCACCTCGTCGCGCTTGAAGTCGGTCACCTTGAGATAGACCTCTATGCCGTTCGACAGGCTCCAGTGGTGCAGGTCGAGCTCCTCGATCTGCCGCCGGGTGGTCACCTCGCCGGGCTCGGGAAGCGTCTCCATCAACGGCGTCGTCGAGACCTCGTCGACCCAGGGCTCCACTTCACGTTCGCGCACCGCCTCGAGCCGGTCGAGGATCGCCTCTCCGTCCGGGAGGTCCTCTGCCTCGCTGTCGGGAGCCGTGAGCAGCGTCACCCGATCGTCGCCGCTGCTCCAGCGCTGCGAGCGCGCGTTGATCTCCTCGAGCGTGATCGCCGGCAGCAGGCGACGGACCAGGTCGAGACGCTGCGCCGCGTCGGGATAGGGCTCGGCGTCGACGAAGTGGTCGATGTAGTCGGCGACGAAGGCTCCGGAGCTCGTGGTGTCGCGCTCTTCCCAGGCCCGCTCGAAGGCACGCAGGAAGACACCGCGCTGGCGCTCCAGCTCGCTGTCGAGGAAGCCGTGGCGACGCACCCGCTCGGCTTCGACGGCTACCGAGTCGAGGCCCTCGAGCAGCAGACCCTCCTGCGGGCTCATCGCGAGGGTGAAGAGCACCGTCGAGGCGTCGACCCGCTGCAGGCCCGCGCCGGCGCTGAGGAAGGGCGGTTCGGCCTGCTGCAGGAGCTCGCCGAGGCGTTGGTTGAACATGCGCAGGAAGAGGCTGTCGATCAGGTCGTCTCGAAAATCGCCGATAGAGCCACCGCGCGGCGCCGCGTGCCGCACCACGTGCTCCAGCCGGGGGCGCTGGATCTCGGGATCGGTGGCCAGAGAGAAACGGTCCGCCGACGACAGCTCGACCCGGTCTTCGATCTCGGCAGGCCGCTCGCTCTCGGCCCGCTGACGCCGCGCCTGGCGACTGCCGAGCTTGCGGAAGGCGCGCTCGATCCGGCGCTGCATGCGCTCGGGGTCGAAGTCTCCGACGGCGACGATCGCCATGCGCTCGGGCCGGTACCAGGTGCGGTAGTAGCGGATCAGGTCCTCGTGCGGAAAGGTGCGCAGCAGATCGGGGTCGCCGATCGGTCGACGCGTCGCGCGCGGCGATCCGGCGAGCAGCACCGGCAGGTGCTGGTCGCTGATCCGCGCCGCGGCGCCGCGCCCACCTCGCCACTCCTCGATGACGACGCCCCGCTCGCGATCGATCTCCTCAGCGGCGAAGGTGAGGCCCGAGGCCCAGTCCTCCAGGATCAGCAGACCCCGCTCGACCGCCTCCTCGTCGTCGGTGGGGACCCGCAGCTGGTAGACGGTGCGGTCGAAGCCGGTGAAGGCGTTGACGTCGGCGCCGAACTCCATGCCGATCGAGCGCAGGTACTCGATCGCCTCGTTCTTGGCGAAGTGCTCGGTGCCGTTGAACGCCATGTGCTCGACGAAATGCGCCAGGCCGAGCTGACGCTCGTCTTCCTGCAGCGAGCCCGAACGCACCACCAGACGGAGCTCGGCACGGCCCTCGGGGCGCGAGTTGCGGCGCACGTAGAAACGCACTCCGCTGCGCGTCGTCCCGGTGCGCACCAGCGGGTCGAGCGGCAGCGGCGCCGAGAGGTCGAGATCGGCGGTCTCCGCCGAAGGGACATCGGTGGCTCTGCGGTCAGCCTCCTGCGCCGCGGCGGCTGCCGCCGCGAGTGCCAGTGCCAGGACGAGACGTCCCCACCGCAGTCCGCGCCAGCGCTGCCGCTGCGCTGCTCCCGTCGCCATAGCTCGTGTGCGCATCACCGCAGCCTCCTCATCGTCTGCCCTCGCGAGCACGTTGACTGGCGTGCAGTTCGCCCGGAGCCTTCGTTCCGGACGGGTCGCCGCCTCCGTCGATCGACGCGCCGAGGGGCGCCGGCAGACAGGCTCCCGTTGTCGCGACCACGTCACCACCGTGGCGCGCAACCCGCTCCA
Source organism: Acidobacteriota bacterium (assembly GCA_003388555.1). Classification (GTDB taxonomy): domain Bacteria; phylum Acidobacteriota; class Thermoanaerobaculia; order Multivoradales; family Multivoraceae; genus QQVD01. Next base: position 78,226 of record QQVD01000057.1, on the reverse strand, counting down.
AGAGCCCGTCATTCCTCGACCGTGGCCGCGCCCGTCTCGTTGCCGAGTCGCTCCAGCGCCGCCTCGTAGACCTCGGCGTAGCGCTGGGCAACGCGGTCCCACGTCAGCTCGTGGCGCACCTTCGATCGGCCCGCCTCACCCATCTGCCGCCGTATCTCGGGCGCCGCCGCCAGCCGCACGATCGCGTCGACCACCTCCGCGCCATCTCCCTCCCGCGTCAGGATGCCGGTGGTCCCGTCCTCGACGGCGAGCGGTATGCCCGAGATCTCGCTGGCGACGACCGGCAGCGCCGAGGCCATCGCCTCGAGGATGACGTTGGGCAGGCCATCGACGTTGCCCTTCTCGTCGTGCACCGCCGGCAGCACGAAGAGGTCCGCTGCGGCGAAGAGCCCCGGCAAGACGTCGCGCCGCACCAGTCCCGGGAAGTGCACCCGGTGCTGCCATCCGGCGCTCGCCCTTCGAAGCTCCGCCTCGCGGTCTCCGCCCCCCGCGAGCACAAGATGCAGGGTCTCCGGAGCGCGCTCGAAGAGCCGCTGCAGCTCGGCCACGAGGACGTGGAAGCCCTTCTTGGTCGCCATCCGTCCGACCCCCAGCGCGACGACGGCTCCCTCGGGCAGCCCCAGCTCGCGGCGCCAGGCCGCGGAAGCAGCCGGATCGGGGCGGAAGGTCTCGGCGTCGACGCCGTAGGGGATCACCGCCTGGGGGCACGGCGCGTCGCTCAGGCGGGCAACCCGCGCGACGAGCTCCGGCGAGCAGCCGGTGAGGAAGGCGCCGCGTCGCAACAGTCGCGCGACGAGTGCCCGGACCAGAGGCCGCTCGGCGAGGAAGACGTCGGAACCGTGCAGCCCGTAGCCCACCACGGTGCGCCCGCCGGCGAGCGGTCGGCCTCCACCCGGCACGGCGAGACCGTTGGGCACGATCCAGTGCGTGTGCACCACCTCGGCCGGCTCCTCGCGCAGCAGCGCCCGCAGCGCGCGGCGGGCCGCCAGCAGGTAGAGGGGCGCCGCCAGCGCGGCCGCGGCGCGAAGGCTCTCGTCCCGTTCGAGCGAGCGCGAGTAGCCGATCGCCTCGAGTGCCTCGGGCGCGTAGCGGAAGGTGCGCACGTCGAGGGGCCCGTCCCGCCAATGCCGCGGCAGCTCGCGTGCGTGCGGCGCCAGGACCCGCACCTGCCAGCCGGCTCGAGCCAGGCCGGCGCCGATCTCGCGGATGAAAGGCCCGGCGGTGTCGTCCGGGGTGCGCGGGAAGGTCTGGGTCAGGAAGACGGCCCGACGGCGGCGCCCCCGCTCAGCCATCGCACACCGTACGAAGGGCGGACCTCGCCTGCCGACGGGCGGCGGCGCGTCCCGAGACCCTCCGACGACGAGCGACGAGCTCGCTCTTCAGCCCAGGGTCTCCTTGATCGAGTAGCTGTCGCTGCGCTCGAAGGTCTTGTAGGTCAACATCTCGCCGATCAGGCCGGTGGTCAGCACCTGGATGCCGAGCAGGATCATCAGCACGCCGAGCAGCAGCAGCGGCCGATTCGACAGGCTGGCGCCGCCGAACCACTGCACCGCCAGATAGGCGCAGATGGCGAAGCCGACCAGCGCGCTGCTGGCCCCGACGACGCCGAAGAAGTGCAGCGGCCTGCGGGTGTAGCGGGTGATGAACAGCACCGTGATGAGGTCGAGGGGCCCCTTGAGCAGGCGTCCCCAGCCGTACTTCGACCGACCGTGCCGGCGCGGATGGTGACGCACCGCCAGCTCGCCGACGCGGAAGCCCCGCCGGGCCGCGAGCACCGGGATGTAGCGGTGCAGCTCTCCGTAGACACTGACCTGGTCGAGCACCTCGCGCCGGTACGCCTTGAAGCCGCAGTTGAAGTCGTGCAGGTCGACCGAGGCGATGGCGCTGGTCACCGCGTTGAAGATCCTCGACAGCAGCCGCTTGCTGAGCGGATCGCGGCGGCGTTGCTTCCAGCCACTCACCAGGTCGAGCTGGTCGCCGTCGAGCGCTTCGAGGAAGCGGGGGATCTCGGCCGGATCGTCCTGCAGGTCGCCGTCGATGGTGATGATGATCTCGCCGCTCGAATGCTCGAAGCCCGCCGAGAGCGCGGCGGCCTTGCCGAAGTTGCGCCGGAAGCGCACCAGCCGGATGCGCGGATCCTCGCGGTGACAGGTGCGCACGACCTCGACGGTGTCGTCGCGCGATCCGTCGTCGACGAAGACGATCTCGAAGCTCTTGTCGAGTGCCTGCAGCTCGGCGGCGATGCGCTGCGCCAGCTCGGCGACGCTCTGCGCCTCGTCGAGCACCGGCACGACGACGCTGACCTCGACGGCAGGGCGCGGCGGAGCGTCGGGCGCCACCAGCTCGGACGGTGCGGCCTGCTGCGCCAGCGAACCGGAAGTCTGCAACGGGAAGAGCCCTCGGACGGTGTTCGGAGAGTGGACCGAGGCGGCGCCTTTCGCGGCCTGTGCCCGGCCCGGATCGTAGCAACCGCGACGGCGAACAGAGAGTCCGATGCGGCCTACCAGGGAGCCGCGGCGTCCTCGGGAGAGGAGAGCAGCGCGTAGTACCGACGGGCGGTCGAATCGAGCGGCCGGCTCTCGAGCTCGTCGAGCAGGTGGCGGCACATCTGGTCGTACTGGCGCCGCACCAGGTCCGGCCGCCCCTGGCGCGAGAAGATACGCATCACGGAGAGGTGGGCGTCCTCGCGGGTCGGATCGAAGGCGACGATGGTGCGGAACGAGTCGAGCGCCCGATCGAGCTCGCCGAGCTCGACGTGCACGGCGCCGAGGCGCAGCAGCATCTCGTCCCACAGCGTCTCGAAGCGGGAGCGCTCCTCACGCACCCACGGCGTCACCGCGCAGCCGGAGAGGAAGACGCCCCGGTACAGCTTCCAGGCCTGCTCGAGGCGGTCGCGGGTGCGCAGAAGCCACTGCCGACGCGACGCCTCGGCGCGCTCGGAGCCCGGTCCGGAGTCCCCGCCCTGCTCCGGCTGGCGCGGCGGCTCAGGGCCGACGGGCTCTGCGGCGTCGCGAGGTCCGGCGTCCCCGGGTGCGGCGCCGTGCCGCGGTCGGGTGGCGACGACGAGCTCGCGGAAGGTCTCGGCGTCGATCCGCCACGCGAACTCCGGCGACAGCCGATAGAAGGCTCCCCGGCGAGGCAGCGGGTCGGCTTCCACCGAGCAGGCCTCCCGGATCAGCCGCCGCGCCAGGCTGAGTGCCGGGCGGAGGTTGGCCAGCGCCCGGTCGAGATCGTGCTCCGGCCACAGCGCCTCGACCAGCTGATCGCGGGAACGTTCGCGCCCCGGGCCGGTGGCCAGAGCGGCGAGCAGGATCAGCACGCGGCGGTGCGGCGCCTCGAGCTCGACCACCCCTGCGTCTCCTGCCTCCACGAGTCGCAGCCGTGGCCGGCCGAGGCAGCTCAGCTCGAGGGTGGCGATCGGCTTCGCGCCACCGGCCGCTCGGCGGCGGGGCATCGTCAGTCCCCGCTGCGGTCGCCGGCGCGGCCGCGCGACGAGACGTCGGAGTTCCCCTCCGGCCCGTCCGGCTCCCGCGATCCCCCACCGCGGGTGCGGATCAGCGTCACCAGCTCGGCACCGCCGCGGATCGTGACCGCGAGCGCGACGACGGCGTAGACCGCCAGGCTCAGGCCGAGGAAGACGAGCCAGAAGCCGGCCCAGCTCATGGCGAGACCTCCGGCCGCCGGACGTCGTCGGCCGCGGAGCGCGTGTCGGGGAACAGGTACGACAGCGACACCATGGCGACGATCGCCAATCCGGTCGCCAGCAGGCCGGCCTGCTCGCCGCTCAGGCCGACCCCGAGCGCACCGCCCACCGGTCCGAGGCCGAGCACCGCGACGAGGCCGCAGGCGAGCGAGCCGTAGGCGCCGGCGGTGCTGGCGCGCCGCCAGTAGAGGCCGAAGAAGAGCAGCGAGAAGGCGCCGGTGAAGTAGATCGCGCCGGTGATCGCCATGTAGTCCCAGAGGTCCTGCTGCAGTGGGTACCAGAGGCTCCAGAGCAGCAGGAACACACCGATGACGAAGATCAAGACGCGCGACAGCAGCAGTCTGGCGCCTTCGCTCATCGGCCGGCGCCGCAGCGGCGCCACCACGTCCTGGGTCAGCACCGAGCTCCAGCAGAGCAGATACGAGTCGTGGGTCGACATGAAGGCCGCCAGCATCCCCGCGACCACCAGCCCGAGGAGCCCGGTCGGCAGCAGGTCGGCGAGCAGCGCCGGCATCACCGCCAGGGTCGTCTCCGGATCGGCGGGACGGCCCCCGGGCAGGAAGACGGCGGAGCGCCCGGCGTCAGCGACCACCCAGGCCAGGGCGCAGACGCCGAGGAAGTTGGGCACCAGGAAGCGGGCGAGGAAGCCGATCGACGAGATCTGGTAGGTGCGCCGCACCACCTCGACCGACTCCGCCGAGCAGGCCCGGACCACCGCGGTCTGCCAGATGGCGCACGAGACCAGCCCGGCGGTGAACACCATCCAGACGACGTAGCCGAGGCCGAAGCCGTCGCCGTGCAGCGGATCGAAGCCGGCCGGACCGTGCACCTGCTGCACAGCCTCCACCAGGCTGTCGATCCCGAACCGACGCAGCGCGACGACGCAGGCGACCAGCAGCCCGATCGAGAGCAGCACGAACTGGATGTAGTCGGTGACGACGACCGCGAGCATTCCGCCCACCGAGACGTAGAACAGGACCAGCACCAGCAGCACGGTCATCACCCACTTCACCGCCAGCGGCGAGCCCATGCCGGTCACGGTGACGACGAACACCGAGCCCGCCTTGAGGAAGAGACCCATGTTGAGGATCCCGGCGAGGGCCAGGATGACGCCGCCGACGACCCTCACGCCGCGGCCGAAGCGCTGGCCGTAGAACTCGGGGATGGTCAGCACTCCCCGCTCGCGCAGGGGCACGACCAGAAAGCCCGTGAGGCCGACCAGCAGCGTCGTCAGTCCGGCCACCAGCGGGATGTGGAAGGCGGCCATGCCGCCGGTGAAGCCCTTCTGTGCCGAGAACATGATCGTCACCAGGCCGAGCTCGCTGCCGATCATCGTCGCCACGCCGAGCGAGGAGCGCAGGCTGCGCCCGGCGACCACGAAGTCGGCCATGTCGTGCACGCCGCGACGCACCAGCAGGGCGGCGCCGACGGTGACCAGGATGTAGACGACGATCAGCGCCGCGTCGAGCGCTCCGAACGACGACGGGAACACCGCCGAACCGCCGACGGGCGGAAGTGCGGCGAGGGTCGGAACTGCGGTGGAGGCGGACATCGTTTCGCTGGCGAGCGGACCGGCGAGGAGGAGTCGGGCAGCGGGCCTGAGCCGGGGCCCCGGGCCGGACGACACTGGCGGTGGCGTCCGCCCGCTGCGTTCACTCCGTTGCCTGCAGCCGGTCGCGCACCTCCTGCATGTCCTCCCAGGTCGGACGCTTGAGGGACTGATTGCGCAGCAGGGCGGCCGGATGGTACGTCACCCGGAGGGAAACGCCGGCGAACGAGTGCCAGCGGCCTCGCATGCGCCCCACCGGCGCATCGGTCTCGAGCAGGTTCTGCGCCGCCACCCGGCCCAGCGCCACGATCAGCTTCGGCTGCACCAGCTCGACCTGACGGCGCAGGAAACCGATGCACGCCGAGACCTCGCCGGGCTGCGGATCGCGGTTGTTCGGCGGCCGGCACTTGACGACGTTGGCGATGTACACCTGCCCCCGCTCCAGGTCGATCGCTTCGATGATCTTGGTCAGCAGCTCCCCTGCCGGTCCGACGAAGGGCAGTCCCTTGAGGTCCTCCTGGGCGCCCGGGCCCTCGCCGACGAACATCAGCTCGGCAGTCGGCGAGCCTGAGCCGAAGACGACGCTGCGGCGGGTCTGCGCCAGGGGACAGGCGACGCAGCCGGCCGCGAGCTCGCCGAGCTCGTCGAGCGATGCGCAGGCGGCGATCCGGCGCGTACGCTCGTCGCTCTCCTCCCTCGTCGTCCCGCCGGCCTCGGCCGGTGCGGCGTCTTCGGGGGTTGCTGCAGGCATCGCCCGCGGCTTTTCGTGGGCGGCGCCGGAGTCCACCGCCGAAGCCGAGCGCGGCGGGTCTCCGCTCCCCTCTCTCGCCACGGTTCGGGGCGGTGCCGAGGGCGGCACCGCCGGGTACAGCTCCTCCCAGCCCAACTCGCGCAGGTAGTCGAGCTCGTGCCAGATCCTGCTGTCGACGGCGTCGCCGGGCTCCTTCACGAGATCACCGCCGAGCGGGTACGGGCGTCGAGCTCGCCGCGCACCAGGTCGAGGATCCCGTCCGCCACCTCGCCCTTGCCGCGCTTGCCGATCCGCACCGGTTCGCCCTCGCGGCGCAGGACGACGACCTCGTTGTCGTGGCTGTCGAAACCGATGTCCCGCCGCGACACGTCGTTGGCGACCAGCAGGTGGGCGCCCTTGCTGGCCAGCTTCTGACGCGCGTTCTCGATCAGGTCCTCGGTCTCGGCCGCGAACCCGACCCGCACCGCGTCGGGCGCCATCCGGGCCAGCTCGGCGAGGATGTCGGGGTTCTCGACCAGGGCGATCGACTCGAGCCCGCCGTCGCGCTTCTTGAGCTTGCCTGCCGCCGCCGACGCCGGCCGGTAGTCGGCAACCGCCGCTGCCATCACCACCACGTCGGCCCCCTCGCACTCTTCCCGCACCGCCTCGAGCATCTCGAGCGCCGAGGTGACGTCGCGCCGCTCGACGCCATGGGGCGCGGCGAGGGCGGACGGGCCGCTGATCAGCCGCACCACGGCGCCGCGACGGGCCGCCCGCTCGGCAATGGCGAAGCCCATGCGGCCACTCGAGCGGTTGGCGAGGAAGCGCACCGAGTCGACCGCCTCCCAGGTCGGGCCGGCGGTGACGACGACGCGCCGGCCGGCGAGGTCACCGGAGCTCGCCGCCGCGAGGACCGCCGAGGCGATGGCCGGAAGCTCGGCGAGGCGCCCGACACCGAGCTCTCCCGACGCCAGCGGCCCCACATCGGGGCCGACCACGCGCACGCCGCGCTGGCGCAGGCGCGCGACGCTCTCGCGCACGGCCGGATGCTCCCACATCGTGGCGTGCATCGCTGGCGCGACGACGACGGGACCGTCGACCATCAGCGCCGTGGTGGTCAGCAGGTCGTCGGCGAGGCCCCAGGCGAGCCGCGAGATGGTGTTCGCGGTGGCGGGCGCGACCAGGAGCACGTCGGCCCACTGCCCGAGCTCGACGTGCTGCTCGACTCCGCCGGTACCGGGCCTGAGGTACGACTCGTCCCAGACCTCGTGGCCGCTGAGGATCTCGAGCGCCAGCGGTGCGCAGAAGCTGCTCGCTGCCGGCGTCAGGATGCAGCGCACGCGGCAGTCGGCCCGCCCGAGCTCACGCACCAGCTCGGGAGCCTTGCAGGCGGCGATGCCTCCGCAGACGCCGAGCAGCACGTTCACCTGGCGCTCCTCCCCGACCCCGGGCGCTCAGCACGGACCATCCGGCCACCTGCGGTCGCGCCGGTCCCGGGCGGGCTCCCGAAGCCGCAAAGCGCAGGCGCCGAAGGGGTGTCGGCGTCGGTGACCCCGACTACTCTTCCTCGGCGCCCTCTCCGGCCTCGGACGGACGCGGGCCGTAGTCCCAGTCGATCTGGCCGGTGATCAGCTCTTCCATCGCGGTCCTGGCGACCTTGGGGCTGCGCACCTCCACCCGTGGCGGCGCTCCCCGCAGCAGCTGCTCGGCCCGCTGGGCGGAGAGCAGCACGAAGCGGAACTTGCTGTCGACGTGCTGGTCGATGATGTCCATGCTCGTAACCTCGTGCCCGGGCCTGCCGGGCCGGCGTCAGATGTTCTTCGCGCGGCCGAATCGATGCGTCGGCGATGGGTCGTCGCTGGGGCCCCGGCGGCTGCCTGCAGCGTGCCGGTGGGCCGTCAGGCGGTCTGGAAGTCGCGCAGGATGCGCGACACCCGAGGACGCATCCGCTCTCCGCGGTGGCGCTTGTCCTGGATGATCGCGGCGAGCACGCTGCTTGCGTACCGCGCATCGTCGTTGACGATAACATAATCATAGGCTTCCGCCCGGCTCATCTCCCACCGCGAGACCTCCAGCCGGGTTTCGATCTGCTCCCTGCGGTCCTGGTTGCGCTGGCGCAGTCGCTTCTCGAGCTCCCCGAACGAGGGCGGCATGACGAAGATCGAGTGCACCCGGGCGCCGAGAGTCGACGTCGCCGGATCGCGCTGCTCGGCCATCACCCGCTCGCCACCCTGGACGTCGATGTCCAGCAGCACGTCCTGGCCGGACTCCAACCGCGGTCTCACCTCCCGCAGCGACGTGCCGTACAGGTTGCCGTGCACCTCCGCCCACTCGAGGAACTCACCGCGCTCGATGCTCGCCTCGAAGGTCGCCCGGTCGACGAAGTGGTAGTCGACCCCGTCCACCTCGTCGGCCCGCGGTCGACGCGTCGTGTGACTCACCGAGAACGCCAGATCGGGCATGTCGCCGCGCAGCAGACGGTGGATCAGCGTCGTCTTGCCGGCGCCGGAGGGCGCCGAGATGATGAACAGCTCGCCGGTCGGCGGCTCCTCGCCTGAAGCGACCGATCGGGCGACGTCGTCCGCTGGCGCGGCTTCGACCTGCTCCGCTCCGTCGGCCCTCGAGCTCACCGCCTCGGCCCCTTCGACCCTCTCCGCCATGGCCCGCACTCTATCCCGGTCCGCGTGCCTTTCTCCGCGCCGCAGACGCCGCTACACGGGAGAAGCCGATCGCGGCGCCGGCAGTGCTGCCGAGCGGAGGTCGCTCTCGCTTCGGCCGCCGCGTTCCAGTGAGGGGCTCCGCGCTCGACGCCTCTACTCGAGGTTGGCCGCCTGCTCCTTCAGCCGCTCGCAGCAGCCGCGTGCCTCCACCACCAGGTGGGAGATGGCGGCGTCGCGTCCCTTGGCGGAGACCGTCGACAGCTCGCGCACGATCTCCTGGACCAGGAACTCGATCTTCTTCCCGACGCTCTCCGCCGACGACGAGGCCGGCACCGCATCGCCGGGATCGTCCTTCCCGGCTGGTCTCGGCTGCCCCGTCTCGAGCAGTGCGCGCAGGGCGCCTAGGTGGCTGCGCAGCCTGACGATCTCCTCCTCGACATCGCCACGCTCGGCGCTGACCGCGGCCTCCTGGACCAGCCGCTCGGCCGAAGGCAGTGACCAGATCGTGGGCCGCTCGACCGCCTCGTCACGCCGCGCCTCAGGGGCCGCATCGCCGCCGTCCTCTCCTGTCGCCTCGCGAAGCCATCCCTGCAGCCTCGCTCGATAGCGCTCCAGCACCTGGGAGCGCAGGGCCACGCGATGCTCATCGAGACGCTCGACGAGGTCGACCAGTCCCTCGAGCTCGACCTGCAGCGCGGAGCGCAGCCTGGCGCCCTCGCGCTGGCGGTTCTCGGTGAGCAGCGCCAGCGCCCGCTCCACCGTCAGCTGGACCAGGTCGATCGGCGGCGCCGGGCCCGAGTCCCGCCAGCCGCCGTCACCGCTGGTGACGACGCCGGGAATCTGGAGCAGCTCACCGAGGCGGATCTCGGGAGCCATCGCCAGCTCGCGACACAGCTCGCGGGCGGACTCGACCAGGCGTCGCGCGAGCCGACCGTCGAGGCGATGTCCGTCGGGCGTCGAGTCACCTCGCGCCGCGACGACCGTGACGTCGATCCTGCCCCGACGCAGGGCCCTGCGCACCAGGCCGTTCACCCGCGACTCGAACGATCGCGGCAGCCCGCGCAGCACGGTGTTCAGATCGAGGAACCTGTGGTTCACCGCGCGCAACTCGACCTCGCAGGTCCAGTCCTCGGTGCTGTGTGCGGCGCGGCCGTAACCCGTCATGCTGGTGAACATCAGGCGACCTCCGGCGACACGGAACGTCCGCTTTCTGGCGAGAGCTCAGAGGAGAGCCTAACCCCCCCGCGTGTGTCGGTGCCGGCGCGACTGCCCGGCTGGCTCCGGCCGACGAGGGGCCGTGCCGCGCGCTAGGGCGGGGCGTCACCTCGCTGCCGCCGGCGCTCGATCACCAGGTCGCGAACCGCCACGGCGGCACGCCGCGCCGCGCCCGGCTGGCCGAGCTTCTCGCGCAGCTCGGCGAGATGGCGGCGCATCGTCTCCGTCGCCTCGCCGCCGCGGGCCAGCTCCCGCACCGCCGCCTCGACCGCTTCGGGCTCGGCTTCGCCCTGCAGGATCTCGGGGACCGCGCGCCGGCCGAGCACCAGGTTGACCAGGGCGATGTGCGGCACCGCCACCAGACGGCGGCCGAGCCAGTAGGTGAGAGGCGCGACCTTGTAGACGACAACCATGGGAGTGCGCAGCAGGCCCACCTCGAGGGTCGCGGTGCCGGAGGCGCACAGCGCCACGTGAGCCTCGGCGATCGCATCGTGACGGTTCGCCTCGACCAGCTCGATCGCCCCGAAGCCCTCGGGCCGCGCCTCCTGCGCCGTCGCCCGCAACCAGTCGCCGTCGAGGCTGCGAGCGACGATCAGGCGCACCCTGGCGCCGGAAGCCACCAGACGCGACCCCACTTCGAGCATCAGCGGTAGCAGGCGCCCGACTTCACTGCGGCGTGATCCTGGCAGCAGCACCACGGTGCGACCGGACAGGGATTCGGGTCCCCCGGTCGGGGACGGCATCGTCGGCGCCTCGTCCCAGCGCTGGGGACGCGCCGCGATCTCGTCGACCAGAGGGTGGCCCACGTGCTCCACCGGAACGTCGTGCTGACGGTAGAAGTCGGCCTCGAACGGGAACAGGACCAGCATCTTGTCGACGATGCGCCGGATCAGGTGCACCCTGGACTGCCGCCAAGCCCAGACCTGGGGCGAGATGAAGTAGACCACCGGGATGCCACGTCGAGCCAGCTTCTTGGCCAGCCGCAGGTTGAAGTCCGGCGCATCGATCAGCAGCGCGACGTCGGGTCGTCGGCGCTCGACCTCGGCCAGGAGCCGTCGCTGGATGCGGAAGGCGTGCGGAACGACACGCAGCGCCTCGATCAGCCCGATCACCGCGATGGCGCGACTGTCGGCGACGAGTCGCATGCCGGCTGCGGCGAGCTCGTCGGAGCCGATGCCGTAGACCTCGAGCTCGCCGAGGTGCTGCGCTCCCGGGCGGGAGTCGGAGTCCTCCCGCAGCGCCGAGATCAGTCGTGCACCGTGCAGGTCGCCGGAAGCCTCGCCGGTCGCCACGAGGATGCGCGTGACCGGTCGATCGCCGGACGTCTCTTCGGGCTCGGCCTCCCCCACCGCCTGCCGATCGCTGTCGGCCATCGTGCGGCTCGCCACCCGCGGGCGCTAGGGAGTCGGCCCCGGCGGGCCGGCCGGGAAGGGGAACATCAGCCAGGCGAGCAGCAGGCCGCCGCCGACCATTCCGAGGAAGAGCTGCAGGAACAACCGGATCTGGGCCCTTCGCGTCCGCCGCCAGAGCACGGTGAAGAAGAGGCTCACCTGCAGGGCGTACACCACCATCAGGACGAAGTGGCTCAGCACCGCGGCACCTCCGCACCCACCATAGCCGGGCGCAGGTGGCGCCGTCCGGCCAGACCGGCTTCGAACATCGGCCCCACCGCTCCCGCTCTCACCGCCCTCGGCTTCACTGCCGGCTCCCGGTGGCGATGTCCCAGGCGTCGAGGATGACCAGGGCGTTCATCAGCCCGGCGGTGAGCAGGAAGGCGCCGCCATACTCGTAGGAGGCGCTGGTGATGTCGCCCTCGTAGCCGGTGAGGTAACGGAGCACGAAGTAGGGGACTCCCATCGCCATCGAGGCGAGGGTGCCGAGAGTGCTCAGCGGCTGCCCTGGTACGACCACGAAGAGCTTGCCCTGCAGCAGGCAACCCATGCCGGCCGAGAACATGACCAGCCCGAGGAAGGCGATCGCGCGACCGCGCAACCCGAGCAGGAAGTGGCCGAGGCCGGGAATCGGCCAGGCGGCGACCGCGTACAACCACGGGCTCTTGCGAGCGGGTGCCTGGGAGGTTTCTGCGGACATTGGGCAGTCGCACACCCCTTACCCGGCGGCGCTGGCGCGCCGGGCGAGATTCGGTGCACGCAGGGACTCGAGCTCAGTCGTCGTTGAGGAGCTCGCGCAGCTCCTTGCCGGGCTTGAAGTAAGGGATGCGCTTGGGCGGGACCTTGACCCGGTCGCCGGTCTTGGGGTTGCGGCCGATCCGCGAACCGCGCTTGCGGATGCGGAAGCTGCCGAAGCCGCGGAGCTCGATCTTCTCACCGTCCCGCAGCGAACCGACGATGCTCGAGAGCACCGTGTTCACCACCTGATCGGCGTCCTTCTTGGTGAGCTCAGCGTTGCGGGCGACCTGCTCGACGAGCTCGGCCTTGGTCATCCCACTCGACTTGCCGAGCGAGATCCTCTCCAGGAGGTCCTCTTTCGGATCGCGCGACTTCTTCGTCACAGAATCGGCCATCTGCTCCCTCTTCCCCCTGTGCGCAAACCCGAAGCTCCGTGCGTGGGCCGTCGCCTCGGCGGCGACGGCCCGGCTGGGCGGGGAGACCTCGGCTGATCGGCGGCCCGGCGCCCTCTCCTACTCCTTCGACTCTTCTGCGTCAGCGTCTCCGGCCTCGTCCGCGTCATCACCGCCTTCGGCATCCGACGACTCGTCGGAGGCGTCGTCCGCCGCGGCCTGGACCTCGGCCTCGTCGCCCCCGTCCCCGGCGGATGCCTTCGCGGTCTCCGCCTCGCCCGTCTCGTCGGAAGAGTCGGAAGAGTCGGAAGAGTCGGAATCCTCGGAGTCGGCATCGGCGGAATCGGCTTCAGCGGAGCGGGACTGGGCGTCCTCGCCGGCCTCCTCGGCCTCGAGCGCGTCGATCTCGTCGTCGGTGGGCTGTTCGACGCCGCGCATCGTCAGGCCGACCTTCTTCTCGTCCTCTTCGATGCGCAAGATGCGGGCACGGACCCAGCTGCCGACGCGGAAGAAGTCCTCGAGCTTGCCGACCGGGATGTCGATCTCGCTGACGTGGATCAGGCCCTCGAGCCCCTCGTAGATGTCGACGAAGAGCCCGAAGTCGGTGACGTTGACGACCTTGCCGGTCACCGCGTCGCCGACGCCGTGCTCGTCGACGAAGTCCTGCCACTCGTTGGGCAGGAACTCCTTGATCGAGAGCGAGACGCGCTGGCCACCGACATCGATGTTGGTGATCCTGGCGCGCACCTTCTCACCCTTCTCGAGGACCTCGGAGGGGTGCTTGACGCGCTTGGTCCAGCTCATGTCGGAGACGTGGATCAGGCCGTCGATGTCGTCGGTGATCTCCACGAAGGCGCCGAACTCGGTGAGGTTGCGGACCTCGCCCTCGACGATGGTGCCCACCGGGAAGCGGGCCGCGAGCTCCTCCCACGGATTCGACTCGGTCTGACGCAGCGACAGCGAGATGCGGCGCTGCTTCATGTCGAGCTCGGAGACGATCGCCTCGACCTGGTCGCCGACGCTGAGGATCTTCGACGGCGTGACGACCTTCTTGGTCCACGACATCTCGCTGACGTGGATCAGGCCCTCGACGCCCTCCTCGATCTCGACGAAGGCGCCGTAGTCGACCAGGCTGACCACGCGGCCGTTGACTCGCGAGCCGAGCGGGTACTTCTTGTCGACCAGGGTCCAGGGGTCTTCGGAGAGCTGCTTGTAACCCAGCGAGACACGCTCGGTCTCGGGGTCGAACTTGAGGATGACGATCTTGACCTCGTCACCGACCGCGAAGTGCTCGGACGGGTGGTTGACCCGACCCCAGGAGATGTCGGTGATGTGGAGCAGGCCGTCGATGCCGCCGAGGTCGATGAACACACCGTAGTCGGTGATGTTCTTGACCACGCCGTCCATCTTGACGCCCTCCTCCAACTTGGCGAGCGTCTCCTTCTTCTTCTTCTCGTACTCCTTCTCGAGCACCGCCTTGCGCGAGAGCACGATGTTGTTGCGGCGACGGTCGAGGCTGATGACCTTGAACTCGAGCTCCTCGCCCTTGAGCGACTCGAGGTTCTTCACCGGCTTGATGTCGACCAGCGATCCCGGCAGGAAGGCACGCAGGCCGACGTTGACCGTCAGACCGCCCTTGATGCGGTCCTCGATGCGGCCGGTGATGATCTTGCCCTCGTTGTAGCTGGTCTCGATCGTCTCCCAGACGCGCATGCGCTCGGCCTTGATCTTCGACAGCATCACGTGGCCTTCGGCGCCCTCGGTCTGCTCGAGCAGCACCTCGACCTCGTCACCGACCTCGACGTTGAGAGTGCCGTCGCGCGAGGTGAACTCACGCAGGGCGACGAGGCCCTCCGACTTGTAGCCGATGTCGACGATGGCCTCGTTCGAGGTCATGCCGATGACGGTGCCGGAGACGATCTCTCCCTCACTCAGGTTGCGCATGCTCTCGTCGTACATCGCGACGAGCTCTTCGTATGACAGGGAGCCCTTTGCGCTCTGCTCCTCTGCCTCGGGCGCGTCGGCGACGGCAGCGTTGACCGTCGCCTCCTCGTCCCGCTGTGGATCCGTGGATTCCATGAACCAAATACTCCTTGAATCTTCTCTCGACACCGAAGGAGACGCAGGCGGAAACCGCTCGCATCCATGGGGGATTCTTCGGGTCGGTCTCCCCTCTCGGGAGCGCGAGTTCGACCGAAGTGGACATGAACTCGGGACTTACGAGTATAGGGACCGGCTCTTCAAGGTGTCAACCGAAGAACGGCGACCTGCGGGGCTCGCCGAACGCCGGTTCCGACGTGTTGCCCGGCTCGCGCCACGCCACCTCTGGCGGTCGAGCGGAGAGTGAGCCCGGCGGTGGATCGCGCCGACGGGGAGATCGCCCGAAACAGCCGCTCGCCGCGGTGAGTCGATGCCAGCGTCGATCGCGCCACGACTCTCGCGGACGGCGGGACGGTGCTCGACCCGACGCTCTGGCGCGGCGGCGTCACCGCCGACCCGGAGGAGGTGCCGTGACGCCGTCGCCGACCGGGGCTCCGCTCCGGGGCTCCGGGCGACTCCGCGAGCCGCCGTGTCTTCGCCGTCGACCTGCGCGGAGCTCGGCGCCGGCGATCGATGGCGCCGCTATTCCTCCGGTACCCACCTCAGCATTCCCTTCCTGGCGATCGGCCATCGCGTCGCCCGCCGCGCACCTGACCAGGACGCTCGCTACATGTTTCGATCGCGCTGCCACCGGACCGACCTCCCGAGCCGCATCCCGAGGCACCCCTGGAGGCACCTGGGCTGGCGCTACGCGGCCGCCGCCAGCTCGCTGGTGCAGTCGAGCCGCCTTCTGTCGTGCCTGATGGTCACAGTCCTCCTCGGCGCGAGTGCGGCGTCCGCGGCACCGCTCGTCGGCAACGGCTCCGAGCGCGGCGGCAAGGGCCGCGCGCGGGCGGCGCAGGCAGCCGACCGCTCCCGATCGGAGGCCGGTCCGCTGCGCGTCTTCCTCGACTGCGACGACGGCTGCGATCAGCGCCACCTGCGACAGGAGATCGACTACCTCGATCACGTCCGCGACCCGGGAGACGCCGAGGTCCACGTGCTGGTCACCCGCACCCGCAGCAGCGCCGGATGGCAGATGCGCTTCGAGTGCCTCGGCCGTGGAGAGTTCGCCGGCCGCGACCTGGTGCTCACCCGCTCGCTCAGCGACACCGACACCGACGAGGAGCGGCGGCAGGCCGTCGCCTCGTCCTTCCAGCTCGGTCTGGTGCCGTATCTCCTGCAGACGCCCGCCGCCGAGTTCCTCGAGGTCCGCTTCAACCGCCCCAGCGAGGTGCCGGTCGCGGCCCAGGCGGTTGCAGACCCCTGGAACTCCTGGATCTACCGCGCCCGGCTGGAGGTCGACGCAGCCGGTGAGGACCGGCGCGATTCCCAGTCGATGTCGGGGTCGATCTCAGCCAGCCGCACCACCGACGACTGGCGCCTCGGGCTCGGCGTCAGCCAGTGGTACCGCGAGAGCAACTTCACCTTCGAGGACGGTGAGAGGCTCGAAGAGACCCAGCGCGACTTCAGCATTGGAGGCTCGGCGGTGAAGACCCTCGGCGAGCACTGGGGCGTCGGGGCGGGCGCCAGCACGCGGCGCTCGACCTTCCTCAACCTGGCGCCCTCCTACCGCCTCGCCTCGGCGGTGCAGTACAACCTCTTCCCCTACTCGGAGTCGTCGCGCCACGAGCTGACCTTCACCTACTTCGTCGGCCTCTCCCAACTCGAGTACGAGGAGGAGACGATCGCCGGCGAGTTCAACGAGACGCGTCCGGATCAGGGAGTGCTGGTCTCCTTCGACATCGCCAGGCCATGGGGCGAGAGCGGACTCGACGTCGACCTCTCGCACTTCCTCGACGATCTCGACCTCTATTCGGTCAGGGTCGGCGGCAGCATCGACTACCGGATCGCGCGCGGTCTCTCGGTGCGCTTCTCGGGGCGCTACTCCCTGGTTCGCGATCAGATCTATCTGCCCGCATCGGAAGCCACCGACGAGGAGATCCTGCTCGGTCAGCGGGCACTGAGAACCGACAGCCGCTATCGGCTCGGACTCGGATTGAGCTACACCTTCGGCTCGATCTTCAACAACGTCGTCAACGCACGTCTCACCGGCTCGAGTGGCGGCTTCCACCGTCTCTTCTGAGGCACCCGCCAGCGCTTGCGCCCGGGCTCTCGAGCCAGGCCTCGCCTGCCCCTCCGGGCCTCCACCACCGGCCACAGCCCGCTCGCAGCAGGAGTCCAGCAGCCGCGGGACGCGCCGGGCGAGAGCGAGAGCGTGGCCCGACGACCGCTCTTCGGATCAGGCTCCCGGGGCCCTCAGCCAACCCGCCACGATCTCGCCCAGATCCGGCGGCAGCTCGCCCTCGGCGAGCAGGTCGTTCAACCCAGCCCGTAGCGGCCTCGCCACAGCCTCGCGTTCGGCGGCCCGTCCGGAGGCCGCCACCACGATCCGCCGCAGCGAGTCACTGGCGGTCTGGCGCAGCAACGGCTCGCTCGAGCGCAGTGCGGCGGTCAGGGCGTCGACCTCTCGCCTGCCGAATCCCGGCGCTCCTCCTGCCTCCCCCTCCGACGCGGCCTCGCGCGACGCCAGGTCGACACCGGCATTGCCCAGGGCGATCAGCGCGTTGCGCTGCAGGCCGATCTGCTTGGGCCGCTTGAGGGCGGAGTGCTGCAGGCTCTCGACGTAGTCGCGGCGCCCGATCGTCGCCAGCGAGACGAGATCGAGAGCGGCGCGCTCGGCGGGCAGCTCGAGCTCGGGCTCGTCGACCTCGACGAGGCGGTGGTTCCACGGACAGACCTCCTGGCAGACGTCGCAGCCGAAGACCCACTCGCCGAACTGCCCGGCGAGATCGGGCGGGACCTGACCACGCTCCTCGATCGTCCAGTAGCTGATGCAGCGCCTGGCATCGAGCACGAACGGTTCGGGGAAGGCGCCGGTCGGACAGGCGTCGAGGCAACGCGTGCAGGAACCGCAGAGGTCGACGGCGAGCGGTTCGCTGGGAGCGACCTCCAGCGACAGCAGCACCTCGCCGAGCAGGAACCAGGACCCCTGCCGGTGCAGCAGCATGGTGTTCTTCGCCGGCACGCCGAGGCCGGCGCGGGCCGCCAGCTCCCGCTCGAGCACCGGCCCGGTGTCGACGTAGACGTGCGCCGCGCTGCCCGGGAACGCCTCGACGATGCGCTCGGCGAGCGGCCAGAGCCGGCGCTCCATCACCCGGTGGTAGTCCTCTCCCTGTGCGTAGCGCGCGACGCCGCGCCAGAGCGGGTTGGGGGCCATCGTCTCGTCGCGCTCGGAGTCCGAACGCTGTGGATCCCGCCGCTCGCGTCGCTCGCCTCCCCTGCTCCGCGGCGGGAAGTAGTGCAGCGCCACACAGAGAGCGGTCCGGGCGCGCCCCCGCAGCAGACGCCGCGGATCGAAACGCTCGTCGAGTCGCCGCTCGAGGTAGCGCATTCCGGCATTGCCGCCGCGCGCCAGCCAGTCGCGGTACTCGGCCTCGCGGCCCGACGGCTCCAGCTCGGCGACGCCAGCACGGTGGAAGCCCGCCTCGAGCGCCCAGCGCACCAGCAGCTCCCGACGACCGAGAGGATCCTCGGGCAGCGACATCGCCGGGCTCTCACGGGCTGCGCACACTGGCAGGCAAACTCCCGGGGCGCTGCCGCTCAGCCGCCGTCAGGCCCGCGCTCGACCTCACCCAGCCTCTCGTAGACGCAGTGGGTCGTCGCGTGCTCGTTGCGCTCGTCGGCGACGTGGGTGCTGCAGGCGACTTCGCGCCAGTGGTTCCAGTCGACCTCCGGAAAGCGTTCGTCGCCTGCGACCTCGGCCTCGACCCAGGTCAGGTGCAGGCGCCTGGCCCGCGGCAGCAGAAGGGCGTACACCTGGGCGCCGCCGATGCAGTAGATCGGATCGGCGGACAGCCCCGTGCGCGCGGCCGCCGCAGCTGCGCGCTCGGCGAGCCGGTCGAGAGTGTCGAGGTGCTCGCGGCCCGGGCCCTCGAGCGACGCGGCGCGCGCGCCGCCGCGGGACAGCACCAGCATGTGGCGCTCGGGCAGTGGGCGACCAATCGACTCCCAGGTGCGCCGACCGGCCAGCAGCACGTGCCCGGTGGTGAGCTGGCGGAAGCGGCGCAGATCGTCGGCGAGGCGCCACGGCAGGTCGCCCTCGCGCCCGATGACCCGGTTGCGCGCCACCGCCGCGACCAGCTCGATCGGAGGCGCGCTGTAAGGCGTTTCCTGGTGACGGCTCGGCAAGGCGACTCCTCGGCAGTGGTGATCTGACTCAGGGCCGCTACGACCCTGACGATGCGACGTCGGCGACCGCACGTAGCCACCCTCAGGCTCCGCCGCGACGCCTCCAGAGCCTGCCACAGCGCCTGCAACGCCTGCCCGATCACGAGGTCGTAGGATCGCTGCACCCGTTCGGTCGCTCCGGGTCCTCGCGCGGCGAAGACCGGAACTGCAGGGTCAGCAGGGAGGATCTCGGCATGGAGCATCGAGAGCACCCGATGCGCGAGGGCGTCGCCCACCAGGAGGACTCCGCCTGGCGCTCGCTGGCACGTGGCGCCGGACCGCTCGGGGCCATCGTGCACCTGACGATCCTCGCGGCCGTTCTCGGCTTCCTCTGGAGCACCTGGACAGAGCTGCGGCAGCGGCTGTCGGAGCGTGCGACGCTGCAGGGAGACCAGATGGCGCCGCTGCACGCGGTCTGGTTCGAGATCGACCTCGAGCCGTCGGCCACCCGCGGCGACTGGAGGGGCGCGGCGCGCTACGCGGTCTGCATGGAGGTCGGGCCCGGCACCGCTCCGAGCCAGTCGCCGCCGGTGCAGGCCGATGCCCGTCAGTCCTCGTGCGCCCGATTCAGCCGGCTGCCGGAAGGCGCGATCGACGTCTGGTTGCGCCGGCTGGCCGACAACGGAGTGCCTTGGGCGAACCAGCCCTCGGCGCCGCGGGTCGACCTGCGGCTCTCACCGCGCGCCTCAGCGTGGCTCGACTCCAATCCGCCGACCTTCTCCTACGAGGTGCCGTGGAGCGATCCCTTCGCCGAGCCGGGCGACGACGCGGGGCAGCCGACCGCCTTCGACGGCCTGTTCCACGAGATCGACGACCCGATCCGACGGCTCTATGAGGTGGTCGACACGGATCCCGGGGAGGCTCCGGCCACGGTGGCGGTGTTGTCGGGCCCGGCCGACTCGTCGGACCAGGCAGGCCACCGACTGGTGCCCACCCTGCTCCTCGGCGAGGCGCCCGAGAGCGTCGCGCCGCTCGCACTCATGCTGGCGATGTTCTTCTTCGGCTTCGCGACCCTGCGCGCCGCGCGCGGGCTGCCGCTGCGTCCGCCGGCGCTGCGCTGGCCCTTCGCCGTCGGCATCGTCGTCGCCGCGCCACTCTGGGCAGCCGTGCTCGGCGCGTTGCCCGCCCCGGTCTCGACCGTCGTCGCAACGGCTCGGGATCTGGTGCTCACCGCCATCGGCCCGTCCGAGGTGTCCACACCCGACGCGGAGTCCGGCGACGCAGACGAAGCCGCGCGCCCCTCCGTCGAACGACCCTGGACGCTCGAGACCTCGATCGACGCCCCCTTCCTGGCACCGGTGCGTGAGCTCCTCGAGGAGGTCCGGACCGCCTCGTCCGACGCAGAGTCGGCCGAAGAGTTGGCGCAGGACCTCCTGAGCGCCCGCGGCGAGAGCCGTTTCGCCACGGCCCTCGCCCGCCGTCTCACCTCACGACTCGACGCCCTCGGCGACCAGGAGTGGACCGCCTTCTTCTCCCGACTGGCGGAGGCCGCCAGCCAGCGCCGCCTGCAGAGCGGCCTGCTCTTCGTCGATGCGGCGAGTCGCGCCGTGGTCGGTGAGTCGACCCGGTCCGAGGTCGCCGTCGCTGCCGCGCACCGCTTCCTGCGCCAGCTCGGCCAAGAGATGTCGGGCTACGTCGACGACGCTCCACGCTCCCCGGCGGTGCGCGAGCTCTGGGGGCCGCTCGCCGACCACCCGGATCCGGTGCTCGCCAACACCGCGCGGGCGGTGATCGACGGGCGCTGACCGACGACTGCGGGCGCGACCCGGCTCAGACGGCGACCGGCGCCTTGATGTGCGGATGCGCCTCGTAGCCCACCAGCACGAAGTCCTCCGGTCGGTAGCCGAAGAGATCGGTGTTGTCGGTGGCGATGTCGAGGCGCGGGAGCGGATGCGGTGCACGGGTCAGCTGCTCGCGTGCCTGCTCGACGTGGTTGCTGTAGAGGTGCACGTCGCCGAGAGCGTGCACGAACTCCCCGGGCTCGAGCCCGGTGTCGCGCGCCATCAACGTCAGCAGCAGAGCGTACGAGGCGATGTTGAACGGCACGCCGAGGAAGAGGTCGGCGCTGCGCTGGTAGAGCTGGCAGGAGAGACGCCCGTTGGCGACGTAGAACTGGAAGAGCGCGTGGCACGGCGGCAGCGCCATCTGATCGACCTCTGCCGGGTTCCAGGCCGAGACGATCAGCCGCCGAGAGTCCGGATTGCGGCGGATCTCGCTTCGTACCCAGTCGATCTGGTCGATCGTGCTCCCGTCCGGCGCATCCCACGAGCGCCACTGCTTGCCGTACACGGGACCGAGCTCGCCGTCCCCATCGGCCCACTCGTCCCAGATCGTCACCCCGTGCTCGTGCAGGTAGGCGACGTTGGTCTCGCCGCGCAGGAACCAGAGCAGCTCGACGATGATCGAGCGCAGATGCAGCTTCTTGGTGGTCAGCACCGGGAAGCCCTCGGCGAGGTCGAAGCGCAGCTGGCGGCCGAACAGTGAGCGGGTGCCGGTGCCGGTGCGGTCGTCCTTGACCGCGCCCTCCTCGAGCACCTCGCGCAGCAGATCCAGGTACTGTCGCACGACGTGATCGTACCCGCTGGAGCTGTTGGCACGCACTGCGAACAGATGCCCGAGCGCCGGCGGCGTCGCCGGGTGCCGAACCACCATGCGAGCTCAGGAGACCGATGGACCCCCGTCAGCGCATCGATCTCGGTTTCGATCCCGAGGACCTCGAGCTCCTGGTCGACCAGCCGATGCCCTACGGCCGCTACCGCGGCCGCGCGCTGATCGACCTGCCGGAGGAGTACCTGATGGCCCTCGAGAGCTACGGCTGGCCCGAGGGTGAGCTCGGCCGACTGCTGGCTCTGACTCTGGGGATCAAGCGCCACGGCGCCGAGCACGTGGTCAAGGACCTCCGCCGACTCTGACCGGCCAGCGACGCTCGCGGGCAGAAGTGTGCGGAATCGGGATCAGCTTCGCCACCGGCTTTCCGTGTTTGGTGATCACGATGCCCTCAGGTCCGACGGTGTCGAGGAGGCGCAGGCAGGTCTGCTTGAACTCGGTGGCTGGCACGTGCTTCGCCATGCCGCCACGGTCACGGTGGAAAGAAGAAACGTCCACTTCAAACTCATCAGCCCAGGAATCCACCCGCCTCCATCCCGGCCTTCCCCACTCCCCCTCCCTCCTCCGCCACCCCCTGCATGCGGTACTGGATCGCCTCGGTGACGTGCACCACCTGCACGCTCTCGCTGGCCGCCAGATCCGCGATGGTGCGCGCGGTGCGCAGCACCCGGGCGACGGCGCGCGCCGACAACCGGAAGCGCTCGTAGGCCTTCTCGGCCGCGCGGCGTGCCCGCACGTCGAGGCGAGGATCGGCCAGCAGCTCGGTCACGGTGGCGCCGAGCTCACTCTCCCCGGTTGCCTCCCGCGCCGCTGGTCCTCGGCTCACGCTACTCGATTCGGCGACCCGGGAGCGGCGCAGCTCGCGCGCCGCCAGCACCCGCTGCCGCACCACGGCGCTCGCCTCTCCGTCGGGCTCACCGAGGTCCTGCAGCTTGACCGCGGGAACGCTCACCTGCAGGTCGATGCGATCGAGCAGCGGACCGGAGATGCGGCTGCAGTAGCGGGCCACGTCGCCCGGCGGGCAGCGGCAGTCGCGCCGGGGATCGCCGTGGTAGCCGCAGCGGCATGGGTTCATCGCCGCGAGGAGTTGGAACCTGGCCGGGAAACGGAAGCGCGACTGCGCCCGCGCGATGTCGACGACGCCGCTCTCCAGCGGCTGCCGCAGTGTCTCGAGGGCGTCCTTGCGGAACTCGGGCAGCTCGTCGAGGAAGAGCACGCCGGCGTGCGCCAGGCTCACCTCGCCCGGACGTGGCACGCTGCCGCCGCCGATCAGGCCCGGAGTCGAGATCGAGTGGTGCGGCGCCCGAAACGGCCGCCGGGTGATCAAACCCTGCGGCGGGCGCGCGGCGCTCAGCGAGTGCACCTTGGTGACCAGCAGCGCCTCGCTCTCGGTGAGCGGCGGCAGCAGCCCTGGCAGGGTCTGCGCGAGCAGCGTCTTGCCGCTGCCCGGCGGCCCGACGAAGAGCACGTTGTGGCCGCCGACCGCGGCGATCTCGAGCGCCCGCTTGGCGGTCGCCTGGCCACAGACGTCGGCGAGGTCGACGATGCGGCCTAGGCTGGTGCCACGGAACGACTCGCCGGCAGCAGTTCCACCCGAGTCGCCCTGTTCCGCCCCCTCGCCGTCGGCCCGGAACCGCAGCCTCGGATGCGGTGAGATCACCTCCCTGCCCTCGACGTGGGCGATCGCATCGGCCAGCGTCGAGACCGGAATCACCTTCACTCCACGAAGCGCCGCCGCCTGACGCGCGCACTGCCGAGGCAACAGCAGCTCGCGCACCCGCAGATGACGCGCCAGATCGGCGATGGCCAGCGCGCCACGCACCGGCCGCACCGCCCCGTCGAGGCCCAGCTCGCCGCAGATCAGACGTCCGCCGAGCATCTTCGGACGCACGTGGCCATACGCCGCGAGCAGAGCGAGGG
This sequence comes from Acidobacteriota bacterium, assembly GCA_003388555.1. Taxonomy (GTDB): domain Bacteria; phylum Acidobacteriota; class Thermoanaerobaculia; order Multivoradales; family Multivoraceae; genus QQVD01. The sequence continues at coordinate 55,012 of QQVD01000057.1, read as the reverse complement.
CGATCCCCAGGTCGAGCTGGTTGCCCTCCTTGCGCAGGTCGGCCGGCGCCAGGTTGATCACCCGCGTCTGCTGCTGCAGCTTGAAGCCGGTGTTCGCGATCGCCGAGATCACGCGATCGCGGGCCTCCTTGATCGCGGCGTCCGGCAGGCCCACCAGCTGCGTCCGCGGCAGGCCCGAGTGCACGTGGGCCTCGATCTCCACTTTCTGCGCCTCGATGCCCCAGGGCGTCGCGGCGAGCACTCGCGCCAGCATAGCTGCGCTCCCCTCTTCACTGCGGCGTCACGACGCTCCACGGGAGACCACCTCCCGCGAAGCGCGTGCCGTCAGAGGGAAGAACGCTGCCGGCGGGTTTCGCCTGACGCGCCGATACCGAACCCTCCAACCGCGGCGGGCGACAGGCGGTCAGTCCCCGACCAGGAGGAGCCCCGCCGTCTTCGATCGTTCGCACGCGCCGACGGATTCGAGAGCCCGGGCAAGGCCGGCGAGACCTGACCAACCGAATCGCTCGCCGGGATCACCGAGCTCTTCCACACCGACCGACGCCGGCGGCTCGGGCAACTCCCCACGCTGTCGTGCGAGGCCCCCGAGCCTCTTCGCCTCCTCTTCGAGACGCAGCGCATCCGAAGCCGGGAATCTGAGCCGGCCGTACGGATCCGCCGACGCGATCTCACGGATCAACCGCAGATCGTCCGCGAAGTCCGTGTCTCGCAGAGAGAGCAGGTACTCACAGACCTCTGGATAGAGCCAGGCGTAGGGCTCGTCTACGATGTCGGGCGCTGACGTGTGACTGCCCAGGACGAGCGGCATCGGATCCTCCAGTCCGACTCCACTCCACTACTGCAACTGCACCGTCTGCAGACTCTCGGCGCCCGCCACGAGCTCCACCCGCACCATCTCCTCCGCTTGCGCGCCGCGCACCTCCTGGACCCGCACGGTGTAGCTGCCCGGGACGAGCCGGAACTCGGCCGGGTTGCTGTTGGCCCTGGTGTAGGAGCGCGCCCGGTCGATCTCCCGGCCGTCCTGCGCCAGCACCCGGATCACCGCGTCGACGAGCTCGCCGTCGCGCTCGACGCCGACGCGCAGCACCGCGCTCTCGAAGGCGTGCCGGAGGGTGGCGCTGCTGCCGGCGTCGATCGCAACCCCCGGGAAGGTATGGCTCGGCGTCCCGGCGATCTCCACCGACTCGACGACGACGTCGTAGGTGCCGGCGGTGAGCTCGAAGGGCAGCGGGTTGGTCTGGCTTCGGGTGTAGGTGCGGCCGCGGGCCACCTCGTCGCCGCCACCTGCGAGGCGCACGCTCACCGTGGCGTCGCCGAGCTCGCTGTCGCGACGCACCTCGACGGCAAGCGAGCCGGTGCTGAAGTCGAAGGAACGCTCGACCGTCTCGCCTTCGGCGAGCTCGAACGCGAAGCTCCGCTCGACGTCACCCTCGAGACCGACGGCACGCACCGTCGCCTCGTAGCGCCCGGCGGCCAGCGGCACGCGCACCGGGTTCGTCGCTGCGTCCTCGTAGGTGCGGGCGCTGACGTCGGCCACAGAAGCGTCGCCCTGGCGTTCCACCGACACGGCGACGTCCTGCAGGGCGTCGTTGGCCCGCGCGCCGACCACCAGAGCCGCGGTGGCCTCGCCCACCGTCGTCTGCACCGCGCTGGCGAGCGCCGCGGCGAGCTGCTCCTGATCTCCGGCCGGCAGGAACAGGCCGCCGGACGCCTGCGCCGTACAGGCGAGCTGCACCGCGTCGTCCTCGGCGACGTCGAAACCGATGACGTGCAGCAGGAACGGCAGTCCCGCTTCCCTGGCGGTGCGCACCGTCGCGCAGGGGTCCGCGTCACAGGTCTCGAGGCCGTCGGTGAGCAGCACCACCGTCGTCGGACGGTCTGCCTGACGAACCTGATCGAGGGCCTGGCCGATCGATGCCGCGAGCGGCGTCATGCCCTTGGGCTGGACCGCATTCACCGTCGCCACCAGGCGCTCGCGATCGAGCGGCGACACCTCGACCAACCTCTCGATGTCGGAGCAGTCACCCTCGCGTCGATGACCGTAGGCGACCAGGCCCACCCGCCTCCGCGCGTCGAGCTCGCCGACCAGCTCGGCGAAGGTCTCGCGTGCGATGACGATCTTGTTCTTGCCCTTCACCTGACCCCACATCGAACCGGAGGCGTCGAGGATGAAGATCAGGTCGTCGGAGCTTCCATCGGATCCAACCTGACCGATCATCGTGGCCGGAAGGACGAGGCTGAGAACGACACTGACGATCAGGATCGTCAGCGCGGCTCTCCTTCGACTCGTTCGTGGTGCGTGGCGCATGGGACGGATCCTCAGATGGCGAGAGCGAAGCCGTGCTCGCGAGGGGTGAGAACGCGGCAGTGTCGCCCGGCCGGCAGCGCGAGTCGCTCCGCCACCGGGCAAGGTTCGAGCGCGTCAGTCGAGCGACACCGGGAAGGCGTCGATGTCGGCGACGCTACCGAACACGCCGAGCTCGTTCGTGTAGGTCCTCATCACACCGGTGATGGTGTCCCGCACAGTGATGGTGTACTCCGTATTGGAGAGGGAGCCGGAGAAGAACCAGAACCTGTCGTTGATCGACGCGCCGTCGACGACCTTGAGAGCGAGCTCGAGCTTGTCGGGATCGAAGAACCAGACAGCGACGGTGTCCTCGGAGAGGGGCCTTCCCTTCCCCGTCCCGGAACCGCCTGCAAAGTCCGTCCATGTCACCGCGACTTCGAACCGGTCGTCCGTGCCGAGACAGAAGCGGTCGCCCTCGGTATCGCAGGGAAGCGGCTCTGAGAGCACCGTGCCGGCACTCGAGAGCTCGAGACCTGGAACCGTCACCGCGTCGCTCAAGGCCTCCACGTCACCCATACTGGTCACCTGACCGCCCAGGTTGTGCAGGCGCCTGGATCGGCCCGACTCGAGGTCCGCGACGGTCAGCACGTAGTCGAGACTGGTCAACGCACCGACGAAGAGCCAGTGGAAGCCGTTGAAAGCCGTGCCGTCGACCACCTTCGCCAAGACCTCCACGTTCTCTTCCTCGAAGAACCAGAAGGTCGCTGTCTCCTCGGTCAGAGCGCTGGCCACGGCGCGCCGCCAGCCCTCGTCCGGCCTCAGCCGGTAGACGACCTCGAGCGCGAACCGGTCACCTGCGAGACAGGCGGCACGCGAATCGTCTTCGTGGCAAGGCGACGCACCATCGCTCAGGCTCCACAGTTCCTCACCGAAGAGACCGTCGTCCGCTGCGAAGTACACCTTCCCCAACGCTGAAACGATCTCTCCACCGACACCCGTGATCGGGCCGGGATAGAAGTCTTTGACCAATGAAGCCCGGCCCCTGTCGAGTCGCCAGATCTCCCTGCCGTACTCGCCAGAAGGCAGGGTCAGGAGCTCCGTGCCCAAGGCAGAAAGAACGGTCCCGGGCGTCGCGCCCCAATCCTCGGGCGCCGGAAGCCCTACGACCGGAAGGGGGACGCCACCCTGTTCCAGGTACCAGACGGTGTGGCCCTGAGCCGTGGCCAGCGTGAAGTAGGCAGCGTCAGCCGCCGCGTGCGAGAAGCGGTCACCTGGCGGCAGCCCTGGTGACGGACCCAGGGAATCGATCTGTCCGGCCTCCGGATCCCACAGCAGCAGCTCACCGCTGAGCCCGTCCGGCCGCCAGAGCAGGATCACCTCTCCGACAGAAACCACGAGCGTCGCCCCGAAGAGCCGAGGATCGGCCGCAGTCATGTCCACGGCTTCGAGAGTCTCAGGGTCGAGACGCCAGATCTTCTCGTCGAACCCGAACCAGATGAATCCCGCGAGCTCGCGGATTCCGAACTGCGTCCGCGAGAGCCCCGCGACGCCAGCCACGATCTCGGAGGCGACGCCTTGGGCCACGTCGAGGTGGTACAGGACCGGCATCCCTGCCGAAGCAGACCTGGCGAGCATCTCGGAGCCAACCGGAATGAGCTCGTTGATTCCGCTCGAGCCGGCGGGGAGATCGAAGCTGCGAAGCTCGCCTTCGTTGGTGACGACGATCAGCTCGTCGGATCGCCAGAAGAGACCCTCATCGGTCGCCAGCAGCTGCGGCCTGAATCCGCTCAGCGTGATGGAGAGATCGACCGTCGCCAGGTGTGCCAGCCCGGGGCCGATGACGTGGACTTCGTCGCGACAGACCACGAACAGGCGCACGTCGGACCCATAGACGTTGCCGCAGCCGAAGACAGGGCCGAAGAGCTCCCTGGGCGGTGAGCCATCGCCGGCCAACCGGAACTGCCTGAGACCGGCCGGACCCGAATAGGCCCGAAACAGCAGACGGTCTTCGAAGGCGACGAGGTTGTGAGGCAGTGAACCGTATTCGGCTCCCTCGAGATCGATCAGTGTCGTCAGTCGCGGTGGGGAGTCACCCAACTCGATCACCGACGGCTCGAACCCGTAGCCGTCGAGCTCCCGAGACAGCAGCACCCGTGAACCGAGTCTGGCGAAGCTGAACAGCCCCTCGCGTCGCGGCGAGGTGATCGTGAACAGCTCACCGAGCTGCGCGTTCTCGCTCAGGGACATCAGCCGGAATCCGTCCACGTGCTCGAGCCAGAAGAGCACTTCACCGCCGGAAGAGACGATCCCGCCCACGCGTGCACCCGGCTCGAGCACGCGGGTTCCTCCTCCCGTCCCATCGGTCAGGAGGACGCGCTCGCCAACGAACAGGGCCAACGACGCCGGTAGACGGCGCGACTCGAAACGACCGCGGCTCGTGCTCCCGAGGTGCGCTGGGGAGCCCACGCCGTCGGTCGAGAACAAGGTCACTTCGCCGCTCGATGCCGCGTCTTCAGAGGCGAAGATCAGGCGGTCCTCGAAGGCGACGAACAGCTGCCCCGAGGAGTCCTGCAAAGGGAAGGGCCTTGCCGAGTCGAAATCGGTCAGGCGTATCGTCCCGCCCGGGGTGCCGTCGGTCCGCCAGAGCTCCTCGCCGTCAATACCGAATGCACGGAAGAAGACGAGGTCGTTCGCCGCTCCGACCACGGCGATTCCGGTCAGCGAGGACTGCTCTGTCAGCCGGATCTCAGCCGTCTCGTCGCCCGTCGTGCTCCACAGGTCGGCCGTGACGTCGGAGCTCGCCCGGACGAAGACAACCCGATCGCCTGCCACGAAGGGGCGACCGGCATTCATCGCGATGCGCTCCGTGCCTCGCTCCGTGCCGTCAGTCGCCCACAGGTCGCCTCGCCCGTTCACGACCGTCGTGAAGACGTTCCGGCCCAGCCAGTGCGCGCTCGCGGAAGAAGGACCTACCCCCGAGAGAGAGACGCTTCGCACCGGGTGGCTGTCGAGGTCCGGAGCGCTCCAAACGCCGCCCGGAACCACGAAGACCCAACCTCCGTCGACGCGACGGACGGAACTGCATGTCGCGTCCTGCAGGAGCCGAAAGGTCCCAGGGAGAGTGCCGTCGGTTCGGTACAGCCCGCCGCCGGCGCGGAACAAGAGGAGTCCGGCGCGATCACCGCAAACCTCGGCGAAGTCGACGTCGAAGCCGGCGATCCGCTTCGTGGTGCTCGTCGTACCCGCGGTCGACCAGAGGGTCAGCGAATCGACGTCGCCGTCGAACTGATCCTTGCGCTGGAAGAAGACGACGAAGTCGCCGACTCGGTGATAGTCGACGACCTCCGACGACTGCTGGACGACGCGGTCGTTGAGGTTCCACTCGAGGCGCGCCTGCTGGGCCGAAACGGCGCTGGTCGCCGTCGACCAGACGCCGACCGAGCTCCAGAGCAGAGCGAGCCACTGCGCGCGAAGGCCCATCCACGCAACACTACCCGAAGGTCGCTCGGCCCTCAGGGAGACGAGACGCCCCGATTGGCGGGAGCCGACAGCCCGGGCGCACTGCCGGCGCTCCCCCACTCCACACTGGCGACGATTCCGCCGACGATCTGATCGAACAGCTCCCACCTCCACTCGCGTCCTTTCGAGGTCTCGCTGGAGCCGATGACGACCACCAGCTCGTGCGCGGGCGCGACGTAGATGTACTGGCCGCCGAAGCCGTTGGCGGTGTAGGCGCCGCGCTCCTCTTCGGGCCGGATCCACCACAGGTAGCCGTAGCCTCCGCCACCGCCCCAGCGCGTCTCGGCGACCGGCCGGGTCGACGCGTCGACCCACTGCCAGGGCACGATCTGGCGCTCGCCCCAGCGACCGCGGTCGAGATAGAGCTGGCCGAAGCGGGCGATATCGCGCGCCGTCATCGAGAGGTTGTTGCCGCCGACGTAGATCCCCTGCGTGCCGCGCTGCCAGACCACGCGGTCGATGCCGAGAGGACGGAAGAGGTGCTCCTCGGCGAACGAGAGCGTCGAGGTGCCGGTGGCGGCGGTCAGCACCGCCGAGAGCAGGTGGGTGTCTCCGGTGCTGTAGCGCATACGCGTCCCCGGCGGCTCGAGCAGCGGCCGCGCCAGCGCGTCGGCCACCCAGTCGCGGCTCGAGGTCCACGAGCCGTAGTTGCCGAAGCTGGTCGACTCGAGGCCGGAGCGCATGGTCAGCAGATCGCCGACCGTGATCGCCTGCTTGAGCTCGTCGCCGCCGAACAGCGCCGGCGGCAGCAGCTCTGCGAGACGGTCGTCCAGGGCCAGATGGCCCTGCTCGATCGCGATGCCGACGATCGCCGAGAGCACGCTCTTCGACACCGACTTGACGTTGCGCAGCCGGCGGGGATCGGCGCCGCGGAAGTAGCGCTCGACGGCGAGCCTGCCGTGGCGGACGACCAGAACGCACTCGACGCCTGCGAGCTCGCCGATCGCCTCGATGGCTCCTTCCAAGGCGTCGACATCGAATCCCAGATCCGTCGGCGGAGAGCTCGTCCAGCGCCCCGGCCAGTCGCTGCGCGGCTCGAGCGGCTCGATCTCGGCGAGCAGGAGCGGGTGGTCGGAGATCGACCCGGGAAGTGCATCCGGGTCGCGAAGCGGCGCGGTCGCGGCGACGACCGTCGCCGTGCCCTGGAACGGCAACGCACCGGTGCTGTGCAGAGGAAGGCCGCGCGAATCGGCCCACACCGTGCGCCAGCCCGCCTTCTCGCCGACCATCAGGCGATCGACGCCCTCCGCCATGGAGTCGAGATAGCCGGCGTCGTGGTAGCCGCGGAACACCGGATCGCCGGCCTCGAGATTGAAGTCCCCGGCGACGAGGACGGTTGGCGCGTCGCCGGAGCGGGAGCCACGATCGGGGTCGAGCCTGGACAACAAGGAACGGGCCTGCCGCGCCGCGATCTCCCGGTCGGCGTGATGCAGGTGGGTGCCGACGACGCCGAGTCGCCCGTGAACGGGCACCTCGAGCTCGGCGAAGAGCGCGATGCGACGCTCGAACAGGCTCGGGTCCGGTTCGACCACGACGCGCTCGGCCTCGGCGACCGGAAAGCGGCTGAGGATCGCGGTGCCCTCCTCGAAGCCGAGCCAGCGCCGCGAGCCGTTGGCGCGTGCGTAGACCGCGTGCAGCCCGAGGCGCCCGGCGAGCTCCTGCGCCAGGCTGCGGGAGCCGGCCACGTGCCAGGCCTCGTTGAGCACCACGACGTCGGGCCGGATCTCGCCCAGCACAGCCGCGAGCTCGTCGACCCTCTCGGCGAGCAGAGCGTGACGGGGATAGTCGTGGTGCACGTTGAGCTGCGCGACGCGCAGCCGCGTCGGCGCGGCGTCGGCGTCGGTCGCGGTGTACTGCGCTGCTCGCGGTCCGTCGAAGCGCTGCAGGTCGGCCGCCGAGCCGCGCAGGAGGGCGATGGGAAACAGCGCCGCGGCGGTGAGCACCGCCAGGCCGACGACGGCGGTGGCGACCCGCGACCCTCGCGCCGTCCCACGGCGCAGCGCCGTCAGCAGGAGCACCACCGCGCACGTGGCGGTGGCGATCAGCAGTCCGCGAGCGATACCCGGAGACAGGACGACGAAGCGGCCGGCCAGCCACAGCGCGCTGGCGCAACAGACCCCGCAAGCCGCGAGAACGAGGGAGGGAAGCGGTGGGGCGCGCACCGCGGGAAACTAGCAGTCCCGGATGGCCCTTCGGGCCACCCTCAAGATGGATGCAAATGGGTGCCGGTAAGGACGGGCAGCCGCGGGCAAGCGTGATTCTGGCGCGTTACGATCCGTCTCTCGGGCCATTTTCAAAGCAGTCCCGGATGGCCCTCCGCGCCGGGTGTCGACTGCCGACATCAATCCGAGCTCGCAACGCCGGCAGTCGTCTCGCTCGACGGGCGAGCGCCCGGAACAGAGGCGCCAGTGCCGGCCGGAATGGCGAAGCTCGGAGCCTGCGGACCGAAGCTCGCGTCAGGCCTGCCCGCGGTCCGGAGCCCGTGTCTCCGACGCTCTCCGGCGTCTTCGGAGTGAGATCTCGCGTCTCCCGTCTGACGTAGACTTGACGCGAACCATGCATGGAGATCGAAGTGTCTATGGGCATTCGCTTTCGCGGCAAGAGGTCGAGGCTGGTCGTCGCCGCCTGCGGCGTCGTGGCGCTCCTCGGCATCCCTTCCGTCAGCGCAGCCGGCGGCGGCATCTACTGGGTCGCGACCGACGGCTCGGATGATCCCGGTCAGGACGGCTCGCTCGCCGCACCCTGGGCGACGATCACCCACGCGCTCGACAGCGTGCCGGATGCGAGCACGATCCTGGTGCGGCCCGGCCTCTACGAAGGGCGGATCCGCCTGCGTGGCACCTTCCCCGTCGGCGTGACCGTGCGCTCGGAGCTCCCCTACCGGGCGCGACTCACCAACAACGACCGGGTGATCACCGCCTACAGCGACGCCAGCGGCTGCGAGGGAATCGCGCTCGAGGGCTTCGAGATCTTCCACGACGGCCCGGGAGCCGCTCCCCTGGTGGTGCACGTCGACGGCGGCGGTGACGGCTCCGTGTCGCGGATCACGATCCGCGACAACGTGATCCACGACAGCTGGAACAACGACCTGCTCAAGATCAACAACTCCACCTTCGACGTGCTGGTCGAAGGCAACCTGTTCTACAACCAGACCGGCTCCGACGAGCACATCGACGCCAACTCGGTCGACCAGGTGACCATCCGCGACAACGTCTTCTTCAACGACTTCGCCGGCAGCGGCCGCCCGAACAACAACGACACCAGCAGCTTCATCGTCGTCAAGGACTCGAACCAGGGCTCCGACCTCTACGTCGGCAGCCGCAATGTCGCCATCCAGCGCAACGTCTTCCTCAACTGGGAGGGCAGCACCGGCTCCAACTTCGTTCTGCTGGGAGAGGACGGCCACCCGATCTACGAGGCCTTCGACATCACGGTCGAGAACAACCTGATGATCGGCAACTCGGCCAACACGATGCGCGCGGCCTTCGGCGTCAAGGGCGGACGGGACATCGCCTTCCGTAACAACACGGTGGTCGGCGACCTGCCGGCCCTCGCCTTCGCGATGCGCCTGAACCGCGAAGGCGGCAACCCGGTGAACGACGAGCTCCTGTTCGCCAACAACGTGTGGAGCGATCCGACCGGGACCCTCGGCGCACCGGCGGGCGGCGGTGCCAACGACTTCTCCGACACGCCACCCGCCGACACCGCCGACTTCGTGCTCCACTCGAACCTCTACTGGAACGGCGGCGCCGCGATCCCTGAGGACGGCAACGAGCTGGTCAACTTCACCGACGACGCGGCGGCCACCGTCGCCGATCCCCTGCTCGGAGTGCAGGCCGGCGTGGTGCTGCCTCGGTGGGTGCCGGCCACGCTGAGCTTCGCTGACGGCTCGACGAGCATCCGCGAGGTGTTCGAGAACCTGGTGCTGCTCTACGGCCGTCCCGCCGACACGAGCCCGGTCGTCGACGCGGCAGACCCCGCCAACGCCCCGCCAGACGACATCCTCGGCCGACCGCGCGACGCCTCACCCGATCTCGGCGCCTTCGAACTCGGAATCGTGTTCAGCGACGGTTTCGAGAGTGGCGATACCGGGAGCTGGTCCGTGGCGGTCCCCGGGACCTGAGGGGCTGCGTCGCCGACGCCCTCGCGCCTCTCAGTCGACGTTGGCGCAGATCGCGTATGCCCAGACGTCGCCTGGGCCGGAGTCGTCCCATGCGCAATACCACTCGTACTGGCCGTTGGTGAAGAAGGGGGCCGAGCTCTCGAGCAACTCGGAGCCTTCAGTGAAGCAGCCTCCCCCGAGCACCTTCTTCCCGACCGGGCAAAAGGCCGAGACAAATTGATCTGGCGCCTCGTTGGCAACGATCTCCCAACCCATGTCGAGCACTCCGTTCACCTCGACTCTGCCCTGCCCGCCGCCTGGCCCGGCGCCGAAGATCAGGTCGCCGCCGTTGTGCTGCACGAAGAGCGGCGCCACGGCGCCGTTGTTGCGCGCCATGATCTCGTTGCCGTCGAGCGCCAGGTTTCCGCCGGTGGCGCTGCCCAGCACCAGCGCGCCGCCCCCACCCGGCCCCGCATCGCCGCCGCCGACCACCTGCAGCGCGCCCGCGGTCTCGAAGGTGCCGACCGACACCCCGCTGCCCGTGTTCGAGTTCAGGTGCAGACGGTTGCCGCTGGCGAACGGGTTCCACGAGTCGATCTCGTCGCCGTCGATCTGCAGGTAGCGCAGCGCGAGCCCGAGTCCCGTGCTCACCACGAGCGTGCCGGCCGTGCCGTCGCTGGTCGCCTCGGGACCCTGCACCCGCACCTGTCCGACGGTGCTGACGTCGGTGTTGACCGCCAGCCGCCCTTCGATCTGCACGTCGCCCGGCACGGTGCACACCGAGCCGCCACCGCTGACCCGCTGGCGCGGCGTGAGTGGCGTGAACGCCGCGTCGCCCGGATCGCGCACCTCGATCTGCAGCCAGGCCTCGGCGCTGTCGTGGATCGCCGGTCCGAAGTCGAGCTCCTCGCGGAAGACGCCCGCCTGCACCGGACGAGCGAGCCGGGTGATCGAGCCGAGCAGCTCGCCGCCGTCGCGCTGCGACCAGAGCTCGAAGTGGAAGTCGTGGGCGCCCTCGGCGAGCTCACCGGCACGGTCGAGCCTTCCGGCGTAGGTGAAGGCGCTGGAGAGCGCGAAGGCTGAGTCGGAGCCGCCCGAGGCACGCACGTCGCCGCCAGTGGATCCGGCACCCTCCGGGCGGGCGTGCAGCGCCGAGGCGATCAGGCTGGCCACTGCGAGCAGCGAGCCCGCGGCTTTCAGCGCCTTCCTTCTCGGAGCACGACAGGACCCGGCGGGCTGAGAGATTGCGTTCATCGATGTTCTCCCTTGGATTCGATGGCTTGGAATTCGGGGACCGGATCGCTCCGCCAGCCCCGCATCGGGATCGGCCGCGCCGCTCAGGGAACCACCGCACTCCAGGCGCTGGTGGTCCCGCTCTCGAAACCGTCGGCGAAGAGGGCTTCGCCGCACAGGCAAAAGCCTGTGACGGCGCCGCTGATCGCCTGCAGCGCGAAGGCCTCGCCCCTGGCGAGCACCGCCTGCGCCGGCTGGCGGACCAGGCGGTAGCCGTCACCAGCCGAGTGGGTCGCTGGATCTCCGGAACCCGCCGCGAGCAGTCGGTAGGAGGTCCGCTGCTCCCCTTCGACGTGGCCGCCGGCCGCAGCGGCGGCGAGCAGACAACAGGCGCAAGCCCAGAAGAGCCTCGAGGCGCTGCGGGCGCGACGCCATGCATCCGAGCTGTTTCGCCAGACGTCGCTTCGCCGGCCGATCGGTGTCGAGACAGTCGTTCCATGCATGAGCCGCTCCTTCGAGCCTTCGCGCCGTGCTCGGCGCTCACCATCGCTGCAGAGGGGTCGAGGCCGATGGCCGGCACCTCACACAGCGTCTCTTGCTTCTCCTGTGCCGCGACGCGGCGGAAGCGGACAGAGGTCACGAAGGCCCTCGCGGCCTGCTTCCCCGGTCTCGCCCCACAGGGACGCCGCGGACAGCTGCGGACTGTTCGGGGGCTGCGAGCTCAGGGAGGGCCCTTCTATTTGGGGCCACGGCGGTACGGTCCCAGCGTCTGCGACCGGCTGGCGCGTGGAGTCACGCCCGACGGAGGTGGCCTACTCCGAGCCCGTTTCGAAGACGACCTCCTGCCGGAAGCCGGCGGCGAAGTCGACGCGGACCACGGCGACGACATCCACGTGCACGAGTTGCTGGTCGGCCTGGCGCGGCTCGACCCCTGGCTCGAGCCGGAAGTAGGCGTTGTGCGGCGTTTCGCCGAGGGGAGGTGGTGCATCTCGCAGCTCGAGACGCAGCTCCGGAAGACGCAGGACTCCCACCTGGGTCGGTGTTCTCTCGTGGCTCGAATCCGGAGGGGCGACGACAGCGATCCCCGAGCCGTCCGCCAGCGTCGCGCCGAGCGAGATCCACCCGGGGAGCGCCACCGTCGTCACGGCCTCTCCGTCGCTCGTCGCGTGGAGCTCGAAGGTGCGGCCCTCGCGAGTCCACGCCAAGGTCAGCCACAGCAGGTGGTCGCCCCTCCACACCGGGCCTCCGAACCTCCTCTTTGTGCCGGCGGAATCGGGGCCCAGGCCGCCCAGACGCAGGGAAGGAAGCCGCCAGAGGACGTCGCCGAGGCGGTCGACGACGACGATCTCGTCCGGCGTCGACAGCGCGCTGCGCTCGCCGGAAAGCTCGTGGAGGACGCCGGGCTCGCCGCCCCAGGGCCGCAGCAGGCTGGGGAAGTCGATCCTCCCGGCCCGGCCGGTGGCGGCCATCTCTCGGTCCGGCCGCTCCGCGTCGGAGGCCACCGGCAGGTCGAACCAGGCGAGCCCCTCCTCCTGCGCCACCGTGAACCTCGGTCCGTGCTCGAGCCACTCGACGCGTGCCTCGCCATCCAGTCGTGCGACGCCCTCGAGCTCGAGGCGGTGTCCCACGACGGGATCGTCGACCGAGCGCACCTCTGCCGACCAGCGGGGCACGCCATGCTCGTCGCGACTCGAGAAGAGGGCGGCGATGCGGCGTCCGTCGGGGGAAGGGCTCGACGCCCTCGGGTCGCCAGAGGGCCAAGCTGCTCGGCTGCGCTGGCCGGTTTCGAGATCGAGCACATGCAGAGCACCGTCAGCGAGCCAGACGACGGAGCTCGAGTCGGCCAGCGGCACCGCCCGGCGCGCCTCTCCGGGCAGCGCGACGCCCTTCCCGCCCGCAACGGGAAAGGCGTGGCTGCGCTCGTATCCCTGGCGCAGCAGCTCCGGTCCCTCGTGCCAGTACGGCGAGAAGAGCGGCAGGACGATCCATGGATTGCCGGTGGCCGTCCGCGCCGCGCCCCCGACCGCGAGGGCCCCGGAGGGCGGCGACGACGCCCAGGCCAGGAACAGGGATGCGGCGGCGAGAGCCACCAGCAGGGCCGAGGCGAGTCTCGCTGTGAAGGCCCGGTGACCACGTCGCGCATCGATGCGGCCACGCGAGACGGCGGCGACGAGACCCCAGGCCGCCCCCAGCAGTGCCAGGAAAACGACCCCGATCGCGGCGAGGCCGAAGACTGCTTCCAGTCCGAGGGAGTCGAGGGACGGCGCCAAGCCGAGCAGCACTACCGTCACGAACGCCATCGCGGCGAGATCGAGCACCGTCCAGCGATCCCGTGTGCCCAGCACCATGGCCAACAGGCTGCCCAGGAAGACCGCTGCCGGGACCGCCGCCGCCCCCAGCACCAGGACCTCGAACGGAACCGAAGCGTCTGTCGTGGCGAAATCCGCGAGGGCCAGGGTCGGCAGCAGGGCGAGCAGGTATTGCCCGATGCCGATCAGCGAAGCGGTCAGGCCGCGCGCCAACGGGATGGCGGCCGCCGGCAGAGGCTGCAGGAGCAGGAACGCCAGGCGCCCATCCAGCTGCTCGGGAACGAAGGCGTGGATGCCGAGGAGCAGCCCGGTCCCCGCGGCGACCGCGAGGCCGAGGCTCGCGGCGAGCACCCCCAGCGGCGCACCGGTCGCCCAGGCGAGGAGCGGCGCCAGGAGCCCTGCCAGCACACCGCCGAGGAGCAGCCGGCGACGCCGCACCAGCTCGAAGCGGAGGACGGCGAGCAGTCTCGAGATCGAACGCATCAGGTGCCTCCTCCCGTCATCGCGTGTTGGGAACCGGCTACAGGTTCATCCGCGCCACTCCCGGCGAGGATCTCCTCCAGACTCCTCCCGTCGCTCTCTGCACGCAGCATCGCGTCGAGCGGTCCCGAGGCGGCGACGCGGCCACCGCGGAGGACGGCGACGTGGGTGGCCAGGCGGTGCACGAGATCGAGATCGTGGCTGGTGAAGAGCACGGTCAGGTCGCGCTGCGCCATCTCCTCGATCAGGGCTTCCACCAGCTCGGCCCGCGCCACCACGTCGAGACCGAGGAACGGGTCGTCGAGGACCAGCAGGCGCGGCGCACCGGCCAGGGCCAGCTGCAGGCCGACCTGACCCTGCTGGCCGCGCGACAGCTCGCCGAACCTCGAGCCGAGCGGCAGGTCCCAGCGCGCGAGACGCGAGCAGATGGTGTCGACCGGCACGTCGCGCAGGGTGCCGGTCAGGCGCGCCAGCGAGGCGAGCGTGGCGTCGGGAGGGGCCGTCGGGCGCTCGAGCACCACTCCGATCTCCTCCACCAGTTGGGCGCGATGGAGCGCCGGATCCCTGCCCAGCACCGTGAGCTCTCCGCGCTCGGGCGAACGCAGGCCGCAGAGCAGATGCACCAGGCTGGTCTTCCCGACTCCGTTGCGCCCGACTACCGCGTAGCTGCTCCCGGCCGGTACGTCGAGATCGATGTCGTCCAGCACCGGCCTCCGTCCGTAGCGGAAGGTCAGGCCGGAGACTCTCACCGCCGTTTCGCCCGAGCCGCCATCGCGGTCCACTCCCTCCGCCGAGAAGACCGCCGGCCTGGTCGCCGGCAGGTTCGCCGGCTCGATGCCCGACTCGATCGTCCTGCTCATCCTTCGCCCTCCCGTCACGTCGCCGTCCCCTTCTTCGAAGCACCGTCCTGCCCGTGCTCGGCCCCTCGCCAGGCACGCTCGAGCGCCTCGCGGCTCGACCGCTGGTCGAAGCCGAGCGAGCGGGCGACACGCGCATACGCCTGCGCCTGCTGGTCGAGCTCGCGCCGCCGCACCCCTTCGGTGTCGCTGCTGCGCGCCGCCGCCACGAAGGTGCCCTCGCCCCGACGCACCTCGACGACCTCGACGTCGACGAGGGCGCGGTAGGCGCGCGCCACGGTCGCCGGGTTGACCCGCAGTTGCACGGCCAGGTCACGCACCGACGGCAGAGGGTCGCCGGCGGCGAGCAGACCGCCACCCACCTGGTGGTGCACCTGGTCGGCGATCTGGCGCCAGATCGGCGTCGCATGGCGGGGATCGATGGTGATCGTTCGCATCTCTCGGTGGAGCTGGCAGCGCGAGCCTTTCGCTTAGTGTATTACTACACTAATACACTGCCTCGTGAAAAGCAATCGCATCTGCCGAGACACCGCCACGACACCCGAGATCGAAGCCCGTCTGCCCGCCGATCACGGCCCCACCCACAGAGTCTCGAATACTCTCTCCTCTCCACCGAGAACCTCGCGTGCCCACCCGCACCGTCGGCGCAGGCCACCTCCGCTCACGCGACACGCACCGGCCCGGCGCAGGAGAGATCCGATGACCACGAAGACGCTCCGCCCGATCCTCCTGTCGGCGCTCCTGGTGCTCTGCACCGCGGCGATCCAGGCCCAGCACGGCGCGCCGGACGGCGACTGGCCGCACTACGGCGGCGACCGCGGCAGCACCAAGTTCACCGCCCTCGACCAGATCGACGAGGGCAACGTCGCCGGCCTCCAGCTCGCGTGGTCGTGGAAGTCGATCGACGCCGAGCTGCCCAAGGCGGCGATGGGCGGGCACTTCAAGGCGACGCCGCTCGAGATCGGTGGCCGTCTCTACCTGACCACGCCACTGCAGCAGGCGGTGGCCCTCGACGCCGCGAACGGCGAGCTGCTCTGGCGCTACGACCCCAAGGTCTACGACGTCGGGCGGCCGACCAACACCGGCTTCCAGCACCGCGGCCTCGAGTGGTGGAAGAGCGAGATCCCGGCGGCGGACGGAGGCGAGGCGCCGCGCACCATCGAGCGCCTCTTCTTCGCCACCGGCGCCCGTCAGCTGATCTCCCTCGACCCGGCGACCGGGCTGCCCGACCCGGCGTTCGGCGATGCAGGCATCGTCGACACCACCCAGGGCCTGGGCGAGATCAATCCCCGCATGGTGGCGCACAACGCGCCACCGATCGTCTGCGGCGACACGGTGGTCCTCGGCTCGATCATCTTCGACGGCCCGACCCACAAGACGATGCCTCCGGGGCACGTGCGCGGCTTCGACCCGCGCACCGGCGCGCTGAAGTGGGTCTTCCACACCATTCCCCAGGGCAGCGAGTTCGGAGTCGACACCTGGGAGGACGACTCCTGGCGCTACACCGGCAACACCAACGTGTGGACGATGATGAGCTGCGACGAGGAGCGCGGCATCGTCTACCTACCGACCTCGACCCCCACCAACGACTGGTACGGCGGCCACCGCAAGGGCGACAACCTGTTCGCCGAGAGCCTGGTCGCCCTCGACGCGGCGAGCGGCGAGCGCCTGTGGCACTTCCAGGCGGTGCACCACGGGGTGTGGGACTACGACTTCCCGTGCGCTCCCAACCTGGTCGACATCCCGCAGCCGGACGGGTCGGTGATCCCGGCCGTCGCCCAGGTCAGCAAGCAGGGCTTCACCTACGTCTTCGACCGCCGCGACGGCACTCCGATCTGGCCGATCGAGGAGCGCCCGGTGCCGCAGTCCACGGTGCCCGGCGAGAAGACTTCACCCACCCAGCCCTTCCCCACCAAGCCGCCGCCTTTCGAGCGCCAGGGCATCACCGAGGATGACATCGTCGACTTCACTCCCGAGCTGCGCGACCGGGCGCTCGAGATCCTGCGCCAGTACCAGTGGGGGCCGATCTTCACGCCGCCGATCGTGGTCGGAGAGGGCGGCAAGCAGGGCACCATCCAGGTGCCGAGCGCCGCCGGCGGCGCCAACTGGGGCGGCGCCGCGGTCGACCCGCGCAGCGCCAGGCTGTTCGTGCCGTCGATGAGCCTGGTGATGATCAACGCGCTCGACAAGCCCGACGCGGCGCGCTCCGACTTCGACTACATCCGGGTCGGCGACTGGCTGCCGCGCGGCCTCGACGGCATCCCCTTCCTCAAGCCGCCGTACGGCCGCATCACCGCGATCGATCTGGTGGAGGGCGAGCACGACTGGATGGTGGCGCACGGCGCCGGGCCCAAGGACCACCCGCTCCTGGCCCACCTCGACCTGCCCGACCTCGGCGCCAACGCCCACGGCGTGCTCTCCAACGGCGGCCTGGTGCTCACCGACGGGCTCCTGTTCATCATCCAGGGTGAATGGGACCCCGACAGCATGCTGCGGGTCGGCGAAGGCGGCTTCCTGCGTGCCTACCGGACCAGCGACGGCGCCAAGCTGTGGGAGAAGAAGCTCGACAAGACCCCGCACGGCACGCCGATGAGCTACCTGCACGGTGGAGTGCAGTACGTCGTGGTCGCGGTGGGACGCGGCCCGGAGGCCGAGCTCCTCGCGTTCTCGGCGCCGTTTCGAACTCGGCGAGCCACCTCGGGCGGCGCGGGCGGGAGCCAACCCTGAGCGACCAGATCCGAGACCCCCGTCCGACCGCACCGGCCCTGTGTCGCCCGATCGCACGGGACGGCTCCCGGCGGGACCTCCAGAGAGGAGGACCGACGCCTTGGCGATGCTGAACCGGAAGGTGGCGATCGTCACCGGGGCGGGCCGTGGCGTCGGCCGCGCCACGGCGGCGCTGCTGGCCGAGCACGGCGCCCGCATCGTGCTCAACGACCTCGACGAAGCGGTGTGCCACGAGGCCGCCCGGGAGATCGCCGATCAGGGGGCGGAGCAGGGCAGCGAGGTCCTCGCGGTGCCCGGCAGCGTCACCGATCCGGAGCTGCCCGACCAGCTCGTCGCCCGTGCCGTCGAGGCCTTCGGCGGCATCGACATCGTGGTCAACAACGCCGGCTACATCTGGAACGGCGCGCTGCACAACCAGTCCGACGAGCAGCTGCAGGCGATGCTCGACGTGCACGTGGCGGCGCCGCTGCGTATCCTGCGCGCCTTCGGCCGCTGGCTGCGTCCGGTGGCCAAGGCCGAGAGCGAGCGCGACGGCCGGGCGCGCTGCCGCAAGGTGGTCAACGTCTCCTCGGTCTCCGGCACACAGGGCGCCGCGACCCAGGTCGGCTACAGCGCCGGCAAGGCCGCGATCGTCGGCGTGACGAAGTCGCTGGCCAAGGAGTGGGGCCGCTACAACGTCACCGTGAACGCGGTGGCCCTGGGCTACATCGCCACCCGCCTCACCCAGGGCTTCCGCGACACGCCGCCGACCATCGAGGTCGCGGGCCGCGCCCACCGCGTCGGCATCGCCGACCCTGCACGGGAGGCCGTGCGCCAGGCGACGGCGCTGGGGCGCCTCGGCGAGCCCGAGGACGCGGCCGGCGGCATCTTCCTGCTCTGCCTGCCGCAGTCCGACTACGTCACCGGCGAGGTGCTGACGGTCTCCGGCGGGCTCTGAGGCGGCGACAGACCACGCCACTGGAACTGGGTTGCGGGTCGACGGCGCGCTGCGTCGCTGGGTCGGCGGCTCCCTGGATCCGTGGGGTCGTTCTGGGCCGCGACCGGGGCGCCGAGTCAGTCCGATCGGTCTGCGTCAGCGACGCTCGAGGCCGTCAAGACCGCCCTCCGCGCGCCAGCGCTCGAGGAGGCGGAAGAAGCGCACCGGCCCCCGCCCGTAGGGACCGTCCTGCACGCTGCGACGGTTCGGCTGGCCCTCGTTGTTGTAGTAGCCGGGGGTGCACGAGGCGAGGAACTCCTCGTTGAAGCGCGATGCCGCCAGCATCTCCTCCACCCAGGCGTCCTGCGCCGCCGCCGTCGCTTCGAGGGTGCGCACCCCGTCGGTTCGGCAGCGGTCGAGAACATAGACCAGGTGTCGTGCGCGCTCGTCCATGGCGTGCGGGAAGTTGGTGGTGAACCCTGACTGCGCGTTGGAGGTGATCAGCAGATTGGGAAATCCGTGCACGAACATGCCGTGCAGCGAGCGCATGCCGTCGCTCCACTCCTCACTGAGCCTGCGGCCTTCGCGCCCGGTGACGTCGTAGCCCGCCCGGCGGGTGAACGCAGTGCCCACCTCGAAACCGGTGGCGAAGACGATGCAGTCGACCAGGTAGAGCCTGCCGCCGGCGACCACGCCCTCGGCGGTGATCGCCTCGACCCCGCGGCCGTCGGTGTCGATCAGGTGCACATTGGGCCGGTTGAAGGTGGGCAGGTATTCGTCGTGGAAGCACGGGCGCTTGCAGAACTGCCGGTACCAGGGCTTGAGTGCCTCGGCCGTCGCGGGGTCGCGCACGATCTCGTCCACCCGATCCCGGATCTGGTTCATCTTCTGGAAGTCGGCCAGCTCCATCAGCCGCGGCACCTCCTCGCGGGGGATGTCCGTGCCGCGGAAGTTGGCGGTGGAGATCAGGTTGCGGATGATCTCCGTCCAACCGTCCTGCACCAGGTCCTGCTCGACGATCCCCCCTGAGGTGAGGACGTTGAAGTTCTCCATCCGCTCGCGCTGCCAGCCGGGCTCGAGACCCGCGGCCCAGGCCGGGTCGGTCGGCCGGTTGGCGCGCACGTCGATCGACGACGGAGTGCGCTGGAAGACATAGAGCTCGCGCGCCGCGGCGCCGAGGTGCGGCACGCACTGCACCGCGGTGGCGCCGGTGCCGATGACGGCCACGCGCTTGTCGCCGAGGCGGTCGAGGTCGCCGTCGGGGCCGCCGCCGGTGTAGTCGTAGTCCCAGCGGCTGGTGTGGAAGGAGTGGCCGCGGAAGTCGCCGATGCCCGGGATGCCGGGCAGCTTCGGGGTGGTCAGGGGACCGTTCGACTGAACCACGAAGCGCGCCCGCAGGGAATCGCCGCGGTTCGTCCGCACGATCCACCGTGCGGATCCCGCGTGCCACTCGAGTGCCGTGACCGCGGTCTGCAGCAGGGCGCCACGGTAGAGGTCGTAGTGCCGCGCGATGGCGCGCGAGTGCTCGAGGATCTCCGGCTGGAAGGCGTACTTCGAGCTCGCCACGTAGCCGAGCTCCTCGCACAGCGGCAGGTAGATGTAGGCCTCGGTGTCGCACGCCGCGCCGGGGTACCGGTTCCAGTACCAGGTGCCACCGAAGTCGGCTCCCTGCTCGACGAGGCGCACGTCGTCGAAGCCCGCCTCGCGCAGACGCGCGGCGGTGATCAGTCCGCCGAAGCCGCCGCCGATGACGACGATCTCGACCTCGTCGGTGAGCGGCTCCCGCTGCAGCGGCGCCTCGACGTACGGGTCCAGGGCATAGCCCGCGAAGTCCTCGGCGATGCGCAGGTACTGCTCGTTGCCGTCCGCGCGCAGACGTTTGTCGCGCTCGATGCGGTACTTCTCGCGCAGCGCGTCGGGATCGAACGCGAGGTCGTCGGGGTCGAGAGTTGCGGCGTTGGTCATCTCGGGTGCTCTGCCTGACGCCGGACAGCTCGCACTGGGTCCGAGGCCTTGGCCCTGCTCCAGCGGAGCACGCGGATGCAATGCGCATCCGAAGTCAGCCGGCAGCCGGCGGCCGGTGCCCTCAACCCGCGCCGCTCCCCTTCTCCGCCACCGTCACCACCACCGCGTCACACACCAGCCCCATCGCCGCCTCGAGCTCTTCGAGCGACGGGAAGGACGGCGCCAGGCGGATGTTGCGGTCGTGGGGATCGTTGCCGTGCGGGAAGGGGGCGCCGACGGCGGTGAGCTTGACGCCGGCCCTGCCGGCGCGCTCGACGACGGCGCGGGCGCAGCCGTCGGCCACGTCGAGGCTGACGAAGTAGCCGCCTTCGGGATCGGTCCACGTGGCGAGGCCCTTGCCGGGCGGGCCGAGTCGCTCGCGCAGCAGGCGTTGGGTGAGCTCGAACTTGGGGCGCAGGATCTCGGCGTGGCGCTGCATGTGCTTCTCGATGCCGGCGAGATCGCGGAAGAAGCGCAGGTGGCGGAGCTGGTTGAGCTTGTCGGGCCCGATCGTCTGGCGGGTCAGGCTCTCGCGCCACCAGGCGACGTTCGCGGTCGAGCCGGCCATCATCGCGACGCCGGCGCCGGCGAGGGAGATCTTCGAGGTCGAGCCGAAGAACAGCACGCGGTCGGCGTGGCCGGCGGCCTCGCAGGGCGCCAGGATGTCGGCCAGCGGCTTCGGGTCGTCGGTCAGGTGGTGACGGTGGTAGGCGTTGTCCCAGAAGATGCGGAAGTCGGGCGCCGCCGTCTTCATCTCGGCCAGGGCCCGCACCACCTCCGCCGAGTAGGTGACGCCGGTGGGGTTCGAGTGTCGCGGCACGCAGAAGATGCCGCGGATCGAGGCGTCCTCGGCGACCAGGCGCTGCACCGTCTCCATCTCGGGGCCGTCGGGGGTCATGCCGACCGGCAGCATCTCGATGCCGCACTGCTCGAGGGCGAAGAAGTGGCGGTCGTAGCCCGGCACCGGGCAGAGGAAGCGCACCCGCTCCTCCCTGCCCCACGGCCTGGACGACCCCGGCACGCCGCGCAGGACCGCCTGCACCAGGGTGTCGTACATCAGGCGCAGGCTGGAGTTGTCCTGCAGCAGCAGGGCGTCGAGTGGCACCTCGAGGTAGGCCGCGAAGAGCTGGCGCGCCTCCGGAAGGCCTTCGAGACCGCCGTAGTTGCGGCAGTCGACGCCGCTCGGTGAGCGCCAGTCGTGGGAGGTCACCGTCTCGAGCAGCCCCTCGGCGAGATCGAGCTGTGCCGGCGACGGCTTGCCGCGGGTGATGTCGAGCACCCGGCCGGAGGCCTCGGCTTCGGCGAGGCGGGAGCGCGCCTGCTGCACCGCCTCCGCGGAGGGAGTCGTGGTCGCCGTGCCACTGGTGTTCATCGTCCTATCGTCCCTGGTTCGCTGTCATCGGTTCGTGGTCACGGGTTCGCGGTCATCTCGTCGCGATCGAGGGCTGCTGGCCGCATCACGGAGGGTCGGCAGCGCCGAACAGGTCACGGCGCCGAGGAGGCCGCGCCGCCGTCTCCACCGGAGTAGCTGAGGCGATAGATCGCGTTCGCCTGGTCGTCGGCGATCAACAACGATCCGTCGGGCATCTCGAGCACGTCGGTCGGCCGACCCCAGTTCTTCTGGCCCTGCAACCATCCGCTGACCAGAGGCCGGTAGTTCGAGGCGTTGCCCTCGGCGTCGACGTCGACCGCGGTGATCCGGTAGCCGATCTTCTGTCTCCGGTTCCACGAGCCGTGCTCGGCGATCAGCGCGGAGCCCCGGTACTCGGCGGGGAACTGGTCGCCGCGGTAGAACTTCATGCCGATCGCGGCGACGTGCGGCCCGAGGTTCTGCGCCGGGGCGCGGAACTCGTCGCAGGAGCGCTCCTTGCCGTACTGCGGATCGGGGATGTCGCCGCCGTGGCAGTAGGGAAAGCCGAAGTGCTGACCCTTCTCGGTCACCCGGTTGAGCTCGTCGGGCGGCACGTCGTCGCCCATCATGTCCCTGCCGTTGTCGGCGAACCAGAGCTCGTCGGTGCCCGGCCGCCAGTCGAAGCCGACGGTGTTGCGCACGCCGCGCACCCAGATCTGACTGCCGGTGCCGTCGGCGTTCATGCGCAGGATCGTCGCGTACGGGTCCTCGGGATCGCAGATGTTGCAGTTGACCCCCACCGGCACGTAGAGCTTGCCGTCGGGGCCGAAGCCGAGGTACTTCCAGCCGTGGTGGCGGTCGTCGGGAAGCTCGCTGGTGACCACCACCGGCTGCGGCGGGTCCTGCAGCTTCTCGTCGATGCCGTCGTAGCGCAGCACCCGGTCGAGCGCGGCGACGTAGAGCGAGCCGTCGCGGTAGGCCAGGCCGGAGGGCATGTCGAGCTCGTCGGCGATGCGCGCCACCTCGTCGGCGCGGTGGTCGCCATCGCGGTCGATCACCGCGTGCACCTGGCCGGCGCGGCGGCTGCCGACGTAGAGCACCCCCGAGTCGGAGAGCGCCATCTGGCGTGCGTCGGGCACGCCGGTGGCGTAGAGCTCGATGCGGAAGCCGTCGGGCACCTCGAGTTGCTCGAGCGGCAGCTCAGCTCCCGTCTCGGTCGCCGCGACCGCGCCGGCGACCAGCGCCATGCCGGCCAGCAGCACCGTCACGTTCCGCGGGCTGGGTCTTCCGATCTCGTCGCTTCCTCGCTGCATCACTGGCATCACTGGCATCACTGGCATCACTGGCATCACTGGCATGACTGTGTCTCCTGGTCCGATGAGAGCCGCGCGAGCTGAGCGGTCGCACCACGCGACCTCGGGCTCCGCGGCCTTGACCCCGTCGAGCCAATCGTTGGACCAGGGCAGTCGGATTCCGTTCCGAGGCACAGCGTAGCGCCTCAGAGGAGAACCAGCGCGATGCCGCCGACCATCACCGCCACCGCGACGACCTTGCGGGCGCCGATCCGTTCGCCGAAGAAGAACGCGCCGAGAACCAGCGAGGTCGGGCTGGCGATGCCCCGCTTGATCGTCTCGACCAGGCCGGCGAAGACGTGCTCGAGCGCCGAGAGCTGGAAGGCGAGAGCGGCGAAGCCGCCGATGGTGAGCACCACCACCAGGCCGAGGTGATTCCGCGCCGAGGCGAGGCGCCGCAGGTCGCCTCGCCAGGCCAGGAAGACGAGCGGCGCCAGGGCGGTGAAGGCGTGCAGCACCGCCCCGTGCAGCGCCTCGCTGCCCGCCGCCGACGCCAGCTTGTCGAGCGGCATCGCCGCCGACCAGGCGACCACCACGGCGAGCATGCAGAGCACCGCCTCGCGGTGGCGCCCCCGCTCCTCCACCGAGGCGTGGGCACCGCTCTGCAGCAGCATCGCGCCTCCGACCACCAGCAGGGTGCCAAACCATTGGGCGGCGGTCGGCACCTCGCCGAGCAGCACGATCGAGCACAGCGTCGTCAGCACCGGGGTGAGGCCGAGCAGGGGCACCACGGCGCTGAGCTCACCGAGCTGCACCGCGCGCAGCAGGGCGAGGTTGGCGCCGATGTTGAGCAGCCCCGAGCCGACGCCCGGTGCCCAGTAGCCGGAGCCCGGCGCCGGGGCGCCGCCCTGCCACCACCAGGCCAGGAAGATGGGCACCGCGCCGATCGCCATCCAGAACATCAGTGGCACCAGCGGCATGCGCTCGGCGGCCATCTTGCGCACCAGATCGACCAGCGAGTAGCAGGCCGTGGCGCCGAGGACGAGCAGGAGGCCGAGGGGCGTGATCATTGGGGCTCAGACGATTGTCAGGACGGGGCCGGAGGGACCCTGAAATGGGGACCGGCGGAAGACGGGCGCACCTGGCGACCTGATGCACCCGGTGCGCTCTCTGACAGATACCGGCCGAGGCGGCATTCTGTCGCGATCGGCTGGACCCGTGCCGGCGCCCGGTCCGGAAGGGCCGATCGACGACGGGAGGCGCAATCCCGGTCCGCCGACAGGCTAGGATGTCGGCGGTCTGCGGGACCCTGCGCTGGGCGGAAGCTCCCGCAGCCTCAGGTCGTGCCGCCAGGGGATGGGCGGCTGCACGACCGAGACGAGATCCTGCACTCCCGAACGGGACCGTCGGTACGATCCAGAGCATGCTCACCCCGCAACGCCTCACCGACATCCTGCTGCGCCAGGGCCTGATCCTCCCCGAGGAGGCGCAGATCGCGCTGCGCGAGGCGCGCGACCAGCGCCGCCGTGACCCCAAGGGGCGCACTCCGAGCCAGCGCTCGACCGGCTACGAGCTGATCGAGCGCATGCAGTTCCAGAACCGCGGCAACGGCGGCAAACCGCTCACCGAAGCCGACATCGCCGCCGCGGTGGCCAAGGACGCCGGCCTGCCGCTGGTCAAGATCGACCCCCTCAGGCTCGACGTCGACCTGATCGAGTCGAAGATCTCGAGGCCGTTCGCGATCCGCCACCGGATGCTGCCGCTGCGGGTGCAGGACGGGCGCCTGGTGGTCGCCTGCGCCGATCCCGGTGACCTGGAGGCGGTCGACTCCTTCCGACGCCTGGCCGGCCAGGAGGTCGACCTGGTGGTCGCCTCCGAGCCCGACATCGTGCGCGCCATCACCGAGTTCTACGGCCTGCGCCGCAGCGTCAAGCAGGCCGAGGTGGACCTCACCGCGGGAGTCGATCTCGGCAATCTCGAAGCGCTCGTTCGGATGAAGAGCGAGACCGAGATCGAGTCGAGCGACCAGCACATCGTCAACGCGGTCGAGTTCATGCTGCAGCACGCCTACGACACCCGCGCCAGCGACATCCACCTCGAGCCCAAGCGCGACATCAGTCAGATCCGCTTCCGCATCGACGGCGTGCTGCACGAGATCCAGACCATGCCGCGGGTGGTGCACCGCGCCGTCGTCAGCCGCATCAAGACGATGGCGCGCATGGACATCGCCGAGAAGCGTCGGCCGCAGGACGGCCGCATCAAGACGCTGCGCCGCGACCAGGAGATCGAGCTGCGCGTCTCGACCCTGCCGGTGGCCTTCGGCGAGAAGGCGGTGCTGCGCATCTTCGATCCCGACAACTTCATGCGCGACCTGACGCACCTCGGCTTCGAGCCCGAGGAGCACGACCTCTTCAACGGCTTCATCCAGCGTCCGCACGGCATCATCCTGGTCACCGGCCCCACCGGCTCGGGCAAGAGCACCACGCTCTACTCGGCACTCGGTACCCTGGCGCGCCCCGACATCAACATCACCACCATCGAGGACCCGATCGAGATGGTGCACCCGGTGTTCAACCAGGTGGCAGTGCAGGTGAAGGCGGGGGTGACCTTCGCCTCGGCGCTGCGCCACATCCTGCGTCAGGACCCCGACGTCATCATGGTCGGCGAGATCCGCGACGGCGAGACGGCGCAGTACGCGATGCAGGCTGCGATGACCGGCCACCTGGTCTTCTCGACCCTGCACACCAACGACGCGTCGTCGTCGATCGGGCGGCTCAAAGACCTCGGCATCGAGAGCTACATGATCAGCTCCACCCTGGTCGGCTCGATGGCGCAGCGCCTGGTGCGCAAGATCTGCGAGCACTGCAGCGAGGACACCGTGCTGAGCTCCGACCAGGCGGCGGCCCTGTCGCTCACCGTGCCCGAAGGCAAGCAGATCAAGGTGCGCCAGGGCTCCGGATGCGGCGAGTGCCGCGGCACCGGCTACCTCGGGCGCACCGGCGTGTTCGAGATCCTCCAGCTCGACGACGCGATCAAGCACCACATCCAGCAGGGCGCCGACTCGCCGGTGATCAAGCGCGAGGCGGTGAAGAACGGCATGCGCACCCTGCGCCAGAGCGCCCTGCGCAAGCTCGCCGCCGGGGTCACCACCTTCGAGGAGGTGGTGCGGGTCACAGGACTGGCGTGAGACACGACCGGCGCCGACGATGGCGCTTGGTGGCGCTTGGGAGAGTGCGCCACCGCGGAATCCGCCCAGAGCCCGCACTCCCCGGAGCCCATCGACGGCCTCGGGCCGGAGAACACGCGGCCACCGGTGACGGCCTGCGCCGCGGCTCCCGGTGAGGCGCCGACGCAGACCCGAACGCATGCCAAGCAGGAGCCTCGATCCGCCATGAGCGACGAAAACGAGACAAGCACCGAAGAAGCCCCGCTGACCGTCTCGGGAAGACTGCTCGAAGGCAAGCGCGGCCTGGTCGTCGGCGTCGCCAACCAGCGCTCCATCGCCTGGGGCATCGCGCGGGCGGCTGCTGCGCACGGCGCCGAGCTCGCCTTCACCTTCCAGGGCGACGCGCTCGAGAAGCGGGTGCGTCCGCTCGCCGCCTCGCTCGAGAGCGAGATCGTCGAGGAGCTCGACGTCACCGACGACGAGCAGATGCGTCGCCTGTTCGAGCTGCTCCGCGAACGCTGGGGCCAGCTCGACTTCCTGGTGCACTCGGTGGCCTTCGCCGATCGTCAGGACCTGCAGGGCCGCACCATCGACACCTCGCGCGAGGGATTCCTCAAGGCGCTCGAGATCAGCGCCTACTCGCTGATCTCGCTGAGCCGTGCCGCCGAGCCACTGATGACCGGCGGCGGCTCGATCCTGGCGATGACCTACCTGGGCTCGGTGCAGGCAGTGCCCAACTACAACGTGATGGGCATCGCCAAGGCGGCGCTGGAGTCGGCGATCCGCTACCTGGCGCTCGATCTCGGCCCGGCCGGGGTGCGCGTCAACGGCATCTCGGCGGGACCGATCAAGACCCTCGCCGCCTCCGGCGTCTCCGGCCTGCGCGGCCTGCTCTCCCAGGCCGCAGAACGGGCGCCGCTCAAGCGCAACGTCGACATCGACGACGTCGGGCGCGCCGGCGTCTACCTGGCCTCGGACCTCTCCTCGGGCACCACCGGCGAGATCCTCTACGTCGACGCGGGGCTCAACGTCACCGCCTGGTGACCGGCGCAGCCCGCACCGGCGCTCTCGGGACACGAGCGACCGGGCGGCCCGCAGGGACCGGCGGGCGCGCTCAGGCGACCAGCAGGCCGACGCCGTCGGCGTAGCGCACCGCGACCTCCTCGAACTGTCCAGGCTGGCGCCGGGACGGGCACCGCGACCCGCCTGCGCGCGTGGCCAGACCGACCAGCGGCTCGGCACCGTCACCCGGGCCTTGGCGCCCCGCCGCCCCCTCAGGCCGCTCCCAGATCTCGAGGTAGTTGTCGCTGTGGCCGCGCAGGCGCCCGCCGCGCGGCCGCTCCCACAAGACCTGCAGCCGGGCGCCGCACTGCGACCTCTCGAAGCGCTGGCGCGTCGCGTCGGCCACCGCCAGCATGCGGTGGGCGCGCTCGCGCCGCTCCGGGTGCGGCACCGGATCCGGCATGTTGGCCGCGAGAGTGCCTCGTCGCTCGGAGTAGGTGAAGACGTGGGTGCGCGCGAAGCCGAGCCGCTCGACGAAGGCGAGCGAGCTCTCGAACTCGTCCTCCGTCTCACCCGGGAAGCCGACGATCACGTCGCTGGTCACCGCCAGACCCGGCACCCTGGCGCGGAGATCCTCCACGAGGGTCTCGAAGGCACTGGCGGTGTAGGGGCGCCTCATCCGCCGCAGGGTCCGGGTACAGCCACTCTGCAGCGACAGGTGCACGTGGCGGCAGACGCGGCGGTCCTCGAACAGCCGCCGCAGCGGGCCGTCGAGCTGCCAGGGCGCGATCGAGGTGAGCCGCAGACGCGCTCCGCCACTCTCCTCGACCAGCAGGTCCACGAGGTCGTGAAGTCGCAGGCCCTGCCAGCGCCAGGCCGAGATCTGCACTCCGGTCACCACGACCTCGCGACAGCCCGCCGCCACCAGCTCGCGCAGCTCGTCGACGACATCCTCGGGCGGGCGGCTGCGTTGGCGCCCACGGGTCGACGGGATGATGCAGAAGGCGCAGCGCATGTTGCAGCCGTCTTCGACCTTGAGCGCGGCGCGGGTGTTGCCGTAGGGCAGCGACACGTAGGAGACCGGCACCTCGTCGGTTGGCCCGGGCTGCGAGGCGCGCCGCGACGCCGCGGCCAGCTCGGGCACCGCCGCGTAGAGCCGGTCGACCAGCCGCTCCTTGTCCCGGTTCTCCACCACCAGGTCGACACCGTCGAGCCGCCCCGCAACGGCCGGCTCCTCGCTCGCCCAGCAGCCGGTGAGCACGGTGAACGGGACGTGGGCGAGGCGGGTGCCGCGACGGGCGACCTTGCGCGAATCGCGCGCCGCCGCGGCGGTCACCGTGCAACTGTTCACCACGTGCACGTCGGCGCCGTCCAGGTCTTCGACCAGCTGGTGGCCGTCGGCGACGAGGCGCCGCGCCACCGCCTCGATCTCTGCCTGGTTCAGCTTGCAGCCTAGGGAGGTGAGTCGCACTCTCATGCGGGCGGCGACTGTAGCAACGGTGTCGACGCCGGAGGTCCGGCAGCGCTTCTCCCTCGTCCCGCGCCGAGGCGACGCCCCGTGCCGTGAACCGGCCCCGCCGGGGCGATACGGGGAATCGCTCCCGATCCGCACCCGGTTGCTGCCTGCGAGGGGTGCACGAGCTGTCCCGCTTTCGCCATTCGCTTCGTTGTCGTGGACAGCGCGGAACCTTGCCGCGCCCTTCTCCGTAACTCTCGATTCCGGCCCAGCTCCTCAGCCCAAGGGACCCGCCAGGTCCCGCAGGCGCCGACTGGGAGCAGCGCCATCCTCCAGGAGCCTCGCGATGAGCCCTTCCCGTGCACGCCGCCCCCGCGGCTTCTCCGCCAGCCCCGCCCCGACGACCGTAGCCCGAGCCATTCCTCGACCCTCCGACGCCGCGGCACGCCGCTGGCTGACGCTGGCTCTCCTGCTCGCTCTGGCGACGCTCCTCGGCAGCGGCGCCGCCCGCGCCCAGGACGACCGTAGCGTCTTCGAGATCACGCCCTTCTTCGGCTACCAGTTCGGCTCCGAGTTCCAGGTCGACGACTTCGAGTTCGGACGGGTCGAGCTCGACATCGACGACAGCGAGGCCTACGGTGTCATGGTCGACTTCGGGCTCACCCGCCAGTTCCAGATCGAGATCTTCGCCTCGCGCCAGAGCTCCGAGCTGCGCTTCGGCAACGACCTGCTGTCGCCGAGCCCCTCACTCGGCGACCTCGACGTCGACATCCTGCACGGCGGCGTGCTCTACCAGGGCGCCCGCGGCCAGCTCAAGCCCTACGCCGTGCTCACCGGTGGCATCACCACGCTCGACACCGACTTCGCGGGCAGCGAGACCTACCCCTCGATCGGCCTCGGTGGCGGCGTCAAGCTCGAGTTCTCCGACTTCGTGGGATTCCGGCTCGACGGCCGCTTCATCTTCACCGGGGTCGACGACCAGGACTACGACTGCTGCTACGACCGGCGCGACGACACCCTGAACCAGCTCCTGGTGAGCGCCGGGCTGCAGCTTCGTTTCTGATTCGGCGCGAATCCGGGGGCCTCGGGCGGCGGCTTGGCCTGCCGCCCGCACCTCCTTCGACGCCACGCCTCCCAGCCCACCTTCCAGTCCCGCGTGCAGCGGTGCTATCCTGCTGCATTGGTTCCACTTAGGGATCCACTTGGGGTCCCGCCGAGACGGCGCTGCCGAAGCCCGCTGAGGTCATCGGCCAGGTCCGCAGCGGTGCTCCGGAACCCGAGGTCTGGAGGTGTCGCATGCTCGTGGCGGTGGTCAGCAAGAAGGGCGGGGTCGGCAAGACGACGACCGCAGTCAACCTGGCGGCCGGGCTGGCGGCTCGCGGCCAGCGCACCCTGCTGGTCGACCTCGATCCGCAGGCGTCGGCATCGCTGTCGATCGGCATCCCTCGCGAGCGGCTGGCGCCGTCGAGCTCCGACCTGCTGCTCGGAGACGCCGAGGTCGTCGACGTGCTGCGCCACACCCGCTTCGAGCACCTCGACCTGATCACCAGCTCGGCCGATCTGGTCAACGCCGACCGCGAGCTGGCGGTGCTCCGGCGGCCCGAGGAGCGGCTGCGCTCGAAGCTCGAGCCGGTGCGCGATCGCTACGACTTCATCCTCTGCGACTGCCCCCCGGGCCTCTCCACCCTGCCCGCCTCGGCGCTGGTTGCCGCCGACGGCTTCGTCGTACCGATCACACCGCACTTCCTCGCCATCGAGGGGCTGCGCAACTTCCTCCAGGCGGTCGACCGGCTCGGCATCCGTCACCGGCTGGGACTGCGCTGCGTCGGCGTGGTGCTGACCGTGGTCGACTACCGCACCAAGGTCACCCGGGTGAACGTGCAGCGCCTGCGCGAGGAGTTCGGCGGTCGCGTCTTCGCGGTCGAGGTCCGCACCGCGATCAAGCTGGCCGAGGCGCCGGCGCTCGGGCAGTCGATCTTCGAGTACGCCCCGAACACCCCCGCCGCCGCCTCGATGCGCAACCTGTGCGACGAATTCCAGCTGCGCGCCGAACGGCTGCGCGCGGAGCCGCGCGAGCGTGAGAACGTCACGCCGATGGAGTCGTCGCTGAAGTTCGAGCGCAAGCACTGGGTGCCCGGCACCCGCGCCGTACGCAGCTGACCTCGATAGAGCGCGATTGGCCGACGGGAGGCCGACCTCGCGCAGACAACGGCGCCGGCCGCCGCCGCCTCGGGCGCAGCGACAGCGCCGCACACAGCTGCCAGACGGCCCGGCCTCCTACGGGCGGGTTTTGCTATCCTGTCCGATGGGCATGGGGCACCTTCTCGTTGGGCCGCGAGGCCCGATGGGCTGTGTGCCCATTTTTTTTTTGCCGGATGTCGAGCCGGGTCCCGACCGACGACTGCCGACAGACCGCGAAACCGCCGCCATCGACCGGCGAGGTACCGCCGAGCTCGAGGACTGCGGTGGCCCTTGGGCGTCGATCGCGATGTCAGCCGTCGCTGCCGGGCGAGGAGAGAGCGCGGCTCGCTTCGCGGGCCGTCTCGGCGAGCAGGGCCGAGCCGACCCAGAGAGCCCCGAGGTCGGCGTGGAAGCGTGGCGTGTGGGCTCCGATCACCTCGCCGCCGGGCTCGCGTGCGCCCACGCGCACGAAGCAGCCGGCCGTCCGCTCGAGATAGAAGGCGAAGTCCTCTCCGCCCATGTTGACCTCGGGCATCGGCACCAGCGCCTGCGCACCGAGCAACCGGGTCGCGGCGACCCGGGCCCAGCCGGTGGCGGGCGCCGGGTTGACGATCGGCGGCGTGCCGCCGTGCAGACGCACCTCGGCGTCGACCCGGTGGGCCCGCGCCACGTCCTGGGAGAGCTGACGCAGCTCGTCGATCAGCTGCTGACGCACCAGGGGCGAGCACGAGCGCAGAGTGCCGCGCAGCTCGACCCGCTCGGGGATGACGTTGGCGGCGGCGCCGCCCTGGAACGAACCGACCGTCACCACCGCGGGCTCGCCCGGATCGACGCGGCGCGAGACCAGTGTCTGCAGCGCCTGCACCAGGGCGGCACCGGCGACGATCGGATCGCGGGTGAGGTGGGGCCGCGCGCCGTGGCCGCCGCCACCGGTGAGCACGACGTCGAACTCGTCGGTGGCGGCGGCGAGCGGGCCTTCCTGCACCACCACCTGACCGACCTCCCAGCGGCGGTCGACGTGGGCTCCGAAGATCGCCGCAACGTCGTCGAGTGCGCCGCTCCGCAGCACCTCGAGGGCGCCGGTGCCGATCTCCTCGGCCGGCTGCAGCACCACCAGCACGTCGCCACAGGCCGGCTCCTGGAGCAGCAGCATCGCCGCACCCACCGCCCAGGAGGCGTGCACGTCATGACCGCAGGCGTGCATCACGCCGGCCACCTCGGAGGCGTACGCGAGCCCGGTCTCCTCCTGGATCGGCAGGGCGTCGATGTCGCCTCGCACCGCGACCGGCGGCAGGACCTCGCGACTGCGTCCCGGGATCCGCGCCACGACCCCGGTGCCGGCGATCCGCCGCACGTCGGCGGCGCCCAGCTCCCGCAGGGCGCGCTCCAGTCGGTCCGCGGTGCGCTGCTCGTGCAGCGAGAGCTCCGGGTGCCGGTGCAGGTCCTCGCGCAGCGCGCCGAGCCATTGGCGCTGCTGCGGCGAGAAGCAGTCCCTGGCTCGCCGCGCGGCCTCGCCCGCGGTCGTCGCGGTCGTCGTGGTCGACGTGGTGCTCAGTGCACCCAAGGCCCACTCCCACTTCCCTTCGAACCACCGTTCGAGCCACCGTTCGAGCCACCGCGCTCGTCGTCCGGACGGATGAGATGGAGGCGGCTCTTGCGCCGCATGCGGCCGAGCTTGCGCTCGATCCACCAGCGTTCGAAGCGAAGCCGCGGCTCGCGCAGCGCCCGCCGGATGCCGCCCGGCCGCAGCAGTCCCACGGTGAGGCCGATGGCGGTGCAGATGCCGAGGAAGCCGGCGAGGTCCTTGGTCCCCAGGAAGGCGATGAAGGCGAAAGCCAGCTCGATCCACAGGAAGTACGCCGCCTTCACCGGCAGCACGAAGAAGAGGAGGATCGTGGCGTTGGCGCGCAGCACCGCGAAGGCGGCGATGAAGACGACGAGCAGGGTGCGTTGTCCCTGCAGCAGTGGCAGGCCGGACCCCAGACCGCCACCGAGGCGCAGAGCCAGATCGACGAGCACGGCGACGAGCGCGGCGCCGAGCACGGTCACCGTCAACAGCTCCCAGAAGGGCCGGCGGCCCAGCGTGCGGTACACCTCGCCGCCGAACCAGTAGAGGATCAGCAGCTCGAGCAGGATCCAGGGAGTCGCCACCGCGTCGGGCACGCCGACGAAGGGGTAGGTGAACAGCTGCCACACCATGCCGCGCTGCCACACCAGCGGGGTCAGGCGGAGCCAGTCGAGCAGGGCGGTGAAGAAGGTCGCCGAGTAGGTCGCGAAGACCACGGCCAGGATCAGCAGCAGGTCTCGCGGTGGTGGCCCCGATCCGAAACCACCGAGCTCGATGCGACGCCCAGCCGTCGTCCTCAATCCCTCACCTCCGCTCCGATGTCATCCTCACCTCGCGGCGCCCGCACTGCGCAGCGCCGCGTCGAAGGATCATTCTAAGCCCCGGTCCGCGGACAGCCCGTCGTACCGTCTGGCAGAATCCGCGGCGCCCACGCCCGCGTCCCCGCCCCCGCCGCGCCGAACCGCAGGACCTCGGCCCGCTCATCCCAGGAGACCCCGACGATGGACCGTGAAGCAGCCCTCGCCATCGTGCACGAGCACGTGCAGAGCCCGAACCTGCGCAAGCACATGCTGGCGGTGGAGGCGGCGACGCGCTGGTACGCCGCCCGACTCGACCAGGACGTCGAGCTCTGGGGCCTCGCCGGCCTGCTGCACGACTTCGACTGGGAGCGGCATCCGACGCTCGAGGACCATCCGGCCAAGGGAGCGCCGATCCTGCGCCAGCACGGATGCCCGGAGCCGGTGGTGCAGGCGATCCTCGCCCACAACACCGAGGGCACCGGAGTCGAGCGCTCCGCGCCGCTGGACTTCGCGCTGCTCGCCTGCGACGAGGTCACCGGCCTGATCACCGCCACCGCCCTGGTGCGTCCGAGCAAGGACCTCCGCGAGGTGCCGCTGAAGTCGGTACGCAAGCGTTGGAAGGAGAAGGCCTTCGCCGCCGGCGTCGATCGCGAGCACGTGGAGCGAGCGACACGCGACTTCAGCGAGCAGGTCTACGGAGGCCGGCTGGCGCTCTGGGACCACGTCGGCAACGTGCTCGAGGCGATGAAGGGGATCGCCGCCGAGCTCGAGCTCGACGGCCGCCTGGCGCAGCCCAGCGACTGATCGGGGGCGCGGCCGAGTCGAGGCCTGCCTCCGC
Source organism: Acidobacteriota bacterium (assembly GCA_003388555.1). Taxonomy (GTDB): domain Bacteria; phylum Acidobacteriota; class Thermoanaerobaculia; order Multivoradales; family Multivoraceae; genus QQVD01. The sequence goes on along the minus strand of QQVD01000057.1, from coordinate 20,925 downwards.
GTCAGCGTGGGGCCGGCAGGAACCCGAGCCGCTCGCGCATCTGCGCCAGCTTCGGCTCCGCGATGGCGGCGGCGCGCTCGGCGCCCAGGGCCACCAGCCGGTCGAGCTCGCGGTGGTCGCCGCGCAGCAGCTCGGCGGCCCGCTCCCGGATCGGCCCCACCACGTCGACGACCACCTCCGCGACGCGCTTCTTGAGATCGCCGTAGCCACGCGCGTCGGCGAAGTCCGCTTCGCACTCGGCCCGGCTCCGCCCGGTGACCGCGGCGTAGATCGACAGCAGGTTGTCGACCCCCGCCTTCTCGGGGTCGTCGGAGAAGCGGATCTCGTTGCCCGAGTCGGTCACCGCGCGCTTGATCGCGCGCTCGATCTCAGCGTCGGGATCGGTGAGCAGCACCGCGTGGCCGCGTGCGGCGCTGTCGCTCTTGCTCATCTTCGCGCTGGGATCGTCCAGGCCCATGATCCGCGCACCGACCTGCGGGATCACCGGCTCCGGAACGACGAAGGTCTCTCCGTAGAGGTGGTTGAAGCGCTGCGCGACGTCGCGGCAGAGCTCGACGTGCTGCTTCTGGTCCTCCCCCACCGGCACCTCGTGGGCGTCGTAGAGGAGGATGTCGGCCGCCTGCAGCACCGGGTAGGTCAGCAGCCCCGCGCCGACACTCTCCTGGCGCTGCGCCTTGACCTTGTACTGGGTCATCCGCTCGAGCCACCCCAGCGGGGTGGCGCATAGGAGCATCCAGGTGGCCTCCGTGTGGGCGCGCACGTGGCTCTGCACGAACAGAGTCGTGCGCTCGGGATCGATGCCGCAGGCGATCAGCAGGGCGAAGAGCTCGCGCGTCTGCCGACGCAGCGACTCGGGGTCCTGTGGCAGCGTGATCGCGTGCAGGTCGACGACGCAGATGAAGCTCTCGACCTCGTCGGAGCGCTCGTCCTGACGCCGCACCCACTGGCGGATGGCGCCGAGGTAGTTGCCCAGATGCAGTGACCCCGAGGGCTGGATGCCCGAGAAGATCCGGCGCCGCCCGTGGGCAGCACTCCTGGTTTCGTCCTGGTTCGGCGATCGGCTCATCGTCTTCGGCACCCGCTCGGTCTGTGGAGTGACGGTCCTTGGGAGTGATCGGTCGCGGCGACTTCCCGCGAACCCGTCTGCCCCGGCCCCGGCGCGGCACCTTACCAACGCGGCAGTCCGACGGCCATCCGGGGTTCGCGCCGGCCGGCCGGCACGGCGCGGCGCGGCGCGCGATCGGTCCCGCTCAACCGTCGTTCGTCGCCCTTCAGTCCTGGTCGACCGCCTCCTCGACCGGCAGGTTGGCCACCGCCGCCGCGACCACCGACGCCGATTCGGGCCGGTCGGCGCGATCCTTGGCGAGCAGCCAGTGCACCAGATCGTCCCACTGCGGCGGCACCCCCGGCCGGCTGACGCGGATGTCGGGCGGCTCCTCCTGCAGGTGCTTGAGCGAGATCGCCGTGGCGGTGCGGCCGCGGAACGGCTCGAGCCCCGTCAGCATGGTGAAGACGAGGATTCCCAGGCTGTACAGGTCGGTGCGACCGTCGAGATCGCGTCCCTGGATCTGCTCGGGCGACATGTACATCGGAGACCCGATCACCTGACCGGTCTGGGTGAGGCTGAGGTCACGGTCGACGAACAGCGCGATGCCGAAGTCCATCAGCCGCACGCCGTCGGGCGAGATGGCGACGTTGCTCGGCTTGAGGTCGCGGTGCAGGATGCCCTCCTCGTGTGCCGCCTCGAGGCCGGCGACGATCTGCGTCAGCAGGGTGTGCGCGACGCGCAGCGGCAGGCGGCCCTCCTCCTGCAGGATCTGTTCGAGGGTGCGCCCCTCGAGCAGCTCCATGGTCACGAAGAGACAGCCGGCGTAGCGGCCGACGTCGTAGACCCGCAGCACTGCCCGATGGTCGAGCCGCCGTCCGATGCGTGCCTCGGTGAGCAGACGCTCCTCGGCGGTGCTGCGATCGGAGGAGGTGCCGAGCAGGATCTTCAGCGCCACCTCCTCGTCGCGCCGGCGATCGTGCACCCGGAAGACACGGCTGGTGCCGCCCCTACCGAGCTCCTCGATGACCTCCCAGCGATCGTCGATCACCGTCCCGGCGAAGACCTCGACGACGGCGAGCGTGTCGCGCTCGTCTTCGCTGCGCGACTTGCGGTCGGCGCGCAGCCGGGTCAACCGCTCGGCGGAATCACGGTAGGGCTCGTCGCGCTTGGCGAGCCGCTCGTACGAGCGTTCGGCCGCCGCCACCTCACCGGCTCCCTCGTGCGCCCGCGCCCGCCAGTAGGCGACCTCGTCGACCTCGGCGTCACTCATGTTGCCGATCAGCGAGCGCGCCTCGAGCACGTCCATCGCCTCGGCGCTCCGCCGTTCGGCGATCAGCAGCGGGGCGAGCAGCATCGCCGACTCGGCGTAGTCGGAGTCGTCGCGCCTGATCGCCTGCAGCGCGGCGATGGCCGAGCTGCGATCCTGAGCGTCGAGAAAGGCCCGCGCGGCCCGCAGCGGGTCGTCCGCCTCGAGGTAGAGAGCGCCGGCGTCGTGGGGCAGCCCCAGCTCTCGCAGGGCGCGGGCCGCGGAGCGCAGGTCGCCTGCCTGGCGGTAGCAGAAGGCCGCCTCGCCGTAGTCGCCGGCGCGGAAGTAGAGGTCCGCCGCGCGGTCGTACATGCCGTGTTCCCGGAACCCCTTGGCGGCCTGGAGGTAGTCGCCGCAGGCCTCCCACATCTCGATGGCGCGATCGACCTGTCCCAGCTCGGCCCAGATCGCAGCCGCCTCCGAGTTCCGCTCGGCCGCCGCGAGAACCCTCGCGCGCAGCTCGGCATCGGTGCCCGAAGGGAGCGCGTCGACGAGGCTGGCGGCGCGATGGGCGCTGCCGGCGGCGAGGAACTCCCCGGCCGCCCGATCGAGGGCCCCGGCGCGACTCCACATCTCCGCCGCGGCGAGGTGCTGGCCGCAGCCGCTGAGGACCTCGGCGGCCTTCTCCACCCGGCCCAGCTTGGCCAGCAGCTTCGCCCGCCTGACGTCGACCCGACGACGCGCCGTCGGGTCGTTCCCGGCTTCGAGGCGCTGGCTCTCGTCGCCGAGCACCCGCAGGGTCTCCTCGACCGCTCCGGCGCGCTCGTAGCAGTCGGCGGCTCGCTCGAGGGCGCCCGAGGACTCGTAGAAAGCCGCCGCGCGGCGCACCTGGTTGCTGCGCAGCGCGCACTCCGCCGCCTGCCAGTAGGCGCCGCTCTTCTCGAAGAAGCCGATCGCCATGCGATCCATGCCCTCCGACGCCAGCAGCACCCCGGCGTCGTGCGGGTTGGGGATCCGTTCGGCGTAGGAACGAGCCAGCTTCTCGTCGCCGCCGGCCGCCGCGGCCTTCGCCGCCGACACATGATCCTCGGCTCTGGCGTACGAGCGCGCGGCCTCGAGGTAGCGACCCTCGGCGAAGTCGATGTCGGCGACACCCCGATGGTCGCCGCGCAGCCGCGCCCACAGCTTCTTCACCTCGTACGGCTCCCGGGAAGCGCGCCGTCGGCGACGCCTTCCAATGAGGACGCGTCGGCGCGCCTCTCCACCGACGCCTCGCGCGGGCGCAGCCAGCTCCACGTCACCGCGACCAGCGCGTTGAGCAACAGACCCCAAACGCCGGCGCTGACCTCGAACGGCGAGCGACTCTGCCACAGGCCCGCCATCACTCCCAGCCACACCGCCAGGGTGAAGCCGCTGCCGGCCACCATGCCCCAGAACACCGCTCGGCCGTGCAGCCGACGCCAGTAGAGCCCGAGCAGCAGACAGGGCGCGAGCTGGACCATGAACTCGAGCTTGAGCCGGATGAGGAGCCAGATCGAGCTCTCGGTGCGCAGCGACACCCAGGCGAGCAGGATCAGCACCGCCATCAGGGACCACGAGACGATCTTGCCGACGGCCAGGAGGTGCCGGCCGGTGGTGCGCAGCCCGAGGCGGGGTTGCAGGTAGGGCTGGTAGACGTCACGGGTGAACATCGAGGCGATCGACAGCAGCGCCGAGTCGGCGGTCGACATGATCGCGGCGACCACGGCGCAGAGCACCAGGATCACGAGCCAGTAGGTCCATGGCGATCGCTGCGCCAGATCGGCGAGCACGAGCAGGGTGATGCGGTCGCTCTCGAGCCGATCGAGACCCGGGAAGCGGCTCGAGCCGACGTACCCGAGCAGGAAGGCGAGCAGCGTGGTCAGCAGCGGCATGAAGGCCATCACCGCCAGCGAGGCGCGCAGCACACCGAGTCGGCGCGCCGAGAAGACGCGTTGGATGGCGTGGGGATAGATCGCGACGCCGATGCCGAGCAGCACCAGCTGACTCATCCACAGGCGCAGCCCGGCGCCGTCCGGGCGCTCGAGCTTGAACGCCTCGACCTCGGCGATGCGTTCCGTGGCGGCGACGAGACCACCGTCCATGCGCACCAGCGCGAACAGGATCACCGCACAACCGGCGAGCAGCAGACCGCCCTGCACGGTGTCGGTCCAGGCCACCGAGCGCATGCCGCCGAGCGATTCGTAGATCAGCATCACCAGCGCCAGCAGCAGCACTCCCTGCATGAAGCTGAGGCGGCCGCCGCTGATCGCCTCGACCGCGTGACCCATCGCCACCAGCTGCTCGAGGACGTAGTTGGCCAGGCCCCAGCAGAGCAGCACCACGGCGCCGAGGCGCAGCTGGTGGGAGCCGAAGCGATGGAAGACGAAGTCGGTCGGGGTGATGTACTGGTAGCGGCGGGCGAGGCGGTAGAGGCGGGGCGCGTAGACGATCAGCACCCCGACCACCGCGATCATGAAGGTCACGCTGACCACGTAGCTCAGCCCCTGCTGGTAGGAGCGGCCGGCGAAACCGAGCAGTGTGTTCCCCGAGTACTGGGTCGCGAACAGGGTCAGGAACAGCACCGCGAAGCCGAAGCCCTCGCCGGCGAGGTAGAAGTCCCTCAGCGAGTCGTTCTGCCGGCGGATCCGACCGAGGAAGCCGAGCGCGAGCATCAGCAGCAGATAGACGCCCAACACGAGCAGGGCCGGGGTGCCGAGCGCGAGCTGGTCGCTGCCGACGCCGACGTTCATCGGCCCGCCTCACCGCCGCGAGGGGCCTCGTCACTCATCGCCCCCTCCGCCGCATGCTCGGGAGCGCGGCCGGGCTCGCCGTCGGACCACCAGCGCAGGCTCGCGAACGAGATCAGACAGGCGAGACCGGCGGCACACGCCAGGCTGCAGACGACCCAGAACGGCAGACCGAAGACCAGTCGGCCGGCGAGGGCGGGCGGCTGCCACCAGGGAGTACCGAGCACCACGAGGCCGGCTCCGAGCCACCAGAAGGCACGGTGCCTGGAGGGCTCGTCGACGGGCGTCAGCTCGTCCCACGGGAACGGATCGGGGCCCTCCGAACGTCCAGAGCCCCCGACTCCGTCCCGGCGTCCGGCCACCTCGTCACTACCGACCTGCTGCATCTGTGGACAGACTATCGCCCTTTGGCGGCGACGCGCCCGGCCGGCAGCGAATCCCCAAGACCAGCGCGCGACCGTGCGCGACGGTGCGCGACGGTGCATGACGGTGCACGACGGTGCATGACGGTGCATGACGGTGCATGACGGTGGTAGCCTGCGGCCGCCATCGCCTGAGATCCGAGACGCGGGTGGGAATCGCACTGCCCGCACTCCGTCGCCACCGCGGCTGGGACCGGCAGCCGCTTCGCCCACAACGCCGCCCATCGACGCCACGTCTCGGCCGAGCGGGACATCGCAACCCACGGCCCCGAGTCGGCGCCCGCCGACGCCAGGCAGGCTGGGCGCGGGTGTCCCCCACTCCCCTCGTGCTCTTCGTGCATTCCATCGGGCAAGCGGTGCAGGCCGCCCACCTCATGCCGCCAGCGACGCGGACGCTCCGGGCCTGCTCGGCGGCGTTCGCGGTGGCGCTGGTGCTGCTCGCCTGCCCGTCGACCGAGAGCGGCGACGACGTCGACGCCACCGTCGAAGGCCGGCCCGCCGGCGGCGATCGGACCGCTGGCGCCGCCGAGCCTCGCTCCGACTCGCCCGGGGCCGCGGACGGCGAGCGCTTAGACTGGGCTCTCGTCGTGCATGGCGGCCCCGAGACTTCGCTCGCGGGCTCCGCCGCTGCCAACGCACGGCTCGAGGCCCTGCAGGTCGTCCTCGACGCCGGGATCCAGCGACTGACCGCTGGATCCGCAGCGGTCGACGTGGTCGCGGAGCTGCTGCGCCGCCTGGAGGACGAACCGTCGTTCAACGCCGGGCGGGGCGCGGCCTTCACCGACCGCGGCACCCACCGTCTCGATGCGGCGTTGATCGACGGCCGCTCGCACGCGATGGGCGTCGTCTTCGGCACCCGCAACGTGCGCAACCCGATCGTGCTGGCCAGGCGACTGCTCGAGCAGGGAGGAGGCACGATCCGTGTCGCCGCGCTGGCCGACCAGGCGGCAGGCGAGCTGGGAGTCGAGAAGGCGCCGCAGAACTTCTTCACCACGCCGCCACGACTGCTGGAGCTGCGCTCGGCCAGGCGACGGGGCGAGGTCGATGCGGTCCCCGGCGTGCCCGGATCGGTCGGTGTCGTCGCCCTCGATCGGTACGGCAATCTGGCGGTCGGGGTCTCGACCGGCGGCGCCGCGCTGCGCGAGGCCGACGCCTTCTCCGACGTCGCGCTGCCGGGCGCAGGGCTGTTCGCCGACAACCGCTCCGGAGCCGCCGTCGTGCTCGGCCCGGACGGCAGCCTGGTCCGCCGCATGGCGGCGCACGCCATCGTCGAGCGGCTGCGGCACACCGAACCGGGAAGCGCCGTCGAAAGCGTCGTCGAAGAGCTGCCCGGAGGCGGCGCGGTGGCGCTGACCGCCGCCGGGACGATCCTCGTCTCGCCGCCGGAAACCGGTCTCTGGCGAGCCCTCGCCGACGCCAGCGGCCGGCGGGAGGCGGGCCTGGTGCGCGCCGAGGAACCTACCGTCGGCGACCGTCGCGGCGGTCCTCCCGGGAGCAGCGAAGGTGGACCGTCGTCTCCACCACGGAGCGACGGGGAATAGCATGCGTGTGCGGGGTCGTTGACCTCAGCCGGCGCCCAGGTCCTTCTGCCGAGCCGCCGGCGACGGGCTTGCCGCGTGCCGCGGACCCCCCTTACGGCGCCAGCCATCGTCCGCCGCCCGAACATCAAGAGAACCGCTCACGAGATATCCCATGGCCGCACTTCGATCCCCCCGATTCCAGCCCTCCCCGAAGACCACGATCCCGGCCCTCCTGCCGTGCCTGCTGATGGCCGGGCTCCTCGCCGCCACGAGCGCCTTCGCGCAGCCGCCGAAGGCCGACCCCAACGAGTTCGTCGAGATCGGCGGCTACGTGCTCTCGCGGGACGGCAAGCCGGTCCCCGACGTCCGCTTCTTCCGCTCCGCCGCGGCTGGATCGGTGCTCGTCGCCGCGGCGCCGATCGAAGGTGTGGTCGAGCTCGTCCCGCGCGGCCGCTCGATGAGGATCTACCCGAGCTCGGACTTCGTTCCCGGCGACGAGGGGATCTGGAACCGCAAGCCCTCGGCTCAGCCGACGAAGAGCGGGGACTTCGAGATCGTCGGCCAGCTGCCACGTTTCCAGCACGACGGCGCGGCGTACTCGATGTCGATCAAGCCACCTCTGCTCGGACCGACGACCCAGAAGGACATCGTCGCGTACGACCCGACCTGGGGCACCCGCGCCAAGCTCTACGAGCCGTTCGCGCAGCACCTCAATCCGCTCTTCCAGGTCGAGGAGCCGGTGGTCGTCAAGGTCTTCTTCGGCAGCTGGTGCAACCACTGCCAGGACATGGTGCCGAAGATCTTCAAGCTCGAGCAGCAGCTCGTCGGCACTCCGATCCGGTTCGAGTACCACGGCCTGCCGCTCGACATCCAGAAGGACGAGCTCGCCAAGCAGTTCGAGATCAGCGGTCAGCTCCCGTTCGGAGTGATCTACGTCGACGGTGAGGAGAAGCAGCGCGTCCAGGGCCTCAGCTGGCGCTTTCCTGACATGGCGCTCAATCAGGCCCTGGCGGTGGCGCGCAGCGCCGACTGATCATCACCGACTGATCACCGCCGACGTGTGATCGCCGACTGACGACGGTTGCGGTGCCCGATCTCGACCGTCGAGCGCCGGGCGTCGGCCCGAGCTCAGGTCGCGGCGGCGCCAGGCGGCTCCGTTACTTCTTCCTCTTCCACCCGCACCGCGGTGCCGTAGGCGAGCAGCTCGGCAGCCGAAGCCATCACCATCGAAGTGGCGAAGCGCACGCCGATGATGCCGTTGGCGCCGAGCGCCTCCGCGTCCTCGGTCATCCGGTCGATCGCCTGCTCCCGCGACTCCGCGAACAGCTTGGTGTACTCCGACACCTCGCCACCCACCAGGCCGCGCAGGACCGCGAGGATGTCTTTGCCGACGTGCCGGGTGCGGATCGTGTTGCCGCGCACCAGGCCCATCGATCGCACCACCCGGTAGCCGGGCACGCTGTCGCTGGTGGTGATGATCATCTGCGCACACCGCGGTAGAGGTCTCCCCTCATCGACCGCCAGCGGTCGATCCCCACCGAGACCAGAACCGCGAGGGTCGCCAAGGCGGTGCAGCGTAGCAGCCAGAGACCGACCCTCTCGCGCGACAGGAACTCCGGCGCCACGACGCTCGAGGCGAGCACCACCAGCGCCACGAAGGCGAACAGCAGCCAACCCAGGTTACGCGTCCAGCGACTGACGACTCCGCGCGGGCTCTCGTCCCACTGGTCGTCGGGAGGTGCGGGGAACACCGTGGTCAGTGCCGCGCGACGGTTCAGCGCCAGCTCCTCGTAGACGGCCCGGCAGCGCGGGCACTCCCGCACGTGCTGGCGCACCCGCGAGCTCTCGATCCGGGTCAGGACTCCATCGAGGGCGCCGGACAGGTGCTCCTCGGGGAACGGTCGACGCGTCTCGTCGAAGGGGCACGGCGCCGTCGCGCTCTGCGACCGCGGCGTCTCGGTTCCGGGCTGTCGACTCGATGCGGCCATGTCGGATCCAAGGAGTGGTGGGCTGGCGCCGTGATCGTTCCTGCCCGGTTCAGGCGACGGAGGTCTGGTCGAGCTCGCCGATGACCAGGCGCCGCAGCTCGGCCCTGGCGCGGTGCAACCGGGACATGACGGTGCCGGTCGGAATCCCCAGCTCGTCGGCGATCTCGCGGTAGCTGAGGTCCTGGTAGTCACGCAGCACCAGGATCTCCTTCTGGGTCTGGTTCATCTCCTGCAGACAGCTCCACACCAGGCGGCGGCGCCGCGCCAGCTGGAGCGACTCGGTCGGTTCGGCGACGTTGGGATCGACGAGCTCGATGGCTTCGCCCTCCGGTCCCGAGGTGTCGAGGGAGTCGGCCCTGCGCACCCGGCGCCGCCGCAGCATGTCGATGGCGCGATTGCGCACGATGCGACGCACCCAGGGCAGCAGGGGCTGACGCGGGTCGTATGAGCCGAGGTGGGCGAAGAAGCGCAGCAGGGACTCCTGGGCGCAGTCGAGCGCGTCCTCGTGGTTGCCGAGCAGCTGCAGAGCGAGGCGGTAGGCGTGCGGGCGCAGCGACAGCGCGAGCGCCTCGAGAGCCTTCGCCTCGCCGCGCAGCGATCCCGCCACGAGCTCGGCGTGGAGGGCGTCCTCACCGTCGGCTGCGACGCCCTCCTCCGCCACCCGCCCGAACCGCTCCGTCGTCGTCGGTGCCTCCGCCGTCTTCGCGACTGCACCGTGCAGCCGGCGTCCGGCCCCGAGGAGTCCCACGGTCAGCGGCCCTCCGCCGTTGCGGACCCGGTCCCTGTGCCTGTCGACTGCACTGCGGCTGCCCTCCCGATGCTCACCTGTATGGTGCCCTGCAACGATACGCCCTGCGCACGGACCTTCCATCACCAGGATCATGCCCAGGATACGGATGAGGGAGCCGGATATTCCAACCGGGGCGGCGATCTCCACCACACTCTCCACCGCACTGCAGGTCGCACCTCCTCGCTGTCCTCACACCCGACCCGCGGCCATCCGCAGACTCCTCGGCAACGGACGACGCGGTCCCTGTTTCGGAGCCCTTCCGAGGCTCCGAAAACCGGACCTTCCGGGTTCTCTGCGCGGCCCTCGCACCGCCACCGACCGAGCCGACGGTCGCTTTCCGCAGCAGCTGTGGAAAATCCTGCGGATCCAGGGTCTGTCGGATCCTCCGCAGGTCAATGGAATGAGGGACTTACGAACGGTGTGCACAATTCATTGTGCACAGTTGTAAGAGCGCCTAAACCCCTCATTCTCCGCCAGTTAAGAAGACATGAAGGGTGGCGGAGGCCCGGCTTGGGGTCGCCCCAGGGCCGGCTCGGCCCGCCCCACGCAGGTGCCGCCCAGACGCCGACCGCCGAGCGCCGCCTCGAGCACTCCCGGCCGACCTCCGTCGAGGATCCACGACTCCCCCACCTCCCCGGCCAGGGACCACAGCGTCTCCACCCGGTGCCGCATGCCGCCGGTCACGTCGACGCCGAGGGCACCGCCAGCCTCCGCCAGCGCCGACTCGACGTTCGTCTCGTCGATGCGGTCAAGCCGCTTGCCGGCGACGAGCAGACCATCGGTGCGCCCCATCCACAGCGCACGGGTGAAACGCCCTGCCAGCCCTCCCCCCCGGACCAGAACGGAGAACACCTCCTCGGTGGAGCAGATCACCGCGCCACGCACCGAGTCGAGCACGACGTCGCCACAGACGACCGGGACCAGACCCAGCTCCAGCGCCTGTGCCACCGCGCCGCAACCAGCGTTGGCAACCTTGCCGTCCTGCAGGGTCAGCCAGGAGGACGGAGGCAGTGACATCGCGGCGACGCCGGCGGCGCGCAACGCCTTCAGCACTTCGGCATGCAACCGATGCGCCGCGGCCTGGACCTCGCTGACCTCGGTCGCCGACGGCCGATCGATCGGTCGATCCGGCGAAGCCGCGCCGGCGGCGCGCAGGGCGGTGCGCGCCGCGGCGACGTGCCCGAACGAGCCGCTGCCGTGGCCGACGACCAGCGCCGTCGGCGACGCCGTCTGCGCCGCCGCCACCTCGGCCGCCAGGCGGTCCAGCGTGGCGCGCTCGAGCGACTGCTCGCCGGTCTTGTCGGTGATCAGACTGCCGCCGAGCTTGACGAACTGCAGGCTCACGAGGTCGCTCCGCGAACGGCCGGCGCTCGCGGCCGATCCGCAGCAATCGCCGGGCTCGCGCTGACCGGCCCGCTCATCGCATGCGCAGCACGAGCTTGCCGAACAGACCTCCCGCCTGCATCGCGGCGTAGGCGTCGGCGACGTCGTCGAACGGCACGACGCGGTCGATGACCGGCCGCAGCGCCCCACTGGCGAAGCGCGGCTCGGCGTAGTTGGCGAACGATGCGACGAGTCCCGCCTTCTCCTCGAGCGATCGGCTGCGCAGAACCGATCCCCGCACCTCGAGCCGACCGCGCAGCACCGTTCCGAGATCCACCTCACACGATCGGCCGGCGAGGATCCCGACCAGCACCAGGCGGCCCCGGCTGCGCAGGCATCCGAGCAGCCTCGGGAAGTGCTCGCCGCCGACCAGATCGATCACCAGGTCGACCCCGCCACCGGTCGCCTCACGCGCCCGTTCCGGGAGGTCCTCACCGAGCTCGAGGCATTCGTCGGCACCGAGCTCCTGCAGCGCCTCGAGACGCTCGAGCGAGCGGCCGGCGACGAGGACGCGGGCTCCGAGGTCGCGCGCCATCTGCACCGCGAAGGTGCCGACGCCGGAGGCCGCGCCGGAGATCAGCACCGACTCACCGCGCGCCAGGCGTCCCTCGTAGACCAGGTTCGTCCAGCTGGTGAGGGCCACTTCCGGCAGCGCCGCCGCCTCGACCAGGTCGAGCCCTTCCGGCACCGCCATCAGCTGGCTCGCCGGCACCGCGACCCGTGTCGCGTGCCCGCCACCGGCGAGCAGGGCCATCACTTCACGACCGAGCCAGCTCTGGTCGACCCCGTCGCCGACGGCGACGACGGTGCCCGAGCACTCCAGGCCCGGCACCGGGCTGGCGCCGGGCGGCGGCGGGTAGAGGCCGCGCATCTGCAGCAGATCGGCCCGGTTCAGGGCGCTGCCGGCGATCTCGAGCACCACCTCCCCGGGGCCGGCCGAGGGATCCTCCATCTCGACGCGGTGGATGGTTGCCGCGCCACCGGGACGGCTGCCGTCCTCCGGCTCCTGGTACGGGGCTACGGCCCACATCGCGATTCCTCCTCCATCCCGGCGACGGCTGCTCGCAGCCAGATGGGTTGCTCAGGGGTAGATCTTGTGCAGCATGCGCGGGTACGGGATGGTCTCGCGAAGATGCGGCGAGCGGGTCAGCCAGGCGACGAAGCGCTCCAACCCCATGCCGAAGCCGCTGTGCGGGAAGGCGCCGTAGCGACGGATGTCGAGGTACCACTGGAAGGCCTGGCGGGGCAGCTCGTGCTGGTCGATACGCCGCGCCAGCAGGTCGTGGTCGTGGATACGCTGGCTGCCGCCGATGATCTCGCCGTAGCCCTCGGGAGCGATGACGTCGAGAGCCAGCGCGAGCTCCGGGTCCTCTGCGTCCGGCTGCATGTAGAAGGCCTTCGATGCCACCGGGTAGTGGGTGATCATCAACGGACGATCGAACTGGGAGGCCAGGATCGTCTCCTCCTCGGCCCCGAAGTCGTCGCCGAACTGGAGCTCCTTCCCCTCGCCCTGCAGCAGCTCGATCGCCTCGCGGTAGCGCATGCGGGGAAAGGGCGCCTGCACGCGCTCGAGCACCGAGACGTCCCGCTCGAGACTCTCCAGCTCCCCGCGGCAACGCTCCAGCACCCGGCCGACGACCGCTGCGAGGAACTCCTCCGCCAGCGCGCACAGTCCGTCGAACTCGAGGAAGGCGACCTCGGGCTCGACCATCCAGAACTCCATCAGGTGTCGGCGCGTCTTCGACTTCTCCGCCCTGAAGGTGGGCCCGAAGCAGTAGACCTTGCCGAAGGCGGCAGCCGCCGGCTCGAGGTAGAGCTGGCCCGACTGGCTGAGGTAGGCCGGATCGCCGAAGTAGTCGGTCTCGAACAGGGTCGAGGTGCCCTCGCACGCCGCCGGGGTGAGGATCGGCGAGTCGATCAGCACGTAGTCGCGCCGATCGAAGAACTCGCGGATCGCGGCGATCGCCGCGCTACGCACCCGCAGGATGGCGCGCTGTCGCGACGAGCGCAGCCACAGGTGGCGGTTCTCCATCAGGAAGGCGGTGCCGTGCTCCTTGGGAGTGATCGGGTACTCCTCGGTGGCCTGCAGCACCTCGAGCTCGCTGACGTGCAGCTCGTAGCCCGACGGCGCACGCGCGTCCTCGACGACGCGACCGACCAGACGCACCGTCGACTCCTGGGTCGCCGCCTGCATCGCCTCCCATGACGACTCGTCGACCTCCTTGCGGCTGACCACGCCCTGCACGGTGTCGGGGCTTCCGTCGCGCAGCTCGAGGAAGCCGATCTTGCCGCTCGAGCGGCGCTTGTCGACCCAGCCACGGAGCTCGACCAGCTCGCCGACGTGGTCGGCGAGACGGGCGATGTAGATCGAAGGCACGTCACCCACCGGTGCGGCGTCGTCGGGCGCGGCGCCGTCGCCCGCCGGGGTCTCGGATCTGGATTCACTCAAGTCTGCACTCCTGGCTCGCGAGGCGGCCGTCGCCTCCCCGCACTCTCTGGTGGGCGGACGGCCACTCCAGCGCCCGAAACGGGAGGCGGCCGGCCGCATCGCCGGATGCTTCGGGATGGACTGGGATCCGTGCGGTCCGCATCGACTGGGGATCCGCCGCGGCGGAGCTGCCCGGGGCGCCCGCCGGTGGGCCCATTCTTACGGACCCACCGATCCCTTGCCAGTCGCCTCGAGCAGCTCGAGCAGACGCAGAGCCGCGGCCCGCTCGGCCGCCTTCTTGCTGCGCCCTTCGCCGATCGCCTCGAAGCCGCCACAGCGGGCCGAGACCCGGAAGCGCCGATCGTGCGACGGCCCCTCCTCGGCGACGACGCGGTACTCGGGCAGCGACTCACCGCGGCCCTGCACCAGCTCCTGCAGGAGCGTCTTGACGTCCTGGTGCGCCAGCTGCGGCCGTCGTTCGAGCTGCGCGTCGAGCAGTGGTCGCAGCAGCCGTTCGACGGTCGACAGCCCCGCGTCGAGGTACAGGGCGCCGAGCAACGCCTCGAAGGTGTCGGCGAGCAGTGCCGGCTTGTGCCTGCCGCCCGAGCGCTCTTCCCCGACCCCCAGCCGCAGCACGGCCGCCAGACCCAGCTCCTCGGCCCAGCCGACCAGGCTCTGCTGCGACACCAGGAAGCTCTTGCGGCGCGCCAGTCGCCCCTCGGGAAAGTCCGGAAAGCGCTCGAGCAGCCACGCCGCGGCGACCAGACCGAGCACCGAGTCGCCGAGGAACTCGAGTCGCTCGTTGTCGGCCGCCCCGAGCTCGTGGGCGGCCGAGCGGTGGGTCACGGCACGCTCGAGCAGGGAGCGATCCGACCAGCGGTGACCGAGGCGCTCCTCGAGCGCCTCCAGCTGGCGCGCCGCCGCCTCGTCGCGGTCCTCGGGCCTGGCGTCGGAAGGGCTGGAATCGCTCGTCACCGCGGGCTCGCCTCGGCTTCTCAGCGCCGCTCGAAGCGGCGTTCGAGCTCGCTGTCGGCCATCTTGAGCACCGTCGGTCGGCCGTGCGGACAGCTGTACGGTTGATCGCAGGCGAAGAGGTCGGTGACCAGCCGCTCCATCTCCTGACCGTTCAGCGGTCGGTGGATCTTCACCGCACCGCGACATGCGTTCGAGGCGACGAACGACTCGAGCAGCTCGGAGCGCAGCGATCCGGCTGCGGCCTGATCCGGATCCAGGTGGCGGAACCTCGCCGCCAGCTCCTCGAGGACCTGACGCGCCACACCGACCCGCAGCGGCGCCGGCACGCCGACGAGACCCAGGGAGCCGTCGGAGAGCGGACGCAGCTCGAAACCGCACTCCTCCAACCGCTCGCTGAATCGCGACAGCACCTCGTTGAGATCCGCGCCGAGATCGAGCACCAACGGCTGCAGCAGCCGCTGCGAGCGTGGCGTCTCGGCGGCGATCGCCTGGCTGAGCTGCTCGAAGAGGATGCGCTCGTGCGCGGCGTGCTGGTCGACGAGGTACAGCGCGTCAGGCCCTTCGAGCAGCACCAGAGAGCCCTTGTAGTGACCGAGCAGGCGCAACCCCTCGGTGGCGGCGGCCGGACGTCCTGAGAGCGGCACGCGCCGCGGCGAGGGCAACGCGTAGTTCGCACCGGCGATGCGTTCGGCGACCTCTCCCGAGCTCCGATATCCGGCGCCAGCCGAAGACGCCTCGCCGTCGGAGGAACGCAGCGGCGCGCCGTGGTCCTCGCCGCCGCCCCCGAGACCGCTCCAGCGCAGGGTCGGCGCCGGACCGCCGTCGAAGACGCGCACCGGAGCGGCGGCCTCCCGGCGCGCCTCGCCGAGTGCGGTTCTCAGCGCCGAGGCGGCGCGCCGCACCGGCTCGCGGCTGCGGAAGCGCACCTCCGCCTTCTGGGGGTGCACGTTGACGTCCACCTCGCCGCCTGGAACCGTCAGGAAGAGGAAGAGCGGCGGGAAACGATCGGTCTTCCAGACGTCGCGCACGGCGCCGTAGAAGACGCCCAGCAGTGCCCGGTCACGCACCAGGCGTCGATCGACGAAGAGGAACGTCTTGCGGCTGCGCACCCCCTCCGGCGGCCCGACGAAGCCCTCCACGGTGCCGTCCTCGGGCAGCCGGATGAGGCCCGAGGCGAAGTCGGCGCCGAAGATCTGCGCGATCCGCTCGAGGCGACCGGCGGCATCCTCGGTCGTGCTCGGCGCACGCAGCAGCTCCCGCCCGTCGTGCACCACGTCGAAGCGGACGTCGGGGCGGGCCAACGCGTAGCCGTGCACGATCTCTAGGCACCGACGCAGCTCGGTGGAGGCGCTCTTGAGGAACTGGCGTCGAGCCGGCAGATCGGCGAACAGGGAACGCACCTCCATCTGCGTGCCGCGCGGCGCCGATGCAGGCTCCTCGACCTCGACACGGCCGCCTCGGAGCACCAGGTGGTGACCCTCTCCCTGGGTCGTCGCAGTCGTGCACTCCACTCTCGCCGCAGCCGCGATCGCCGCCAGCGCCTCGCCGCGGAAGCCGAGGCTGCGCACCGACTCGAGCTGCTCGAACGAGCGGATCTTGCTGGTGGCGTGGCGCTCGAAGGCGAGTCTCGCGTCCTCGGGCGCCATGCCCTCGCCGTCGTCGCGCACCACGATCGCGTCACGTCCGCCGCCCTCGAGCTCGATCTCGATCGAGCCGGCGCCGGCATCGAGCGCGTTCTCGACCAGCTCCTTGACCACCGAGGCGGGTCGTTCGATGACCTCACCGGCGGCGATCTGGCTGATCAGGAGGTCTTCGAGAACGCGGATCTTGCTCACGGGGGCTCAGGAGTATTACATCCAGATCGATGCGCCGGAGGCGGGCCAGGCAGCAGCAGCTCGCCGGCCGGCTGCTGTAGGGTCCTCTGCACCATGACGACCTCCCCTCCCGGCGTTCACCGGGCTGCTTCCACCGGCCTTCCCCGACCGACGACCGTTCCCGCCGCCGGCGGTCGGCGCGTCTCACCTCGGCCCGTCGCCGTCCTGATCGCTCTCAGCGCGGCGATCGCGGGCTGCTCACCCCGCGACGCCATCCGTTCACCGGGCGAGGATGCCGCAACCGTCGGCACTGTCACCCTGCTGGCGATCAACGACGTCTACCGCATCGAGGGCGTCGACGGCGGCACCGTCGGCGGCCTCGCCCGCGTGCGCAGCCTGCGGCAGGATCTCGAGCGCGATCATCCCGAGCTGCTCCTGCTGCACGCCGGCGACTTCCTCTATCCCTCTCTGCTCAGCGACACCTACGACGGCGCCCAGATGGTCGATCTGATGAACCGGCTCGACGGTGATCCCGGGGGGTTCGACGCGAGGATGGTCGTCACCTTCGGCAACCACGAGTTCGAGAAACAGCGACTGGCACAGGCGTCTCTGCTCGAGGAGCGCATCCGCGAGTCGCAGTTCACCTGGCTGGGCAGCGACCTGGAGTGGGCGACCGGCGAGGACGGAGCTGCTGCGGTCGAGGCACCGAACCTGGTGCGCAGCACCACGATCGAGAGCAACGGCCTGCGCGTCGGCATCTTCAGCGTCAGCACCGACGAGCGCCACCCGGAGTACGTCGAGAGATTCTCCGACCGGGCGCTGGTCACCCGCCGGCTCAGCCAGGCCCTGCGCGACGCCGGAGCCGACCTGGTGATCGCGCTCACCCATCTGCCGGCGCCCGAGGACCTGGCGCTGATGGAGGCCACCGCCCTGGACGGCCCCGACCTGGTGATCGGCGGCCACGAGCACGCCAGGACCGCGGAGCAGTCCACCGACGGTCGATGGCTGCTCAAGGCGGATGCCGACGCCCGCAGCGCCACCCTCGTCCGCCTCACCCTGCGGGCCGACGGGTCGGTCGACACTCTGCACGAGTTCCTCGATCTGGGACCCGCGGTGGAACCGGACGCCGACGCCGCGCAGCGCACCCGGTGGTGGCTCGATCGGCACCAGGCGGAGTACTGCGCCGAGCGCGACGAGGGAGCCGGGTGCCTCGACGTCGTCGTCGGCACCACCTCGGTGCGTCTGCTCGCCGAGGAGAACCACATCCGCCGCTTCGAGACCAACCTCGGCAACTGGGTCGCGGACCGGGCCAGGGAACTCTTCCCCGATGCCGAGGTGGCGCTGATCAACGCCGGATCGCTGCGCCTGAATCAGGACATCCCGGCTGGCCCGATCCGCGTCCGGGTGCTCGAGGAGCTGTTCGCCTACCCCAACAAGCTGGTCGCGCTGACGGTCGACGCCGCCACCCTGCGAGCCGCCCTCCTGCGCTCGGTCGAGAACTGGACCGGCAGCGGCGCCTTCCTGCAGGTCTCGGGGATCGCCTTCCGCTTCGATCCGCAGGCGACGGGTGACCAGCGGGTGCGCGACATCACACTGCTCGACCGCGGCGCTCCGCTCCGCGAAGGGGACGAGGTGACGGTGGTCACCTGGGACTTCCTGCACGGTGGCGGCGACGACTACACCATGTGGACCGAGATCGCGCCGCGTACCCTGGATCTCGACTTCGCGCAGCACATCCGCCAGTTGCTGGAATCGCAGGACGAGCCGATCGCACCGACGGTCGAGGGGCGGATCTGCAATCTCTCCGAGGCGACGGCGCTGGAGCCCTGCCTGGCCATGCCGCGGGATCAGCGGTGAGCGAGGGGCAGGGCGCCGACGCCGCGACGGGCACGGTCGCCGCGCCGGACCCGCCCGCCAACGTGCTGCGGGCGCCCGAACGCGCCGTCGAGGGTCGCGAGCGGATCGAGTGGGTGCGGCGCAACATGCCGATCCTTGCGTCGCTCGAGGACCGCTTCGCCGAGGAGCGGCCGCTGGCCGGACTGCGGGTCACCGTCTCGGTCCACCTGGAGGCCAAGACCGCCTACCTGGCGCTGGTGTTGCGAGCCGCCGGGGCCAGGGTCAGCGTCTGCGGCAGCAACCCGGAGTCGACCCGCGACGAGGTGGCGGCGGCCCTCGCCGCCGAGGGCCTGCACGTCTACGCGGAGCGCGGCGTCGACGACGCCCGTCTGCGCACCAACATGCTGCGTGCGCTCGCCTTCCGTCCCCACCTGGTGGTCGACGACGGCGGCGACCTGGTGGAGCTGCTGCACGAGCAGCCGGAGCTCGCCGCGGCGATGCTCGGCGCCTGTGAGGAGACCACGACCGGCGTCGCCCGCGCCCGCGCCCGGGCTGCGTCGGGCAGCCTGCGCTTCCCGGTGCTGCTGATCAACGACGCCCGCTGCAAGTACCTGTTCGACAACGTGCACGGCACCGGCCAGTCGGTCTGGGACGCGATCATGCGCACCACCAACCTGACCATCGCCGGAAAGACGGTTGTGGTGGTCGGCTTCGGCTGGTGCGGCCAGGGTTGCGCCCTGCGCGCCGCCGGCCTGGGCGCGAGAGTCGTCGTCTGCGAGATCGACCCGGTCAAGGCAGCCGACGCCGCTCTGCGCGGCTACACCGTGAAACCGCTGCTCGCGGCCTGCGAGGAGGCCGATCTACTGCTCACCGCCACCGGCGTCGCGGGCACCGTCGGCGACGCCGCCTTCACCCGGCTGCGGGACGGAGCCCTGCTGGCCAACGCCGGGCACTTCTGGACCGAGATCGATCGCCGGGCGCTGTTCGCCAGAGCGGTGGAGCGTCGGCGTCTGCGCGAGCAGGTCGAGGGGCTGCGCATGGCCGACGGTCGGTGGCTGCACCTGCTCGGCAACGGAGAGATCGTCAACATCGCCTGCGGCGACGGCCACCCCGCCGAGATCATGGACACCAGCTTCGCCCTGCAGGCGCTCTCGGTAGAGCACCTCGCTCGTCACCACGGGGAGCTCTCGGCCACCACCCACCCGGTGCCGGAGGAGATCGATCTGCAGGTGGCGCGGGCCAAGCTCGCCGCGATGCGGATCGAGATCGACTCCCCCGCCCCCACCGCGGCCGTGGGGGGCGCCGGGTGAGCGCGACCGGCAGCGCTGCGGACCTCGTGGTGCGGCGCGCCCGCGTCGCCACCTGCGACGACGAGTGGAGCACGCTCGACAGCGGCGGCGTCGCGGTCGTGCGCGGCACCCTCGTCGCAGTGGCGCCGGACGAGGAACTGGCGACCTGGATCGGGCCGTCGACCGAGGTCGTCGACGCCGGCGGAGGGATCCTGCTCCCCGGGCTGGTGAACGCCCACTGCCACGCCGGCGACGTGCTGTTTCGGGGTCTCGTCGAGGGCCTGCCGCTCGAGGCCTGGCTGGAGCAGGTGTGGCGGGCCGAGCGCGCCACCCTCGACGAGGCCAACACCGAGCTCGGCGCCACCCTCGGCTACGCCGAGTGCGCACTCGGCGGCGTGACGACCGTGATGGACATGTTCTGGCACAGCGAGGCCAACCTGCGCGGCGCCCGGGCGGTCGGCCTGCGCCTGGCGACCGGCGGCATCTTCTTCGACGGTGTCGGCATGGACGGCATCGGTCCGCAGGAGCGCCCGCGACTGGCCGAGAGGTTCCTCTGCGAGCACCGGAACGATCCGGACGTGATCGGTTGCGTGATGCCGCACGGCGCCTACACCGTGGCGCCAGAGGGTCTGCGCCGGGCCGCCCGGATCGCTCGCCGGCACGACGCCCTGCTCTCCCTGCACGCTGCCGAGACCCGCGCCGAGCAGGAGATCGTCGGCGAGCGCTACGGACGCAGCGTGGTGAGGCATCTCGACGAGCTCGGCCTGCTCGGTCCGCGAACGGTGCTCGCGCACGGCGTGCACCTCGACGAGGTCGAGATCGACCTGCTGGCCGCCAGCGGCGCCACGGTGGTACACAACCCGGTCTCCAACCTGAAGCTCGCCTCCGGCGTCGCGCCGGTGCCGCGACTTCTCGCCGCCGGGGTGCGGGTGGCGCTGGGTACCGACGGCGCGATCAGCGGCAACGACCTCGACCTCTGGCTGGCGCTGAGGCTGGCGGCGATCCTGCACAAGGGGATCGGCGGCGACGCCACCGCGGTCTCGTCGAGGCAGGCGCTCGCCATGGCGACCCGAGACGGCGCCGCCGCTCTCGGGGTCGGCCACCTGGTCGGCTCTCTCGAAGCCGGGAAGCGCGCCGATCTCGTGCTGCTGCGGGCCGACCGCGCCCACAGCGTTCCCTGCTTCGATCTGCACGACCAGCTGGTCTTCGCCACCGGCCGCGGCGACGTCGACTCGGTCTGGGTCGACGGCCGCGAGGTGGTGCGCGGCGGCACGCTGCGCCTCTGCGAGCTGACGCCGCTTCTCGCCGCGGTGCGCGGGCTGCAGCCCCGCATCGCCGCCTCCATCGCCGAGCATGGCGGAACCGCGGCGGGGTGAACCTGCGTCGCCGGGGAGGCGGAGCGTGTACGGAGAGCAGGA
>QQVD01000025.1 GCA_003388555.1 Acidobacteriota bacterium | reverse complement strand
CTTCTCGAGGAAGTCCCCGCCGTCCTGGCGGTCGGCGTGTGCGTGGGGCGAAGACGGCAACCCGGACCCTCATCTTCGACCAGCGGCTAGTGTTGCCGCTTCTCGAGGAAGTCCCCGCCATCCTGGCGGTCGGCGTGTGCGTGGGGCGAAGACGGCAACCCGGACCCTTATCTTCGACCAGCGGCTGGTGGTTGCCGCTTCTCGAGGAAGTCCCCGCCGCCTCGGGCGGTCGGCGGGTGGGTTCGGCGAAGACGGCAGACCCGGGACGCTCCTCTTCGACCCGCGGCTGGGAGCCCGGAGGTCAGCGGGCGCGGGCTGTGGCAGCGATCCGGCGAGGGGTGGTCGGTGCTGCGAGGATCAACGCCCGTCCTTCTGCTCGGTCTGCTGCGCCACCCACCGCCATGCCTGGCGATGTTCCCTCGCAACCCGCTGCAGCTCGAGGGTGGTGATCGGGCCGCGGTCGCGGGTCAGTCGCACCGCCTGGCTGTGGAAGTCGAGGAAGGGACGCTGACCCATCTGCCGGGGGAAGTTCACCCGCGGAGGTTCCGTGCGGTGCGACCGCTCCTCTTTGCGGGTGGACTGATGGCAGCTGTTGCAGGGAGGGCCCTCACCCCAGCCCGAGTTGCTGAGGACGTTGTCGTACCAGGTCACCTGCCCCGGCTTGTGCGCGCTCGGCTCGCAAGGCCCCCCGTAGCACTGTGCCGAGGCCAGGGCGGCGATGCCGAGAGCGGAGGCGGTGATCGATGCGGCGGCGAGGAGCGGGATCGGCAGGAGCCGCGGTTTCTGGAGCTTTGGTCTCATGGCTGGATCTCCGAAGGGGATTCGTCTCTGCACTCGGCACAGACGCCGGAGCTGACTCCCGACCGTCACCCGAGCCAAGCAGCAACGCGAGATCGCCGGGCTGAAACCTCGACTGTCTGGGTGTCGTATCTGTTACCCAGACTGTCGAGGTAAGCGCGGGTGCCGTCGCAGACCGCGGACTCGACGCCGATCGAGGAGACGCCATGGCGCCGATCCGAGACGACCTCCTGCGAGGCACGCTCGACACCCTGATCCTCAAGACCCTCTCCGGCGGCGAGCTGCACGGATACGGCATCGCGCGCTGGCTCGAGAGCCGCGATGCCGCCCTGCGGATCGAAGAGGGCTCCTTGTACCCCGCCCTCTACCGCCTCGAGAAGCGCGGTTGGATCGAGGCGAGCTGGGGAACCTCCGAGCTCGGACGGCGGGCGAAGTTCTACTCTCTCACCGGGGTCGGCGCGCAGCAGCTCAGCGAGCAGACCGAACGCTGGATCTCGTTCTCGGAGACGATCTCGGCGATCCTCGTCGGGGCGGAGGCGCGAGCGGAATGAGCGAGGAACACGGCACCCGACCACCGTCACGCCGCTCCGCGGGCTCACCGCTCTGGCGCGTGCCGGCGCGCCAAGAGGTCGGCGAGGAGATGGACCACCATCTCGAGCTGCTGGTGCGGGACTTCGAGCGCCAGGGTCATCCACCGGAAGAGGCGCGCCTGCTGGCTCTGGAGCGCTTCGGCGATCGGCAGCGCCTCCAGCAGGCTTGCGAACAGCTGGCCCGGGACCGCGACCGCAGCCTCGATCGCCGCTCGCTGCTGCGCGATCTGTCCCTCGACCTGCGTTCCGCCTGGCGGCAGGTGGCGCGCAACCCGCGCTTCAGTGCCACGGTAGTGGTCGGCCTGGCGCTCGGTCTCGCTGCGACCTTCGTCGTCTTCTCGTGGACCCACGCCCTCCTGCTCCGGCCACTGCCGTTCCCGGAGCCCGAACGCCTGGTGACCCTGTGGGAGGCCCAGCCGCACCGCGGCCAGACGATCAACGTCGTGGGTCCGGCGAACTTCGTCGCCTGGCGTGACGAGACGACCTCGTTCGAGGGCATGACCGCGTTCATCACCACGACCTCGAACCTCACCGGCGACGGTCCACCACTGCGGATCAAGACCCGTCTGGTCACCGACGGCTTCTTCGAGCTGCTCGGAATCGGGCCGAGCCTCGGCCGTGTCTTCGACCCGTCGGACGGCGAAGCGGCCGGGGACATCTCGCCGATCGTGCTCAGCGAGCGCTTCTGGCGGAGTCGATTCGGCGGCCGCTCGGACGTGGCCGGCGAGACCGTCGAGCTCGACGGCAGGGTGCACGAGATCGTCGGCGTGCTGCCGGCGGCGGCAGCCCTCGACATGGGGAGCTCGTTCCGCCCCTACACCGATGCGCCCGACGTCTACGCGGTGCTGCCGGTCAGCGAGGAGTGGCGCACGGCGCGCGGTCGCTGGCTGCAGGTGCTGGCGCGACTGCGACCGGGTGTCTCGGTCGCCGACGCGCGGGCGGAGATGGAGGTGATGGCGCAGCGCCTGGAACGACGTTTCCCCGACTTCAACGCCCTGTGGACGGTGAACCTCGTGCCCCTCGACGAGCACCTCGAGGCCGACGCCCGCACCCCGATCCTGCTGCTCCTCTGCGCCGTCTCCCTGGTCCTCGTGCTGCTGACGGTCAACCTGATGAGCCTGGTGCTCACCCGTCTGGTGGACCGTGCGACCGAGCTGTCGGTGCGCAGCGCTCTCGGCGCCGGCCGTCGTCGCATCGGGAGGCAGATCCTCTTCGAGGGCGGGGTGCTGACGTCGGCAGCGGTCGGGCTCGCCTGCGCTCTCGCAGCGCTCTCGTCGCGAGCCGGCAGGGTGCTGCTGCCGCCGGACCTCGCGGCAGGCTCGGCGCCGAGCAGCGGGCTCGCCGTGGCCGGCTTCGGCGCGCTCGCGGCGCTGGTCTGTCTGGCGGTCACCGGCGCCCTGCCGGCCCTGTTCGTCCGCGGCGCCTCCTCGGGTCTGCGGGACTCGCGCTCGGTGGGGGGCAGCGGCGCTCTGCGCCGGGCACTGGTCTTCGTCGAGATCTCCCTGGCGACGGTGCTGCTGGTCGGCGCCGGCCTGATGGTGCGCACCGTGCTCGAGCTCACCGCCGTCGACCCCGGTTTCGACGTCGAGGCGACGTCCAGCTTCTCGCTGCAGACGCCGGGCGACTGGGAGTCGGCACGCCGCGCGAGCCTCTTCGACCGTCTGCTCGAGGAGCTCGAGGCGCTGCCCCAGGTCGAACGGGCGGGCGCCGTGACCCACGTGCCGATGTCCGGTTCGGGTGCCGCGACCAGCTACTGGCCAGCGGACGGCCCGCGGCCGGACCCCGCTGACGGGCTGACGGCCGACATCCGCGTGGTGCGTGGCGACTACCTCGCGGCCATGGGCATCGAGCTGCTCGCCGGCCGGTTCTTCGACGGCCGCGACAGGGCGGACGCCGAGCAGGGGGTGGTGGTGATCGATCGCACGCTCGCCGAGCAGGTGTGGCCCGATGGAGAGGACCCGCTCGGCCGCGAGCTGATGATCCACTGGGGCGAGCCTTCGGCC
This sequence comes from Acidobacteriota bacterium, assembly GCA_003388555.1. GTDB lineage: Bacteria > Acidobacteriota > Thermoanaerobaculia > Multivoradales > Multivoraceae > QQVD01. The sequence goes on along the minus strand of QQVD01000025.1, from coordinate 182,743 downwards.
CGCAGGATCGTCGGCGTCATCGACGACGTGCACCTGATCGGTCTTGGCACGGCGCCGCGCGGGACGATCTACTTCCCGCACGAACAGGAACCGTCTTCGACGATGGCCATCGTGATGCGCACCGTGGGGCCGGCGGCGGGTCTCTCGGACGCGGTACGGCGCGTCGTCGCCGAGCTGGCTCCCGAGCTGCCGGTCTACGCCGACCAGAGCCTCGAGCAGATCGTCGCCGAGTCGCTGCGTCAGGAGCGCTTCCTCGCCCGATCGCTCGGCGTCTTCGCGCTGGCGGCGCTCGCCATCGCCGCCTTCGGCATCTACGCCATCGCCTCGCTCAACGTCGTCCAGCGCACCCGCGAGATCGGGCTGCGCATGGCGATGGGAGCGACGCCGCGCGGCATCGCGCTGCTCTTCGTCGGCCAGATGGGTCGACTGGTCTTCGCCGCCATCGCGGTCGGCATCGTCGTCTCGCTGCTGCTCAGCCGCTGGATCGAGTCGCAGCTCTTCGGTGTCGAGCCTTTCGATGTGACGACCCTGATCGCGGTCGGTGGCGTGCTCGCGGTCAGCGCCCTGCTGGCGGTGCTGCGCCCGGCTCTGCGCGCCGCGGCGACGGCACCGGTGCTCGCGCTCAGGGTGTGATCGGGCCTGTTGGCGGCGCACTTCGACTCACTGCAAGCCCCTGGTCTCGGCGCACGGAGGCCACCACGAGTCCGGGATAGCCTGAGCTCTAGATGTCTGCCTCCATCATGGAGGAGGGGGACTTGGAGAGGCGATGCTTCCAGGCAGGTGGAGGGCTACGGCGCTCGGCGCGATGATCGGGTCAGGGCTCTCCACCTGGCTGCTTCTCCACGTCGGCCTTGCGTTGGTGGCCAGTGCCCACGGCTGGCCCATCGCGGACGGGGTCGAGGGAGGCGGCCTCGACCTCGGGCAGTGGCGCCGGGCCTTCTGGCCAGATGAAGCGCTCCTCGAGCCCGGGGCAGCAGCGAGCGCTCTGATTCTCGGTGGCGGCGTTCTGGGTGCTGTCATCGGGCTCGCGGCGTCGCTGCTGCGCCTCGATGAGGGCGGGCAGTCGCTCCGGGCCATCACCTGGACTCTGCGGGCGAGAGGTTTCTTCGTGGCTTGGTTCCTCGCCCCGCTCGTCGCCTCGCTGATCGTGCTCGTCTCGGACTGGTTGTTCTGGCGTCAGTTGGCCGTGCCGATCGTGCTGCTGTCGGCGGCCCTGGTCCTTCCCTTCGGGGCCCTCGATGCGAAGACGATCACCCATCCGCGCGGACGGTGGTGGTGGCGGCCGACCTGGCCGGGTGGCCTCAGCCTCCTGCTGGCAGTGACGTTCCTCGTCGTGGCGCGCGTGATTCCTGCCCAGCTCGAAGGGTTGACGAGCGGGCTGGCCGGAACGCGCTTCTCCTGGTCCGCGGGTCTGCTTGCCGAGCTGGTTCTGGCGGGGCCGGCGATGGTGGCTGCGGCGGCGGTCTGGGCCTTTCGGCTGAGGCCTTCGGCGCCCCAGGTCCTCGCAGCGGTCTTTCGATGGCGGGTGGTCGGCCCGGCGATCGCCCTGGAGGGATGGCTGAACCTGCTCCTGATCGCGATCGCAATCCCCCTGTGCTCCGTCTACCTCTACGCCGCCGAAGCGCTGCCACCGCAGGTCGATGCCGTTGCTGCTGCAGGACAGGTGTTGTCGCCGCTCGACTCGCGCCTCAGCCATCTCTTCGCGATGCTCGACCGCTGGGCCTTCCTCTGGCTGTTGGCACTCGCAGTGATGCGAGCTGCCTTCGGACTGATGTGTGCTGGCCGGCTCGCTCACCTGCTCGGTCTCGAGGCTGGGTTGCGGGAGGAACGGATGTGATGTTGTTGCGCGGGCGGGCGCCCTCTTCTGGAACGAGAGGTCGACCGACGCGCTACGACCGCCTCCGCACGATCAGGTCACGCCGCAGCACCACGATGACGACGCCGCTGAGCAGCGCGGTGCAGGCCATGGCGAAGAGGAGGCCGCCGTCGCCCAGCACCTCGAGGCCGAGCGGCGTGATGAAGTGCAGGGTCACCGCGCCGACCATCATCGCCACCGCCAGCGCGGCTCCTGCGACCTGGAGCCGTCGCCAGCGGCGCACGAAGGTGCCGGCGAGCAGCAGCAGCGAAGCGGCGAGCTCGACGACGCCGCTGCCGATCGGGCCGAGAGGGCCGGGGCGCGAGAAGAGGAACGCTGCTCCGAAGCCTTCCGCCCACTGCGAGAAGGTGGAGAAGATGTGCTCTGTCTCCGGCGCGCCGGTGAATTTGAAGAACAGCGTCTGCAGGAAGATCGCCGACGCGATCACGGCGAGGATCGCGGTGGTTCTGTCAATCGTCTTTTCGGACGTACTGTCGAGACTCGTGCTCACGTAGGGCTCCTCTCGGAAGCCCTACGCTCGTCGCTCGGACGGCGGATTCCCGGTCGTGTCGGTTCAGCTGCAGGCGTCGGACTCCGGGCAACTCGACTCGAAGCGCAGGCAGACCGGCGGCGGCCCCGGTGGATCGGGTCTCTGCACCAGCTCGAAGGGGCGGGGGCAGCCCTCCCCGCTCTCGAGATCCTGCCTCGCCGTCCAGGTCCCTGCGAGAGGTTGGTCGGCGACCGCGGCGCCCGGGGTCGTCGTCTCTTCCGGCTCCAGGGTCGCCGCGCTGCCGCCGGGCGCCACCAGGTCGACGCTGCGCGTGCCGCGCTTGGTGATCGAGGTGACTTCCGGCGTGCTGACGCCGTCGTTGACGAACTCCGCGGTTCCGGGGAAGGCGCCGCAGGGCAGGCCGGTCGCGGTGCGGAAGTGCGGTGACCTTGGCCGTAGAGGCTCGGATCGCATCGGAGAAGGAGATCGTGGAGGCGTGAGAGCCGACGACCGCCCCATCGCCTTCGGTTTCGGTGAGCTGTCGAGATCGAGGTCGTCAGCCGACGAGATCGAGTGGCGCGAGCTCGCGTGGAAGACGTGTGACGCAGGTGAGTCGATTCCGACACCCACCAATGCGAAAGGACTCCCCGTGGATGCACACCGTCTGCTGACGACCGTTCTCCTCATCGCCACCGTGACCACCGCCGGCGCCGCCCAGACCGTGCAGACCGACCAGACCTTCGACGGTAGGCCCTTCCTCTGGGTGGAGGCCGAGACGGCGCTGCTCGGCGCCGACCCCGAGGGCGACGGCTTCGTCGTGGTCAGCCGGGAGACGCCGATCACCTCGACCCAGGGGCTCGAGATCCTTCCGGCAGATTCCAACGTCTCCGGCACCGCGTTGCTCGATCTGCCGGGCGGTGGCCAGCACACCGACACCGCTCTGCTGCTGCTGCAGTTCGAGACCTCGGGCACCTACCAGCTCTACATCCGTCACTCTCTCTACGACGTGGACGGCAACGGCAACTACGGCAACGAGGACTCGGTCTTCCTGTCACCGGCCTTCGATCACGATTCGTCGGGCGACTGGATCGGCTTCGAGGGGCTCGAGTTCGACGAGGGCGTCGGAGAGATCCCGATGCCAGGTTTCGCGCTCGATCCCGACGGCTTCCTACCCGCCACCGGCAACAGCGACAACGACGGCTGGTACGCGATCCGCGACTGGGGCGTCAAGAGCGAGGGCGTGCCGGTGTTCGACAACTCCGCCAGCTCGGGCTTCTGGAACGGCACCTTCCACTGGTACAACCGTCCGGCCTTCCTGCAGACCTCCAGCAACGGCACCTTCGAGGACGACTTCGGCTTCAAGACGGAGTACGTCGTGGCGCCGGACCAGGTGGGTGAGACGTTGAGCTTCGAGATCGGCACTCGCGAGCCCTATGGCGTCTTCGACGGTTTCCTCTTCATCGTCGACGACGACGTCGACCTGCTCGACGTGAGCTCCCAGGAGGAGCTGACGGCCTGCATCCTCGGAGGGGTCTGCGATCCGATGCCGCTGTTCGCCGACGGCTTCGAAAGCGGAGACACGACCGCCTGGTCTACGACCAGCGGTCGGTGATCTCCGCTTTCCAGGTGAAGTCCGCCCCCAGGTGAAGTCGGCCCTCCGCCTGGTGGGCGCAGTGCGTGCGTTCGGCGCAAGCGGAGACACGGGACCCACGTCTTCGACCAGCGGTGGTGATCTGTTGGCGTCGCGGTCGTGGGTCCAACGGGGCGGTTCGTGGCGCTACGCCGGAGCCCCGGGGTCGTCCGGATCGCTTCCTGGAGATCGGTATCCCGTAGGTCGCGCGAGGGGATCGCTCGGCTGGAGTCGTCAGGTGTTCGGTGGCACTCTTCGCGGACCCCCCGCAGTCTCGCGAGCTGCACTCGCTGCTCGCGGAGCGTTTCACCGGAGACCTCACTTGCCCGACCGACGACTCCCTCACAGTGCTTCGATGCTCCTGGCACCCGCCGTAGCCCTCGGGCTGGCGGCGCAGGTGCCGGCGCAGCCTCTCTTCTCCGATGGCTTCGAGACCGGCAGCGCCTGCGCCTGGGCGGCGTCGCCCGGTGACGGTAGCGAGTACTCGGCCGCCTTCTCGATCCCCGATGCGGCGGTCTGGCCCGCGCCCTGGGAGGTCGCTGGCGGGGTCGCCGACGCCGAAGTGTCGGCGGGCGCGCTGCGCTTCCGGCCGACGCCCACCGGCTACTCGCTGGCGCGGCTGGTCGCGCCGGTGGTCTCGCGCGACGTCGAGGTGCGGTTCACGGTGCGCTTCGACGACATCGCGACGCAGGGGGTCGGCTTCTACGTGCGCCAGAACGGCGGCTACCTGCAGCAGACGACGCCCCACGGTGAGGGCTATGCGGTCTTCGTCGAGGGCTTCCGCGAGGACCAGGGCATCGGCATCTGGAAGGAGGAGGACGGTCACGAGATCCCGCTCCAGATCCTCTTCGACGACGGGCTGGGCTTCGTCGACGGGGCCGACTACCGGGTGCGTTTCCGCGCCGCGCAGCTCGGCCCGGCAGAGACGCTGCTGCAGGCGAAGGTGTGGCCGGCAGTGGAGGCCGAGCCGCTCGCCTGGCAGGTGGAGATCAACGACTCGACGCCCTCGCTGCAGGGGGTCTCGGGCGGCATCGCGCTCGATTCGTGGAGCTCCATCCAGTCGCCGAGCCCCATCGCCGCCTGGACCTGGGTCGACGACGTCGAGGTGAGCACGCTGTGCTCGCCGGCGGCGGGTCTGGGCGCTCCAGCGGTGATCGACGGCTCGCTGCAGTTCGCCGAGGGTCCGGTGTGGCGAGGCGACCACTTGCTGTTCAGCGAGATCCAGGCCAGTGTCGTCTCCCGCTTCGACCCGCCCGCCACGATCACCACCTGGAACCCGGCGAGCGGCGGGTCGAACGGCCTGCACCTCGACGCGTCGGGTGATCTGCTCGCCGCCGAGCACACCGGTCGCCGCATCTCGCGGCAGGAGCCTGGCGGCTCCGTGGTCACCGTGGTCGACCAGTTCCAGGGCATGGCCTTCAACTCGCCCAACGACGTCGAGGTGCTGGCCGACGGCACCCTCTTCTTCACCGATCCGCCCTACGGCCTCGCCGACCCGGGCCTGCGCGAGATCCCGTTCAACGGCGTCTTCCGGCTCACACCGGCCCTGGAGCTGAGCGCCGAGTGGGAAGGCGCCGTCGACGTCAACAACCCCAACGGGGTGCTCGCCGATGGCGACGGCCAGTGGCTGTGGGTCACCGACACCGAGCAGGGCGAGCTGCTGCGCTTTGCCATCGAGAGCGACGGCGGCCTCGCCGCGCCCGAGACCGTGCGCACGGGGTTGCCGATCCCCGACGGCATGTGCCGCGACGTCGCCGGCAACCTCTACGTGGCGACGTGGGGCAGCGGGCTCGAGTTGTTCTCGCGCGACGGCGCCTGGCTCGGCAGCGTCGCGATCCCCGGTCAGGCGACCAACTGCACCTTCGGCGGCGCCGACCTGCGCACTTTGTACGTGACGACGACGGGCGGCCTGGTGGCGCTCGACAGCGCCCTGCAGGGCGTGCCCTAGCGGCTCGGGTACCACGCAGAGGATCTCGCGGCCCCACCGGCGAAGCCTCTGCGATCGCGTGCAGCACCGAGCGCTCTCGAAGTCGGAGGAAACCGCTGCCTGCAACCGGCGTCTACTTACGCGGGGCAGCGGCAGCGCTATGCTGCAGCAGCATCGCCCGGGCGCGAGCACTCGCTCGACCGGAGCAACCTCCCAACGGAGCACGGGCCCCGCGGGCCCTGATGAACACCCATGAGATCACCAGTCGGTGGATCGAAGTCTCGTCGCTGGTCGTCCGCCATCCTCGGTCTGCTGTCGTGCACTCTCGCGATCGCGGTTCCCGCGTCCGCCGAGACCAGGACCTTCCGCGGCGCCGGTAGCGGCGAGCCACCCTGGGACGGACTGCGCTCGAGCTGGGTCCGGCCGGCGGTCGGCGGGTTGCCCGCAGCCCCGGCCTTCTGGGAGTCGACCTCCTTCTACGTCACCGAGTCGGCAGAGCACTCGCTGGCGAGCCGGGTCGACCTGCACAGCGAGCCGCAGCCGGTGGCGTTCCCACGGGTCCTGATGCTCTACAGCCACGCGTTCGACCCCAACCAGCCGGCGAAGAACCTGGTCGCCACTCTCGACCTCTCCGACGGACGGGAGGTCGGCACCGCGGACTGGCCGCTGATCGCCAACAACATGTACCACCTGGTGCTCTCGACGGTCGACGAGGACCTGCCGCTCGGTGCCGAGGGCCATCTGCTGGGAGTCGACACCACGATCTCCGGGCCCGGCGCGATCGCCCGCAACTACTGCCGCTTCACCGACGACGTCTCCAGCGACGCCGACGGGTTCTACTGGAACCAGGAGGCAGCGATGGCCAAGCAGCGCGGTCCCGTCGGCAGGGAGCAGATCTGCATCTCGGTGAGCTACACCGATACGCAGGGGACCCGCCAGACCGCTCGTGTGGCACCGCAGCGCACGCTCGACTCGGTGCTCTTCTACTTCTTCGAGGAGAAGAACTGGGAGATCAACGCCAAGCTGCTCGACGCGTGCGACATCAACGGCCGCTACTGGCTGCTGGCTTCTGCCTCGACCGACGTGGAGTTCGAGCTGCGGGTCCGCTTCCTCGGCTACGACGCCTTCGTCTCGCCCGCCAGCCCCTACTTCGAGCCCTTCATCCCGGGCGAGCCTCTGAGCGGCGGCGAGCTCGTCTACCGGAGCGATGGCGGCGAGCCGGCGCAGACGATCATCGACGTCGATGCGGTGGTCTGCGAGCAGTAGACCCGCGCGATCGGCGAGCACTGCGGCGCCGGGTTCGCAGCAGGGAGAGTGGCTCGCCGCGGCGCGGGGCTCCTACTCGTGACCGTGGCGATCGTGTCGTCACCGTCCTGCGGTGGAGACCTCCCGGAGGGCGCGAGCTCGGAAGGCTTCGCAGCCGCGACACCCCGCTCGACACCCCGCGAGCTCGACGCTCTCCGTGGAATCCAGCCGCAAGAGGCGGGGCCGTGGTTCGTGGTCTCGGCCGAGGAGCTGGAGGCGGTCGGAGATCTCGAGATCGGTGCGGTCGGCTTTCCGGGGACCGCACCGCGAGTGGTGCAGCGAGCTGAATGTCCGCGGCTCGCGGAGGCGAGTGGCCTGGCGCCCTCGGGCGGGATCGTCGTGGTCGAGACGGTGGTCGGTCCGGGTGGACGGATCGCGCGAGCGCGCGCCTTGACAGGCGATACCGGCTCGCCATTCGCGGACGTGCTGGCGGAGTGTCTCGCAGAGTGGCGGTTCGAACCGGCAGTGCGTCGCGAAGACGGACGGCCGTGGCCGGTCTACAGCAACCAGGTGCTGCAGGTCGAGCCGGAGTAGGGCTCGTGGCTTCTGCAACCCGGGGCCCTCGTCGACCGTATGATCGAAAATCGATGATGGGCGCCGAGGCGCCCTGCGCGCCGGCGCCGCGACGATCGCGGTCCTCCGGCCTTCGAGAGAGATCCGACGATGGCCCGCCAGAGAACGCGCCCCAAACCGATGCCTCGGGCCAGTCTCGAGATCCTGCTCACCCTGCTCGAGGGCGATAAGCACGGCTACGGCATCAAGAAGATCGTCGCTCAGCGCAGCGGCGGAGCCGTCCGACTCGGTGCCGGAACCCTCTACGCGGCGCTGAACCGTCTGCTCGATCAGGGTCTGGTCGAGGAGCTCGACGAGCGTCCCGATCCGGAGTTGGGGAGCTCACGTTGGCGCTTCTACCGCATCACCTCGCCCGGGCGCGAGGCGCTGCGACGGGAGGTCGCCCGACTCGAGACCATCGTCTCGCGGGCACGCCGCCTCATCCCCAACCGCTCCGAGGAGGGAAGCCCGTGAGTCGTCGGCGATCGGTTCGCACCGCTTCGGGCGACTGGCTGGCGTCGTGGATCGTGCGCTGGCACTCCGCGCGCTTCCGCCGCCGCTTCGGCGCCGAGCTGCAGCCGGGTGCTCGAGCTCGAGGCGGCGGAGGCGGCGGCCGACGGCGGTCTCCGCTACCTCGCGGAGCGGCTGCGGCAGGTCCTCGACGGGGTGCGCTCGGCCGTCGCCAGCCATCTGCTCGAGCTGCGCCGGAAGGGGCCCGTCTCCGACCGCTCCGGCGATCCCCGGCTTCCGCCCCGCGCTGACCGATCTCGAGGAGCCGTCATGCCCGCCTTCCTCAGCGACCTGGCCCGAGCCTGCCGTGCGCTCGCCCGCACGCCGGGCTTCACCTCCCTCGCCGTCCTCGACCTCTCGCTGGGGGTTGGCGCCGTCGCCGCCATCTTCCTCGTCTTCCACGGGGTGCTGCTCACCCCGCTGCCGTACGAGGAGCCCGGACAGCTGGTGCGAATCTTCCACCGCGATCTCGAGAATCCGGACGACGACCGCGGCTCGGTCTCGTTCGGCAACTTCGCCGACTGGAGCGAGCAGGCGACGGCACTCGAGTCGATCGCCGCCACCTTCGTGCAGGAGGGAGTGGTGCAAGGTCCCGGAGAGCCGGAGCGAGTGCTCCTGTCGGCGAGCCTCGGCAGTCCCTTCGAGGTCCTACGCTCGCGCCCGATCGCCGGTCGGCTCTACAGCCGCGCCGACGACCGTCCCGACGCTCCGGCCGTGGTAGTGCTCTCGAAGCGCCTGGCGGAGAGCCGTTTCGGGTCCGCCGAGGCCGCGGTGGGCCGCGAGCTGACTCTCAACGGTCGCAGCCGCACCGTGCTCGGTGTGGTCGAGGACGGTCTCGACTACCCTGAGCGCGACGTCGCGATCTGGTTGCCGTCGCGCTTCGGCGAGGAGATGCGCGCCAACCGCACCGAGTACTGGTTGCAGGTGATCGGCCGCATCGGGGAAGGCTCCACCCTCGAGACGGTGCGCTCGCAGATGGGCACGATCGCGGCGCGACTGCGCATCGAGCACCCGCAGGCGAACGGCAACGTCGAAATCGCCGTGGTGCCGCTCGCCGAGGTGGTCGTCGGCCAGGTGCGGACCAGGCTCGGCCTGCTGCAGGGCGCCGCGCTGCTGGTGCTCCTGGTCGCCTGCGCCAACCTCGTCCATCTGCTGCTGGCGCGGCGGGAGAGCCGCCGCACCGAGCTCGCGGTGCGCGCCGCCCTGGGTGCGGGCTCGCTGCAGCTGCTGCGAGAGCAGCTGGCCGTCGCACTGGTGCTGGGTCTCGCCGGCGGCCTGCTCGGCGTCGCGGTCGGCGCGATCAGCCTCGAGGCGCTGCTCACCAGCATGCCGGTGGACCTCCCGCGGCTCGACGAGGTGCGGCTCTCCGTCACGGCGGTCGGCGCGGTCCTCGGCCTCGTGCTGACCGCGGCGCTCGGGTGCGGCGTGCTCCCGGTGCTCGGCGACCTGCGGCCTCGTCGCCGCACGTCGGATGCGCTGCGGCAGAGGGGTGGCGCGGCGCACACCGGCGGCAAGCTGGTGGTCGCCGAGACCGCTCTGGCAGTGGTGCTGCTGATCGGAGCGGGCCTGATGCTGCGCAGCTTCCTCGAGCTGCAGCGGGTCGATCCCGGATTCCGTCCCGAGCGGCTGCTCGGCTTCGAGCTCTCGGCGCCGCTGAGCGCCGGCGAGGAGGGCGGCAACGTCGCCTTCCACGACGAGCTCTCCCGTCGGCTGCAGGGACTGCCCGGGGTCGAGTCGGTCGGACGGATCACCAACCTGCCCGGCACCGGCCGCGGAACGGGCGCCTGGCTCAACATCGTCGGGCGCCCACTGCCCCCCGACCAGACCCCGCCGATCGCGGTCTGGCGCGTGGCGTCTCCGTCGTACTTCGAGACCGCGGGCGTGGCCCTTCGTAGCGGCAGGCTGCTGGGCGACGGCGACGGACGCGACGGCACTGCCGCGGTGCTGATCAACGAGACAGCGGCGCGGACCTTCTGGAGTGACGAGAGCCCGCTCGGTCAGGAGGTCTCCCTCGGCCCCGATGGCGGCTGGTTGCCTCCATCGCAGGTGGTGGGTGTGGTCGCCGACGTCATGCACCGCGGACTGGGGACCGAACCGCTGCCGGTCGTCTACATGCCGCACGCGTTGATGCCCCAGTTCGGCGACTTCGCGATCGTGGTGCGGACCGAGGGCGAACCGGAGCATCTCGCCGCTGCGGTCCGCAGCACGGTGCGGGACCTCGATCCGACGGTTGCGGTCGCCAACCTGGCGCCGGTCACCGTGCGACTCGCCGAGTCGGTGGCGCCGACGCGGTCGCTCTGGCTGCTGCTCACGGTCTTCGCTGCGCTGGCTCTCCTCCTCGCGGCGGTCGGCATCTTCGGCACCCTCTCGCACAGCGTACGGCGGCGACAGCGCGAGCTCGGAATCCGCCTGGCCCTGGGCGCCAGCCGGACGCGACTGCGACGCCTGGTGGTCGGCCAGGCGCTCTCGTGGGTGGCGGTCGGCCTGGGCTTGGGCCTCGTGGCCTCGATCGCGCTCGGCGATCTGCTCGAGGCGCTGCTCTACGGGGTGCGGCCGGTCGACGTATCGACCTACTGCGGCGTCTCGGCACTGCTGGTCGTCATCGCCTTCCTCGCCGCCTTCGTGCCGGCGCAGCGCGCTGCGCGTGCCGATCCGGCCGACCTCCTCGACGCGGAGTGAGCGTCAGTCCTGGCGCCCGGCCCGCTGGACCAGCTGAGCGAAGCGGGGGTCGTCACGCACCCCCCGCAGCTCCTCGAGATCCCGGAGATCCATCAGGTCGTCCGCCCGGGTACCGGCGGCCACAGCGCTGGCGAGCAGGTCGAGTGCGGTCCCGGTCTCTCCGAGCCGGGCGTGCACGCGGGCTCTGGCGACCTGCAGCCCGCCGTAGATCAACTCCGGTGACGCCTCGAGCTCGGCCGCGACCAGCGAAAGCGCGGCACGCGCTCGCCGGGCTCCGTCGCCGCCGGCATCGATTCGGGCGCCGAGCAGTCGGCAGTCGAGCAGGATGCGCCGCGTGCCGAGCGCATCGACGTCGAGACCGTCGACGATGGCCATCGCCTTGGCGACGGCCACGGCGGCGTCGGTCGAGCGCCCGTCGCCTTCGTAGGCACGGCCGAGGCGGCAGTGGGTCAAGGCCGAGGCCAGCGGGTCGTCGGCCCGGATCTCGAGTGCTCGCTCCAGCCGCATCGCGGCCGCGGCGTGATCGCCGACCTCGAAGTCGAGGCTCGCGAGGTTCGAGAGCGTGCCGGCGATTTTCGGATGCAGCTCCGGGAGGGTCGTGCTCTGGATCTCGAGGGCGCGCTCCATCGCCGCCCGAGCCTGGTCGAAACGATGAGAATCGCGCTCGAGCGATCCGAGGTTGTTCAGCATGCTGGCGAAGTTCGGATGGTTCTCGCCGACAGTGGCGGCGGTGATCCGGAGCGCCCGCTCCAGGTGAGTCCTGGCCTCGTCGTGGCGTCCGAGCCGTCGCAGCTGGAACGCCAGGGCGTCGAGGCTGCCGGCGACGTCGGGGTGCTCGGGGCCGAGGGCCGCCTCGCGGATGGCGACGGAGCGCTCGATGCTGGCCACGGCTTCCTCGTAGCGTCCCAGATCGGCGAGCAGGTTGCCGAGGTTCTGCAGCGGCGCCGCGAGAGCGGGGTGCTGGTCGCCGAGCCGCGCCTGGTGGATCTCGATCGCCCGCTGGTAGTGCTCGAGCGCGCTCTCCAGCTCACCGCGCTCGCCCAGTACCACGCCGAGATCGTTGTGGACCCAGCCGACGCTGGCGTGCGCCGGGCCGAGGGACCGTTCCCAGATCGCCAGCGCCCGTCGATAGCGCTCTTCGGCGGCGGCCGGGCTGCCGCTGAGGTATTCGAGCCAGCCGAGGTGGTAGAGGGCGTGCGCCACGCTGCCGTCGTCGTTGCCGAGCTCTTCCTCACGCAGCGCGAGGGAACGCTCGAGGTGATCGCGGGCGGGCTCGAGCTCGCCGCGATCGCGCATCAGGATGCCGAGCTGTACGTGGGCCGCGGCGAGATCGAGGACGTCCTCCGGCGTTTCACCGACCGGGCCCAACAGCTCGAGGACCGCACGTAACAGCGGCTCGGCCTCGGCCAGGCGACCCCTCTGGTGGAGCAGCTCGGCGAGGCGTAGCGAGCCGCCGGCGACTTGCCTCGGTTTGGCCTCGGGCAGGGACTCGAGCACCTCCAGCGACTCCCGCAGCAGCGGTTCGGCCTCGTCCGGCAGCCCGAGCCGTGAGTAGACCTGGCCCATGGCGCCGAGCAGCGCCGAGCGAACCGCCGGGTCGTCGCCGAGCCGGTCGCCGATCCGCTCGCTGGCCCTGTCGAGCAGCTCGCGGGTCGACGGCAGGCTGGGCTGCTGGGCGTAGGGATCGCTGCTGCGGAAGACGTCGACGAGGAACTGGACCACCTCGCCCGAGGTGCGCGCCTCCTGGCGTGCGGCGGTCTCGGCCCGGGTGGCGCGGATCATGCCGGCGGTGGTTCCGGCGAGGCCGAGCACGACGGCCAGGGCCAGCGTGGCGACGGCGCCGACCGCCCAGCGGTGGCGGGCGACGAACTTGCCGGCTCTGTAGCGCACCGTCGGGGGGCCGGCCAGCACCGGCTCCCCGGCGAGGTGGCGCCCGACGTCGCGAGCCAGTTCCGAGGGCGAGTCGTAACGGCGCTCGCGGTCGTTGTCGATCGCCTTCATGCAGATCCAATCGAGCTCTCCGCGCAGCGCGCGCAGCAGGCTCGTGCGGTCGGTGCCGCGGGCTTCGGCGATGCCGGTCGCCGCTTCGTCGAGCCGGCTGAGGCGCACGCTCGGCCGCAGGGTCTCGCGACCGAGGGTCGCCCGGGCGAGTGCGATCGGTGAGTCGGGCGCCGACTCCCCCGACCACGGCAGGGCATCCGTGAGCAGCTGGTAGAGCAGCACGCCGAGTGAGAAGACATCGGCCCGGGTGTCGATGTCCGAGCTACCGCGCGCCTGCTCCGGGCTCATGTAGTCGGGCGTTCCTAGCATCTGTCCGACCGAGGTCGCCTGGGTCCCTTCCTCGGGCTCCAGCGCCTTGGCGATGCCGAAGTCGATGATCTTGACCACGTTCTCGTCGTCGAGGCTCTCGACCAGCACGTTGGAGGGCTTGAGATCGCGGTGGAGGATGCCGCGCTGGTGCGCGTGCTGCACCGCCCCGCAGGCGTCGACGAAGAGCAGCAGCCGCGAGCGCACGCCGAGCCGCGCGGCATTGGCGAAGTCGGTGATCGGCTCACCGTGCACCAGCTCCATGGCGAAGAAGGGTCGGCACTCGCGGGTCTGGCCGGCGTCGAGCACCCGTGCGATCCCGGGGTGGTCGAGGCGCGCGAGCGTCTGCCTCTCGGCCGCGAAGCGTCGGGTGATCTGCTCGGTGTCGAGACCGCGTTCGAGAACCTTCACTGCCACGAAACGTCGTACCGGTTCGAGTTGCTCGGCTTCGTAGACGGTGCCCATGCCGCCGGCGCCGATGAGGCGCACGAGGCGATAACGGTCGATCATGGGCAGCAGCTCTTCGGGCGAGGCGGATCCGCCCGGGCTGGCGCAAGACGGCGCCGCCTCGGTCCGGGCCTCCACGGGTCCGAGGTCGTGGCGGCGCAGCAGCTCCTCGACCCGGGCGCTCAGGTCGGGATCCTCTCGGCGGACCAGGTCGAGTCGGGCCTCGCGTCGCAGCGGCCCCAGCGCGACGATCTCGTCGAAGAGCTCCCGGGCTCTCTGGTGGAGGGAGTCAGCCATGGCAGTCCCCGGGCCCCGGGCTTCGGCTCACGGCTTGCGAGGCGAGGTCGACGGGAGATCCCCGTCCGGTCGGACGGCTATCTCCTCCGGCCGAGGCCCTGGGACTCTTCCGATCCTAGACGAGCGGATACGCCCCGTGCGGGGCGTCGCGCCCACGACGCGGCCGCTCAGTCGCGCTGGTAGCGGCTCAGGTAGGTGTCGACGTCGCCGACCAGCGCGCGCTGCGCCGCCCGGGCGTCGTCGACCACCTCGGGGCTCTCGTCGAGCACCATGACGGCTCGCCGTTCGAGGTCGTACGCAGGCCATTCGGGGATGCCGGGGTTGTCGGGCGAGCCGTTGCGGGCGAAGGCGATCCAGGTGTCGGCCATCACGTCGGCGACGCGCTGCTGCTCCTCGCCGACTCCCGACATGCTCTCGGAGTAGGCGACGTTGTCGAAGACGAAGCCGATCTCGAGCGCGTGCGGCGAGCGCCAGCGACCGCCGTCGACCGGCGTGTCCCAGTCGAAGAGGTAGAGGTAGGCGGGGGCGCCGCCCTGACGTGCCTTGCGCGCGGCGACCAGGACGTGGCCGGCGAGCCAACGCGCGTCGGTCGTCGCCTCGAAGTAGACGTCGACGGGCTCCGCCTCCGGCGCCAGCTGGCGGTAGCCGGCGACGATCGCGGCGGCGTCGCGGTCGGGGAACTCGTCGGCGAGCCGCTGCTCGAGTCCCGCCCAGTCGAGGTCGAACACCTCGGGATCGCGTGCGCCCATGAACAGCGAGTTCTCGGTGCGGGTGGTGCCGAGGATCACCGGTACGTCACGCCCGTGGGGAGCGGCGTCGGTGTCGAACGGGTGGCGGGTGAGCAGCCGTCCGTCGATCGACGGGGCGCCGCCGGCTCCGGTTCCGGCGGCGGCCTCGCGGATCGCCTCGGTCGGCAGGGTGCGGATCTGGTCGATGTTCTCCGCCGTCAGGCCGAGGTTGGCGACCAGCGCGTCGGCGGCGTCCCGGACGCTCTGCTCGCCGGGGAAGCGGACCAGGACCCCGGACTGCATCGCCGCGCGATGGAACAGGGAACCGGCGGCATCGGTCGCCAGCAGGGTCGAGACCTTCGCCCCGCCGCCCGACTCGCCGAAGATCATCACGTTGTCGGGATCGCCGCCGAAGGCGCGGATGTTGGCCTGCACCCACTCGAGCGCCTGGATCATGTCGAGCACGCCGGCGACCGGCGAATCCGCGAAGCTCTCGCCGTGGTGGCCGAGCGCCAGGTAGCCGAAGACGTTCAGCCGGTGGTTGATCGTCACCACCACGACGTCGCCTCGTTTCGCCAGCCGCACTCCGTCGTAGGCGCGCGAGGCCCCGTTGCCCGAGGCGAAGCCGCCGCCGTGCAGCCACACCATCACCGGTCGAGCTCCGCCGTCGTCGAGCCCCGGCGTCCAGACGTTGAGGAAGAGGCAGTCCTCGGACAGCGGCGGCGTCGGATCGGGGCGCCACGAAGTGAACAGGCCGCCCGGGTTTCCGGTCGGGGTCTGCGGGCAGGAGGCGCCGAACCGGGTCGCGTCGGCTGTCTCCTCCCAGGGCTCGGGGGGCGCCGGAGCGGCGAAGCGGGTGGTCGCCGTGTCGGCGCCGTAGCGGATTCCCTTGAAGGTGTAGATGCCGTCCTCGACCGCACCGCGGACCTTGCCGTGAGCCGTGCCGGCGACCGGCTCCGCCATCTCCGCCGCGCGGCCGGACGCCGCATCGCCGGTCGACGATGTCGCGTCCGCTCCACCGCAGCCGAGGGACAGGGCGAGCAGTGAGGGAAGCAGACACGAGAGCAGACAGGTGGGCGCGATCGCCGTCCCGGTCCGTGGACGAGGTGCCGCTGTGGGCGGCGAGGTGCGGAACGTCATGGGGCTCTCCTCGAGTGGATCGACGAGAGGAGTCCGTGATGCGGCCCGGCTCGCCGCCCTCGAGGGAGGCGGTGCAGGAGCCGCCGCTGTCCTGCTCGTCGTGGCGATTGGAGTTTCGCGTTCGCTGTCGATCGGGAAGAGCCGAGGATAGCGCGTCGGCCACGCGGCAGCGAGGCGCTCGCCCGGTTGCCGGAAGTCTGCTCACTCGGGCAGGCAGACCTCGCCGATGTACTCCCAGCTGCTGCCGGCGACGAGCGGCTCGCCGACCAGCGCGTCGCCCGGGTCCGGTGCTGTGGGGTCGAGGATCGAGACGCCGGTGCCGCGGTCGCCGGTGACCAGGAAGTTGCCGTTGTCGAGCGCGTACACCCCGACCGGTCGACGGATCGATCCGGTCGAGTCAACGCCGAGTCCCAGACTCAGGAGGTTGGCGGCGCCGTCGTTGAAGAAGCGGATCTGCCCGGTGCTGAAGCTGGCGACGACGAAGTTGAGGTCGTTGGTGAGGCTGATCTGATTTGGACTGGCGAGGTCCTGGACGATCGCCCTCGACGCGGTGGCGTCGTCCTGGGCGAACAGCAGGACCTCGTCGGTGGTGCCGCTCGGCGCACTGTTCGAGACCAGCAGGTCGCCGGCCGAGAGGTGTTCGACGTCTCGCGGGGCGATGTCTGCATCGTTGACCCGCTCGCCGAGGAAGGCGCCGGTCGCCGGGTCGAAACGCAGCACGCGGCCGTCGTTCTCCGTCGCCACGTGCAGCTCGCCAGCGGAGATCGCCATGCCGCGAGGGCGTGCCAGACCCTCGCTGACCCCGTCGCTGCGGATGAACGCATTCTCGATCAGCGTGCCGTCGGTGTCGTAGCGGTGGATCGCTCCGCCGCGCAGGCCGCTGGGCAGGGTGGCGCGGGTGTCGGAGATCAGGAGACAGTTGGTCGCCGGATCCTGGATCGTCTGCCGTCCCTGGTCGACCACGAAGTTGGGAATGCCGTCGCCGATCAGGAAGCCGAGGAAGGCGCCGTCCTCGGGGTCGTGGATCGAGACGTCGCCGTTGCGGTTCGTCGCCAGCAGGCGGCGCAGCGGTCCGCCTTCGCAGAGGGTGTTGGTGGGCACGTTCTCGCAGCGGTCCGTCGGCCGCGAGACCAGCTGGTCGCCGGGCAGCGAGATGCCGCGTCCCGCCGCGATCGGCACCGGGCGACGACCCGGCTCGGGGAAGATCTCACTGTTGTCGACCTGGTTGTAGAAGACGATGGCGACGTCTCCCGACGGGTTCTCGCCGAGCTCGTCGAGCCGGTTGCGCACCTGCTCGCTGACGATCTCGCGGAAACGCATCCCTGTGGCGGGATCGAACGACATCGCCTCCTTGGGGATGCGCGACAGGTAGATGCGGGTCCCGGCGACGCCGGGCACGCCGGTGAAGAAGCGC
The DNA here is from genome assembly GCA_003388555.1 of Acidobacteriota bacterium. Lineage (GTDB taxonomy): Bacteria > Acidobacteriota > Thermoanaerobaculia > Multivoradales > Multivoraceae > QQVD01. Next base: position 165,462 of record QQVD01000025.1, on the reverse strand, counting down.
ACCAGCATGTGTGTGAAGTCGTCGTCGGGGTACTGCACCACGGTGGCGAGCTGCGCGAAGTCGCCGCGCACGATGGCCGGCTGGTCGTCGCCGTCGAGGATCGCGGTGTCGGGCGCGACGACGCTGAACTCGAGACCCGGGTCGGTGTCCGAGCTGACGGTGAAGGTGCCTCCGAGCGGGGCGTAGATCGGCGCCGCGACGAAGCCCTCGACGCGGTAGCGCAGCGCTGCCTCGTCCCAGTTCACGCTGCCGGTCTGCAGGTCGGTGGTGAAGGTGTAGGGCTCGCTCACCGCGCGATCGGACTGGTTGTTCGGGAACAGGAAGGTGTAGTCGCCGATCTGTTCAGCGTTGGCGACGGTGTCCTCCGTCCCGTGGTTGAAGCCGAGGAAGAGCCCGACGCCACGCGAGACGAACTGGCCGCCGAAGCGCACCAGGAACTCGAGCTCCGCGGTGGAGATGTTGTCGACCGGCGGCATGTCCTCACCGAGGAAGGGGCCGACCGTCACGGTCACCGCCGCCGGGTCGCTCACCGCTCCCTGGTCGTCGGCGACGGTGTACTCGAACAGGTCTTCGCCCTCGAAGCCTGCGTCGGGCGTGTAGGTGACGATGCCGTCGGATGCCACCACCGTGGCGCCGTCGGTCGGTGGGGTCGTGACCACCACGGACGACGGATCGAGGCTGCCGTCGACGTCGAAGTCGTTGCTCAGCACCGAGATGGTGATCGGCGTCTCCGGGGTGGTGCGCGTCTGGTCGGGGTTGGCGACCGGAGGTGCGTTCGGAGGCGGGATGACGGTCACGGTCACGGTGGCCGAGTCGCGCAGGCCGGTGGCGTTGCTCACCGAGTAGACGAAGCTGTCGACGCCCTCGAAGCCGGGATCCGGCGTGTAGAGGATCGCGCCGATCCCAGGATCCGCGGTGCCGTCGGTCGGGGCGCTCTCGATCAACAGATCGCCGACGTCGAGCAGCCAGCCGTTGCCGTCGTCGTTGAGAGTGACCAGCACGTCGACCGGGGTGTCGGTGAAGGTGGTGTCGGCGTCGTCGTTGGCGATCGGCGGTTGCGGCGGCGGAAAGCTCGTCGACCATGCGGAGGTGTCGCCGCTTTCGAACCCGTCGGCGAAGATCAGCGCCGGCTGCGCTGAGGCGGGCGCCGCCGCGCTGAGGAGAGCGATGGCCAGGGTCGCCCGGACGGCGTCGGCGATGGTGCCGGCCGATGAGAGAGCGCCACGGCGTGACGCGCCCGCGGCCCGCTCCGGGTTCTGCTGCGGCCTCGAGGTGTTCTGCTGCATGTCCTCCCCCTTCGTCTGTTGACCACGGGGCGACGAGCCCCTGTGACCTTCGCTGGGCAAGGTGGGTGCCAGCCGCAAACGCCCGGTCTGCGGTCGGGAAGGCGCGCTGTCTCGGCGACGTCTCAGCGCCGAGCGAGACGGTCTCACGCTCCCTGCGACAGTGGGCTGCAGGGATGGCTCTGGCTGCGCCACAGGAGAGCGGGTCTCGAGGAGATGACCTCCTGCCTCTCTCGGTTGGTGACACGGATCGAGCGACACCTACGCCGCGGTCCTGGCCGGCGCTCGACGGGGCGTATGATCCCGGACCGCCGCGGTCACCCGATGGCCCTTTGGATCGAAATGCCGGGAATGGTCCTCTGATCCTGAGCGGCAAGGGGGACGGCGCGGCGAGGAGGGTGCCGAGATGCGGAAGATGCTGGTGTCGAGGACGGTGGTCGGGCGTTGCCTCACGGTCGGCGCCATCGTTGCGATGCTGTGGGTGGGAGCCGGTTGCCGTAGCGCCGCCCCTCCCGAGCGTTCCGCGCCACGCTACGCCGGTGATGCCGACGCGTTGCCGGCGCGCTGCGACGGCCGGGGCGAGCACGACGTGGTGGTGGTCGGAGCCGGGCTGGCCGGCCTCACCGCCGCGCGCGAGCTGATCCGTCTCGGACACGAGGTGCTGATCCTCGAGGCCTCCGACCGCATCGGCGGACGGGGCTTCGCGGCGCCGGTCGGGTTCGGCGACGAGAGACGTGTGCCGGTGGCCATCGACTATGGCGGCGCCTGGATCCACGGCGTGCCGACGAATCCACTGACCGCGCTGGTCGACCAGCTCGGCTTCGACAGAGTGCGCAGCGAGCTCGAGCTGCCGTACTACGTCGACGGACGTCTGGCCAGCGACGAGCAGCAGGAGCGATTCGACACCGCGTACGAGGTCTACGAGGAGGCGCTGGCGCGCGCCGCGGTGCGCATCGAGTGGGAGAGCGAGCGCGCGACGTTGCTCTGCGAGCGCGGCGAGGCGCTGGCGTCGGGAGAGCTCACAGCCGAGGAGGTCTGCCGCGAGGCCGTCGCCACGGATCCGCCGGAACAGGCGGCCGGGCTCTGCAGCCTGGTCCGGGGCGTCGCCGGCGCCGCCCTCGTCGTCGACGACTACTGCACCGAGGTCGACCAGCGACTGCGCACCACCAGCGACCGGGCGAGCGACTACCTTCCGGACGAACCGGAGCTCGCCGAGGCCGCTGCGCTGGTCGCTGCGAGCGCCGGCCCGCTCGAGACCGCGACCGAGCTCGAGCGCAGCTCGGCCTACGACGCGGCCGGCTTCTTCGCCGGCGAGGACGATCTCGTCGAAGGTGGCATGGGAGCCTTCGTCGAGGCTCTGGGCCGCGGACTGCCTGTGTGTCGCAACATCCGGGTCGACCGGATCGCGTACGGTCCGGGCGGCGTCGTGGTGGCCTCGGGCGAACGCACTTTCCGCGCCGCGGACGTCGTGGTCACCGTCTCGGTCGGCGTGCTGCAGTCCGGGTCCATCGCCTTCGACCCGCCGCTGCCGGAGTGGAAGCTGCGCGCCATCGAGTCGCTGCGCATGGGCGCGATGCAGAAGGTGATCGTGCCCCTGCGCGAAGACGTCTTCCACGACACGCCGCCGAGCTCCTGGGTGCTGCTCGAGACCTCGGTCAGTGACGCCGAGCGTGCGCTCATCGACCGGCACGACCTGGCGATCGAGGACCGCCAGCGCAAGGTCATGGCCTTCGTGCTCGAGCCGCTCGGCGCGCCGATCGCCATCGCCTTCTTCGGCGGTGAGTGGGCGCGTGGCTTCGAGGCCGAGTGCGCCGGCAGGGAGACGGGCTCCGGCAGGCGCAGCGACAGCGGCTGCGACGCATTGGCGATCGAGGCCTCGCTGGCAGCGCTCGCAGAGATGTTGGGCGACGACGTGATCGCGCGCTTCGCCCTCCCGGAGGAGATCCACGTCACCCGATGGACGCTCGACCCGACGGCGCTCGGCGCCTACTCGGTGCCGCTGCCCGGGGCCTGGGACCAGCGCCAGATACTCGCCCTGCCCGTGGCGTCGGGAGAGGGAGCCTCGCCGCGGCTCTACTTCGCCGGCGAGGCGGCGTCACGCACGATCTACAACGGCTCCTTCGCCGGCGCCTACGAGACCGGGCTGGTCGCGGCACGCGAGATCCACGCCGCACGGCTGGAACGTGCGGCGGGAGAGTAGCGAAGGCCGATCAGTCTTCCTCGACACCGGCGGCGGGAAGGGGTGGCCTGCCGGTGCGCAGCATCAGCTCGTCGAGGTGCTCGCGCATCTCCGTGGCGTACGGGGAGGTCGCTCCGTACAGCGCGGTCAGCCCTTCGAGGGCCGCCACGAGGATGGGCTCGGCCTCTTCGTAGCGCCGCTGCGCGCTCAGCGCCGCGCCGATCTCTCCCGAGAGCTTGTGGTGGACGCGTTCCGGTGCGCCGTTCTCGACGGCGCTCTGCAGCCCGTCCCTGGCGATCTCCTCGGCTTCGGCGGGCCGGCCGGAGCGCCGAACCACACTGGCGAGGTTGCCGACCCCCCACAGCGTGTTGGTCGAATACGGGCCCTGCTCGGCGGCGAGGATGCGCAGCGCCTCGCGCTGAGCCTCTTCGGCGCCCTCGAAGTCGCCCCGGGTCGCGCGCAGGACGACCATGCCGTTGAGGCTGAAAGCGACCGTCAGGTGGTCGGGACCGAGGTTGGCGCGTTTGATCCGCAGCGCCTCTTCCAGCGCCTCCTCGGACTCGGAGTGCCTTCGCTGGTTGTTCAGGTTCCAGGCGAGGTTGCTGAGCGTCGCTCCGACGGCGTTGGCGTCCGGCCCGAGCAGCTGACGCTGGATGGCGAGAGCCTCGCGGCGCAGGGTCTCGGCCGGCTCGAGCTCGCCGGCGAGCTCGAGAGTCGTGGCGTAGATGCCCTTGGTGCTCGCCACCTCGAGGTGGTCGGGGCCGACCTCGGAGACCATCAGAGAGAGGGCCCGATCGAAGTGGCGCTTCGCCTGCTCCAGGTCGGCGCGCCCGCCGGCGATCTGGCCGAGGTCGGTGAGCGCGCGGGCCTCGTCGAGTGGCCGGTCGAGGGAACGGAAGAGCTCGAGCGCCCGGCCGGTGAAGTCGGCCGCCTCGTCGTAGCGCTCTTCGCGGTAGGCGAGCCAGCCACGTTCGTAGAGTGTGTGAGCGATCGCCTCTTCCTCGGCACCGTGGGTGCGCTGCAGCTCGAGCGCGTCGTCGAGCAGCTGCCGCGCCTGGTCGTAGCTCTGCGGCGTGCGCTGCCAGACGCGGACGTGCCCGAGCTTGGTCATCGTCTCGGCGCGCTGGAGCGGATCGGCGCCGGCGCCCTGCCGCAGCTCGAGCGCCTCGCTGAGCAGATCGGCCGCCCGGTCGTGCTCGCCGAGGCTCGAGTGCACCTGACCGACCGCGTCGAGCACCGCGCCGCGCAGCAGCGGGTCCTCACGCAGGCCCTCCTCCAGCTCGCCGGTGCCGCGCTCGAGCAGCTCGCGCACGGTGAGGTCGGGGTCGGCGGTCTGCCGCACGTCGGCGCCGCGGAAGAGGCCGATCAGGAAGTCGGCGGTGGCTTCGGCGGTGCTCTGGGCGGTGCGCGCCTCGCGGGCTGCTCGACTCGCGCTGACGAAGCCGAGCGTCGAGGCGATCGTGCCGACGACGAGGGAGAGCACCGCGGCCGCCGCGAGCGCCACCGGGAGCCGGTGCCGGCGCACGAACTTGCTGGCCTGGTAGGCGGCGCTGGGCGGCGCCGCGGTCACCGGGTCGCCAGCCAGGAAGCGGCGCAGATCGCCGGCGAGCTCGCCGGCGCTGTCGTAGCGTCGGTCGCGGTCCTTCTCCAGTGCCTTGAGCAGGATGGCGTCGAGGTCGCGGCGCACGTGGCGCGGCCAGTCGTGCGTCTCGGCCGCCTGGCGGCTCGGGGCTCCCGGCGCGGCGGTGCGGGCCGAGCGAGCCGACAGCCGCGTGCTCGGTCTGGGCGTCGGATCCTCGCGGATCCGGCGGCACATCTCGTCGAACGGCAGATCGCGCAGCCGCTCGGGGGGGAGCGGCAGCTCGCCGACGAGCAGCTCGTAGAGCACCAGCCCGAGGCCGTAGACGTCCGACCGGGTGTCGACGTCGACCGCTCCGAGCGTTGCCTGCTCCGGGCTCATGTACTCGGGAGTGCCGACGATCTCTCCGAGGCGTGTCGCCAGGGTCTGCGCGAGCAGCGGCCGATCGATCGCCTTGGCGATGCCGAAGTCGATGACCTTCGGCGTCGCGCGGCCGTCCTCGCCGCTCGCCACCAGGATGTTCGACGGCTTGAGGTCGCGGTGGATCAGGCCTTTGCGGTGGGCGTGCTGGAGCGCGTCGCACACCGGGAGGAAGAGCTCGATGCGTTCTTCGAGAGTCGGTTCACAGTCCTGACGGCGCAGCCAGTCGGTGATCGACGGCCCGTCGACGTACTCCATCGCGAACCAGGGCCGGCCGTCCCCGCCGGTTCCTGCGTCGAGCATGCGCGCGATGCTGGGGTGCTCGAGCCGCGCCAGCGCCTGGCGCTCGGCCTCGAATCTCGCGACGACGGCGCGGCTGTCGAGGCCGGGCCGCATGCGCTTGATCGCGACGCGGCGCTCGATCGGCTCGAGCTGACGCCCCTCGAGGACCTCGCCCATGCCGCCGCGCCCGAGCAGGCGGACGATCTCGAAGGGGCCGATCCTCCGTGGCAACTCGCTCTCGGTGCCCTCGCCGTCGTCGCCGGGGCGGTTCTCCAGCAGCGGCTGCGCGATTCGCTCCATGTCGGAGAGCACCGGTGTCGGTGCCGCGAGCATGCCGAGGAGCTCTTCGTGTACCTCCGGATGATCGCGAGCGATCTCGGCGAGTCGGCGGGCGCGGCGATCCCGATCGAGAGCGTCGAGCTCGTCGAAGAGCTCGCAGAGGAGCTGGAAGCGGTCCTTCGGGGTGGTGGACATCTCGTTCACAGGGGAGTCACGGCGGCCGTCGAGACTGTATCGGGGGCCGCGGCCGAGAAGACGCAGTGCACAGCCTTCCCACCCAGTACCGGGGGGCGTCGGGTCGCGATCCGATCCCTCCACGCCAGTCGTCGACGCGGCAGGACATCGGTCCCCGGTCATCGCTTCGCGACGCGTCACCCCTGCGGGAATGCTCGCTGGCGTGCAGCGACCGACTATGGAACAGCGACAGACCAGGCGCTGGCGTCGCCGCTCTCGAAGCCGTCGGCGTAGACCTCGTCGCCGAGCCCGAGCTCGTCGGCGCCGAGGTCGGCCAGGCCGGCGCCACCGGGGCGCGGAGCGCCGTCGAAGTCGAGCGGTGCGTCGACGGAGCGGGTGACCTGGTCGATCGCCGCCGCCGCGGTCGGCAGCAGGTGCAGGTCGCCACCCGCTTCGTCGACGAACCAGGAGAGCTGGGCCGAGGTCTCGTTGTCCGCAACCAGCGGCGTCGCACCGTTGCGGGGAGCGATCGCGGCGTCGAGCAGGTTGGCGCGCACCTCGACGCCGGTGGCCGAGGCGTAGCGCACCTCGACGCCGTTCGGGTAGCGACCCCGCGTCAGCGCGGTGTTGTGGAGGACGAGCGACCCCGGCGACGTCGTGTAGATCGGCACGTCGACGACGTAGCCGGCGTCCGGGTTCCAGCGCACGAAGTTGTTGCGGACCACGCCGCCGGCGTGATCGCCCTGGCCCAGACCCAGGTGTATGCCGCGCGAGCTGTCGAGCAACGTGTTGCCCTCGACGACGGTTCCGTCGGAGCCGCCCCACATCAGGATCGCCGGCCCCGCCAGGGCGGCGTTCTGGCACTTGATGCCGCGGATCAGGTTGTCGCGGATCACCCAGCCCGACACCCCCAGCGCGTCGATGCCGTTGGTGTAGCAGCTGTCCGGGGGAGAGCCCTCCGGATGCTCGACGGCGCCGACGGTGTAGAAGATCTCGCTGTACTCGATGATCACGTCGTCGCCACCGCCTCCCGCTCCCGGAGTGGGCGCCTTGACGATCTGCTGGCCGGCGTCGAACAGCCGCAGGTGGTGGAGGTGGACGCGGGCGGCGCCCTGGTCGCCCTGGATCGCCACCGCGTGGTAGTAGACCTCACCCACCGACAGGTCGGCGATCAGCACGTCGGTGGCGGTGAAGATCTGGATGCCGAAGGGCACCACCGGATCGAGCATGCCGGCGCCGAGCAGGACCACGTCCTCGGGATCGCCGGTGGCGCCGCGGACCTGCACGTTGGAGATCGGCGCCGCGCCGAAGCGGCCGATGGTGAGCCGGCCGTCGGCGCCGTTGGGGAAGCTCACCGACGCCAGGTCGTAGGTGCCGGCGGCGATGACGATCGCCTGGTCGCTCTGCAGGTTCCAGCAGGCGTCCGCGAGCTCCTGCGCGGTCGCGACGGTGACGATGTCGTAGTGGGCCGGGTCGGGGGGTGGCAGCGGCGGAGCGTCTGCGGGCAGGCGGGCCGACGCCGTGCCCGCGACCGCCGAGAGGATCAGAACCGCAGCGAGCGTCGCGCCGCGGTCCGGTACGGAGAGCTCGCCCCGCCCGGCTCCTGCTCGCATGGACATGCGGACACGGCTGGTGGTCGAGATCGGAGCGTGGGGCGCCGGGGTTTCCCGGCGCCGGTCGCTCCGGTCGAGTTACTTGCTGTCGGTCTTCTTCGGCGGCTCGTCGTACTCCGACTCGAGCAGCCGGGCGCCGCGCAGCACGTTGCCCATGGCGTAGTTGCCTTCGTGGCAGGCGTACTCGTACACCTTGCTGTCCGGCCTGCTGGTCCAGGTGTACTCGCCGGCCCAGGGTGCGGTCCACGCCGAGGGATCCTCGACCCGGAAGTGGTAGAGCAGGTCGCCGTTCTCGAGCCGCGTGAAGCGCTCCTCGACGAACATCGTCTCGCCACCCCCCGGCAGCCCGGTCTCGTCGCGGAAGTTGCGCGTCTCCACCACCAGGGTGTCGCCGTCCCAGTGGGCGATGCCGTCGCCGAGCCACTTCTTGATGTCCGACGGATCGTGGTCGTCGTCGATGCGCACGGCGCGCACGTCGTGCACCATCTCCGACATGATCATGACGTGGGTGTCGGTCTGCACCACCCGCAGGTAGTTGTTGTAGAGGCTCGGCAGCATCGGGGGGCCGCCGCTGAAGCCCAGCAGGCAGCGCTCGGCGAGGGCGAGGCTCTCTGGCCCGTCGAAGGGCCCCGGGCCGTCGTGGTCGAGCCAGGAGGCGGTACCGTCGTTGTCGTGGATGAAGGAGGCGAAGTTGGTCATCACCTTCTTCATGCCCGCCGGCGTCATCGGCGGCCGGCGGCCGTTCTCCGGCTCGTAGATGATCGAGGTGCGGAACTTGCCGTCGACCATCACCGCCTCGGAGCCGGGATCGATCCAGAAGGTGTTGTAGCCGCCGACCCCGCCGCCGCCGAAGCGGTTGTCGCCGTCGCCGCCGGCCACCGGCGCCTCACGCGGGCCTTCGGCGTTCTTGTTCTCGTCGGCCTCGCGCCACATGCGGGCCGTCTCCTCCTCGAGCGCCTTGGCCTCCTCGGGAGTCATGTAGAGGTTGTTGCCGAACTGCGGCGGCCGGTCGACCGGCGTGACGGTGCCGGCGTCGTAGGTGCCGGAGAGGTCGGGCTTGCCGTTCGGCATGCGTGGGATGCCGTCGTCCTCGCCGGCGAGAGCGGGCAAGGCGAGCAGGAGGACGGCGCAGCTGATGCAGAGCACCGTGGAGAGGGGACGGAACGACTGGCGCATTTTTTGGCGGCTCCTTCCTGGGAGTCTGGCGTTCTGTCTTCTGTTGATCGGGTCAATGCTACAACGACGCGGCGCCGTGGCACGGGGGTGCGGCGCCGTATCGCGGGGTGAGGGGTGTGGCCGGGCTCGGCGGCCGGGCAGAGGACTTGCCCCCGCTCCTCCCTTTCGGGGCAGGGGAGGAGTCGGGGGTTCGAGAGCGGCCGTTCGGCTCAGCGGTGCAGGTCGAAGCGGTCGAGCTCCATGACCTTGACCCAGGCGGCCACGAAGTCCTTCACGAAGGTCTCGCGGGAGTCGTCGCAGGCGTAGACCTCGGAGATCGCTCGTAGCTGCGAGTTGGAGCCGAAGATCAGGTCGACGGTGCTGCCGGTCCAGCGCACCTCGCCGCTCTTGCGGTCCCTGCCTTCGTAGCGATGAGTGCGGTCGGTGGCCGACCACTCGGTGCCCATGTCGATCAGGTTGACGAAGAAGTCGTTGGTCAGGGTGCCCGGGTTGTCGGTGAAGACGCCGAGCTCCGATCCGCCGGCGTTGGCGCCGAGGGCCCGCATGCCGCCGACGAGCGCCGTCATCTCGGGTGGGGTCAGGGTGAGCAGGCAGGCGCGCTCGATCAGCAGCTCCTCGGGGCGACGCTCGTCGTCGTCGCGGAAGTAGTTGCGGAAGGCATCGGCGGTCGGCTCGAGCACCGCGAACGAATCGAAGTCGGTCTGCTCCTCGAGCGCGTCGGCGCGACCAGGGTTGAACGGCACTTCGACTCCCGAGTGTCCGGCGTCCGCCGCCGCTTTCTCGATCGCGGCGCAACCGCCGAGCACGATGAGGTCGGCGAGCGAGACCCGCTTGCCACCGGACTGCGCGTCATCGAACCCGCGCCGGATGCCGTCGAGTGTCTCGAGCACCCGCGTCAGCTCGGCCGGGTCGTTGACCTCCCACTCCCTCAGCGGAGCGAAACGGATGCGGGCGCCGTTGGCGCCGCCGCGCTTGTCGGTGCCGCGGAAGGTCGACGCGGAGGCCCAGGCGGCGCGCACCAGCTGCGGCACGGTGAGCCCGGAGGCGAGGATCTTCGCCTTCAGTTCCGCGACGTCCGCGTCGTCGACCAGCTCGTGGTCGACCGCCGGCACCGGGTCCTGCCAGATCAGCTGCTCGGAGGGCACCTCGGGACCGAGGTAGCGAGGCGCCGGCCCCATGTCGCGGTGGGTGAGCTTGTACCAGGCCCTGGCGAAGGCGTCGGCGAACTGTTCGGGGTTCTCGTGGAAGCGCCGCGAGATGGGCTCGTAGACCGGATCGAAGCGCAGCGCCAGATCGGTCGTCAGCATGATCGGAGCGTGGCGCTTCGACGGGTCGTGGGCGTCCGGCACGGTGCCCTGCGCCTCGGGGTTCTTCGGCGTCCACTGGTTGAGGCCGGCCGGGCTCTGGGTCAGCTCCCACTCGTAGCCGAAGAGGTTGTCGAAGAACTCGTTGTCCCACTTGGTCGGCTCGGTGGTCCAGGCGCCCTCGAGCTCGCTGGTGATGGTGTGGGCGCCGCGACCGGTCTCGAAGGTGTTCTTCCAACCCAGGCCGAGGTCCTCGAGCGCGCCCCCTTCGGGCTCACGCCCGACGTAACCCTCGGCGCGCGCCGCGCCGTGGGTCTTGCCGAAGGTGTGGCCGCCGGCGATCAGCGCCACGGTCTCCTCGTCGTTCATCGCCATGCGGGCGAAGGTCTCGCGGATGTCGCGCGCCGCGGCGAGCGGATCCGGCTTGCCGTTGGGGCCCTCCGGGTTGACGTAGATGAGGCCCATCTGCACCGCGCCGAGGGGATTCGCCAGTTCGCGGTCGCCGCTGTAGCGCTTGTCGCCCAGCCACTCGGTCTCGGGTCCCCAGTAGACGTCCTGCTCGGGTTCCCACACGTCCTCACGGCCGCCGCCGAAGCCGAAGGTCTCGAGTCCCATCGACTCGAGGGCGACGTTGCCGGCGAGGATCATCAGGTCGGCCCAGGAGATCCTGCGTCCGTACTTGCGCTTGATCGGCCAGAGCAGGCGCCGCGCCTTGTCGAGGTTGGCATTGTCGGGCCAGCTGTTGAGCGGCGCGAAGCGCTGCTGGCCGCTGCCACCGCCGCCGCGGCCGTCGGCGATGCGGTAGGTGCCGGCGCTGTGCCAGGCCATGCGGATGAAGAGCGGTCCGTAGTGGCCGTAGTCGGCCGGCCACCAGTCCTGCGAGTCGGTCATCAGCTCGAGCAGGTCGGCCTTCAGCGCCCCGAGATCGAGCGACCGGAACTCCTTGGCGTAGTCGAACTCCTCGCCCATCGGGTCGAGCAGCGGCGAGTTCTGGTTGAGGATGCGCAGGTTGATCTGCTCGGGCCACCAGTTGTGGCTGGCGGTCTTGGCGAACGCCATCGTCGCGTGGCCGACCACGGGGCAGCGGCCGGCGCTCTCTCGGGACTGGATCTCTTCTGGCATGTCGGTCATGTCGTGGTCTCCTTCGGGAGTGATGAGGGGTTGGGGTGCCTGGAGATCTGTTCTGCGCCGTGTCTGACGACGTTCCGAAGTTGCGGCGAGCTCGGCACCGAGTCGGCGCGAAGGGCCGTCTGGCTGGAGGCAATCGCCGCGCGGGTGCCGGCGCTGCCGGTCGGCCCTCGCCCGGTCGGGGTCAGGCGGGTCCGTCGGCTCGAGGCTGGCTCCCGGGCCGGCCGCGGCAGTCGGGGCAACGACCCCAGTAGACGACCTCGGCTTCGTCGATCTCGAAGCCGGAATCGTCCGCGGCGTGCAGGCACGGGGTCTCACCGACCGCACAGTCGATGTCGACCATGCGGCCGCAGACGCGGCAGATCAGGTGGTGGTGGTTGTCGCCCACCCGGTCCTCGTAGCGCGCCGCCGACCCGGCCGGCTGGATGCGTCGGATCAGCCCCTTCTCGGCCAGCACGCCGAGGGCGTCGTAGACGGCCTGGCGCGAGATCACGCCGAGCTTGTCGCGCACCCGGGCGGTGACGCCTTCGGCGGTGGCGTGGGGCGTCGACGACACCGCCTCGAGTACCGCGAGCCGTTGCGCGGTGACCTGGAGGCCGTGCTGCCGGAGGAGTTCTGCTGGGGGCTGCTGCACCGGTGGAGTATCGGTCCGATCTTGGACTATGTCAAATCAACGTCTGAATCCGTCACGCAAGAACAGCCTCCTGGTGTCAGGCACTCTTCCACGGACGACCCGCGAGCTCGGGCGAGGCTCTGGTCCGCCGAGACTCGTACGGTGACCGGTCTGCGAGACGGTCGAGATCGCCGTCGGCCGTCAGCAGCCCCGGAGCTGGATGACCGAGCTCAGCGGCTTGCCAGGGAGCCCAGTTCCTCGAGCGCCTCGTCGAGCCGCTCGTCTCCCTCCGGACCGGTGAAGCGCCAGACGATGTTGCCCTCGCCGTCGAGGAGCATGATCGTCGGCACGGCGCGCACCCGCAGCGCCACCCAGGCGGGCAGCTCCTGATCGTCGAGGAAGATCGGGTAGTCGGCGCGCTGCTTCTTCACGTACCTGCGCACTTCGTCGAGGGCGCCGTCACCCTCGTCGATCGAGACGCCGACGATGCGCAGACCCTCCGGGTCGCCCGCCAGCGCTTCGAAGCGCTCCTGGAGCGCTCTCATCGTCTTCTTGCACGGCTGGCACCAGGTGGCCCAGAAGTCGAGCACGGTGGGTCGGCCGTCACCGATCGGCAGCGCGGTGACCTCGCCGTCGAGGCCGCGGGCGCGCAACTCCGGCACCGGGAAGGGCAGCTCCATCGTCGCCCACCAGGCAGGGTTGGCGTCGAACTCGGCCTTGCAGTCGAGCGAGCAGAAGGCGTAGGTCGTGCCCTCATAGACGCTGGTGCCGGCGACCGGTTCGGGATCGGGATCGCTGCCGTGTGCCGAGCGGCCGGCGCAGACGGTGCACACGGCTTTGTCGGGATGCGCCGGCTCGCTGCCCTGCTGACGAGCACCCCTGGACGACGCGGCAGCGCTCGGCGCCCCGGTGTGGATCGACGTCAGCACCAGCAGCGTGGCGAGGGTCGCAGCGAATCGACGCCGCATCAGAAGCCCCAGGCGACCGAGATCCCGGGATGCTCGAGCTCGACCGCCAGCAGGCTGACGCTCCAGCGCTGCGCGGCCCAGGTGAGCATCAGGTGCGGCTCGGCGCCGTCGTACATCGGCCGCAACGAGAGCGCGTCGGAGAAGTGCACCACGACGCCGAACGGCAGGTTCAGCTCGGCGTCCCACTCCGAGTAGTTGAGGCTCAGATAGCCAGAGACCGGCGACAGGCCGAAGCGCTTCGAGGCCGTCAGGTAGTACGACTGCGTGCCCTCGGGCGAGCCGATGCGATCCGAGCTGGTGCCGAGGAAGAGCGCCGGTCGCCGCTCGTTCTCGGTGAGCAGGAACAGGGTCGCCAGCGGCGTGACCTCGTCGACCTCCGGGTTGAACTCGATGCCGAGCTGCAGTCTCGGGTGCACGCGGTAGCTGAGCGTCGTGCGCAGACGAGCCCGGTCGACGTCGAGGTCCACCCAGCGCGCCGACGCCGTCCAATCCGTCTCCAGGCCACTCCCACGGAGCGGCGCGCCCTCGCCGGGTCAGCCGCTTCACGTCGGAGCCGACGAGGGTCGTGGGATCGGCGGAGACTCCGCGGTGGGCTGAGCCGCATCCGGATCTTGGGCAGGCTCGGCGTCTGGCGGACCGGCGAGCAAGAGGAGGGTGAGGAGGGGAGCGGCGGCGAACACCCCGCGATTGTAATCCCATCGTGCGTGGCATTGGCGCAGTTGCGCCGGACTTGTTCGTCTGTAGATGCGCGAGATTCGATACGGTTACCTAGATGAAGACGACCGTAGATATTGCCGACGCTCTCGCAGCCCAGGCCAAGGAGATCGCGGCCCGCGACGGGACGACGCTCCGCGCTCTGTTGGAAGCCGGGTTGCGCCTCGTCATCGAGCAGCGCTCGAGCCAACCCCGGTTCCGTCTGCGCGACGCTTCGCTCGGTGGCCGAGGCCTGCGACCCGAGATCCGCGACGCCGACTGGGAGGGGGTGCGTGACCTGATCTATCGGGGTCGCGGGTCGTGATCGCGGTGGACACCAACCTGCTGGTCCATGGCCATCGCTCGGACTCGGAGTGGCACGAGCCGGCGCGCTCGTGTATAGGGAACTGGCCGAGGCGCGCGCGCCATGGGCGATTCCCTGGCCCTGCGTTCACGAGTTCCTGGCGGTCGTCACGCACCCCCGGATCTGGGGCCCTCCGTCACCGCCGGACGCTGCGCTTGCCCAGGTCGACGCCTGGCTCGAGTCGCCGAGCCTGGTGCTCCTCGCCGAGGGGCCGACGCACTGGGAGCAGCTGCGGGCGCTGATCATCGCTGGCAAGGTGACCGGCGCGAGGACGCACGATGCCAGGATCGCGGCTCTGTGCGTGTCGCACGGAGTCGAGAAGCTCTTCACTGCGGATCGGGACTTCGGCCGGTTCCCCGCCCTGACGGTGCAGAACCCGCTGACCGCCGATGGCTGAGTCCGCAGTCCGCTTCACAGCGGCGTCGTGGGTCGCGGCCCGATCGGGCGGGCGCAGGTGCATGCCGAGTCACTCGTAGCCGTTCATCCGTACCCGATCGACTCCCGCACCTCGAAGTGCCGCGAGCGCTCGTCCCAACGCTTCAGGACCCTGCGCGCCGACTCCGGGACGTAGGCCCTCTCGTAGTCCTCACCCTGGAACAGGGCGACGCTGCGCAGCGTGTCGAAAGTCATCACGGTGACGAACTCGACCTCGTCGCCCGCCTCGCGGCGCAGCAGCTCGATGCCTAGGAGCCCGTGGTGAAACCCTCGCGGACTGAGTTGGAGCGCCGTTGGCCTCGGATGACGTGGCGTCTCGAGCGACTGCGATGCGGTGACATCGTGGAGCGAGAGCAACGCGTCAGACGGGCCAACGCCGCCCAACCGCTTGCGGCGCAGGGGTTTGCGGTCCCTGGCTTCGTTGCACCTTCTCGACGATGCTCCAGCATCGCCTTCGTCGGCGCCGCCTGGCCAGGGACCGCAGATCCCTGCGCTCAGCTCCACGAAGGTTTCACCACGGGCTCCTAGGTAGCCCGGGATCTCCTTGGCCTCGATGCCCGGGAAGACCTCGCGACGCAGCAACAGCTCGTAGGCGTCGGCGTTCTCGGGCGTGGTCCAGCCGTGCCAGATGCGCTTGATGGTCATTCGAGCTTCGTCCCTTCGAGGTGCGACTCCGCTCCCGCCACCGGTGGTTACACTCCTCGTGGCGGAGCGAGGAGTCGCGGATTCGACATGCAGCGCATCGTAGGACACGGTCTCTCGATCTCGCTCGACGGCTTCGCCGCCGGGCCGGACCAGAGCCACGAGGCGCCACTCGGCGTCGGCGGGGAGAAGCTTCACGAGTGGGCGTTCGCCACCCGCTCGATGCGCCACCTGCACGGCATGGAGGGAGGCGACGAGGACAGCGTCGACGACCGTTGGGCGCGGCGCAGCCTGGAAGGCATCGGGGCGACGATCGTCGGACGCAACATGTTCGGCCCGGTGCGCGGAGCGTGGGGCGATTCCGGGTGGAGAGGCTGGTGGGGTGACGCTCCGCCGTTCCACCATCCCGTCTTCGTGCTCACCCACCATGCCAGGGAGCCTCTCGAGATGCAGGGCGGCACGACCTTCCACTTCGTCGACGGAGCCGATGCGGCGCTCGATTCCGCCAGGGAGGCCGCGGGCGGGCTCGACGTCCGGGTGGCGGGGGGCGCCACGACGGTCCGGCAGTTCCTGGCCATCGGCGCGTTCGACGAGCTCCACGTGGCGATCGTCCCCGTCCTGCTCGGCCGGGGCACGCCGCTGTTCGGCCACGGGCTCGACCTCACCGAGCACTACGAGGTCGCCCGATGGGAGGCCGGCGAGAGGGCGCACCACGTTCTGCTGGCGCGCACCCAGCGGGACTGAGCTCCAGTCCCGGTCGGCGGCGCCCCGAGGTGGTGGGAGCTGGAGCCACCACGCTCGCCTTGCTCGGATCAGCTCTCCTGCAGCGACTCGGTCGGCGGCGTGCGCAGCGCGCGCCAGGCCGGCAGCAGGCTGGCCCCAGCGGCGGCGGCCAGCAGCACGGCCAGGGCGACGCCGAGGGCGAGGGGCTCACTCGGCTCGGTACCCGACACCAGTGTCGAGACCAGGCGGCCGAGCGCGTAGGAGCCGACGATGCCGAGCGCGGCGCCGGCGAGGGTCAGCCGCATGCCGTCGTGCAGCACGCCTGCGGCGACCCGCAGCGGCGAAGCGCCCATCGCCTGGCGGATGCCGATCTCGCGGCGACGCTGACGCACCTCGTAGGCGAGCACGCCGTAGAGGCCGATCGCCGCCAGGGTGAGCGCCAGGACGGCGAAGGAGCCGGTGATCGCGAAGGCGAAGCGGCGGTCGCTCCAACCGCGCACGACGACGTCGCGCAGCGCGTTCGGCCGGTGCACCACCAGCTCCGGATCGATCTGCGCCACCTCGGAACGCACCCGGGGCAGTACCGCCTCGGCGTCGCCGTCGATCGCCAGCAGGTACTCCAGCGTCGACGGGCGGCTGTCGAACTGGGCGTGTGCGTGGTAGACGAAGTACGCAGGTGAGCCCTGCGAGTCCCCGGCGACGTCGCCGGCCACTCCGACGATGCGGCGCGGCCGGCCGCCCGCCAGGATCACCTGGCCTAGCGGTGAGGTGCCGGGGAAGAGCTTGCGCGCCAGCGAGGTGCTGATCACCGCGACCGCCGGTTCCCCGTCGGTGGGATCGCCGCGGTCGCCGGCTCCGAGTCCCCGTCCCTCGAGGATCGGGATGCCGAGCGTGGCGAAGTAGTCGCCCGCCACGACCCGCTGGTCGGCGCCGACGTAGCCCTCTTCGGTCCCGGCCAGTGGTCCCTCGGTCACCTTGGTGCCCCAGTTGTAGAACTTCCCGGTCGCCGGGAGCACCGTTGTCGCCGCCGCCGAGCGCATCCCCGGCAACGCCTCGAGGGACTCGAGCACGCGGCGGTGCGTCGCTTCGCGCAGCTCCTTGTCGTAGCGCTGGGCCGGCAGGTTGAGCTGGAAGGTGAGCACGCCCCGGGTCTCGAAGCCGAGGTCGGCGCTGCCCAGGCGATGCACGGTGTGGCCGAGGGCCGTGGCGCCGACCAGCAGCGACAACGCCAGCGCGATCTGGCCCGCCGCCAGCATGCGCCGCAGGCGGGTGGAACGGCGGTCGCCGAACTGGCGCGAACGACCGAGCGCCCGCAGCGCCGAGGTGCGCGCCAGCCGCCAGGCGGGCAGGAAGCCGGCGACCAGGCTGGTGGCGATCGCCAGCGCCGCGGCGAGCAGCAGGATCGAGCCGTCGAGCGAGATCTCACTGGCGCGCGGGATCGCGTCGCGTCCGAGCCTGCGCACCAGCTCGAGGCCGGCGAGCGCCAGCCCGACCCCGAACAGAGCTCCCGCTGCCGCCAGCACGCTGCCCTCGGTGAGCAGCTGCACCGCCAGGCGTCGGGTACCGGCGCCGAGCGCGCGTCGCACGGCGACCTCCTCCTGGCGGGCCAGCGCCCGCACCAGCAGCAGACCGGCGAGGTTGACGCAGGCGACCAGCAGCACCAGCACCACGGCGCCGAGCACCACCAGCAGGGCCGGTCGGGCGCCGCTCACCAGGTCCTCGTGCAGAGGCACCAGGCGGTGGTGGGCGTCGTCGGCGGCCTCCGGATAGACCTCGGCGAGGGCCGCGTCGACCGCCGTCACCTCCTGACGTGCCGTCTCCAGAGTGGCGGTCGGGGCGAGTCTGCCGATGACGCTGAGGAAATGGTTGCCCGGGTTCAGGGTCATCGCGCCGAGGCGCAGGTTCTGTGGCACCCACGCCTCGACCTCGCCACCCCGGGCGTCGAGGGGGCCGACGAAGGCCTCGGGCACGACGCCGACCACGGGATACGGCTCGCCGTCGAGCACGATCTTCTCGCCGAGGCGCTCGAGGCCGGCGTCCCGCCAGAGCCGCTGGCGGACGAGGGCCACCTTCTCGCCGGCTTCGGCGGAGCGCTCGAAGCCGCGACCCCGGCTCAACGGCGTGCGCAGCAGCTCGAAGTAGCCGGCGCTCACCGGCAGCACCGTGATGCGGCGGGTGCCACCGCCGCTGCGCAGGTCCATCGCCACCTCGTGGTAGGTGTAGACCGCCGCCAGGCTCTCGAAGGACGAGGCGCGCTGGCGCAGCTCGAGGAAGTGCGGCGCGCTGACGTACAGGTCCTCCTCCGGCGCCTCGTGGTCGTACTGGTAGATCCGCACCAGCTGCCCGGGTCGCTCGTAGGGAAGGGGGTCGAGGAGCACCGAGCGCACGACGCTGAACACCGCCGTGGTGCCACCGATGCCGAGGGCCAGGACGACGATGACGGCGATCGAGAAGCCTGGTTGGTGCAGCAGCAGGCGCACCCCCCGGCCCAGGTCGGCGGAGAGGATCTCGATCGGCTGCACCCAGCGCGCCTCGCGTACCTCCTCCTTCGAGCGCTCGATGCCGCCGAAGTCCAAGCGCGCTGCGCGGCGCGCCTCCTGCTCGCTCATGCCGCCCTGCATCCGCCGCTCGGTCTCCATCTCGAGGTGGAAACGCAGCTCCTCGTCGAGCTCCGCCTCGACGGAGCGCTTGCGGCCGAGGACTCGGAGCTGCCGCAGCGCTCCGCGCAGGCGGTCGAAGAGTCGCTGCGCCATTCAGGTGCCCCCTTCTTCGACCGGCTCGGCTGCCAGCACGCCCTCGACCGCGTCGACGTAGCTGCGCCAGCTCGCCGTCTCCTCGCCGAGAGCCTTCCGGCCGGAGTGGGTCAGCGAGTAGTACCTGGCGCGTCGCCCCCGGTCGCTGATGCGCCAGTCGCTGTCGACGAAGCCGCGCTGCTCGAGGCGCTGCAGCGCCGGGTAGAGGGAGCCCTGGCCCACCTGCAGCGCCTCCCGGCTGAGCTGCTGGATGCGCTGGGCGATCGCCCAGCCGTGCATCGGCTCGAGCTGGAGGGTCCTCAGGATCAGCAGGTCGAGGGTGCCGCGCAGCACGTCCTGTTGGCTCGTCCTGGTCTTGCTCGCCGCGGCCATGGTGTCTCCAGTGATTGTTGTCGGATCCCGACAATAGATTGCACCGCTTGTTGTCGAAAGTCAACAACAAGCTCTCGGAGTGCTCGGTGGCTGGGAACCGGGACGCAGCTACAATCGCGGCTTCTCGCAAAAGATCTGCCGCCTCGGTGACCGCCATTCCCTTCCTCTCAGGAGAGACCATGACGGCTTCTCGTCGCCTCCGCCTCGTTCGGACGAGCCTGCTCCCGTGCCTGTCGTTCCCGGTCGTTCTGGCTCTCGTCGCCACCGGCTGCGGCGCTCCGGAGACCGCTTCCACCGAGCCGCTCCGTCTGCTCGATCTGCTGCCCGAGGCGAGGATCGAAGGCACGCCGCAGCTCGAGCCGCCGACGCCGCACGGCGCCGACTGGACGTTCGAGGAGGGCGAGCTGGCGGGATGGACGCCGGTGTTCGGAGTGGCCGAGGTACGGGTCGAGGACGGCGCGCTCGTCGGCCGCACCACCTCACCGGAGCCTCCGATGGGCCCGGCTCCATCGATCGCCGTGCCGCTGCCGCAGCTGCCGGAGGACGAGCTCTGGTCGATCGAGGTGCGCGCCCGGGTCTCCAAAGGCACCAACCTCACGGCGCGCTTCGGCCGTGGCCCGGAGCTCATCCTGCCGGCCGTCTTCGGCAACCCGATGGGCATCTTCCAGACGCCTCTGCAGGCTGGCGAGGAGTTCCACGACTACTCGATCCGGCCCTCTAACCCGGTGCCCCTGGGAGCCGCGCCAGGTCATCTGGTGCTGACCCCTAGCAACGCGGCCGACGCCGAGTTCGCCATCGAGAGGGTCCGGCTGGTGCTGCGGCGCGAGCACCTGCACACCGTGGAGAGCGGAGCCAGCTGGCAGGGCCTGGCGGAGATGTATCGCGAGACCATCGTCTCGCGCGCGCCGGAGACCATCTCCTTCGACGTCGAGCTGCCCGCCGACCCCTACCTCGAGCTGGCGGTGGGCACCATCGAGCCCGGCGAGACGAAGTTCCGGCTCCAGGTGACGCCCGACGGCGGTGAGGCGCGGACCTGGGAGCAGAGCGTGACGACCCCGGGCGGATGGCAGCCCGGGCGCCTCGAGCTCGCCGGTCTCGGCGGCCAGAGCGCCACCATCGCCCTGAGTCTCGAGGCCGAGCAGGGAGCGGTGGGGCTGTGGGGAGCTCCGGCGGTGCGCTCGGGCGCCAGC
This sequence comes from Acidobacteriota bacterium, assembly GCA_003388555.1. Lineage (GTDB taxonomy): Bacteria > Acidobacteriota > Thermoanaerobaculia > Multivoradales > Multivoraceae > QQVD01. The sequence continues at coordinate 145,292 of QQVD01000025.1, read as the reverse complement.
CGGGTGCAGACCGCGTCCTCCGACGAGGGGCCCCAGGGCGTGATCCTGATCATCACCGACACGCTGCGGCGCGATCACCTCGATCTCTACGGCTACGAGCGCGCCACGGCGCCGACGATGAAGCGCATGGCCGAGGAGGGAGTGCGCTTCGCCGATCCGATCAGCCAGTCGACCTGGACCAAGGTCTCGGTGCCGGCGATCCAGACCGGGCTCTATCCCACCACCCACACGGTCGCCAATCTCCCCGATCGCCTGCCCGCCTCTGCCGAGACCATGGCCGAGCTCTTCCGCCAGGCCGGCTACGCCACCTACGCGCTGACCTCGATCCCGTTCGTCGGCCGGATGACGAACCTGCACCAGGGCTACGAGGTGCTGCAGGAAGCCGGCGCCATCGCCGACATGGAGGACCTCGAGGCGGGAGCGACGATCAAGAGCTCGCTGCTGCTGACGCCGACGCTGCTCGAATGGCTCGAGGGGAGAGGGAGCTCGAAGTTCTTCGCCCTGCTGCACATCTCCGACGCGCACAGTCCCTTCCGGCCATCGCCCGAGCACGAGCTGCTGTTCGCCGAGGAGGGCGAGATGGACCGCCTCGACGAGATGACCGAGCAGGTGCGGCCGGAGATCGATCACCCGCTGATGAAGATGTTCGGCATGCCGCGACGCGAGGACCTGGTCGCCGTCGGTCTCGACCCTGCCGAGTTCGTCCGTCTCGAGGAGAACGGCCTCGACGGCTCGATCAAGGGCATGGACGAGCAGCTCGGCAAGCTCTTCGCCAAGCTCGACGAGCTCGGCTTGCGCGACCGCGTCCTGGTGGGACTGGTCTCCGACCACGGCACCGAGCTGCTCGAGCACGACGACCACTTCCACGGCCACACCAACTACGGCGAGTTGAACCGCGTTCCGATGCTGCTCTGGGGCCCGTCTTTCGTGCCGGCAGGAGTCGACGTCGAGCCGACGGTGCAGACCATCGACCTGATGCCGACCCTGCTCGAGCTCGCCGGGCTATCGGTTCCCGAGGCGGTGCAGGGCGCCAGCCTCCGACCGCTCTTCGAAGGCAGCCAGGAGGCTCGCTGGCGGCGCCCCGCGATCACCGAGCTGCCGACCAGCCCACGTGGCGCCCCGAGCTTCAGCATCGTCTCCGAAGGGTGGAAGCTGGTGCGCAACGGCACCTTCGACGACGAGCCCGTCTACGAGCTCTACGATCACGTCGCCGACCCCTACAACCTGGCGGATCTCGCCGCGGAGCAGCCGGAGCGCGTGGCGCAGCTGGCCAGACTGCTCGACAACTGGCACGCCGACGCTCTGGCGGCGCGGCTCGACGACGAGGCGGCGGCAGCCACCCTGGATGCCGCCGAGCTCGAGCGCCTGCGCAGTCTCGGCTACGTGCAGTGAGGGAGGGGAAGAGGGGAGCGGAAGGGGTTTGGGGTCAGGGGTTGGGGGTCAGGGAAGAGGGAAGAGGGAAGAGGGAAGAGGGGGCGGAAGGGGTTGGGGTTTGGGGGACAGGGGTCAGGGGTTGGGGGTTGGGAGGCAGGCAGGGAGATCCAGAGGAACGGAGATCCCCAGCCCGAGAGATCCCAGCAGGGGAATCGTGGCGGAGTGTGGACTGGCGGCGCGGTCTGACAGGGTGGCGGGCCGTGGGCTTCGCTCAGCGCCCGGTCCAGCGCGGGAAGAGGTCGGGCGGGTCGATGCAGTAGGCGGCCTCGCGCAGGCGCTGCACCGTCGGCAGCCACCGTTCCTGCCAGCCGCGCACCGAGTCGAGACCGTCGCAGACCTTCTCGAAGCGCTCGAGGCGGTAGTCCGTGTAGGCAATCGCCACCGTCGCCGGCTGTCGGTCCTCGGCCATGCGTAGCGCCCGGCGCAGCTGCTCGCCGCCCTCTTCCCACCGTCCCTGGCGCACCATCGAAGCGCCGAGCATGTAGCGCGCCGCGTAGGAGCTGCCGTGCCGATCCAGCACCTCGCGGAAGTGGGCTTCCGCGGCAGCGAAGTCGCGCTGCTGGAAGGCGGCGACACCCTGGTACCAGGGATGCTGGGGCGAGACGGGTTTCGCGGGCTCGCTGGCGCCGAGCGGCGCCAGCGCCATGTACACGGCGAGCAGGATCGCGGCCCATCGTCTCGACTTCGCCCTCGGTGCCATGTCGATATCAAGGCGACATGGCGCCGCGGCATTCCGGAGCGGATGCGAAGTCGAAGCATCGCTCGGCGGGCGCGATCCGGCAGAGCCGCCAGCGCTCAGCCCCGGCCCGCTCGCTCCTGGTTCACTCCGGCAGGGCGGCCAGCACGTCGGCGAGGAACCGGTTCAGGTCGAAGGCGCTGCGGTCGGGGGTGCGGCCGAGCCGCACCACGACGGCCTTGCGCGACGGGATCACCGTCACCGACTGTCCCTCGAAGCCCGACATCGAGACCGCATCGGCGGGAACGTCGGGCCACGACCGTTCGGCGGGATCGCCCGGCTCGCCGGCGTTGAGCCAGAACTGGGCGCCGTAGGAACCTCGCGGCGCCAGCGGCGTCGGGGTGCTCGAGTACGCGACCCAGCCCTCGGGCAGCAATCGCTCCCCGTCCCAGACGCCGTCCTGCAGCAGGAGCTGGCCGAAACGCGCCAGGTCGCGCGGCGTGCTGTAGGCGAACGAGGAGCCGACGTAGGTCCCGGACTCGTCGAGCTCGATCACGGTGTGGGTCATGCCCAACTTGGCAAACAGCCGCTCGTGCGGCAGCGCGACGTAGCCCGCGAGGTCGCCCTCGAAAGCCTGCCGCACGACCCTGGAGATGATGTTGGTGGTGCCGCTCGAGTACGACCAGGCGGTGTCCGGCTCGGCGGCCAGGGGCTGCGAGGCGGCGAAGCCGGCGGTGTCGCCTTTGCCGAACAGCATCACGACCACGTCGATCAGCCCCTGCTCGTAGACCTCCTCGAACTTCAGGCCGCTGGACATCCGCAGCAGCTGATCGAGGGTGATCGCGCCGCGCGGATCGCCCTCACCCCGCCACTCGGGCACCGCAGCGGGATCCGCGATGCGCAGGCTGCCCTGCTCGACCAGCAACCCGACCATTGCGTTGGTGATGCTCTTGGTCATCGACCAGATGATCAGCGGACGGTCGGCGGCGAAACCGGGGGCGTAGCGTTCGGCCACCAGCTCGCCGTCGTAGACCACCGCCACCCCTCGGGTGCCGACCACCTTGTCGGTGAACGGTTCGGAGAACGCTCCCTCCAGCGCTGCTTCGAGGGCGGCGCGGTCGACGCCCGTCGGGGTCGCGAGCTCGGTGGAGCTGCCCTCGGGCCAGGGCCGTCCGGGATCCAGCGTCGCCGCCCGCGGGCGATCCGTCGGCTGGGCTCGGAGCTGCTCGGGAGAGAGCTCGAAGAGGATGGTGCAGCCGAGGCCGTTGCGGAAAGCGGCGGTGCCGCTCGGCCGGCCGGGAAAGGCGGGCGCGCTCACCGTGACGAGGCCGTTCTCCCGGTCGACCCGGGTCACCACGGTGCGCGGATCCGTGTCGTGATCCCGCAGCAGGATCTCGTCGGCGCTGCGGCCGGAGAGGAACACCCCGGAGCACACCCGCTTGGCGTGGCGGTTGACCAGGATGTCGAGCAGCAGCCGCTGCTCGCTTTGATCGAGACCAGCGAGCATCTCTTCCTGCGCCGTCGCGTGGTTGACCGCCGGTGCGGCGAGGAGGAGCGAGAGAGCGAACGGGAGGAACCTGAATCGGCTGGATGGCATGGGCGCAGGATAGCTCAGCAGATGAGGTCGCCAGGCTCAGGGGCCGCCGCTGCGCCGGCGACCGCAGATCGCTCGATCTTCGATCTCGGCGGCGCGAACGGCTCGGTCTCTGCGGCGAAGCTCAGCGGGCCAGGACGCCGGGCTCGATGCCGCGGGCGAGCGAGAACGTCCCCCCGACCGCTCCCACCACCGCGTGCTCTCGGCGCAGGCCCAGCAGCTCGCGGAAGAGGTAGACCGGTTCGAGACCGGTGCAGTGTGCTCCGATCAGGTTCTCGAGCCGCGCTTCGGCGAGCTTGCCTGCCGTCCAGCGCAGCGTCTCGTCGCTGGCGTGCAGCAGGTGGAAGCCGCCGATCGCGGCGTGGATCGGCGCCTCGCGCACGCTCCTGCGGGCGTGCTCGACGATGTTCACCATGCCCGCATGCCCGCAGCCCGAGACCACCACCAGGCCTTTCGGGGTGTCGATCACCAGCGAGAGGCTCTCGGGAATGTCGTCCTCGACCGGCCCTTCGGGTGACTCGACCCGACCTGCCGTTCCGGTCGCCGGGTTGCCCCAGTTGCGCTCGGCGTGCACCCGGGGCACCGGACCGGTGAGCCAGATGCCGGGGTGGATCTGCACCGCCGCGTCGTGTTCCACGAAGTTGCCGCCGAGCGCCTCGTAGGCGTACTGCACCGACCCCATCGACGCGCCGGCCAACTGTCGCTTCCAGAAGATGCCGCGCCCGACGTGGGCGACCGAGAGCGCCTCGGGATTCGCCTTGGCGTATTCGCGGCGCAGCGAGATCAGGCCACCGGTGTGGTCGCCGTGATGGTGCGACAGCACCACCTCCTTCACGCTCGCGAGATCGACGCCGAGGGTCTTGGCGTTGGTGGTGACGGTGTCGGGCCGCATCCCGGTGTCGAAGAGGATGCGGTGGCCGTCGGCTTCCACGAGTGCCGCAAAGCCCCATTCGCCGACGCCGCGGTCGGCGAGCATCGTCGACAGGATGGTGATCTCGAGCGACGAGACCTGCTGGCGGCTCTCGGCGCCAGCGGACTGCGCCGCCCCGCTAGGGGAGGTGGCCAGAGCAAAGGCAGCGAGCAGGACGGACGAGAGAGACAGCTTCGACGACGCGCTGGAAGGCGACATGCACACTCCTCCGATCAACGCCGCTGCTTCTGCCGCGGCGGCCGCCGAGGTTATCCCGCCCGCAGCGGGGTTGCCGAGCAAGGCTCATGGAATCTCGCTGGGTCGACGCGAACGCCCACGATTCGAAGCCCGGAGAGCCGGTTCACCGCGGCGCGGAGCTCGGACTGGGCGGCGCGCGCCCGATCGCCGGGCCGTGGCAAGGTCTCCTGCTCACGGCCAGCGTCCAGGCGCCCGGCTAGGAGTCGGGGTCAGGGTCCTCCTCGCGCCCGAAGCGCTCGTCCCGATCGATCCTGGACTGCGCGATCCTCCACGCCACCGCGTAGGCGACGGTGAGCCCGAGGGCCAGCTGCACCGCCGAGATCTGCCAGTCCAGCCACCAGCGCAGCAGCACCGCCAGCAGCACCAGCGGGGCGACGACGACGCAGCCGAGCAGCGGTGCGCGCAGCCAGTCGAGCGAGATGCGGCGGGTCGGAGGGCGGTCTGCGTTCACCGGCTCAGTGTGACCTTCGTCGCGGCTGGTGGGCAAGCAGTGATGCGGCGCCCTCCCATGGACGCTGGGATTGAGTTTCCGCGGCGGAGGTCGGCACGAAACGCAGCTAGGCTGTCTCCCGTATCGAGTAGAAACTTCCGAGGGGACGTGCCATGGACTTCCTCCGCTCGCTCAAGGTCGCACTGCGCTCGCCTCTTCGCGAGCCGGTGTTCGCACTCGCCTTCATCGCCACCCTCGGCCTCGGGATCGGGGCGAACACGGCGATCTTCAGTGTCGTCAACGGAGTGCTGCTCACCGAGCTGCCGTACCCCGAGTCGCACCGCATCGTCTACCTCGAGCAGGCGGCGAAGAAGCGGGGGATGGACAACATCAACTTCTCCTTCCCCGAGATCGCCGACTACCGCGAGCAGGTCTCCTCGCTCGACGAGATCGTCGAGTTCGGCGACTGGACGTTCAACGTGCTCGAGCGCGGCGAGCCGCACCGGGCCACGGCGGGGCTGGTCACCTCGAACTTCTTCGACGTGCTGGGCATGCGGCCGTTGTTCGGGCGAACGCTGCGGCCGGAGGACCGCTCGGAGGGAGCGGCGCCGGTGGCGGTGCTCACCTACGAGTACTGGCAGCGCGTCTTCGCCGGCGACGAGGGCGTGCTCGGTCAGCCGCTCAACCTGACCTCGAAGATCGCCACCATCGTCGGCGTTCTGGAGCCCGGCGCGCACTACGCCTCGTCGGCCAGGAACCAGGACTTCTACGCCAACTACTCGACCAACGACCACTACAGCAGCGCGACGATGGAGGACGACCGCAAGCACCGGATGACCGACGTCTTCGCGCGGCTGGCTCCCGATGCGACCCTCGAGGAGGCGAAGGCCGACCTCAACCGGGCGCTGTCGAACCTCAAGCGCGACTACCCGGACGACTATCCGGAGGCGCTGGGGCTGGCGATCGAGGTGACGCCGTGGAAGGAGCGCCTGGTCGGCAGGGCACGCACCACGCTGACCCTGCTGCTCGGGGCGGCGGCCTTCGTGCTGGTCATCGCCTGCGCCAACGTCGCCAACCTCACGCTGGCCCGAGCGCTGCGCCGCGACAAGGAGCTCGCGGTGCGCGCCGCGATGGGCGCTGGCAGCGCCCGGCTGCGCTTCCACCTCTTCCTCGAGAGCCTGGTGCTCTCCCTGTTCGGCGCCGGGGCGGGTCTGCTGCTGGCGCGTGGCCTGCTCGATGCGCTGCGCGCCTACACCGCCCGCTTCACCCATCGCACCGGCGAGATCGCCATCGACGGTGGTGTGCTGGCGTTCACCCTCGTGGTGGCCGTGGCCACGGCGGTGGCGCTGTCGCTGGTACCGGGCCTGGTGCCCGCCAAGCGCCTCGCCAGCACCCTGGCGGCAGGGGCGAGCCGAGCGACGGCGAGCGGCGCCCGCCGCGTGCTGCAGCGCGCTCTGGTCGTCAGCCAGCTCGCGGTCTCGTTCGTCCTGCTGGTCGGCGCCGGCCTGCTGGTGCGCACGCTCTGGAACCTGCACGCGGTGGATCCCGGCTACGACCTCGAACAGGTGCTCAGCGTCGAGACTCCTGCCTTCGGGGCCTTCCCTGGCGAAGAGAGTCTCCGCTTCTCGCGCGGCGCCGTCGACGGCATCGGCGCCATCCCCAGCGTCGAGGCGGTGGCCCTCACCCAGACCGCGCCTCTGGCCGAGGGCCAGCGCATCCCGATCGAGATCACCGTCGAGGGAGTGGCCGCCGATCCCCAGGAAACCACCGTCCCGGCGCTCTTCGAGACCGTCACCCCCGGGTACTTCGACACCCTGGGAGTCGAGATGGTCCATGGCCGCGCCTTCGGCGACGGCGACGACGGCGAAGGCGACCGGGTGGCGATTCTCAACCAGTCGGCGGCGCGGCACTACTTCGGCGACAGCGTCCCCGTCGGCAGACGGATCTCGTATGCCTTCCCGGGCGGCTTCGCTTTCGGAGACAACACGCTGCGACTGGTGGGAGTGGCCGCCGACACCCGGCTGAGCTCGATCGACCAGGCCGGCCAGCACGTGCTCTACCTGCCGGAGGCGCAGTCGTTCCCGGCCCAGACAGTGCTCATCCGCACCCAGGGTGACCCGCGCCCGATCACCCCGCAGGTGATCGAGACCCTGCGGGCGCTCGACCCCAACCGCCCGCTCGAACACGTCTTCACCCTCGCCGAGGTGCGAGACGAGAGTCTGGCTCCCCAGCGGCTCAACGCGATGCTGTTCATGATCTTCGCCGCGCTGGCGCTGGTGATCGCGGCGGTCGGCGTCGCCGCGGTGCTGATGTTCACCGTGCAGGCGCGGCGCCGCGAGCTCGGCATCCGCGCCGCGCTCGGAGCCGCCCCGGGACGACTCCTCACGCTGGTGGTGCGCGACGGCGGCGCCATGGCCGTCATCGGCCTCGCCATCGGCTGCGCCGGCGCTCTGGCCCTCACCCGGTTCCTCCAGCGTCTGCTCTACGAAGTGCAGCCGCTGGACGCCGTCACCTTCTTCGCCGTCGGCCTGGTGCTGCTGCTGGTGGCGGTCGGCGCGTCGCTGATCCCCGGCCGGCTGGCCACGCGCACGGCGCCGGCCGAGGTGCTCTACTCGGACTGAGCGTCTCGATCGCGGTCGCAGTCGAGGGGATCCTCCGAACAGAGCCGATGCCGGAAGCCGATCTCTACCAGCCGATCAAGGCGTTCCTCGAGGCGCGGGGCTACGAGGTCAAGGGCGAGGTCGGCGGCTGCGACCTGCTGGCGGTGCGGGGTGCCGAGCCGCCGATCGTGGTCGAGCTCAAGCAGCGCCTGACGCTGGCTCTGGTGCTGCAGGCGGTCGATCGCCTGGCGGTGACGGAGTCGGTGTACGTGGCGTTCCGCGCCGGCGACAGCCGGGCGAGCCGGCGGGCGGTGCGCTCGCGGCGGGTGCACGGTCTGCTGCGGCGTCTCGGGCTGGGGTTGCTTGCGGTGACCGGCAAGGGCGAGGTCCGTGCGGTGCTCGATCCCGCCCCCTACAGGCCGCGCCGCAACGCCCGGCGGCTGGCCCGTCTGCTCGACGAGTTCGGGCGTCGGAGCGGAGATACCGAGACCGGAGGCTCGCCGTCCAGGCCCCGTCTGACCGCCTACCGCCAGGACGCGCTCCGCTGCGCCGAGAGGCTCGCCGCAGCGGCCGCGAGCGGTCTCCTCGTGCAGCAGGTCCGCGACCTCACCGGGATACAGCGCGCCGGCGACATCCTCAGGAAGGACCACTACGGCTGGTTCCGGCGCATCGAGCGCGGGCGCTACGCGCTGACCCAGCGCGGGCACCGCGAGCTCGGCCGCTGGGCGGGGCGGCGCGACGACGCGCGGTAGTCCGGTCCGGAAGGTGACGGCCCGCCGAGGCCGCGAGATCACCGACCGCCACCCGTCCGTTTCCGCGGTCGGCCCGATCTGGACCGCGCAGGCCGTGAGGGCCTCCTCCTTCCTCCCCTGCGCCATGTCACCCCGGCTTGCCGATTTCCTTGGCGAGAGTGGAGAACAACACACCGGGCCGTGCGGGCCGCGGGATCGGCGTCGCCCCTTCGGAGTTCGTTGCGGCTGGCGCTCGTCGGCGTGATGCCCCAGTCCGCTTTCGACGGCCATCGCGACCGCGGCCCGGTGGACACTCGCGACCGGCTCCGAGGTGGCGAGACGATTCAAGACCGGGACGCCGTGCCACCCGAGAGGCTCCCTGCCAGACTGGTCCTGAGGAGGCCAGAGCGCGGGTCCTTTGCTACGGTTCGTCAGTCCACGACGGCTCTTCTTGGAGGACCGGTGCACCGTTCGGCGCCGGGCGACAGGGGTCTCGATTCATGTCCCGCCACCCGAGAGGCCGGCAGCGCGCCGGCGCCTTGCGACGTTGCCGCCTCCGTTGGCGTGCGGCGCTGCTCGTTGCCGCGCTCATCGCCGCGCCGCTGGCGCTCTCCGTCGCCCCGCGTGAGCGCCGGCCACCCGACATCATCCTGATCTCCCTCGACACCATGCGGCGCGACGACTTCGTCGCCTACCGTGGCGAGGGTGTTCCGGCGGGCGGGGGGGAGCTCGCTCGGTTGCTGCAAGAGAGCGTCGTCTACGACCAGGCGTTCGCTCCCGTGCCCTTCACCCTGCCATCCCATCTGTCGATGCTCACCGGGGTCTATCCGGACGTGCACGGCGTCGACAGCGCCAAGGAGGCGCTCTCGCCGACAGTTCCCCTGGTCCAGGAGGCGCTTCGCCGAGCCGGCTACCGCACCCTCGGTGTCGTCTCCAACAACTGGATGGAGGGCGAGTTCGGTTTCGCCCGTGGCTTCGACCACTACGAGAGCTTGCCGTTCGCGCTGATGTACTCGCAGACCGTCAACCGACGCGTTCTGGAGCTGATCGACGAGAAAGGCGGCTCTGCAGAGAGTGAAGGCGGCGCGTCGGACCGCCCGCCCCTCTTCCTCTTCCTGCACTACAACGACGCTCACTCCGACTTCTACGCCGGCGGACAGAACAAGCTCCCGTACCACGCGCCGGAGTCTTTTCGCTCCAGCGCGGTCGGACCGGTCGATCCCGACGCCTACTGTCTGGCCGACGATCCGAAGGTCTGCGCCACGGACTTCCTGCTCGCGGTCAACGACGGGCGCACCGAGGTGAGCTCGCCGTTGCAGGAGCAGATCCGGGCGCTCTACCGGAGCGGGATCGACTACCTCGAGAGCGATCTCGAGGCGCTCCTCGAGGGGCTTCGGCAGCGCGGCCTGCTCGACAACGCCTTGGTCATCGTGACCTCGGACCACGGTGAGGAGTTCCTCGAGCACGGTGAGTACATCCACTCGCAACCCTTCGTCGAGAACCTGGCGGTTCCGCTGACGATCCGCTTCCCCGACCAGCCGGGAGGAGGCCGCGAGGCGGCGATCGTCGAGACCATCGACTTGACGCCGACGCTGCTCGACTACGCCGGGCTCTCCGCAAACGACCTGCATCAGGGAGCGAGCCTGAGGCCGGGCGCCCGAGAGACGTCGACGAAGGTGCGCCGCACTGCCTTCGGACGCGACAAGAAGCTCGCTTCCCGCTTCGTCCTGCGCACCCAGCGCTGGAGTTGGCTCGAGGACCTCCAATCAGGCGAGCGAGCCCTGTTCGACCGCCGGGCCGATCCGGCGGAGAGCACCGATGTCCGCGATCTCCATCCGGATCAGGCTGAGGCCCTGAGCCAGGCGCTGCGCCGCATGGTCGACGCCAACCAGTATCTGGCCCGGCGTCTCGAGGGCCCGCTGTCCGCCAGTCCGCTGACCGAAGAGGACCGTCGACGCCTACGCTCGATCGGGTACGTCGATGTCTGAGTCGACGCTGTCGCGGCGAGCCTCCGATCGGCTCGGCGGATCGAGCCGCTGCTGGCTGGCGAGGGCACTGATCGCGGCGATCGCCTCCTGCGCCGGCCTGCTGGCCTGCGGGACGCCCGTTGCCGAGCCGGCACTGCGCTTCGCCGCGGCGCCGATCATCATCGTCGACATCGACACGCTGCGCGCCGACCACCTCGGCTGCTACGGCTATTCGCGCCCGACCTCTCCCAACATCGACCGCTTCGCCGAGAGCTCCTTCCGCTTCGACTGGGCGTTCAGTCAGGGCCCCAACACGCCTCCTTCGCAGGCGTCGCTGCTCACCGGCCTGTACCCGACCACGCACGGACTGATCAACGCCAAGGAGGATCGCCTGTCGGACCAGGTGCTGACCTTGGCGGAAGTGCTGGCCGCCAACGGCTACCGCACCGCTGCTTTCGTCGACGGCGGCAACATGAGCGCCCACCTCGGCCTGGCACAGGGTTTCGGGGTCTACGACGACCGGAAACTCGGACTCGCGGCGATCCAGGAGAACGCGCTCTCCTGGCTGCGCGACGGGCTGGGATTGCGCGAGGACTCGTCCGCATCCGCTGCGCCGCCTCCCTTCCTCCTGCTGGTGCACACCTACGACGTGCACACCCCGTACGCCGAGCCGCCCCCCTTCGGCACGATGTTTCTCGACGGCCTCGAGCCTCCCACGCCTGGCTTCACGGCGAGCAACGCACAGCTCGAGGAGGTCCGCCTCTCCGTGTGGACCGAGGAGCCGCGCCGACTGCCGGAGAACGACCTGCGGTGGGCCGAGGCGCTCTACGACGGCGGCATTCGGCAGACCGACGAGAACCTCGGCCGGTTCTTCGCTCAGCTCGATGCTCTGGGACTGCTCGATCGCGCCATCGTGGTGCTGATCTCGGATCATGGCGAGGAGTTCCAGGAGCACGGCTCGGTCCTGCACGAGAAGCTCTACGCGACGGTGACTCGCATCCCGTGGCTGCTGCGCCCACCCGGCGGCGTCGAGGAACGGGTGATCGGACATCCCGTCGAGGGTGTCGACCTGATGCCGACGCTCCTCGAGATGGTCGGTGTCGAGGTGCCCGGCGCGGTGCAGGGGCGCTCACTCTCGAGGCTGCTCGCGGGGGGCGATCCCGATCCCGGGGATCTCGCCTTCGGCGAGTCGCCCTGGTTCGGACACCGCCGTTTCGTCGCCGACTCCGAGTATCGGCTGCTGCTCGCGCGCACCACCGGCGAGATGGAACTGTTCCGCTACCGGGAGGATCCGCTCGAACAGCACGACCTGCTGGCTCGAGGCCGAGGCGAGGGCGGGCTCGGTGGTGAAGACGCGGCGCCGCGGGAGCGGGCGAGGTGGTTGCGCGGCGCCCTGCGCGACTGGCACCAGATGGTCAGCGCCGCGTCGGTCTCGGAGTCGCGCGCGACGCCACTGCCCGAGGACGTCGTACGGCAGCTCGAAGCCCTCGGTTATGTCGACTGACTCGCCGGACCGGGGTGTCGGACGGCAGGTGGCGGGCGGTGGGGCCGACTGCGCGGGCGTGGAGGATGCGCCGCGCTCTCCTCGGTCGAGCGCATCGTCTCGGGCACCCGCTGGTACCGCTGGCGAGGTGTCGGGCGAAGGCGATCTGTGCGGGATCGAGGTGCTCGAGTCCTCGCGGGAGCGGCGCCTGCTGCGTGCTCGCCTGCGCATCGTCAACCTCGGCGCTCGGGACTGGGGCCCTGGCGACGGCGGCCAGTCACCGGTTCGGCTCGGCGTGCGAGGCTGCATCGGAGGCGGTCGGTGGCTGGATCTGGCGCGGCACGAGCTCGAACGTCTCGTGCAGCCCGGCCAGGCGGTGGACCTCCTGGTCTCGACGCGGATCTTCCCCGGACTGAGCAAGGTGCAGTTCGACCTCGTCCGCGAGGGCTGTCACTGGTTCGGCGAGCGTGGTGGCCGGACCGCCGAGCTGACCGTCCATGTCGAGCCCGATCCCGTCGAGCTGCCGGTTGCGGTCACCCGCTGCGAGTGGCGCAGTCGCAGGCTGTTCGTGGAGCTCCACGTCGGGGCAGCGCCGCTGGCCGAAGGCTGCGAGGTGACCGAGGTCGCCCTGACTCGCGAGGGGGTGGAGACGTCGTGCCGCCGGGTCGTGGTCCTCGTCGAATCACCGCAGGAGATGCGAGCTCCGGCCGTGCTGCGCGGATCGATCCGCCTTCCCGAGGCGCCGGCACGGTTGGAGCTGCGGACGTGGTGTTCTGCCGCGAGTTGGCGCTTCGACTTCGCCCGCCCGCCGTCCCTCACCTCGGCGGACTCCGACGGCCTCTCCGGATCGATCGCGGTCTCCTGCGCGCGCCGAGGACGAGAGATCGCCGGCTCGGTCCGGGTGAGCAACACCGGCGATGCCCGATTCCTGGCCTGGGATCGCGCCGATTCCTCGACCCGCGGCATCGTCAAGGTCGGCATCCTGGAACAGGAAGCGAGCGGTGACTGGGTCGACCGCGGGAGGCTCGAGCTGCCCCTGTCGCTGGCCCCCGGCGAGTCCACGGAGATCCCGCTGCACCATCGGGTTCGCCGCTCCACACGGAGGCTCGCCTTCGATCTCGTGGCGGAACGGGTGACCTGGTTCTCCGAGCTGGGTGAAGAGCGAGCCGTCGTCGAACTTGCAGGTCTGCCACGCTGGTCGAATCGATGGCAGGAGAGACTCGGCCGACGGGACGACCGGCGCAGGCGGCGCGCGCTGCCCCGGCTCGCGCCGTCCTGGCAGGCGGTGCGAGCGGCGCTGCGAGGACTCCTGCCGCGACGCGAGCTCGAGCCCTGGCGACCGCGGTCGACGGAGCTGCCTGGGCGAGCGCGGCCCCGGGTGCTCATCGTCACGCCTTATCACGTACACCCCGCCGACCATGGAGGCGCAGTGCGTCTCTCCAACCTGATCCGGGAGCTCGCCGATCAGGTCGAGACGCACGTGCTCATCGCCGGACTCCGGCCGCCACATCCCTCGGCGAAGGCTGCGCTCCTGCGTCACTGCAGATCGGTGACCGAGCTGACGCTCGACAACGTGGGAGAGGCCTGGCGCGCCGGCCTGCCTCCGTCGGCCGGCCTCTACGGGCGTGAGGAGGTCGCGGAGACGATTCGCCGGCTCGTTCGCGAGCACAGGATCGAGATCCTCCAGCTGGAGTGCGCCGAGATGGCTCAGTACGCCGAGGTTGCCGGCAGTGCGAAGTGCATCCTGGTGGAGCAGGATCTCGGTTGCGTGACGCTGGGCCGACGGCTCGACCTGGCCTTCCCGAGGCGCTACCCGGAGAGCCGGTCGTTCGGCTCGACGCGGGCGGCCCGGCGCCGCCTGCTCGCCTACGAGCACCGCTTCGCGCGGCTGGTCGACCGGGTGGTGGCGATGTCCGAGCACGATCGAGGCGTGCTCGTCCACCGGCTGGGGATCGAGCCCGAGACCATCGCCGTCATCCCGAACGCCGCCCGCATCGAGCCGCAGGGGCCGACCGCGATGAGGCCTTCCTGCCTGGAGCGGCGCCCGGAGGAGGTGCTCTTCCTCGGCAACTACGAGCACCTGCCGAATCTCGACGCCCTGGACCATCTGCTCGAGGAGATCTGGCCCCTGGTGCGCGCCGCGCGACCGCGCTCCCGGCTGACCGTCGCCGGCTCGCGACTGCCGCCGAGGATTCCCGAACGCTGGCACGGGCAGGCTGGGATCCGGTGCGTCGGGTACGTACCCGATCTCGAGGACACCCTGAGGGACCACCGGTTGCTCGTGGTCCCTCTGCGTGTCGGCTCGGGTACCCGATTGAAGATCGTGCAGGCATTCGCCGCCGGCCTGCCGGTCGTGGCGTCGTCGATCGGAGTCGAAGGCCTGCCCTGCGAGGACGGCGTGCACTATCTGCGCGCGGACACCCCGCTGGCGGTCGCTCGGGCGATTCACCGTCTGCTCGACGAGCCCGAGATCGCTGGTGGCCTCGCCGACCGGGCGCAGAGCCTGGTCCGGGAGCTGTTGGACTGGAAGGAGGTGGCGGCGGATCAGCTCGCGCTCTATCGCGAGCTGGTGCGGCCGGATCTGGCGCTCCCCGCGGTCCAGTCGCTGCCGCGAGCCGTCGCTCGGGACGCGTCGGTCTCGATCGTCATTCCCACCCGCGACGGGGGCGAGGTGCTACGAAGGTGTCTCGAGGCGATCGCGCGGCAGCGGCTGCGCAATCGCTTCGAGGTGGTCTGTGTGGACTCCGGCTCCTCCGAGGAAGAGATCGAGGCGATGCGCGCACTCGGCGCGCGGGTCTCGAGAATCGCTCCGGAGGAGTTCGACCACGGCGCCACGCGCGACCTCGGTGCCAGCTCGGCCACCGGGGAGCTACTCGTCTTCCTCAACCAGGACGCGGTCCCGGTCGGCGATCGGTGGTTGGCGGAGCTGATCCGGCCGTTCTTCCAGGAAGACCCCCCGGCTGCCGTGCAGGGTGGGTTCGTGGCACCGGACGAGCCGGATCCGGGAGGCTTCTTCTGGGGCACCAACGGACCCCGCTTCCACTTCACCAGCGAGAGTCTGGGCTGGATGCGCGACCACTGGGGCTGCGGCTTCTCGACCGTTCACTGCGCGATCCAGCAGACGGCTTGGAACCAGCTTCCGCTGGGTCCCTTCGCGGTGCTCGAGGACAAGTACTGGCAGCTGCGTGCCCAAAGCCTCGGCTGGCGGATCGCCGAGTCTCCGAACGCCAAAGTGGAGCATCGGCACGGTCACGCTTCGGCCTCCCAGCTGCTCCGGCGCCTGCGCTACGAAGGCTACGGTTGGCGTCTGGTGGGACGGCCCTACCGGCTGCGCACGGCTCTGGAGGATGCTCTGCGCCCCGCGACATGGCGCGAGCTCTTTCGCGGGCTGCGCCGCGGCGAAGTCTCGAGCTTGGCCGAGCTCGCCTTCCCGGTGCTGCGACCGCTGGCGATCTTCGAGGCGCACCGACTGAGCGGTCTTCTCCGATGAGGCGACTCGCCGTATCGGTCGTGGTGTGCACGAGGAACCGGGCGCCGCTCCTGGAACGAGCCTGTCGGTCGGTGCTCGATGATCCTGGGGGAGGCGTCGACTGGGAACTGCTGGTGGTCGACAACGCTTCGACCGACGAAACTGCCGCCCTGTTGGCGCGGCTCGCGACCGAATACCCCGAACGTGTGCGTTCTGTCGAGGAGCCGGTGCTCGGTCTGGCGCGAGCGAGGAACAGCGGGATCGAGCATTGCAGGGGAGAAATCGTCGCCTTCCTCGACGACGACGCCGAGGCGGAGCCCGGCTGGGTCGAGGCCGTCGAGAGGCTGCTGCGGAGCAGCGGAGCCGACGCGGTCGGTGGGCCGGTGCAGCCCATCCTGGGTGGAGAGCTTCCCGAGTGGTTCTGCGGCTCGCTGCTCCAGTACATCACCGTCTGGGATCTCGGCGACACGGTTCGCGACCTGACCGGCCCGGAGTTCCCGCGTGGCACCAACATGGCGTTCCTCAGGGAGTGCCTGGTCGAGGGCTCCGGCTTCAGTGAACACCTCGGTCGACGCGGGACGAACTTGCTGAGCTGCGAAGAGACCGAGCTGTTCGCTCGTCTGGTGCGGTCTGGACGCAGGATCGTCTACGGTCCCCAGCCGGTGGTGCGTCATCGCGTGCCGGCCGAGCGCCTCCGCTGGAGCTTCCTGGCGCGCCGATTCTTCGCTCAGGGTGTCTCCGAGGCGATCCTCGACTGGCAGCTGGACGGTCGTGCCGGTCTCGAGGCCGGATGGAGACGGCAGGTCGGCTACGCGGTGGGTGTGGACACGACCTCCCAGTGGTGGTCGAAGAGTCGCAACCTCCTCAGGCGCTTCTCGCTCGTCGGGTACGCCTTCGGCGCAGTGCGCACCCGTTGGATCCTCGCGGCCGCGAAGCCGGGCTCGGCCGATGGAGAGCGAGCGATGCGGCGGCGGAGCTCCGAGCCTCAGCCGCCGGCCGGCGAGAAGACCTCTCCGTAGGCCCGAGCCGTGCGAGCCTCGTTCATGAAGTCCGGATTCTCCATGACCCGTGTCTCGGGGCGGCGTTCGCCGGTCGGTCGGGTGAGCAGAGAGAAGCAGTCGGTGAGGTCCGTTCCACCCCATCCGATGAGCTCCTGATGCGTACATTCGAGACCCGCAGAGAGGCAGAGTCGCCGCACCTGGCCGGCGCACACGGAAGTCGCCCGCCAGTGGTGGTTCGGTCGGCCCTCACCGGTCTCGGGATCGAGGAGGGCAGCGAAGTTCGAGTGATGCAGGAAGGCGTGCCCACCCGGCACGAGCTTGCGCCCGAGGGCTACGACGTAGGCTTCGACCACGTCGATCTCGCAGTGCACGAGGGAGTCGTAGCTGACCGCCAGGTCGACGCTGCCGTCCGCCACCGCGTCGAGGCTCAGCCCGTCGTTCAGGACGTATTCGACGTGGTCGTGGGCAGCGAAGCGCTGTCGGCACGCACGCATCGAGCTCTCGCTGAGATCGACCAGGATCAACCGCGAACAGCGCTCCACCAGGAACTGCGTCAAACGGCCGCCGCCTGGCGCGATCTCGAGGAGAACTCCCGTGTCGAGCAGGTGGCGCAGGCGTGGGTGGAGCGTCGACCACCACAGGTTCTCGGTGCCACCCCACTCCTCCGACCAGGCTTCCGCCTGGTCGAAGTCGAACTGGGACCAGCGGTGGAGGTTCTCCTGCAGGGTCGGCATCGCGTTCTCCGCACGGTCGTCGATGGCGGCTCCCGAAGGGCCGTCCCCGCGCATGCTAGACCAGCACTCACGAACCTCGGCAACGAAAGAACTCGAGAGACGCCGGCCGCCAGGCGCGTGCCTCGCTGGCGCGAACGACGCGGTGTTGGTGGCGCAGAGCCAGGACGACTGCACGCTGGGGAGTAGAGGATGTCGAGCAACCAGAACGTCCGCTCTCGCCAAGGGACTCGCGGGAAGTCGGGGAGGAGACCGTGGCGCGCGGTCCGACAAGGGGTCGGTCGCGACTTCGGGCCGAACACCGCGGCGCGGCAGTTGCGCGCGGCTGCTCTGACACTCGTAGCGGCCGGGGCACTGGTCCAGTGCGGCGCCGGGGACAAGACCGGGTCCGCAGCTTCTTGTGCAGGATGCAACGTCCTGCTGGTGTCTGTCGACACGCTGCGCGCCGACCGGCTCGGCGTCTACGGCTACCCCCGGCCGACTTCTCCCTGGCTCGACCAGTTCGCTGCCGATGCGGTGGTCTTCGAGCGCGCCTCGTCGGTTTCGTACCACACCGCCGAGTCCCACATGAGCCTCTTCACCTCGGTGTTCCCGTCGGTCCACGGGGTCGCCAACGCCTCCAGCGACAAGGTGGACGTCCTGCCGCCGGCGATCGGGACCCTGGCTGAGGCGTTCCGGGACGCCGGGTATCGCACCGCGGGGTTCCACGGCGGCGGGAATGTCGCCGCGGCTTTCGGGTTCGATCGGGGCTTCGAGGACTACCAGGAGACGCACACGGTCGACAGGGCTCGCGAGTGGATCGAATCGGCCGGCCGGGATGCCCCCTGGTTCCTCTTCTTCCACACCCACCAGGTCCACGATCCCTACATCCCGGAAGCCGAGACGCGCCACCTGTTCAAGACCGCCGCGGAGCTGCCGATCCCGGACAGCCCGGAGCAGCTCGAGCGCTTGCTCGCCGAGGAGCACGGTGAAGACGCGACGCCTCCTTTCACTGCGGTGCGCGACGCCTTCTGGCGCCGCGTCGATCCCTCGCGGAGCGAGCACGTGCAGAGGGTCAGC
Source organism: Acidobacteriota bacterium (assembly GCA_003388555.1). Classification (GTDB taxonomy): domain Bacteria; phylum Acidobacteriota; class Thermoanaerobaculia; order Multivoradales; family Multivoraceae; genus QQVD01. The sequence goes on along the minus strand of QQVD01000025.1, from coordinate 126,949 downwards.
GACCTCTACGACTCGAAGGTCCGCGAGCTCGACGCGATGCTGGAGAGCCTGGTGGAAGTCGCGTTGCGCACGGCGCGTCCCACTCTGGTGGTGATCACCTCCGACCACGGCGAGGAGTTCCAGGAGCACGGGAGGTTCCTGCACGATGCCCTCTACGAGGAGCTGCTGCATGTTCCCTTGATCCTTCGCCATCCAGAGCTGTCGGCAGCGCCGCGCCGCGTCACCGATCGCGTCAGTCTGATCGATCTCGCTCCGACGCTGCTCGAGCTCGTCGGCGCGCCGCCGCTCGTGGCGGCCCAGGGCCGATCGCTGGCGCCATTCCTGAGCAGTGGCGGCGCCGACGGTCGCGCGCTGCTGGCCGAGAAGGTGCACGTCCAGCCCAGCGGCGAGCACCGCTACGCCGGGGCGCAGGCGCTCTACCTCGAGCCGTTCAAGTTGATCGCCCGAGGCTCCGAGCTCGAGCTCTACCGGCTCGATCGCGATGCGAGCGAGCGCGTGAATCTCGTGTCGTCACACGACCAGCAGCTGCAGCGCATGCTGCGGGTGCTCGAGGCGCACCATGCCGCGAACCTGGTCCATCGCGAGTCCCTGCGCGGCTCCTCCGCGGGCGTCGAGACCGTGCTTCCCGCGGAGACGCTGCGGCGGCTCGAGAGCCTGGGCTACCTGGAGTAGGTGTCGAGATCCCTGTCGATTCCTGCTGGCTGTTCGTGCTAGCGTCGCCGCCCGCAGCTCGAGTGCAGCAGACCCTCGGGGCTGGTACGCCGGTACGCAGCGATGCCCGCCGGGGCAGAGTGGGCCAGGATCGCCCGCTCCGCGATCGGACGCCGGGATCGCTGCCAACCGCCGTGGAAAGCGGTGGAAACGATGTTTGGCGCGGCGGCATGGTCGTGTCGATCGACGTCGGGTGGCGAAGGCCGTGACGGCCTGAACGCTCGAATCTCCGGTGCTGCCCCTCGGCCCACTTCTCGTGGCCGGCTCGATCTCGTTGCCGGAGGATCTCTCCATGTGGGGACGAGATCCGCAGCGAAGCCGTGGCGCGGCGTGAAGCCAAGCCGACTGTACGCCCTGTTCCCGCGAGACTGCCCCGGGGTGGTCGGAGCCCGGTTGCGACGCTCGTTCGTGCAGGTCGCGCCGCCGAAGGGCGGGTGGCTGGGGCTCGGCGCGACGCAGTCGTCCGCTGCCGACAGCCCATCTCGTTTCATGGGACGTCGATCGGATCCATGTTCGCGACTCCCCGCCGAGCGTCGGCGAGGGATCGTGTCGACCGGTGGAGCCGGCGAGATCGGAGCGTCCGCGAGACGCGCCGAGTCACCGGTTCCGATGAACGATCTGGAGGGGTACCGATGAGTCGAAGGATCTTTGCGTTGCTGGTGTTCGCTCTCTGCGCCGCCGCGGCATTCGCTGCGGGGCCACGGCCCGTCTATCAGGCGGACGGTGTCTGGTTCGAGACGGCGGAGTTCGGCTATGAGTCGGCGCGCCTGACGCTCTACGGGCCGGCAGGGCTCGAGGTGAGCTGGCTGTTCGGCGCCGGCGAGTCGCCCGTGCTGACGTTGCAGGACGCCGAAGGCGAGGCCCTTCCCGACGGTCGCTATGAATTCGAGCTGCGCCTGGCCCCGATCGTCGACGACGCCACGCGTGCTCGAATGGACGAGGCGCGGGCGATCGGCGACAACTCGATCGTCGAAGTCCTCCGCAGCGAGGGCAAGCTGCCTCCGCTCTCCGACCTGGTGCGCTTCGGCGCCTTCCGCATCGAAGCCGGAGCCCTCGTGTCGCCGAGCCTCGTCGAGCCGCGCCGCGGCGCGCCGACGCCGGTCGACCCGGTCGGCGCGACGGCGAGCGCCAACGGAGGCGACGGCATCCAGGCGGTGACCTCGGAAGTCGTTCTCACCAACGCCAACGGCGTGATCCGCAACGCCCTCTGCGTCGGCTTCGACTGCCCGGATTCGCCGGCGTTCGGCGATTCGAGTGTCCTGATGATGGAGAACAACAACCGGATCAAGTTCGGCGACACCAGCAACTCGCCGTTCCCCAACAACGACTGGGAGATCGAGGCCAACTCGAGCCTGTCCGGTGGTCTCAACTACCTCGGCTTCAACGACTGCGGCAGCGCCGACAACGACGGCGACTGCGCCGACGACCTGGTGTTCGCTGTCGAGGCGGGTGCGCGCGCCAGCGCCCTGCACGTGGAAAGCGACGGCGACGTCGGCATCGGCACCCAGAATCCGGTGCTCGACCTGCACATCGTGACCGGCAACACGCCAGCTCTGCGGCTCGAGCAGGACGGGTCGTCGGGCTTCGCCCCGCAGACGTGGGACGTTGCCGGCAACGAGACGAGCTTCTTCGTGCGCGACGCCACGAATGGCTCGACCCTGCCGTTCCGCATTCGACCTGGTTCCCCGAGCAACGCGATCGTCATCGATGTCGACGGTGACGTCGGGATGGGCACGCTGTCGCCGGAGGCAGCTCTCGAAGTCGCATCCACTTCCGGTGCCTTCGAGAACGTGATGAAGCTCGAGAACAACTCGGGCGTCGGCTTCATCCTCCACAACACGACCTCCAACGAGGTGTTCATCTCGGTGAACAACGGGGGAACCGCCTACACCGTGAACTTCAACGACGGCGATGGCGCCGAGTTCTCGATGAACGCGGCCGGGAACGTGACCCTGTCCGGCACCATCACCACCACCGGTGGCACCTGTGGAGGTGGCTGTGACCTCGTCTTCTCGGAGGGATACGAGCTGCCGAGTATCGAAGAGCACGCTGCCGAGATGTGGGCCAAGGGTCATCTACCCAATGTGGGCCCGACCCCTGAGAACGCGCCGATCGACCTCAGCGACAAGACCGGTCGGATGCTCAACGAGCTGGAGCACGCTCACATCTACATCGAGCAGCTACACAACCAGAACCGGGCGCTGAACGATCGCGTGACCGCCCTCGAAGCGGCGATCGCCGCGCTGGTATCTCCGCGGGAGTAGTCGATTCCCCAGCGTCGCGGACCGCCGTCGGTCGGCGGCCCGCGTCGCTCGGGTTCCGTTTTCCCGGCCCGGAACCCACCGCCGAGGTGGGCACAGCGGGTCGACCTTGCTCGGGCCGGGCGGCATCGCGCACTCGAGCCACGGACGGGCACCCAGGCGACGAGAGCCAGCGACGGCCCGAGGACGTCGAGCGTCAGTCCTCCCCGGGGAACGCAGTGACGTCGCCTAGGCTGGCGAACTCGCCTGCCGGGTTCTCGTAGACGCGTGTCAGGCCCGTCGAGGTGTCTTGCACGCGGAGCCGGAACTCGAGGTTCGAGAGACCGCCGAAGAACACCCACCAGTGCTGGTTGACGCCGCTGCCGTCGAGCACCTTGACGACCATCTCCAGGTTCTCCTCGTCGAGGATCCAGAAGGCGCCAGTATCGGTCACCAGTTCGACGGCGCGGCCGGAGGTCGGCCCCGCGGCCGGATCGACGACGGCTTCGAACTCGGCGAGGAAACGTCCGGCGAAACAGATGCGGGACTCGTCGTTCTGGCACTCGGTGGCTTCGCCCCGCGTCTCGGTGATCTGGATCCGAGAGCCTTCGCTGCTCGGGAGTGCCGAGTGGACGACGTTCGGGTCCGGAGTCAGCGCGAGGGCGCGGGTGTCTCCGTCGCTGTGGAAGGCACCAGCCGGGTTGCGGTACCGGTTGGTGCCGCCCGAATCCCGGTCGACGACCGTGAGCACGTAGTCGAGATTGGTCAGCGAGGCGTAGAAGAGCCAGTGGTGCTGGTTGATGGGTGTTCCGTCGAGAAGCTTGCTCACGATCTCGAGGTTGCCGGGCTCGAGGAACCAGAAGGAGACGGTGTCCTCGGTCAGCGGGATGGACCGCGCTAGGGACCAGTGGTCGCCGTCGATCGACCAGTCGACTTCGACCTGGAAGCGGCTGTTCGACACGCAGCCCTCGGCCGAGGGATCGCACGCCTCGCCGGTTTTCAGCACCTCGTAGGTGCGCACTCCGAGGCCGTCGAAGGCCCTCAGATAGATGGTGCCATCGTCGATCTCCTGCACCGTCGGATGGGAAGAGAGAGGCCCGGGAGCGAGATCGCGGACGAGTCGGAACTCCTCCCTCTCCAGGTCGAAGGTCCACAGCTCCCTTCCGAGGTAGAGCGATTCGGCAGTGAGGAGCAAGGCGCCATCGAGCACGCCGATGAGGCTCGGCGCCGAAGACTCCGGACCAGGACGAAGCTCCGGAAGCTGGCGTGTGCCCGCTTCGGTACCGTCGCTGAACCACAAGGTGTCGCCGGTGTTGTAGCCGCCGCCCGCGGGCAGGGCGCCGCCGAGGAAGTAGAGCCCGGTCGGCCCGAACAGCGCCGGGGTGGTGGCGGCTTCGCGGGGTCCCGTCGGCAGGGTGAGGACTCTTCTCGCAGGGCTCTCGGCGTCGCTGGCGACGAAGATGAGCTGATCGTCGAAGTCGCCGTCGAGGTAGGAGATGGCCCACCGCTCTCCGTCGACGACATGCCACTGGACCAGGTCGCCGGCGGCGACCTCGATCAGCAGCAGCGATGCTCCTTGGCCTCTCTCGTAGGTGCGGTAGAAGCGCTCTCCGTCGCGGTGGATCCAGGTATCGCCCGACAGTTCGACGCTGTCGAGGTCGATCGACGACTGGAAGCTGCGTGTCGAGCCGTCCGACGGCCGGTGACAGGTGAGGAGAGCCGGAGGTGCGAGAGCGTGCGACCAGCAGACCTCGTCTCCCAGGACGCGAATGGAGAGTGGATTCTCGACCAACAACCTGGGCCCAGTCTCGTCGATGAGGAACCAGGAGCGCCCTGAGCCAGGGAAGGCGCGACTGCGGAACATCAGAGCCGTGTCGCCGTCGAGAGCCCGGAAACCGGCGGAGCCTTCGTAGCCCGGCGTTTGCACGACCCAGGTTCCCTCCTCGGTGCCGTCGGTGCGCCAAGGCACTGATCCCGGGTGGGTCACGAAATAGAGGGAGGTGTCGGTCTGGGCCCAGGTGTTCCCGGGGCGGATTTCGAGGAAGGGGCTGATCGGTTCGAGCTCGAACCGCCGTTCGAGCTTCTGCCGGCCCGCGAAGACGGCGGTGCGGCCAGGGCCTTCGGGGGCCACCTCGACCGCGAGTCCCTCGAGCACGGCGAACGGAACGCGCGGAATATTGGCGGACGTGGCCCGCCCCACGTCGGCCACCACCTGTGAGCCTTCGAGTTCCACCTTGAGTACGCCTTCCTCGCGGACGAGCAGGAGGTCCGGCCCCACGGCCACGGCCACCGGCCGGTGATCGGAAGGCGGAGTTTCCGGCGCCTTCCAGGTACCGGATGGCGTCCCGTCGCTGAACCAGGTCTCCAGTCCGTCGGAGGTCGTCAGCAGGGCGACTGCCCGCACGCCCTCCGCGCCTTGCACCGGCTCGAGATCTACAGCGCGGACCCGCTCCGCTTCGACCAACGCCGTCACGGTGTCCCCATCGGTGATGCTGAAGGTGTCGGTGTAGCCGGGGAGGGAGATACCGACGAAGACGATGCCGCCATGCGTCTTGACCAGGCCTTGGGACTGGTCGGCTGCTGCCACGAAGCGCTGCATACCCGTCGCCCGGTCGAGGATCCAGAGCCCCCTTTCGTGCGGAGCCTCCTCGGCCAAGAAGAAGAGCCGGTCGCCGTCCTCGACGAAGGCTCGCCGGGACGGGTGGAACGGGGAGGGGTTAGCGAAGTCCGTCAGTCGGCGAAAGTCGGATCCGTCGGAGAACCACAGCTCGTGGCCGTGCACACCATCGTCGAAGATCACGAAGGCGCCGCCGGCGGCTTCGAACCATCGTCCGGCATGGACCGTCGACCCTTCCCACAGGGTACGGACCTCGCCAGTGGTCAGGTCCATGGCCTGGTACCTGGTGTCCGTGATGGAGCCGGGTCCGAAGAAGAGGTTGCCGTCGCTGACGAAGGGTGGATCGAGTAGCGACTCCGGGCCCGGCAGGGTGCCCACCAGGGTCGTGCCGGTGCCGGTGCCGTCGGTGCGCCAGATCCCCTCGTCAGCAACGAAGTAGGCCAGCGCGCCACTGGTGCCGAGCAGCACGGTGTGCTCTTCACGCAGGGTCTCGATGCTCCCGTCGTCGGCGACGGCGAGCAGCCTCCAGCCGATCTCTCCGACCCGGGTCCTCCGGTGCCTGACGATGAGTCGATCGGGCAGGGTCAGGGAGGCGGAGAAGTCGGAGAAGTCGCCCGGCAGCACGACCTCCCGTCCGAGAGCCAGCGAGTGGCGTTCGAGGCTCTCGTGGTAGTCGCCCGCGACGGCCCAGTAGGCGAAGCGGCGTGTGGCCCCGAGGAATTCGCTTGCGCCTTCCGCCAACACCTCGGTCTGGCGCGGATCTCCGTTGGCGGCGAAGAGGGCGACCGAAAGGAAGTAGGCGTGGTCCTCGCTCGAGCCGAGGTAGGCGACATCGTTGCCGAGCTCCGCGAGGCGGAGAGGAGAGAGGGTCCGCAGTCCCGGTCCTTGGGCGGGCGATGCGGCTGAGTGGAGCACGAGGCCCGAGATCGAGGTGACCAGGGTGGCGGTCGCCAGGCGAGGGCCCATCCGTCTGCGCGCCGTCGTTCGCTGTGTCATCGGAGCCCCCCTCAGAGCCATCTGTCCGCGCGCCGCTGAGGCCCGCGGTCGCGAAACCGATTCATCCTACCCGCCGCCGCGGCTCGGTCCGCGACGGTGAGGCACTCCGCGGTGAACTGAAGGGTGCAGGGTCTTCGAGAGGGAGGGGCGCCTTCTTTGCTACGGCTCCACCGCCCCCGGGGTGCACGTCGCGCCGCGCGGCACACCGCGCTGGTCGTTGCCGGAGCAGCCGTTGAGGCTCTCGATGATCGACGAATCGGTGGGCATCACGGTCGCGGTGAAGCCGCCGTTGTTCTGCAAAGGGCCGATCGGCACGTCCTGGAAGGTGGTTCCGGCGGCGCACGGCAGCTCGGCTTGTCCGAACTCGTTGAACATCGGCCACTGGACGACGTCGCCGCCCGAGTGGGTGACGTTGCAGCTGGTGTTCTCGAAGACGAAGGTCTTGTCGTTGTCGACGATCAGGCTGCGATCGAGGCTCAGTCCGGCGCCGCCGGCGATGGCGCTGGCGAACGAGAACTCGCCCGAGTTGTCGTTGCCGGTGATCGTCACGTGCAGCAGCTCGCCGGTGATCGCGTCGGCGACGGCCATGCCGGCACCGAGGTTGCCGGTGGCGAAGTTGTCGGCGACGGTGACGTTGGTCATGTCGAGGGTCTGTGAGCCGGGGTTGGTGAACACCGTCATGCCGCCGCGGCTCTGTGAGACGTTGCCCGAGATCGTCGAGTCCGTGATGGTGGTCTGCAGCCCCTGCAGGTAGAGGCCGCCGGCCTGCAGCACGCCGGTGTTGCCGTGCACCTCGGTGCGGTCGAAGCTCATCGGTCCGACGCCGTTGTTGGAGACCCGCATGAAGCCGCCGCCGCGGGCGTTGGCGTGGTTGTTCGACAGCACCACGCCGCACAGCGACATCGTCTGGTCGTTGCCGTCGCTGTAGATGCCGCCACCGTTGCCGCCGTTGCCCGGGTTGCCTCCGGTGCCGGTCGCCTGGTTGCCCTCGACGACGCTGTTGACCAGCTCGAGGTGGGCGAAGAGGTGTCCGAGGGCGCCGCCGCTGCTGCAGCTGTTGTCCTGGAAGACGCTGCCGACGATGGTGGTGGGAGTGGCGCCGAACGAGTAGATCGCGCCGCCGGCCACGTCCTGACCCACCTGGGGTCCGGTGTTGCCGAAGAAGCGGCTGTCGATGACGTTCAGGGTGCCGAACGAGCCACGGTAGATCGCGGCACCGCCGTTGTCGGTGGTGGTGCCCGGGAGGTGGGCGGTCGAGCCGTCGCGGAAGGTGAGCCGCTGCACCGTCAGGGTGCGGGGCTGCTGGAACGGCGGCCGGAAGTCGATGATGCGGGTCGTGCCGCCGCCGCTCAGGGTGATCAGGCCGCCGCCGTCGATCACCAGGTGATCGTCGATCGCCAGCTGCGAGGTCAGGGTGATGGTTCGCGGTGCTCCACCGCATTCGAAGCGGATGGCGCCGTTGTTCGCGTTCACCGCCGCTACCAGGGCCGCCTGGGTGCAGCTGCCTGGCGTGCCGTTGCCCACCACGGTGGCGCCACTGGTGTCGACCAGCCCGATCGGTGGCGCACAGAACTCGGGCGGGGCGAACGAGTCCCAGCCGGCCGTCGAGCTCCAGCCGAAGAGCAGCCCCTGCTCGAAGCCGTCCGAGAAGATCTCGTCGGTGGGCGAGGCCGACGCGGGGCGGGCGAGCGGTGCGAGCAGCGCGGAGGAGGCGAACGCCAACCCCAGAACGGTCGCCTGGAGCCGCGGCACCGGCTCGTGGGACAAGGTCCCTCGTGAACAGAGAAACATGCACATGAGTCTAGCGGGCGACGCGCCCGAGGATTCGGGGCGATCCTCGAGAGGGGTCGGTGCGACGCCCGTGCTGCCGGAACGAGCGTCCGCAGCACGGCCTGGTCGACAACCAGACCCCCGACTCAGCGCCGCGGGCTCGACCCGCCGTCGAGGATCGACAGTGCCGGTGGTGTGGCCGGCGTCAGGTCACTCCTGCGGCGGGTGGCTCTGCCAGATCACGTTGCGGATCATCCACCTGCCGTCGAGCTTGACCAGGTGCATGTAGTCGATGCCCCACGCCGCGGTGAGCTTGACGCTGGCGGTCTTGTCGAGCACGTCGTAGACCTCGATCTCCTTCGGTGCGTCGGCGGGGATCCTGCCGTCCTTGTTGTAGCTCCCGGCGAGGTCGACCAGCTGCTGCTGGGTCATCGGGCTCTCGTTGTAGTTGCCCTCGGCGTCGCGCCCCCAGCCGACCTTGGCCAGCTCGGGGTGCACGCTGCGCTCGATGCGCTCCGGCGTCACCTCGTAGATGCCTTCGACGTAGTCGAGCACCGCGGCGCGTACCGCGGCGTGATCGTCGGAGGCGGCGTCGGCCGTGTTGGCGGTGACCGCGGTCGGCAGGGCGAGGAGCGAGGCGGAGAGAAGGATCGTGGTCGTGACGGGCATGGTGCCTCCTGAGTCTCCGGCATGCGGAGTAGCGAAACGGTGGGGTGCGCCGTCATTCTAGAGCGAGCCGAGAAGAGAGGGCGACGGCGTGCTCGGAAGTGCATGGATCGTCTCGGGAGCGCGCACGTCGAGATTCCGGGCGCAACGTATCGTCGGCGATCGCGCGCTCGGTGAATACGGCAACCGCGTCTCGGCCGAAGGGTTATGTCATCGTCGTGGGACTTCCTGCCGGCCGTCGCGTTCTGGCGCACGGTGCGGGCCTCGTCCAGCAGGTGGATATCGAGGTGCCGAGCAGCGCGGCGGTGCCGGAGACGGTGCTTGCCGCACACGAGGTCCAGCTCGACGCGACAGACTTCTTCGGGGTGCCGTCGGCGTGCTGGGCCCTAGTCGTCGGCGCGGGCGGGCGGGTCTCTCCTCGTGCCGCGCTCTCCCCCACCTCGACCCAGTCCTGTGGCTGCGAGACGGTGTGCTGCTTGCGGCTGCCGGCCGGTCCCTGGGGTCGTCGCGCTGGGCTCTCTCTACGGCGCGGCGTCGGCGACCCACTCGTGCGAGGTCACCGGGCCAGGCCGGTTCGTGCTGGAGTAGGGAAGCAGGTCAGTACTCTCGCCATCACCCGGCGAACAGCAGCTGTCTGCGCTCGGCGAACCAGTCGATGGCCGGGCCGTCCGCCTCGCGCGGCGCGCAGCCGACCCACCGATAGCCGAGGGGGCTTCCCTCCGCGATCTGGAGAACCAGAAGGACGCGTCGTGGATCGAGCTGTTCGAGCAGCTCGACGCGTTCATCGCTGGCGAGCAGAGGGACAACGTGGGAGTAGAGAACGTCGGAACCGTCTTCTCCGCCATGGTTGTAGGAGGGGTACTCCAACGCGATCGTCCAGGAGTCCCCGGCGCGCTCGAGAGGCCTGGTGAACGCGGAAACGGCGACTCGGTGATCGCGAAAGAACTGCAAGACCTCTCGGTCCCCTTCGAGGCCGAAGACGTGCGGCGGAGCCGTGTCGTCCGATTCGGTTGGTGCAGTCGGCAGCTCACGGCATCTCTCCAAGTCGAGCTCGCGCAGCGAGGCGTGCGCGGATGCTCCCGTATCCCCGGCGCAGGTGGCGAGCGCGGACAGAAGCAGGCACGGTACGAGCAGGTCGGAGACCGCCGATGTCCTCGAGAAGCTCAAGGCGCTCTCCGGAGAGTCACCGAGAGGTCCCTGCCGCCGAGAAGCGGAACCTCGCTGGAGAAGGCACTGAGAACGAGCGCCGGTCTGCCGGTCTCGCCGGATCGCCTCAGGATCCAGCGTTCTCCCTCCCCGAGCAAGAGCTCCCGACGATCCGCTCGCAGCGCGATGGTCGCCTCGGTCGTCCAGCAGGGCTTGTCGGAGGCTGGGTCCTGATCATGATCTGAAACACAGATCTCGAGGTCGGCTCGTGAGCCGGCCGCGGGGAGGTGGAGCGCGATCTCGAGTCGAACTCCGGATGGTCGCGCGCCATCGAGCCAGATCGCTGGTTCGAGTGGACTCTGGGTCGCGGTGCCGTGCCAGGCACCGGCGACGAGAGGGGGCGGTCGCTCGGAAACCGCGCGACTGGCCGCCAGCGCGTGCCCCGCGACTTCCTCGGGGCCCCGCGCATCGGGGAAGGCGATCAGGAGCACCAGCACGAGTGCGAGCAGGCCGGCGCAGCCCAGCATCGATCTCGAGGACCAGGGATCCGCCTCGCGGGTCGTCTTCTCGCCGTGGCCGTTCACGTTCTGTAGCGCACTCCCAGCTCAGTTCACCTGCTTGATGAGCACGGAACGGAACCGTTGCCCCTTGGCTCGCGGTCCGGAGTGGATCACCTCACCCGTGGCGCGATCGCAGCGACCCTCGTCGAGGGTCCACGAGTAGGTGCCGGAGTACCCTCGATCGCAGGACCATTTCAGCTGCATCGAGCGACTCTCTGGAACGTAGAGGAGGCTGCCCTCAGCGCCGCAACCCCCGCGCTCGCGGGCTCGGTAGCGCTCTCCCGGGACCAGGCCGGCCGCGGCCTGCCGTTCCCTGCTCACAGTCCGGACGAAGCTCCATTCTGTGGTGATGTTGACGTTGTTCTTCCACACGCCGGTCAGGTCGCAGCCGCGGCTCGTCGGCTGGGGCTGGTCGCAGCCTCCCGGCAGGAGGCCGCAACACGGCGTGCTGGCCATGTTGCCCTCGCTGCACACATAGGCGCTGCCGACGATTCCCGGAACGTCGCTCTCGACATAGATCGCGATCTGTCCCAAGCCCGTGCAGTAGCGCCACTCCGCGGGCTCGTGCTGATAGGGCGGCAGGCGGACCACGGTGCCCGGAGAGGGCACGCCGTCGAAGAAGACCCGACAGCGTACGACGTTGTTCTCGTACCCGCGCCAGATCTGATTGGCGTTGAAGTAGTCGGTGACGACGACCCGGTTCACCGGGCCGACTTCCTCGAAAATGACAGCGAGCGTGGAGTCACGATTGGGGCCTCTGAGGTTGAGGTCGCCCGAATAGAGGGGTGCCGGCCTCATCTGCGCCGAGATCATGGTCGCGCACGCGAGAGTCAACGACAGTGTCGTGAGCCCGATTCGCCCCAGTCGTCTTCTCTTTCGATGCATCGTTCCTCCCTTGGAGGCCTCAACCTCCCAGCGCCGTGGAGGGGAGGTCGAAGCAGCCCTCGGATCAGAACGCGTCCGGCGCCGGAGAGACATGACGAGAACTCGTCATTCGACCCGAAGAGCGTGCTGGTCGTTGGGGTCTGTGGGACTCGGCGATGCGTCGGTCCTGCGTGTCGTTCCGTCAGGACGGTGGAGTGAGGAGTACGGCGAGCCTTCGGAAGGCCGAGACTTCAGAACCCAGACCCCAGACCCCAGACCCCAGACCCCAGCTCTCGGCTCTTGGCGCGAGTCCCTTCCGGGGAGGTCATCGTGATCTCGAGAGCGGCGCGCCCTGCGGCCGGCTCTGCCAGCTAGATCGAATCCGAAGAGCGCAGCCCCGGCCTTCTCGAAGGCGAGATCCGAGATGCCTCTTGCGACTGCCGGGAGGAGAGACTCGACGCCTCGGAAGTCGACGCAAGGCGGCTCAGAGCAGCAGGTGCAGCACCAGGGTCCCACTCACCACGGCCAGCGCGACGTAGGCCCCGCATCCCGACCTGACCGTGTCGTCTCGACGTCTCCCACCGTCCGGGGTCGGACCCTCCGGCCGCGGGGAGGAGCCCAGACGCTCCACCGCCTCCTTGGCCTCCTTGAGGCCGATGCCGAAGTGCTGGCGGGCGATCTTGATCGCCTCGATCTTCTCGCCCCGCTGGAGGGCGTCGAGCGCGGCCTGCGGCATCCGCGTGTCGACCTGCCCGAGCCGCGATCTGCCGGTGCCGGCGTCCAGTTCGTGCGAGGTCGCGGCGAGGAAGGAGTCCACCGCCTCCTTCGCCTGCGCCAGATCGACCCCCAGCTCGCGGCGCACGATCTTGATCGCCTCGATCTTGCGGCCTTCGCGGGCGGCGTCGCGGGCGCTCTGCGGGATCTCCTGCGGCATGGGGTCTCCGGTCGCGTGGCGCGGTGCAGTGATCAGCGGCACTCGGGCAGCGGTTCGCTCCATCCTACGCGCCGTGGGCCGTGACGTCGCAGCTCGGACGCCGCCGCCCGGACGTCGCGGCTCAGACGTCGATCTCGACCTGTCGAGCGCCCTCGAGCGGATGCTGCAGCACGTAGTCGCGCAGCTGGGCGACGCGGCCGCCCTCGAGGCGCACGCGGATCGGCCAGGCGACGCGCTCCTCGTCATCAGAGTCATCCCCGCCTTCGCGTCGCATGCACAGCAGGACGACCTCGCCGTCGACCGCGCCGAGCGTGAGCCGCCACGCGCCGTCGAGCCGCGAGTAGTTGACGACGTAGCGGTCGAGGATCACCTGCCGGGTGCCGTCCTCGAGCACGCCGACGACGTCGAGGCGCACGTCCTCCTGCAGCAGCTCCGCGAGGCCCTCCCAGTCGCGCCGATTGAAGCTGTCGACGTACTCGCGCAGCAGCGCGACGGCCTCGGGATCGGTCTCTAGCGCCCGCACCCTGGGTGTCGCCGCGGATTCGCGCTGCAGCGCAGCGAGCTTCTCGCGTCCGCGGTGCAGAGCGGCCTTGACCGATCCGGTGGAGGAGCCGGTGATCTCGGCGATCTCTTCGAGCGACAGCTCGAGCACCTCCTTGAGCACCACGCACGAGCGCTCGCGCGGCGGCAGCAGGGTCACCAGGAGCTCGAGGGCGCGAGCCGCCTCGCCCGACGCTATGCTGTCGTGCTCCGGAGAACCGTCGTCGATGCGGTCTTCGGTCGTCGCCTCGCCCTGGAACCGGCGGCGCCGCAGCAGGTCGATGCAGCGGTTGTGCGCGATGCGGTAGAGCAGCGGCGCCAGGGCCTGGCTGCCATCGAGAGTGTCGAGGCGGAAGAAGGCCGCGGCGAGAGTGTCCTGCACCACGTCCTCGCCGTCGAGCGCCGAGCCGAGCATGCGGCTGCAGTAGCGGAGCAGGCGCGGCCGCAGGTCGGCGATCTCGATGAGGAAGCGGGCCTGGGCCGTGTCCGGATCGCGGTACGGCGCGGCCGGGTGTCCAGGGTCGCGCTCGCCGACCGTCGGTGGCGGGGTCGGATCGGCTCGGGTCGGGTCGTGAGGGGCCATCGGTGAGCTCGCCGGCTTCCGGCTCTGAGGTTGTTACGAACGACGAGGCAGGGAGGATACGTTGAAGGAAGGGTTCTCGAGGCGCTCGCCGTATCTTCCGCGGCCCCTCGTTCGTGGTGGTGCCAGAGCGGACCGATGCGAGCGGTCGTGCGACCGGCTGGGTCCGCTGACAAACACCGCCCTGCCGAGGGCGACTGGAGGACCCGTGCCACGCCATCCGTCCCATCCCCGCTCCACACTGCGACGCTCGGTCGCGGTGCTGCTCTTCGTGACGATCTCTGCCGTGCCAGCCGGCTTCGCCGCCGACACCCAGGATGCCCGGTTGACGCAGGCCGAGCGCACCGCCCTGGTGCAGCTGCTGAGCGAGACCCATGCGCGCACCCTGGCCCTCACCGCCGACGTCGACGAAGCGACCTGGCGCCGCAAGCCGTCGGCCGACGCCTGGTCGATTGGCGACGTCGTCGAGCACCTGGTGCTGGCCGAGGCGGCGATTCGCGGCCGCGTCGAGAGCCTGCTCGCCGAGGGTCCCGCGCCCGACTGGCGGACCTTCGAGCGCACGTCGCTCGACCAGTTGGTGGAGCTGGGCGCCGATCGCAGCCGCAAGTTCCAGGCGCCGGAGCCGATCCAGCCGCAGGGCACTCTCGGTCGCGACGAGGCGCTGCGCCGGCTGATGCAGGCCCGCGCCGAGACGGTGCAGTGGGTGCTCGCCACCGACGCAGACCTGCACTCCGTGGCGGCGACGGGACCCATCGGCGTGCGGCTCGACGGCCACGACTGGGTCGCCCTGCTCGGGGCCCACAACCTGCGCCACAACAAGCAGCTCGAGGAGGTGCGCGCCGCGGTGCTGGAGTAACGAGCGCGGACCGGCGGCCGCCTCGAGCTCTCCCGGGCTCGAGGCGCTCCCGCCGCGGAGGCTTCAGCTCGGAGTGTCGGAGCCGACGCCACCCACTCGAGGCTCGCGATCGGCCAGCGGTTCGACTTCGCCGAGCCGATACTGGGCGGTGATCTGGCGCCAGAGGCCGCGCAGAGTCTCGGTTTCGACCCGGTCGTGGAGCTCGCCCAGGACTGCGATGCGTGCTGCCGGGTCCTCGTCGCCGAGGCGGCGGAGGAGGAGCATCAGGGCATCGCGAATCCAGTAAGGCGCCTGCTCGCGAGCGACGAGAGTCGCGATTGCGGCGGCGGCGGCCTGATCGACCTTCGGACTGGTCAAGGAATCGAGCACCCCCAAGGCCATCGGTAGGGTGCGATCCAGCGGTGGTTGATGCGTGAAGCCGCGGGCGATCCGTTGCAGCTGTTCGGCCCGAAGAGCCGGCCGCCCCGCCAGTCGCGGCCGGCTCCGATCGTAGTAGGAGTGCAGGCCGTCACTCTGCGGGTGCAGTTCGTAGAGGCCGTGCCAGCGCGTGCCGGGCCGCGAAGCTGCTTCCACCAGCCACTCTATGCGCAGGTCGCGTTGCCGTCTCGCGCTGAGGCCCTGCCTGACCGCTTGCAGCTCGAGAGCCGACTCCGTCGCCGCGCGAAAGTCTGCTAGCTCGGCGTCGTCGGGGTAGAGAGTGCCGTAGGAGAGCCCGACGGCATACCAGGCCTCAGCCTGGTCCCGCCCGAGGAAGGCGAGCACGCGCTCGCCGACGACGAAGCGCGGCGGCGCGGGGCAGAGCAGACCCTGAGGGTAGACGACCTCGATGATCGAGGCGGCCGATCCCTTCCAGATCTCCCTAAGGTCCAGGACCGCCGCGGCGTCGTTCCACTCGTTCTCGTCGGTGGCGAGCTCATGGATCGCGACGACGTCGGCGACGACAATCAACTCCGCCTCGGCCGCCTGCTCCCAGAGCGTGCGTGGAGAGATCGGGTAGCCGTGTGCCGCTCCTACCGCTCCTACCGCTCCTGCCGCAACTGCCGCAACGAGCACCAGCCCAGCCATCGAGATTCGCGCCGTCGATCCCTTCATCTGGCACCTCCATCAGTGGGTCATTGCACAGCGAAGGAGACTCGGCCTCATCGGCGGGGGTTCCCGGATCAGTCGAGGCCGTGGCCACGGATTCCTGGGAGGAGCGCCGCAACTGCGTCAAGAATGTGTCTACTCCTCGGACCCGGCCTCCGCCCCGATACCGTGGAGGAGCCGTTTCAACCGCGGGAGGCGTCTGGCGGGGACGTTGCGGCACAGTGCAGGCCCGGCGTGGTCGAGGCCGATCAGAGAGCCGCGAGCCTGCGTTTCGCTTCGGCGAACCAGAAGTGGTGCTCGGGCAAGCCGCTGTCGGCGTAGATACCCAACGCTTCCCGGTAGCCGGTGGCGGCCTCCTCGCGCCTACCCTGTGTCTCGAGCGTGTGCGCCAGCTCGGCGACGATGCGGCCGGTGTCGCTGTCCTCGTCCTCGAGCGCCTCGCGGCGCATCATGAGCGCCTCCCGGCAGGTCGCCTCGGCGCGCAACAGGTCGCCGCGGACCCTGAAGACGCAGGCCTGGTTCTTCAGAACGATCGCGAGGTCCGCGGGAGTGCCTTCTTCGCGGAACGTCTGTTCGGCGAGTCCGAGTAGCTGCTCGGCCTCGTCGGCGCGACCCAGGTGGCACAGCGCGCTGGCGAGATTGGAGCGCATGCCGCCGATGGCCAGCGTCTCGTAGGGCCGAGCCTCGATCTGCAGCGCAAGGGCCTCGCGCAGGCGCGCGGTAGCCGTCTCGTAGTCGCCGCTGAAGAGCGAGATGAGGCCCAGGTTGAAGGTCCCGAGCACCGCGAGAGGGTGCTGCTCGCCGAGCGCGGCACGGGCCTTCTCCACGGTCTCCAGGGTGATCGGCTCGGCTTCGTCGAGCCGGCCGCGACCGCGCAGGAAGCCTGCGAGGTTGTTGGCCGCGATCAGAGTGTTGGGATGGTCCGCTCCCAGGGAGTTCTCGAAGATCTCGATGGCGCGGCGGTAGTCCGCCTCGGCCAGCTCCGGTTCCCGGCGCTTGTCCCTGAGGTCGCCGCGGTTGACCAGGATCGCCCCGACGAGCTGGTGGCTGTCACCGCCCTCCTCGACGACGATCTCGAGCGCCCGTTCGGTGGCTTCGAGGGCCTCGTCGAGCCGGTCGAGGGATTCGAGATCGGAGGCGTAGCCGGCATAGGCCCTGCCGAGCGGAAGGCGATTCTCGTCGTCGATCGCCTCGAGACGATCGATCACCTCGCGGCGCAGCTCGATCGCCTCCTCGGTCTTGCCGAGGTTGCGCAGCGCGTTGCTGAGGTTGCCGAGCGCGTTGACCGAGGCCAGACCGGCGTCGTCGGGCAGCTGGCGACGGATCTCGACGGCCTCGCGCAGCACCCGCTCGGCGTCCTCGAAGCGGGCCCGCTGGACGTGCGTCCTGCCGAGCTGGTCGAGCACGTCCGCGAGCTCGACCGTCGGTCCACCGCGGGCCAGCTCGCGGTAGACGACGAGCGCGTCCTCGAGCATCTGGTTGGAGCGATCGTAGTCGCCGAGACTCCGGTAGATGTCGCCGATGGTCGTCAGCAGCCTGGCACGCACCGCCGGCTGGTCGGCCAGCGAGTCGCCGATCTTCTCGGCGCCTCGTTGCAACACCTCGCCCACCGGCTGCAGATCGCGGCGCTCGCTGTCGGGTGTCGCGGCGCCGAAAAGGTCGACGACGAACTGCAGCACGCTCTCCGACTCGGCCTGGGCGGCGCGTGCCGCCGCCGCCTCCTCCAGCGCCTGCGCCTCCGCCGCGCGGGCGCGCAGGAGACCGACCGACGTCCCGACGACGCCGAGGAGGAGCATCACGAGGAGCGCCGCGGCGCTGGCCACCGCCAGCCGATGACGGCGCACGAATTTGCGCGCACGGTAGACGAGGTCCGGTGGCCCGGCGAGCACCGGCTGGTGCGTCAGGTGACGCTCGACGTCGTCCGCCAGCTCTCCGGCCGAGGCGTAGCGATGCTCGGGATCCCGCTCCGCCGCCTGCTGCACGATCCAGTCGAGGTCGCCGACGAGGCGGGTGCGCAGGGCTTCTGGGCTGGTGGCGCGGGCCTCGGCCACGCGGCGTTGGCGGTCGGGATCGAGAGCCGCGAAGTGAGAGCTGGTCAGCGGGATCTCGGTGGTGAGGATCCGGCGCAGCATCTCCGCCGTGCTGCCCGACTCGAGGTCGAAGGGGCGCACCCCGACCAGGAGCTCGTGCAGCAGGATGCCGAGCGCGTAGACGTCGCTGCGCATGTCCGCCGACACCGCTCCCGCGCCTGCGATCACCTCCGGGCTCAGGTAGGCCAGGGTGCCGACGACGCTGTCCTGCCCGGTGAGCTGCGTCACCTCGGCGAGCGGCCGGTCGACGCCCTTGGCGATGCCGAAGTCGATCACCTTGGGCGTCGGCACCTCGTCGATCTCGGTGACCATGACGTTGGCCGGCTTGATGTCGCGGTGCAGGACGCCCTTGTGGTGGGCGTGCTGCACGCCACGGCACACCGCCACGAAGAGGCGCAGCCGCTCTTCGACGTCGAGGCGACGCTCGTCGCAGTCGTCGGTGATCGGGCGGCCGGCGACGTACTCCATGACGAAGTAGGGCTCGCCCCGGTCCGTCTCGCCGGAGTCGTAGAGCGCCGCGACGCTGGGGTGCGACAGGCGCGCCATCGCCTGCTGTTCGGCCCGGAAGCGCAACCGCCAGGTCTGCTCGGGCTCGTTCAGGTTGCGTCGGCTGACGACCTTGAGCGCCACCTTCCGTTGCACCGGCTCCTGCTGCTCGGCGAGAAAGACCGTGCCCATGCCACCGGAGCCGAGATGGTCGACGATGCGGTAGGGCCCGATCAGGTCGCCGATGCCGATCCGAACCCGAGGGGCGTCGAGCCCGGGCATCCGGGCAGGATCGGGATCCGACGCAGCCGATGGAACACTGCCACCGGCCGCGATCGTAGGTTGCTCGTCGGTCTCGCGTTCGCTCATCGCTTCGTCCGCGCCGGGATCCGGTCGCCCGACTCTACGCGCTGAGCCCGAGCGGCTCGACCTCGATCTGGTAGCGCTCAGGGCACCGCCGCCGACCAGGCGCTGGTGTCACCCGACTCGAAGCGGTCGACGAAGATCGCCGAGCAGTAGCCCTGGAGCGACGAGATGCGGTACTCGCAGGTCGGGGCGCCGGTCTGGACCTGGTTGACCACCAGGATCGCGCGTCCTGACGGCGGGATCTGCGTCGAGAAGGCCAGTGAGCTGGGGACACCCACACCGGTGGCCTGGCCGGAGCCGCCGAGGTAGCCCAGGCAGGGGTTGCCACCGTCCGGCACGTAGGTGTCGAGGTAGGCGTGGAGCTGCAGATCGCAGCCGCTCGGGGTCAACACCTCGAGACCCGCCGAGAGGCACAGCGGCAGCTCGCTCGGGTTGGTGAAGGCGTAGGCGTCGAACTGGTGCGAGAGGGTCTGGTTGATGGTCTGGCACGGCCGCAACTGCGAGCAGGTGCTGTTGGTGGCGTCGAGCTGTACCCGGCCGATCTGCTGGCCCGAGATCGACGGCCAGTCGGCGCTGCCCTCTCCCAGGATGCCGGTGATCTGGTAGGGGCAGACGGAGAGTGGACAGCCGATTGGCGCGTTGTCGTTGACCGAGAAGACCACCGTGATGCTGGCCGAGCCCCCGGGTGGCAGGTAGATCTTCCACTGGAACCCGGCGGTGACGTCTCCGGGACCGAAGGGCAGGCCGGTGCTGTCGAAGTCGTCGATGTCGGCGTCGTCGAGCATCGAGGCTACCGAACCGATCCCGAACGGTCGCACCAGGTAGTCGTCGGCACCGATCCCCCGGTACTGGGCGTAGTTGCCGAGAGGATCGGTGATCAGGATGTGGTCCCGAGTCCAGGTCAGTCCGGCGCTGTCGTTGCCGAAGTTCGGCCGCACGTCGATGTCTGCCATGTGGAAGATGTCGAGCTCGTAGCCGACGACAGCCAGCAGGTTGGTCAGCGTCAGCCTCTGCACGACGAGTCCTGAGGGGCCGCCGGTGTCGACGATGGTGCTCACCTCCTCGGCGACGAAGATCCCGATCTCCCACAGCAGGGTGGAGGTGTCGCCGGAGTACTGCTGCGAGAAGGGGATCCCGAAGCGGTGCTCCTGGCTGTCCGCCGCCAGGCGGTACCACCAGCCGACCGCGGTCAGATGGTCGTCGCTGCCGAGCGAGCTGACCCCTTTCAGGTCGGCGTCGATCCCGAAGGTCGGTCCGTTGCGCTGAAACAGCGCCGGCGGATCGGTGATGGTGCCCTGGCCGAGCCCGGGTGCGGCGGCGACCGCCAGGGTGAGGAGACTCGGTGCCCACAACGCGAGGGTCCTGCGCACGTCCACCTCCTTGCGAGGATCGACGGCGACAGTAGCGCCGAATGGCCAGTTGGTGGAAGAGGTCTACGCGCGAGGTGGTGGCCGGCGTCGTAACCGGGGTGCCGGTCCGACGTACTCGACCCAGGGCTCGGAGTCGTCCGGGCTCTGGAGGAGACCGTCTGGAGATCGACTTGCAGTCCGACCGCGCCCGTGCCCTGTTTCGCTGTCACTGTCGGCTCGCACCGTTCCTCGTCGCCCTGTTCGGTGGTGCTGCCCACGGTCAGACCCCCGTCGCAGAGCCGGCGTCCCGCGGCGACGCGCACCAGACGCAGGAGCTGCGCATCGCTCGCGGGGCGGGCGTCGAGCTCGGGTGCACGCTCGTGCTTCCGGCCGGACGACGAGGCACCCGGGTTCCCGGCGCGGTTCTGCTCACCGTCGCCGGCCCCAACGACCGCGACCAGTCGTTCGCGGACAAGGCGCCGTTCCGCCGACTCGCCGAGCGGCTCTCGGCCAAGGGCGTCGCCTCGCTGCGCTGCGACGACCGCGGCATCGGTGCTTCAGGCGGCGACTGGTTGCAGGCTTCCTACGAGGTGCTGGCAGCCGACGCGACCGCGATGCTCGAGCGCCTGGCGGGCGAGGAGGGCGTCGACGCGCGGCGGGTCGGCTTCATCGGCAACAGCGAGGGTGGCGCGATCGGGCCGATCGCGGCCTCCGAGCCCTCGTCCGGAGCGGCCTTCGTGGTGCTGCTCGCGGGACCGGCGCTCAGTGGCGAGGCCGCGTTGCGGGCTTTCCTCGAGGCGGCCATCGAGGTCCGCAACCTCGATGTCGACCGCGCCGAGAACCTGCGGCAGAGGTTCGCGGAGCTGCTCGCGATCGTCGGCCGCGATCCGGGCGACGAAGCCACCCGTGCCGACATGCGGCGCTTCCTGCAGTCCGGCGGCGCCTTCCTGATCCCGGTCTACTCCTTCGTGCCGCGTGAGCTCGAAGGCCTCACCGGATTCCTGCTCAGCCCTTGGTACCGCTCGCAGGTGCGCTACGACCCGTCGGTCGTGATTCCCGAGGTCGGTGCACCGGTCCTGCACCTGGTGGGCAGCCGGGACACCGTGCTCGCTGCCGAGCAGCACCATCCGGCGATGCGCCGGCTGCTCGAAGGGCGCGAAGACGGCAGCGACGCGCGGGTCCTCCAAGGCCTCAACCACCTCTTCCAGGTCGCCGAGACCGGCAGCCCCACCGAGTACGCGACGCTCGACGAGGCGTACCCGGATCCCGTCGTGGCGGAGATCGTGGAGTGGATCGGCGCGGTGACCGCGACGGACTGAGTCACCGGGTCCGATCAGAAGGAGACCGTCTGCGGCGCCGTGATTACGGAACGGTCTGCGACCACGCCGCCGTGTCGCCCGACTCGAAGCCGTCCTCGAACTGAGGGCCCGACTCGGGATCGTCGAACTGTCGCTCCACGGAGCCGACGTCGCAGCGCCCGACGCGGGGTTGGCCGCGGGCGTCTTGGGGTGGGCAGCTGGCCGCGCTCAGTGGCGGCTCGACAGCCGGACTCATGGTTCCCGGCAGGATCAGAGGCATCAGGCCGCCGTAGTCTCCGAACGTTCCGAGGTGCAGCTCGCTACGCGCCAGGCCGCCCAGATCGCCTGGCGCGCCGAGCAGACAGTCGGCGACGGGACTCTGCAGATTGCCGCCGTCCGACGTCACCGTGGCGCCGCGGAGCTCGATGCCGTAGTCGCAGCGACCCACGATCAACGTCTTGTCGACGTGGATGCTGGCGTCGAGGACGAGGAACGCGCTGGTGTTCCAGGGCTCGGGAGCGTAGTCGACGTTGTCCACCACGGTCGACGAGCGGATGTCGAGAAGGGCCGACGGATGCATCAGGGCGACGGCGCCCCCGTCACTCGCAGCGTTGGCGTAGAAGGTCGAGTTGGTGACCTCCGCGGTGGCGGCGTTGTTGATGCAGAGAGCGCCGCCGATTCCGGCCTGTGCGACGTTGTGCGAGAGCGTCGACGAGAGCAGGAAGAGATGGCCGTCGTTGCGGATCGCTCCGCACGACTGAGCGCTGTTCTGGTCGAGCCAGACGCGAGAGAGCTGCAGAGTACCGAAGTTGTGGATCGCGCCCCCTGCGAGGCTGGCCCCCCCGGCGCCTCGGATCGTGAGGTGAGAGATCGACGCGACGACGCTGCCGATGTTGAAGACCCGCCAGCCGGGACCGCTCGTGATCAGGGTCGTGTGATTGGCACCGGCGCCGGTGATCACCAGCTGCTCGGTGATCTGGAGTGTCGGCTCGCCGATCGCGATCGTGCCGGCACCGATGAAGATCGTGTCGGTGCCCGGCAGCGCGTTCGCCTCCTCGATCGCCGCGCGCAGGGTGCAGGTGGCGATCATCCCTGGCGTGGCGCAGAAGCCGTTGCCCGGGTTGCTGTCCCCCTGGTCGCCGCTCGAGACGACGACGAACTCGGCGCCGTGGCTCGCGGTGGCGATGAGGGTGGCGGCCGCCGAGATCACGAGAGCGAGAGTCCCGGGCTGGACCCTGCGCCGCGAACGTCTGAATCGAAGCATCGTGCACCTCCTCAGAAGGAACCTCCGAGATCGGTTGCGAATCCGCGCCACCCGTTTCTTCGCGATGCCGGGTGGAGGAGGCTCGGGGTGAGTTGGGTGCGAAGGTGGGAGGGTGACTCCGCGTTCCTCCGGGAACAGCTCAGTCGATCGATGCGACGCGGGAGGCCCGACTCGTTGGCGGGCGAGGGTCGAGCTCGCCTGTTCGCCGAGGCGCCAAGGGCGCCGACTGCGCCCGCGGGGCTGATCCGGAGATGAGTCTCCGCTCCTTCACGCCATCGCCGCGAGCAGCGCCTACGGAACGGTCTGCGACCACGCCGCCGTGTCGCCCGACTCGAAGCCGTCCTCGAACATCGGGCCCGATTCGGGATCGCCCGGCTGACGTTCCACCGCGCCCACGTCGCAGCGTCCGACGCGGGGGAGGCCGCGGGCATCGGTCGGTGAACAGGTGACCATGCTGAGCGGCGGCTCGACCGCGAGGCTCTGGGTGCCGGGCAGGATCGTCGGCACCGGGCCGCCGTAGTCGCCCAGCGTTCCCAGGTGCAGGTCGGCGCGAGTCAGTCCGCCGATATCGCCCGGTGCAGCGACCAGGCAGTCGGCGTCGGGGCTCTGCAGGTTGCCGCCGTCCGACGTCACCGTGGCGCCGCGGAGCTCGATGCCGTAGTCGCAGCGACCCACGATCAGCGTCTTGTCGATGTGCACCGAGCCCTCGCCGGCGAGGATCGCGCTGGTGTCGGAGGGCAACGGTTCGCTATCGACGTTGTCCACCAGGGTCGACGAGCTCAGGTCGAGGTCGCTGGTCGAATGGAGGAGTGCGATGGCTCCACCGTCCTCGGCGGCGTTGCCGTAGAAGGTGGAGTTACTCACCACGATGTTGCCACCGATGCCGATGCAGAGCGCTCCACCCGCACCCGCCTCGGCGCGGTTGTGCGTCAGCGTCGATCGGTGCACGGCCATTGCACGGGTGTTGTAGACCGCTCCACAGGATTGCGCCGAGTTGCGGTCGAGCCAGGTGGCTGCGAGCAGGAGGAAGCCGTCGTTGTAGATCGCTCCTCCAATCAGGTCCCCGCCGCCGCTGCCCCGGATAGCGAGGTCGACGATCGAGACCATCACCTCGCTCGCGACGACGAAGACCCGTAGCCCGGGAGTGCTGGTGGTCAGTACCGTGGACCGTGCGCCGGCGCCGAAGATGTTCAGCGTGTCTGTGATCTGCAGGGCTGGAGATCCCACCGCGATCGTGCCGGCGCCGATGTGGATGGTGTCGAGGCCGGGCAGCGCATTGGACTCCTCGATTGCGGCCCGCAGGGTGCAGGTGGCGATCATCCCCGGGGTGGCGCAGAAGCCGTTGCCCGGGTTGCTGTCTCCCTGGTCGCCGCTCGGGACGACGGCGAACTCGGCGCCGTGGCTCGCGGTGGCGATGAGGGTGGCGGCCGCCGAGATCACGAGAGCGAGAGTCCCGGGCTGGACCCTGCGCCGCGACGGTCTGATTCGAAGCATGGTGAGACCTCCTCTGGTCTTTACTCCGAGATCCGTCGCGAATCCGCGCCAAACCGCTTCTCTCGATCTCTGCCGCCTGCGTCGGGTGCCGGGCCTCAGCCCGGAACCAGAGGCACTAGGTCGAGGGTTGCTAGACTATATTGACAATGGATAGATTGCCTCCACCATGGCGACATTCGATCCGACTCCCTACCAGCCGCTGACCCCGGCGATGTTCCAGGTGCTCGTCAGCCTCGCCGACGGCGAGAAGCACGGCTACGGGATCATCAAGGAGGTGGCGCGGCGTACCGACGGCGAGGTGCGGCTGCGCACCGCGACGCTCTACACCGTGATCAAGCGCTTCGTCGACGCCGATCTGATCGAGGAGACCGACGAGCGACCCGATCCGGCTCTCGACGACGAGCGCCGGCGCTACTACCGCCTCACCGACCGCGGTTGGGCCCTAGCCGAGGCCGAGGCGGCACGGCTCGAGGAGGTGCTGCGCCAGGCGCGTGCCCACCTCTCGCGGCCGAGACGTGCCTGACGGTCCTGACGGTGTAGCGGCGGCACGCCTGCCTCGACATCAGGAATCGCACGAGGAGAGCAGCCATGCAACGAAGGGCGTTCCGTTGGTTGGTCCGGTTGCTGCCGGAGGAGGTCCGCGGTCTCTATGCGGGCGAGATGGAGTCGACCTTCGAGCTCGAGCGTCGCCATTCGACGGGCCGGCTGTCGCTGCTCGGGCTGTGGGCGGCGACGATCGCCGACATCCTGCGCACCGCGCCCGCCGAGCACCTCGACATCCTCTCGCGCGATGCCCGCTACGCGTTGCGCAGCTTGTGGGGACACCGCGCCCAGACCGCGGCGGTGGTGCTCACCCTCGCTGTCGCCATCGGCGCCAACGTCGTGCTGTTCGCGGTGGTCGACGCAGTGCTGCTCGAGCCCCTGCCCTACCGCGAGCCGCAGCAGCTGGTGCGCGTCGGCGAGATCAACCGCGGCGAGGAGCCGTCGAACCTCGGCTTCCTCACCTTCGACGATCTGCGCCAACGCGTGCGCGGCCTGAGCCACCTGGTGGCGGTGAGCGCCTCCACCGCCACCCTCACCGAGGGTGAGCTGGCGGCGGAACGGGTCAACGCGATGCGCGTTTCGCACGACTACTTCGAGATGCTCGGCGTGCAGCTGGCGCACGGCCGGCCGTTCACCGAGCAGGAGGACCGTCCCGGGGCGGCCCGCCGGGTGGTGATCCTCAGCCACGAGCTGTTCGCCCGTCGCTTCGGCGCCGATCCAGGCGTCGTGGGTCGGTCGATCGACATCAGCGGCGTCGCCTACCAGGTGGTCGGGGTGGCGCCGCCGGGTCTGCGCGACCTCGTCGCCGAGCGCCTCTACCGCGGCGCCCAGCTCTGGTATCCGCTCGGCTACGACCCCACCGCGTCCTATGCCTGCCGCAGCTGCCGTCACCTCAGCGTCTTCGCCCGGCTGGCTCCCGGATTCGACCCGAAGGACGGCGAGAGAGAGCTGTCGCGACGGATGGGCGCGCTGGAGCAGGAGCATCCGGAGGAGTACGAAGAGGCGCGGGTGGCGCTGACCTCGCTCGACGACCTCTTCCTGGGGCCGGTGCGTCCGGCGCTGCTGGTGCTGTGGGGCGGCGTCGCCTTGCTCCTGCTGGTCGCCTGCGCCAACGCCGCCAACGTGCTCCTGGTGCGAGCCAGCGAGCGCGAGCACGAGGTCCGGGTGCGTGCCGCCCTCGGCGTCACGCCGGTCCGGCTGGCACGGCAGTTGATGACCGAGTCGGCGATCCTGGCGGTGCTCGCGGGAGTGTGCGGCGTCGTGCCTGCGTGGATCCTGGTGCGCGCGTTGGCGGTCGCCGGGCCGACCGAGCTGCCTCGGCTCGCCGAGATCGCGGTCGACGGGCGCGTCGCCGTCGCGGCGCTGCTGCTGGTGCTGGCGAGCTCTGTGCTGTTCGGGCTGGCGCCGCTGCGACACCTCGCTGCCCGCACCCTCTCCGCCGTGCAGCCGGCGGCGCGCAGCACCCCCGGCGCCGACACCTGGCGTCTGCGTGCGGCGCTGATGGCCTCGAGCGTGGCCTTGGCGGCGTTGCTGCTGATCGGCTCGGGATTGCTGGTGCGCAGTCTGGGCGCCCTGCTCGAGATCGATCCGGGCTTCGACTCCTCGAGCGCTCTCACCCTGCAGCTGTGGGGAAGCGGCGAGCGCTTCCGCAAGGAACACCCCGAAGAGCAGGTGGCCGCCGCCGTCGCCTTCTACGACGAGGTGCTCGACGGCATCGAGGCGCTACCTGGAGTGCTCTCGGCGGCCGGAGTCTCCACCCTGCCGCTCGGCGGCGGTGTCGACGGCTACAGCGTGCACGTCGTCGGCCGCGAGACCGACGACCCCGAGCAGGCGCCGAGCGCCGATCGCTTCGTGGTGACGCCCCACTTCTTCGAGACCTTCGGCATCCCGCTCGAGGCGGGTCGGCTGCTCGACGAGCGCGACCGGCAGAACGGCGAGCTGACGATGGTGGTCAACCGCACCGCCGCCGACGAGCTGTTCCCGGGTGGCGACGCGATCGGCCGCCAGCTCCGTCTCGGCCCGCGGGAGGCCGACGCCCGCACCATCGTCGGCGTGGTGGCCGACATCCGCCACCACGGTCTCGATCTGCCCCCCGGCTACCAGGTCTACGTACCGCAGGCGCAGTGGCCCTGGGCCGAGACGTTCCTGACCCTCGTGGTGCGCACCGAGGGCGCGCCGCTGTCGCAGGTGGCGGCGGTGCGTGCGCTGATCCGCGGCATCGATCCGGCGCAGCCGATCAGCGACGTCAAGACCTACGAGGAGATCGTGCGCTCGGTCACCGCCACCCGTCGCTTCGCCGCCCGCCTGCTCAGCGCGTTCGCCGGCTGCGCTCTGCTCATCGCGCTGGTCGGCCTCTACGGTGCGGTGGGCGTCTACGCACGTCAGCACCGCCGCGAGATCAGCCTGCGCATGGCTCTCGGTGCCGACGCGGCGTCGGTCCGCCGGCTGGTGGTGCGGCGTGGCATGACTCCGGTGCTGCTCGGCATCGCGCTCGGTGTCGCCGTGGCCCTCGCTTCGACGTCGACCCTGCGCTCCCTTGTCTACGGCGTCGGCACCCTCGACCCCGTGGTCTTCGTCGGCTCGATCTCGCTGCTGGCGCTGGCGGCGCTCGTCGCCTGCTGGATCCCGGCCTGGCGGGCCGGGCGCATCGACCCGGGAGTGGAGCTCAAGGGGGAGTGAGGCGTCGCCCGCCGCTCAGCAGAGCTGCACCGCTGACTGCGGCTGGCAGAGGGAGCCGGGGCTCGTGGCGTGAGGCGTCGTCGACCTCCCTGGCGCGGGTGGCGCAGTGGGCTGCGATATTCGAAGAGATATACTGGGTGTATGAACGTGGTCAAGGACCTTCGTGACCGGTGCGCCCTGACCCAGCGCGAGCTGGCCGAGAAGGCGCGCACCTCGCAGCCGACCATCGCGGCCTACGAATCCGGCGCCAAGAGCCCGAACCTGCGCACTCTCGAGCGCATGGCGCGTGCCGTCGGCCTGGAAGCCGCGGTCGAATTCGTGCCGCCGCTGACGCGTGAAGACCGCCGCAGCCTGGCGCTGCACCGGGCGATCGCCGAGAAGCTGCAGACTCAGCCCCAGCCGACCCTGGAGCGGGCTCGAAGAAACCTCGAGCGGATGGCCTCGAACAACCCGGGAGCGACCGAGATCCTCGCCAGGTGGCGGGGTCTGCTCGCCGGTCCGCTGTCGCAGATCCTCGAGGTCCTGCGCGACCCGAGGCCTTCGGCGCGTGAGCTCAGGCACGTGACGCCGTTCGCCGGCGTCCTCTCGGCGCCGGAGCGGGCCGAGGTCTACCGGCGATTCGCGGCCGCCGAGAGGGGGGAGGAGCGGTGACCAGGGAGCAGTTCGAACACGCCATCCGCGCCGCCGGTGCGATTCTCGGAAGCAACGAGGTGCTCGTCATCGGCAGCCAGGCGCTGCACGCCAGCGTTGCGACGGAGTTTCCGGAGTCGGCTTTGCGCTCGGTGGAGGTCGACCTGGCGGTGCTCGGAGACGACGGATCGAAGGCCGACCTGATCGATGGATCGATCGGGGAGGCTTCGATGTTCCATGAGACCTTCGGCTACTACGCCCAGGGCGTCACCGAGCAGACGGCGATACTGCCTCCCGGATGGCGCGACCGACTGGTTCGCTTCGAGTCGCCCGCGACGCAAGGCGTCGTCGCTCTGTGCCTGGAACCGCACGATCTCTGGCTCGCGAAGGCTGTAGCCAACCGCGAAAAGGACATCGAGTTCTGTTGCGCGCTGCTGGAAGGCGGGATCGTGCAGGAGTCGGACCTGCTGAGGCGCCTCGAGTCGATGCAGGACCTCGAAGAAGCGACGGCGGGTCTCGTTCGCCGGCGGATCGCGGGGGCCGCGATCTGACGAATGTCCCCAAGTTGACTTCTGAGCACAAAAATGCTTTGATGCTTTTATGCGAACGACGATCGATCTCCCCGACGAGCTTCTGCGGCAGGTCAAGGCGCGCGCCGCGGTGCAGGGCATGAAGCTGAAGGAGTACGTCACCGAGGCCCTTCGCGAGTCCCTCTACCGGCACGAGCCGGCTTCCAGGATCGGCGAGACGGCGACCGAGTACGGCGAGGACTCGCTCGTGGTGGCAGAGGGCTGCGTCTTCCCGCTCATCGGGGGCCGCACCGGCGACGCGATGCGCACCCTGACCGAAGAGGCGATCGCCGAGATCCTCGAGGAAGAAGAGGTCGACGCTGCGCTATCTGCTGGCTGACGTGAACGTCTGGCTGGCGACTCTGGTCGCCGAGCATCCGCACCACGACAGCGCCACCGCTTGGTGGAGACGCGTCGTGCCGGAGAGCGACACGCGAGTCGCCTTCTGCCGCATCACCCAGCTCGGCCTCCTGCGTCTGCTCGGCAACGTCCGCGTGATGGGCGAGGAGCGCAAGACGCTCGCCGCGGCCTGGGCGATCTACGAGCGCCTGCTCTCCCAGCCTCCGGTGGTGTTCGCGCCAGAGCCCGAAGGCACCGAACAGCAGCTGGCGAAGCTCTCTCGGACAGCCGGCTCTTCGGGGAAGTCGGGGAGGTTCTGGACCGACGGCTATCTCGCGGCGTTCGCCCAGGCTGGAGAGCTACGCCTCGCCACCTTCGACCGTGGGTTCCGGCGCTTCGAGGATCTGGATCTGGAGTTGCTTCAACCAGGGGAACAGCGGTAGGCAGCACCGTGGTGGTCCTGCGGCCTGCAGAACGACGGACTCGGTGTGCGGTGACGATGCCGGCGAGTTTCGTCGACACGCGGACCAGACCGTCGGTGGCGCTGGCGGATCGATCGCCGAGCTCTGGGACTGAGAGGGCCCGGCGTCGTCGAGGGGCGCAGGTCCACACGCCGCCTCGACCCCTTCACGGGACGGAAGCGCTCCAGCTCCCGGTATCGCCGGACTCGAAGCCGTCGAGGAAGAGGAGTGGCCCCGGCACCACGGAGACGTCGTCGACGTAGACGACGTCGCCCGCGAAGAGGAGAGGGAACCACACCACGACGCTCACGCTGCGGGCACCTCGCGGTGTGGGCTCGGCCCCATGCAGGGGCGGGGACAGGTCGAGGTTCGAGAAGCTCTCCCAGGTTCCGAGCTGGCCGGCGCCGCCGACGAGACTCCTCGTCCCGAGGTTGTTGCCGTCGCAGTTCAGCCCCTCGTAGAAGAGCAGCGTCACCACGCCGTTGCCGAAGTCGTCCTGGTGGTTGAAACGGCCGGAGATCAGGTAGGCCGCGGAGAGTGGATGTGCCGCCAGGACGACGCAGCGTGAGATCAACGCACCTTCCATGGCGCCGACGGCTCGGCCGGAGCCGAGCGGCTCGCTCAGCCCATCCTCGACGCGAGTCCATGACCCGATCTCGAGGCTCCAACCGGCCAGATTCTCGGTGAAGTGACCGTTCGCGGCGAGATCGGGATCGAGGCTGGCGGCGTCGACCCAGGCCTGGCCGCCGTCGCCCTCGAGCTCCAGCCTCACCAGGGCGCTCGCCGCGCCGCCCGCCGGGACACCGACCGTGGTGTAGGTGAGCCCCCAGCCGACCTCCGGCTGCTGCTGCAGCGCAGAGCCCGCTCCCGCGTCGCCGGAGCAGTCGGCGGAGGAGTAGAGCTCGACGGCGATGCGGGAGGTCGCGCTGCCGGTCGACCGGACCCAGGCGCGCAGCGCGAGGCCGCTCCCGGCCTCGGCGTCGAGAGGAGCGCACTGGGTCAGCGAAGAGGTCGTCCCGGAGACCAGGTTGGTGCGCGCCGATCCGCTGGGGGTGGGTGTGCCGCCGGTCGCATCGTGGTTCCAGGCCCCGCCCTCGATCGTCCAGCCGCTGAGCGAGTCGGTGAAGTCGGCGTTGCCGAGCAGGTTCGCACTCACCGGCGCTGCGAGGAGCAGGGCCGCGGCGTTGAGGGCCAGAGCGGTACGGTGCATGACGGAGGAGTTGGAGGAGAGGAGGGTGGCTATTCGGCGCAGCCCTGATCTCTGGGGAGGGCTGCGGCGCATCGAGGATAGCGGTCGGGCGCCGGTATCTCTCGGCTGCGGTGCCTGTTTGTCGCTGTCGGCGACGCGGAGCAGCGCTCGCGCCGCGAGCGGCCACCGGTTCAGCCGCGCCCGGCATCAGCGCAATCGACCCGTCGCGCTACGATCTCGGCGTCCGATCCCCCTCCAGACCTCTGCGTCGGCACGCCGCTCGGGCTCGCGCTCCGCGCTCGCGCCCCACGGCCTCGACACCCGGAAGCGCCGAGAGAATGAAGCCACTCCGCCACCTCCGTCGCGCCCGCCTTTCCGTGCTGGTGCAGGGCGGCGGGATCGGGCTGTGCGCGGCGATCGTGGCCCTGGTGTATCCGTCCCTCTACGGCGACGGGGGGCTGCGCGACGGGCGGCGGCTGGTCTCGTTCTCCACCAACTGGAGCCCGAGCTACCCGATGCCGCTCGAGGACTACGAGGCGGTGGCGGCCACCAGCCGCTCGTACGAGTGGACCGAGGCGGTGCGCACCTTCAACACGTCGCTCACCGCCGACGGGCGCACCCGGGTGGAGATCGGCAGCTACGTCTCGCCCAGCCTGTTCCAGCGTCTCGCGGTGCGGCCGGTCCGCGGGCGCCTGTTCGAGCCGGCCGACGCAGACCCCCCCGCGCCGGTCGTCGCGCTGGTCAGCCACCGCCTGTGGCAGGGCGCGCTGGGCGCCGCGCCCGACGTCGTCGGCACCACGCTCGAGATCAACCGCGAGCTGGCGACGATCGTCGGCGTGCTGCCGCCCGGGATGCACTTCCCGCTGCGCCACGACGTCTGGGTGCCGCTGCGCCGGAGCGGCAGGTCGTGGTCGCAGGGCTGGGTCTTCGGCATCGGCATGCTGCGCCCCGGCGTCGCGGCATCGCAGGCGCGCGACGAGCTCGAGCGGCTCGCCGCCCGTCTCGACCGGGAGTCGCCCGACGCCACCGGCGGCGAGGCGCGCATCGCCGCCGTCGAGCCCTACGTGCAGGCCCACCTCGGCGACAGCAACATCGCGGTGCTCGAAGGCCTGCTGCTGGGCGTCGGAGCCCTGCTGGCACTGGTGCTCGGCAACCTCTGGGTGCTGCGCCGCGTCGAGCAGACCCGGCGCACGCGCGAGCTCACCACGCGGCGGGCCCTCGGCGCCTCGCCGTTGCACCTGCTGCGCCTGGCGGCGGGCGAGCTGGCGGCGCGCAGCCTGGCCGCCGCCGCTCCCGGCGCTGCGCTCGTCGCCGTCACCCTGCCGCTGCTGCGTTGGCTGCTCTCCGGCAGCTCGCTCGCCCGCCTGCCGTGGACCGCGCCCGATCTCAGCGCGGCCTCGTCGCCTGCCTCGTGCTCTCGGTGGCCGTGCCCCTGGTCGCCATCGCCGGCCGCGCCGCGGCGCTCACCCTCGGCCTGGTGCGCCCCGCTGGCGGCGAACGCCTCGTGGCGACGCGCTCCTCGCGCACCGCGCCACACGTCAGCCGCATCCTCGTCGCGGCTCAGGTCGGTGTCTCGGCCGCGCTCTGCCTCGCTGCCCTCTGGGTGGCCGACGCCGCCGGTCGTTGGCTGCTGCAGCCGCCGGGCTTCGAGCCCGAGGGTCTGCACGCCGTGGTGCTGAGCCTCTACAACGCGCGGCTCGACGGCCCCGAGGCGGCGCCGCAGAGGGCGCGTCTGCTCGAAGGGGTGCGCTCCGAGATCGAGCGTCTGCCCGGTGTCGAGCGGGTGGCGCTGGCCAGCGGGCCGCCGTGGTCGGACCGGCGCCGCCTCGGCGTCTCGCTCGACGCCGCGGCGCCCGAGACGACATGGGTGCAGGCGTTCGAGCAGGCGGTGGACGAGCGCTGGCGCGAAGTGGTCGGCCTCTCCCTGCGGAGCGGCGATTCCCTGCCGGGCTCCGCCGAAACCGCTCGCGACGAACCGGAGGCGGCGGCCGCGTCACCCGGCGCGGCGGAGACCCAGGATCGCGAAGACCTCGGGCAGATCTGGATCAGCGCCAGGCTGGCGCGCGCCCTCGATCTGGGCGCCGATCCGGTCGGCGCCCGGCTCTACCTGCATCCGCCGTCTGGCGAGGACATCCGCGCCCGAGGCGAGGAAGCGGTCGGCCCTCCTGTACGGGTCGCCGGCGTCGTCGCCGATCTCGACCTGCCCGGCGACGAGCGCGCCCTGCGCCTCTACCGCCCGATGCGGAGTGGCGACCACGCGGCGCAGCTCCTCGTGCGCACCGCCGGCGCCGACCTGCTCCCCCGCAACACCCTCGACGACGTGCTGGCGCGCGTCGCCCCCGGCGTCGGCATCGTCGACGTCCAGTCCGCCGGCGAAGGCCTCGCCGCCCGCACCTGGGCGCGCCGCCGCGTCGCCGAGACTCTCACCCTCTTCGCCGTCATCGCCCTGCTCGTTGCCTGCTCCGGCGTCTTCGCCGTGCTCTCCCTCGCCGCCCAGCAGCGCAAGAAGGAGATCGCCCTACGCAGCGCCCTCGGCGCCACCCGCCGTCAGATCACAAACCTCATCCAGCGCGAGGCCTGGCTCCAGATCCTGCTCGCCGTGCCCGTCGCCTTCGTGGTGCTGCGGATCGCTTCCGTCCCGGTGGCGGAGCTGCTCGGCGAGGCCGCGCCGCCGTGGTGGATCGTCGCGTCTGGAGGCGCCGTCGTCGTGCTGGTCGTGCTGGCAGCTGCGAGGAGGCCGGCGAGGGTGGCGGCGGGAGTGGATGTGGCGGGGGTGTTGGGGGAGGAGTGAAGGTGCCTGAAGCGCCGGGAACCGACCGAGTGGATACCTATGAGAACTCGCGCAGCTTTCTCCAAAGCTCCACGACCTCCGAAGGAGTTCTCGACGACTTGGATCCTTCGCCCTCTCGAATGATCCGCGGAGGCACGACCAGACGTTCGAGCTGGCCTGTAGGGCCAGACCGCGACACAGTCTTGCTTTCGAGTAGACCGAGGTCTCGCAGTACCCGTAGGACGGTCTCGCCACGACGACCTGACATCACGCCCTTGTGTTGCCACTCATCCTTGTCGACATAGTACTGGCGCTCGAAGACGCGAAGGACCTTCTCGAGCCCGTCTCGGAGTTCACGGTCTACGGTTTCGTTCGCCTCGCCGTTCTCCGGCGAGAGGTCAGGGACGCCGAGTCCGCTCAAAATTGAGCGCATCTCACTCGGGTCGCGGGTTACGACCAGGTCGTCGCCCACGTGATAGCGGATTCCCATCACCTCATGGCCCGGGCGCAACCGACTGCCTTCAAGATTCGTGCGCTCGGTTGAGATAAGGACATCGCGGAGAAGACACCTTTCAAAATTGCATTTCTGCCAGTGGATATCGGTGGCGTCAACCTCGTGCAGCTCGACAGCGACAAACGACGAGCTTGCCAGCGCGGAAGCTCCGAAAGTGCCACCACGCACGACAAGATTCTTGATAGTCAGGCCCTCAAGGGGAGCAGGAGACCTGGCCAGCAGCTCGCGCACAAGTGCTCCACAGTTCTCGCGGAGGAGTACGTCGAAGACGCCCGTTGCGCTACACGAGACGATGGTGTCGAGGGTTCTGGTTAGGTCCTGTTCGGTCACCAGGGCTGATGCGACGTCGGCGGCCGTGACCTCACCAAGAGGTGCCCTGGAGAGGAATCGCCGCAACTCTGTGGTCGATCCGGAGCGAATGAGATCCCGGAGGTGGAGGGCCACGAAGTAGTCTAGATAGACCTCATGCTGGAATCGCAGTCCAGAGTCGCCCGAGGTGGTCAAGAAGGCATATGAGGCCGCCTTCTCCGCCAGCGCCGCCGCAGTCTTGGCAGGCGAGTTGCTTTCCTCGGCGACCAGCTCGGCGATCGTCTGCACGGCCCCGACGTCCAGTGCTTGATTCTCATTCCACCACATTTCCTCTGCGACTTCTGCGATGAACTTCCGGTGACCCTCGATGGGCAACAGTGGTTGGCCCTGTCGGTCCTTAAGCTTCTCCACCTCACGGGCCAGGAAAGACTCTGCCAGCCCTGCTAGCAGACTGTCGGCGGTCGCGAGTTTGGAGTTGTCTTTGAGGAGACGTACGACCTCAGATGCAAAGAAAGGCTTCGCTAGCAGTTCGAACTGTTCCCGGGGAAGACGGTTCTGGAGCTCATCGTACTGAGCTTCGTACTCGGCGCCGTGTCGACAAAAGTACTCCCGCGTCGTATCTGTGGACCAAGGATTCACGTCCACCCAATCGAGATGGTAAGAAAGCGATCCCTGGGACTTCAGGCGGTCGGCCTTCTCTCTGAACCCTTGGTAGTCAATGAAGCTCGATCGGGCGGAGGCGACTACCACCCCTTTACCGTTGAGCTTTGCAATGAAGGCTGCTAAGGAGGAATAGGCGTCGTCGTAGCCACCTGAGCCGAGTAGTTCGTCGAAGCCATCGATGATAGGAATAAGGAGATGATGCCGGGCGAGCGTTTCCACGGCCTCGTAGGTGAAGGCGGCCCGAAGATCCTGGAGTTCCTTAGCCATTGCGTCTTCGAGACGGGAGAGGGCTCTGCCCTGAGCGTCGACGTAAAGAAAAAGAGGACCGTTAGTGCCGCTCATGTAGTCGCGAGCTGCTCTCTTGGTGAGTTGCCGGAGAGCGACCGTCTTCCCCGCGCCCGCCTCGCCGCGAACGAAGAGCAGACGGGTGGAGAACCGAGACGGAGGTTGACGGGTCAGGCTTAGTAGCAGCTCGACGGCGTCGTCAGAGGAGAGGTCCGCGTCGACTTCGGTGGCGGCCGTCGCAATGTAGTGCTCTGTGTCGGGTGTTGCCGCATAGGAGATTCTAGAGAAGTCAAGTAGTGATGCCATCGAGGCGCTGGCGAGAAAACCGCGCCATGAGAGGCGTCGGTCGTCTTCTATGACCACGACTTGGGTCTCCGGATCCGGAGCGATCTGGAGGCTTCTGTTCTTTCCGCCTTGCGTCCATTGGACTACATGCTCGCTCGTTATCTCGACGTCGGACCCCGGATCTGCGAATGGCTTGAGATCGTTCTTGAGCTCAGTCTTGATGTCTTGGTGCACGATTCTTACCACTGGTGGATTTCGACGCCGACTTCGTCGAGGAGGTCTCGGTAGGTTAGGCGCTCGGCATTTCGTCGGTACAGGCAGAAGACGGGTTTATTGTGCTGCCGAGCACTCAGCATCGCTGGCACAATGTCGTCGTCGTCGCTGGCGATCAGCACGATGTCGGTGAGGTTCGATGCCGCGAGGCTCATCGCGTCGACACAGATTAGCGTGTCGACCGCCTTTTGGCGGCGCCCGTCGAGAACGTCCTGCAGATTGGTGGGACATCCTTCCTTAGGACAACTACCAGCAAGCCACGAGTGCAGAGCCTGCAGGTGCTCACACAAGGCGCCGCTCCTTGAGCAAGCAGGGCGAAGACCGGTCCGGAGGCGGGGGAGGCTACTGGTGCCGGGGCGAAGGGTCTCGTGGAAGCGGAGACTGGGCTGGCTTACCGGAGCTTCTGCTAGTTCTACTCTCACGCGGCAGTGGCGTGTGGTTCGGGTTGGATAGCTGCGAGCGACTTTTGAAGCTATCTGGCGATCACGCGTCTGACCGGAGCTTTGCTCATGCCAACCACCGTAGAGTCTTAAGGTTAGCTCGGTAAGGACGATGCCCCGGTCCTTAGTTGCCGCCTGACTGGCGGCGGCAAGTTCATCGAGCCCGTGTCGAACGTCAGCTGGATTCGGTGATCTGCCGTGGCTCCAGAGACGAAGGTTGGAGTAGTCTGCGAGGCAGTGTGCGAACATCGTCGAGGGGTTCGGAAGGTTGCGGCGTTGTGCTTCTAGTGTAGAAGGTACCACTCTGCGAGCGAGTTCTCGGCCGCCTACGCTACCGCCGCCCGATACGCCGCGAACACGTCCCCTGGCAACCGGTGCCGCAGCTGCCAGGTGATCTGCATCGGCCTTTCCGACTCGTGCCGCACGTAGGTCGCGGTGCCGACGCAGAAGTAGGGCACGGTGCGGCCGGTGGCGTCCTTCTTGGTCGGCCGCACGAAGAGCGCGACGTTGCGGTTTCGCTTCGCGTGCTCGATGTAGTTGCGGCCGCGCTCGCTGTCGGCGGCGGTGATGGCCTGCGACTCCCAATGGAAGAGCTGGTCGCTGATCGCGTAGTCGAGGTAGCGGGTGGTGGGTGAGTAGTCCTTCTCGGTCTTCTGCAGGGTGATGAAGAGGAGGTCGGTGCGGCTGGGCTCGTGCCAGTAGACCCCGGTCTGGAGAGGTACGGGCGTGCTGACTGTGGAGGCGCCGAAGGCGGCGAGGATCTCCTCGCGGGTGTAGTGGGCGTGCACCTGGAGCGGGACCGGGTGGAGCAGTTCGAGCGGAGTGTGCAGGTGCACGACCTGCTCCTCCAGCAGCGGCAGCAGCTCGAGGATCTCGCCTCGTAGCGCGTGGTGGCGCCAGAGATCGGCCGCCGCCTCGGCGAGCGACGCGTAGTCGCCCTTCTTCGGGTTCATTACCGTGAGCAGCAGCCCCTCGAGTCGCCGCGCGGCCCGCTCGTCGAGCTGCCCAGTCTCCGGCGGCTCGCTGCGCTCGAGAAGCAGGCGGTAGCCGTCGATGCGCTCCTGGTCGTCGAGGTGCAGCAGGCGCGCGACACCGCGGCCGATCGCCTTCTCCTGCTCGGTCGCTCCGGCTTCAGGAAGGAACCCCACCGCGCGGCGCAGCTCGGTCCAGGTCCTGCCGCCTCGGTAGAGGTCCTCGAGTTCGAGACCGGTCTCGCGCAGGAATTCTCCCAGGCCGACGTCACCGAGCTCGCGCAGTTCCTGGATGCGCTGCGGCCACCGCGTCGGCAGGGCGTTGCGCAGGTTGTCGAGCACGATGTCGCGGGCGACGGCGTCGAGCTCGAGCAGGCAGCCGGCGGGCAGAAAAGGGAAACCGTCTCTGACGTCGGCTTCCAGCTCTTTGCGCGTTCGCCCCAGCATGCGGCGGTAGCGCAGGTCGAAGCGGAAGTGCCGGCTCTGGTGGCCGACGAAGTCGAGCACCGTGAGCACGTCCTTGTCGCGCGTGCGGCGTAGGCCGCGCCCGAGCTGCTGCAGGAAGACGGTGGCGCTCTCGGTCGGCCGCAGCATGAGCACGACGTCGATCGCCGGCACGTCGACGCCTTCGTTGAACAGGTCGACGGTGAACAGCACCTGCACTACGCCCTTCTCCAGGTCGCGCAGGGCCTGCTCGCGCTCGGCGAGCGCAGTGCGCGACGTGATGGCGCGTGCCGCGAGACCGGCCCTCTCGAAGCGAGCGGCCATGAAGGTCGCGTGGTCGATGCTGACGCAGAAGCCGAGGGCACGCATCGCCTGGGGATCGCCGATCTTGTCGTGCACCGCCTGCAGCACTTTGGCGACCCAGAGATCGTTGGCGGTGTAGACGTTGGTGAGCTCCGCGACGTCGTAGGCGCCGCGCTTCCAGGTCACCTCGGAGAGGTCGGTGCCGTCGTGCAGGCCGAAGTAGTGGAAGGGTGACAGCAGGCCCTGCTCGAGGGCGTCCCACAGCCGCAGCTCGACGGCGATGCGGTCACCGAACCAGCGCAGGATGTCGAGGCCGTCGGCGCGCTCCGGTGTCGCGGTGAGGCCGAGCAGGTGACGTGGCCGCAGGTGATCGAGCAACGCCACGTAGCTCTCCGCCGCGGCGTGGTGGAACTCGTCGACGATGACGACGTCGAAG
The DNA here is from genome assembly GCA_003388555.1 of Acidobacteriota bacterium. Taxonomy (GTDB): domain Bacteria; phylum Acidobacteriota; class Thermoanaerobaculia; order Multivoradales; family Multivoraceae; genus QQVD01. The sequence continues at coordinate 88,933 of QQVD01000025.1, read as the reverse complement.
CGTTCCGGCTCGATCGACGTCGCGTCGTTCACCGTGAGCGACTGGATCGAGGCGAAGACGTGCTCCCAGCGCTCGGGTCGCTCGCCCCGCGTCCACAGTTCTCCGAAAGCGCCGTCCCGCAGGACGTGGCGGAACATCGTGCGGCTCTGCTCGAGGATCTCGACGCGGTGGGCGACGAAGAGCAGCCGGGCGCGGTCGAGCTGCCGACGCAGGGCGCGGTAGTCGAGGGCGGCGACAACGGTTTTTCCGGTGCCGGTGGCGGCGACGACGAGGCTGTGGGGTCTGCCGCGCCGGCGCTCGACCTCCAGCCGCTCGAGGATCTGTCTCTGGAAGGGATAGGGCTCGATGTCGAAGGGCGTCAGGAGGACGTCGCCCTGCGAGAGCTTCGACGTGGCGCGCGCGAACTTCTCCGCATCGAACGGCTCGAAGTGCGGGTCCTCCCAGTAGGTCTCGAAGGTGCGCTCGAAGGCGGCGACGAGCTCCGGGTTGAGCCGCTGCGAGGCGCGCACGTTCCACTCCAGGCCCGTCACCTGCGCTGAGAAGGTGAGGTTCGAGGAGCCCACGTAGACGGTGGAGAAGCCCGACCGACGCTGGAACAGCCAGGCCTTGGCGTGCAGCCGAGTCGAGGAGTGGTCGTAGGAGACCCGGAGCTCTGCGCCGAGATCGGCCAGTGCCTGCAGGGCGCGGGCTTCGGTCGAGCCGGTGTAGGTTGTGGTGATGATCCGTAGGCGGCGGCCCCGCTCGACGTGCCTTCGCAGCTCCGGCAGCAGCTCGCGGATGCCGGTCCAGCGGATGAAGGCGAGCACCAGGTCGATGCGGTCGGCGGAGTCGATCTCCGCCGCGATCTCGCGGCCCACCGCAGGCTGGTCGCGCGCGTTGGTGAGCAGCACGGTGTCGCGCAGCGGGGTCAGCGGCCGGCGGATCGGGATCGGCTCATTCGTCGGCGCCAGCGGCTCGACCGCTGCCAGCCGCTGGATCGGTTCGCCGAGGCGCTGCTGCCGGCTGGCCGCTGCGGGCTCTAAGGCGTGGATCGCGTCGAGCACGGCGGAGGAGATGGCGAGAGCAGCGCCCTCCCGCTTCTTCTCGCTCGCCGAAGCCACCGCCCGCCGCACCCAGGCGGCGACGACGTCGGCGACGCGATCGGGGAGTTCGGCGGCGTCGACGTCCTGCAGCGCCGCCTTCAGGCGCTGCGCCGTGAGGTCGTCGAGCTGACCGCGCAGCAGCTCGTCGACCAGAGTGTCGTAGAGGCCGGGCTGGAGCTCCTTCATGGAGCTCTATTGGTGCTGTTGATGCTGCTGTGCTCGGGTGCTCTGACTGGATGTTCGAGACGCAGGGCGCATGGAGACCATGTATCTGAATCGGTCCGCCGCTTCTTCAGGCAACCATCCGGTACGTATTGCCCTTGTTGTCGCGACAAGTACCTTGGGCGTTGCCTGCGAGCGAATCGGCGAGGAACTCACATTCAAGAACAGTACCCTGGCTGCCAGTCGCTATCGCCGTGCCCTGGTTGAGCCTCTCCATTCTTCTGGAGGTCGCGGTTGCAGCCGGTGTTGTTTCGCCAAGAGCATAGATGCTTCCCCATTCGACGGAGCCTCCTCGCATCACGGTGTATTCGCCTTTGAGGACCTCGCCAGAAGGAAGACTCACTGTGATCTGGCCTCCTGCAGCGGCACTGTCCGTGAACTCCATGTAGAGAACCTGGCCAGTTTCGACGTTGTAGAGCCGCGCTTGACGCGTGGTCGTACAGGAAATCAGGAGTAGCACGGCAAGCGAGCCTGAAAGGCCCAAAGCTCGAGTCGACATCAGTCTTCCCCCTTGTTGATCGGGCGGTAAGGGCAAGTCTACCCTCGGGGTGGGTTCCTGGAACTTGACCGCATCCGAGGCTGGAGACTTCCCTCCATCGCGCCGGCCACCTCCTCCATCGCCTCCCTCACCCCCACCACCTCCATCTCTCCTCGCGGATACCGCTCCTTGCCTGAATAGACGAGGAAGGCGCGCTCGGGCTGGATGTCCTGGAGGGCGTGGTGGAGGCCCTTGCTGGTCCTGGGTGCGGAGCCGTACTTGATCTCGAACGCCCAGCGTCTGCCGCCGGGGAGGTCGAGCACGAGGTCGACCTCGGCGCCGGCGGCGGTGCGGTAGAAGGAGGGCTGGGTGTGGGGCGGCGCGGCGCGCAGGAGGTTCTCGATCACGAAGCCTTCCCAGCTGCCGCCGAGCACTGGGTGGCCGAGCAGCTCGTCTTCGGAGTCGATGCGCAGCAGGGTGTGCACGAGGCCGCTGTCGCGCACGTAGATCTTCGGTGACTTGACCAGGCGCTTCTCGACGTTGGCGTGCAGTGGCTCGAGACGTCGCACCAGGAGCAGATCGACGAGCAGATCGAGGTAGCGGCCGACGGTCTTCGCGTCGACTCCGAGGCTGCGCGCGAACTGCGCCGCGTTGAGCAGTCCGCCCTGGCGGTGGGCGAGCATCGTCCACAGGCGCCGCATGGTCTCGGCCGGGATGCGTGGCCCTAGCCCGGATTATTCATGAGCCACCTACTGCGCCCGCAGATGCATCCCGTCTGACGGGCGTCCTCGGACCTCCGGCGCCTGCGACGTACTTCGAGTACGACTCAACGCCTCCGGCCCTGCGGTGCCCGCCAGACGGGCGCCTCCACGGGCTCGCTACGGCGTTCATGAATAATCCGGGCTAGCTGCGGGATGTCGCGCTCGAGGTAGGTGGCCAGGAAGCCGGCGCGCCACGCCACGCTCGCCGCTTCGCTGTCGGCGAGGAAGGCAGGGGGAAAGCCGCCGCGCACCCACAGGGCTCTGCTCTCGCCCGCCGCGACCTCGAGCACGTCGAACGGTGCCAGCTCGAGGTGCGCGATGCGGCCGGCCAGGCTCTCGCTCGACTGACGCATCAGGTCGATCGAGGCCGACCCGAGGAGCAGGAAGTGCGCGGCTCGCTCGCCGGCGCGGAGGCGCTCGTCGATGACGCCGCGCAGGGTGCCGAAGAGGCCTGGAGCCCGGTGGACTTCGTCGAGGATGACCAGCCGACCGTGCTGCGAGTGCAGGTAGCCCGGTGCGTCTTCGAGCTTGGCGAGGTCGGCCGGGTTCTCGAGATCGAGGTAGAGGACCTCCTTGCCGTCGGCCAGGTCGCTGGCCAGCGAGCGCGCGAGGGTCGTCTTGCCGACCTGGCGCGGGCCGAGGAGGGCGACGGCCGGAAAGGTGGCGAGGCGGTCCCGCAGCAGGGGAGTCAGAGATCGACGGAGCACTATCCTCGCAATTATGGATTCTGGGTCCTGATTTGCAAGGAAAATCTAGGCTGTGGACCGGGGGATCGTCGGGAAGGAGGAGGACGTTGCAGCTGAAACGCCGAGAGCCGACTGGACGCTCTCGGGGAACGGAACTCGCGCTCTTGGCGACCTGGGCCTGCGGCCATGAGCGCCGTCTCTCTGCATGCTCCTGCGGTCCGGCCTTCTTGCGATGCCTCGTGGTGCGAGGGTTTGTCGCCGGCAGGCGCGTCGGCCCAGAGGTTGTCGGGACCATCCCTCGACGGCCGCCAGCGCCCCATCCGCTACCCTGGAGACTCCCCTCGTAACGGAACCCCGAAAGGAGCGCCATGTCCCGGAAGACCTGGCACGCACGTCTCGTTCTCTCGCTGACCGTGGGAGGCATCCTGCTCATTTCGGCGAGCCTGGCCTCGGGCGGCGGCTCCCCTCTCGCGACTCCGGGGCCGGAGGCACCCGTCGATCCGGTGCCGCTGCAGCTGATGTCGCTGAGCGGCACGGCGAGTGGCGACGAGGGGGACGGCTTCGTGTTCGGCGCGGCGACGTTCGGGGGCGGCGAGTCGCTGCTCTACAGCTGGGACTTCGGCGACGGCACGGCGCCGATGGTGGTGTTCGATCGCGGCGACATGAACCACCGCTACATGGACGACGGCACCTACGAGCTGGTGGTGACGGTCGACGGGATCGGGGAGAGCGTCGAGGGGCGCATGACGGTGGAGGTGAAGCCGAAGCCGCCGAAGATCGGCCTGCTGGTGGCGGAGCGCGTCGGCGGCGAGGACGGCGAGTCGCGGTTCCAGTTCTCGGCGGTGGTCACCGATCCGGGCGACGACGATCTGGTCGCCACCTGGGAGTTCGGCGACGGCTCTCCGCCGCGCACGGGCGAGGACCTGTTCGACGTCGAGCACACCTACGAGCGCGACGGGCGCTATGTGCTCACCCTGACGGTGCAGGACGAAGACGAGCTGACCGCGACGAAGACGCGGGTGATCACGGTCGGCAACAGCATCCACGTCGACGTCAGCGGCGACGTCAGCGCGGCGATCCGAACCGGCAACGGCCCGGTATACGCCTGCGTCACGCCGCTCGGCGACGGCGGCTGCGGCGTGCACCTGCAGTACTGGGACGACGTGAATCGTTCGTATCTGTTCCTGCAGAACTACGCCAACCCGATCCTGAAGCCGCACACCTACCCGATGGTGGCGGCCGACCAGCGCCGGCTCGCCGAGGGAGCACCGATCGCCGAGTCGACCGGCATCGTCTCCGCCGGGATGCGACCGGAAGACTACGACGCGGTGCAGAGCTTCCTGCAGATCACCGCTTGCGACCCGAGCCAGCTGCCGAGCTTCGACGTCGGCTCGCTGCTGCAGTCGGCGACCGAGGGTGGCCTGCGACAGGTCGGTCGACGGCTGCTGCGCTCGCTGCCCGGCGGCGGACTGCTCGGTCGCTCGCGCGGCGCCGATCAGGGACCTCCGACCGGCGGCGGCTGGGTTGCCGAATCGGGTCAGCTCGAGATCACCGGCATCGACGAGCGCGGCATCCGCGGCACGGTCGACGCGGTGATGGTGGCCAAGCAGGGGAGGCGGCGCAGCACGGTGGAGGTCGAGGGCTCGTTCTCGGCCGTCTTCGAGGACCACGTGCAGCCGTTCCTCGGCATGTGCGAGGACGAGCCGTTCGAGATCGCCGAGCGCCACCCCGAGCCCGACGCCGAGCGGGTCTTCTTCGGTGATCCCGACGTGTACATCGAGTTCACCAAGCCGGTCGACCGCGACACGGTCGACGGCGACACGGTGCGGCTCGAGGTCAAGAAGAAGGACGGCAGCGGCTTCGACCTGGTGCCGACGCGCAAGCTGATCGACTCGGAGACGCGGCGGGTGCACCTGGTGCCGTACATCGAGCTCGATCCGGCGAAGCAGCACCGGGTGCTGGTGAGCGGTGGCCAGGGCGGGGTGCGCTCGCGCACCGGCGAGCAGCTCGGTGCGGACGATGAGTGGAAGTGGACCACCCTGATCGATCTCTACCGGCGGCCGGAGCGCGAAGGACAGGCGTGGATGCAGCGCTCTGTGCCGACTCGGCGGTCGGATGTGCGGGTGGCACGAGCCTTCGATCGTGGTGGCGCGCCGCGCATCGGGCATGCGGTGTGGCGCGCTCAGAATCCCCTGCCGATGCTCGCGCAGAACGAGCCGATCATGACGTCCAGAGGGGAGATCGAGGCCTCGGTGGAATGCGAGGCGATCCAGGTGGCGGCGGGTCGTCCACTGGTCACCGACAAGACGACGATGTTCCGCGTCGACCTCGCATGGGAGCAGGGTGACGTGACGAGCCTGCCCTCGGGGACGGTGAAGTCGGTCACCGTGCAGGACGGAGACTGCGAGTCCGACTGCCTCCCGCTGCTCGGCACGGAGGACAACACCTACCTGCCGAGCCGCTGGTACCACCCCGATCGGATCGCAGGAGACACGGAGACGATCCGCAAAGCCGAGCAGTCGGCCCAGATCTTCGGCTGGCCGGCGAGCCGCCACCTCTCGAGCGTCGAGGCCAGGGTCGTCATCGTCGACAACAAAGGCAGGGAGTACGTGCGGCCCGGCAACTGCAAGATTTCTCACTGGGAACACGGGGGTGAGCCAGTCGACGTCGACACCGAGCTCAGGATCGATTTCTACAGAATGCCTCTCGAGTCCTGGCCGGTCGTTACATCAGCGCTCGACATCAATCGGTTCCTGGGCGGTTCGTTGAGCTATGTGAAACAGAACCTCCCGGTGTCGGATGTGAGAGCGAGACTGTTTCAGTTGTTGGAAGAAGGCCCCCCGGAGAACAACAGCGAGGTCGTTCTGCTGCCCGAGAGCTCGGCAGAGGAGCGCATGGATGACCGCGCCGAGGCGATGATGTTGCGGCTTCAGCGCACCCTCAAGGCGCAGGGTCTGCTCTTCGACGCCGACGTGATCGCACTGGTGAACTCCGATCGGATGGAGGGGGAGGGGTGGGCGGGTGTCGTCGGGGTGAGCTACTACTACAAGGCCGACGGTAGCCGCGATGAGGACTTCGAGACTCGGCTGCTGCAGGTCGCCTACGACCAGGGACACAAGAGTGGCAGCCCAGCCCTGGCCCACGAGATCGGCCACAGCTTCGATCTCCGCCACCGGGACGCCGCGTTGATCGACGGCTTTCGCATCTTCGGCGGTGATCTCGAATTGAGCGACTCGGGAGAGCCGGTGGTCGCCACCTCGACCGGCTTTCACAAGCACTCCATCGAGGGCAACGGAGAAGGGCGTGAGCTGAAGCTCCATCCCGTGATGCGGACTGGCAGCAAGAAGGAGAGCTACGGCCGCTCGGAGCTGTTCGTCAGCGCCACGTACTACGACACCCTGATGGAGAACATGGGCCGGTACTTCCTCGAGCGTGCCGCGGCGGAGCAGTGACGGAGTCGCTCGAGGCGATGGAGCTCGCGCAGATGTCAGCCTCGGCGTGCAAGACCCGCTACTGGTCCCCGTTGTCCGTGCCGTAGCGCCAGTACGTCTTCACGAGGCGCGTGGACTCCGGGTCTGCGCCCGGAGTGACGGACGTCGGAGTATTCGGAGTTGGCGCCTCGGCAGGAGTGCGCTTTGGGGGACGAGTCTGGGGCCAGATGAGACCTGTGCCATTCTGTCGGTGTCATGCAGAGAACCACCATCAGGCTGCCGAGCGCCTTGAAGGTCCAGGCGCAGCAGCTCGCCCAGGGGCTCGGAATCTCGCTCGGTGAACTGGTGCGCGAGGCTCTGCAGTCGCGTCTCGACACCACGGCCGACGACCTGCGCGCCGACGACCCGTTCTTCCACGACAGGGTGTTCGAGGACGACGGCGCGAGCGACCTCGCCGCGGCGCACGACGACGCGTTGTACACCTGATCTGCGGACGGAAAGGCACTCGAGCTGTTCTCGAGGTTCTCCGACCGGCAGGTGAGCTTGACCGACTGCGTCTCCTTCGTGCTGATGAAGCGCCGCCGGATTCGACGGGTCTTCGGATTCGACCGGCATTTCCGCGCCGCCGGCTTCGAGGTGTGGCCCGCGGCGGCCAGATGAGTCACCGAGCTCGTCTTGCCGAGCCGTCTGCCGCGGTCGGGGTACGCAGTCCGGCGTTGCGGCGCTACCGCAGTGCGATGGATGCCGTTGGTAGAATTCAGCCCATGGAACGCGAGCTCATCGTTCACCGCTCGCACGAGGCCGCGGCCGCAGCAGATCGTGCCTTCTACGCCTCGCTGACTCCGCAGCAGCTCTTCGACCTGTTGCTCGAGCTGGTTCGGCGTCACAAGGAGTCTCTCGATGAAGCTGAGCGACGATTCGAGAGAGTTCTTCGCGTTGCTCCACTCGAGGGGAGTTGAGTATCAAGGGGCTTGCTGAAAAGGTCCTGCGGAGCCTCGCGCGGGGATCTGCGTGGCTTGATGGTGCTGGATCGACGCAGGCGATGCGGTGTTCATTCGTCGAGGAGAGCCTGTGCCATCAGGCGGCGCAAACCCCCGCGCCCTCGGGGTTTCGGCGGCGTTGGATCATCTCCTGCGTTGTACTCGCTCCACAATGGCACCGCATTGCCATCTCTCGCACGCCACAGGATCTGAGACCAACGGCGCTCGAAACGAGGCCCACAGGATTTCTTCAGCAAGCCCCTGTGTCGTCGGAGCGCATGCGGTCGCGTTCCATGGACATCCCCGCTACACGGGCGACATCGACCTCTTCGTCCGTCGGACGGTGGAGAACGCTGCTCGCATCGTCGCGGTGCTCGAGGAGTTCGGATTCGGTGGAGCGGGAGCCGACGAAAGCACCTTCCTCGAGCCCGACCAGGTGATCCAGCTCGGTCGGCCACCGAATCGGATCGACCTGCTGACCGGAATCAGCGGAGTGGCCTTCGACGAGGCCTGGCCTGATCGAGACCACGCAGAATGGGACGGCATCCGGGTCCCGATCCTCGGTCGTCGCCACCTGCTGGCCAACAAGCGGGCCTCCGGTCGCCCCAAGGACCTTGCCGATCTCGAAGAGCTGAACGAGGGTTAGTGAGGCTGGAACCTCGCTAGGCCGACGTTCCGCTTGCCCTCTTCAGCCCGCCGAATCCCACCATGCGCTCGGCGTCCTCGTCCCAGAGCTTGAGGCGCAGGCAGCCGAGGCTCTGCCGGAGGCCGAGGTGGGGCACCTGCTGCAGCTCTTCGACCTCGCGGAAGCAGCGGCGCAGCTCGTAGTTGGGGATGCGGCTGGCGAGGTGGTGCACGTGGTGGTAGCCGATGTTGCCGGTGAACCAGTGCAGCACCGCGGGCAGGTCGTAGAACGAGCTGCCGTGCAGGCCGGCGTCGAAGAAGTCCCACTCGCCGGAGCGGCTCCACACGGTGTCCTCGAACTGGTGCTGCACGTAGAAGAGCCAGACGCCGGCGATGGCGGACACCGCGAAGATCGGGCCGTGCACCGCGAGCAGGGCCTGCAGGCCGATGGTCTTCGCGGCAGCGAAGAGGAGCAGCGCGATCACCAGGTTGTTGATCAGCACGTCCCGCCACTCGCGGCGCCAGGCCAGCGGCGTGTCGAAGGGGAAGCGGTGCTTGACCGCGAACAGCCAGATCGGGCCCAGCACCAGCATGACCAGCGGGTTGCGGTACAGCCGGTAGCCGAGACGCTTGTGCCAGGGCAGGTCGAGATACTCCCTGACCGTCAGGGTGGTGACGTCGCCGATGTCGCGGCGATCGAGATCGCCAGAGGTGCCGTGGTGGATGGCGTGGTTCTTCTTCCACCAGTGGTAGGGCGTCAGGGTCAGCACACCGAGCACGAAACCGAGCCCGTCGTTGAACCGGCGCGAGGTGGTGAACGAGCCGTGGCCGCAGTCGTGCTGGAAGATGAACAGGCGAATCAGGAGACCGCCGGCGAAGGGGGCGAGCGGGAGCGGCGCCCACCAACCCAGGAGCTGGTAGCCCTTCAGCATCAGCAGCCAGAGGGCGACGAAAAGCGTCGCGGTGACGGCGAGCTGCGCGATCGCCTTGCGATCGTCGGGACGGGTGTAGGGCGCCAGGAGACGTTTCCAGCGCGCCGCTTCGCTCAGGGGCTGTGGGTTCATGTGCATGGGATCAAAGGAGCGCTGTGCTGCAGGTGCTTCGGGTGAGCTCCGAGGCTTCACCGTGGCCCCAGTCGATTCTGTCGCTTTCTGGTGATTCTGCCGATCAGTCGTGTTCTCTGGGTGAAGAGGGCTGAGGGACTCGCGCTCCTCGACTGCGCGGCGACGCCTGGCTCCTCCTAGGCCCCGGTCGCCTGGCACAGGAGGAGGCCGTTGCCGTCGGCAGAGCAGTCAATCGCTTCCGAAGGCACCCGCGAGGTCCGGCGGCAGCGCTCCGAAGTCGTCGCCGATCGTGATGCGTCCCTTCAATGCCCCGGGTCGGCGTGGCGCGGTGGGAGCGTCGAAACGCACCAGTTTCGCCACAGGCTTGCCGCCCTCGCCGAGGACGACCTCTTCGCCAGCGAGAACGCGTTCGAGAAGTGCGGCCAGCAAGAGCCTGGCCTCTCCGACGTCGACGCCCTTCACGAAGCGATGATGTCAGACTGCGGCGGCTTCCGACCCTGTGGCGGCGACCGGCAGGCGACAGCTTCTCGGTGTGCAGGAGTGGCGAATCAGACCCCCACCCGCCAGCCGCTCTCCTCGCGCTCCCAGCCCGCGGCAGCGAGCTCGGCGCCGATCGCCGACGCGGTGGCGTCCTCACCGTCGACCTTGCCGACGCGCAGGGAGCGGCGGCGCTCGCGGCGCATCACTTCGCGCAGGCCGGCGGTGAGGGCCTCGGAGGCACGGCGGGCTCCCGCTCGGGCGAAGGCGGGGCGGAAGGTGACCACCGAACGCAGCCCCGACTCCACGAAGCCGAGCGCGTCGCCTTCGACGAGCACGATCCAGGCGCCGGCGACGCGGCGCGGCCGCGGACCCTGCTCGATGCGGCCATCCGGCCATGGCAGGACGGCGCCGTAGGGGTTGGCGGGATCGAGGGCGGCGAGCACGTCGATCTCGGCTGCGGTGGCGCCGTCGATGCCGCCGCTGCGCTCGGCCTCGCCGCGCACCTCGCGCAGCCGTTCGACGGCTCCCGCGAGGGCGAACTGGCGGCCGGAGAGGCCTTCGACGAAGTAGCCGCGGCGCACCCGCCCGGCGTCCTCCATGGCGCGGAGAGTCGGGTAGAGCGCGGCGAAGGCGCCGGGGATCTCCTCGGCCAGCGCCGTCTCGCGAGAGATCACGCCGTGGCGCTCGAGCAGCAGATTGGCGGTGGCGAACGCCCACTCGGTGTCGGTGCGCTCGGGATCGAGCAGATCCTCGACCAGCGCCCAGCGTCCGCCGGCGAGAGTGGAGCGGGCGGCGGTGCGCGAAGCGCGTCCGGCCGGCTGAAGGCGGCCGCGCAGAGAGCGGCGTCCGCGCACCAGCGGAGCGGCGGCCGAGCCTCTTCGGCGAGAGGGCTTCTTCGCGGCGCCGAGGGTGCGCAGCGGCAGGAAGGTGTCGTTGGTGATCGCGCCGGCCCAGACGAGATCCCACAGCGTCTCTTCGAGCTCGCTGGCGGGCAGATCCTCGTGCTCGCGGCGCAGGCGCTGGTGCAGCTCGGTGGTGAAGCAGGCGCCGCGTTGGGAGAGGAGGTGGAGGATGGTGGTGGCGAGGGTGGTGAGGTCGGTGGGGGTGGTCTGCGAAGTGCTTTCTGAAGTCCTCTGTGAAGTGTTCGTGGCTGGGGCACCCCCACCCTGGCCCTCACCCTGAAGGGGGAGGGAATCGGAGTCTGCATCCTCCCCCTTCAGGGGGAGGATCGAGGTGGGGGTGTCTCGTGAAGCCGATCGCTTGGTGGTCTGGGACGAGCTCGCTTCTGAGTCACCCCCTCCCAGCCTCCCCCTGAAGGGGGAGGAGCTGGTGCTCGCGGTCGATGTCGACGGCGGCACGGCGAGCACCGCGGCGGAGTCGCGGCGGTAGATGGCGATACGGCCGTCGGAGGGTCCGAGGGCGCCGCGGCCGACCCAGACGATCTCGCCGGCGGCGGCGCGCAGATCGAGCAGGTCGGGAGTGAAGCCGGGGACGCGCGCCGGCAGGATCACCTGGCTGAGCGAAGACCAGGGCAGGGCGGCGCCTTCGAGCTGGTCGAGGGCCTCGTCGAGCAGGCGTTCGGGATCGGGCGCGGCGCGGCGCGGCGGGCGGTAGCCGGCGGGACGGGCGCCGAGGCGCGGGTCGTTGCGCGGGTCGAAGTGCTCCTCGGGAGGCTGCACAGCCACCGGCTCGAGGCCGTGCCAGCGCGGCAGGAAGCGGGCGAGCACGCTGGCGTCGACCGGGGCGACCTCGCCGCGCAGCCGCGCCAGGGTGCGCCGCTTGATCCGTCGCAGCACCTCGACGTCGCACCACTCGCGGTGGGTGCCGCCGGGACGGATCTCGCCGCGGGTCAGCGCACCGCTGCGTTCGAGCCCCTCGAGCACCGGCTCCACCTGCGACGGCGTCAGTGCGAAGCGCTCGGCCACCTGGCCGGTGAGGAAGGGGCCGTGGGTCCTGGCCCAGCGGGCGATCAACGACTCGAGGGCGCGCTCGACGGGTTCGAGCAGGGTGAGCGGCAGGCCGCGTGGCGGCTGCGTGCCGAGTGCGTCGCGGTAGCGGCCCGCGTCGTCGGCGGCGATGTGGCGCAGGGATGCGGCCGTGGCTTGGCGAAGGGCTGGGGCACCCCCGCCGCCGTTCTCTTGGAGGGGAAGGGACTCGGAATCTGCAGGGCTCTGAGATGAGAGGGGATCGGATTCGGCATCCTCCCCCGTCAGGGGGAGGACAGAGGTGGGGGTGTCTCGTGAAGCGGTGAGGTCGCGACGTGAGACCTCCGCAGCGACCGAGCCGATCTGCACCGCGCCGGCGCGGCGCTGTTGGACCAGGGTGTCGAGCCAGGACTGGACGATGGGGGCGATCTGGTCTTCGAGTGACGCGCTCGCTGCTGGGGCACCCCCACCCTGGCCCTCCCCCTGCAGGGGGAGGGAAGTCGGATGCTCGCGTTGGTCCAGGGGGAGGGGAGTCGGAGGCTCGCCCTGCTCCGGCGTCGCATTGGCATCGGTCTCTTCGGGTGACGAACTCGTGACGGGTTCTGCCGCTCCTTGGCGACTCTGCCTCTGCTCCGTCATCCCAGCGGAGGCTGGGATCCATGCGTCTGGTGAAGCGGAACCGCCACCGCTGCTGTGCGAGGTCGCTCTCTCACCTTCATCGCCCAACTCCCGCGGCGCGCTGCGCTCGACCATCTCCTCGAAGGTCAGGTCGCCGAGGCGGCGCAGCAGGTCGTGCAGCTCGTCGGCGTCCCTTGCCCTGCGATCGGGGGCGAGGGCCTGGAGCTCGGCTTCGACCTCGGCGATGGCGATGGGATCGAGCAGCTCGCGCAGCTCGGCCTGGCCGACGAGCTCGCGTAGCAGGTTGCGGTCGAGGGTGAGCGCCTGCGCCTTGCGCTCGGCGATCGGCGAGTCCTGCTCGTAGAGGTACTGCGCGATGTAGGCGTAGACCAGGGAGCGCGCAAAGGGGGAGGCGCTCTCGGTCTCGACCTCGACCACCTTGATGTCGCGGCTCTGGATGCGGCGCAGGATGTCGGCCAGCGCCGGCACGTCGAACAGATCGCGCAGGCACTCGCGGTAGGTCTCGAGCACGATCGGGAAGTTGGAGAAGCGCCGCACGCTGGCGAGCAGCGTCTTCGAGCGCAGCCGCGCCAGCCACAGCGGCGTGCGGCCCTGGGCGCGGCGGCGCGGCAGCAGCAGGGCGCGCGAGGCGTTCTCGCGGAAGTGGGTGGCGAACATCGCGGTCGAGCCGACCTGGTCGACCACCAGGTCCTCGACCTCCTCGGGATCGGGGAACAGCCCCGAGACGTCGGGCAGCTCGTCGCTGTCGGCGAGGCGCAGCACCACGCCGTCGTCGGTGTACATGGTCTCGATGCCGAACCCGGCGCGCTCGGTGAGCAGCTGCTGCAGAGCCATCGCCCACGGCGCGTGCACCCGCGAGCCGAACGGCGTCAGCAGGCAGATGCGCCAGTCGCCGAGCTCGTCGCGGAAGCGCTCGACGACGATGGTGCGGTCGGTCGGCAGTGCGCCGGCGACCTCCTTCTGCTCCTCGAGGTAGGAGATCAGGTTCGAGATCGCGTTGTCGTCGAGCGGGGTGGTGGTGGCGAGGCGCTGGCGCATCGCCGCTGCGTCGAGCACCTGCATCTCGCCGAGGAACTCGCCCAGCGCCTTGCCGAGCTCGATCGGCCGGCCGGGGCCGTCGCCGTGCCAGAAGGGCATGCGGCCGGGCTCGCCGGGAGCCGGCTGCACGACGACGCGGTCACGGGTGATCTCGAGGATGCGCCAAGAGCTGGCGCCGAGCAGGATGACGTCGCCGGCCCGGCTCTCGTAGACCATCTCCTCGTCGAGCTCGCCGATGCGCGGCCCGTCGGGACCGAGGTGCACGCTGAAGAGGCCGCGGTCGGGGATGGTGCCGGCGTTGAAGATGGTGACCTGCTTGGTACCGCGCCGGGCCGTCAGGACGTCCGCCGAGCGGTCCCACGACAGACGGGGGCGCAGGTCGGCGAAGTCGTCGGACGGGAAGCGGCCCGAGAGCATGTCGAGCGTCGAGACCAGCAGCTCCTCGCTGAGCTCGCGGTAGGGGTGGGCGCGGCGAACCAGGGCAAGGATCTCGTCGGGGGTACGAGGTTTGTCGACGCACATCGCAGCGATCTGCTGGGCGAGCACGTCGAGCGGGTTGCGCGGCACCGCGATCGGCTCGAGGGTGCCGTCGAGCATGCGCGAGGAGACCACCGCGCACTCGAGCAGGTCGCCCTTGAATTTGGGGAAGATCACGCCGCGACTGAGCTCGCCGACGCCGTGCCCCGCCCGGCCTACGCGCTGCAGTCCGCGCGCCACCGAGCCTGGTGACTCGACCAGCACCACCAGGTCGACCGTGCCCATGTCGATACCGAGCTCGAGCGAGCTGGTGGCGACGATGCACGGCAGCCGTCCGGCCTTGAGCGCTTCCTCGATCTCCGCCCGTCGGGCGTGCGCCACCGAGCCGTGGTGGGCCGAGACCAGGTCGGGGATCGGCGCCTCGGGATCGAAACCGAGGTCGAAGCCGGGAGCGGAGTCGGCGTCGAGCCCCTCGGCCTCCAGTTCCTCGAGACGCTCGGCCTGGGCGAGGCGTACACGGTCGGCCCACAGCTCGTTGAGCCGCTGCGACAGGCGCTCGCAGAGGCCGCGCGAGTTGGTGAAGACGATCGTCGTGCGGTGCTGGAGGATGAGCTCGATCAGCTCGGGGTAGATCGTCGGCCAGATGCCGGACTGCTCGGCGGGCTTGGGATAGGCCATCGAGCCGTAGGCGGATTGGCCGCGCTGTGACGAGCTCGTCTCGGGTGCACCCCCACCCCTGCCCTCCCTCTGAAGGGGGAGGGAGTCGGAGTCTGCACTCCCACTCCTGCCCTGCTCACGGAGGGGAGAACCGTCGGAGTCGGAGGGATCGGGCGGGAGGAGCGGCTCGCCGGGGAGTCCGTCGTCGGATCGAGCCCTGGGCAGCGCACCGATCTCCCGCAGGTGGGCGGTCATGTACGGGCCCATGAGTCCCGTGCTGCGCGGGCCGGCGGTGGCGTCGCCGCGTGCGGGGCCGTAGCCGCGCTGCTGCTCGCTGAGGGCGTCGAGGTCGGGCACCGGGATGCGCACCCGCAGGTCGAGGTGTGCAGGCTCGCTGGCGTCGACGACGGTGACCGGGCGGTCGCCGCCGAGGAACGCCGCCACCTGGTCGGCCGGCTTGACGGTGGCGCTGAGGCCGATGCGTTGCGGCTCGGCGTCGCGGGCCGCGCGGGTGCGCTCGGCGAGGCGCTCGAGCGACAGGCTGAGGTGCACGCCGCGCTTGGAGGGCGCGAAGACGTGGATCTCGTCGACGATCACCCACTCGACGGTGTCGAGCGTCGTCGCGGCCTGCGAGCCGAGCATCAGGAAGAGCGACTCCGGCGTGGTGACCACGATGTCCTTCGGCCTGCGGGTCTGCGCGGCGCGCTCGCGCGACGGGGTGTCGCCGGTGCGCACGTGCACCTCGGAGCGTCGGACCACCTCGCCGGCACGTTGCGCCGCGTTCTGGATGCCGACCAGCGGCGCCCGCAGGTTGCGCTCGATGTCGTACGCCAGCGCCTTGAGCGGCGAGACGTAGAGCACCCGCACCC
The DNA here is from genome assembly GCA_003388555.1 of Acidobacteriota bacterium. Taxonomy (GTDB): domain Bacteria; phylum Acidobacteriota; class Thermoanaerobaculia; order Multivoradales; family Multivoraceae; genus QQVD01. The sequence continues at coordinate 73,520 of QQVD01000025.1, read as the reverse complement.
CGGCCTCGGCGTCGGGCGGCAGCTGGGCGCAACGGTCGATCGCCCAGAGGAACGCCGCCAGCGTCTTGCCACTGCCCGTCGGCGCCACCAGCAGCGCGTCGTCTCCCGCCACCAGCTTCTCCCAGCCGAGAGCCTGCACCCGCGTCGCGCCGTCGAACGACTGGTCGAACCAGGCGCGGGTGGGTGGGGAGAAGGCGGAGAGGGGAGAGGTGGGGGAGGTATCGCTCACTGGTGCATTCTGCATGCAGTGCGGCGGGTTGGGGTCGCGATGGTGGCTGGCGCCGGGTCGCGCGCGCCATCCGACATCCTCCCCCCTTTAGGGGGAGGACAAAGGTGGGGGTGTCTCGTGAGGCGAAACTGCGCCTTCAGGGGGAGGAAAGAGGTGGGGGTGTCTCGTGAGGCGAATCTCTCTCACGGGCAGGATCGCGTGTCGCTCGCATTGGCGTGGGGGTGTTCCGTCAAGCGAACTCGCTGCAGAAACAGACTGGATGGCCAGGAATCCGCTTCAGTGTTCGCGGGCTCTCAGTGCCATCCAAGCGGGTCGGCTCGCGGTCTCTCCGTTCCGCGTGAGTGGGCCTCCGGGTCGTGTCAGACGTCCGCATCCAGGCGCGTTCTCCCCACCGATGAGAGAGCAAGTCCGACGAGCAAGAGAGCTCCGTCGACGGATGACCCGGGCCGAGAGGCTGCTCTGGTCGCAGCTGCGCCGGAGCGATGTGCGCTTTCGCCGCCAGATGCCGGTGCTCGACTACGTCGCCGACTTCGCCTGCCGCAAGGCGAGGCTGATCGTCGAGCTGGACGGCGAGAGCCACATGGGAGAACGGGTGGATCGCGATGAGCGAAGGGAGGCTGCTCTCTGCCGCGACGGGTGGCTGGTACTGCGCATCACGAACGACCAGCTCTTCGAAGGTGGGTACGCGATCGCGGAGTTCATCGTCGAACTCGCGCGGACGCGCATGCTGGAACGAGGGTGGCCGTTGTCCGCCATGCCGGCTTCTGATTCTTGAAGTGAGAGGCCGAGACGAATCGCGCGCCGTCCTGCACCTGAGCCGGCGAGGGCTGGGACCTCTTCCCTCGATCCTTCCCCCTGAGAGGGATTCGCTTGACGGGACACCCCCACCTCAATCCTCCCCCTGAAGGGGGAGGAGGCCGGATGGGCGGCGCCGACAAAGGGCTGCAAGCCCAAACTCGCCCGAAACAACTATGCACGGTGCACGTATAGCCTTCCGATGACCACCGGCTCCTCCGACCCCACCCGATCCTCCGCCGCCGGATCAGCGCTCGACGACCACCTCCCTCTTTCGACCAGCGACTTCCACGTGTTGCTGGTGCTGGCGGCGCGGGATCTGTACGGCTATGCGCTGATGCAGGCGGTGGAACGTGAATCGGGGGGCGTGGTGACGCCGGACCTGGGGGCGCTCTACCGGGCGCTGGCGCGGCTGGAGCGTGGCGGCCTGGTGGAGGAGGCTGCGTCGCCGGAGGACGCGGCGCCGTCGCCGGGGCGGCAGCGCCGCTACTACGGGATCACCGGCCTGGGACGACGGGTGCTGGCGGCGGAGGCTTCGCGCCTGCGTTCAGCGGTGGAGCTGGCGACGCTGCGGCTGGCGCCGGGGCTGACGCCTTGAGCGCGGCGTCCACCAGGCCGCGCCGCACCCTGCTCGCGCGCACCGTCCTACGTTGGCTGGCGGCGCTGACGGCGCTGCTGCCGAAGGCCTTCCGCCGGCGCTTCGGGGACGACCTGCTGCTGGCGTTCGAGGACTGGCTCGACGCCGAGGAGCGCGGCGCCGCGGCTCTCTTCTCGTGGGCAGTGCGGGCGAGCTGGGTGCTGGTGCGCACGGCAGTGGCCGAGCGGCTCGATCCCACGGCCTGGACCGGTGGACAGCAGAGCCCGGTGGAGGCGATGGCGCGCGGTGAGCTGCCGTCGCCACGCAAGCGCTACGACTATGGAACCAACAGGATGAAGGGCTCGATCATGGACCGCCTGATGCAGGACCTCCGTTTCGCCACCCGCGCCCTGGCGCGGCGGCCGGCCTATGTGCTGGTCGCGGTGCTCACGCTGGCGCTCGGGGTCGGCGCCAACGCGGCGATCTTCTCGCTGGTCGACGCGGTGATCCTGCGGCCGCTGCCGTACCCCGATCCGGAGGAGCTCGTGGTCGTCGAGCGCATCGAGGCCGATCGCCCCAACGAGCGCAACGCGATGTCGCTCCTCGACACGGCCGACGTCGCCGACCTCTCGAAGACCCTCGACCATCTCGTCGGCTACTTCGACACCAGCGTCACCCTCGCCGCCGAGGGAGCGCCCGAGGTGCTGCAGACGGCTGCCGTCGCCGGATCGCTGCTCGAGGTGTTCGAGCTGGCGCCGCAGATGGGTCGTGACCTCACCCGGGAGGACTCCGGGCCGAATGCGCCGCTGCGCGCCCTGCTCGGCCACGGTCTGTGGCAGAGCCGCTTCGGGGGTCGCGGCGACATCGTCGGTCAGGTCGCGGTGTTCGACGACGAGAGCTACGAGATCGTCGGCGTGGCGCCCGAGGGGTTCAGCTTCCCGGCCGAGACGGTGCTGTGGATCAACTCGGACAGCGACCCGGACGGTTGCGGTCGCGGCTGCCACCTGTTCGACGCGATCGGCAGGCTGGCTCCAGGGGCCCTCCTCGGCGACGCCGAGGCCGAGCTGGCTCGCATCGCCGGCGGGCTCGCCGAGCTGCATCCGGAGAGCAACCGCAACAAGACCTTCGTCGCCGCCCCCCTGGCCGACCATCTGCTCGGCGAGGCGCGTGGCGGGCTGCTGATCCTGCTCGGTGCCGTGGCGCTGGTGCTGCTCATCGCCGCCGCCAACCTGGCCGGCCTGCAGCTGGCACACGGCGCCTCGCGTCGCGGCGAGATGGGGGTGCGGGCGGCGCTCGGCGCCAGCCGCTGGCGCATCGTCCGCCTGGTGCTCGCCGAGACGACGCTGCTCGGACTGGTCGGCGGTCTGGCCGGGCTCGGCCTGGCGGCGGCGGCGCTGCGTTTCGTCGTCGCCGTTGCGCCGGCCGGTGTGCCGCGCCTCGGGGACGCTGCGGTCGATGCGCGTGTCTTCGCCTTCGGTCTGGCGCTGGCGCTGCTGGCGGCGCTGCTGTTCGGGCTCTATCCGGCGTGGCGTCTGGCGGCGTCGAGCGCCGGGGCGAACCGCGCCCGCGGACCCGTCTCCGACAGCGCTGACGTGCGCCTGCGGGGCGCCCTGCTGGTCGGCGAGATCGCGCTGTCGATGGCGTTGCTGGTCGGAGCCGGACTGCTGCTGAAGACCTACGTCGGCCTGTTGACGCTCGATCTCGGCTTCGATCGCGAGGACGTGCTCTGCTTCTTCGTCGCGGCGCCCGAGAGCCGCTACGACGAGCCGGAGAAGGTGGTGGCGCTCACCGAGCAGATCCACCAGGAGCTGGGGTCGCTGCCGGAGATCGAGTCGGTGGGCGGCATCCTCGGTCGCCCGTTCAGCGGCAACACCCTCGGCACCAGCTTCCACCTGCTCGACGAGCCGCGCCCGGCCGAGGGCGACGAGCCCTCGACCAGGATCCGGATCGTGATGCCGGGGTACTTCGAGACCCTCGGCATCCCGCTCGTGGTCGGCCGGCTGCCTGAGCTCACCGATCGTCACGGGGGCCAGCCCGTCGCGCTGGTCAATCAGGCCTGGGTCCGGCGCCACTCAGCGGACCGCTCGCCGATCGGGCGTCAGCTCGAGCTCGGAGTGAGCTTTGGCTGGGACGAACCGCCGCGCACCATCGTCGGAGTCGTTGGCGACGTGCTCGGCGAGTCGATCACCGGGGCGCCCGAGGTCGAGGTCTACGCCCCGCAGGCACAGATGGGATCGCCGTGGATGGGCATGGTGGTGCGCACCCGCGGCGGCGGCGCCGAGCCGTGGACGGCGATCGAGGCGGCGGTGCGCCGGGTCGATCCGCTGCTGCCGTTGCACAGCCGCGAGACGCTCGCCGCCTCGGTCGACCGGGCGCAGGGGCCGTCGCGCTTCTACTTCGTGCTGCTCGCCTGCTTTGCTGCCCTCGCCGTGGTGCTCGCCGCGGTGGGGCTCTACGGCATCGTCAGCTACGTCGTCGCCAGGCGCTCGCGCGAGCTCGCGGTGCGCCTGGCGCTCGGCGCCGACCGCCGCGGCATCGTCGCCCTGGTGCTCGCCCAGGGCATGCGCCCGGTGGCGCTCGGCGCCGCCATCGGACTGCTCGCCTCGGTCGGCGCGACGCGCTTCCTGGCGTCGCTGCTGCACAGGGTCGAGGCCTTCGACCCGGCGACCTATGCCGCAGTCACCGGGGTGCTCGGCCTGGTGGCGTTCGCAGCGCTCCTGGCACCAGCGCGTCGAGCTGGGCGGGTGGCGCCGGCGCTGGTGCTCAAGGAGGAGTGAGGAGGAACGACGGGCCGGTCACTCCACACTGTCTAGCGCAGCCCGGTCAGAGCTCGCGAGATCACCAGTCTCTGGATCTCGCTGGTGCCCTCGTAGATCTCGGTGATCTTGGCGTCGCGGAAGTAGCGCTCGATCGGCAGCTCCTTGGAGTAGCCGGCGCCGCCGTGCACCTGGATCGCCTCCGTGGTCACGTACATGGCGGCCTCGCTGGCGAACAGCTTGGCCATGCTCGACTCGAGGGCGAAGGAGCCGCCGCCGGCGGCGATCGCCTGCATCTTGGCCTCGGCCGCCTTGTAGGTGAGCAGCTTGGCCGCTTCGGTCCGCGTCTTCATGTCGGCGAGCTTCTGCTGGATCATCTGGAACTGGCCGATCTTCTGGCCGAACGCCTCACGCTCTTTGGCGTACTCGATGCTGGCCTCGAGCGCCGCCTCGGCGATGCCGACGGCCTGGGCGGCGATGCCGATGCGACCGCTCTCGAGGGTCTTCATCGCGATGCGGAAGCCCTCGCCCTCCTCGCCGATCCGGTTCTCCACCGGGCAGACGTAGTCGGTGAAGACGATCTCCGAAGTGGCGCTGGCGCGGATACCCAGCTTGGGTTCCTTCTTGCCGCGCTTGAAGCCGGGCTTGTCGGTGTCGATCAGGAAGGCGGTGACGCCGTGGTGGCGGGCCTCCGGATCGGTGAGGGTGAAGAGCACGATGTAGTCGGCGTACGGAGCGTTGGAGACCCATGACTTCGTGCCGTTGATCACGTAGTGCGAGCCGTCGTCCGAGAGCACGGCGCGACTCTTCATGGTGCCGGCGTCGCTGCCGCTCATCGGTTCGGTGAGCGAGAAGGAGCCGATCTTCTGGCCCGAGGCGACTGGCTCGAGGTACAGCTTCTTCTGGTCCTCGGTGCCCCACTTGTCGAGCGGCACGCAGTAGAGCGAGTTGTTCACCGACATGATCGTGCCGTGGCTGGCGTCGGCCTTCGAGATCTCGATCAGAGCCAGCACGTAGGCGAGGCAGTCCATGCCGCCGCCGCCGTACTCGAGCGGCATGTCGATGCCCATGAAGCCGAGCTCGCCCATCTGCCGCACGGTCTCGATCGGGAAGTCGCCGCTCTCGTCGAAGACGGCGGCGATCGGCGCGATCTTGGTGCGGGCGAAGTCGCGCGCTGCCTGTTGCAGCATCTGATGCTCTTTGCTCAGGTTCATCGTCGGGGTTCTTCCTGTCTTGGTGCTGGCTGTGCGGATCGGACGGTCGGTCGACTGGGCTCTGGCGAGCGAGTCGCCTGCTCGAGCGGTTGCGGCTTCGACGGCGGGGAGTCCGTGCCCTCTGGGTTCGCCCAGTAAGGGTTCGGCCGATTCCGGCGCGTCGATGCGCTCCAGCCAAGCTCCGAGGCGACGGCGGGAGACGGCGCTCAGATTGTACGGCGCGGCCGGTCCTGCCACGGTGGCGACGTGATCGGCGGCGACCGTGGCTCGGCGGCGCAGGGCGCGAGTGTCGTGGCTCGGAGTGCCGCGACCGGTCCGGGCTGGTTGCCGAAGGCCGTTCGGTAGAGTCATGGGCACCAAAGTTCTGTCGCGGAGGGCTGGGACCCTGAGTGGAAACGGTGAGCAGCGCAGGGGCGACGATCCGTACCGGGGCGAATCCGCGCCGGATGCCGCCGGCGAGGTCACAGGCCTGCTCGCGCAGGCCAGCGATGGCGACCACGAGGCGCTCGAGCGGGTCTTCACGCTGCTCTACCCGGAGCTACGCCGTCTCGCTGCGGCGCGACTGCGTTCCCTGCCGTCGTCGGGTACCCTGACTCCGACGGTGGTGGTGCACGACGCCTATCTGCGGTTCGTCGGCGCGGCGAAGCTGCGGATCGGGGATCGCGGCCACTTCTTCGCCATCGCCGGTCGCGCCATGCGACAGATCCTGGTCGATCACGCCAGGCGCCACGGCTCGGCCAAGCGGGGCGGCGAGCTGCGGCGGGTGACCATGCCGATGACCGTCGTCGGCGGTTCCTACGGCACCGCCGGGGAGATCCTCGATCTCGATCAGGCCCTCGACGAGCTGGCGCAGATCAACGAACGGGCGCTGCGAGTCGTCGAGCTGCGGTTCTTCGCCGGGTGCTCGGCCGACGAAGCCGCAGAGATGATGGGCATCTCGCTGCGCACCGCGAACCGGGAGTGGCAGAAGGCGCGCGCCTTCCTGCACGCCCGGCTGCAGGAGTACGCCGCGACCGGCGGAGATCGACCGGAGGCGCGTTGAGCGACGCCGACGATCCCGGGGGTCTGCTGGGCGGCGGCCGCGGAGACGCAGGGCCCGACGGGGCGCGCTCACGCGAGCTCGGTGCCGACGAGATCGACACCTGGCGCCAGGCGGATCGTCTCTTCGAGGAGCTCATCGACCTCGACCGGGAGGCGCGTCGGGCGAGGTTGGCGCAACTGGCCCCGAAGCTGCGTGACCGGGTGGCGGCGATGCTCTCCGTCGAGGATGTGGTCACGCCGCTGGACAACGGTGCGGAAGGCCTGCTTTCGCGTCTGGCGGAAGAGACCGAAGACACGTCGCCAGACAGCGGCAGTCTGAGCGGCCGGGTCGTCGGCGCCTTCCGTCTCGAGGAGGAGATCGGGCGCGGCGGCATGTCGGTGGTGTACCGGGCGTCACGGGTCGACCCGACCTACCAGCAGGAGGTGGCGGTCAAGCTGCTCTCGGCCGGCCAGGTCGCCGCCGGTGGCGGCCTGCGCTTCTCGCAGGAGGTGCGACTGCTGGCGCAGCTGAGTCACCCCGGAATCGCCACCCTCCTCGACGCTGGCGTCGCGGATGACGGAACCCCGTGGCTGGCGATGGAGCTGGTCGAGGGCGAACGCATCGACACCTATTGCGCCGAGCGCTCCCTGAGCGCGCGCGGCATCGTGGAGCTGGTGCTGCAGGTCGCCGAAGCGGTGGCCTTCGCGCACAGCCGCCTGATCGTTCACCGTGACCTGAAGCCCGGCAACGTGCTGGTCGACGAACGTGGCCGGGTCAGGCTGCTCGACTTCGGTATCGCCAAGATCCTCGAGCCCGGCGACGACCCCGAAGCCGCCGAGCGCACCTCGACCCGGCTGCTGACGCCCGAGTACGGTGCTCCCGAGCAGCTGCGCGGCGAGCCGATCACAACCGCTACCGACGTGCACGGGCTCGGCTCGTTGCTCTACCGCCTGCTGGCGGGAAGGCCCCCGTACGGGCGCGACGACGCCGTTCGCGACCGATCTCCGCCGACGCTGGACTCTGGCGCGACTTCGCCCGGCGGCGTCGACCGCGACCTGTCGCTGATCGTCGAGGTGGCGCTGCGCGAGGAGCCGTCGCGGCGCTATGCCAGCGTCGCCGAGCTCGCCGACGACCTGCGCGCCTGGCTCGACCTGCGTCCGGTGAAGGCGGCCCCGGACCGGTGGGCCTACCGCCTGCGCAAGCTGATGGTGCGGCGCAAGGGGCGCACCGCGGCGGTGGCGGCGATCGCCCTGGCTCTGGTGCTCGGCATCGCTGGAACCGTGTGGCAGGCGCGGCGCGCGGCGGCCGAGGCCGAGCGGCGTGCGAGTGAGGCGCGTCGCGCCAACGAGGTCAGCCGCTTCCTGGTCGGACTGTTCGAGTTCGCCTCGCCCGACGTGTCGGGAGGCCGCGATCTACGGGTCGCCGAAGCGCTCGAGCTCGGATCCCGGCGCATCGACGCGGAGCTGGCGGAGCTGCCGAGCCTGCGCGCCGACCTGCTGACGACGATCGCCGGCATCTACCGGGGACTGGGTCTCTACCAGGACGCCGAGGCGACGCTGGCCCGGATCGGCGACGCCCCGTCGGATGCCTCTGCGGCGCTGCGGGCGGATCTCGAGCGGGCCCGGCTCGGCTCGCTGCTCGGTGTGCCCGAGGTGGAACGCTTGCGCGCGCTCGGGGCGCGCGCCGAGGACCCTTCGCTGCCATTGCTGCTGCGCGCCGAGGTGGCGACGTTCGTCGGTGACCAACTGCGACGCGTGAGCCAGTACGACGAGGCCGACCGAGTGCTGCAGGGGGCGCTGGCGATGCTCGCCGGCGAGGAGGGCGCCGAGGCGTCGGTCGCCCGGGCCGACGTGCAGGCCCGACGTGCCGCGGTGGCCTACGAGGTCAGCGATCACGACGGCGCCGAGGCGCTCTACGACGAGGCGCTGGCGACGCTCGAAGAGACCCTGGAGGGGGATCACACGATGATCGCCAGCGTGCTCTTCGCCCGCGGCGTGCAGCTGGCGGAGCTGCGCCGCGACGAGGAGGCGATCGAGACGATCCGCCGCTCACTCGACATGTACGTGCGTCTGCTCGGCGAGGACCATCCCGACGTCGCCATCGGCCTCGTCGACCTGGCGACGGTGTACAGCCAGGGCGGCGACTACCAGGCCGCCGAGGAGGCCCAGCAGCGCGCTCTCTCGATCCTCGTCGAGCGCCTCGGCGAGCGCCATCCCGAGGTGCTCGAGCTGAAGAACTCGATCGCGCTGCTCGCCTACCGGCGCGGCGATGCCGACCAGGCGATCGAGCAGATCTACGCAGTCGTCGAGGCGATGACCGAGGTGCTCGGCGAGCGCGACCCCGTGCGCCTCGAGGTGGCGGTGAACCTCGGGGCGATGCTGCGCGTCGTGCGACGGCTCGACGAGGCCCTGGAGGTGCTGACCGAGGCGCTCGGACACCAGCTCGAGGTGCTCGGCGAGCAGCACGCGTCGACCGCGCACAGTCTCTCGCACATCGGTTCGGTGCACCGCGACGCCGGTCGCCCCGAGGAGGCTCTCCGTTTCTACGAGCGCGCCTACGACGCCGTGTCCCAGGCGATCGGCGAGGAGCACCCCGAAGCCCTGTCGATCCTGGCCAACATCGGCAGCCTGCAGTACGAGACCGGTCGCCACTCCGAGGCCGTGGCGTCCTACAGGCAAGCGCACGAGGGCCTGGTCGAGGCGGTGGGAGCCGACGATCCGCTCGTCGCCATCGTCGCATCGCGCTGGGCGCGCGCGCTGACGGCGACCGGCGACGCGCCGGGTGCTCTCGAGGTGGCGAGTGCTGCGAGCGAGCTGAGCCTGCGCCTGCTCGGCGATGCGCATCCGCGCACCTGGGAGGCCGAGCTGGCCCGTGGCGAGGCGCTGCTCGCCCTCGGGCGCGTCGACGACGGACGCCGGGAGCTCGCCGATCTGTTGCGACGGGTCGACCAGCACGAGCCGGAGTGGCGGTATCGAGCCGAGATCGTCGGTTGGCTGGAGTGAAGGCGAGGTGCGGCACGGGCGGCGCACGCTGGCTCGCGACATCGCGAGCTGAAGGGTCAGTTTGCGGGCTGTTCTTCAGAGGGCCGTGGTGGGCGGCTCGAGGTTGCCGGGAAGCGATGGTGGTAGCCCGGGCAAATCCCGAAACGCCATCGTGGCAGGACGGAGGTTGCGCAAGGCGTGGATCCCGGGTCTACGCCCGGGATGACGCCCATTTCGGCTCGTGACTTCGACAGCGGCTGGAGTCTGACTTCCGCGACCCCAACCCCAGCTCTCTCTGCCCTCCGTCACCTGGACTCGATCCACGCTCCACGCGTGGCGGGCTGCAGGCACGCTTCCATTGGCGTCGACTTCGGCCGGCTTCTCCCTACGTCACCCTGGACTCGATCTGAGGGTCGACGCTTGGCGTGCTGCGGCCTATGCCTCAATGGCGTTCGACAGCACCCCTCCCGGAAAGCCCTGGACGGGATCGCGCTTCTTCGCTCCGGCGATGCCGTGACTGCGACGCCGCCCGGCGTGGGCTCGACACCGCCTCGGTGTCGGACGCTGCCCCGGTCTCCCGGGGCAGCGCTCCCTGTCGATCGTCCCGGGCGCGAACCTCCCGGACGCCGCGGCTCTACGACTTCAGTGTCTTGAGCAGCTGCGCCGCGACCCGGTAGGGGTCGGCATTGGAGGCCGGCCGGCGGTCCTCCAGGTAACCCTTCCAGCCGGCCTGCACGGTGCCGACCGGGATGCGGATCGAGGCGCCGCGGTCGCTCACGCCGTAGGAGAACTTGTCGATCGCCTGGGTCTCGTGCAGACCGGTCAGGCGCTGCTCGTTGTCGGACCCGTACTCGGCGATGTGGTCCTTGTGCACCGGCCGGAACCTCTCGCAGATCTCCTTGATCAGATCCTCGCCGCCCTCCTCACGGATCGCGGTGTTCGAGAAGTTGGTGTGCATGCCGCTGCCGTTCCAGTCGCCCTTGATCGGCTTGGGATGGATCGAGACGCGGACGTCGAAGGCCTCGGCGGTGCGGTAGAGGAGGTAGCGCGCCAGCCAGAGATCGTCGGAGGCGCGCTTGGCGCCCTTGCCGAAGAGCTGGAACTCCCACTGGCCCTTCATCACCTCGGCGTTGATGCCGGTGATGTTGAGGCCCGCCTCGAGGCAGACGTCGAGGTGGGCCTCGACGACCTCGCGGCCGACGCAGTTGTTGATGCCCACCGAGCAGTAGTACGGGCCCTGGGGACCGGGGTAGCCGTCGGGCGGGAAGCCGAGCGGAGCGTTGCCGGCCATCAGGGTGTACTCCTGCTCGAAGCCGAGCCAGAGGTCCTCGTCGTCCTCGAACTGACCGCGACGGTTCGACGGATGCACCGAGCCGTCGGCAGCCAGCACCTCACAGAGCACCAGGGCGGCGCTGTCGCGGGCGGGATCGGGGATCATGCGGACCGGCTGCAGCAGGCAGTCCGAGCGGCTGCCCTCCGCCTGTTCGGTGGAGCTGCCGTCGAACGACCACTGCGGGCACTCCTCTGGCGAGCTCGGCTCGTCGGCGACGATCTTGGTCTTGCTGCGGAGGTTGGGTTCGGGCTTGTAGCCGTCGAGCCAGACATATTCGAGTTTGAAGGCCATGGGATCTCAGCTGCTCCTTGTTTCGGGTTAGAGGCGGGGAGTTCGAGGGGATGAACCGTCGAGGTTCTGGCGGCGGTCGGGGCAGATGGACGAAGGCCCTGCTTGCCCCGAATGGGCAGCCAGCTGGGATTCGTCCGAGTCGCCATCCGTCGCAGCCGCTGCGGCGGCGCCGTCCGCCGGTTGGCGTCGCGCCGCCACAGCGGAATCGGATCTGCCGTCCGTGTCTCTGCATAAGAGCAAGTGATGTGCCACGGGCGGCGGTGGAGGCGGGACGGTGCCGGGAGCCGCCAGCGGGGCGACTTCGGCCGCGTTGCGGAGGCGCGTCGAGCGGCCAGGGGCGTGCGACGAAAATGTGGGTCGCGTGGGGCGCGGAGGCAGCGCCTCGGCGGGCCGACGCCGGCAAACGCGCCCGAGAGAGGAGGTTCCGCCGGTCGCTACTTTTTTGTCGAGAACACGCCTGCAGGAGGCCTGGTTCGACAAAAATGTCTCGCCTAGTCCGGGATCCGCCAACCCCGTCGTGCCCGCGGGGGGAGTACGATGCCCGGTGTTTCAGGCCGGGCCCGTGCCTGCGGGCTCCCGCACCTCGAGCTCCAGCTCCTCCAGCTCCGGGACGCGGGGGCGCCGGACGATCGAGGCGAGGGTACCCAGCAGGACCCGGAGATCGGAGCCGGCGCTACGCTTCTCGAGGTAGCGGGCCGACAACTGCAGCTTGAGCGGCAGCAGTCTCTCGCGGTAGACGGTGGCGGGGTCGCGCCCGAGCTTCTCGGCGCTCCTCGCCAGCAGGATCTCCTCGTCGCGCAGGCGCAGGGTCGTGGGATCGGTGAGCCCGGGGCGCGCCGCGAGCACCCGGCGCCACAGCGGCTCGTCCAGGTCGACGTAGGCCGGCACCTCGGGCCGGGGACCGACCAGAGACATCTCGCCTCGCGCCACGTGCCAGAGCTGCGGCAGCTCGTCCAGCTTGGTGGCGCGCAGCAGCCGCCCGAAACCGGTGATCCGCCGGTCGCCGGCGGCGGTGACCTGGGGCGCCGGGACCGAAGTGGAGCCGGGCTCGTTGCTGCGCATGGTGCGCAGCTTCAGCAGCACGAACGTCCTGCCGTGGCGACCGACACGCGTCTGGCGGAAGAGGACCGGCCCGCGCGAGCTGGCTTTGACGCAGGCAGCGAGTACGACGGCGAGCGGGGACAGCGCCAGCAGTGCGAGTGTCGCCAGCGCCGCCTCGAGGCCTCGCGGCAGACCGTCCGGCAGGCTGTCGCGGCAAGGGGGCTCACTGGCGGGCATGGGCAGGCACGCTAGCAGTCGATCCGGCGGTGGCGAACGGGAGCCTCCGGATGTGGCCGGGCGGCGCTTTTCTCGAACTTAAGGTTCTTTTAGCAAAGAGTCAGGATGTCGTCGGTGTCATCGTAGTGTCACGTTCTCGTAATGAGGTGGACGCCCGGATTCGACCGGGCGCATAGATCCCCTGAGGAGGGGCTATGAGATTCCACCTGAAGAACGATCTGGTTCGATACTCGGCGGCGCTCTCGATCCTCGCCACCTCGGCCTGGGCAGCCCTGCCGGCGCTCGGGTCCGGCGACCCCGGCGAGGGACAGTCGGCGCCCGCCACCCTGGCCGAGACCGGCCTGTACTCGGACTTCGCCAGTCGCATCGTCGGTGAAGGGATCGTTGCCTACCAGCCGCGGTTCCCGCTCTGGACGGACGGGCTGGACAAGCAGCGATGGATGCAGCTCCCGGCGGGAGCGTCGATCGACGCCGCCTCCCCGGAGCTGTGGGAGTTCCCGGTGGGCACCAAGCTGTGGAAGCAGTTCGCGCTCGGCGGCAAGCCGATCGAGACCCGCTACATGGAGCGGGTGGAGGGCGGCTGGGTCTTCGCCTCCTACGCCTGGAACGAGGACGCCAGCGCCGCCACCCTGGCGCCGCGCCAGGGTGTGCGGGCCGCGGCCGAGATCGCTCCCGGTGCCCGGCACGACATCCCTGGCAGCTTCGACTGCGCCTCGTGCCATCGCGGCCAGAAGCAGAGAGTGCTGGGTCTGGGCCCGGTCCAGCTCGCCGCCGGGCGCACCGGTGACGGACCCGACGTCGTCGAGCTGACCCGGCGCGGACTGCTCCGCGGTCTGCCCGAGCGCTTCCTCTCGGCTCCGGCCGACCCCGGCCCGGAGTCCCGCGAGGTACTCGCCCGCGGTTACCTGCACGGCAACTGCGGTCACTGTCACAACTCGGAGGGCCCGCTGGCGTCACTGCAGCTCGACCTCCGCATGGAGATCGACGAGCCGGCGGGCGAGCCGGCAGCCATTCGCACCACCTCCGGGATCGCGGCCTCGACCTCGGCCCGTTCGGCGCCGGCGGCGCTGCGCCTCGATCCCGGCAACCCCGAGGGCAGCCAGCTGCTGCAACGTGTCGGTACCCGCGACCCGTTCGCGCAGATGCCGCCGCTGGGGACCCGCGTGGTCGACGAGAAGGCACTCGAGCTGCTGACCGCCTGGGTCCGCCACGACCTGGTGCAGCCGACCGCGGCTGCCTCCGAGACCCCTTGAACCCGTGCCGTCGGCCCCGCGGGCCGGCGGGAAACTGAACGACCGAACGACCGAACGACCGAACGACCGAACGACTGAACGATCAAAGGAGAACCGTATGCCGAATCGCTTGAAGCCGTGGTTCGTCGTCCTGCTGGCTGCCGCCACCCTGCCCCTGCTGGGCGCCGGGGGTGGCACATCGACCGCGAAGACGCCCGCCGACGCGTCGAAGGCGCTGGACCCCGCGAAGGTCGAGCGTGGTCGCTACCTGACCACCGTGATGTTCTGCAACGACTGTCACACGCCCTTCAAGATGGGCGAGAACGGGCCCGAGCCGGACATGAGCCGGATGCTCTCCGGGCACCCGGCCAGCGTGAAGGTGACCGGTGCGCCGGCCTTCGACAACGGTTGGGCGAGCGCCGCCAACGAGACCAACACGGCCTGGGCGGGAGCGTGGGGCGTCAGCTTCACCGCCAACCTGACCCCGGACGTCGAGACCGGGCTCGGCGCCTGGAGCGAGGACGAGTTCGTCGCCGCCGTGCGCAGCGGTCGTCATCGCGGCCGCGGCCGGCCGATCCTGCCGCCGATGCCCTGGCCGTTCCTGTCGCAGGCCAGCGACGACGATCTGTCGGCGATCTACACCTTCCTGAGGAGCCTGCCGCCGATCTCGAACCGGGTCCCCGATCCGATTCCGCCGGCCGCGAACTGACGCTTGGATCGAATCGTCGTCCCTCGGTGGTCCTCGGGACCTTGCGAGGACGAATCCCCTCGGCGGGCCGTTGGCGCTTCGGCGCTCGGCCCGCTCCTTTCTTTCTGGAGCCGGAAACGCTGTCGACGGCCGCGAGGAGCCGCAGTCCGCCCCGCCTGGACCCGAAGATCGAGTTCAGGGTGACGGAGGGGAGCGAACGAGACGGAGACGCGACGGAGGGAAGTGGTGACGGAGGGAGAGAACGGCCCTTCTCGCAGTCACCGCCCGATTCGCCGTCATGTCTGGGCTCCTACTCGTTGTCAAGTCATCTTCGTGGCCTTTCTCTGGTCCGAGTTCGGGTTTTGGATGAGGAGCGGTGTGGAGCTGGGGCTGTCGAGTTGTTGAGGGACTCAGTCATGTCTCCGGCCCGTAGGTGGATCTGTGTGGATCCTGGCCAAGATGAGTTCCGATCACGAGGTGCCAATCATTCCGGCGGCCCTATAGGCCATGACGGAAGCGGCTCGCCTCGATTCGGGGTAGCCCGCGGCTCATCGCCGTCGTTCTCCTCGGAGAAGGGTTCGACCTGTCAGGCGGCAGTGGCCGGCGGACAATCGGGCTGCCACATGCGCCTCTGCGTCCAAACGGCCCAGACGGCGCGAGCGATGCGGTTGGCAAGGGCGACGACGGCCTTGTTGTAGCCCTTCCTGGCGTCGAGGCGAACGGCCCACGTCTCGAGGTGGGTGCGATCGTCCTCGCTTCTCGCCTTGGCCCTGTTGAGGGCACTCCGGGCGCCGTGGATCAGCATCTCGCGCAGGTAGCGATTGACTCGTTTCGAGATCGGACCGAGCCGATCCGGTGGCAGCAGCACTGCTTCGTGCCCGTACTCGAGACACTTGCGCCCAAGGTGATGGGCCGATCCACAGGCCTCCATCACCACCACCGACTCCTCGCGCCGGGCCAGCCATTCGAAGACCTTGCCACGACTCAGGCGATGCTCCTCGCACACCTTGCCCGGCGTCTTGCTCACCGCTACCTGGAACACGTTCTTGGCGATGTCGATCGCAATCACGGTACTCTTCATCTCGGACTCCTTCTCAGAAGAACTTGCTAGGTGATTCCAACTCCCACGCGGAGGAGGAGGAGTCCATCTCATCGTTCCGGGCGGAGACCCGGAATCCACGCGTTGCGTCCCCGCCGGTCGGCGACGGTGGCGAAATGGGCAGGCTGGGCTGGCAGGAGGTTGCCGCGCTGAGAGGCTCAGCCGGCGCGCTCCTCCAGCTCGATGCGGCAGTCCGTCTCGAGCGCGAAGCGGCCGCGTTTCACCGGCACCAGCCGTACCTCGGGGCAACGCTCCTCCAGCCGTCTGCGCAGCAGCAGCAGGCGGCTCTCCAGGTTGTCGCGGTAGGCCGGCAGGCCGAGGGAGCGGTCGAGCCTGAGCTCACGGTTGGCGTGCTCGCGCTGTCCATCGTCGACGTAGCGCCTGAGGGTGCGCCAGAGGATCCGAGCCGGGACGTTGCGGATCAGGTACTCGCCGTCGACGAACATGGTGTCCTGATCGCTGTAGAAGACGAATCGGCGGCTGGTGGCGACGGCGCTCCGCGGCACCTCGCCGCCGTCGCCGTTCGCTGTCGCCGGATGGGTAGGGCCGGCGACTGACGTGGTGCGCTCGTGAGGCGCCATCAGGCTCTGCAGCCTGGCGCCGACCTGGTTGGCGACGATGCGCAGGAAAGCCTCGTCCCACTCGTCGAAGCCCAGCGGATCGCGGCTCTCGGCCGCCAGCACGCCGACCAGCCGGCAGCCGACCAGCATCGGCAGCGCCATCTGCGCTTGCGCGTCGCAGAGCCCGGGCAGGCCGACCTCGGGCGGCAGAGCCTGGCCCGGGCTGAGCTCCGCGACGCGGCCGCGCACCGCCCGCCCGTAGCTGAGTCCGCTGCCGATCGCGGTCACCCGCACCGCCTGGCGGGTCATCGCCGCGGTGCCGATGACGCCTTTGCCCATCTCGATCGACACCCGCCCGGCGCACGAGCCCGCCGCGGAGTCGTCGTACCCGTGCTGGCCGACCAGGTCGAGATGCAGTCCCGCTGCGTCGAGCGCCAGCACCATGGTGTGCTGCAGGCCGAGCAGGTCGTCGAGCGCCTGCAGCCCGTGCTCGAGGAGCTCGTCGAGGTCGTTGGCCTGCGCGATGCGCGCCGAGATCGTCTGCAGGCTCTGCAGCTCGTTGAGGCGCCCCGCAGTCGTCGGCAACGGCACGGGCTCCACGATCTCGGGGAGCAGGAAATCGTCCAGGCGCTCGACCGAGAGCACCTCGTGCACGTCGGCGGAGAGCAGCCGGAAGATGCCCGACATGCCGGTGTGCGACGCGATGACCTCGATGCGTGCAGCCATCGACGAGAACAGGGGCCCCTCTTTCTCCTCGTGCTCGAAGCGTAGACGCAGCTGCCAGGCCTGGAAGCTCAAGGGGTGGTAGAGCTGCAGCGACGAGAAGGGGTACTCGAGCAGGTTGCGCTTGGTCTTGTTGAAGAACTGGCACGACAGCGCCACGTGGCTGGCATCGACCAGGTGCACCTGCGAGAGGTAGGTGATGTTCGGTTCGCCGGCGGCGTCGCAGGTCGCGAGGAGGGACGGTATGAGGCCCTGGAAGCAGGCGAAGTCGAGGTGGTTGAGGGGCTCGGCGGTGGAGCGTGGGAGCGGTACCTCGAGGGCGCTGCCGCCTGGCGCCGCCGGTTCCTCCCGATCGGCGCCCGGTCGCGCCTCGGTGCCCTCGACCTGTGCTCCGGCCTCGGGGCCGGGTGTCTGATCGAAGAGAGTCTCGGGCCGGAAGGTCACCGCGGCGCACGGCCAGTGATTGACCCGGAACACGACGTGCTCGGGTAGGCCGACCGCGGCGAGCTCCTTGGCCAGGACCTGGCGGTAGCGGTCGACCCGCTGACGCTGCGAGCCATCGGCCGCCTCCACCCCGACGACAGTGCCCTTGAGCTGCACGGTGTAGTGGTCGGCGATGCGACAGAAGGCGACCGCCAGGCGGCCGTTGTCGCGGATGTTGGCGAGGCAGCGGCCCGCCACGGCCGTTGGCAGGAAGACGGTGACGGTGCCGTCGCCGGGGACCTCGGCGCCGAGCGCGCGCAGTGCATCCGGCCGCAACGCTGCGTCGCGTGTCGCCAGGATGACCGACACCCCGGACTCGATGTGCTCGGCCAGTTGAGAAGAAAGCAAGGTCCGACGCAGTGTACAGCTCTCCTGGCTGCCGACGAAGCCGTCACAGGCACCGACCGCCCGTGGATCCGCCTGCTCGCCCGCCTTGGCCGCGAGCGTCCGGATCGTCAGCTCCAGTAGCCGGTGGCGAGCCCGAATCCGAGCCCGACCGCGCCTCCGACGGCAGGGAAGGCGAGCAGGGCCAGGAGCAGCCGTTTCCACCAGGCGAGCCTGCCCGGCCAGAAGGCGATCAGGCCCTGGGTCGCGAGCACCAGCGCCGGTGGCAGCACCACTCCCAGCCGGCCGGTAGTGCACCACGGGCAGTCATGGGTGGTGGCATCGTGGATGTTGCAGTCTTCCGCGGCGCCATCCCACAGCGACCGGCATCCGCAGTCGTAGACCAGGTCGCAGAGGTCGATCATGAAGGCGTTCGCCAGCGCGCCGGTGCTCGCGAGGACGAGCGCACCGACGATCCAGTGGCGAAGGCGCCGGCGGCCGTCTGCCGATCGCTCGTCCGACCTGCCTCCCGCTGTCACAGGCCGATCTCCCGCAGCGCTTCGTCGAGCCGTTCGACGGTGCGCTCGAGATCGCTGCGCTCGATGACCATGGGTGGCTTGATCTTGATCACGTCGTGCTGCGGCCCGTCGGTGCTCAGCAGGTGGCCGCGCTCGCGCAGTCGTTCGACCAGGTAGGCGGCGAGCAGCGGATGCGGTGTGCGCTCGACAGGATCGGCGACCAGCTCGAAGCCGAGGAAGAGGCCGGCGCCGCGCACGTCGCCGATGCACGGGTGCTGTTCGGCGAGCTGCTCGAGCAGGCGGAGCAGGTGCCCGCCCTCGCGCCGCGCTCGCGCTTGCAGTCCCTCGTCCTCGATCACGTCGAGCACCGCGTCGCCGACGGCGCAAGAGACCGGGTTGCCGCCGAAGGTGTTGAAGTACTCCATGCCGTTGTCGAAGGCGCGGGCGATCTCGCGGGTGGTGAAGACGGCGGCCAGCGGGTGGCCGTTGCCGATCGGCTTGCCGGCGGTGACGATGTCGGGCTCTGCGCCGTCGAGCTGGAAAGCCCAGAAGTGACTGCCGACGCGGCCCATGCCGGTCTGCACCTCGTCGGCGATGCACAGCCCGCCGGCTGCCCGCACCGCCTCGAAGCCTCGGCGCAGGAAGCCCGGCGGCGGCAGGATCTGTCCGCCGCAACCGAGGATCGGCTCGGCGATGAAGGCCGCCGGCGGTCGGTCCTCGAGCCCCGCGAGCACCCGCTGCAGGTCCTCCAGGTACCTCCCGGCGTCCCCCTCGCGGTATCGGCCACGGTACGGGTCGGGCAACGCCAGCTTGATCACGTGCTCCGGCGTGCCTCGCCCGCCCCGCCCGTCGTGCTTGTAGGGGCTGACGTCGATGAGCGCCTCGGTGTGGCCGTGATAGGCGCCTTCGAGGCAGAGCACGCTGCGCCGGCCGGTCGCCGTACGAGCAAGGCGCAGGGCGAGATCGTTCGCCTCGCTTCCCGAGTTGACGAAGAAGCAGACCTCGAGGTGCTCCGGCAGGGTGGCGAGCAGTCTCTCGGCATACGCACCGATGCGCGGGTGCAGGTAGCGGGTGTTGGTGTTCAGGAGCGCCGACTGACGGTGCTGCGCGGCGACCACGCGGGGATGGGCGTGACCCACGTGGCAGACGTTGTTCACCAGGTCGACGTAGCGCCGCGCCAGGTGATCGTAGAGGTGGGCGCCACGGCCGCGCACGATGAGCAGCGGTGACCGGTACGAGAGCGACAGGGCGGGATTGACGTGTTCCTGTCGGCGTCGCCGGACCGGCTCCGCTTCGATCACCGCCGGCGGCAGCAGGGCGCGCCAGGCAGCGGCCTCGTCGGCCCGCGCCGACGCAGGATCGAGCAGCAGGGCGGCGGGATCTGGGTTCGCCTCGAGCCACAGTGCCCGTTCACTGGCCGGCGCCACGCCGGGGAAGTTGCCGCGACGGAGCTGCGGGGACTCCTCTGCGCCGTCGTCCTCGAGCAGGTCGAGGATCAACTGCAGGTGCAGGTGCGGCGTCCAGTTGCCGTTGCAGGAAGGGTCGCCGAGGCGCCCGATCTCCTCGCCGGCCCGCACCTCGGCACCCGGTCGCCAACGCTGCAGGGAGGCTGGGTCGAGGTGGCCGTACAGGCTGAAGAAACGTGCCTGGGGCACCGCGGCTTCGGCCTCGTCCCCCTGGTCGACGCCCTCGAGGGCGACACGGTGCTCGAGGATCACGGTACCGCCGTAGTCGAAGGGCTCGTCGTTGTCGGCGACGCTCCACACCACCGCGTCGAGCGGTGCGTGCACCGCGGCTCCAGGCGGCGCGAACAGATCGATCCCGAGGTGTACGGTGCGCTGCTGCTCGGCGGTAGGCGCCGCGTCGGGGAGGCGCGCTGCGACGCGGGCGAACGGATCGGCCCCGAACTGCTCGCCGGCGTAGACCAGGCGCGGCTCGTCCCACCGCCCCCAGCCGATCGGTCGCGGCGGTGCGGCACGGTCGGAGATCTCGGCGCCGAGGTCGACGCCGAGCAGCTCGCTCGCCCAGGCGGTCACGGCGGGCTCGTCGTCGGGTCGCGCCGCGAGCGCGAAGTCGGGGTTGGTCAACGAAAGATCGAGCAGCCGCGTCTGCTCGGGGCGTAGCGGAGCGCCGAGCACCGGGGCCTTCTGACGCTGCCGCAGCCAGCCGACCAGGCGCCTGCCACCGGCGACGGTCTCGTAGCCGCAGGCGTGGCGCGCGGTCCACTCGGCGCGGCGCGGGTGCAGTCGCTCGAGGCGCGCCAGAGCCTCCCAGGCACGCTCCGCGGTGACCTGGCGCGCCTCGTCGTCCGGCAGCCGGCGCGCCGCCTCGGCCGCTTCGACGACGCTGGCGCAGAGCCGGTGCAGCGCCAGCGGGAAGAGCACCTCGAGCTCGATCTCCTCGAACGGCAGCCTCCGGTGGTAGCCACGGGTGAAGTGGTCGAGCACCACCAGCGGAGCGGCGCGCCGATGACGGGGGTCGTCGAGCAGCAGGTAGGCGAGGGCGATCGCCGGATCACAGACGGTCGCTGAATGCACCAGATCGCCGAAGTCGAGCAGGCCGGCGATGCGGCTCGGCCGGAACGCCTCCTCGCTGGCGACCCCTTCCGGATCGGCAGTCACCAGGACGTTGTCGTCGTTCGCGTCGCCGTGGATCCAGCCGCGCCTGAGGCGGTCGCACAGCGGCTCGTAGGCGAGCACGAAGCGTTCCGTCAGCCGCTCGACGAGTCGGCAACGCCCGGGGTCGCGCACCGCGCCGAGCTTTGCGTTGATCGCTTCGGTGGCGCGCAGGAGGTCCCAGGGCGCGTGGGCGACGGCGGCCGGTGGGTGGGTCGAGAGCGCGTCGTCGACGGCGGCCAGCGCGGCGCCGAGGCGCTCCAGTACCAACGGGCCCTGCGGCCGGCTCGAGAGGCGGTCTCCCTCCAGCCAGGCGATGGCGCGCACGCCGCAGCGTCTGCCGGCGTCGTCGACCACCGCTTCGACGAAGCTGCCGGCGAGCGAGCGTCGCACCTCCGGCACCGGTGGCAGATCGGGATCGGGCCTGGCGCCGGCGCTGCGCTCTCGCCGCGCGTGCAACGCGCTCATGAGCTCGCACTCACGCTCGAGCGCTTCGAGGTCTCCGCCGGGCGGGGCGACGACCTTGAGCACCGCGTCGCCGATGCGCAGGACGAGGTCGTCGGTGCTCGGCAGCGGCCGCGGCGAGCCCTCGAGCGCGAAGCGTTCGCGGGCGATCGCAGCGACCTGGTCGACGGTGAGCTCGGGACGGTCGCGGGCGGGCATGGACCAGATCTCGGGTGGCGGGTCGCCGAAGGGCCGGCGAATCCGCGGCAGTTGGAGCGGCAGGGGGGCTGTACTGCGGTGGCGCAGTGGCGCAGTGGCGCAGTGGCGCAGCCTAGCGAAGCGCGGGGCGCAGGATGGTCGGAGCGCCTCTGCTAGCGTTCCGCGCATGGGGCGAGCGGGGCAACGACCTGACGCGCTGGAGATCCAGGACCGCCCGGGCCGACGTGGCCCAGCGCCGCGCCCTGCTACTGGACCGAGCGCCGCTCCGACACTGCCGAGGATGGCTGCGGGTGGTCTCGTCGCGCTGCTGCTGATCGCTGGCGCCGCGGTGTGGCCGGGGGTCACGCTGGCTCAGGCCGGAGAGCCGACGTCGACCTGCGGCTGTCCGCCCGAGGCCGCCGAGCCCGACGCCTGGATCGAAGGACGGGCGGTCTACGTCGAGGGCGGCTCGACCGAGGAAGAGGAGCGCTGGCGCTACCACTTCGTCGTCGAACGCAGCTGGGGGGCGGAGCTGTCGACGCTCGACCTCGAGATGCCGTCGAGGCGCTGCTGGCACCCGCTACGGGTCGGTCGCAGGGTGCTGGTGCAGGTGCGCGATCTGCGGGTCGAAGGCTCCGGCGCCCTTGCCGAGTCGGATCGTTGTCTCGGGTTCTACGACCTCGAGGAAGCTGCCGACCGTGAAGCGGGTCTGCGGGTGCGCCGCGATCTGGGCTCGCCGGCGCGCACGACGAAGTGGGACGAGGACGCCTTCCGGGGGCATCTCAGGCGTCTCGCGCGCGAGCAGATGCAGCAGCGGGCGCACTGCATGGATCTGGCGCCACGGCTCGATCCCGAGCTGATCGAGCTGCGACCGGGAGAGTGGACCGACGTCGCGGTGCACTTCGGGGAGGAAGAGGTCCGTACCTGGCGCGTCGGCCAGTCGACGGGCGAGGACGGCAATCCCCTCTCGATCGCCGGCGAGAATCCCACCGACTGCTGGCTTCACGTGACACCGCAGGTGGAAGCGCGCTGGCTCGCCGATACCCGACCCGCGACGCTGCCGCCGGCCGGCTCGGTGCTGCGCGCACGGGACGGACTGATCACGCCGCGCTACCGGGCGGCGTTCCGGATCTGGGAGACTCCGCATCGGGTGCGACAGCTGCGTCTGCGCATCGCGCCGCGAGCTCTCGGTCCCATCTTCCTGCCGCCGGACACGCGGCCGGCGGACCGACCGTCGAGCCGACTCGAGCTCCTGGAGGTCGATCCTCCGGCGCTGTCGAAGGTCGACGGCAGCACGATGCTGACGGCCCGCTTGCGGGTGCGCCTGGCGGAGAAGCTGCCTGCCGAGGGCGCCTATCTCTCGCTCAGCGCCCAACGCGACGACCAGATGCTCGAGGCGGCGCCGGCACCGGGACAGGGCGCGGGAGCCGTCGACGGCTCCGCCCTCGAGCCGGCGAGATGGTGGTTGCGCGCCGCCGACGCCGAGGTCGACGTCGAATACCCCATCGCCGAGCTGCTCGCCCGCCCGGGGGTGCGCCGTCCGCTGCAGCTGCGCTTCGCCGTCGAGTCGCCGCGCGACGGTGGCGACAGCGTGTATCTCGCCGCGATGGCCCCCCTCGAGTACTCGATCGGCAGCGAACCACCTCCCTCGGTGCTGGCGCCGGGACCGGTCACCTACGAAGGCGGCGACGGCAGCAGCTGCGACCAGGCGGTGGTGATCCGCGGCGCCCGGTCCACTCTCGAAGGGATCGCCGCCGAGCGCGCCTGGCTGCGCCAGAAGCACCCGGGCCATCGTTTCGTCGAGCAGGGGGTCGTTCCCGCTTCGGAGCCTGGGCTGCGCAGCTACGACCTGATCACCATCCAGACGCCGCCGCGCTCCGCCGGAGGAGAGTGGAAGCAGCGCACGGTCTGTTTCGACATCGACGACTTCTTCGGCATGCCGCTCTGCTGCGCCGACGACGAGCCTGGCGACTCGGAAGAGTCAGACGAGTCAGGCGACTCGGACGAGTCCGATCCCGTTCACTGATGTCGATCCGACGATGACCTCGGGCGGCCCGTCGACGTCCGGCGACGCGCCAGCTTCCGGCGATCCGTCGCGCCGCCCGCTGGAGTTCGGCTGGTTCCTGCCGACGTCGGGCGACACCCGAACCTTCGCCGAAGGGGCCAGCGCCTTCCCGTCCGGGATCGAACACTTCGAGCGCGTCACCCGCGACGCCGAGGCCGCCGGCTTCGAGTACATCCTGGTGCCGGTCCAGACGCTCTGCTGGGAGGCGTGGATCACCAGCGCCCTGATCGTCGGGCGCAGCGAGCGCATCAAGCCCCTGGTGGCGGCGCGCCCGGGCTACGTCCAGCCGGCGCTGCTGGCCAAGATGATCTCGACCTTCGACCGGCTGTCGGGCGGCCGGATCTGCATCAACCTGATCGCCGGCGCCTCGGACAAGGAGGCACGGGCCGACGGCATCGCTCTCGGCAAGGACGCGCGCTATTCGGTGATGTTCGAGGAGGTGGAGATCCTCAAGCGCCTGTGGGCGGCGCGCGGCGGCAAGGTCGATTTCGAGGGCGAGCACCATCGGCTGGAAGGAGCGCGCTGCGTGCCCGAGATCCTCCAGGAGCCTCACCCGCCGTTCTACCTCGGTGGCGGCTCCGAGACGGCCTGGAAGATGTCGGCGCGGCACGCCGACGTGCACCTGTTCTGGGGCGACACCCCGGACAGCATCGGCCGCCAGATCGAGCAGCTGCGCGAGCTGGCGGCGGCTGAGGGTCGCGAGGACCGGCTCGGCTTCGGCATGCGCCTGCAGATCGTCTGTCGCGACAGCGAGGAGGAAGCCTGGCGGGCGGCAGCGAAGATCATCGAGGGGGCGAGCGAGGACTGGCAGCGGATGATCCGGGGGCTGTGGACGGCGTCGGCGGCGAACACGCGGATGAAGGAGATCGCCGAGCGGGCGGCCGACAACGAGGACCGGATCGCGCCCCACCTGTGGACCGGCCTCACCCGGATCCGGCCCGGCGCCGGGGTGGCGGTGGTCGGCGACCCCGAGCAGGTCGCGGCGACGCTGCAGCAGTTCGTCGACGTCGGCTGCCACTCGTTCTGCCTCTCGGGCTATCCCCACCACGAGGAGGCGGTGCGTTTCGGTGAGTGCGTGCGGCCGCTGGTGGGGTACTGATGGGGTACTGATGCGGTGACGAGCGCGGCGGCCCTGCGACAGCGGGTCGCGTGCCTGGGTGCCAGGTCGGATCCGGTGTATGCTAGTATGCACGTATGAAGCGCATCACCGTCTCGATGCCCGACGAGCTCGGCGTCCTGGTCGAACGTGAGGCGAAACGCCGTCAGCTGAGCACCTCGGAGCTGGTGCGCCTCTGCCTCACCGAGGTCCTGCTGAGCTCTGGGCGACGCGAGATACCGTGGGCCGGGTCGATCGAGGAGCCGGGGCTGACCTACGGCGCCGCGATAGACGAGGAGCTCGACGACGCAGGCTGGGCGGATGAGATCGCTGGCGGTCGTTGACTCGGGCCCGCTGATCGCGGCCCTGAATCGTGCCGATCCGCACCACCGAAGCTGCCTCGAGATCCTCACCTCGCTGCGCCACGACGTCGTCGTGCCGGCGTTGTGCGTCGCCGAGGTGGCCTACCTGATCGGCCGGCGCCTCGGAGCCGAGGTCGAGGCGAGCTTCCTGGCGGGTCTCCAAGCGCTCGATGTCCAGGGACCCAGCCCCGAGGACTGGCCCCCCGTCGCCGAGCTGGTGCGGCGCTTCGCCGACCTGCCGCTGGGCGGCACCGACGCCTCGGTGGTGGTGCTCGCCGAACGTCTGGAAGCGGACCACCTGGTGACTCTGGACCGTTGCCACTTCTCGGTGGTACGACCGCGCGGCGTCGAGGTGCTGTTCCCGAAGCGCGGCGGCTGACGGGGCCGCAGGGGCCGATCGGCGTCGGCTATCCTGCGCCGATGCCCTGGCCGGTCCTGCTCACCCATCCGCTGGCGATCCTCGGCGCGCTGGCGCTCTGCGTGGTCGCCGCGGAGCTGCTGGCACGCCACACCTGGCTGCGCCACGGCGGCACCGCACTGACGGTGATCGTGCTCACGGCGGTGCTCGCCAACCTGCGGATCATCCCGTCGAGCACCGGCGATGTGCCGCTCTATTCGGCGCTCTTCTTCGAGATCTCTTGGATGGCGATCTTCCTGCTGCTGCTCGAGGTGCGCCTTCTCGAGGTGGTCAAGGCGGGGCGGCAGATCCTGATCCTCTTCGCCCTCGCGGTGCTCAGCACCACGCTCGGGGCCTGGGTCGGTGTGCGGCTCGCGGGTGGCGCCGAGGTCTTCGGTGAGCATCTGCCGGTGCTCGCCGGCATGTTCACCGCCACCTACACCGGCGGCAGCGCCAACTTCGTCGCCATCGCCTCGCAGTACCGGATGACCGACGGGGTGCTGCTCGCCGGCGCCAACGCGGTCGACGCCGGCATGACCACCGTGTGGATGGCGGTCACCGTGGTCGTGCCGCGCCTGCTGCTGCGCTGGCGGCCCGAGCTGGCGGCGGGGCGAATGCTCAGCGGTGAGCGCGGGGGCTCACCGGTCGACCGCGACCTGAAGGCGGAGCTGGTGGAGGAGATCGAGCAGGACAGCGAGACGCTGCATCCGCTCGACCTGGGGATCCTGCTGGCACTGGCGGCGTTCTCGGTGCGCCTCTCGATCGTCGGCGCCGAGTGGTTCGAGAGCGTCACCGGCTTCGCCCTGCCCGGGATCCTGATCCTGACCTCGCTGGCCCTGCTGCTCGCCCAGCTGCCCCGGGTGCAGCGGCTGCGCGGCGGCCGCACGCTCGGGCTCTTCGGTGTGTACCTCTTCCTGGCGGTGATCGGTGCGCTCTGCGATCTCGAGGCGCTGCGCGAGAGCGGCGCGGTCGGTCTCGGATTGCTGGTCATGGTCTGCGTGCTGCTGCTGGTGCACGGCGCCGTGGTCTTCGGCAGCGCCGTCGCTCTGCGCCTGGATCCCGACACCGCCGCCGTCGCCTCGCAGGCGAGCATCGGCGGCGGCACCTCGGCGTTGGCACTGGCGCGCAGTCTCGGTCGCTCCGACCTGGTGCTGCCGGCGATCCTGATCGGCGCGCTCGGCAACGGAGTGGGCACCTACCTCGGGGTGATGGTGGTCACCTTGCTGAGCTGAGCGACACTCCAGGTCCGGTCTCGCGGTCGGGGGCCTGGGCGGAGCGCGGCAGGACTCGGAGCTCGTCAGCGCGACGTCAGCCCGGCCAGGAACGCCTCGATCTCCGGCCACGGTCGCGGGCAGTCGTTGTGGCCGCACGGCATGCGCACCAGCTCGACGCCCGCGGCGTCGGCGAGGGTCTCGCCGTGCTCCACCGGCACGATCTCGTCGCGGTCGCCGTGCAGGACCAGCACCGGGCCCTCGAACCGCTCCACCACCGAGAGGGTGTCGAACGGGTCGCTGACCAGCGCCGCGGGCACTCCCATGCGGCGGGCCATCGCGGTGACGCTGGTGAAGGTCGACTCGAGGATCAGAGCGTCGATGCGACGGTCCCGCGCCAGCTGCGCCAGGGCCGCGGCGCCGAGCGAGCGGCCGTAGGCGACGACGCGTCCTCGGTCGACGCCTGGCTGCTCGACCGCCCAGTCGTAGGCGGCACGGGCGGTGGCGCGCACGCTCTTCTCGCTCGGCTCGCCGCCCGAGCGGCCGTAGCCGGGGTACTCGAGCAGCAGCGTCGCCCAGCCCCACTGCGCGAAGACCTCCCCGAGCTCGACCCAGTAGTCGATCAGCTCACCATTGCCGTGGGCGAAGACGATCAGCGGCGCCGGGTGACCGGTGCTCGTCGACTCCGGCGTTCGCAGCCAAGCCTCGACCCGGCCACGTGCTTCGGCGACGTCGAGCCAGATCGCGACGTAGCCTTCGGGCGGCGGGGCCTCGGGCGCACGCGGCGCCGGGAAGAGCATTGATCTCTGCATGCGCGGCAGAAGGAACGAGAGAGCGAGCAGCACGACCGCGACGAGCAGGAGAGCGCCGCCGAGTATGGCGAGTGACGACCAGCCCACGGAGCGATCGACGTCCCGCGGACTCAACGCGGTGGCGGGTTCTTCCCGAAGGCGACTGCGCCTTCGGGCAGAGGGCACCAGGAGGGTCGGCTGTCGGTCCAGATGTGCACCTGAGGCGCCAGAGCCGCTTCCCCCGCGGCCGGCTCGAGCGAGGCGAGCTTGACGAAGAGAACACCCGGCGCCACCTCCACCTTGCTGTAGAGCTGCGAGCCGCATTCGGCGCAGAAGAAACGGGTGACGCCGCGGCCGGACTCGCCCTGGACGGAGTAGCCTTTCGCTTCACCCTGCTGCTCCAGGGCCGTCTTCGGAACGGCGACGAATGCGGTCAGCGGGGCGCCGGTGGCGCGCTGGCAGTCGCGGCAGTAGCAGGCCATCGTCTGCGCCTTCTCGATCTCAGCCTCGTAGCGCACGGCGCCGCAGCAGCAGCCTCCCTGGATTCGAGTCATGGTTCCGAGCTCCTTTTCTCTCGGGGATCGTCGTCGACGCGGTGAAGAACTGGCTTCGCTTGAAGCACCGCGTCGGCCGTCTGGGTCTGGCGAGCGTAGCGCGCGGCGAGCCTCGGCGCCCGCCAAGGACGCGATCCGCCTCAGCGGCGGGGGACGGGAGTCGTTGGCGAGGCGCCACCCCCGTGCAACCGCGATCTCTGGCGCTTTCCTCGCACTCCTGGCATCGACCCTCGTCGGCTGTCGCAGCACCGGCGCCGAGCTAGCTTCCGATCGCTCCGAGACAGACTTCGACCTCGTCGTGCTCGGCGGCACCGCCCACGGGCTCGTCGACGAGGCTGGCCGGGCCCTGCCGGCCCGGCGCGTCGACATCGGAGTGCGCGATGCACGCATCGTCGCGCTCGGAACCCTCGCCGACCGTACCGCGACGACCGTCGTCGACGCCTCGGGCCTGGTCGTCGCGCCGGGCTTCATCGACGCCCACTCCCACACTGCCGCCGCCCTGGCCTCGGAGGATCGGAGCGATGCCGAGGCGTTGCTACGCCAGGGCGTCACCACGGTGGTGGTCAACCCGGACGGCTGGGGTCCGGTCGACCTGGCGGCGCAGCGGCAGGAACTGCTCGAGCACGGGCTCGGCGTGCACGTGGCCCAGATGATCGGGCACAGCGCGGTGCGCCGGGCGGTGCTCGGAAGCCACGACCGGGCGCCCAGCCCGGACGAGCTGCGGCGCATGCGGGAGCTGGTGCGGACCGCCTTCGAGGACGGAGCGGTGGGTCTGTCGAGCGGCCTCTTCTACGCGCCGGGCAGCTTCGCCTCGACCGACGAGCTGGTGGCCCTGGCCGAGGTGGCGGCGGAGTTCGGCGGCGTCTACCAGAGCCACATCCGCGACGAGTCCGACTACACGGTCGGCCTGCTCGCCGCGGTCGACGAGGTGATCGCGATCGGCGAGCGTGCCGGGGTCACGGCGGTGGTGACCCACGTCAAGGCCCTCGGACCGCCGGCGTGGGGGGCCGCCGAGGAGATCGTGGCCCGGATCGAGGCGGCGCGGGCCCGCGGCGCCAGGGTCTGGGCGGACCAGTACCCGTACCTCGCCTCGGCCACCGGGCTGGCGGCGGCGCTGCTGCCGCGCTGGGCCGAAGCCGGGGACCGGCCGCTCGCCGAGCGACTCGAGGACGACGGGGTGAGGCAGCGGGTTCTCGAGGCGATGAGCGCCAACCTCGCGCGTCGCGGCGGCGCCGAGCGCATCCAGCTGCGCTACTACGCACCCGACCCTGCCTACGCCGGCCGCCGCCTCGACCGGATCGCCGCCGAGCGGGGCCGCGATGCGGTCGAGACGGCGCTCGAGCTGCTGCTCGAAGCCGGCGGCGACGTCGGCATCGTCTCGTTCAACATGCAGCGCAGCGACGTCGAGCTGTTGATGCGCCAGCCCTGGGTGATGACCGCCTCCGACGGCTCGTACCCGCCGTGGGGCAGCGGCGTGCCGCATCCGCGCGGCTTCGGCACCTTCCCCCGTGTGCTGGCGGAGTACGTCAGGGAGCGCGGCGTGATCTCAATCGAGCAGGCGCTCGACCGCGCCACCCGGCTGCCGGCCCTCGTCTACGGGATCGAGGGCCGCGGTGTGCTGCGCGTCGGCGCCGCGGCCGACCTGGTGGTGCTGGACGCGGCCGAGATCGCCGACCGCGCCACCTTCGAGGAGCCCTACCAGATGGCCGAGGGCGTGCGCGCCGTCGTCGTCGGTGGAAGACTCGCCCTCGCCGAGGGTGAGATCACCGGAGAGCGCGCCGGCGAGGTGCTGCGGCCACGGCGGTGAGGCCGAAGCCGCTGCCTGCGGAGCGACTCCCGGGGCGCAGGCGAGGACGGGCGCGGCGCGCGTCGCCTATGGTCAGAACAGCGCCAGCGCCGCGGCGAAGACGATGCCGGTGTAGCCGAGTGCGATCAGGCAGTAGGCCATGATCTTGCGCAGCTCGATGCCGGCGATGGCGAGCACCGGCACCACGGCGAGAGGCTGGATCAGGTTGGTCCACTGGTCGCCGAAGGCGACCGCCATCGCGGTGCGCGGAAGGGTGGCGCCGACTTCGACCGCGGCCTGCATCATGATCGGCCCCTGCACCGCCCACTGTCCTCCGCCCGAGGGGATGAAGAGGTTCAGCAGGCCACCGCTGAGGAAGGCGAAGAGCGGCAGGGTCTCGGCGGAGGAGACGCTGACGAAGGCCTCGATGACGAGGGCGGCGAGGCCGGAAGCGCCCATCACCGCGGCGATGCCCGAGTACATCGGGTACTGGAGCAGGAACGGCACGGCGACCCGGCCGCCGCTGATCATGATGCGCACGTAGCCGATCAGCGAGCCGGCCATCAGGATGCCACCGATCAGGAAGCAGAAGTTGAAGATGTCGAGCGTGTTGCCGAGGCCGCGTTCGACGAAGTGGGTGTGCATGTAGACGAGGCCGCAGAGCACGAAGAGCGCCATCAGCAGGCGTGATTCTCCCAGCCGCTCGGCGGGAGTGCTCGCTGGCTCGCGCCGCACCTCTGACTCGCGCACCAGCTCCTCGGGCATCGCCTCGATCGCCGCGTCGTCGCGCGGCGCCAGCGACGCCATGACGAAGGGCAGTGTCGCCAGAACGAAGAGGGCCACACCGAGGTTCCAGGCGGTGAAGATCGTCTCGCTGGTGGGGATGACGCCGATGGTCTGCTGCAGGAAGTGATCCGGTGTCGCGATGACCAGGCCGATCGAGCTCGACAGGCCCTGGTGCCAGATCACGAAGCCCGAGAACGAGGAGGCGACCAGCAGCGGATAGTGCAGCGCGATGCCGCGGCGGCTGAAGCTCTCGCCGACCGCGCGCGCCATGATGCCGGCGACGATCAGCGACAGGCCCCAGGAGACCAGGGCGCAGACGCCGGTGACCA
The DNA here is from genome assembly GCA_003388555.1 of Acidobacteriota bacterium. Lineage (GTDB taxonomy): Bacteria > Acidobacteriota > Thermoanaerobaculia > Multivoradales > Multivoraceae > QQVD01. Next base: position 42,784 of record QQVD01000025.1, on the reverse strand, counting down.
GGCACGATCCTGCGTAGGCCCAGAACGGCGTGCGGATGGCGCCGGCGATGCGCTGCAGCAGCCAGCGCATCGGCGGCGTGTGCGCCAGCACGTAGCCGAGCAGCAGGGTGAGGGTGATCTGGTTGGTGAACTTCAGCAGGTCCCAGAAGCCGTCGCCCCAGGCGTCGATCGTCTCCGAGGCGCCGTAGCCCGCCACCAGCACCGCCAGCCCGAAGGTGAGCAGGCTGAGCAGCACCGCGACGACGAACGAGTCGGGGATCCAGCGGACGAAGAAGCGGGCGAGGAACTGGGCGAGACGTGACATGCGGGTGGAGCTCCTCGCTGGCTTCCAGCGGCAGCGGTGCGGTCGGCGAATTCGGGAAGACGCTTCCGCGACAGGTCGGGCGTCGGCCGGATGGTGGCGGCCCGGGATCTGCGGGTGGAGGCGCTGAGACTAGCGGAGTCGACCTGCAGGCCGCGTTATCACTGCGCGACGAAACCGCTTCCGGCAACGCGTGGATCTCGGGGGTCTACGCCCGGGATGACGTGTTTGGTGAGGTCGCCGCGAGCTCGAGCAGAGTCGCGAGCCTCTGGTCTCCTCCCCCTTCAGGGGGAGGGCAGGGTGGGGGTGTCCCGTGAAGCAGGAGCCCCTTCGGAAAGGGGATCCTCAGTCGGCGAGTGCCGGAGTGCCCTCCTCACTCCCAGCGCAGCGCCGCCCCCGCACTGATCCGCGACGCCCGCCGCGCCGGCAGCCAGCTGGCGAGGAGCACGGCGGCGGCGAGCACCACGGCGACGCTGCCCAGGGCCAGCGGATCGAGCGCCGAGACGCCGAAGAGCAGCGAGGCGAGGAAGCGGGAGAGGGCGAAGACGCCGACCATGCCGATTCCGAGCCCGAGCGCCGCCAGCACCGAGCTCTCGCGCAGCACCAGGCGCACGACGTCGGCGCGGCCGGCTCCCAGCGCCTTGCGCACGCCGAACTCGCGGGTGCGCTGGGCGACGCTGTAGCTGACCAGGCCGTAGAGGCCGACGCTGGCCAGCAGCAGGGCGCCGAAGCCGAGCACACCGATGCCGCCGAGACCCATCAGCCACGGCCCGTAGGAGGTCGCCACCACCTGGTGCATCGAACGCACGTTGGTCACCGGGATGGCGGGATCGACCCGTGCGATGCGCTGGCGCAGCTCGCTCAGCGGCGGAGTCGCGCCGGGCTGGTGGCGCAGATAGATGAAGCGTCGCCTCGTCGAGCGCTGACTCTGCGGGTAGTAGACCACCGAGGGGATCTCCTCGCCGAGCTGCATGGTCACCGAGTCGCCGGCGACGCCGACGATCTCGCGCCATGTGTCGGCGATGAAGATCCGTCGCCCGATCGCCGCTTCGCCCGGCCAGTAGCGCTCCGCCAGGGTCTGGTTGACGAGCACCACGGGCGAGCTGTCGGCGTTGTCGCCGGACTCGAACATGCGCCCGGCGATCAGGGGCGTGCCGAGGGTCTCCAGGTAGCCGTCACCGATCCAGTAGGTGCTCGCCTGCAGCACCTCGTCGGGCGCCTTCTCCCAGCCTTCGATCTCGATCTCTCCGCCCAGGCTCTCGAAGTTCAGTGGCAGGGGGTAGCCGGAGGTCGCCGCCTCGACTCCGGGGATCGCCCCCAGGTTGGCCACCACCTGGTCGAAGAAGGCGTTCTCCTGCTCGTCGTCCGGGTACGAGGTCTGCGGCAGCACGATCTCGAGGGTCAGCAGGTTGGCGCTCTCGAAACCTGTCTCGAGGTCCTGCATCTCGGCGAAGGTGCGCGCCATCAGCGCCGCACCGGCGACCAGCATCACCGCGAGGGCGATCTGGGCGACCACCAGGGCATTGCGCAGCCTCCTGGTCTCGCCGTCGGCGCCCCGTCCACCGGAGCGCAGCGTCTGGGCGAGCCGCGGTGTGACCACGCGCAGCGCCGGGGCGACGCCGAAGGCGAGCACGGTGAGCAGGCAGGCGACGAAGGCGAACAGGACGCCGCGCGCGTCGAGCCCGATGGCGCCGACCCGGTAGAGGTCGAGCGGGATCGCCTGCTCGAGGACGCCCGTCAGAAGGGCCGCGAAGCCGAGCCCGAAGGCGCCGCCGAGCAGTCCCAACACCAGGCTCTCGGTGACCAGCTGGCGCACGATGCGGCTCCGGCTGGCGCCGAGGGTGAGCCGGAAGGCGAGCTCCTCGCGGCGCCGGGTGAGCCGCGCCAGCAGCAGGTTGCCGAGGTTGGCGCAGACCAGCAGCAGCACGAAGCCGACCGCGGCGAACAGAGCCGGGAAGACGAGCCGGAAGATGTCCCAGGTGAACAGCAGGGCCGAGCGCAGCTCGACCACCACCGCGCCGCGCTGCTGGTTGGTGTCGGGGTACTGGCCCGCCAGCCGCGCCGTGATCGCATCGAGTTCGGACTGCACCGTCTGCGGTGTCGCTCCGTCGGCGAGGCGGCCGATCACCAGCAGTGGACCGTCGGCGCCGCGCGAGCTCTCGTCGGCTTCGACCGCCAGCGGCAGCCACAGCTCCATGTTGTTGAACGGGAAGACGAAGCTCGGCGGCATCGCGCCGATGACGGTGTGGCGCATCCCGTCGAGCTCGATCTCGCTGCCCACCACCGGCTCGCGTGCGGCGAGCTGATCGCGCCAGAAGCGATGGCTGACGATGGCGACGCGGTCGGCGCCCTCCTCGGCGTCGCCGGGCTGGAACGAGCGTCCGCGGGCCGGCGCGACGCCGAGCAGGCCGAGCAGGTTGGTGGAGACGTAGGTGCCGTTGAGCTTGGAGCTGCCGCCGTCCTCAGTGAGGGTGAACGCCGAGTAGTAGTAGCCGGCGAGGTCGTCGAACCGGTCGGACTGTGCCCGCCAGTCGAGGAAGTTCGACTCCGAGACCCGCAGCTGCTCGGCGCCGGTGCGCCCGTCGGTGCCCCAGACGTGCACCACGCGCTCCGGCTCGTAGAAGGGGAGCGGACGCAGGAAGAAGGCGTCGGTCATGGCGAAGATCGTCGCCAGGAAGCCGATGCCCAGGCCGAGGCTGAGCAGCGCGGTGATCACCAGGCCTGGGCTGCGGCGGAACTGACGCAGCGCGAACATCACGTCCTGGCGCACGCCGGTGATCCATGCAGTCGGGCGGCTCGGGGTGCTCATCGTTCGGACCTCCTGGTGGCCTGGTTCAGCCCCTCACGTCGGGCTCGCGGAGCGATGCCGCGCGAGTGCGGGCGCTCGCGGGGCCGGCTCCCTCAGAGAGAAGGTGGGGGCTGCTGAATCTCCATACGTCGTCGCCTCCACCGAGGTTGCCCATCCTGAGGGTGAGGGGGTTGGCCCGCCGTGAGACGCGGTTGTGTTCGTTCGCCTGGATCGCCGCGTCGGAGGCGAAAGGACGTGTGATCGCGCGACGAGTCCGCGGCCAGCCGATTGACAGGAGGCGTGCGAGGCGATACATAGAGACATTCCGATATATCGAACCAAAGAGCGCGACGGCAGGACCCATCAAGTGCCGGGCCCTGAGCGAGGTGCCTCTCGAGGCCTTCCGTCGCTCCACCGAAGAAGCGAGGTGAACCGGTCGTGACTCATCCGATGGCCCTGATCGTCAGGCAACGCGCAGCGCAGTGCCCGGCCTCGACACCACCCGTCCGGCCAGTCATGGCGCTCCGGCGGCTGCCTCGCGCAATCGGCTCTTTGGCGCTTGCACTCGTGCTCGCGGTCGCTGCGCCCAGCTCGTCGGGAGCAGCGACCATCACCGTCGATGCGACGGCCGACGACGCCGATCTGCCTCCCAACGGCAACTGCACCCTGCGCGAGGCGATCCTGGCGGCCAACCAGAACAGTGCCGTCGACGGCTGCGTCGCCGGCGATCCCGCACCGACCGTCGATCTCGTCGTCGTACCGCCCGGCACCTACGTGCTCTCCATCGGGCCGCGCGGCGACGGGCTCGGCGAGCACGGCGACCTCGATCTGATCGACGACATCGAGGTCCGAGGCGCCGGTGCCGACCAGACGCTGATCGACGCCGACGGGATCGACCGTGTGTTCGACGTGGCGGGCGGCGTCGTGGCGACGATCGGCGATCTCGAGCTGGCCGGTGGCGATGCCGCCTCCGGCGACGGCGGTGGTGTCGAGAACGACGGCGATCTTCTGCTCGAGGGCGTCGCTCTGGTGGGCAACCAGTCGCAGGGACCCGGCGCCGGAGTGCGCAACAACGGAACTCTGTTCGTGCGGGCTTCGACTTTCAGCGGCAACTCGACCGACGACCACGGTGGAGGCATCGACAACCACGGTACGGCGACGCTCGAGAACTCGACCTTCTCGGGCAACGACGGCGGCAACCAGGGAGGCGGTCTCTACAACCTGAGTGCACGCTCGATGAGCGTGGTGCACTGCACCGTCGTCGGCAACACCGCGGGCAGCGGCGACGCGCTGCACAACGCCGGCTCGCTGACCGCCGCCAACAGCCTGCTGGTCGGGAGCTGCTCCGGCAGCGTCGACGTCTCGGGCGGCGGCAACCTCGAAGGCCCGGGAGACACCTGCGGTCTCGGCGGCAGCGACCTCGTCGCGGTGGCCGACGTGATGCTGTCGCCGCTGCTCGACAACGGCGGCCCGACGCGGACCCACGCGCTGCAGGCTGGGAGCGCGGCGATCGACTTCGCCGCCCCAGGCGAGTGCCTGGCGACGGATCAGCGCGGCGTTGCGCGACCGCAGGACGGCGACGGCGACGGCAGCGCCGACTGCGACAGCGGCGCGTTCGAGGCCGACGCGACGGGCGATCTGGTCTTCGCCGATGGCTACGAGTCGGGTGACACCGGCGCGTGGTCGTCGGTCACCGGCTGAGGGGGGCAGCACACGAGCACGGGAGCCGAACGGCACAGGAGCAAAGGAGCACAGGCTGGTGGAGGTGGAGGGCTCGGAGGGAGCCCCGTGAAGCGTCCACCGCCAACGAATGACAGGGAGGGAACGACGTGAGGGAAGTGAACACTGGACGTGCGTGTGGAGAGAGGAGAACGAGGCAGACCGGAGGGCGAGCAGAGGAGGGAGCGGGACTCTGTGGCAGGCAGCCGACTCGAAGCTCGACGGGCGATCCGAGGGTCTGGGAGGGGAGCGGCGGGGCGAGCCGTGCCGGCACGGCCTCGCTGGTCGCCGCGATCGCCCTGTTCCTGGCCCCGATGGTCACCTGGCCGCAGGGTGTCGACGTCGGGCCGGCGCACGCCGACCTGCCTTCGCTCGACGAGCTGCTCGAGGCGCTCGACCACGGAGCGATCGATCTCGACGACCTGAGGCGGCTCGGGCTGGCGGTGTTCTCGACACCGTTCAACACCTACGACGGCTTCGGCGAAGGGCCGTTCGATCCCAGCGAGACCGACACCCGCGCCTTCGGCCACCGGCCGACGCTGCAGGGCAACGGCCTCTCGCTGCGCGTCAACGGGCTCGACGCTCAGAGCTGCAACGAGTGCCACACCATCGTCAGCAACCGCACCACCCCGCCGACGCTCGGCTTCGGCGGCGTCGGAGGCGTGGTGCAGAACGCCATCATCCTGCCCAAGGTCATCGACGTCGCCGACTCGTTCGACGATCGCGTGGTCTTCCAGCCGGGGCACGACCCGGAGATGCCGCTCCAGTTCGACGGCGTCGCCGACTTCGACGGCCGCTACGCCAATCCGCCCTTCCTCTTCGGCGGCGGCGCGGTCGAGCTGCTCGGCAAGGAGATGACCGCCGACCTGCAGGATCTGCTCGCCCAGGCCCGGCTGTCGCCGCCGGGGACGGTGACGCCGCTGCTGACTCACGGCGTCGACTTCGGGGCGATCACCACCGTCGATTCGGCCGGCAACGTCGAGCTCGACGTCGAGGGCATCGGCCCCGAGGACGCCCACGGCGTGCCCCCCGAGGAGGTGCTGGTGGTGCGACCGTTCGGCCGCAAGGGTGAGAACTTCTCGATGCGCGACTTCGACCGTGGCGCGATGCAGTTCCACTTCGGCATCCAGCCCGACGAGGTCGTCGGCGCCGGCGTCGACGAGGACGGCGACGGACTGAGCGACGAGGTCACCGTCGCCGAGATGAGCGTGCTGCACGTCTTCGACGTCACCAACCCAGCGCCGCGCATCGGCAACCTCGGCCCGGCGGCTCTCGCCGGCTTCGACCACTTCGTCGCCATCGGATGCGCCGACTGCCACATCCCGGTGCTCGAGACCCGATCGAAGGAGGTGCCCCTTGCCCATCCCGAGGTCGCCACCGATCCCTCGGCCAACGTCTACCTGGAGATCGATCTCAGGCCAGCTGGATTCGACACCGCCGCAGGTGGTGGACTGCAGGTGCCTCTCTTCGCCGACCTGAAGCGCCACGCGATGGGGCCGCGCCTCGCCGAGACCTTCTCCGGGGGCGAGATCGCCAACGACGAGTTCACCACCGCGCGCCTCTGGGGCGTGGCCGACACGGCGCCGTACCTGCACGACGGCCGCGCCACGACGCTCTACCAGGCGATCGAGATGCACGGCGGCGAGGCGCAGGCGGCGCGCGACGCGTTCCTCGCCTCGGACGACGGAGATCAACGCAAGTTGCTGCGCTTCCTCGGCAAGCTGCGCACCCCGAGGAGGCCGAACAAGGAGTTGCTGAAGTGATGCGTGTCGCGGCGGCTCCGGCGTCGGGGCTGTCGACGACGCGGACGTGGCGCTGGTGTGGCGGTCGGGCTGGTCGTGCCGATCGGAGGCGGTCGTCGATCGCGACGCAGGGCGCTGTCCCGTGGGTATTCCTGTCGCTCGGCCTCGGCCTCGGCCTCGCGGGCGCGGCGGTGGCCCAGTGGCCGTCGGCGTCGCCCCACAGCGACCAGGATGCTCCGGCAACTCCCCCAGAGGCGCGCCTTCCGGTGGTCGTCGGGCAGTGGTCGATCGCCGACGCCGGAACCGACGGCGATACCGACGCCGGTGAGGGCGAGGCGGCACCTGCGGCCCATACCGAGTCGTCGACCGCCGGCGCGGCGACGGAGCATCCTCCCGGAGCGACCGCGGAGCAGTCGGGCGAGGAGGAGGAGGGCGAGGAGGACGACGCGGACGGCGTGCCCTTCTCGCAGGTGGCCGACCGCCGGGCGAGGCCAGCTCCGCCAGCCCGCGACGGCGCCCTGCACTCGGCGGCGCGCGAGGGCGATGCAAAGCTCACCGGATCGCTGCTGGCGGCGGGCGCCGATCCCGATGCCAGGGGAGGCTCGGGACGCACGGCCCTGATGCTTGCCGCGGCGGCCTCCCTGGAGACGACCCGCCTGCTGCTCGACGCCGGCGGCGACCCTGCGGCCACGGATGCCGCCGGCGCCACGGCTCTCTTCTACGCCGTGGCCGGCGGTCTCGAGACGGTCGAGCTGCTGCTGGAGCGTGGAGCCGACGTCTCGGTGCGCAACCGCTACGGCCAGAGTGCACTCGTGGCGGCCGGCCTGGTGGGCGATCTCGCCGTCCTGCGCCGGCTCGTGGCGGCCGGTGCGCCGCACGACATCGCGGATTGCGGCACCTGCGGCCGTTCGGCGTTCGCCCAGGCCGTGCTCGCCGGGAACTGGGACGTTGCACGGTTGCTGCGCGCGGCGGGAGCCGAGGTCGACCCCGTCGAAGAAGAGGGCGGCTCGCTGCTGCGCGAGGCCGCCCGTCGCGGCCTGCTCTCCGCAGTCGAGCTGCTGCTCGAGCTGGGAGCGTCGCCGCAGGGTGTCGACCTCGCAGAGGGCGGGATGGCGCGGCACGACGCGCCGCTGCTGCTCGCCAGCCGCCAGGGCCACGCCGAAGTGGTGGCTGCCCTGCTCGGGGCCGGCGCCGACCCCGGGCGGGTTGGGGCCGACGGGCGGACCGCACTGCAGTCGGCAGCCGCCGGCGGTCACCAACGGGTGGTGCGCAGTCTGATCTCGGCCGGCGCCGCACCCGACGCCGGCGGGCTCGAGGAGGATCGCGCGCCGCCGCTGCTGCTGGCGACGCGGGCGGGGCACCACGACACCGTCGACGTGCTGCTGGGGGCCGGCGCCACGGTCGATGCCGCCAACCGCCACGGAGTCACCGCCCTGATGGTCGCCGCGTTCGCCTGCGACGAGGCCCTGGTGGCGCGCCTGCTGGCGGCGGGCGCCGATCCGGCCCTTCGCAACCGGGCAGGTCACACTCCGCTGCACTTCGCCTCGATCCGGCCGCACCAGGAGACCGTCGCGCGGCTGCTCGCCGCCGGCGCCGATCCCGACGCGTCCACCTGGATCGAGGCGTTCGGCGAGGTCACGCCGCTGATGCTGGCCGCCGGGCGCGGCCACCTGGAGCTCACCCGCCTGCTGCTCGCGCATGGAGCCTCGCCGGAGACGTACAGCGACCTGCAGGGATTCGGCCGCGTGACGCCCCGCGAGGTGGCGCAGCGGCGCGGCTACGCCGAGATCGCGGCGCTGCTCGGGCGCTCGGCGAGCCCGGGCGTCGGTGTGGAACCCCCGGGCCGGTGAACCTGCGGATCGCCTCGGCGCCCGCAGACGCGCAGGCGCCGCAAGGCGGACCTTCGGGGCTCACTGGCACGCCAGGTCAGCGCTGGTCGCCTGGCACCGCGGCGCCGGATCCGTCGAGCCTGACGTTGACCGCCTGCCCGGCAGCCACGTCGACGTCGCCGGCGCGCAGCAGCGCGCCCGTCGCATCGACGAGCTCGACCCGCCACCTGCCCGCCGGGACCCTGCTCCACAGCACCTCCCCTCCGGCGACGGGTCGGCTCGCGCTCACCGACTCGTCGAGCTCGATCTGACGGTGGGGGATTCCGCCGGGAGAGCGCAGCACCGCCCGCGCCGCGGAGTCCTCGGCGAGCCCCGGCACGCTGAGGCGGAGGTCGCCCGCAGGAGGGAGCACCAGGCGCACGCCGTCGCCCGGGACGGTGGCGGCGACCTGCAGCGTCGCTTCACCCGGGGCCTCGACCAGCAGCAGCCACGAGCCCTCCGGTGCGTCGGCCAGATGCAGGCGTCCCGCCTCTCGCGCCCGCAGCGTGCGCACGAGGATCCGCGTCCCGTTCGCATCCAACAGGGCGACCCTGGCGCTCGACACGGATTGGCCGGAGGAGCTCTGCGCGTAGATGTCGAGCCCTTCGGTGGCGGCCAGCTCCAGCACCACCGCCTCGTCGCCGCCCTCCAAGGTCACGTTCGCGCTCGCGGTCCCGTAGCCGTCCGCCCGCGCCGTGATGTGGTACGAGCCCGACTGCAGACCCGCGAACTCGAAGCTGCCGTCGGAGCGCGACTGCGCCCGGCGCAGCCGTGAGTTGCCGAAGATCGAGGCGAAGGTCTCGAGCGGTCCGCCTCCACGCGTTCTTGGCGCATCGAGGGGCTCGAGCTCCAGGTCGGCGGCGAGTCCGCGACCCGAGGCCGCGACCAGGATCTCGCCGTACAGCCTGAAGGTACCGAGCTCGACCAGCAGCTCGCGGGCGTCCGAGATCTCGATCTGCTCGCTGTGCACGATGCCGCGCAGGTCGCCGACGGAGAGTTCATAGAGACCTGGCTGCACGTCGTTGAGCTCGAAGTGGCCACGTGGATCGGTGGTGGCGTCCGCCGTCGACACTCCGCCGACCCGGCGGACTACGACGTAGTGGCGGGCGACGGGCTCGCCTCCCCGCAGCACTCTGCCGCTCACGCGCAGGCCTTCCTCGAACACCAGCTCGAGGTCGCGCCCGTCATCGTCGGCTGTGAGGGTGATGCTCTCGCTGGCGGATCGTCCGCCAGGACCGACGGCCGTGACCACCCAGCGACCGGCACTCAGCCCGTCGAGCTCGAACCGTCCCTGCGCGTCGCTGCCCGACATCCGAGGGAAACTGTCGGAGCCCTCCTGCATCGCCACCACCTCGACCGAGCCGAGCTCGTCGTCCGCCAGGCCGAGCACGCGACCGCGGATCGCGAGGCCGGTACGGAAGCGCAGCTCGACTCCGTGCACCGAGCGGTCGTCCACCTGCACGGTCTCCTCCGCGGTGTCGAAGGAGGAGGAACCGCCGCCGCTGAGGTTTATGGCGAGCAGGCTGTAGGTGCCGGGAGAGAGGCCCGCGAACTCGAAGCCGCCGCTCGCATCGCTGGTCGCCGAGAGCGGCTCGTCGATGCCGGAGTTGGCCGCGGTGAGCAGCGACTGCAACCCACGACCGCGCGCCAGCACGACGTCGGCGGCGCCCACGCCGTAGCCGTCGGCGTCGAGCACGGTGCCGGTGATCTCGAACCCGGCCTCGAGCCACAGATCGAGCCGGTTGTCGCCGGCCCGGATCTCGACGTCGCGCACCAGGCGTCGGTGCTCTTCATGGTGCACGGCGACGGTCGTCGGGCCCCGTGCGAGCTCGGTGAGTCGGTAGAAGCCCTCGTGGTCGGTGAGCGCGGCGCGGCCGGACGCGTGGTGTCCGAAGGGATCCCTCGACTCTCGATCGACCACGGTCTCGACGCGGGCGCCGCGCAGCGCTCGACCGTCTGCTCCGTACACCGTGCCGGCCAGCTCGGCCCCCGGTGTCATCCGTAGCTCGATCTCGCCGGTTCCCGCTTCGAGGTCGACCGCGATTCCCTTGCGTTGGTGCGGGACGAAGCCCTGCGAGGTGGCGACGAGGTCCCAGTCGCCCTCCGCCAGACCGCCGATCTCGAAGCGGCCGTCCGCGGCCGAGGAGACCGTGTCGTGCAGACGCGGCGTGAACGCCACTGCCGGCGCGGCGGCGCGGTAGCTCAGCTCGACCCGGGCCTCGATCGGGGCACCCGCCTCGTCGCTCACCCGGCCACGCAGCGTCGCGGCCGGCGCGAGCACGATCTCGAGCGGCTCTACGAGGGGGATCGCCACGCCTGCCAGCTGTTCGGTGACGAAGCCGCGTCGCTCCACCTCGAGCGACACCGAGCCCGGGGTCGCGAAGCCGCTTGCCTGGAACCAGCCGTCGTCGTCGGGGGTGACCTTGCGTTCGGCGTCATGGCGATCCAGATAGGCGGCCATGGCCAGGTCCTGGTCCTCGTCGTGGAGCGTGAGCTCGGCTCCCACCACCGGCCAGCCGGCGCGATCGAGGACGCGACCCTCCAGCGACTCGCCCCGGCGCATCGTCACTGCTCCGACATCCACCGTGGGAGGTCCCCGGACCGGGCGCTCGACAACGATCTCCGACAGGGTCTCGGTGACGAAGTCGGCGGCCCTCACCCGCAGGTCGTAGAGCCCCTCACCGATGTCGCTGAACTCGAACGCGCCGTCGCCGTCGGCGGTGGTTTCGAAGGACGGTTCGTCGAACGCCGGTAGCGACTCGTCGTCAGCAGGCCTCGGCCGCAGCCACACACCGGCACCCGCAAGCCTGTTGGCCTCCGGATCGAGCACTACTCCGGTCAGGCGGATGCCGAGCTCGAGGCGCAGCACCACCTGGTCCAGCGGATCGCGGGACCCGAGCGGCTCCAGGGTGGTGCGGGAGGTGGCGTAGCCGTCGGAGGCGGCGACGAGCTCGAGGCTCTCGGTGGCGCGCACTCCCTCGAACACGAAGCGCCCGGCCGTGTCGGTGGTCGTCGGTCGCGCGTCGAGGCTGGAGGGCTCGCTCAGCCGGACCTTCGCCGCCGCCACCGGCGCCAACGAGTCTGCTTCCTGCACCACACCGCGCAGCGTGGTCGTCGGCTCGAGCACGACGGGCGACAGCGACGCGCCCAGCGACTCCAGGTCGACACGCACGGTGTCGGCTCGGAAGCCCCGGGCCGCGGCGCGGATCCTCTCCTCGCTCGTCCAGCCGGTGTCGGCCGGCACGTCGAGCACGAAGCGCCCGCGGGCGTCTGTGGTCACCGGTGCGGAGGGGTCGATCCACACCAGGGCGGCCGGCACCGGCGACAGCGCCGCCGAGCCGTTGTTGCCGGCGGCCTCGCCGTCGTCGGCCCTCTCGCCGAGGGCGACCTGGAGCACGGTTCCGGCGACCCGGACCGGTGCCCGCAGGCGGATCGTCGTCTCGGCGGCGCGCAGTCGCGGCCGCGCCTCGCCGCGGGCGCCGCCAGTGCTGCGCGCCACCAGGCGCAGGTCGCGCTCCAGCTGCACCACCCTGCAGCCGTCGTCGCCCACCTCCACGGTGGCGAGCTCGTCGTGCTGCCCGTCGCGGAGCGTCAGCCACGACTCGGGTGCTGGCTCCCCCTGCGCATCGACGACGCACACCCGGTGGCTTCGGCCCTCGGAGAGCTCGAGGCGCGGCACGCTCTCGTCGACGTCCACGTCGTGGTGGACGGCGGGCACGAATCCCTCCGCGGCGACGTCGACGTGCGACAGCGACCCGGAAGGGATCTCGAGCTCGGCGACTCCGTCGTTGCCGGTGACCGCCTCGACCGTCACCGCCTGGGTCGTGGCGGTCTGCTCGCGGGAGGAGAGATCCAGCGTCCCCGAGCGCGGCGGCCGGGCGCGGACTCGCGCCCCGGCGATGCCGCGCCCCTGTCCGTCGACGACCATGACGCTGACCCTGCGGCTCGCCTCGAGCGCGATCGGCAGCAGCTCGAGGTCGTGGGTCAGCGGGTGCAGCTGCAGCGAGCGGGATCCGAATCCTCTGGCCCCGACCCGCAGGTCCCACAGCCCGAGCGCAGGCGCCGCGAGCACGAACCGTCCCCCGACGTCGGTGCGCGCCCGCACGACGGGATCGGGCGCAGTCCGAAGCCTCGGCCCTGCGTCCTGTTGCGGCGGCGCAGACAGCGAGACGACGGCTCCCTCCAGCGGCGCACCGGTGGCGTCGACGATCTGTCCGCTGACGCTGGGCGGCGGCGGAGCGGGGCGGGTCGCCGTGGCGCTGGCCGATACCCCGGCGGATACCCCGGCGGAGGCGCAGACGAGCAGGGCCGCCGACAGCGCCGAGACGCAGCGGCGCTCGCGGCGGCGGAACCTCGGCTCAGCCCTCCCGATCCAGCTTCTGCTCGACACTGTCCACCTTGTCCTGCATGGACTGACGTCGATCGGTGCGGGTTCCCAGCTTGATCGTCGTGGTGATGCGCGGCGCCCCCATCGCGTGCACCACCTCGTGGCAGCGCTTGACCGCCGCCATCACCTCGTCCCACTCGCCTTCGACGTTGGTGCCGTAGGCGTGCAGGTGGGTCTCCAGCCCCGCCTCGCGGAGTACTTTGGAGCACGCCGCGATGTACTCGGAGACCGAGACGCCGACGCCGAGGGGCACCACGCAGAGGTCGATCATCACCCGCATGCCGGGAGTGTAGCGGGGTGTACCCTCGTGCGACGTCGGCACGCGGGCGTGTGAGCGTCGCGCCGCTGGCGAATCCCCAGGGAACGGCCGGCAGCGTCGACGCTCGAAGTCCGCTTCGGGTCCCGCCTTCTTCACCGCGACGCCGGCGCGCCGCGGGTTTCGCCATTGGCGCGAACGCGATCAGTCGCCGAGCTGGGCGAGCAGCAGCACCAGCAGGTCGCCTTCGGAGCCCACCGGGGAGACCTTGCCCACGACGAGGGGCACCCCGCTGAGGGCATCGAAGCTGCTCTGCAGGGCGGCGCGCAGGCGACGCTGCTCGCGTGGCACCCCGTAGTCCTGCAGGTGCAGCTCGAGATCGTCGATGCGCACCCGCCGCGGCGCCGAGCTCGCCGGGTCGTCGGGCGCCTTGAGCCGGGCCCGCAGCGCCAGGCCGTAGGTCAGCGAGCGTTCGCCCGATTCATAGCCGCCCTCGGCGGCGCCGCGCTCGTGGTTCGAGACGCTGAGCAGCACCGTCTCGGCGACCGCGAAGTGTCGGTAGCCGAAACGCTGCCGCAGCGGCGCCAGCGCCGGTTCGAGGACTTTGAGCGCTCCCGAGGCACGCGACTCGCGGCCGGGACCCTTGGCTGCTGGGTCCCCGGCGTCCGAGGCCTCGACCAGCGCCACCGTGATCTGCAGCGACTCGCGCGGCCTGGCCGGCCGGTCGAGCTCGGCGAGCACCTTCTCGAACGCCGCGATGCGCTCCGGCGGGGCGCTGACCACCACCGAGCCGAGATCGGGCTGGACCCTGTGCTCGAGGCGCAGCAGGGTCAGCGTCGGCTGCAGCTGGTCGACGTCGATGTGCCGCGGCTCGAAGACACGCACCTGGTGGTCACCGCGCGGGTCTTCGTCGACAGCGGCGGCGAGCGCGGTCGGTGCGCCCACGGCTCCGAGAACCGCGATCAGTACGAGAAGCGACGCGAAGCGGCAGAGGGGGCGATCCCGCGGCGCCGGAATTGCTGCCGGACTCGGAAGCCGGGGGATGGGGGAGCCGGTGGTGTGGAGGGGTTTCTGGTCTCGCTGCACTGGAGGTCTCCTGTCGGTAGAGGTCGGTTCGCGCCCGGCCTTCGCTCTGCCTGAGGTCCGAGCCGGCGCGCGGTGCATTCGAGGCGCTCTCCTTCTCCCACAGGAGTTGTACTCTCGACGGGCGTCAAACGTTGGGGCCGTCGGTGCCCGAGATCGCGATCGCCGGGCAGAGCCCGACTCCGGCACGGGCGAGCTGCGCGGTCTCTCGGGCACCTTCCACCTCGACCTCGACGGTGGCGAGCATCGCTACGACCTGGAGTACCGGCTCGAGGCGGAGTCGCAGGCCGACGAGTAGGCCGAGGGCACGGCTGGGGTCAGGCGCAACCCCTCTGTGTGCGCGCGCTCGCTCCGGCGCCAGGGAGCGGGCCGAAGCCGAATCCGTCAGCCTCTCGCCACCAGCTCCCGCGTATCCACGAAGTGCTCGTGGCCTTCCTCGAACCTCGCGATGTCGCCTTCCTGGTCGACCAGGTAGCCCATCTGGTCGACGCCGGTGAGGATGCAGTGCTTGGCGAAGGGGTCGATGTCGAAGGAGACGACTTCCCAGGGCAGGTCGAGCTGCTGCTGCCCGAGGTCGATGCGGGCACGCACGGGCTCGCGGCCACCGCTCTGGGCCTCGAGCGACTCGCGCATCAGGCGGTCGGCGACGCGGGGCTCGACGGTGACGGTGAGCAGCCCGTTCTTCAGCGCGTTGGCGCGGAAGATGTCCGCGAAGCGGGTGGAGACGACGGCGCGGATGCCGCCGCCGAGCAGCGCCCAGGGGGCGTGCTCGCGCGAGCTGCCGCAGCCGAAGTTCTCGCCGGTGACGAGGATCTCGGCGCCGCGGAACGGCTCCTGGTGCAGCACCCAGTCGGCGCGCGGGCCGGCGCAGGCCTGCGGGTCCTGCCAGCGCCAGTTGGCGAACAGGCCCTCGGCGAGGCCGGACTTGTCGGTCACCTTGAGGTAGCGCGCCGGGATGATCTGGTCGGTGTCGATGTTGTCGATCGGCAGCGGTGCGACGACGCTGTCGATGCGCCCGGGTGTGGCCGTCGTCTCCTGGCTCACGACGTCACCTCGCGCGCGTCGGTGATGCGCCCGGTCAGCGCGCTGGCGGCGGCGACCTGGGGCGAGGCGAGGAAGGTGCGCCCGCCGGAGCCCTGGCGCCCCTCGAAGTTGCGGTTGGTGGTCGACACCGCGTACTGCCCGGGCTCGAGGCGGTCGCCGTTCATCGCCAGGCACATCGAGCAGCCGGCCTCGCGCCAGTCGGCGCCGGCCTGGCGGAACACCTCGGCGAGGCCCTCCTCCTCGGCCTGACGCTTGACCTGCTGCGAGCCGGGCACCACCAGCATGCGCACGCCGCTGGCGACCTTGCGGCCGCGCAGCACCGCGGCGGCGGCGCGCAGGTCGGCGAGGCGCGAGTTGGTGCAGCTGCCGACGAAGACGACGTCGATCTTCTGGCCGCGCAGCGGCTGGCCGGCCTCGAGTCCCATGTAACGCAGCGCCTTGTCGAACGAGGGGCGCGAGCCTTCGGGGATCTGGTCGGCCGAGGGGATGGCGCCGCCGATCGGCACCGACATGCCGGGGTTGGTGCCGTAGGTGATCATCGGCTCGATCGCGGCGCCGTCGAGCACCACGCCGTGGTCGTAGCGGGCGCCCTCGTCGCTGGGCAGTGAGCGCCACAGCTCGCAAGCCTCCTCCCAGCGCTCGCCGCGCGGTGCCAGGGGCCGCCCCTCGAGCCAAGCGAGGGTGACCTCGTCGGGCGCCACCATGCCGGCGCGGGCGCCGCCCTCGATCGACATGTTGCAGATCGTCATCCGCCCCTCCATGTCGAGCGAGCGGATCACGCTGCCGGTGAACTCGAAGACGCAGCCGGTGCCGCCGTCGATGCCGAGGCGGTGGATGATCGCCAGCACCACGTCCTTGGCGGCGACGCCCTCCTGCAGCGCGCCGTCGACCCGTACCTCGAAGGTCTCGGGCCGGTGCTGCAGCAGGCACTGGGTGGCGAGCACGTGGCCGACCTCGCTGGTGCCGATGCCGAAGGCGAGGGCGCCGAAGGCGCCGTGGGTCGAGGTGTGGCTGTCGCCGCAGACGATCGTCATGCCAGGCTGCGTCGCCCCCTGCTCCGGCCCCATGACGTGCACGATGCCGCGCCGCTCGTCGCCCCAGTCGATCAGCGGCACACCGTGCTGGGCGCAGTTGCGGCGCAGCGCCTCGAGCTGGTTGGCGCACTGGGCGTCGATCACCCGGAAGCGGTCGAGGTCGAGGCCCGGCTCGGTGGGAGTCGAGTGGTCCATCGTCGCCAGGGTGCGGTCGGGACGACGCACCCGCAGGCCGCGCGCGTCGAGCTCGGCGAAGGCCTGCGGCGAGGTGACCTCGTGCACCAGGTGCAGGTCGATGTAGAGCGTCGCGGGCAGACCGCCCTGCGCCCGACGCACCAGATGGCGGTCCCAGATCTTGTCCAGCAGGGTGCGTGGCGCGGAGCTCATGGTGCGGGGTCCACCTCGGTTGGTGCTCGGTCTCGGGAGTGCCCGGCTCAGCGGGCGCCGACCCCCTCGGCCTGCTCGTCGTGCTGGGTGACCAGGGTCGCGGGGCCGCCTTCGCCACGCGAGTATTTGGTGCCGAGCGCGGCGATCATGCGGTTGACGGCGGCGAGGTAGGCCTTGGCGCTGGCGATGATGATGTCGGTGTCGGCGCCGTAGCCGCCGAAGATCTTGCCCTTGGCGGGATCCTTGTCGGCGGCGACTCTGGCGGCTCGCGGCGGTACGCTTTCGATGCGCACCGTCACCTCGCCGACAGCGTCGATGCCGGCGGTCACCGAGTGCACGCTGTACTCGACCAGCTGGTTCGGTGCCTCGACGATGGCGTCGATGGCGCGGAAGACCGCGTCGACCGGACCGGTGCCGACCCCCGAGGCGACGTACTCGTTGCCGTTGGGTCCCTCGAGACGCACCGTGGCCGTCGCCATGCCGGGCTGACCGCTGGTGACCTGCAGCGCCTCGATCGAGAAGATCTCGTTGGGCGCCAGGATCTCCTGGTTGGCGAGCGCCTGCAGGTCGGCGTCGGTGACGTTCTTCTTCTGGTCGGCGATGCGCTTGAAGCGACGGAAGGCGTCGGCCAGCTCCTCGCGGTCGAGGTGGAAGCCGAGCTCCTCGAGGCGGATGCGCAGCGCGTGCTTGCCGGAGTGCTTGCCGAGCACCAGCTGGCTCTGGGTGAGCCCCACCGTCTGTGGGGTCATGATCTCATAGGTGCGCTGGTCCTTGAGCATGCCGTCCTGGTGGATGCCGGCCTCGTGCGCGAACGCGTTCTGACCGACGATCGCCTTGTTGCGCGGCACGTGGATGCCGGTGTAGTTGGCGACCAGGCGCGAGGTGCGGGCGAGCTCGGTGGTGTTGATGCGAGTCGTGGCGCGGTAGATCTGCGGCCGCGTATGCAGCGCCATCACCACCTCTTCGAGCGGCGTGTTGCCGGCGCGCTCGCCGATGCCGTTGATCGTCACCTCGACCTGGCGGGCGCCGCCTTCGATCGCCGCCAGGGTGTTGGCGGTGGCGCAGCCGAGGTCGTCGTGGCAGTGGGCCGACCAGACGATGCCGCTGCCGGGGCCGCCGCCCGGCGTGTGCTGGATCAGGTAGGCGATCAGCTCGCGGTACTCGGCCGGCATCGCGTAGCCGACGGTGTCGGGGATGTTGAGGGTGGTGGCGCCGGCCTCGATCGCCACCGAGAGCACCTTGACCAGGAACTCGGGATCCGAGCGTGAGCCGTCCTCGGGCGAGAACTCGACGTCCTCGCAGAGGCTGCGGGCGTGGCTCACCATGTGCTCGACCTGGCTCAGCACCTGGTCGCGGGTCATGCCGAGCTTGCGCTCCATGTGCAGATCCGAGGTGGCGAGGAAAGTGTGGATGCGCGGCTTGCTGGCGTCGCGCACCCCTTCCCAGGCCTTGTCGATGTCCTCGCGCCAGCAGCGCGCCAGGCCGGCGATGATCGGCCCCTGCTCGGTGCCGACCTGCTGCGCGATGCGCCGCACCGCCTCGAGGTCGTCGGGCGAGGCGGCGGGGAAGCCGGCCTCGATGACGTCGACGCCGAGCACCGCGAGCTGGCGCGCCACCTCGAGCTTCTCGGCGCTGGTCATGCTGGCGCCGGGCGACTGTTCTCCGTCGCGCAGGGTGGTGTCGAAGATGCGAACGTGGGGGATGGACTCGCTGCTGGTGCTCATCGGTGCTCTCCGTCGATCTCGGAGGTTCTCGGCCTGTCGTCGCGCCGTCGTCGCGCGGTGTGATCGGGCGCTCTCGGCTCAGGGGACCTGGCGCGCCTTGAGGAAGGGCATCATGCGGCGCAGCTCGGGTCCGACCTGCTCGATCGGGTGCTGGCGCTCGCGCGCCCGGCGCGCCTCGAAGTTCTTGCGCCCGGAGCGGTTCTCCTCGATCCAGGCGCGGGCGAAGGTGCCGTCCTGGATGTCGCTCAGGGTCTTGTCGATCACCTTCCTGGCCTCCTCGGTGATCAGCTTGTCGCCGCACTCGTAGCCGCCGTGCTCGGCGGTGTCGGAGACCGAGTGCCACATGTAGCCGAGGCCGCCCTCGTACATCAGGTCGACGATCAGCTTGAGCTCGTGCAGGCACTCGAAGTAGGCGACCTCGGGCTGGTAGCCGGCGGCGGTCAGCTTCTCGAAGCCGGCGCGCACCAGGGCCGCGGCGCCGCCGCAGAGCACCACCTGCTCGCCGAAGAGATCGGTCTCGGTCTCCTCCTTGAAGGTGGTCTCGATGACCCCGGCGCGGGTGCAGCCGATGCCGCGCGCGTACGCCAGGGCGTTGGCGAGCGCCTCGCCGCTGGCGTCCTGGTGCACCGCCACGAGCCCCGGGGTGCCGGCGCCGTCGCGGTAGACCTCGCGCACCCGGTGGCCGGGCGCCTTGGGCGCGACGAGCGAGACATCGACGCCTTCGGGGGGCGTGATCTGGTCGTAGTGCACGTTGAAGCCGTGGGCGAACATCAGGGTGTCGCCGGGCTGCAGATGCTGCTGGATCTCCTTCTCGTAGAGGTCTGCCTGGATGGTGTCGGGCACCAGCACCATGATGATCTGCGCGGCGCGGCAGGCGTCCGCGACAGGCAGCACCTCGAGGCCGTCGGCCTCGGCCTTGGCACGGCTGCGGCTGCCCTCGTGCAGACCGACGATCACCCGCTCGGGGGCGCCGCTGTCGCGCAGGTTGAGAGCGTGGGCGTGTCCCTGGCTGCCGTAGCCGAGGATGGCGATGGTCTTGCCGGCGAGGCGCGAGAGGTCGGCGTCCTGGTCGTAGTAGAGCTTGGCCATGAGAAGGGATCAGGTCTCCTGAGCGGTGGGGGGATCGGGTGGGAAGTCGGGGCGATGGAGCTGATGGAGAGTTGGTGGCGACGGAGCCGGGAACCGGCGGGGCCGGTGGAGCGGCCCTCGACTCAGAGCACCGACTTGCGGGCGCCGGCGAGCGCCACCTGCGGCTGGTAGCCGTGGTCGCGCAGGTTGTGGTCGCCGCGTCCCATGGCGACGATGCCGGTGCGCACCATCTCGACGATGCCGAAGGGGCGCAGCAGCTCGCAGAAGCTCTCGATCTTGGCCTCCTCGCCGGTGGTCTCGACGATCATCGAGTCGGCCGAGACGTCGACGATGCGGGCGCGGAAGATGTCGCAGAGCTGGGTGATGTCGCGTCGCGCTGCCGCGTCGACCTGGACCTTGATCAGCGCCAGGTCGCGCTCGACCGTGGGCAGGCCGCTCATGTACTCGACCTCGATCACGTTGACCAGCTTGTAGAGGTTCTTCTCCACCAGCTCGGCCTGTTCGCGCGAGCCCTCCATCACCATGGTGATGCGCGAGTAGTCGTCGCGGTGGGTGCGGCCGACGGTCAGCGAGTCGATGTTGAAGTTGCGCCGGCGGAACAGGTTGACCACCCGCATCAGGACGCCGGGCCGGTTCTCGACCAGGGCGCAGAGGGTGTGTTTGGCCATAGCTCGATTCTCCTCGGTCCCTGAGGGGGCTCAGGCGTTCGGCGCCGGCGCCGGCTTCGGCGCACCGCGTTCCTTCTCGCTCTTGCGCCGTTCGAGATCGTCACGGGTGGGACGCCGGATCATCTCGTCGAGCGCGGCGCCGGCGGGCACCATCGGGTAGACGATGTCCTCTTTGGCGACCACGAACTCGACCAGCACCGGGCCCTCGTCGATCGCCGACGCCCAGGCCAGGGTGTCGGCGATCTCGTCGCGCCGTGTGACCCGTCGGGTGGGGATGCCGTACGCCTCGGCGATCTTGCAGAAGTCGGGATTGATCATCGGCGTGGCGTAGTAGCGCTCGTCGTAGAAGAACTCCTGCCACTGGCGCACCATGCCGAGGAAGCCGTTGTTGATGATCGCGATCTTGACGTTGACGCGCTCCTGCACCGCGGTGGCGAGCTCCATCATCGTCATCTGGAAGCCGCCGTCGCCGACCACCGCCCAGACCTCCTCGTCGGGCGCCGCCATCTTGGCGCCGATCGCCGCCGGCAGGCCGAAGCCCATCGTGCCGAGGCCGCCGCTCGTGATCAGGGTGCGCGGCCGACGGTGGTGGTAGTACTGCGCCTCCCACATCTGGTGCTGGCCGACGTCGGTGACGGTGACCGCCTCGCCGTCGGTGTGGCGGCAGAGATCGAAGATCACCTGCCCCGCGATCAGCTTCTCGGGATCGAAGCCCGGCATGTCGGGGTCCTCGCCGGCGGGACGAACGAACTCGCGGCGTCGGCCGTCGTCGCTCCACTCGCGGATGCGGTCGATCCACTGCGGCGTCGGGGTGCGCTCGAGGCGCGGCAGCAGCTGGCGCAGCACCGTGCCGAGGTCGCCGACGATGCCGACGTCGACGCGCACGTTCTTGTTGATCTCGCTGGCGTCGATGTCGACGTGGATCTTCTTCGCCTTGCGCGCGTAGGTGTCGAGCTTGCCGGTGACGCGGTCGTCGAAGCGCATGCCGAACGCCAGCAGCAGGTCGGCCTCCTGGATCGCCTTGTTGACGTGGGCGCCGCCGTGCATGCCCATCATGCCCAGCACCAGCGGATGGTCCTCGGGCATGCAGCTCTTGCCCAGCAGGGTGAGCGCGATGGGAACGTGCGCCCGCTCGGCGAACTCACGCAGCTCCTGGTGGGCGCCCGCCATCAACACCCCCTGGCCGGCGAGGATCACCGGCCGCTCGGAGGCGGCGATCAGCTCGAGCGCTGCGTCGATCTGCTCCTGCGGCGCGCTCTCCGGCGGGTGGTAGCCGGGCAGACGGATCGGCTCCTCGGGGTAGACGAACTCGCAGCGCGCCACCTGCACGTCCTTGGGCACGTCGATCAGCACCGGACCGGGCCTGCCGGTGCGGGCGATGTGGAACGCCTCCTTGACCACGTGCGCGAGCTCCTCGACGTGGCCGACCAGGTAGTTGTGCTTGGTGATCGGCAGGCTGATGCCGGTGACGTCGGTCTCCTGGAAGGCGTCGGTGCCGATCAGCGCGGTGCCCACCTGGCCGGTGATCGCCACCACCGGCGAGGAGTCGAGCATCGCGGTGGCGAGACCGGTGATCATGTTGGTGGCGCCCGGGCCGCTGGTGGCGATCGCCACCCCGACCCTGCCGGTGGCGCGGGCGTAGCCGTCGGCCATGTGGGTGGCGCCCTGCTCGTGCCGGGTGAGCACGTGGTGCAGGTCGGGGTAGTGGCACAGCGCGTCGTAGGTCGGGAGGATGGCGCCGCCGGGGTAGCCGAAGACCACGTCGACCTGCTCGCGCAGCAGGCACTCACAGAGGATCTCGGCGCCGGTCAGGATGCGGGGCTGGTCGCTCATCGGTGTGGTCTCGTGAGGTCTCGTGGGATCTCGTCGTGATCTGCGAAGGCGTTTCCGCCCTCGATGCGGTCGGGCAGGGACGGCGTCAGGCGCGGGCCGGCGACGCTGCCGGCACCGGGGTCAGCCAGTCGAAGCGGTCGGCGGTGCGGCCCTCGACGATGGCGAAGAACTGCTCCTGGATGCGCTCGGTGATCGGGCCGCGCGATCCGTTGCCGACGGCGATGCGGTCGACCGAGCGCACCGGCGTGATCTCGGCCGCGGTGCCGGTCATGAACAGCTCGTCGCAGAGGTAGAGCATGTCGCGCGAGATCGGTGCGTAGCGCACCGTGATGCCCAGGTCCTCGGCGATGCGGATCGCCGAGTCGCGGGTGATGCCGCCGAGGATCGACGAGGCGAGCGGCGGAGTGATCACCTCGCCGTCCATCACCGCGAACAGGTTCTCGCCGGCGCCCTCGCAGACGTTGCCGCGCTCGTCGAGCAGGATGCCCTCGCCGAAGCCGGCCTTGCGCGCCTCGATCGAGACCATCTGGCTGGTCACGTACTGGCCGCCGATCTTGCCCAGCGGCATCGAGGTCGAGGCGTTGAAGCGGCGCCACGAGCTGACCATCGCGTCGACGCCCTTCTCGATCGCGTCCTGGCCGAGGTAGCGGCCCCACTTCACCGCGAAGACGAAGAAGGAGACCGGGGTCTCGAGCGGATAGAGGCCGAGGCCACCCGCCGAGCGCATGAACACCGGGCGCAGGTAGCACTCGTCGAGATCGTTGCGGGTCACCGCTTCGATGCAGATCTCGTGCAGCCGCTCCTGGGGATAGTCCTCGACCGGCATGTGCAGCAGCTTGCAGGAGTCGAGCAGCCGCTTGAGGTGGGGGCCGAGGCGGAAGATGCCGGTGCCCTGCTTGCCGTTGTAGGCGCGGATGCCCTCGAAGACGCTCGATCCGTAGTGCAGCGCGTGCGTGGTCACGTGCACCTTGGCGTCGTCCCAGGGAAGCCACTCGCCGTCGAGGAAGATCACTTTGGAGGGTTGGATGGGCATTTCGGCTCCTGTCTCGGATGTCTCGGGGGCCCTGGCGCTGCGGCAGCGCTCGCTGGCGGAAGGATCGTCGGGCCGGTCGTTGGAATCTGGTCGGAAGTCGGTCAGGCAGTCCTCGCGTCGCGATGGCGTCGAACGGCCCTGAAACACGAAAGCCCCCAGCCGGGGAGCTGGGGGCTTCGTCAGCGGACCTTGGAGTCGGAGGTCCGCTAAGTCGCCCTCGTGCCGCTAAGGACGAGAATCTCCAAGCGGACGACGACGGTCCGGACATCGGAGGGAGCGGAGGAGAGGGCGCTGTGGGTCATCGAGTGTGCTGCGGTCGTGGTGCGCAGTCCATCCTGACGCCGGGTACGGCTCCGGACTGGAACGCCAGTGAAGCTAAGTCAGGCCGGGCCGCGTGTCAAGCGTGGCGCGGGCTCTGCCGCAGCCTCGTCACGCAGCGTTCCATGTGAACGCCACGCCCGCCGACGGGCGATCGCTACCGCTTTTCCAGCCGCACGTCGCCGTTGACGGTGCGGATCGTCACCTTCGCCGCGCCGCTGCCGATGCGGCCCGTGGCGGTCATCGTCTTGCGCGCCGACCCCTTCTGGCGCGACCGCTCCGGGGAGGTCTCGATCTGCACCGGGAAGTCGCTGACGATCTGGTGCCTGCCCTCGTGACTGCGGGTGAACTCGAGCTCGATCGAGATCTCCATCTCGAGCCCTTGCGGGACCACCAGGTGGATGTCGCCGCCCATCGAGACGATGTCGACGTCGCGGCGGCCACTCGAGGGATCTCCCACCATGACGGCGGTGACGTCTCCGCCCATGGTCATGAGCTCGAGCCAGCCGTCGATCTCCTCGACCTCGATCGATCCGCCCATCGTCTTCGCTTTGACGAACCCGGCGGCGCGGCCGACGCGGATGGGCCCTCCCATGGTGTGGAGCTCTGCTCCTGCGAGCGCCTCGGGCACCTCGATCCTGCCGCCCATGGTGTGCACCTTCACCACGTCGGAGCCACGCCGCGCTCCCCTGGAGTCGGCGTAGCGCACGTTGCCGCCCATCGACTTGCCGTCGAGGTTGCCGACGACGTTGCGGATGTCGACGTTGCCACCGTTGGTCGAGACCCGGCCGTCGACCTCCGAGTCGGCGACCTCGATGTTGCCACCCAGGGTGACCAGGTCGACGTCGCCGGTGAGATCCGAGAGATCGATCTGGCCACCCATGGTGCGGCCTGTGAAGGAGCCGTCGAGGTCGTGCAACTCGATGTTGCCACCGCTGCTGTCGATGACGACGCTGAAGCGGTGCGGCACCTGTACCACGAAGTTGGCGCTCGCCTCGGTGCGCCGCCTCTCGGTGCGCATGCGCGAGCGCACCACCAGGCGGTCGCCGCGCTGATCGAAGGACAGTTCGACGTCGTCCCGGTCTCGCCCCGAGAGCTCGGCGTCGACCTGGGCCGTGTTCGAGCCCCAGCCGGTGACCTTCACCGAGCCGCCGGTCTCGAGATCGAGCTCGAGAGTCCCTCCCGGCGAGACGTCGAACTCGCGGCGCTGTCCCTGCAGCGCGGAAGCGCCGACCAGGAGCAGGAGGAGGGCGGCGACAGCCCATTGGGGGTTGCCGCGGCTGCCCGGCCAGAGGGCTGGGCGCCGGCTGGGGCTCGAGTCGGCTTCGGTGTCGTAGTGAACGGCCGAGCCGTGGGACGGTCCTGGATATCGATTCATCGCTTTCTCCGTGTTTCTCGGTTTCTTTCTTCTTCGTGCTTCGGTCGGCGAGAGCGCGGCTAGCCACGTGGACGAGCCCAGGGATCAGATCCCGGGTGCGCGCTCCAGGCGGTCGGCGGCGCGCACCAGCAGCGCCTCGACTCCTGGCTCGGGAGAGTCGGCGAGAGCCGACTCGAAGCGCTCGCGCTCGTGCGGCGCCAGGAGCACACCCGGAGCGGTCAGGCCGTCGAGGGCCAGCAGTCTCATCGGCACCGAAGGCTCGTTGCGCAGGATCTCCAGCAGTGCCTCGTCGACGATCTCCTCCTCGGCGACGGGCTGCCCCTCGAGGCGCGCCGAGACCAGACGCTCGAGCGCGAGCTGGCGGACGACCTCACTGTCGTCATCGAGAGCGCTGCGCACCAGTGCGCGGACGACGCGCCGGTCCGGCACGCTGCGCGTCTCTTCGACCGCGAGCAGCTTGTCGGGAAGAGTGTTCGAAGGGTCGAGTGCCTGCACCAGCACCTCGGTCACCAGCGGGTCGTCCAGTGGGCGCACCACCTCGACGTGGGCGGTCCAGTCGAAGGAGAGCGCGATGCGCTCGCCACCGACGCGCTCGAACTGCACGTTCGACAGCTCGTAGCCGCGCCGGGATTCGAAGGGCCGCGACCCCTGCGACAGCGCATCCATCGCGGCCACGACGGCGGCGGTCTCGGTGGCGTGAAACGGGTCGCCTCCGAAGCCCGGCACCGGCAACGAAGCCGCGTCGAGGCCGGCGACGGGAAGCTCTTCGGACACTCCCGACGCCGAACGTGGGTTGCCGGAGCCGAGGGCCCAGCCGGCCGCCAGGGCGAGGCCGCACGCGAGCAGAGTCACGGCTGCCCAGGGCAGGGCCGGAACCGCGGCTGCAGTGCCGAAACGCGCGGCGGTGCGTGTCAACGCCGCCCTCAGCGTCGGGCGGTGCCGGTCGGGGTCGATCCGCTGCATCACCCTCTGGCGCATCGTGCCGAGCTCGAACGGACTCAGCGAATGACCGGCATCGACGGTCGACGCTGGGGCCTCGGCGTTTCCGGCGAAGGCCACCAGATCGCGGTCGGTGCGGAGCACGCTGCGGCAGTCGGCGCACGTCGACAGGTGTGCCTCGACGTCCGTCTCCACCCGGCCGGGGCCGTCGCCTCCGGTGGTCAGTCCCAGGACGGTGTGCTGGATCAGCCGACAGATCGGCTCGGTGGCTTCGTCGCCACGCCACTCCTCGCAACCGCCCTGGTTCCCGTTCGTTTCGTCGCGCTGGTCTTCAGGCGTGCTCATGCTCTCTCTCCCTCTCCGGACTCCTGGACTGGCCCTTTGCGGCCGTCGGTGCGAGCGTCGCTCTCTCGTCCGCGGCTACTCATACTGCTGCTGGTAGTGCGCGCCCATCAGGTCCCGCAGCTTGCGTACTCCCCGGAAGAGCAGGCTCTTGGTGACCGCCTCGGTGCACACCAGCTCCTCCGAGATCTCCCGGATCGACAGCTCCTGGAAGTAGCGCATCGACAGAGCGGCCCGGTAGCGGGGCTGGATCTGCTGCAGCGACGCCAGCAGCCGATCGGCCCGCTCTCGCTGCAGCAGAGCGCCTTCGGCGGCCAGGGAGGAGTCGACGTACGCCGGCGGAGGCGCTTCGTCCTCGAGCGGATCGTGAGCGCTGCGGTGTCGGCGCTGCTTGCGCAGCCAACTGATCCCCTGGTTGGTGACGATGCGCAGCAGCCAGGCGCGGAAGTTGGTGCCCTGGCGGTAGGACCCGAGGTTGTCGTAGACCTTGAGGAAGACCTCCTGGGTGATGTCCAGGGCGTCGTCGCGGTCGTTGCCGAAGCCGAAGGCGACCCGCGACACCAGCTGCTCGTAGCGGTGCATCAGGGCGTCGTAGGCCGCGAGATCACCGGCGAGGACGCGCCGCACCAGCTCGTCGTCGTGGAGCGCCAGCTCGGCGGGCCTCGACGCTCGCCTCTGCGACCGGGCGGGATCCTCATCAGTGTCCACGAAGCTGGTCACGCGCGCCTCCCCGGAATCCTCCAGCGTCGATCCCCCACCCCGCAGGCCCCGCCGACCCCAGGAGGCCCGGCGATCTCGTTGCGGAGCCCGGGGCTCTCGGTGGTCCTGCACGGGTGGGATCGCATCCTCGATCTCCATAACGCCGCCTCGGCGGTCGAAGTTGGCAACGGCCGGCGAAAAAACTCTCGCGACTGCCGATCGTGGTCCTCGTGAGGGTGAGTGCTACGGTTCCCCCGACTTCCCACAGTCGGCCCACCGAGGTGTTCGATGCGCAGTACCGTCGCGCCTTCTGCCAGTAGCCCCCCTTCGCCGCTGCGCCGCTGGCTCACCTGGGCTCTGCCGGTGCTCGCCGCGGCCGCCGGGGCGCAGACCCCGGCGCCCGAAGAGACGCTCTGGGCGGCCGCACGTGGGGGAGACCTCTTGGGCGTGCAGCAGCAGGTCGCGGCCGGAGTCGCCGTCGACGCCAAGGACCGCTACGGCGCCACCGCCCTGTTCAAGGCCGCCGCTGCGGGTCACGGGACGTTGGTGGCGTGGCTGCTCGAGCGCGGCGCCGATCCGAGCGTGCGCGAGACCTTCTGGGGCCAGAGCGCGCTCTTCGGCGCCCTGGCCGGAGATCACCACGACGTCGCGGTGATGCTCCTCGAGGCCGGGGCGGAAGGCCGCGAGGATGCCCTCGAGTTCGCCTTCGCCACCGGCCTGCAGCACGCCGAACGGCGCGACGCGATGCTCCGCGTGGCGACGGCGGCGGTCGACAGCGGCCCTCTGTACGCGTCTTTCCTGCAGCGCTTCCGCGCCCGCCTCACCTCTGGGCCGTGGGCGGAGCTGCTGCAGCGCGCCGAGTCACGCCCCGACCCTCCGCCGCCGGCGCTGACCGCCGCCGATCTGGAGCCGTACGTCGGCGACTACGAGGGCTGGTCGGACGACACCCGGGTGGAGGCGCGCATCGTCGAGGGCCGGCTCGAGCTCTCGATCGACGGCGGCGAGTCGACCGTGGTGGAGCCGGTGGCGGAGAAGACGTTCCGTTCCGCCGACGGCGCCATCGAGGCCGCGTTCTTCGGACGCTTCGGCTCTCTCGAGGGCCTCGGACTGGCGCGCGACGGGTCCCAGACCGCGCTGCGTCGCAGCGTCGCCGAGCCGGTCGCCGACGCGCCGGCGCCGATCGTCGCCACCGCGGCTGCCGGAGCCGACGAGGTCGCGGCAGGCCGCGAGACGGTGCACTGGCCCGGCTTCCGCGGCGCCAACGGCGACGGCGTCGGCGACGGCGTGGACGCTCCGGTGAGCTGGGATCTGGCGCGCGGCGAGAGCCTGCTGTGGCGCGTCGATCTGCCCGGGCTCGGCAACTCGAGCCCGGTGGTGTGGGGAAGCAGAGTCTTCGTCACCACCGCGATCGCCCTCGGCGGCGAGCAGGAGCAGAATGTGCTGACCGGCGACACCGGCACCGCCGAGGACGTCGAGGACTCGCTCGAGCACAGCTGGCAGGTGCTCGCCTTCGACAAGCGCAGCGGCGAGCGCCTCTGGGTCACCGAAGTCGGCCGCGCCGTGCCGGAGACACGGCGCCACCTCAAGGCGACGCAGGCGAACTCGACCCCGGTGACCGACGGCGAGCGCCTCGTGGTGGTGTTCCCGACCGTCGGCATCGCCTGCCTCGATCTCGACGGGAGGGTCCTATGGCAGCACGACCTGGGGCCGCTCAACGCCAGCAACTTCTTCGATCCCGAGGACCAGTGGGGCTTCGCCAGCTCGCCGATCCTCTACCGCAACACGGTGATCCTCCAGGTCGACGTCTACGGCGGCGGCTACCTCGCCGCCTGGCGCCTCGCCGACGGCAAGCAGGTCTGGAAGACCGAGCGCGACGTGGCGCCGTCGTGGTCGACCCCGACCCTGCTGCGCGGCGAGAAGGGCGACGAGCTGGTCACCAACGCCTCGGTGATCCACGGCTACGACCCGGCGACCGGCGAGGAGCTGTGGAGCCTGGGGCCGAACTCGGAGCTGGTGGTGGCGCGGCCGGTCGCCGGCGACGGCGTGGTCTACGTCTCGGCCGGGTACCCGCCGGTCAAGCCGGTCTACGCCGTGCGCGCGGGGCTGCGCGGCGAGATCGAGGTCACCCCCGGCGACGAGCACGGGGCGCTGCTGTGGAGTCACCGTATCGGCGGCGCCTACATGCCGTCGCCGCTGCTCTACCGGGGCATCTTCTACATCGTCCACCACAACGGCCGCATCGTCGCCTACGACGCGGCGAGCGGGGCGGCGCTCTACAAGCAGCGATTCAGCCGGAGCGGCACCTTCACCGGCTCGCCGGTGGCGAACAACGGGCGCCTCTACGTGCCCACCGAGGGCGGCCTGCTCTACGTTCTGAAGGCCGGACCCCGGTACGAGGAGCTGGCGATCAACGACTTCGACGAGCCGCTGATGGCCACCCCCGCCATCTCCGAAGGGATCTTGCTGGTGCGGACGCCGGCGCATCTCTTCGCCCTGGCGCACGAACGAGCGGAAGGCGTCGAACCGAAGGAGTAGGACCTAAGGAGGGTTCTGCTGGGGACGACTCTCGGGGGACGACTGCCGGGGTCGGCGGGGGATGACGGCGAAGGCGCTCCGCCGTGCACGGTGCTCACCGCGATGTGCACCGGCGATCGACGCCTCTGGCGGCAGAGGCGACAGCGGCGCAGGCCTTGGCTTACACTCGTCCCCTTCCATGAAGAAGATCGCCCTGCGTTTCGTCGCCGGAGCGTTCCTCGGCTGCGTGGCGCTCGCCATCCGCCAGTCCATCGACCATCTGTACCTGCTCGCCAACCTCGAGCCGGGGCTGGTGGTCCTGTTCATCTCGACGGTGGTGTTCGGTTGGATGGGACTGGCCGGCGCGGCAAGCGCTTCCGCTGGGGTCCCCCTCGTGCTGAGCGCGGTGCCGAGCACGCAGCCGGCCACCGGGGTCGCGGTGGTGGTCATCGCGGCGGTGTATGTCGCGCTGCGGTCGTACGAGCGGCGGCTCCTGACGCTCGAACGTGCCCGGGTCCTGATCGCTGTTCTCGGAGGCATGGTGCTGTCGGGTGTGACCTACGGGCTCACCGTCAGCTGGCTCTACTTCCCGGCCGCGTACTGGACGGCGGCGGGCATCTGGACGACGGCGTCGTGCGTCAGTCTCCTCGTCTTCGGCTGTCCGGCACTGATGCTGGCGCGCCTGCTCCCCTCCGAGTGGCTGGTGCCCGAGGTGGAAGAGGTCGGGAGCAGCCGCCATCCGTTCGGGCCGCCCCAGGGCCTGTGGCGCTGGGGCTGGGTCGCGCTTTCCCTGATCGTGCTGTCCCTCGCCATCAGCCTGGTGGTGCAGCAGCGGCCGTCGTCGGCGCTGTGGTTCGGTATCGTCTACCTGCTGCCGGTCTATGCCAGCGTGCTGATCGCTCCCGTCGGCGGGGGATTGCTCGGAGCCGCTCTGGGAGGCACCTCGTATCTGTTGGCCCTGAGCCTCGCCTCACCGGTGGCGACGGGGCTGGAAGGGCACCTGCGGGCGGCGGACGTCTCGGCGCTGCTCCTGGTCTTCTGGATGCTCGGCGTCTGGCTCGGTCGCGCCCGTCATCGCGAGGTCGACCTGGCGACTCAGCTGGAGACGACCAATCGGCTGCTGCGCCAGGATCTGGAGCGTGTCGTGCAAGCGCTAGCGGGTGCGGTGGAGGCGAAGGACGCCTACACGGAGGGTCACCTGCGACGGGTGCACGACTACGCCGTCGACGTGGGAATCGAGCTGGGCCTCGACGCCGAGGAGCTGGAGGCGCTGCGTGTCGCGAGCGTGCTGCACGACGTCGGCAAGATCGGCATTCCCGAATCGATCCTGCACAAGCCGACGTGCCTCGAGCCGGCCGAGCAGACGGTCATGCGCCGTCATCCGGAGATCGGCGCGCGGATCCTCGACTCGATCGAAGGCTTCTCGCTGGCGGCGAGGCTGGTGCGCGCGCACCAGGAGCGCTACGACGGACGTCGTGACGGCCTTCGCCCGGGATACCCGGACGGCCTCGCGGGCGAGGCGATTCCCCTCGGCGCCCGCATCATCGCGGTGGTGGACGCCTTCGACGCCATGACCACCGATCGACCGTACCGCAGCCGCCTGCGCTACGACGAGGCGGTCGATGAGCTCCGGCAGCACGCCGGATCCCAGTTCGATCCCGTCGTCGTCGAGACCTTCCTCTCGAAGGTCGATGCGCGGCAGTGGGAAGCCGAGGACAGGGAGATCGCCGGACAGAGACGGCGAGAGGGGTGACAGGTACCGACGGTCCGGCCCTCCTCGACCCAGCCCAGGGCTCAGAGCGAGCCGAGGGGCCAGGCTCGAGTCGTGATCGGTCGGGTCGTCTGGAGTCGCCGCGGCGGCCACCGGCTCGGCGTCGGTACCAACTCACGCGCTGTTCGCTCACCGGAAGGTGCGGCGCTGCATCCCACAGCCCACGCGACCGGCGAAACCTGTTCAGGGCGCCGACCGGGCGGTATACTCGTCGGCTTCTGCGTGCGCTCCGAGTCGGGCGCAGACCCCGTTCCGCTGTTATCCGGGTTTTCTTGAAAAACGCCGATTTCGGCTTGGGCGGGGACGCATCTCCTCCTCTCCTTCCCACGGGCCTGTCGACGAACCTTTGCCGAAGACGAGCGAAAAGACCGCGACCTTCTCCAACCTCGAGTTCCACCGCTCGGGCATCGGTCTGCTGCCGAATCCCCACGAGCCGGACCCGGGACTCGCGGTCCATCTCGCTGGGGTCGCCGGCAGCCAGCGGCCGCTGACGTTCTGCAGCTGCTCGGCGGGCCGACGCAGCAACTGCAAGCACCTGCGCGAGCTGGGGAAGCAGATCAAGAGCTTCCAGCGCCACCACGACGGGCGCTCGTGGTCGGATCTGTTCGCCTCGTCGGCCTGGCTGGCGCTGGCTCAGCTGCTGCATCGCGACGTCGGCGCCGCCGCCGACGCGGTCGAGGTGCTCGCCGAGCGCCACGACGGGGTGCTCTGGCTGACCGTCGAGGGCGTCACGCTGGTGCGCTACCACGATCCGTCGCCAGCGCGCATCCGGCTGCTCGAACGGCTGGGCAAGACGCCCAAGGGAGGCGGCTTCGCCGACCGCGACGGCCTGCTGCAGCGCCTGGGGACGTTCCTGCGCAGCCCCGAGGAGCAGCACCTCAACAAGGCCGGCATGCGCACCAACCGCCAGAGCTTCGAGGAGAGCCTGGTGTGGCGCCTGGCCTACCACTGCTACCGCGAGTTCGAGGGCGCTGCGCTGCTGCAGCCGTCGATCGATCGGCGCACCGGTGACTTCTGCATCGAGGTGCGACGCCAGACCGAGGCCGCTTCGCCGTCGGGCGGCGGCACCCGGAAGCGGTCCGCCACCGGCTCCGGGGGCAACGGCGACGCCGACATCTCGCAGGCCACGAGGTCGTCGCCGGACGGTGAGCTGCTGCTGCAGATCGTGGTTCCGCGTCCGCGGGTCGTCGACGTGCTGCGCTTCTTCGGCACTCCCGACCCACCCGGAGATGGCGAGGCGGAGGCGGCATCGCGTCGTGGGGAGCCGGCGCCGGCGGTAGCCAACAACGGCGGTCCGCCGGCCGCGATGGCCCAGGTCGGCGGCGGTGAAGAGGCCGAGGCGACGGAAGTGCCAGGTGGCGTCGAGCTCGCCGAGCCGATCCAGCCGCTGCTCTCCTCGACGCTCTTCCACGTCGGCCCGGAGACCCACGTCGATCCCGCGCAGCGCGAGGCGGTGATGCTGCTGGTCGCACACGGCGAGGACACGCTCGACGAGCCGGAGCGCGAGCGCTTCCGCTACGGCGACCTGGTCTTCGTCGAGGAGCTCGGCGTGCTGGTGCAGGTCGACCGCCGCCCCGACGCCTGGCAGCTACCCGATCCCGAGGAGCTGGTGCTCGACCCGGCGCGCATCGGCACCTTCGAGTCGCAGTCGGCACCCTCCGGCGAGGAGGCGGTGCTCAAGCTCGAGGACCCGATGAGCGAGCTCGGCATCTTCACCGAGTTCGACTACATGGAGGTCAGGCCCGACGAGAACGCCGACGAGATGGCGATGGAGATCCGCTACGGGTTCGGCGACGAGGAGGTCAGCCTGCCGGACCTGTTGCGCGCCAAGCAGGCGGGTCAGACCTACTACCAGACCGCTGCGGGATGGATCGATCTCAACTCGCCCTCGATGCGCGCCCTCGCCAGCCTGCTGCGGCAGAAGAAGCTCGACGAGCGCGTCGCCGTGCGCCGCGGCGGCGGCAACGGCGACAGCGCCGAGAAGCTGCGCCTGTCGTCAGCCGAGCTGCTGCGCCTGCGCGCCTCGAGTCCCAAGCCGATCCGCGTCGACGGAGTCGGCGACCGCTCGGCGTTCCTGCAGCGCTTCCTCGACCTGCAGCCGGTGGGCGATCTGGTGGTGCCGAAGGGACTGAAGAGCGAGCTGCGGCCCTACCAGAAGCTCGGACTCGAGTGGCTCAAGTTCCTGTTCGAGAATCGTCTCGCCGGCCTGCTGTGCGACGACATGGGTCTCGGCAAGACCCACCAGGCGATGGCGCTGATGGTGCTGGTGCGCGAGCAGTTCGGCATCGAAGAGCCGTTCATGGTCGTCTCGCCGCGCACCGTGATCAGCCACTGGCGCAACAAGGTGCGCGACCACGCTCCCGGCCTGCGTGCGGTGCAGTACCACGGTCCCCAGCGCGATCTCGACAAGGCGCTCGAGGAGGGCGACGTGCTGCTGACGTCGTACGGCGTGCTGCGCAACGACGTCGAGCGCTTCTCGGAGAACGCGTGGGGGCTGGTGATCTTCGACGAGGTGCAGCAGATCAAGAACCGCGCGACGCAGGGCTACCAGGCCGCCGCTTCTCTGCCGGGGCGGATGAAGCTCGGCCTCACCGGCACGCCGATCGAGAACTCGCTCACCGAGCTGAAGGCGCTGTTCGACCTCATCCTCCCCGGCTATCTCGGCAGCGAGGACGACTTCCGCGACCGCTACGGCGCCAACGCCGACATGGAGCAGGACTCCTACCATCTGGCGAGTCTGCGCCGCCTCACCGCGCCGTTCGTGCTGCGACGGGTGAAGACGGCGGTGCTCGACGAGCTGCCCGAGAAGATCGAGGACGTGCGCACCTGCTCGCTCAGCCCCGAGCAGCTGCAGCTCTACCGCTCGACGATCGCCACCAAGGGCGTCTCGTTGATGAAGAAGCTGCAGACCGGCTCGGACCCGCTGCCCTACATCCACATCTTCGCGCTGCTCAACATGCTGAAGCAGATCTGCGATCACCCGGCGCTCGCCCTCGGCCAGCTCGACACCTGGCGCGACTACGAGTCGGGCAAGTGGGACCTCTTCCTCGAGCTGCTCTCCGAGAGCCTCGACAGCGGCCAGAAGGTGGTGGTCTTCACCCAGTACCTGGGCATGATCCGCATCATCGGCGAGCAGCTGCAGGAGATGGGCGTGCCCTACGTCACCCTGACCGGCGCCAGCCGCAAACGCGGCGACATCGTCGACCGCTTCAACGAGGATCCCGACTGCCGCGTCTTCCTCGGCAGCCTCAAGGCCGGCGGCACCGGCATCGATCTGGTCGGCGGCTCGGTGGTGATCCACTACGACCGCTGGTGGAACGCCGCGCGCGAGGACCAGGCCACCGACCGCCTCTACCGGATCGGTCAGAAGCGGGTGGTGCAGGTGTTCAAGCTGGTGACCGAGAACACCCTCGAAGAGCGCATCGCGATGATCATCGACCACAAGCGACGACTGATGTCGAGCGTGGTGCAGGAAGACGACCCGAAGCTGCAGAAGATCTTCACCCGCGAGGAGCTGATCGAGCTGCTACGCGATCCCGACGAGTAGGGGCGCGAGCGGCAGGCCTTGCGGCACGAAGACGTGCCGGGAGGACCGCTACCTGGCGTCGCCGGCGACGCGGACGCCGGCGGATGCAGCGCCCGAGGAGGGCGCGGCGAAGGCGGCGAGGATCTCGCGCCGCAACTCCTCGGGCAGCTCGCCGCGGCCGATCCGCCGGCACGCTTCGCTGGTGAGGTCGAGGGTGGCGAAGACCGCCTCGCAGCGCTCGCAGATCAGGTCGTCGGGGAGGGCGTGGGCGACGCCGCGATCGAGCGCCTCCTGCTTGGCGCTGACCAGATCGACGCAGATCTGTCGGCTGCCGACCCGAGGGTCCTCTCTGGCGGGCAGTGCGTCGGCGAGCACCCGGCGCAGCTGCAGCCGGGCGCGGTGCACCCGCGTCTTCACCGTCGCCGGCAGCAGGTCGAGCACCGTCGCCACCTCTTCGATCGAGAGCCCCGCGATCTCTTTGAGCACCAGCGGCATGCGGAACTCGAGCGGCAGCTCGGCGATGGCGTTGCCGACTCGCTCGACGGTCTCGTGGCGCACCGTCGTCTCGAACGGATCGTGCTCGCTCCAGGACACTTCGGGGACCGGTTCCGCCGCGCCGGGCAGCAGCTCGTCGAGCGACGCCATCCGGTGCGGCTCGCCGGAGCGCAGACGTTTGCTGCGCCGGCAGATGCGCGAGGCGATGGTGTAGAGCCAGGTCCGCGCCGAAGACTCGCCACGGAACTGGTGCCACTTGCGGTAGGCGGTGAGGAAGGTCTCCTGCACCAGGTCCTGCGCCTCCTGGGCGGAGCCGCAGATCCTCAGACCGAGCTGGTAGAGCATCGGTCCGTCACGCTCGAACAGCACCGGCAGGGCGTCGCTGGCCGCGGTACCGACCAGTGGCTGCTCCTGAGGCTCGGCCCCCACCTGCGGCGGATAGTCTTCATCGTCGCGAACCCGCATCGCTCCAGGCTAGCCGAGAGCCCGGGCAGCGATCGACTCGTGGAATGTGCGTGGTCGGCGGGAAGGGCACGTCGAGACACCAGCCATACTCGTCTCTCGTCACCGTCGTCAGAGCAGGTCGGGGAGGTACTGCCAGACGATGAAGGCGCCCATGACGACGAGGAAGAGGGCGAACAGTCGACGCAGAGCCTGCCTGGGCACCCGGTCGGCGACGCGGCCGCCGAGCAGCGAGCCGGCGAAACCGACCGCGGCGAAGAGCAGGATGCGCGGCCACTCGACGCCGATCCCGAGACTCTCGAGCACGCTGCGGTACTCGAGGAAGCCGCTCGCCGACTTCATCGCGATGATGACCAGGCTGGTGCCGATCGCCAGGTGCATGGACAGCCCGCCGAGCAGCACCAGCGCCGGCACGATGAGGAAACCTCCACCGACCCCGACCAGACCGGTCACCGCGCCGACGAGCAGGCCGTCGAGCACGATCTTCCAGATCGCGCGGGGCGTCTCAGGGGTGCTCGGATCCGTCTGCGCGGTGGAGGCGAGGCGCGGATCCGAGGCCGCCGGGCGGGCCATCATGACCGCGGCGACGAGCATGATGGCGGCGAACAGCACCAGCTGGAAGGCCGCCTGCACATAGGCCGCCGCCGCGGCTCCGCCGTAGGCACCGAGCATGCCGGGGACGCCGAAGAGCACGACGGAGCGCCAGGCGACCTGCTTGCCGAGCACTCTCGGCAGGGCGCCGCCGGCGGCGATCAGGCCGACGATCGCGAGCGACTCGGCGATCGCCTGCTTCTCCCCGACACCAACCAGGAAGACGAGCACCGGAACGGTGAGGATCGAGCCCCCCGAGCCGAGCAGCCCCAGGCTCAGACCGATCGCAAACGCACCCAGCCAGGCCATCGATTTCCACCTCCGCGCACTGAGAGACAGGCGAGCGGATCCGGGTTCCCGCCGCAGTTCCGACGTGCGTGCCGTTCGGAGCGGGAACCCGGCGGGCGGGTCGTGTCTCTCAGAACAGGAAGACCACCCGGACCGGCCGCGACCGGAGTCGGTTGCCGGGTGCGCGACAATCCGGTCGATCGCATCCGGACCCCGACAGGAGAACGAGGCATGCTCTTTCGACAGATCTTCGACCCCGACCTCGCCCAGTACGCCTACCTGATCGGTTGCCAGAAGACCGGCGAGGCGCTGGTGATCGACCCCGAGCGCGACGTCGATCGCTACCTCGAGCTCGCCGAGCGCGAGGGCCTGCGCCTGACCGCCGTCGCCGAGACCCACATCCACGCCGACTTTCTCTCGGGCGCACGCGAGCTGGCGCGTCGTCACGGCGTCAGGGCGTACCTCTCCGACGAAGGCCCCGCGGAGTGGAAGTCGGAGTGGGCGCGCCGTGACGCCGAGGCCGTTGACGGGTCGGGGCCGATCGACGTCGTCTTCCTGAAGGGCGGCGACACGTTCCGGATCGGCAAGATCGAGGTCCAGGCGGTGCACACGCCGGGTCACACGCCGGAGCACATCAGCTTCCTGGTCACCGACCGGGGCGGCGGCGCCGACTCTCCGATCGGGCTGGCCACCGGCGACTTCGTGTTCGTCGGCGACCTGGGCCGGCCCGATCTGCTCGAGAGCGCCGCCGGACAGGCCGGCGCGATGGGTCCGGCGGCGCACCAGCTCTTCGAGTCGCTGCCATCGTTCCTCGCCCTCGACGACTCGGTGCAGGTGTGGCCGGCGCACGGCGCCGGCAGCGCCTGCGGCAAGGCCCTTGGCGCCGTGCCCACCTCCACGGTGGGGTACGAGCGCCGATACAACGCAGCGATAAGGCACAGCCAGGACGGCGAGCAGGCCTTCGTCGACTTCATCCTCGAGGGGCAGCCGGAGCCGCCGCTCTACTTCGCGCGCATGAAGCGGCTCAACAAGGAGGGTCCGGAGGTGCTCGGCGAGCTGCCCCGCCCTGCGGCGATGGCGCCCGGCGATCTGCTGTCGGCGCGCGACGTCGAGGGAGGCGTCATCCTCGACACCCGCGGCGGGCGCGGCGACTTCGTCGCCGGCCACCTGGCGGGGTCGCTGCACGCGCCCCTGGGCTCGGGGCTGAGCAACGTCGCCGGCAGCTACGTCGAGGAGGACGTGCCGATCTTCCTGGTGGCCGATGAAGACGACGTCGAACATGCCGTGAGGCAGCTGGTGCGCATCGGCCTCGACGACGTGCGTGGATACCTCACTCCAGCGGAACTCCACGGCGCGGCGGCCGGCCAGCTGAGCGGGCTCGCCACCACCGACTTCGAGGGGCTGGTCGGGCGGGTCGCCGACGAGAGAGGACTGATCCTCGACGTGCGGGGCCTGTCGGAGTTCGAGCAGGCGCACCTGCCGGGTGCGAGGCAGATCGCCTACACGCGCCTGGCGACCTTGCTCGACGATCTGCCGCGCGACCGCCGGCTCTACGTGCACTGCGCCAGCGGCCGCCGCGCCAGCTTCGCCGCTTCCGAGCTGGCCCGTGAAGGCTTCGACGTGGTGCTGGTCGACGATCTCTTCGAGCACGCCGAGGGCCTCGTCCGGTCGGAGGCGAGCGTGGTGTCCGAAGCATGAGCGACTTCGTCCCCGGGTCGTCGTACCTCTCGAGCCTGATCGGCGGCGCGTTGATCGGCACCGCCGCAGTGCTGCTCATGGCGCTGCTCGGCCGCATCGCCGGGATCAGCGGCATCCTCGGCGGTCTGCAGACCGCGGCGCCCGGCGACCGCGCCTGGCGCGCCGCCTTCCTCGTCGGGCTGCCGCTCGGAGCCCTGATCGCCGCGTTGGTGTGGGCGCCGCCCGAGCAGACCCTGGTCGCCGGCTGGCCGACGATCGTGCTCGGCGGTCTGCTCGTCGGCATCGGCACCCGCATGGGCAGCGGCTGCACCAGCGGACACGGCGTCTGCGGGCTGGCGCGCATGTCGCGGCGCTCGCTGGTCGCCACGCCGACCTTCATGCTCGCCGCTGCGGGCACCGTGCTGGTGGTGCGGCATGTCCTCTGAGCGATCTCAGCGGTCGCGAGGCGGCCTCGAAGTCGCCGCCGCGTTGGCAGTCGGGGCGCTCTTCGGCTTCGGCCTGGCGCTCTCCGGCATGCTCGATCCGGCGAAGGTGATCGGCTTCCTCGACCTGTTCGGCGACTGGGATCCCTCGCTCGCCTTCGTCATGGGTGGAGCGCTGCTGGTCAGCACTCCGGGCTACCTCTGGCTGCGCCGCCGCGGCGGGCCTTCGCTGCTCGCCGGTGCCCTCTCCTGGCCGACGCGGACCGACGTCGACCGTCCGCTGGTGCTCGGCGCGGTGCTGTTCGGCGTCGGCTGGGGCCTGGTCGGTCTGTGCCCGGGCCCGGCGCTGGCGGGCTGGATCTTCCTCGGCCTGCCCATCCTGGTCTTCGTGCTGGCGATGGTCGTCGGCAGCTTCGCCTGGGGGAGTCTCGGCGCGACGCGGTGAGGCGATCTGCCTCGGTCTCGAGACGGGGTGTCGGTAGACTGCGGCGGTGATCCGCTTCCTCGACCCCCGCGCCGAGCCGGCGACGCCGCCCCAACCCTACGACCTCGCTCTCACGCCGCCCCGCGCGGGCGTCGGCGAAGAAGTGGCAATCGCGCTGCTGGCGAACGGCTTCCCCGATTCGGTGGCGTTCCTCGATGCGGTGGGTGAGGCGCTCGCGGCGATCCTCCCCGGCGCGGTGCTGCACCGCTACGACAAGGGCAACGCCTCGATCGCGGCGCCGGAGTCGCTGGTCGAGGGCATCTCGCGCCAGTGCAAGGCAGTCGTCGCCGCCTACGGCCACTGAGGCAGCTGCACCACCGGCACCGTGCGTGACGGAATCGCCCTCGCCCGACGCGGTCTGCCGGCCGTCGCGCTGGTGACCTCCGAGTTCAGGGCGCAGGCCGACTTCGTCGCCACCGCCGCCGGCATGCCGGATCTGCCGCGGGTGGTTCTGCCGCACCCGATCGCCGGCACCGGACGCGACAATCACCGGCGGGTGGCGGAGCAGTTCGCCGAGCGCATCCTCGCCGCACTGACGGGCGGCGCGTCGGATCCGGCGGGTGCGCGGTGAACGGAGAGGAGCACCGGGCCCGGCTGCTCGAGGCGGAAGACGAGGCGGCCGCGATCGAGACCCTGCATCAGCTGGGCTGCACCGACGGACTGCCGGTGCTGGCGCCGACCGAACAGCGGGTCGCCCGGCTGGTGCTGGCGAGTGGGCTCGACGGTGACCTGGACCTCGGTGTCATGGGCCCGGCCTACGGTGCGACGACGGTGGAGAAGGTCTGCGCCTGCGCGGTGATGGCGGGTTGCCTGCCGGATCACATGCCGGTGGTGATCGCCGCCGTGCGGGCGCTCCTCGATCCCCGGCTCGATCTCACCGAGCTGCAGGCGACGACCTTCGGTACCACGCCGCTGGTCCTGGTCAACGGGCCGGCGCGGGAGCTGTGCGGCGTCGCTTCCGGCTTCGGCGCGCTCGGCCCTGGACCGCGCGCCAACGCCTCGATCGGGCGCGCTCTGCGCCTGGCGATGATCAACCTCGGCGGCGGACGGGCGGGCATCTCGGACATGGCGCTGCTCGGGCACGGCGGCAAGTTCACCGCGGTGCTCGGAGAGGACGAGGAGGGCTCGCCGTGGCCGCCGCTGCACGTGGCGCGCGGCTGCGCGCGGATCGACAGCGCCGTCACGCTGGTCGGCGTCGAAGCGCCGCACTCGGTGATCTTCCTGCCGCCCGGCGACGACGAGTCGATGGAGCAGGCGGCCGAGAGGCTGCTGGCGACCCTCGCCGCGGCGCTGGCGCACCCGGGCTCGAACAACCGCATCCTGCGTGGCGGCGCGGCGGTGGTGGCCCTGAATCCGGATCACGTCCGCCTGCTCGATCTCGCCGGCTTCGAGCGCCGCTCGGCCGCCGAGAGGATCTGCGAGCTGACCACCTTCCCCCGCGCCGAGATGGAGCGCTGGATCCCGGCGCTGCGCGGTCGCGGGGACGACGAGACAGCGCGGCTGGCTGCGTTCCGCGACCCCGACGACCTGCTCTGGGTGGTCGCCGGGGGCTCGGGTCTCTACTCGGCGGTGTTCCCGAGCTGGTGCGCCGGACCGCACGGCAACCGTGCGGTCACGGTGTCGTTCGATCCGGCGCCGAGCTGCGAGATCCCCGGCTGACGGTGCGGCACGCGCAGCCGCCGGGAGTCAGCGTTTCCAGCTGAGTGTCAGGCGTGCCGAGCGTTCCTGCAGCGGGTGGAAGTGCACGTCTTCGACGCCGTCGGCCGGCTCGCCGGGCAGGCGCGAGGCGTAGAAGTACTGGATGTCGCTGTCGTCGGAGTCGAGCAGGTTGAAGACGTCGAGACCGAGCTCGAGCGCGCCGCCCGAGAGCTCGAAGGTGTAGGCGACGCGGGCGTCGACGGTGGAGCTCGAATCCCACTCCACCAAGCCGTCCTCGATCAGCGGGATGTCGCCGAACTCGCGCCAGCGCATCGAGACCAGCAGCGGCTGCGGATCCCAGGTGAAGCCCGCGGTGACGGTGCGCCCGATGGCGCCGGGGATCTCGCTGCCGGCCGGGTCGAAGTCGGTGAACTCGGCGTCGGTGAGAGTGATCTCGACGTCGGCCTCGACCTGGTCGGTGAAGCGGTAGAAGGTCGCCCACTCGACGCCGCGTCGCCGACTCGGCCGGTTCGCCTCGGTGACCCCGGCGTCGCCGACGAACAGCAGCTCGGAGTCGAGCTCGAGCTGGAACACGGTGAGGGTGGTCTGCAGGCCCTCGATCGCCGTGCTGCGCACGCCGACGTCGATGCCCTCGGCGCGCACCAGCGGGTCGACCGGCACCAGGGCCTCACCGGTGACCGGGTCGATGCGGGTCAGGGCGCCGCGGGCGTCGTTGCTGTGCATGCCGTAGCCGAGGTTGAGATAGAGCTCGGTGTCGTTCCACGGCCCGAAGGCGAAGCTCAGCTTGGGGCTGACCAGGGTGTCGTCGCGCGAGCCGGAGTTGGCCGCCAGCACGCTGGTGACGTCGACCTCGTCGGCGTCGAGCCGCACTCCCGCCTTCATCCGCACCCAGTCGTTGAGCTCGACGCGGGTCTCGACGTACGGCCCACCTCCCCACTGCTCCACGCTGTCGCTGCGCACCGTGTCGGTGACTGCGAGATCGGCGGTGCGGAAGAGGCCGTTGTCGATGCGGTCGTGGCGCAGCTGCACGCCGACCGTGGTCTCCACCCGGCGCGAGCCGACGCTGCCCAGCCAGGTGCGGGCGTAGCGGCCGCCGAAGATGCTGCGGTCGTCGAGCTGCAGGAACTGGTCGCCGAGCTCGG
This sequence comes from Acidobacteriota bacterium, assembly GCA_003388555.1. GTDB lineage: Bacteria > Acidobacteriota > Thermoanaerobaculia > Multivoradales > Multivoraceae > QQVD01. The sequence goes on along the minus strand of QQVD01000025.1, from coordinate 1,100 downwards.
GGTCGTCGAGGAGGTAGGTGAAGTTGCTGACCAGCGAGAAGTCGCTGCTCACCGCGTAGGCACTCCACGCGTCGACCACCCGATCGGTCGAGTGGTAGCCCTCGGCCGACAGGCTGAAGCGCTCGCTGGCGCCGCGCGGGCCGGGGTCGATGAGGTCGAAGCGCCCGATGAGGCCGCTTTCGACGGCGCGGCGCGGGACCTGGTCGGTCGACAGCCAGTCGGCGTCATAGCCCATCGCGGTGACCGAGAAGCCGCTGTGGTCGAAGCTGCGCGAGTAGCGCACCACGCCGCGACCACCCTCGTAGCTGTCGCCACGCGTCCACGGGCCGTCGTCGTGGAAGCCCTCGAGCGCCAGCAGCAGATCACCGCCGGCGTCGGGCGAGAACGAGTCGGCGAAGAGCGCGCGGCCGTAGTCGTTGCTGCCTCCGGTGATCGAGATCACCTGCCGCGGCAGCGTCGAGACGAGATCGATGTCGAGCGAGCCGGCGCTCGAGAAGTCGCCGACATCGGCCCAGTAGGGTCCCTTGCGGTAGCGGGCGCGGGCCACGACCTCAGGGATCAGGAAGTTGAGGTCGGCGTAGCCCTGGCCGTGGCCGTGGGTCGGCAGGTTCACCGGCACCCCGGCGACGCTGATCGCGAAGTCGGTGCCGTGGTCGAGGTTGAAGCCGCGGACGAAGAACTGGTTCGCCTTGCCGCCGCCCGAGTGCTGGGTGGCGACCAGGCCGGGCACCGCCTCGGCGAGGTTGCCGGCACGCAGGATCGGCCGGTGCTCGAGATCGCCCTGGCCTACCGACCCCTCCGACGCTGAGAGCGCGATCCCGACCAGGTCGTCGCCGCGCTCGCGCACCTCGAGCTCGTCGCGGAAGCGGGGCCGGTCGGGCTGGTTCTCGTCGACCTCGTCGGCGGCGGCCGGCGCCGCGGCGACGGCGAGCAGGGTCGCCACGTTCGGTCGCGCCAGCGCTGGCGGCGCCAGGCAGGCCGCGGTGGCGAGCAGCGCAGCCGCGGCCTTGGCAGCGGGAAAGGTGGGGGAGGTGGGGAAAGTGGGGGAGGAGTGTGCACGGTGAGTGCGCAGTCGTGGTCGGTGGTCGGTCTCGGGCTCG
>QQVD01000006.1 GCA_003388555.1 Acidobacteriota bacterium | reverse complement strand
CGCGCCAGCGCTGGCGGCGCCAGGCAGGCCGCGGTGGCGAGCAGCGCAGCCGCGGCCTTGGCAGCGGGAAAGGTGGGGGAGGTGGGGAAAGTGGGGGAGGAGTGTGCACGGTGAGTGCGCAGTCGTTGTCGGTGGTCGGTCTCGGGCTCGCAGGGGGTCTCGGCGCGAGGAACGCGCGGTCGGGGCGTCGGTGCCATGTCGCTCTCCTGGATCTCGGCCGGCACGATGCCGCGGTCCCGGTCGCGTGGGGCGACGGTCGCCGCGGGTGCCAGCTCGTGGAGCACGACCTGCCGTGGATCCGACGTCGGATCCTCCGCTCGGCGAGCACCCGAGCGTGTCGCGACGGACGTCGCGGGTCTTCCGGGGGCGCTTCAGGCGGGGAGGCGGCGGTCGCGCTGCGTCGCGGCGGTCGCGACGGGAGGCGCCCGTGCCTGCTGCGCCTCGAGGTCCGCGGCTCGTGGCGCGAACGATGCTTGGCCCCGGGAGCGGCGCGCTGCCGGCTGGTCGGGCCTCGGCAGGTCGACCGCCAGCGACAGTGCGGCGACGTGCGCTGCGCCCAGCGAGATGGTGACCTCGTCGGAGAGCGGGTCGGCAGGAGCTTTCGGCGCTGCTGGAACGGCTGGCGTGGGTCCAGGCTGCGACGGCGGTCGGGAGGCGCTGGAGGCCTCGGCGGATCGCGACGCTGTGGGCGATGCGGTCGGCGACTGCTCCGGAGCCGCGGCCTGCCCGGACGTCTCGTCGCCGCTCTCCGCGCCGCGACCGGCTTCGACCGACGGCGCCGCGGCGCGGTGCTCGGGAGACGCCGGCGGATGCGAATGGGCGTGTGCGCGGTCGCCGTGATGGTGGTCGTGGTGTCTGGGCGCTGCGCCGGCCGCCCCGGCCGGGCCGGCACCGGTCGTGGCCGTCTCGCCGCTCTCCTCCGGCCTCGGCCCGGTCGACCCGGTCGCCGCTGCGTGGATCGTCGACGCAGGCAGGCCTCGAACCGTGAGCGGCTGTGGGGCGCGCTCCTCCGCCTGTGCATGCGAGTGGCTGCCGACGAAGGCGTGGGAGTGCCGGTGGGCGACTCCGTCGGAGACGTGCACGTGCGCCGAGCCGGTCCCGACGAACGACTGCGCCAGCCAGCCGGCGACGAGCAACCCGGCGAGGGCGCCGGCGAGCGAGGACCTGCGGTGGGCTCTGCAGCGGAGATCGTTCACGGAGGCAGTCGGTGCTGGACCGGAGGTCGGAAGCCGAGGACCGCTCAGAGTGGATCGGGAGCGGCTTCGAGAGATCGGGTCGAGGATCGGGCGTCGGCAGCGTACATCGACGGCGACTCTTCTGGGCGTCGCCTTCGAACTACGTCGTCGATGCGGCGATCGGATGTGGAACCGCAGAAGCGCCAGAGGCGCTGCGGGTCGGGCCGGCCCGAGGCGGTCCCCCCCCTCGGCGCCGCTCACCGGGGCCTAGGCTGTCGCCGCCTCACGATGCGTGGCGTAAACTCCTGAAAACGTTGGATTCCGCTCGGGTCGTTCGCCCCTGTCGACGTCGGAGGAGCTGTGAGGGACGAGGTGAGACTGCGCGACGATCTCGTGCACGGCCACTGCGACGCCCGTTTCGCGGAGGTGGCGCAGGTCTTCGAGCGCAACTTCAGCCATCGCGACGAGCTCGGTGCCAGCGTCGCGATCACCGTCGACGGCGAAACGCTGGTCGATCTCTGGGGCGGCCACCGCGACGCCGAGAAGACCGAGCCCTGGCAGGAGGACACCGTCTCGGTCGTCTTCTCGTGCACCAAGGGGGCCGTCGCCCTCTGTGCACACCTCCTGGTCAGCCGCGGCGAGCTCGATCTCGACCTGCCGGTCGCCGAGTACTGGCCGGAGTTCGCTCAGCAGGGCAAGGAGCGCACCACCGTGCGCATGATGCTCGACCACTCTGCCGGGGTTCCGGCGCTGCGCGATCCGTTGTCGAAGGGAGACTGCTGCGACTGGGACCTGATGGTCGGCAGGCTGGAACAGGAGCCCCCGTTCTGGGAGCCGGGCACCCGTTCCGGCTACCACATGCTCACCTTCGGCTGGACGGTGGGTGAGCTGGTGCGGCGGGTCGCCGACCGCTCGCTCGGCGACTTCTTCCGTGACGAGCTCGCCGAGCCGCTGGGGTCCGACTTCTGGATCGGTCTGCCGAGCAGCGAGGAGTCTCGCGTCGCGCCGGTGATCCCCTGGCGCCCCGGCCCCGACCATCGCCCGACCCCCTTCCAGCAGGCGCTGGTCGACGATCCCGGCAGCCTGCAGTCCCTGGCGCTGCTGAACAACGGCGGCTTCGACGCCAACGTGCGCGCCTGCCGTCGCGCCGAGATCGGCGGTGGCGGTGGGGTCTCGAACGCCCGCGGCCTGGCGCGCCTCTACGCGCCGTTCGCCAACGGCGGCCGGAGCGCCGACGGAGAACGGCTGGTCAGCGAGGTGGCGCTGCACCGGATGGGCCGGGTCTCGACGGCCAGCCATCAGGACGCGACTCTGCTCATCGGCACCCGCTACGCACTCGGCTTCATGAAGAGCATCGACAACCGGCGCAGCCGGTTCGGCGGGCGCGACTCGGCGATCCTCAGCGAGGCGGCCTTCGGCCACGTCGGCGCCGGCGGATCGATCGGTTTCGCCGATCCGGTGGCGGGCATGAGCTTCGGCTACACGATGACGCGCATGGGCGAGGGGATCCTGCTCAACGAGCGCGGTCAGGGTCTGGTCGATGCCGCCTACCGCTCGCTGGGATACATCGGCAACGAGAGCGGCGTCTGGAGGCGGTAGCCGATCTTGCGAATGGACTTCTCCGAGATCGAGCAACTGCCGGGCGGCGACCTGATCGCTGCCGGTCTCGTCGACGTCGTCGCGGGCCGGGAGACCGCCGCCAGCCTGCTGGTGGAGATCGGTGCGCCGCGGCTCGAGGCACTGCAGATGGACCTGCCGTCCAGCCTGTCGGTCCGTCGTTCGGCCGACGACGACGTGTGGGACCTTCCGGAGCACCGTCTCTACGCGCTGCTCGCGGCGGAGGACGCAGACTCGGCCCAGGGCCGCTACAACGCCCTGATCCGGCGGCTGGTGAGCTTCGAGCGGGCCCCTGTCGTGGGTCGTCTGACGACGGCTGCGAAGCTCGAGGAATTCCTGCGGGAGCTCGGCCGGTCCTGCACGACTCCCGGGCACGTCTACCTGGTCGGCGGTGCCACCGCGGTGCGGGAGGGTTGGCGCGAGACGACGGTAAACGTCGACCTCGAGCTGGTGCCCGAGCACGACGAGGCCCTGCGCGCGATCCACCGACTCAAGGACGAGCTGGCCGTCAACGTCGAGCTGGCTTCGCCAGACCACTTCATCCCGGAGGTTCCCGGCTGGCGGGAGCGATCGCGTCTCGTGGGCCGCTACGGCCCGCTCACGGTCTCGCACTACGATCCGTACTCGCAGGTCCTCGCCAAGCTCGAACGATCCCACGCCAAGGACCTTCGGGACGCCTCTGCGATGGTGCGTTCCGGGCTCGTCGACGCCGGACGTCTGCTGGCGATGCTGGCCGAGATCGAGCCGGAGCTGTACCGCTACCCGGCCCTGGATGGCCGGACCTTCCGGCGCAGCGTCGAGCGGTTCGTCGAGACGATTCAGGCCGAGGACGACGGACAGGATCGGGCCGCCGACTGACCGGGCCTGCTCGGGAGAACGCTGCGCGGTGCCGTCGAGAGCCGACGGCCCGGACGCTGAGTGGTTTCTGTGGGCATTACCCGTATCGAGTCACAGAATGCGAACGCTCGAACCGGAGAGAGGGAGAAGAACGATGCCCGAAGAGCCGATACAGGTCCTCGACACCGCCATCGTCAGCCTGGCGAGCGAGGCGCCCGTGCTGCGCGCCTTCGGCGCCGAGAGCCAGGTGCTGCTGAGCGGCGAGCAGACCGGAGGCCGCTACGCCATGCTGCTGGAGACGACGCCGCCGGGGATGGGGCCGCCGCCGCACAAGCACGACGGCGAGGACGAATGGTTCTATCCCTTGGAGGGCGAGGTCGAGTTCCTCGTCGCGGGCGAGTGGAAGCGGGTGCCGGTGGGCAGCGCCGTCTTCCTGCCGCGGGGCTGCGTGCACACCTTCCGCAACGCCGGCGACACTCCGCTGCGCCAGCTGATCCACGTCAGCCCGGCCGGCTTCGAGGTCTTCTTCGCGCGTTGCGCCGAGGTCTTCGCGGCGGCTGGCGACGGCCCTCCGGAGATGGAGCGCATCGGCGCGATCGCCGCCGAGCACGGCATCGAGTTCGTCTGAGCGGAGGCTCGCGGCACTCGGGGATGGGTGTCCACGGCGGGCGCTGCGGTGCCTCGCGATCGTGGCAACGGTGGCCGAACGGCTTCCTGTTGGGCGTGGATTCCCGCTTTCGCGGGAAGGACGGAGGAGAAGAGGGCGCGCATCGGTGCGATCGTGCGGTGCCGCGGCTGTCGCCTCTCGGGCGCTGCGGTGTCTCGCGATCGAGGCAACGGCGGCTGGACCGCGTCCCGGTAAAGCGTGGATTCCCGCTCTCGCGGGAATGACGGTGGAGCGGGAAGGAACGCGTTCGCGGGTTCGGGAGTTCCCCTTACGGTACTCGTCAGAGCCGGATCAGCGGCGCGCAGCGTCCGCGGATCGGCAGGCGCCGAGCAGCGACGGCTGTGGCGCCGAGTCCCATCAGCAGAGCCTCCAGAGCCGGATCAGCGGCGCGCAGCGTCCGCGGATCGGCGGGCGCCGGGCAGCGACGGCTGTGGCGCCGAGTCCCATCAGCAGAGCCTCCAGAGCCGGATCAGCGGCGCGCAGCGTCCGCGGATCGGCGGGCGCCGAGCAGCGACGGCTGTGGCGCCGAGTCCCATCAGCAAAGCCTCCAGAGCCGGATCAGCGGCGCGCAGCGTCCGCGGGTCGGCGGGCGCCGGGCAGCGACGGCTGTGGCGCCGAGTCTCATCAGCAGAGCCTCCAGAGCCGGATCAGCGGCGCGCAGCGTCCACGGATCGGCAGGCGCCGAGCAGCGACGGCTGTGGCGCCGAGTCTCATCAGCAGAGCCTCCAGAGCCGGATCAGCGGCGCGCAGCGTCCGCTGCATCCGGCGAGCTTTATCCGAGGCCTTCGGCCCCGGATAAAGCTACATGTTGCGCCGATACTCCCCGCCCACCTGGTAGAGCGCCTCGGAGATCTGGCCGAGCGAGCAGCTCTTGACCGTCTCGAGCAGCTCCTCGAAGACGTTGCCGTCGGAGCGCGCCACCTGCTGCAGACGCGCCAGCGCCGCAGGCGCCTCGTCGGCGTGCTGGGAGTGGAAGGCGGCGAGGCCGTCGATCTGACTGCGCTTCTCGTCCTCGCTGGAGCGGATCAGCTCGATCGTCGTCTCGGTCTCGGCCGAGGCCTCGCCCTCGTGCAGGAAGGTGTTGACGCCGACCACCGGCAGCGAGCCGTCGTGCTTCTTGGCCTCGTACTCCATGCTCTCGTCCTGGATCTTGCCGCGCTGGTACATCGTGTCCATGGCGCCGAGCACGCCGCCGCGCTCGGAGATGCGCTCGAACTCCTGGTAGACGGCCTCCTCGACCAGGTCGGTGAGCTGTTCGAGGATGAACGAGCCCTGCCACGGGTTCTCGTTCTTGTTCAGCCCCAGCTCGCGGTTGATGATCAGCTGGATCGCCAGCGCCCGCCGCACCGACTCCTCGGTGGGAGTCGTGATCGCCTCGTCGAAGGCGTTGGTGTGCAGCGAGTTGCAGCTGTCGAAGATGGCGTAGAGCGCCTGCAGGGTGGTGCGGATGTCGTTGAACTGGATCTCCTGGGCGTGCAGTGAGCGCCCCGAGGTCTGAATGTGGTACTTGAGCATCTGCGATCGCGCCGAGGCGCCGTAGCGCTCGCGCATGGCGCGCGCCCAGATCCGCCGTGCGACGCGGCCGATCACCGCGTACTCGGGGTCCATGCCGTTGCTGAAGAAGAAGCTCAGGTTGGGCGCGAACTGGTCGATCTCCATGCCGCGCGCCAGGTAGTACTCGACGATGGTGAACCCGTTGGCGAGGGTGAAGGCGAGCTGGCTGATCGGGTTCGCTCCAGCTTCGGCGATGTGGTAGCCGCTGATCGACACCGAGTAGTAGTTGCGCACCTCGTGGTCGATGAAGTGCTGCTGGATGTCGCCCATCACCCGCAGCGAGAACTGGGTCGAGAAGATGCAGGTGTTCTGGGCCTGGTCCTCCTTCAGGATGTCGGCCTGCACGGTGCCGCGCACGACCCGTAGCGTGTCCTCCTTGATCTTCTCGTAGGTCTCGCGGCTCACCAGCTCGTCGCCCGAGACGCCGAGCAGCCCGAGGCCGAGCCCGTCGTTGCCCTCGGGCAGCTCGCCGCGGTAGCGCGGCCGGTGGTTGCCCATGTACTTGCGGGCGATCTGCGCCTCCGCCTCTTCCCACTGGCCGCTCTCGCGCAGGTGCTTCTCGATCTGCTGGTCGATGGCGGTGTTGAGGAAGAAGGCGAGGATGGTCGGCGCCGGTCCGTTGATCGTCATCGACACCGATGTCGTCGGGGCGCAGAGGTCGAAGCCCGAGTAGAGGCGCTTCATGTCGTCGACGGTGGCGATCGAGACGCCGGAGTTGCCCACCTTGCCGTAGATGTCGGGCCGCTCGGCCGGATCGGAGCCGTAGAGGGTCACCGAGTCGAAGGCGGTCGACAGGCGCGCCGCCGGCTGGCCCTTCGACACGTAGTGGAAGCGCCGGTTGGTGCGCTCTGGCGTGCCCTCACCGGCGAACATGCGGGTCGGGTCCTCGCCGGTGCGGCGGTAGGGATAGACGCCGGCGGTGAAGGGGTAGGCGCCAGGGAGGTTCTCGCGCATCAGGAAGCGCAGCAGATCGCCCCAGTCGCGGTAGTGGGGCGGCGCGATCTTAGGCACCCGCAGGTGCGACAGAGTCTCGAAGTAGTTGCTGCCGGTGATCTCGCGGCCGCGCACGGTGTAGGTGTAGTCGTCGCTCTCGACCCCGGCGCGGCGCTGCGGCCAGGTGCGCAGCAGCGAGCGCGCCTCCTCGGAGAGCTCGGCGAGCGCCTCCTGGTGGCGTTGACGCAGCAGCAGCAGGGTCGCATCGACGCCGGCCTCCCGCTCGAGGCGATCGCCCGGGTAGGGCTCGAACGCGGCCGGCAGCTCGTCGCCGAGCTCCTCGAGGCTCTCGCGGTAGCTCTGCAGGCGGCTGGCCGCGTCGGCCTGGCGCTCGATCTCCTCGGCGACCTGCCTCCCCGACGCGGCGATCTCGGCCAGGTAGCGCACCCGCTGACCGGGGATCAGGGCGCGGGCGCGCGGCTCCTTGACCGACAGGTCGAGTTTCGGGGTCCAGCGCTTCTCGTCGAGATCGCAGCGCTCGCGCAGGAGGCGGCAGAGGTTGGCGAAGGCCCAGTTGATGCCGGGGTCGTTGAACTGGCTGGCGATCGTCGGGTAGATCGGCAGCTCGGAGTCCTCGGCCGAGAACTCGTTGCGGTTGCGGCGGAACTGCTTGCGCACGTCGCGCAGGGCGTCCTCGGAGCCACGGCGGTCGAACTTGTTGAGCAGCACCATGTCGGCCAGATCGAGCATGTCGATCTTCTCGAGCTGGCTGGCGGCTCCGTACTCGCTGGTCATCACGTAGACCGAGAGATCGACCAGGTCGACGATCGAGGAGTCGCTCTGTCCGATGCCGGCGGTCTCGACGATCACCAGGTCGAAGCCGGAGGCGCGCAGGAAGAGGATCGAGTCCTCGAGGATGGCGCTGGTCGCGGCGTGGGCGCGACGGGTGGCCATCGAACGCATGAAGGCACGCTCGCCGCCGCTGCGCAGTGAGTTCATGCGGATGCGGTCGCCAAGCAGGGCGCCTCCGGTGCGCCGCCTGGTCGGATCGACGGCGAGCACCGCCACCTCGAAGTCGCGGCCGCCGAGCGCGTGCAGGAAGCGGTTCAGCAGCTCGTCGGTGACGCTGCTCTTGCCGGCGCCGCCCGTGCCGGTGACGCCGACGGTCGGAGTCCGGCCTGCCGCCAGCGACCACTCGCGGCGCAGCCGCTGCAGCTCGGGCTCTTCGATCGCGCCGTCCTCGAGCGCGCTGAGGGTGCGCGCCAGATGGCCGGCGCGGTCGGCGCCACGGGCTGGGCGCGAGGCCTCGGACGGACGCGCTGCACGCGCCTTCGCGGTGCGCTCGACGAGGTCGTCGATCATCGCGCTGAGCCCCATGCGCAGCCCGTCGTTGGGGTGGTAGATGCGCTCGACGCCGTACTGTTCGAGCTCGCGGATCTCCTCCGGTGTGATGGTGCCGCCGCCGCCGCCGAAGACCTTCACGTGCTCGGCGCCACGCTCGCGCAGGAGGTCGACCATGTAGCGGAAGAACTCCAGGTGGCCGCCCTGGTAGGACGACACCGCGATGCCGTCGGCGTCTTCCTGCAGGGCCGCGTCGACGATCTCCTGCACGCCACGGTTGTGGCCGAGGTGGATCACCTCGACGCCGCGGTCCTGGATCAGCCGGCGCATGATGTTGATCGCCGCGTCGTGGCCGTCGAAGAGCGACGCCGCGGTGACGAAGCGCAGCGGCGTGGAGGCCGTCTCGGGGTGGCTGATCTGTCTCGGTTCGGTGGTCATCCTGTCGCTCCCGGGCAGCTGGGTTCAGGCCTCGGCGGCTCTCGCCGGCTCGGCACGCAGGTCGCTGGGTATCGCTCGGCGTCGCAGGGGCATCCGTGCGCCCGCGCGCGCGTGCGCCAGAGCGCGAGCCGCGATCCGCGGTCAGCAGTGTAGCGCCGCCGACCTCTCCGCAGTGGCAGCGATGACCGGCCGTGCCCGGGGCCGTGGCGATAGGCTGGCGGCCTGTGGGCCGATCACCCGCCGCGAACAGGCTCGACCGGCGGAGGGGACTCGGCCGAGCTGGGGCCTGGGCGGCGACCTGCCGCAGGAGAAAACGCATGGACTTCTCCGACACTTCCGAGATCGCCGCCTTCCGGGGCGAGGCCCGCGCCTGGCTGTCGGCCAACTGCCGCCGCAAGGTCGGCGACGGGCCGCGGCGCTGGCCGCTGATCTACGAGCCCGAGCACCTCGCAGACGCGAAGGCGTGGCAGGCGGCCAAGTGCGATGCCGGCTGGGCCGGCCTTCACTGGCCTGAGGAATACGGTGGGCGAGGCCTGAGCCGACTGCACAGCATCGTCTTCTCGCAGGAGGAGGAGGAGTTCGACACTCCGGCCGAGCTCTTCCACATCGGCATCAACATCTGCGCGCCGACCCTGATGGCGTACGGCAGCGACGAGGTGAAGCGCCGTCACCTGAGACCGCTGCTGCGCGGCGATGAGATCTGGTGCCAGCTCTTCTCCGAGCCCGGCGCCGGCTCCGACCTCGCCGGCATCCGCACCCGCGCGGTGCGCGACGGCGACGAGTGGTCGGTCACCGGGCAGAAGATCTGGAACTCGTTCGCCCATCTCGCCGACCACGCCATCCTGGTCACCCGCCACGATCCCGGTCTCGCCAAGCACAAGGGCATGACCTACTTCTTCGTCGACATGAAGGACGCCGGCGTCGAGGTGCGCCGGATCGGTCAGATCGGCGGACGCGGCAACTTCTGCGAGGTCTTCCTGACCGGCGCCCGCATCCCGGACGCCCATCGCCTCGGCGAGGTCGGCGAGGGCTGGCAGGTGGCGCTGACGACGCTGCTCAACGAGCGGCTCGGTGGAGGCCGCGACCGCATCCCCGACTTCGAGGACCTCTGGCAGGCGGTGGGCCAGTGCGAGCTCGAGGAGGGCCGGGCCCTCGACGACGCCGGCGTGCGTGAGCGCCTCGCCGACTGGTACGTGCAGACCCAGGGGGTGCGGCTGCTGCGCGCCCGCATGATGACCGCGCTCGCCCGCGGCGACCAGCCGGGGCCGGAGGCGTCGGTCGGCAAGCTGGTGGTCACCAACAAGATGCAGGAGCTGAGCAGCGCAGGGCTCGATCTGCTTGAGCAGTGCGGCGTGCTGGCCGGGGATCCGCGGGGCGAGGTGTTCCTGCGCGGCTTCTTCGACGCCCCCGGCACCCGCATCGCCGGCGGCACCGACGAGATCCTGCGCAACATCCTCGCCGAGCGGGTGCTGGGTCTGCCCGGCGACGTACGGGTCGATCGCGGCAAGCCGTTCTCGGAGATCCCGAACGGCTGAGGCAGGGAGCGAGGCTGCACCGGACCCGGTGCCGGTTCCCGGGGGTCGAGCCGGGAGTCGTCGTGTAGAGTGGCGACGTATAGCTGGGAAGCTATGATTTCCCCGAGGCGCGTGCGCCGGTGAGCTCCCTGCGGAGGCCCTCGCTGCTCGCCTCGCATCCTGCCTTCACTGCGCGCCGCCCGCTGGCGCGTCCTCGACTGGAGACCTGCCCATGAAACGTCTCTCCGCGACCGTGCCGTCCGCGCTCGGCCGGCCGCTCTCCTGCGGCGCGGCGGCCTGCACCTTGCTGCTCGCGTCGTTCGCCTTCTACACGCCCTCCGCACGGGCCCAACCGCCCGGCGACCTCGAGCTGGTCGACCTCGGCCACAGCTTCGCCACGGCGCTGGCGATGCGTCACGCCGGCGACGGCTCGGGGCGCCTGTTCGTCGTCGAGCGCGATGGCACCATCGTGATCGTCGACTCGAGCGGTGCCCTGCTCCCGACGCCGTTCCTCGACATCACGAGCGAGGTCGACACCTTCTTCGAAGGTGGTCTGCTCGGCCTCGCCTTCCATCCCGACTACGCGAGCAACGGCTACTTCTACGTCTCGTACACGCGCGACGGCACCGGCGGCAACTCGCTGGAGACCGTGATCGAGCGCTACTCGGTGTCGCTGGGCGATCCCAACCTGGCCAACGTCGGTTCGGCGGTGGAGATCTTCACCCTCGGCCAGCCGGCCGGCAACCACAACGGTGGCGACATCCACTTCGGTCCCGACGGCTACCTCTACATCGGTCTCGGCGACGGCGGCTCGTCTAGCGCGACCTCTCAGAACCTGACCAACCTGCTCGGCAAGATGCTGCGCATCGCGCCGTGCGACATCCCGAGCTGCAAAGACCCGTACACCATCCCGCCGGACAATCCGTTCGTGATGATGCGCGGCACGGTGCCGGAGGAGATCTGGAGCATCGGCTTCCGCAACCCGTACCGCTGGAGCTTCGACCGCGACACCGGCGACATGCTCATCGCCGACGTCGGCCAGAGCACGGTCGAGGAGGTCTCGTTCGAGGCCGCCGACGCTGTCGGCGGGCTCAACTACGGCTGGAACTGCCGTGAGGGCAACATCGCCGGGCCGGGAAACGGTCAGCCGAGCTGCACGGGGCCGACGTTCGTCGAGCCGATCCTCACCTACACCCACACCCTCGGTTGTTCGATCACCGGCGGCTACCGCTACCGCGGCTGCATCCAGGGCCTCCAGGGGACCTACGTCTACGCCGACTACTGCCAGGCGCGGGTCTTCTTCGGCACCGAGACCTCGCCCGGCGTCTGGAGCGCCAGCGAATGGGTCAACCTGCCGGGCAGCGTCTTCGGCTTCGGCGAGGACGAGGACGGCGAGCTCTACATCTCGCAGGGCGGCAGCGTGGCTCGTTTCGAGAGCGAGAGCGACTGCGGCGGACCGATCTTCGACGACGGTTTCGAATCGGGAGACACCATGGCCTGGTCGGTGACCACGCCGTAGGGTCTGCAACAGGGTTCCGGTGGCGTACCGGCGTGGCACCGCCTCGCGGCGCCCGGGCTCCTGCTCGGGCGGTTGCGGCTGCGAGGGACCTTTGGGGATGCACCGTGCGGAGCGTGCGCTTCCGACGGCGCGCCCGCGGCAATCACTCGGGCATGATCCGGGTGCGCGGGGCTCTTGAAGCGGCGGCGTCCGCATCCGCTGCGCCGGGCCGTGAGCCCCGCTGAAGGTCTGCCGTAGTCCCGCTCCGCGCCTCCCATGCTTCTGTGACATAATCCGCTCATGCGCTCCATCGTCCTGCTCAGCCTGGTGCTCGCCGGGCTGCTCTTCGTGCTCGGTCCCGAAGGCGGTCCCGAGGCCTGCGGCGACGGCGGCGATCGCGTCTGTCTCGAACGTGGCCGACTGGAAGTGCGGGTGCGTGGATCGAGCGGTCGCTCGCTGGGCGGCGGCGCGGCCGGCTTCGGTTTCGCCGACCCGGACGATCTCGACGTGGTGGTGCGGATCGAGCCAGCCAGGTTCGAGCTGCCGCAGGGTGGTGAGAGGCTGGCGGACCGGATCTTCATCGGCTCGCTCTCGGAGCGCGAGATCTGGGTCGAGGTCAAGGACCGCGATCTGGATCGCACCCGCGTCTACCACCGGCCGGCCGGAACCGGGTGGGGCCTGGTCGATCTCGTGCCGCGCTCGACCAGCCAGGGAGTCGATCGTCTCGCTTCCCGCGTGCGCTGAACTCGGCGGCCGTCTGCCGGCGCGGCGGTGGGGTTGCGAGGCGGTAGCCGCCTGAGCTCGAAGCGACGGCAGTGGGGTGTCAGGGCAGGCGGCGGTCGAAGGCGGGGTCGACGCGCGGCTCCGGCTCGACGCAGGAACGCGGGCCGAGCACGAGGGCGCCGACGGCGATCGCGGCGAGCAGCACGATCCACATGAAGGCGTAGAGCGTCACCTGCAGCCCCCACCGATCGACCAGCCGCCGGATCCAGCTGCCGGAAGGGTCGACCCGGTCGACACGGTCGACCCGTTGGTCCTCGGCGTCTTTCACGAGAGTGGGTGCAGAGCGGAGGCGCGGCGGGTCCGCGGCAGGCCACGCGACGACAGGGCGATGTGCCTCAGAAGAGCTGGTCGCGGCAGCTGACGGTGTCGAACAGCCCGTTGTCGGAGGTCATGTCCACCTCCACGTCGTGCCCGCCCGACAGCCGGCTCCAGATCGGGTCGTCGGCGTTCGGACAGGCGATCCCGGCGACGGTCCTGGCGCGCTCGCGATCGCTGAGCATCATCAGCTCGCCGGCGTCCTCGGGCGGGATCTGCACCACGTGCACCAGACGGTCGGGCCGGTCGAGCCGCCGCGCCACTTGCACCAGCTGCCAGCGCGGGTGGATCGAGCCCGTCTCCACTCGCGAGCGGTACTCGAAGGCCAGGTCCGAATCGATGTAGCCCTTGCCACCGGCTCCGCAGGCGAGGGCCGCGGCGGTCGCCATGACCACGAGGATGACGAGGGCGACCCGGAGGAGGCCTGCTCGGGTGTCGAAGCCGCGTCGGCCTGTCGCGGCGCGGCGCTGGAGCTGGTCGGATCGATGCATGGTTCGGTTCTCTCGGCGACGGACTCGAAACGCCGCGGTACGGGTCCCTCCGCTGCCCGAGAACGGCAGTGCGCGTCGGCGAGATTCCCGGCAACAGACGAGCCAGCCCACCGTGCGGCGGGGCGCGGCCGTCGAGCGGACGGTTGGCGCCTTCAGTCGCCCTCTTGATTGCGCCGGCTCTGCGGCGGCTTCTTGAGCTCGTGCCGCACCGAGCCGAGCATCCGGTTGAGCCAGTGGTCGCGGCGGAGGAACCGGAGCACCGGCCGCTTGCGGCTGCCCATCTCGCGTCGTAGGCGCAGCAGCGGGGCGTAGCCGGGATCGACGCGCAGGCCGGCGTTCAGCGCCTGCACCGCCTTGCGCCGGGCTCCGAGCAGCAGGTAGGTGCGAGCGAGGTTCCAGTAGTTCTCCGGCTGATAGAACTCCACCTCGAGCGCTCGCTGGCAGGCCGCGACGCCGTCGTTGTAGCGCGCCTCGAAGACCGCCATGCCGTAGCCGAGGTAGGAGTAGGCCGCCGAGGGCGAGTCCTTCGGAAAACCTTCGATCGCGGCGTGTTTGAGCAGGGCGTAGCCGTCCTCGAGACGGTTCTCCCGGCACAGGGTGACGGCGCGCGCGATCCGTTCGCGTTCGGATATCTGCATGAGTTCCAAGAGACCGGCCCATGCCCGCGGTCCGTCCGCCGCCGTCGGCGCGCGTGCGGGCGTGAGTCGAGGTCGAGAGGGACTCGCTCGACTCCGCGAGGGATGCCGGGAAAGATGAGACCGCAGTCTATCGACGGGCGCCCGGACGCTGCCACCGTGGGGCGACGGCCGGCGGCTGCGCTGCGGACCCGAGCGGGGTGGCCGGGGCGGCCGCCGGGCAGGAGGGCCACGTCATCGCCTGGGTGACCGGCCCCTGGTGGCTCGGGGCGCTGGTGGCGACCGCCGTGCTGGTGGCGTGGATGGGGCGTGGTCGTCCGTTCGCTCTCTTCGTGCTGGTGGTCTTCGGGCTGGCGTCGCTCTCCTGGGCGGGGCTGGGACGTTGGTGGGGGAGCGGCGGCTCGCTACCGCTCGCGATCGTCGCGGCGCTGCAGTCGAGCGTGCTGCTGCACTTCCTGTCGCTGGTCCGCGCGCGGCTGAGACCGCTGCCCTTCAGGCTGCTGGTCACCTGGCCGGCCCTGTGGACGCTCGCCGGATCGTTGCTCGCGCTGCCCTGGGCCATCGCCGCGGGCCTCGGCTTCAGGCCGTACGGCTGGTGGCTGCCGTTCGTGCTGGCGGCGATGGGCCTGGCCGAGTCGAGCGGCGCGATGCGGTCGCTGGTGTCGATCGACCTCGGCGGTGAGGAGGACGCCCCGCCGCAGGGGGTCGACGAGGCGGAGCCGCCGCCGATCCAGCTGCGCCGGCTGCTACCTGTCGGTGGCGACGTGCTGTACCGATGGCGCGCCGGCGACCGACCCCATGGGCCCCGGGACACAGCGGATGGTGGGCTGCACCTGGTGCAGATCTCCGATCCCCACCTCGGCGCCTTCGTGTCGCCGCGTCGCCTGCGCCGGGCCTGCGAGCGGGCGGTGGCGGCGGAACCCGATCTGATCGCGATCACCGGCGACTTCCTGACCATGGAGTCGCAGCGCGAGGGCGATGCCCTGATCGAGGCCCTGGCGCCGCTGGCGAGGCTGCGCGGCAGGGTCTTCGCCTGCCTCGGCAACCACGACCTCGAGGCACTGGAAACGGTTCGCAGCGCCTGCGAGGCGGCGGGCGTGGTGCTGCTGGTGGACGCCGCAACCACCGTGTCGACGCCTGGCGGCGAGGTCGACGTGGTGGGGCTCGGCTTCCACTTCCGCGAATCGCGGCAGCGTCTCCGCGACCTGTTCGACCGGCTCGGCCCGCTGCTGACCGCGCCGCGGCGCATCGTGCTGCTGCACGATCCCCACGCGGTGCGCCGGCTGCCGATCGAGGCCCGATGGCCGCCCACCCTGGTGCTCTCGGGCCACCTGCACGGCGGCCAGCTCGGAACCCTGCGGCTGGGAGGCTCGTGGACGCTGCTGCGACTCTTCTCCAGCCAGCCGCTCGATCACGGCCTCTGGGGATTCGGCCACGGCAGCGCTACGCCGCACCGGCTCTACGTGCACCGCGGCCTCGGCCACTACGGGTTCCCGGTGCGCATCGGCGTTCCCGCCGAGGAGGCGAGCCTGCGGATCCGGTGGCCCGGCACGGGCCGCTAGCGCCGGCGGAGCCGGCCGCCGTCAGCTGAGATCCGCGGGCCACGGCCGGCTACCGCTACAGTCTGCCGTCGACTGGGCACGACGAGGCCTCGAGGACGAACGCAGAGACCCGACACGAGATGACGACACCTCGCTCCGGCGAGCCAGTGCAGCCACCCGCCGCCGGTGGTCCGGGCTGGTTCGACACCCACTGCCACCTCAACCTCGATCCACTCGAGGCCGAGGCCGACGCGACATGGCGCCGGGCTCGCGCCAACGGGGTCGACCGGTCGGTGGTGGTGGGAAGCGACGCCGCGTCGTCGCGGCGGGCGGTGGAGCTCTCCGCAGCGCTGCCCGGCGTGTGGGCCGCAGTCGGCATCCACCCCACCGGCACCGCCGCGGCGGCCGAGCGGGCCGGCGAGTTCGAGGCGGTGGAGGAGCTGGCGTCGGCGCGGGATCCGCGAGTCGTCGCGGTCGGCGAGAGCGGCCTCGACTTCTATTGGCCCGATTCGCCGCGCGAGGTCCAGGTCGAGTGGCTGCATCGTCACGTCGAGCTGGCGCTCCGGGTCGATCTGCCGCTCGTGCTGCACATCCGCGACGCCTATGCCGAGGCCGCCGCGGAGCTGCGCCGCGCCGCCGAACGCGGGCTGCGCGGCATCGTGCACTGCTTCGCCGGCGAAGCGGCGGAGGTCGAGCCGTTCCTCGACTGGAACTGGCCGATCTCGTTCAGCGGCATCCTCACCTACCCCAAGGCGGAGAACGTGCGCGAGGCCGCCCGCCGGACGCCGCTCGAGCTCTGCCTGCTGGAGACAGACGCTCCCTGGCTGACTCCGCGCGGTGCGGCGGCTGGCGTCGGAGGCTCCGCTGCCAAGGCTGCGGTCAACGAGCCTGCCCACGTCGTCCTCACCGGCGCGGCGCTCGCCGAGCTCAAGCAGGTCGACGTGGCCGAGCTCGCGGCGGTCACCCGCGCCAACGCGATGCGCTGCTTCGGGCTGGTGGAACCGGAATCGCCGCCGGGCTGAGCCCTGTGGGCTCACTCACGGGTTCACGAGGCTCGGTCTCGGGCCTACGGCACCGAGAGGCGCCGAGGGGTCGAGAGGGGTCGAGAGGGCCGGTAGGGCGGCGCGGGGTTCAGCCCGACGCGCCCTGCGTCGGTCATCCACGCCCGATCGCCTGGCGACGCGGGTCCGCGGGATCGAGGCAGCCGTTGGTCGCGGAATCCGGCGACGGAAAAAATGTGGGGCTCCGGCTCAGAGGCTGAGGACAAGGGGGGCTAGCTGAACCGGAGCCCTGCCTCCGAGACCCCCACTGGGGGGTTGAGGCACAAGAGAAGTCCGTCGATCGTCGAATTGCTGAAAGATGATACTCGCTGCTTCGGTGCGCTGTGGCTCTTCGCCGATCTCGCGCTGGTGCTCGTGACGTCGCGTGCGCGTCGTTGCCGCACTGAGTGTACCCGAGCCGTCGAGGATGTCGATGGCAAAGTCCGGGCCAGCGGACCGCCAGGGAAGATCGGATCGTGCTGCGCGGGCTCGAAACGCCCTGAGCCAGGCCGCCGACGATCCAACGCGGCGCCGTTACGCGGCACACCGGTAGAGGGGATTGCAAGGGTTTGTCTGACAGGAGGTTACCCCAAGATGTGCCTGATCGGAACGGAGCCTCGCGGCTGCCCGTCGATTTCGTCACCGCAGTCGACTAGGGTCCTGCGAACGGATCGGCCGGTGCCGGGCTCCGGCGACCATCGACGCAATCGCAGCTGAGGACGGCGAATGAAGCAGAGCGCGAAGGAGTTGTTGATCGAGCTGCTCGAGACCCCGAGCCCTTCGGGCAGCGAACAACCGGTGCAGGAGATCGTGCGGCGCTACCTGGGGGAGTTCGCCGACGAGGTGAGGACCGATCGTCACGGCAACGTGATCGGCTGCTGCAATCCCGGCAAGCCGCTCCGGGTGCTGTTGGCCGGTCACTGCGACCAGATCGGCCTGCTGATCAGCTACATCGACGAGAACGGTTTCCTGCGGGTGCAGACGATCGGCGGCTGGGATCCGCAGCAGCTCATCGGGCAGCGCATGGTGGTGTGGACGAAGAGCGGCGCGGTGCCTGGCGTCATCGCGCGCAAGGCGATCCATCTGCTGACTGCTGAGGAGCGCAAGAAGGTCACCGAGAGCAAGGAGCTGTGGATCGACATCGGCGCCGCCTCGCGCGACGAGGCGAAAGAGGTGGTGCGCATCGGCGATCCGGTGACCCTCGAGCTCGGCTACCGGGAGCTGCGCGGGAAGTTCGCCACGGCGCCGAAGATGGACAACACGACCGGCCTGTGGACGGTGCTCGAGGCGCTGCGACGGGCCTCGGAGATGGGGCTGAACTGCTCGCTCTACGCCGCGTCGACGGTGCAGGAGGAGATCGGGCTGCGCGGTGCCCGCACCTCCGCCTTCGGAGTCGACCCGCAGATGGGCATCGCGGTCGACGTCACCCACGCCACCGACTGCCCCACGGTGTCGCCCGATACCGAAGGAGAGGTCAAGCTGGGCGGCGGACCGGTGATCTTCCGTGGTCCCAACATGAGCCCGATCGTCTCCGAGGCGCTGATCGAGACCGCCGAGGAGCACGAGATCGAGCACCAGCTCGCCGCCATCGGGCGCGCGACGCCCAACGACGCCAACGTCCTGCAGATCAATCGCGACGGCGTCGCCACCGGGCTGGTCAGCATCCCCAACCGCTACATGCACTCGGCGGTCGAGATGATCCATCTCGACGACATCGACCGGGCCGCCGAGCTGATCGCCCGCTACGTCGGCTCGCTTTCCGGCGACGAGGACTTCATCCCCTGACCCCGGCGCCCACGACAGGGTCCGCCGCATCGACTCGGAGGTCTCGATGGCGCACACCCGCAGGCTGGATCCGATCGAGGAGCGCATCTGCGGCGCCCTGATGGAGAAGGAGCAGGCGACCCCCGACGGCTACCCGCTCACCCTCAACTCGTTGGTGCTCGCCTGCAACCAGAAGAGCAACCGCGATCCGGTGCTGGAGCTCACCGAGGCGCAGGTCAAGGAGGCGCTCGAGCGGTTGCGCAGGGACGTGCTGGTGTGGCGGGTCACCGGCGGCCGCGTCGCCAAGTGGGAGCATCGGCTGCAGTCGCGCTGGCACCTGGACGCTCCGGGACTGGCGGTGATGACTCTGCTCATGCTGCGCGGAGCGCAGACCCCCGGCGAGCTGCGCTCGCGCAGCGAGCGGCTGCACTCTTTCGCCGACGTCGCGCAGGTGGAGGACACGCTGCGGGCACTCGCCGAGGGTGACGATCCCCTGGTGCAGGAGCTGCCGCGTCAGCCGGGCCAGCGCGAGAACCGCTGGCGGCACCTCATGGTGCGTTCCGATGAGACGCCCGCCGGCGGACCCTCGATCGGGCGGTCGGCAGGGCCTCCGGTGGGAACGCCGGACGCGAGCGGGAGCGCCGACGAGTCGAGCGAGGACGCGGTGGCACCGGATGGCGACGACCGGACGGGAGAGCTCGAACGCCGGGTCGCCGAGCTCGAGCGCCGTCTCGGGCGGTTGGAGAGCCAGCTCGGCGTCGACTGAGGAGCTGGGGCGGACGCTGACGTGGGCCCGCGCCGCGCGCGCCGATCCCCTGCTCAGACGACGATCAGCAGGGCGAGCCGGAAGATCGGCCCGAAGACGAAGTCGAACAGGCGCCAGGCGGCCACCAGGCCGACGATCGACCACATCGGGTTGGTGAACAGCTCCTGGTAGCGGCGCGCCAGGTCGTCGGGCATGAAGAGCTGGATCACGCCGCTGCCGTCGAGCGGCGGAACCGGGATCAGGTTGAAGGCGAAGAGCACCACGTTGAGGGTGAAGAAGACGCTGAGCACCGTGGCGAGGCCGGCCGACGCGGTGGCGCCGCTGCCGAGGATGAGGGCGCTGAGCGAGCCGCCGCCCGGCAGGAAGTAGCCGCTCTGCAGCCCGACGCGCATCGCGATCCCTGCCAGCACGAAGAGCAGCAGGTTGGAGACCGGCCCGGCGAGGGCCATCAGGGCGCTCTTCTTGGGGTGGCGGCGCGCCCAGGTGGGATCGTACGGAGCGCTCGCCCAGCCGATCATCCAACGGCCCTGCATCAGGAAGAAGGAGATCAGCGGCACCACCACCATGCCGATCGGCTCGCGCTGCATGTGCGGCAGCGGGTTCAGCGACACCTGGCCGCCCTGGTAGGCGGTCTCGTCGCCGAGCCGCAGGGCGGCCCAGGCGTGCGCCGCCTCGTGCAGGGTGGTGGAGAAGACGAAGGCGAAGAACCACGCCAGGAGCAGCGGCAGGAGCTCGGGATCCATGCAGCGCTTTCTACCATCGTCGGAGGGACGGTGGATCTGCGGTTCCGGGTCGGCGCCGAATCGGCAGAGACCAGGCGGCGATAGAGTGCTTCCGAACGCGGAGAAGCCAACGGAGAGCCGACGACGCTCGGGCGGCGCGCCCTGACGCGGGTACCGGCCACCCGACGAACCGTCGCGGCCCCTGCCGCGTCCACGAAGCTTCGAGGAGGTCGTCGTGCGAACCCATCAGGAGCTCGGTCCCCACGGATCCACGACCGGCCGAGACGGAGCCCCAGCCGCTTCGGCGTGGATCCTCCTGGTGCTGGCGGCGGTCGTCGCGACCCCGCTCGGCGCCGGCACCCTCGGTGAGATGACTCTCGACGAGCCGCCAGAGCGCTTCGCGGTGGTGGTGCGCTTCGAGGCCGAGGCTGCGGACCTCACCGGCAAGTTCGCCCAGGTGCTGCCGGCCGCCTACCAGCACGCCGTCGCCCAGGGCCGGGTGCCCGGGCTCGCCTTCTCGCGAGTGCTGCACGCCGAGGGAGCGTCGATGCTGATCGAGGCCGGCGTCGAGGTCGACGCTCCGGTCACGGAAGCCGGTTCCTCGCCGCTCGGTCCGGTCGAGGCAGGCAGGCTCCCCGCCCATCGCACCGCGGTGGTCGACCACTACGGTCCGTACCACGAGCTGCCGACCGGGCACGCCGCGCTGCAGGCCTGGTGGGCGGAGCAGGGGCTCGTCGCGGTGGGTCCCGCCACCGAGTACTACGTCACCGACCCGACGGTCGAGACCGATCCGGAGCGCTGGTTGACCCGCATCCACCACCCGGTGATGGCACGCGACGAGGTCGAGGAGGGCCTCGGTTTCGTCACCGGACGATGGACCGGCGGCGATGCTTCGCGCTGGATCGAGGAGACCTGGACCCCTCTGGTGGATGGCGAGTCCCTCGGCACCTTCCGCATGCGGCGCGACGGCTCCCCCGTCTTCTACGAGTTCCAGACGATCGACGCACGGCGGACCGTCGATGCCGACGGCACGGTGACGGTCCGACCGCAGCTGCGCATCAAGCACTTCGGCGACGGCCTGGTGGCGTGGGAGGAGAAGGCCGAGATGGCGACCTTCGAGCTCACCGCGCTGGAGGCAGGGTCGGCGGTCTGGTCGGCGCGCGAGGGCGATCGCTGGGCGCGCCTGACCTACCGCAGGGTGCAGGACACCGCGGGTCCGGGGCTCGAGGTGGTGCTCGAGAAGACCGGCGGCGACAAGCCGCCCAGCCTCACCCGATTCGCATTCGTCGGCGCGACTTCCGACTGAGCGACTCAGCCGCGGCTGACACCACTGGCCTCAGAGCCCGCCGCGTCCCCGTCGCTGCCGGTCTCGGCGTGCGCCCCGGCTGGGGCGCCGTAGTCGTTGAGCAGCGACTTGGTGCCGCCAAGCATCTGCTCGGCGCGCTCGATCAGCTCGCGCAGCCCCTGGCGTTTCGTGGCGCTGGTCAGCACCCCGTTCTCGCGCGTGGCGAGGCCACGGGCCGTCGCCGGATCGAGCAGATCGGACTTGTTGAGCACCAGCAGACGGGGGATCTCGTCGAGCTCGAGCTCTTCGAGGATGCCGCGCACCGCGTGGCGCTTGTCGTCGAGATGTGGATCCGACGCATCGACCACGTGCAGCAGCAGGTCGGCGTCGGCAAGCTCCTCGAGGGTGGCGCGGAAGGCGGTGACGAGGTCCTCGGGCAGCTCGGCGATGAAACCGACGGTGTCGGTGATCACCACCTCGCCTTCACGCGGGAAGCGCAGACGCCGGCTGGTGGGATCGAGGGTCATGAAGAGCTGGTCGGCGGCCTCGACCTCGCTCTGGGTCATGGCGTTGAGCAGGGTGCTCTTGCCGGCATTGGTGTAGCCGATGATCGACAGGGTCGGGATGCCGCTCGAGCGCCGACGCTGCCGCCGCAGGTCGCGCTGCGCGCCGAGCTTGTCGATCTCCTTCTCGAGGGTGCGGATGCGGTCGCGCACCCGGCGCCGCGAAACCTCGAGCACGGTCTCGCCGGGTCCACGTCCGCCGATGCCGCCCGCCAGGCGCGACAGCCCCTCCTCGCGCTCGCTGAGGCGTGGCAGGGCGTACTTGAGCTGCGCCAGCTCGACCTGGAGCTTGCCGTCGCGGCTGCGGGCGCGCTGGGCGAAGACGTCGAGGATCAGCTGGGTGCGGTCGATCGTCTTGAGCTCGGTCGCCTGCTCGAAGGCGCGCGCCTGCGCCGGCTTGAGGTCGACGTCGAAGATCGCCACCGAGGCGCCGAGGCGCATGCCCTCGAGCACGATGTCGGTCAGTTTGCCGGGGCCGACCACGGTGCGTGGATGCACGCTGCGGCGCCTCTGGCGCACCGTGCCAGCGACCGTCACTCCGGCGGCGCGCACCAGCTCCAGCGTCTCCTCGAAGTGGTCGTCGTCGTCGCGCACGCCGATGACCAGGGCGCGTTCCGTGTCGCTCTTGCCGGCGCGCCCGCGCAACAGCCGAGCGTACTCGTCCTCGAGCGCCCGGATGACCTCGTCGAAGTCGAACTCGAGACGGAAGACGTCGGGCGCCTCGACGCGCACGAAAGGGTCCTCGGCGGCGAGCTCGGGGGCGTCGCTGCCGAGCTCCTCGGACGGCGCCAGGTGGGCGAGCTCGATGCGTCCGGCATCGCCGTCCTCCTCGGCGGCGACCATCGCCACCAGGTCGAGGCGCAGCAGCGCCAGATCGTTGAGATCGTCCCGGGTCAGTGGCTCGCCGCGCAGGTGCGTGTGCACCAGGCGCAGGCCACGGAAGCGGCCCGAGCCAGCGCGCATGCGCCCGAGATCGGGGATCTGGATGGTCGCCGCGTCGCCGACGATCACGTGGGTGACCGAGCCGCGGCGGTCGATGAGGACGCCGACCTGGCGATTGATCTCGCGCGAGATCTGCGCCAGGTGCCGCGCCAGCTCGGGAGACACCACCTGGTCGGGGGCGACCTTGCGCCGGAAGGTGCGCTCGAGGGCCCGGCGATGCGCCGACTTGAGGCCCTGGGTCGTTCCGTGTATCTGGCTGATGGTCGCGAACCTCTGTGGTGGTCTCTGGCTGGCCCGCTGGCCTGTACCGCGGTGCTGCCTGGGTGCGCCGCGACAAGCGGTCAGGATATCCGAAGTCGGCGCAGGTGACCCGGGATCCCGCGGCGCGATCGCGCTGCCAGGCGCCGACGTTTCGAGTCGCGTGCGCGGGGCCTGGCCCAGGTCGAGGGGCCCCGGGCCGGGATGGCCAGAGCCCGATCGGCAGCTGGGATCGCGGCGCGCCTGTGCGGGCCTGAGGTCTCGTCGCCCGATCGAGGTGTGGCGCTCCGGCGGACCGTTGGATCCGCGGAATCTTGGCCCGCGGGCCGCCGTTTGGCAGGATCCGGCAGGCAGCGGACTGCGGCGGCGCTCTGCCGGAGCGGTCGTTGCCCCGGCCGGCTCCCCCGCCCACCACCACCACCACCACAGCGCCTGACACCTACCGCCGGCAGCGACCCGACCCCCCTCTGGCCTGAGACCACTCATCGGGACTCCATCGATGCACTCCACAACGCGTACCGCCGGCACCGCCACGACCGCCGGCTGCCTCGTCCTCCTGGGGCTGCTGCTGGCGCTGCCGGCCGCCCCGACCGAGAACCGCAACGGCGTCGACTTCTCGACCTGGCTCGAGGGAGCCTCGGGGATGCTCGAGGCGACCCAGCGCTTCGATGCCAATCCGAAGCCGATCCTGGTCTACTTCTACACCGACTGGTGCGGCTACTGCCGACAGTTCGAGCGCGACCTGCTGGCCTCCGAGGAGGTGCAGAGCTATCTGCGTGACGAGGTGCTCGCGGTGCGCATCAACCCCGAGAAGGGCGGCGGCGACGCGCAGGTGAGCCGGCGCTACGGCGTGCGCGGCTTCCCGGCTCTCTTCGTGCACTCGGCCGAAAGCAAGGTGGTCTCGAGGGTCGACAGGATGGAGGTCGTCGACGGACGGCCCCGGTTGCTGAGCCCGAGCCAGTTCATCGAGGTGCTGGATCGCGCCGGTTCGCGCTGAGCCGACCTCAGGACAGAGGCGGTACCGAAGCGCGCCGCCCGGACAGTCAGGGCGCCTCGTCGCGAGATCGCGACGAGCCCGGTGGAGACTCCCACCGATCCTCGACGTCGCCGAACTCGTCCGCGATGCGGCGGCCGTCTTCGATCGACGGCGGCTTGACGATGAAGTCGCGCACCAGGGGTGAGGCGAAGGCGCGCGCCCGGTCGCCGGCGTCGTCGGAGGAGGTCAGCATGACGACGTTGGGAGGCGCCTCGCCTTCGGGGATGAGCTCCTGCAGCGCGTCGAGGAACTCGAATCCACCGACGACCGGCATGTTGATGTCGAGCAGGATGACGATCGGAGGAAAGCGGTTGGGGTCGTCCGACCGGCGCCGCTGGTACTCGGCGAAGAGCCTCAGGGCCTCGCGACCGTCGTTGACGCTGAAGATGTAGCGGAAGCGGTTGGTCTGACGCAGGAAGTAGTCGGCCAGGAAGACGTCGCTGGCGCTGTCGTCGACGATCAGCAGGGACGAGACGCTCTTCTCGCTCATCGTGGGATGCTCCTTCTCTCGGCCGTTCGCTCCCACGGCCTCGGCGCCGGTGGCGGAAGACGGGACCCGGTGGGTGGACCGGAGCGGGGCAGATGGAGGCGGAAGGTGGCGCCACCTCCGCCGCTCCGCGCGACCATCCTGCCATCCTGCCCGTCGCCGTGCTCCCCCAGGCATGTCGGGTTTACACTGACGGCGTCATCTAGTTATACTAGATTACGGAGCAAAAAGAGTCTCTGTCGCTCCACAGACCGCAGCTCGGCAACGGCTCGCCGCCCCGACGACCGTCGCGAGCCCCGAAGCACTGTACCGGTTCCCGGTTCGCCCGTCTCGAGTTCCCTTCGTTCCCACAGCCTCACCGGCTCAACTCGCAAAGCAGATCGGACCCGATTCCCATGTCGCCGCCCCAGGCCACGCCAACTGCCGCCCGGCCCGTTTCCGATGACCGGGTCGCGGGCCCCGTGCGGGCGCTGCTCGTGGAGGACAACCCAGCCGACGCCCGCCGCGTCGAGATCCTCGCCCGGCGAGGTCTCGACGACATCGCGTGGCGCGTCTGCCGGAGCCTGGCCGAGGCGCTGCGGGTCGCCGACGAGCAGGCCGTGGAGCTGGTGCTCCTCGATCTCAACCTGCCGGACAGCCGCGGTCTCGACACCTTGCGCGGCTGGTTTGCCGGAGCACGCGGTGACCGCCCGGTCGTCGTGCTCTCCGGCCACGGCGAGCTCGAGCTGGCGCGCTCGGCGATCCGGGAAGGCGCCACGGACTACCTGCCCAAGGACTCGCTGACCTCCGATCTCCTGGCCCGCGCGGTGCGCTACGCGCTGGCGCGGTCGGAGTACGAGTCGGCACTGCGCGAAGCCGACGAGCGAGTGCGCCGGTCGGAGAAGCTCGAGGCGATCGGCCAGCTCGCCGGAGGCGTGGCGCACGACTTCAACAACGTGCTCGGGATCATCCTCGGCAACGTCGAGCTCGCCGCCACGGCGGACCGCGACGAGCTGGGGGAGCTGCTGGCCGAGATCCGCGAGGCCGGGCAGCGGGCGCAGCGCCTCACCGGTCAGCTGCTCGCGGTGGCCCGCAAGAAGACGGTGGAGCGTCCGCCGGCGATCGACCTCGCCGCGGCGCTGCGCGGCAGCGCATCGCTGCTGCGTCAGGCGCTCGGAGACGGAGTCGAGCTGGACCTCCGGGTCGACGGCGCGGTGGCGCCGGTGAGCATCGATCGCTCGCAGCTCGAGCAGGTGCTGCTGAACCTGGCCGTCAACTCGCGCGACGCCATGCCGCGAGGCGGCACCTTCCGGGTCGAGTTCCGACGGGCTCGCCCCGGTGCGCTGGAACGCGGCGATGGGAGCCGGACTGCGGAGGCCGTGCGCCTGGTCGCCAGCGACGACGGCAGCGGCATCGCCGAGGATCTGCTGCCCCGTATCTTCGAGCCCTTCGTCACCTCGAAGGCGCCCGGCCACGGCACCGGCATGGGCCTGGCGACGGTGTACGGCATCGTCCGCCAGGCGGGAGGCACGGTGGAGGTCGCCTCGCGGCCGGGGGAGGGAACCAGGTTCGAGATCCTGCTGCCGCTCGAGCTGGAAACCGGCGCCGCTCCTGGCGCCTCGGCCGAGGGCGAACCGGCACAGGGCATGGCGACCGCGCGGGGCGACGAGACCATCCTGCTGGTCGACGACGAGGAGCCGCTGCGACGGCTCGTGGAGCGCATTCTCGGCGACCTCGGCTACCGTGTGATCGCGGCGCCGGATCCAATTCAGGCCCTCGAGATGCTGGATGCCGGGGACGTCCGCGTCGACCTGCTCATCTCCGACGTGGTGATGCCCGAGATGGACGGGCGCACGCTGGCGGCGCGGGCACGACGCAGGCGACCCGGCCTGCCGGTGGTGTTCACGTCGGGCTACGTGCCCGGGGTGCACCTGCGGGAGGACGAAGGCCCGGGCACGCGCTTCCTGCAGAAGCCGGTTTCGCGCCGCACCCTCGCGGCGGCGGCGCGTGCCGCGCTCGACGGTCGACGCGCCGACCCGCCGACGGCTGAGTCCCGGTGAGCTGAAGCTCTGCGGACGGTCAGCGTCCGTGTCGGGTTCCGGGAGAGGGCGCCTGGCAAGAGCGCCTCGCTTCGGAAGTGCGCCGGAAAGAAGAAAGGGACGGCTCGGATGCTCGCGAGAGCTCCGAGGCCGTCCCCTGCGAGGCGGTCCTCAGCGGGCTCGTCGGAGCCCGCTGGTGGACGCGCGGCTCACATCATGCCGCCCATTCCGCCCATGCCGCCCATGTCTCCCATTCCGCCACCGCCGCCGCTCTCCTTCTCCTCCTTGATCTCGGAGACGAGCGCCTCGGTGGTGAGCATCAGGCCGGAGATCGAGGACGCGTTGAGCAGCGCCGTCTTGGTCACCTTGGCCGGATCGATGACGCCGGCCTTGACCAGGTCCTCCATCTTGCCGGTGGCGGCGTTGAAGCCGACGGCGTCCTTCTCGGCGAGCACGTCACGCACCACGACCGAGCCCTCTTCGCCGGCGTTCTCGGCGATCTGACGGGCCGGCTCCTCGAGCGCGCGACGCACGATCTCGACGCCGATCTTGGCGTCGCCGCGCACCTTGGAGCGCGCGCCCTCGACCGCCGCGACGCAGCGCAGCAGCGCCACGCCGCCGCCGGGGACGATGCCGCCCTCGACCGCTGCCTTGGTGGCGTGCATGGCGTCCTCGACGCGGGCCTTCTTCTCCTTCATCTCGGTCTCGGTCGCTGCACCGACCCGGATGACGGCGACGCCGCCGACCAGCTTGGCGAGGCGCTCCTGGAGCTTCTCGCGGTCGTAGTCGGAGGAGGTCTCCTCGATCTGGTTGCGGATCTGCTTGACCCGCCCGGCGATCGCCTCACGACGGGCCTTGTTCGGCGCGTCGGTGACGATGGTGGTGTCGTCCTTGGTGACCACGACCTTCTTGATGTCGCCCAGGTCCTCCCAAGTGACGCTCTCGAGCTTGATGCCGAGGTCCTCGGTGATCACCCGGCCGCCGGTGAGGATGGCGAGATCCTCGAGCATCGCCTTGCGACGATCGCCGAAGCCCGGCGCCTTCACCGCTGCGACCTGCAGGGTGCCACGCAGCTTGTTGACCACCAGCGTGGCCAGCGCCTCACCCTCGACCTCCTCGGCGACGATGAGGAGCGGGCGGCCCTGCTTGGCGACCTGCTCGAGCACCGGCAGCAGGTCCTTCATCGAGCTGATCTTCTTCTCGTGCAGCAGCACTGCGGCGCTCTCGAGCACGCACTCCATGCGCTCGGGATCGGTCACGAAGTACGGCGACAGGTAGCCGCGATCGAACTGCATGCCCTCGACGACCTCGAGCTCGGTCTGCAGGCCCTTGGCCTCCTCGACGGTGATCACGCCGTCCTTGCCGACCTTGTCCATCGCCTCGGCGATGATCGAGCCGATCTCCTTGTCGTTGTTCGCCGAGATCGTGCCGACGTTGGCGATCTCGCTGGAGCCCTTGACCGCCTTGGCCTGGGAGTCGATCGCCTCGACGGCGGCTTCGACCGCGGCCTCGATGCCGCGCTTGATCTCCATCGGGTTGGCGCCCGCGGTGACGTTCTTGAGGCCTTCACGGAGGATGGCCTGGGCGAGCACGGTGGCAGTGGTGGTGCCGTCGCCGGCGACGTCGGAGGTCTTCGAAGCGACCTCGCGCACCATCTGCGCTCCCATGTTCTCGAGCTTGTCCTTGAGCTCGATCTCCTTGGCGACGGTCACGCCGTCCTTGGTGATCGTGGGGGAGCCGAAGGACTTCTCGATGACGACGTTGCGTCCCTTCGGTCCGAGGGTGACCTTGACGGCGTCAGCGAGCTTGTTGACGCCGCGGAGGATCGCGCCGCGCGCGTCCTCCGAATAGATGATCTGCTTGGCAGCCATGAATGCTTCTCCTGAGATGGGGATTGAGTTCGAGAGTGACGAATCCGTTCGCGGTCGGCCGACGGTCAGCCGATCACGGCGAGGATCTCGTCCTCACGCAGGATCACGTAGTCTTCGTCGGCGATCTTGATGTCGCTGCCGGAGTACTTGCCGATCAGCACCTTGTCGCCGGCCTTGACGTCCATCAGGCCGCGCTCGCCGTTCTCCAGCGCCTTGCCCGGGCCGACGGCGATCACCTTGGCCTCCTGCGGCTTCTCCTTGGCGGAGTCCGGGATGATGATGCCTCCGCGGACCTGCTCCTGCTCTTCGAGTCGCTTCACCAGGACCCGGTCATGAAGTGGGCGGACGTTCACGTGCAAACCTCCTTCGGTTCGTTTCTGTAGGTCGGCCCGCCCGTGATCGGTCCGCGCGGCGACACGGTGTCGACGCGAACGGCAGCGTCCCGGAGCGGGGTGGATTGTCGGGGTTCGAGCGGCAGCGGACTCGCGATCTGACCCGCCGGACGGGCTGGCGCACCGGACGTCGTTAGCAGCCGCCGCTGACGAGTGCTAATGGTAGGGAAGGGGGGCGGCGCTTGTCAACCGCCGGGCGTAAGATCTTAGTGGAAACACCGAAGCCATTGAAGTGAGTGTCTGGACATCAGATCCTGGAGTCCCGACCCCGGGGCCGGCGTGGATGCTGGTGGGGGCGAGCAATCTGACCCTGCTGCTGCCGCACCTCGTGCGCCGCGCGCCGGTCGCGCGTCTCGCCGTGCGCGCGGGACACGGGCGTGCTCTCACCTGTCGCAGCCGCTTCCTGGTGCGGGCTCTGCCGCCGTCCGCGCCCTCGCCCGGGGCCGACGAGGCCGCCCCGGCGCTGCCGTGGGCGCTCGACCGGCTGCTGGTGATGGACCTGGGGCTCGACGTGCTCTACGGTGCGTCGGTGCAGGCGGTCGTGGAGGCGCTGGAGCGGTTGATCGCGTCGGCCGGCGAGCCTCCCACGATGCTGATCCGGCCGCCGGTGGCGAGCGTGCAGAGACTCGACGGAGTGCGCTTCGGGCTGCTGCGGCGGCTCTTCTTCCCCGGCCGGGCGATGCCGCGCGAGGTCCTCATCGAGCGCCTGTCGCAGCTCGACGAGGCGCTGCTGGACCTCGCCGGGAGGCGGAGCTGCCAGCTCTCGCAGTGGCCCGAGCGCTGGGTCTCCGCTGACGCCATCCACCTCCGGCTCGCGGCGCGCGGCGAGGCCACGCAGTGGCTGCTCGAGCGTCTGGCGGCGGGCTCCGCGGCAGGCTCCGCGGAAGAGCCGCCGGTACCGGAGGGCCGACCGGGAGGAGCGTTCGTCCGCCTGCGGGCGTGGCCCGAGCGCTGCTCGATCGGGCCGTTGCGCCTGTCGCGTCGCCAGCCCTGTGTCGAGACACCGGAGTTCGAGCTGTGGGTCCAGTGATCGAGCCGTCCGGCGATGGTGCTGCCGGCGCTCGCCGCGCCGGGGCTCCGCAGAGTCTGGTGCTCGATGGGGGACTGGCGACCTGGCTCGAGCGCTCCGGCTACGACACCCGGGGACCGCTGTGGTCGGCTCGCGCCCTGATCGACGCCCCCGAGCGGATCGCAGAGGCGCAGCGGGCCTTCGTCCGTGCCGGCGCGGAGTGCGTCGCCACCGCCACCTACCAGGCGACGGTCGAAGGGCTGATCGCCCACGGCGCCAGCCCGGTGAGCGCTGAGCGACTGCTGGCGGAGTCGGTCGACGCGGGGCGTCGGGCGCTCTCGGGGGTGTCGCGGCCGGTGCTCGTCGCGGCCAGTGTCGGGCCCTACGGAGCCGCGCTCGCCGACGGCTCGGAGTATCGCGGCGACTACTCGATCGACTCCCGCGGTCTACGTCGCTTCCACCGCCGTCGGCTCGAGCTGCTGACCGGCTCGCAACCCGATCTCGTGGCTCTCGAGACCATCCCTTCGGCCGTGGAGGCGCAGGTCTTCGCCGAGCTGGTGCACGATCTGGCGGCGCGAGGCAGCTCGGTCGAGGGCGCCCCCGGCGCGTGGATGAGCTTCAGCCTGCGCGACGAGAGCTCGCTCGCCGATGGCACACCTCTCGAGGCCTCCTGGCTGGAGTCGGTGCTGGGCTGCCCGCAGCTGGTGGCGGTGGGCGTCAACTGCGTCGCGCCCGGGGTCGTCGCGCCGGCCCTCGACAGGCTGCGCGGTCTCACCACGCTGCCGCTAGTCGCCTACCCGAACTCGGGCGAGGTGTGGGAGCACGGCGCTTGGCGTGGGCGCGAGGCAGGCCTGGTGGGCGAGCCGGCGGCCGCGACCGTGGCGCCGACGGACGCTTGGGAGGCGGACGTCGAGCGCTGGTGGGACGCAGGCGCCCGCTGGCTGGGCGGCTGCTGCCGCATCGGAGAGACGGAGATCGCGGCGACGGCGCGACAGGTGGAGCGGCTGCGGCTCCGCGACGGCGTGGAGGGGGTGGAGGGACCCGGGTAGGAGGCCCGCCGCGAGCCGTCAGCCGGCGACCCGAAGGCGCGCCGTCCGGACCCCGAGCCCGGGTCGGCTCGGGGTCCGCTGGCGGGCTCTCTTGGAGAGGCTCATTGGTTCAGTGGCTCAGAGGCCTTCCAGCATGCTCCGGGCGTCGCCCGCCTCGGGGTGGTTCGGC
This sequence comes from Acidobacteriota bacterium, assembly GCA_003388555.1. Taxonomy (GTDB): domain Bacteria; phylum Acidobacteriota; class Thermoanaerobaculia; order Multivoradales; family Multivoraceae; genus QQVD01. Next base: position 167,704 of record QQVD01000006.1, on the reverse strand, counting down.
GACAGCTCGAGGAATCGGTTGAGGTGCTTCTTGGCCGCGGGGATGTCGCCGAGGCCCGCGTAGACCCGGCCCAGGGTGTAGTGGCCGACGGCGTGGTCGGGGTCGAAGGCCAGCGCCACTTCGAGCAGCTTTCTCGCGTCCTCGGGGTTGTTGCCCTCGAAGGTCCGCTTCGCCGTGTCGACGACCTCGTTGGTGGCGCCGGGAGCCTGCGCCACCCAGCGCCGGCCGTACTCGGTTGCTTTCTCGGGGTCGCCGAGCTCGTAGTGGCTGAAGAAGGCCATGCGCAGGCCCTCCTTGTGCTCGGGGTCGAGTCCCAGCAGGCTGTCGAGCGCCGCCAGCGCCTGCTCGTACTCCTGGTCGTTGAAGTGCAGGGCCGCGATGCTGCGGAAGGCGGCCGCCAGGGTCGGATCGAGGGCCGCGGCCTCCTCGAACAGTGCGATCGCCCCCTGCTTGTCGTCCTCGCGGTTCTTCGCCACGCCCTCGTTGAACACCTTGCTGGCGAGGTCGCGGGCGGCGCCGATGTCGCGTACCGCCTGGCGAGCTGCCGGCAGCCGCTCGGCGTCGCCGCGCGCCCGGTAGACCTCGTAGGCGGCAGGAGCGATCTGCTGCATCCCGTCAGGCTGCAGCTCGAAGTAGCGCTCGAGGGCCGCTTCGGCGCGGTCGATGTCTCCCGACTGCGAGGTGATCAGGGCGATCAGACGATGGGCCTCCGACAACGAGTCGTCGATCGACGCGGCCTTTTCGAACTGTTCGAGAGCGCCTTCGTCGTCGTTCTCCTGGATCCTGGCGACGCCGGCGTTGAAGGCGTCACGAGCCTCCTGCAGGCGCGCCGTCTCGGCGTCGACCATGGTGATGGTGCCGCTGTAGGTCATGCCCGCCTCGATCTGCACCGCAGCCTTGGTGGCGCCGAAGCCGGGAGCGGTGACGACCAGGTCCCAGGCCCCGGGAGCCAGGGCCGCGGTGTACTTGCCCTTCTTGTTCGCGGTTCCTGTCACCGGCTCACCGCCTTCCGACGGCGTCGCCACGATCTGGGCTTCGGCCACCTTCTTGCCCTTCTGGTCGACGACTTCGACCTCCAACGTGTCCTGCGCCGCCGCGGGGCTGCTCGAGAACGCGAAGAGGACGCCGAAGAGGGCGAGGGCGAGGGTGATGCCGACGCGAGGGCGTCGCTGGTTCGGGATCATGGGGTCTCTGCTCCTAAGGGTATTTGCTGGCCAGGCTCTCCGGGCCCTCGGAACGGGGGCCGGCCTCGGCCGGAGTCGGTGCGCACCGGTCGCGGCGTCGTCCCCGACACGGGGGTGTCGGGGAGCGCGGCGGCCGCGATGAAGCGGTCGAAGGTTGGACCGGAGGGAGGCCGATGGCGCCCGCGACTTCGCTGCAGAGCGCTCGGTTCTCCGGCGAAGAGAGTAGCAGTCGACGTCGGGTGGGGTCGGTTGCGGTGCGGGCACCCTGCGATCCCGGCCTGCCCGGTCCGACCTCACCTCGCGTGCCGATTCACGGAACGGATCCGGGTCTGGAACACCCTCTGTTGGCACGTGATCTGCGCAGGAACCAAGCGCGGAGCCGAACCCCGCCGCTGCACCTCGTGAAACCCGCTCTGGTGGGGTTCGCTTGGGTCGAAACGGCACAGTTCGGTGCTAGTCTGACTCCCGCCTACGTTGCGCTCCCGCGCGCTCCTTTCCGTTTCCACGACGCCGCTCCGTGAGTCGCCCGGCCAATTCCGCCGGATCGGCGCTCGACCGGCCACTTGAGAGAGTCCCTCCCATGCCCGATCGCCTCTCTTCCCCTGACTCTCCGTGCGTCACGGCGCGCCGCGTTCCGGTCGCGGCGATCCTGCTCGTCGCGATCCAGCTGGTCGCTGCGCTCGCCGCCGCCGACATCTCCGGCACAGTCTTCCGCGACATCGACCTCGACGGAGTGCAGGACGCCGCCTCGGGCTCGATTCCGGCGGAGCCAGGAGTGCGCGGAGCGGTCGTCTCGGCCTTCTCTGGCGCCAATCCGAACACACCGGTCGCCAGCGCCACCACCAACGCCAGCGGCGCCTTCACGCTGACCCTCGGCGCCGGTACCTACCGCATCGAGGTGACCCCGTCGACCCTGGCCGGCGGGCTGGCGATGGCGCCGACTTCTCTGTCGGGCGCGGGCCGCGTCTCGTTCGTCGCCAACGGTACGACCAATCTGGCGATCGGTTTGGCCGAGCCGAAGGAGTTCTGCCAGAACAACCCCGACCTGGTGGTGAACTGTTACGTCGACGGCAATCAGGTGGGCAGCACTGGTGACGTCCTGGTCTCGTTCGCCCGCCTCGAGACCGGCGAGAGCACCAACACCCAGACCAAGGGACCTGAAGCACAGGCGCAGCAGATCGGCACCACCTGGGGCCTGGCCTACCAGCGCTCTTCGAACAACCTCTTCGCCGGCTCCTACCTCAAGCGACACACCGGCTTCGGCAACAACAACAATGGCGCCAGCAATTCGCCGACGGGCATCCTCTACCGCATTCCGAACCCCGGCAACGGAAGCGTCGATGGCGGCGGCAACGCTCCGGTGGCCTTCGTCAACCTGAACACCCTCTTCGGGTCGAACGTCTTCGGCGCAAATCCCCACACCGGCGCGTCTGGCACCCAGAACGACTTCCAGGTCGACACCGCGTCCTTCTCGCTGATCGGCAAGCGGGGCATGGGCGGCATCGACATCTCGGACGACGGTTTGAGCCTGTGGGTCGTGAACCTCAACGACCGTCAGCTCTACCGCGTCCCGCTGGGAACCAACCCGTCGGCGCCGGTGGCGCCGACGTCCTCGGGACAGGTCAGCACCTTCTCGATGGCGGGGCTGTTCTCTAACTGCACCGGCCTCGGCGACTTCCGTCCCTTTGCGGTGAAGGCGCACGAGCAGCGCGTCTACGTCGGTGCGGTGTGCACCGGCGTGGTCGACACGACGGCACCGTTCGGGCCGCCGACTCAGTTCCCGCGGGCCCTCGTCTTCCGCTTCAACCCGATCACGGGGACCTTCGACACCACTCCGATCGTCAACTTCACGCTCGACTACACCCGTGGCTGCCTGCTGTCCAACAGCGGCACGTGCTTCAACGGCACCAACGCCGGCTCGACGCCAGCCAACAACACCTCGAACTGGCGCGCCTGGATCGACGCCAGCGCTTCCACTTGGATCCCGGAGAACCTGATCGATCACGGCACGATCGGCAATGGCTCGCGAGAGGTCGGGTACCCGCAGCCGATGCTCACCGACCTCGAGTTCGACTCGCAGGGTTCCCTGCTGCTCGGTCTCCGCGATCGCTTTGGCGATCAGATGGGGTACGACAACGATTTCCCCGACGCCAACAACGCTAGCGGACCGGACGGATTCGGCGGCACCGACCAAGGCACCGCGGACGCTGTAGGTGACCTGCTGCGGGCGACGCTCAACGGCGACGGGCTCACCTACACGATTTCAGTCGCCTCGGCAGCCGAGGCGACCGAGTTCTATGCCGTCGACGAGTGGAACGACGGTACCTACGCCCACTCCGAGACCGCTTCGGGCGGCATCGCCAACCACGCACCTTCGAACGAGGTGGCGACGTCGGGTATGGACCCACTCAACGGCTCCGGCGTCGGCAACAACGACTTCTCGGCCGGCGTGCGCTCCTTCGACGCCGACGCCGGCACCCTGCTACGTCGTCGCGAGGTCTACGACCCCGACACCGACGGCTCGCAGTTCTTCGGCAAGGCCAACGGCCTCGGCGATCTCGAGCTGCTCTGCAACGCTGCGCCGATCCAGGTCGGCGACCGTGTGTGGCGCGACCACGACCGCGACGGCGTGCAGGACCCGGGCGAGCCAGGGCTCGCCGGAGTCACCGTGCAGATCTGGGAGGACACCGACGCCAACGGCTCGGTCGACGCCCAGATCGGAAGCGTCACCACCGACGCCAACGGCCGCTTCCTCTTCGGCGGCGCCTCGAATCTGAATCTCACCGGTGGCCAGAGCATCGATCCGCACCGCAACTATCAGCTGCGCCTGGTGCTCTCGACGTTGCCAGCTGGCCTCGGCGTCACCACCCAGAACTACAACGGCAACGCGCTGAACGGCGACCTCCACGACAGCGACGGCGACAACGCCGTGATCGTCGCCACCGCTTCGACCATCGCCTTCACCACCGGCGGTCCCGGCTCCAACGACCAGACCCGCGACTTCGGCGTGCGCTCGGTGACCGTCGACTGGGGCGACCTGCCGAACTCCTACGCCACCCTGGCGGCCTCGAACGGCGCCAACCACTCGGTGGTTCCCGGCTTCTTCCTCGGCTCCCAGGTCGACGGCGAGACCGATGGCCAGCCCAACGCCACCGCCACCGGCGACGACGCCGCCGGCGTCGACGACGAGGACGGCGTCACCTTCACCACGCCGCTCGCCGCGGGCAGGCCCGGCGACATCACCGTGGTCGCTTCGGCAGCGGGCGTGCTCAACGTCTGGGCCGACTACGACGGCAGCGGCGGCTTCGGCGCCGGTGAACAGGTGGTGACCAACCAGGCGCTCGTGGCGGGCTCCAACCTGATCAACGACCTGGCGGTGCCTGGGACGCTCACCTCGCCGCTGGCCCTGCGCTTCCGCTTCACCCAGCAGTCCACCGACTATCTGGCGGGGGTCGCTCCCACCGGCATCGCCATCACCGGCGAGGTCGAGGACTACTTCCTCGGCTGCATCTCCGGCCGTGCCTGGGACGACACCGACGTCGACGGCATCCGTGACGTCGGCGAGCCGCTGCGCGCCGGTGTGGTGGTCAGGCTGCTCACCTCCGCTGGCGCCGCGGTGCTCGACGGCGCCGGCAACCCGATCACCACGACCACCAGCGCTTCCGGCACCTACTCGTTCTGCGGCCTGCCGCCGGCGACCTACCGGGTGCAGTTCGACAATCCGCTCAACCTGCGGCCGACGCTGCAGAACCAGGGCGGCGACGACACCGTCGACTCCGACGCCTCGCCGGCCAACGGTCAGGTCACCGGCGTCGTCGTCACCGGCGCCGCGACCACCGCCAACGTCGACGTCGGCTACGAGGCGCAGTTCGCCTGGGTGCTCGGCGACACGGTGTTCCTCGATCTCGACCGCGACGGCATCGAGGACATCGGTGAGCCGGGCATTCCCCAGGTGCTGGTGACCCTCTACCGCGACGACGGCGACGGCATCGCCGAGCCGAACCCGCAACTGTGCTCGGCGATCTCCAACCCGGCGCAGGACTGCGTCGTCGCAGTCACCGCCACCGACGTCAACGGGCAGTACCAGTTCAGCGGCAGCGTCCCGGGCACCTATTTCACTGCGGTGAACGAGACGACCCTGCCGGACGACCCGGGCAACCCTGGCCAGGATCTGGTGCTGGCGCCCGGCAACGTGAACCCGAGCGCGCTGGTGACCGTCGGCGGATCGGCCAACGCCTTCTTCGATCTCGACTTCGGCTACGTGCAGGCCGACGACACCCTCGCCCTGGTCGGCGACCTGGTGTGGTCGGACGCCGACGACGACGGTGTGCGCGATGCCGGCGAGCCGGGCCTCGGCGGCGTCGACCTGGCTCTCGTCTCGGCGGGTCCGGACGGCGTCTTCGGCACCGGGGACGACGTCACCGTCGACACCACCACGAGCCTGGCGAGCGGCGTCTACTACTTCTTCAACGTCGCCCCGGGCACCTACCGCGTCGACGTGCTCGACTCGGTGAACTCGACCAACCTCGGCATCGCGGCCACGCCGCTGGCGGGCTGGCGGATGTCGACCTGCGCCGCGACGGACGCCTGCCCGCAGGGCCAGGACGATGCCTCGAACGCGCTCTCCGTGCTCGGCGACGACCACTACCTCGAGGCCGACTTCCCCTACGTCGCGCAGGCCGCCACGGTCTACACCATCGCCGACCGGGTGTGGTTCGACCTCGACAGCGACGGCACCGACGACGGCGGCACCGACCCCGGCATCCGCAACGTCACGGTGAGCCTGGTGCTCGACGACGGCGACGGCGTCTGGGAGCCCGGCATCGACACCATCGTCGCCACCGACCTCACCGACGCGACCGGCAACTTCTCCTTCGCCGGCGTGCCCTCGGACGGCACCACCGATTACCTGCTGCTGATCACCGACGTGCGCGGTGAGCTGGTGCTGTTCGATCCGACGACCGCTGCCGCGGGGACCGGCACCCTGGCCGTGCCCAACTTGAGCGGCAACGTCAGCGGCACCAACTTCGGATACAACCGCCCGGGATCGATCGGCGACACGGTGTGGATCGACAGCGACGGGGACGGGCTCATCGACGGCGGCGAGGTGCTGCTCGGCGGCGTCACGGTGCGCCTCTACCGCGATTCCAACAGCAACGGGCTCTTCGACGGCGGCGATGCGCTGCTCGGCACCCAGGTGACCGCAGCGGACGGCTCGTACCTGTTCTCGGGTCTCGGCGCTGGCCCCTACATCGTCAGCATCGATCGCATCCAGCCGGCTCTCAGCGGATTCCTGACCTCACCGGGCACGCCGGACCAGCACCTCCTGAGCCCGACCAGCGACGAGCAGTTCCGCACCCTGATCGCCACCGGCGCCGGCACCTCCTCGAACCTCGACCAGGACTTCGGCTATCTGAACCCGCTGTTGCCCCCGGTGCGCGGCACCGTCTTCCTCGACGCCGACCGCGACGGCTTCCTCGACGCCACCGGCGAGCCCGGCTTCCCGTCGGTCACCGTGGTGCTGGTGAACTCCAGCGGAGTCGTGGTCTCGACCGCGACGACGAACGGGTCCGGCGACTACGAGTTCACCGACGTGCCGGCCGGCAGCTACACCGTCCGAGTCACCGATGACGCCGAGATCCTGGTCGGTTACGAGTTGACCAGCGGCCTCGACGCGATCCCGATCACCGTCGCGGGCTCGCCGGTCGAGGACATCGACTTCGGCTACGCCCGGGATGCGCGCACCGGCAGCATCGGCGACACCGTCTGGCTCGACGCCAGCGGCGATGGCCAGCTCAACGGCTCCGAGTCCGGCATCTCCGGCACCACGGTCGAGCTCTACACCGTCGGCCCCGACGGCGCGATCGGCGGCGGCGACGACACCCTGGTCGCCACCACGACGACGGCGCTCGACGGGCGCTATCTCTTCGCCACCCTGCCGCCGGGCAACTACTACGTGCGCTTCGCCGACTCGACCGGCGGTGTCGGCAACGGCGGCACGCCGCTGGCCGGCTACAGCCGCACCGACTCCGGCACCAGCACGTCGGCGGTCATCAACCTGTCCGAGGGCGCCGTGTACGACCTCGCCGACTCGGGTTGGCGTCCGTCGCCGGGCACCGGCCAGCTGATCGGCGACACGATCTTCTACGACGCCAACGGCGACGGCCTCAAGCAGGGCGGCGAGGTCGGCCTCGCCGGCGTCGACGTCAGGATCAACGGCCCCGGTATCCCGGGCGGCTTCGCCATCGTGCAGACCGACGCTGCCGGCCGCTACCTGTACCAGCTGCCGGTGATCGGAGCGACCACCGACTACTACGTCACGGTGTGCACCGCGCTGACCGCCGCCACCTTCCCGGGCGGCACCTGCAGCGCGATCCCGGCCTCGCTCACCCAGACCACGACCTCGTTCGTGACGCCGCAGGATCCCAACGGTCAGAACCCGAAGGACTTCTCGGTGCAGCCGGGAGTCGATCGCATCGACGCCGACTTCGGCTTCCTCGGCGTCGGACTGGCCAGCGTCGGAGACACGGTGTTCCTCGACCGCAACGGCAACGGCGTCCAGGACGGCGTCGATCCGGGGATCGAGGGGGTCACCGTGGCGCTGGTGCGCGACACCAACGGCAACGGCATCGCCGATCCGGGCGAGCCCCAGGTCGATGTCGATACGACGGACCTGAACGGGAACTACGACTTCCAGGGCGTCGACCCGGCGTTCAACTGGGTCGTCGTGGTCACCGACCTCGGCAACGTGCTGCAGGAGCTCAACGTCTCGACCCCGCCGACCGCCGGCGACGTGCCGCCGCTCGCCCCGGGCAGCAACTACGACAACGCCGACTTCGGCTACGCGCCGCGCGATCGCGGCACCATCGGCAACCAGGTGTGGCGCGATCTGAGCGGTGGTGTCACCGGCCTGTTCGAGGCTGGCGAGCCGGGCATCCCGGGCGTCAGCGTCAAGCTGTGGCTCGACAACAACGGCAACGGCATCATCGAGCCGGGCATCGACAACTGCGTGCGCGGCTGCGTCGACCTGATCCTCACCGACCCCAACGGCCAGTACGAGTTCCGCGGCCTGCCCTTCGCCGACTACGTGGTCGAGGTGACCGACGAGCTGAACGTGCTGCAGGGACTGCAGTCGAGCGTCTGCACGATCGGCAACTGCCCCGACCAGACCGCCGACAACGTCTCGAAGACGCCGCCCTACGCGACGACGCTGAGCTCGGGAACGCCGACCGACTTCCGGGCCGACTTCGGTTACGTGACGGATCCCGGAACCGGCGACTTCACCCTCTCGGGCCTGGTCTACTTCGACGCCCAGCCGGACGGTGACTACACCAACCAGACGCCGCTCGAGGACTTCGCGGTCGACGACGTCGTGGTGTCGCTCTTCATCGATCTCGACTTCGACGGCATCGGCGATCTGCTCTACGCCACCCAGGTCACCTCCGGCGGCGTCGGCGCCACGGTGAACTACACCTTCACCGACCTGCCGCCGGCCTCGTGGGTGATCACGGTCGACGGCCCCGGCACCGAGATCGAGGGTGCCGACCAGACCGAGCCCGCGGCGAGCGCCGCACGCAGCGCCTACACCTGCTCGAACACCACCTCACTCGCCACCTGTCAGGCCAGCGGCCAGGACGCGACCGAGGTCGACTTCGGCTTCAACAAGGCGCCGACCCTGGTGCTGATCGCCGACGTGCGCACCTATCAGGCCGACGGCGACGGCACCGTTGTGTTCGAGTTCGAGACCGTCTCCGAGCTCGGCGCGTCGGGCTTCTTCGTCTGGCGTCTCGATCCGCGGTCCGGCTCCTACGTGCAGGTGAACCGCGACGCGATCGCCGCGGACCGCTCGCCGCGCGGCGCCACCTACCGTGTGCTCGACCCGGAGGCGACGCCGTCGCAGCGCTCCGTCTACGTGGTCTACGAGAGCGAGGAGAGCGGCGGCGAGCGCGCCTACGGGCCGTTCGAGGCGGTGCTCGATGCGGCCGGCGGCCCGCGCCCGTCGGACGACGTCGAGGTGGTCGCTCGGCCGGTCGAGCGTGAGGTCGCACGCCGGCTCGAGATCGCGCGCGCCGAGGCGAGCGCCAGCGTCGGCCCGGAGGCGACGTCTGTCTCCGCCGAGACCTTCGGCCGCGCCGGGTACGGCGACGGCGACCTGCAGTCGATCGACGCCGAGGCCCAGGCCCTGGTGCCGGCGCGGATCCAGGTCCGCGAGAGCGGCCTGCAGCGGGTGCAGGCGCAGCAGATCGCGGCCGCCATGGGCACCGATCTGGTGCGGGTGAAGCGCTGGATCGGCAACGGCCAGCTGCGACTGACCCAGGGTCAGCGTCAGGTCTCCTGGCGGGCCGGCGCCGGCGGCGACTCGATCGTCTTCTACGGCAGCGCCAGCGACGATCCGACCTCTGCTTTCGCCGCCTACCGCCTGCGCCGTGGCGCCGGACGTCCGATGTCGCAGGTCGACGGCGGCGCTCCCGCACCGGCTCTCGGCGCCTCGTTCACCGACACTCTGCGCTTCGAGCAGCAGGCCTTCGCGGCCACCGTCGTCGCCACCAGCGCCGACGAGGACTTCTGGTTCTGGAAGTCGCTGAACGGCGGACACCCGAGCCAGGGGCTGTTCCAGGCTCCGGTGCAGGTCCCGGCGCCGTTCGGCGGGGCCGCCGAGCTTCGGGTGGTGCTCTTCGGCGCCAGCGGCGGCTTCGCCGCGGTCGACCACGAGGTGACGGTGCGTCTCAACGGGGTCGAGCTGGGAGTCGCCGAGTGGGCGGGCCGCGGGCGGCGCGAGTTCTCCTTCGCGGTACCGGGTGGCACGCTGGTGGGCGGCGACAACCAGCTGCAGCTGGTGGCGGCGAAACCGGCCGGCGTGCCCTTCAGCTTCGTCTACGTCGACGCGTTCGAGCTCGACTACGAGCGCGGGCTCGTCGCCTCGGGCGACCGCCTCGAGATGCTCGCCGAGCTCTCCGGGCCGGTGACCGTGCAGGGCTTCTCGTCGCCGATCCTGACGGTGTACCGCCTCGGCAACGGCTTCGATCCCGCTTTGGTGGTCAACACCACCGTCGACTCCGACGGCAGCGGCCATCGCGTCAGCTTCGTCGCCGAGGCCGGCGCGCGGTACGTGGCGATCGTCGACGGCGCCGAGGCGGCTGCCGCGGCCGATCTGTGGAGCGACTGGACGCTGCCCACCGACGGCGCCGAGTACGTCGTCGTGGCGCCGCGGCAGTTGATGGCGGCGGCGCAGCAGCTCGCGGCGCACCGCGCCGACCAGGGGTATCAGGTCCTGGTCGTCGAGCTCGAGGCCCTCGAGGCCGCGTTCGCCGACGGCGAGAAGAACGCCGAGGCGGTCCGTGTGTTCTTCCAGCGCGCCTGGCAGCGCTGGAGCACCAAGCCCCGCTTCGCGGTGCTCTTCGGCAAGGGCTCGTTCGACGTCCGCAACGTGCTCGGGCTCGGCGGCAACCTGCTGCCGCCGAAGATGGTGCGCACGCCGACGGGGCTGTACGCCAGCGACCTCGCCTTCGCCGACGTGGAGGGCGATGACGGCAGGCCCGAGTTCGCCTTCGGCCGCATCCCGGCGCTGACCGCGAGCGAGGCGCTCGCCTACGTCGGGAAGCTGATCGAGCACGAGAACGCGGCGTCTTCCGGCCGGGTCCTGCTGGCCTCCGACAATGCAGATGGCGCCGGCGACTTCGCCGCTTCGAGCTCGCAGCTCGAGGACCGGATCGGCGGCGCCTTCGCGATCTCCTCGATCAGCCTGGACGAGCTTTCCCCGCTCGACGCGCGCGCCGCGCTGAAGGCCGAGCTCGAAGCCGGCTCCTACTGGCTGAACTACTACGGCCACGGCGCCGCCGACCGCTTCGCCGCCGAGGCACTGCTGCATCGCAGCGACGTGGCCACGATCGACAACGGTGACCAGCTGCCGATCGTCACCAGCCTGACCTGCTCGGTCGGTCGTTTCGAGGTGCCCGGCATGGTCTCGCTCGCCGAGACCCTGACCCTGGCGAGCGATCGAGGCGCGATCGCCGTGCTGGCTCCCACCGGCACCGGCTTCCACGCCGTCTCCGAGCGCATCGGCGAGCGCTTCTTCGCCGAGGCTTTCGAGGGCCGCGCCACCACCCTCGGCGAGGCCTGGGTCGAGGCGGTGCGGAGCTTCGACGGACCGGTCGAGCAGCTGGGTGTCTACCAGCTGTTCGGCGATCCGGCGGTGCCGCTGCAGCCCTGAACGAGACTCGCCGCCCGGCCCCCTGTGCCAGGCGGCGTCCCGCGCCCTCCGCCCTCGTCGGGCCGCGGCCCGAGGGGCGATCGCGAGCAGGCGGCGGCCGTCCTCAGCCGAGGACCAGCTCGGCGTTTCGGCGCAGCTCACCCGCGCTGCCGGCGCCGATCAGCAGCTGGGTCACCTTGCTGGCGCGCCAGGCCTGCAGGCGCTCGCGGATGCGCGAGGCGGTGCCCACCAGCGACAGGTCGTCGGCGAAGCGGTCGGGAACCGCCGCGACGGCGCCGGCGCGATCTCCCTCCAGGAATCGCTCCTGGATCCGCAGCGACTCCTGCTCGTAGCCCATCCTGGCCATCAGCTCGCGGTGGAAGTTGCGCTTCGCCGCGCCCATGCCGCCGACGTAGAAGGCGAGACGCTGCTTGATCGGGGCGAGGGCCTTGGCCAGCTCCGCCTCGTCGTCGCTCCGGGTCTCAGTGAGCGTCGTCGGGTAGACGATCTCGAAGTCCGGCCGCCTGCCGCGCAGCGAGTCGGCGTAGACCGACTCGTCGAAGGCGGAGTAGTAGAGCGGCAGCCAGCCGTCGCAGATCTCCGCCGCCAGCGCGACGTTCTTGGGCCCTTCGGCGCCCAGGAAGATGGGCAGATCGGAGCGCAGCGGGTGGGTGATCGAGCGCAGCGGTTTGCCCAGGCCCCAGGAGCCGGGGCCGCGGTAGGGCAGGGGGTAGTGCTCGCCGTCGCAGCTCACCGGCTGCTCGCGGGCGAGGATCTGCCGCACGATGTCTATGTACTCCCGGGTGCGCGACAGCGGCTTGGCGAAGGGTCTCCCGTACCATCCCTCGACGACCTGCGGCCCCGAGACGCCGAGGCCGAGGATGACCCGGCCGCCGCTGATATGATCGAGGGTGAGCGCGTGCATGGCGGTGGAGGCCGGAGTGCGCGCCGAGATCTGCACGATGCCGGTGCCGAGGCGGATGCGCGAGGTGTGGGCGCCGATCCAGGCCAGCGGCGTGAACGCGTCGGAGCCCCAGGCCTCGGCGCTGAAGACGGAGTCGTAGCCGAGCTGCTCGGCGCTGCGGGCGAGCTCGACGAGCTGGGCGGCCGGCGGAGGCTGCGCGCCCCAGTAGCCGAGTGCGAGGCCGAGTTGGAGGGTCATCGGAGTCGTCTCAGGATCGTCGCAGGGTCACCGGAGAGTCCGTGGAGGGCTCGAGTGGCGCCGCTCCATCGCGGCGGACGCGCGTCGGCCACGGAGCCGACCGTCGCTGGGATCGCCGCCTGCAGCGGCATGCCAGAATGCCGGCTCAGGATAGCCGACCCGGGACTCGTGTGGCCCCTGTCGGGAGCCGCCCGCGGGATCCCGCCCGGCTTGCCTGGCGCCCGCCGGGCACGGCGCACGGCGCCACGGCAGACCACGGCCGGCTGCCGGATCGACCAGGAGCAGAGCGAAGATGACCGCTAGGATGCCAGCCCTCTCCCTCGCCGCCGTGCCGGGGCGCCGGATCGCCACGCTGGAGCTGGCTCGCGAGATCGAGCGCCGCGGCTTCTCGGGCATCTACTGTCCGAGCTTCGGCGACGGCCTGGCGCTCTGCCTGAGCCTGGCGCACGCCACCGAGACGATCCCCTTCGGCACCTCGATCACCCCGATCTACACCCGCCTCCCGGTCGACTTCGCCCAGAACGTCGCCTACCTGCACGAGGTCAGTGGTGGGCGGTTCCGCTTCGGCGTCGGCGTCTCGCACGCGCCCGTGCACCGCCGGCTCGGGATCGAGCCGGGCAGGCCGCTCGAGGACACCCGCAGGTTCTGCGCCGACCTCCGCTCGAGCCCGGTGAGCGAGCTGCCGCCGCTCACCCTCGCCGCGCTCCGCGACGGGATGACGCGGCTGGCGGGGGAGATCGCCGACGGCGTGGTCTGGGCCAACGCGGCGCGCTGCCACATGCGCCACTCGTTGTCCCAGCTCGGTGGCCGCGACGCCGAGAAGGGCTTCTTCGTCGGCAACATGATCCCCACGGTGATCGCCGACGACGTCGCGGCGGCGCGGGCGGTGCACCGCAAGACGCTGAGCGGCTACGTGGCGCTGCCGAACTACCGCAACTACTGGCGCGAGGCGGGGTTCGGCGAGGAGATGGACCGCGCCGAGCGCGCCCTCGAGCGCAGCAACCAGGACGAGGTGCGTGCCGCGATGTCGGACCGTTGGCTCAACGAGTGCACCCTGTCGGGGCCGGCGCCGTTCGTGCGCGAGCAGGTCGAAGCGTGGATGGATGCCGGGGTGAAGACCCCCATCCTGGTGCCGTCCTCTGCGCGCGGCAACCAGATGACCGCCTTCGAGGAGGTCTTCGCGGCGTTCGAGTGACCGGGCGGGCACGCCGCCCCATCGCGTCGCCGCGCGCGGCCGGCTGCCGTACCGGCTGTCCGAGTCGCGACAGGCGGATCGGCGGTGCGCCTTCTGATGCGAGAACGAGAGGAGAGCGAGATGATCGTGGTTTCCGGGACCTTCGAGGTGGCAGCATCGGACATCGAAGAGGCGATCGCGGCGGCGCAGGAGATGGCCGAGGCGAGCCGCCTCGAGGCAGGCTGCGTCAGCTACGAGTTCTTCCGCGACCTCGAACCGGTGGGCGAGACGGGGCGCTTCCGGGTGTTCGAGGAGTGGCTCTCGGACGAGGCCCTGAAGGAGCACTTCGCGACACCCCACATGGAGCGCTTCCTGGGGCGGATCGGTGGCCTCGACATCCGCTCGCGCGCCATCAAGCGCTACCGCGTCGCCGAAGTGACCGACCTCTGATCGCGCAGGGCCAGACAGGCGCCACGAGCGCGCATCCGCCGCGATGAGGACCCTCGATCTCGACTGGTTCGAGGCGCTCGACCTGCTGTCCGCCTGGCAGCGGCTCGACTTCGAGTCGCAGGCGGCGCTGCTCGCGGCGTGGCCGCGTGGCGGCATCGAGCGGCGGGCCCTCGATCCCGACACCGTGGAGGTCCTTCTGGCGGGTGGTTGGTGCCGGGAGGTCGAGGCATCGCGGCTCGAGATCGATCCCTCGGTCGAGCCGGTGGTGGTGGCGCTGCGGGCGATGTTCCGCGCCCCGGTGCTGCACGGCGCGGCGGCCCAGGCCGGAGCGGCGCGTCGCGCCGCGTCGACGCAGGCGCTCGACAACTACCTGGTCGAACACTGCACCCAGGAGGACCTCGAGCGTCTCGGCAATCTCCGGGCGGAGGGGCGTCTGCACATCGTCTCGCGCATCGCCGGCTCGGCGTGGGTTCTCGCCTTCCTGCACCGCGATCGGCCGGGCGCTCTCGCCGGGGCGCGGCGTGAGCGCTACGAGCGGGTCGATGCGGAGACCCTCGAGGTCGCCGACCGCCTGATCCGCATCCTGCTCGAGCAGGGCTCGCCGTGGGCGCTCGGCGACGCCTACGAGACCTTCGTCGAGGCCCCGTTCGAACCGCCGCTGGAAGCGGCGAGCCAGGACGCTGGAGGCTCGCGGCGCTCGGTGGGGCGCTGGCGCTTCGCCGACGCGCTGCACTTCGTCCTTCGCGAGGCGCTGGTGCTGATCGGACTCGACGACGAGCTGCGACCCTTCCTCGGCATCTGGCCCCGCGCCGCCACGGTGATCCGTCGCCGTCGCTCGGCCGAGGAGGTCGACATCGAGGTGGCGGCAGCGCCGCAGGAGCGCTGGTGGCGGCCGCAGCTGATGGACGACCTGGTGGCTCTGCTCACCGAGTGCGCCAACGATCCGCCACGCGTCAAGGCGAACCGCCGCGAGCTCTTCGTCAAGGCCGAGAAGGCGATCTCCGAGCGCCTGGCGCCCTTCCCCGCCTGGTGCCGCGAGCTGCAGCTGGCCACCGACGACGCATCTCGCGTCGGCCGCGCGGTGGGGACCGCGCTCGGCCTCGGCTACGCCGCCGCCGTCGGCGAGGCGGGACGCGATCTGCGGCTGGTGCCGAGCGCGGCGGCGCGCGACTGGCTTTCTCTGCCGGTCGAGGAGAGGCTGCGGGCGCTGCTCGAGCAGTTCCGGGCCGATGGCGGAGACGACGGGCGACAGGAGGCCGAAGACGAGCGCGGCGACGACGAGTCTCTCGACGAGCTGGCGCAGCTGACCAGGTTGCTGCCGCACCGGCCGTCGCACTACTACCTGTGGAACATCGACTTCGCCACCCCGACCCTCGACGCCTACCGCCAGCTCGAGGGCGCCGCCGGGTCGTCGGTCGCCGGTGCCGCCGTCGCGAGCGATGCCGCGGACGCGGACGGTGGCGCTGGCGGCGGCCGCTGGGTCGACCTCGAGCTCTTCCTGCAGCAGAAGGCGGCGCTCAACCCGATCGAGGAGCAGCTCAGCCCCGAGAGGCTGAGCTGGCTCGGCGAGGCCGAGGTGCAGCGGATGTGGTTCCTGGTGCTCGCGGCCTTCTTCTTCGAGCGGCTGCTGGCGCTCGGAGGCGCCGAGCTGGGCCTCTCCGGCCAGCGCATCTGCTTCCGACTCTGTCCTCCTGCCGCCTTCCTGCTGGGACTCAGCGACGAGGTGCGGTTGCCCGCTGCGGCGAGCGCGGGGCGGGCGGTCGTGCAGCCCAACTTCGAGGTCGTCTTCCTGGGGCCTTCCGATCAGGCGAGCAGCGACTTCGCGGAGCTCGCCGAGTCGACGCCGGCGCAGCGGCGGGGCGATGCTGTGGGCACGCTGTTCGAGATCACCCGGGCCTCGATCCAGCGCGCGGCGAGCGTCGGTCTGAGCGCCGACGAGCTGATCGATCGGCTCAATCGCCTTTCTTCCCAGCCGCTGCCCGGCAACGTCGTGCAGCAGGTGAGGGCCTGGTGTGAAGCGGTGCACTGGGTGAAGCCGCAGCGCATCACCGTGCTGCGCTGCACCGGGCCCGAGGCCGCGGCGCGGGCCCTCGCGGCGCTCGGATCCAGCGCCAGGCTGCTGACCGAGACGGTCCTCGAGCTCGACTCCGAGCGCCTGAGCGAGGCGCAGCGCCGCAAGCTGAGAGCGGAGGGAGTGTTCCTCGACGAGGGGTGAACGCGGCGCCGGCCGCCCGGCGCGACGTGCTCAGCGCGTCGGCACGCTGGGTGCACCGAGGTCAGCAGCGAGGAAGAGCGCGTAGGCCGGATTGTCGCTCTCGTCGCTCCAGGCGTAGCCGAGCGAGTCGAGGTGGCGGCGCAGGGCGTCGCCGGTGTCCGGCGGCACCTGCACGCCGCACAGCACCCGGCCGTAGTCGGAGCCGTGGTTGCGGTAGTGAAAGAGCGAGATGTTCCAGCGGCTGCCGATCGCCTCGAGGAACTGGAGCAGCGCGCCGCGGCGTTCGGGAAACTCGAAGCGCAGCAGCCGCTCGTGCGCGATGCCCGGCGCCGGTCCACCGATCAGGTGGCGCAGGTGCAGCTTGGCCATCTCGTTGTCGGAGAGATCTTGCACCCGGTAGCCCTGGCCTTCGAGCGCCTCGACGATGGCGCGCCGCTCGGCGAGCCGCCGGGCGTCGCGCTCGGCGCCTTCGGGCAGGCGCGCCGCGGCGTGCAGCTCGAGGCCGACGAAGATCCGTGCCGTCTCGGGATGGCTCATGCGGTAGTTGAACTCGGTCACGTGTCGCTCGCCGATGGCGCGGCAGAAGGTCCGGAAGCTGCCCGGGCGCTCCGGGATCTGCACCCCGAGAAGGATCTCGCGCTGCTCGCCGAGGGCGGCGCGCTCGGCGATGTGGCGCAGCCGGTCGAAGTTGACGTTGGCGCCGCAGTTCACCGCCACCCACGGCCTCGGCGACGCCTCCGCTTGATCGTCCGCCTCGCCGCCCGGCTCGGGCCGCGCCCGCCGCACGTCGGCGATCTCGCGCTTGAGGCCGGCGAGTGCGAGGGCGCCGGCCGGCTCCACCAGGGTCCGCGTCTCCTCGTAGATGTCCTGGATCGCGGCGCAGATCTCGTCGGTGCTCACCAGCACGGTGCGCAGGCCGAGGTCGCGGCAGATCGAGAAGGTGATGTCGCCGACCCGTCGCACCGCCACGCCGTCGGCGAAGATGCCCACCGAGTCGAGGGTGACCGGCTGGCCGGCACGCAGCGCCGCGGTCATGCTCGCGGCGTCCTCCGGCTCGACGCCGACGACCTCGGTCTCCGGGTAGACCGCTGCCAGGTACGAGGCGATCCCTGCGATCAGACCTCCGCCGCCGATCGGCACGAAGACCTTCTCGGCGGGCACCGAGAGCTGGGCCGCGATCTCGACGGCGATGGTGCCCTGCCCGGCGATCACGTCGAGGTCGTCGAATGGGTGCACGAAGACGAGTCCCTGCTCCTGCTGCAGGCGCCTCGCCTCGCCCTGGGCGTCGTCGTAGGTCGAGCCGTGCAGCACCACTTCGCCGCCGAGGGCACGTACCGCATCGACCTTGATCTCCGGCGTGGTGCTCGGCATCACCACGACCGCGCGCAGACCGAGGCGGCCGGCGGCGAGGGCGACTCCCTGCGCGTGGTTGCCGGCCGAGGAGCAGATCACGCCTGCCCTGCGTTCGGCCTCGTCGAGCTGCTGCATGCGGTGGAAGGCGCCGCGCAGCTTGAAGGAGAAGACCGGTTGCTGGTCCTCACGCTTGAGGTGGATCGGTCGGGCGAAGCGTTGGCTGAGGCCCTCGGCGCGCTGCAGCTCGGTGCGCACCGCGAGGTCGTAGACGCGGGCGCGCAGGATGCGCTGCAGCATCGCGCTCGGCGAGGAGTCCCTCAACGTACGTCGACCTGGATCTCGAGCTCGGGTCGGCTGGCCGCCTCGAGCGCCGCCTGGAACGCCTCGGTGTCGATCTCCAGCTGGAGCGACTTGCGCACCGAACCGTCCTGCGACTGGGCAGGCAGGCTGCGCCCGACCGCCTCGCCGGAGACCTCTGCGGTCGACACCACCTCACCGTCGGCGTCTCGTAGCGCTACCTGGAGATCGACCACCTGGCGGAAGGCGCGTCCGATGAGGTCGAGGTCGACGGTCAGCCGCACCCGGCCGCGCTGACGCTTCAGCGAGGCGCGCAGCAGCGAGATCGAGACCTGCTCGACCACGTAACGGCTCACCTCGCGCGAGCTCCAGGCGTAGCCCTCGGGCAGCTTCTCGACCGGGCCGAGGGGCACCCGCAGCACCATCGGCGAGGCCATCTCGACCACCTCGCGGTCCTCGAGCTCGGCTTCGGCGCTCAGCGGCTCGACCCGGACCGGGGCCGCAGGAGCGATCTCGGCCGAGGAGCGGGTGCGGCTGGTCGCTCGCACCCCAGGGTCGGAGGATGCCGAGGCCGGGGCCGCGTCGTCCGGCGGCGCCGCCGAGGGGGCGGCCGGCGCGCTCGCCGACGCGGTGGTCGGCGGGCGGTCGCGGCCCGGGGTTCCGACCGGCACGTAGAGCCCCTCGAACCCGGGCACCGCACCGCCGTCGCGACTCAGCTCGAGAGTGTGGCGCACGGTCCCGTCGGCCTGCGGCGTGAAGAGCGCGCGGGCCGACAGCTGAGAGCCGTCGGGCAGCGAATGGTCGCCTTCGAGCTGGAGGGTTCCCTGCTCGACCTCGCCCCGGTAGCTGGTGGTGCGACCGTCGCTGCTGCCGCCGAGCTGCAGCCAGACGGTGTCGCCGGGATCGAAGACCATCAGGCCAGCGCCCGACACCGAGCCCGCCCGCCACCGCTCCTGGAGGGCGCAGCCGCCGGCCGCGGGCTCGATCGTGGTGCGGCCGACCTCGGCGCCGGAGGCGTCGAGCACGCTCCAGCTGCCGATCAGGAAGCGGATCGAGCGCCCCGCCTCGGTGGGGCAGTCGGAGGCACCCAGCGGAGCCACCGCGAAGCTGGCGACGAGCAGCGAGAGCAGCGAGATCGCCTGCCGCGCCAGGCGCGGCCTGCGCGGCGCGCGGGAGAGTGGGGCAGGGTGGTGTCTGTCGTCGGTCATCTCGCGGTCCTCGCAGTCGGTCGCGGCCGTGGCCTTTTCCGGGGGTGGCAGTCGCCAGGGCGGAGACGGGGGATTGTGACAGGTCGCGGCGGCAGGTCGGCGGTTCCCCTGAGGGGCTCTGTCGCTCTCGACACGGGCGTGCCGCAAAGACCTCCGACGCCCCCGCCGGCCGCGAGCAGGTCGAGCCGTGAACAGGGCAGGCGCCGCGGTGGCGGGTGGGCGCGATCAGGATCTGGCCGGCGCAGGAGAGCGCATGAGCGCCTCCTGGGCGGCGCTGGCGACGTGGCGGCCCTCGCGGTCGTAGATGCGGGTGTGCATCAGCGCCCGCCCGTGCACCGCCCGTGGACTGTGCAGGACGAAGAGGTGCCACTGCGCGAGATCCACGGGCTCGTGGATCCACAGGGCGTGGTCGAGGCTGGCGCCGGCCGAGCGTCCCCACTGCAGGCCGTGGGGCAGCGCGGCGGTCGACAGCAGGCCGCGGTCGCTGGCGAAGAGCAGCATCGCGTCCTGGATCTCCGGCGCACCGCCCGGATGTGCGCAGGGGAAGCGCACCCAGTTGCGCTGCACGGGCGCGGTGCCGGGCGGCGGATCGAGCAGCTCGGGCTGGGTCAGGCGGACCTCGACCGCGTTGATCCCGAGCTCCAGCCAGCCCTCTCCGAAGACCTCCAGACGACGCTCTTCGCGATCGCCGCACTCTTCCGGCGGCGGTACCGTGGGTGCCGGCTCACCGTGCTCGAAGCCGGGCTGGGCGGTGGTGAAGCTCGCCGCGAGCTCGAAGATCAGCCGCTCCGCCTGGCGGATGCCGACCCGCCGGGCGCTGAACGAGCGGCCGTCGCGGATCCTCTCGACACCGATCCGCAGGTCGGTGCCGGGTCGGCCGGGGAGGTAGAAGTAGGCGTGCAGCGAATGGGCGCGGCGCGGCGCCCGGTCCTCCTGCCTGGGCTCGGGCAGGGTGCGCGCCGCCGCGACCAGCGCCTGCGCCGCGAGCTGGCCGCCGAAGAGTCGTGAGCCGTCGCGTCCGGCGGATGCGGTGAAGCCGTCGTCGCCCAGCGTTTCGAGCTCCAGGGCGGCGAGGAAACGGCGGTGCGCCACCGCCCGGTCTTCGGGTGCGAACTGGAGCATGCGGCGGGTCGGAGCGAGGAAGGGGGCCGAGGTGAGATGGTGACGGTCGCGGCGGTCAGGGTCGCTGCTGCGTCGACGCCGTGACTCCCGCCGTCGCCGACCAGCTCGAGACGTCGCCGGCCTCGAAGCCGTCCCCGAAGAGCAGCGTCGACGCGTAGCACCAGAGCTCCCAGCGTGCCTCGCTGAAGCGGCCTGCGGTGTTCTCTGGCTGCGCGTCGACGGTCACCTGCACGATCTCGCCGCCGGCGGCGGGCGCCGGCAACGCGACATCGAGATCGATCTCGCTCCATCGGCGCTGGGTGTTGGCCACCGAGAAGGACAGCGCCGTGCGGGCGACGGCGCCGTCGTCGTCGCCGGCGCCTCGCCGCACCGTCACCTCTGCGGCCTGGCCGGCATCGGCGGCATCGAAGAGACGTCGCAGGCGCAGCAGGTCGCCGCAACCCCGGGCCTGGAGGTGGAAGGAGCTCGGTCCGGGTCCGCGCTCGAGCACCGCGACGGTCTCCTCGACCGGCGGCTCTCCCTCGTAGCGGGCGGTGAGCTGGCGTTCGGCGAAGTCGAGGGGCGAGGTCCAACCGTGGGCTGCACGCTGGCCGGGATCGCCGGCCTCGAAATGGTCGACCCGGGTCCACTCGTCGGTGTCGCGAGCGCTCGACTCGTACCACCATGCGGTGTGGCGTGCCTGCATCGCCAGGTCGCCTTCGGCTCCCGGTTCGAGTCCGGCTCGCAGCCGGTCGCGTGCGATCGCGCCGTCGGCCGGCATCCAGCGGTACATGCTGGTGCTCGCCGGGGGAGCGCCGCGCTGCTCCAGCATGCCGGACAGCGCCGAGGAGTAGGGCCCCTGGTCGAAGTAGAAGCCGCCGCCGTAGAAGTCCTCGGTGCCGGTGCCGTAGCTCGAGGGGCTGCTCTCCCCGTCGACGCGCACGCGCTCGTCGCCCTCGAGGTAGAAGTGCTGGGAGAGCTCGGCCGACAACTCTGCGTAGACGCCGACCCAGCGGCTCGGGCGGTCGGCGGCGAAGATCTCCAGATCGTTGCCGTCGAGCTCGGGCGCGCTGGTGTCGGCGGTGGTGGCGACCCGCAGCAGGCCCATCTCCTCGGGCACCGGGCGCGCCGTCCGGCGCAGGGCCAGCGTCACCGGGATCGGATCCTCGCCTCGCCCGGCACGCGAGCGCACCACGACCCGGGCCGCGGAGCGGTGAGGCATCGGCAGCCAGGCGGTCAGCTCGTCGTCGTCGGCCGGCGCCCAGAACAGCGAGCCCGGGCGCGAGACCGCCTGCGCGGCGAGACCGAAGTAGTCGAGCAGCCGCACCCGGTCGGCGCCGCGGGCGTCGAACTGCAGGTCGAGCTCGAGGTCGCCACGTCTCTGCGCCGGCGCGATCACCCGCAGCGCGGTCACCACGCCTTCACCCTCGGCGCGCAGCTCGATCTCGTCGCCTGGATCGAGCTCCGAAGCGATCTCGCTCCACGAGCCTCCGGGCGGCCAGGGATCGTCACCGCCCGATGCCAGCAGGGCGCTCAGGGCGTCGAGGTCCGCGGCGGGATCCCACGACTCGACCTCGACATCGGGCCTGAGGCGGTGGTGGTGGAACTGGAACCAGAGCGGCTGGGAGGTCTCTCCGAGCAGGGTGACCCGCAGGCGTTCGGCGTACGGCATCGGCACCAGCGAGATGTTGCCGCCACTGGCGCCCAGCCGGTCGAGCGCCAGGGGAGGGATGAACGGGGGTCGGGAGCCGTCGAAGAGCTGCTCCAGCGGCAGGTCGAGCTGCGGCTGGTTGGCGTCGTCGAAGTAGAAGCGGATGCGCGCGGCGGTGCCGAGGGCCACGCTGGTGCCGAAGCCGCTGGTCATCCAGATGCGGGTGAGGGCGCCGGGACCGGTCTGGTCGAAGAGCACGCCCTCGGGGCCGTCGGGACCGTCGACCACGGCGATGAAGCGACTGTCCGCGTCGCCTCCGTGACGGTCGAAGCGGCAGCCGTCGTGGCAGAACGAGCTGCGCAGGGAGAGCCGGGTCCGCTCGTCGACGCGCGCCACCTCGAGCAGGTCGTGCCAGTACTCCCACGGCAGCGGCTGTGCAGCCAGGCCTGCGGACGAGCAGGCGACGAGCAGCGCCGCACTCCGGATCGTCCGGCTGCGGAGAAGCCACAGCCCGGACGAGGCGGCGGACGGGACGCTGATCGGGCGACTCGACATGGCGGCGATTCTACGGGGCGACCGGCCGCCCGCCGACCTCGAGGGTGCGTCGCCCCCGCGACGAACCGTGGCGCCGCCGCTCCGCCCGACTCCCTGCGGTCCGAGCGGTCTCAGTGCACGACCGGAGTTGGCTCCGTCGAGCACCAGTGCCGGCGCTCACCGCAGAAGCGGCTCTGCGGCCTCACCAGCCGGCCGACCTCCTGCTGCTCGGCGAAGTGCGCCATCCAGCCGGCGCAGCGGCCGGCAGCGAACATCGCCGTGAACAGGTTTGCCTCGAGGCCGAGGCCGCGCAGCAGCAACGCGGTGTAGAACTCGACGTTGGTGTCGAGCACCCGCTGCGGCCAGCGCTCGCGCAGCAGCTCGAGCGCGGCCTGCTCGACCCTGCCGGCGAAGTCGAACAGATCGCCGTCCGAGCCCTCGAGTCGGCGCAGGCGCTCGGTGGCGCCGCGCAGGACGTCGGCGCGGGGATCGCGGGTGCGGTAGATGCGGTGGCCAAAGCCCATCAACCGCTCGCCACGATCGAGCTTGGCGCGCAGCGCGGCGTGCAGATCCCGCTCACCGTCGAGCTCGTCGAGCAGATCGAGCACTCCGCCCGGTGCGCCGCCGTGCAGCGGTCCCTGGAGTGCGCCGAGGCCGGCGAGCAGCGCGGCGACACGATCGCTCCCGGTCGATGCGACGATGCGCACCGTGAAGGTCGACGCGTTGAGGCCGTGGTCGACCACGGTGTTCCAGTAGGTGTCGAGGGCGCGCACCCGCGCGGCAGTGGGCTCGCTTCCCGAGAGCATGTAGAGGAAGTTCGCCGAGTGTCCGAGGTCGACGCGGGGCTGGAGCGGCGAGTCGCCGGCACGGTGCCGGGCCGCGGCGGCGACGATCGTCGTCAGCTGGCAGACCAGGCGCTCGGGTTCGGCGTCGCGTTCCAGCGTCGCGATCAGCGCCGCCACGAGCTCGACCGAGGGGGTGTCGCGGGGCGCCGCGGCGAGCACCTCGAGCGACCAGTCGGGCAGCTCGCGAAGGTCCGCCAGGCGTGCCCGGACCCGCTCCGCCTCCTCGGCTGCCTCGGGAGGGCGTCCGTGCAACAGCAGGTGCACCGTCTGCTCGAAGCTGGCCGAAGGCGCGATCTCGTCGACCGGGTAGCCGGCGATGAGCAGCTCACCCGCCTCGCCGTCGACGGCGCTGAGTGCGGTGTCGGCGGCGACGACGTCATCGAGACCGGAGGCGCTCGGTCGCAGCGGTACGGTCTTCGCCGTGGCTCGTTCGGTTGGCGGCTGCGAGGGGGAGGATGGGTTGTCGTTCAGGGACATGTGGTTCGCTCCTCTGCGGCCGAGATCCGGATCCAGCTCCGGGTCTCAGGGTTCGATGCGGCGGCGCCGGACAGCCGGAAGGAGAGCTCGTGCCGTGCTCCGAACCGGTCTGATCTGCCGGCCGTCGTGAGGAGAGAGTGAACCCCGCAGCGTGTACAATCAATGTTGATCGATCGATCAACTGATCAACCGATGAGTGCGATCGGGCACCGCCTGTCGGCTGTCGACCGGAGCCGGTCTCGGCGGTGCGCGCTGCGACGAGCGGAGGAGCGGTGGCGGGAGAGTGGCTCACCAGCGACGAGGCGGCGCGGCTGCTCGGGGTGCGTCGCAGCACCCTGTACGCCTACGTCAGCCGCGAGCTGATCGAGTCGCGGCCTCAGCACGGCACCCGGCGTCGGCTCTACAGTCGTCGTGACCTGCAGCGCCTCCGCCGCCGCAGCCGCTCGGCCCGGAATCCCTCGCAGGCGGCGCGCTCGGCACTCGACTGGGGGGCGCCGGTGCTCGACAGCGAGCTCACCGCGATCGACGACGGAGAGATCTGGGTGCGTGGCGTCTCCCTGCTGGGCCTCGCCCGCGAGCGCACTCTCGAGGAGGTCGCGGCTCACCTCTGGCAGGCCGCTGCGGAAGCGGCCGAGCCCGGCGCGCCGGGTGCCGTCCGCGATGCGTCGACCAGCCCCACGGCTGCCGCCGCGGGCTGCGGAACGGACCTCTTCGACCGCTCGCTGGATCCGCTGCCGCCGCAGTGGCGCCGCGTGCTAGAGACGCTCGAGGAGCCGCATCCGGGGGTGCTCCTGCAAACGGTGGCTGCGCTCGCAGCGGCCGAGGACCTCGCCGCTGCCGACCGCAGGGTGGAGCGGATGACGCGCTGCGCAGCGAGGGTCGTGCAGGTCCTCTCCCGCGCGGCGAGCGGGATCACCCGGCCGACTTCGATGCCGTTCGATCGCGTGCTGCAGCGGGCCTGGGCGCCGGGCCGCAGAGAACTGCGCCCGGCGATCCGCGCGGCCCTGGTCCTCTGCGCCGATCACGAGCTCAACGTCTCGTCGTTCGTCGTCCGCTGCGTCGCCTCGGCCGGATCCTCACCCTACGACGGTGCGGTGGCGGGCATCTCGGCGCTGCGAGGCAGCCGCCATGGCGGTCTGAGCGACCGTTGCGAGGCGCTGCTGGCCGAGATCGCGGTGCCGTCGCCTCGCCAGCGGGTACCCGCCGGCGAAGGTGCCGTGCGCGACCAGGTGCGCCGGGCGCTCGCCGCCCGGCTGCAGCGCGGGGAGACGGTGCCGGGCTTCTTCGCCCACCCCCTGCATCCGAGCGGCGATCCCCGTTTCGTCGCGCTGGTCGAAGTGCTGCGCTCGACCTCTGGCATCGGACCTGCCTTCTGGAGGTCGATCGACGCGCTGGTCGAGGAGGGAGCGGACCTGATGGGCGAGCCGCCGACCATCGATCTCGGCCTCGCGATCGTGGCTCGCGCCCTCGAGGCGCGGCCGGGGACTGCCTGGACCCTGTTCGCCCTCGGCCGCTCGATCGGCTGGATGGCGCACTTCCTCGAGGAGGTGCGTCGCGACCGCCTGATCCGACCGCGGGCGCGCTACGTGGGGCCGCCGCCGTCCGGCCCTGCCGGCAGCGTCGACCTCCCGGACGCCTCGTCGACGCGGCGATAGACTCGCCGTCCGTGATGACCAGGAAGAACCACGCGCAGGGGCGGCGCCGCTGCCCGGCGGGCCGCCCGCCGGTCGGCTTCGGGCGGACGCGGGCGATGGCGACGTCGCTGGTGTGCGCCCTCGCCCTGTGGTCGGTCAGTGTCGCCGCAGCCGCAGCGGCGCGGAGCCCGGCCGAGTTCCGCATCCTCACCGAAGAGGCTGGCGTGCTGCGCCTGGGCTGGGAGGACATCGTGCGCGCCGCGCCGGGGCTCGACCCTCCCCGACACCGTGACCTGGCGCTGCGCAACCAGGGCCACGCGGTGCCCTTCTGGGTCGACGACTCGGGTGGCGACGGCCGGTTCGGTCCCGGCGACTCGCTGCTCTTCGTCGGCGAGCAGCTCGGGCAGGACGGGCGCCACCACCACGACATCGCGGAGCACAACGTCTACTGGCTGTCCCTGCGTGCCGACGACGGCTGGCTGGGGACGACGGTGGAGAGCCTCGCGCCGCCCTCCGAGCGCGCGCCCCGAGGCGGGCCCGACTCGGCCGCGCGGCCGGGGACCGGGCTACGAGCCCCGATCGAGCTGGTGCGCTCCCTCCACCTGGAGGAGGACAACATGATGATCCGGCTCAGCGAGCGCCAGATGACGGGCGGCTGGGGGTCGGATCTGTGGTTCTGGGAGAAGCTCACCCACCGCGGCACCCAACGTTCCGAGGTGTCGCTCGATCTCTCCGACCGCGACCCCGAGAGCCGCCGCCCCCTCGACCTGCGCATCGGCCTGCGAGCCCTGAACCAGACCGCGACGCCGCTCCTCGGCGACCTCCCGGGCCATCGGGTCGAGGTCGTCGTCGACGGCGCTACGGTCGGAGCGGCGAGCTGGAACGGCGCCGTCCCGCGCATCCTCGAGATCTCTCTCGACCCCGCGGCGCTGCCGATCGGACCGACCGCCTTGCAGCTCGTCGTGCCGTCGCGGGTTCCGCGCGGCCTGGACGATCCGATCGTCGACGTCGTGATGGTGAACTGGATCGAGGCCTCGTACGCTGTGCGGCCGGAGCTCGACGCGTCGACGCAGAAGAGGGTCTTCCTCGACGCGTCGGGGCAGGATCGCGACCATGGACCCCTGGCCATCGAGATCGGCCCCGGCGGCGCGCTGGAGCTGTTCCTGGCCGATGGTCGGCGGCGCATCGCTCGCCCCGGCGCGCCGCTGCTGCTCGCCGCCGAGGAGGCGCTGCGACTCTCGGGTCGCGCGGCGCATCTGGTCGCCGACGGCGCCTACGGTCGGGTGGCGGCGGTCGAGGCCGACCGGCCGTCGCGGCTGCGCGATTCCCGCCAACGGGCGGACTATCTGATGATCTCGCACCCGCGGCTGCTCGACGCCGTGCGCCCGCTGGCCGAGTTTCACCAGGGTCGCGGCCTCGAGGTCGAGCTGATCGACGTCCAGGACGTCTACGACGAGTTCTCGCACGGGATCGTCAGCCTGGAGGCGATCCGGGACTTCGTCCGCCACACCCAGCTCGAATGGCGTCAGCCGGCGCCCCGCTTCGTGTTGCTGGTCGGCGATGCCAGCTGGGACGTGAAGAGCGAAGTGCCCGACGACCGTCGCTACGCGAACTACGCCGACCGCGAGTTCAATCCCCGCGACGGCGAGTTCTCGTTCCAGCAGGCCCCGCGCTACACCCACCTCGGCGGCGTCGCCCACCGCAACCTGATCCCCACCGCGATGTATGCCTCTTCGCAGGGGCACGCGGCCAGCGACAACTACTTCGTCTCGGTGCTCGGCGACGACCTCCTGCCCGACCTGGCGATCGGTCGCCTGCCGCTCGTCGATCCCGAGGAGGTCGCGGCGGTGGTCAAGAAGACGATCGCCTACGCCGAGGCGCCCGAGGTCGGGCCGTGGCGGGCCGACGTGCTGTGGATCACCAACGAACAGCGTCACTTCCAGACCCGCACCGACCGCCTCGCCGACGATCTGCTCGCCGAAGGGCTGGCCCCGGCGAAGGTCTATCCGCAGCCGGAGGAGGGAGACAACGCGCTGCACCAGGCCCGGCTGCAGGCAGAGCTCGACGACGGCAAGCTGCTGGTGCACTTCCTCGGCCACGGGGGTCGCTTCATCTGGCGCACCGGGCCTCCCGACATCCACAAGAATCACGATCTGTTCACGCCGGAGCACATCGACGAGCTCGAGCCGACCGGACGGCTGCCGGTGGTCCTCTCGATGACCTGCTTCTCGGCGCCCTTCGACCACCCCGACGCCGATTCGATCGGCGAGAAGTTCCTGCGCACGCCCGACCGCGGGGCCGTTGCCGTCTTCGCGGCGTCGTGGCGCAACTCACCTTCGCAGCGCTACAGCGAGGCGCTGGTCGAATGGCTCACCCGGCCGGGCATGCCGATCGGAACCGCCATCCTGCGCGCCAAGCAGGAGATCCGCGGCCGCGACCTGATCGAGACCTACAACCTGCTCGGTGACCCGGCGATCCCCCTGGCGTTGCCGCAGCAGCGACTGGAGCTGCGCCCGGTGGCGGCAGAGGATGGTGCGGCGGACACGGCGGACGCGGTGGCCGTCGCGGTCGACCTCCCCTTCGAGCGGTTCGAGGGTTCGGCCAGGGTGCGTTGGCTCGATCGGCAGGGCGTGACGCTGCGCGACGAGGTCCGGGAGGTGGGCAGCGAGTCCTTCCAGGCGAGCTGGGATGCCTCGCGCGAGGGAACGCCCGGCGCGGTGCAGGTCTACGTCTGGAGCCCGGCGCAGGGTCTCGATGCCTACGGCGCCGTCACGCTCCCGGACAGGGTTCCTGCGCCGGTGGCGTCGGGCCTCTCCCTCACGTCCTCCGAGCTGCCCTGAGGCGGAGCGGGCTCGGTGAGCGACGGTCCTGCGGCGCAAGGCGAAGCGGGCGTCCGGCACCGCCTCGTCGACCCCGTGGGCTTCGAGGGGCTGACCCTGGGACAGCGCTTCCCGCTGCCGTCGCGCACCGTGCTGTCGGCCCATTTCTCGGCCTTCCAGGCTCTCTCTGGGGACAATCACCCGATCCACTACGACCGCCGGTACTGCGCCGAGCACGGTCATCGCGATCTGTTGGCGCACGGCCTCCAGGTCGGCTGCTTCGCCGCCAGTGGCGCCGGCCTCTTCCCCCACCTCGTCGGCGACGCCCTGATCGGCTTCCTCGAGCAGAGCAGTCGCTTCCGGGCGCCGGTCTACCTCGGCGACACTCTGAGCACGGTGCTCGAGGTCGTCGAGCTGCGCCCTCAACGCACCACGGGAGTCGTGGTGCTGGCGGTCGAGATCCGCAATCAGGACGGCGTCGTGGTGCTCGAAGGCCGTCAGTCCTACCTGCTCCGACTGGCCGAGGGCGGGCGATGAGCGGTTCGCAGCCCTCTGGCGGAGCTCTGCGCGGTTCGGTGGTGGGCCTGCTGACGGTCGGCTATCTGGCGACGGCGCTGGTGCTGACGCTGATGCGCGGCGACGATCCCCCGGCGGCGGGGGTCGAGGGCAGCGCCGCGCTCGGGCTCGCTTCGCACGTGACCACCTGGTTGGTGGTGCTCCTGGTCGGCGCGGTCTACGGTGCTCTGCTGGAGCCGCCCCGCGGCGTCGTCGTCGCCTGCCTCTTCGCCTTCCTGCTCGCCCTGATGGCGGCGCTGTGGGAGTTCGACGCCCTGTCGGCTCCGGCGGCGCGGCTGCCGCGCAAGAACGTCGCCTGGCTCTTCCTCTTGGGCCTGCTGCTCAGCCCGCCGCTCGGTGCGGGTCTCGCACAGTGGTTGCGGCGGCTGCTTCTCACCAAGGCTGCCGTGGGCTCCAGCCGCTGACCTCTGGCGGCGAACGCACGGTGTTGAGCCGCACTCTCGCCGCCCGACGGTGGGGCCCCGCCCTCACTTCTCCGTCGATCAGGTAGACGCCTTCGCCGCCGGGTCGCGGACGGCTGGTGATCTCGGACACCGTGCCCGACAGCTTGGCGTCGCCGATGTCGACAGAGAAGTCGACGCTCTCGCCGGGTCCTACCGCGCCGCTGCTCGCCAGGCCCAGCCCGTGGGCCAGCGCCGCGTCGCGCAGTGCCTCGAGGCGGACCGCATCGATCTCGAACCGCACCGAGCGCGCCTCGGCTGCGGCGAGGGTGGCGAACAGGCCGATGACCAGAGTGGCGATCAGCAGCATGAAGAGCGCCGTCATCAGCATCCAGCCCTGTTCACCGACGACGGCGAGACGTCGCTCCGGAAGCCGCCGAGGGCACTGCTCGCGACAGCGGTTCACCATCGTCCCACCCGGACTCCGGCGCGACGCGTCAGCACGAGCTCCTCGACGCGCTCGCGCCTGGCGCCCCAGGCGTCGGCGCGCGGTCGACGCCTGCTGACGCCGAGGCGGACCTGCACCGCTTCGGCGGAGAGGCTGCGCCACTGCCAGGTCGTGGCGCCCTGGAGCACGATGCCCTGGTCGGCGGCGCTGCCGGGGGCGGTGGACTGGTAGCTGCGCCGCAGGTGGCCGTCGTCGGCGCGCCAGAAGACGATGCGCGAGCTCTCGTTCTCGAGCACCAGGGGCGCCGTGGTCCAGCCGGCGCTGAAGCCGACGAAGCCGGCAGCTCGCCGCACGTCGCGGCGCAGCAGCGTCAACGGCCACTCGCGGCTCGGGAGCCGGGCTTCGTCGCCGACGATCACCACAGACTGGAGACTGACCCGCAGGGTGTCGACCGCCAGCAGCAGGACGACCATGGCGACGAACGATGCCACCGTGAGCTCGAGCAGGGTGAAGCCTCGCTGTGGGGACGGCGCCTGCGCACCCGGGTCGACGGCGAGGGAAGTCCGCGCTGTGGGGCTCACGGCGTCGCTCCGGTCTCGGCGGAGATCCACACCCTGGTCGACAGTGTGGTGGTGGTCGCTCTGCCGCGCAGGTGGTAGGTGGCGCGCAGATCGAGCGCGACGACTTCCGGCAGCTCGGTCGGGTCGGCGTCGAGCTCGAGCACGATCGGCAGCGAGATCCCCGATCGCAGGCGGACGCCCGACGTTCCCGGTGCCGCCGGCACCACCCCGCTGACCGGCGGGATCAGCCCGGCGCGCACCATCTCCAGAGTGCTCTCGAGCGCCCGCAGGGAGGCGACCTTGGCCTCGCTGCGCTCGACCAGCCGCGGCAGCTGCCAGGCGGTGGTCATCAGCACCAGCCCGGCGGTGCTGAGCAGGGCCAGGGCGACGAGCGTCTCGATCAGCGAATAGCCGCCGGTCGTGGCCCCCGGCGCACGCCGCCGCCGCGACCGTACCGCGGAGGTCCTCAGTACCTGGAGCACCGGTCGCGGCCTCAGACCGTGCTCGCCACGAAGCGCTTCCGATCTCCCGACAGTCGCTGCACCAGCCCCGAGCGTTCGAGACGCTCGAGGTGCAGCGTCGCCGCGCGGCGCTCCACGGTGTCGACGAAGAGGCCCTCGTCGTGTGAGCGGTAGATCAGGCGCCGGCTGGCGATCTCGTCGATGTCGAGCGGTTCGGCGAGCATCTCGAGCAGTCGCTCCTCGCGCTGCGCGATCACCGAGGCGTAGCGGCTGCACATCTCGAGGAATCGCTCGCGGCCCTCGACGATCGCCTTGTGGTGGCCGGTGACGTACCAACGGGCGTCGAGCGTCGAGGCGCGCTCGCAGGTGCGCAGGAAGTCGTCGACGCTGCCGCCGACGTCGCCATAGTAAGGGCCGAAGGTCGACAGATCGAAGTCGCCGAGGTAGACGACCTCGTCGGGCTGGACGACGAAGAAGCAGTGGCCCGGGGTGTGGCCAGGAGTGTGCAGCGCCTGCACCACGACGCCGCCGAGATCCCACCGATGGCCGTCGGCGAAGTCGCGCGCCCGGGGGCGGGGAGCGTAGTGGAAGCGTTCGATACACAGCTCTCGGAACTCGGCGCGGGCCGGCTCGGGCAGGCCGTAGAGATCGAGGAAGGCGTCGAGGTCGTCGAGCCCGCCGCGGTCGTCCTCGTGCACCCAGCAGTCGGCGTCCGGAAGCAGTGGCAGCGCCGGCACGTGGTCCTCGTGCACGTGGCTCAGGAGCACCGCGTCGATCTCTTCCGGGCGGTGGCCAGCCAGATCCCCCGCCTCGATCCGCCTGCGCACACCGAGCGTCGGCTCGATCAGCACCGTCCGCTCGTCGCCGACCACGAGCAGGCCGTTGGCGTCGGGGTACTTGCCGTCGTCGACGCCGAGCAGAGCGGTGGTGTGGCCGCCGAGCGGTACGTCGCGCAGCGCCGCCTCCGCGTTCACGTGCTCCTGCCTCCGGTGCGCAGCGCCTCGGTGAGGCCTTCGTCCAGATGCAGATCGAGCTGCGGGAATGCGATCGTGATGTCGGCGTCCTTGAGCGCGAACCACACGGCCTGGCGCAGATCGGACTGGGCGTTGCGCAGGTTCCACGGGTTCTCGATCCACACCGAGAGCTCCCAGTCGACCGACGACGAGCCGAAGCCGGTGAGCTGGACGTTCGGCGTGCGGTCGGTGCGCCAGGGGATCTCCTCGCCGGTGCGCTGCAGGACCTGACGCACCTGAGCGACGTCGGAGGAGTACGCGACGCCGACCTGGGCCCGTACCCGCGTCGCCTGGTCGCGGAAGGTGTAGTTCTTGACCGCTGCCTGAGCGAGCGAGGAGTTGGGGATGATCAGGTCCTCGTCGTCGAGGGTGCGCGCCACGGTCACTCGCATGTTCATGTCCCGCACCTGCACCAGACGACCGTCGAACTCGATGATGTCGCCGGGCTTGATGGTGCGCTCGCCGAGCAGGATGATCCCGGACACCCAGTTGGCGGTGATGTTCTGCATCGCGAAGCCGATCGCGACGGCGAAGAAGGCGCCGGCGGCGAAAAGCGCGCTGAGGTTGATGCCCAGGGTGTGGATGGCGATCGAGAGGCCGCCGACGGTGACCACGTAGCGCACCAGGCGGCGGAACGCCTGGATCGTCCCTTCGTCGTAGTTGCTGGCGCGGCGCAGCGATTTGACCACCGCGACCTGGAGCAGGCGCGAGATCCACCAGCTGATCAGCAGGATCAGGCCGACGACCACCAGGGTGCCGACGGTGACGATCCGCTCGTCGCCGATGCCGAACAGCTCCGTGGAGAGGATCTCGCGCAGGCGGGTCAGCAGCTGCTGCCAGGTCATGCGCTCATCCTACGCCCCTCGACGCTGCGGACGGCAGCGGCGGTGGCCCGCTGGCGGACTCCTCGCCGCCGGCCGGCTGCCCCTCCGTCGGGACTCGGATCTCGAACCAGAGCGGGCCGATCCGTTGCAGCGCCGAGTCGACGGTCCACAGGAAGCGACCGCCGGCGGAGAGGCGCTCCCTGACCGCCCCCGGCAGCAGGTAGGAGTTCTGCGCCAGCAGCGTCGCATCGTCGAGCAGAGCGCCCTGAGGATCGAAGAGGCGCACGCGGTAGCGTGCCGGGACGTCGTCGAAGCGCTGCGGCCGGTCGGCGGCAGACGGATCGGCCGGCCAGGCGAGCAGCGCCGGAGGCTCGCCGAGCACGGCGTAGGGAGGCGGCTGCGGCAGATCCGCGTCGTCGCCGTCCGGGCGCTTCGCGGCACCAGCCTCGATCGTCGTCAGCAGGCTCGTCTGCCAGAAGGCCATCGCCAGGGTCAGCAGCAACCCCGTGGTCGCCGCCACGGTGCACCAGCGGTGCAGGGTGCGGTTGAACGGCCGCAACGCGTCCTGTCTCGGCGTCGCGGTAGAGCTCCACTCCTGGAGAGGATGGCGCTGCAGGGACCGGTACTCGCCGCTGCAGTCGGAGCAGTCGGCCATGTGCCTTCCGCAACGGCGTCGCTCCTCGGCGTCGGCGTCGCCTCGCGAAAGCTCGAGGAGCGCGGCCGGGGTCGGACACTGGTCGCGGTCGCCGTGCCTGCGGGTCTGCTCGACGTACAGGGAGCGCACCCCGAGGGGGTCCCACGAAGTCCCGTCGACGGCTCCGCCGCGGACCGCCCGGAGTGCCCGCTGCAGGCGCGGACCGGTGCGGCGGACGTTCCAGCCCAGGAACGAGGCGACCTCGGTGGCGTGAAAGCCTTGCAGATGCAGCTTGATGGCGGTCCGGCGCGAGGTCGGCAGTCGCTCGATGCGCTGGCGCAGAGCCGCGCCCGCCGCCGCGCGCTCCGCGCGATCGCCCTCGTCGCCCGCCGCAGGCTGGGGGCAGGCACCGCTCGCCTGCAGGTGCCGCAGCTCGTCCAACGCGGCAACCGACGCCGTGGCGTGGACCCGGCTGCGCGAGACCTGCCGCGCCTCCTCGGCTTCGTTGAGGGTTCGCCACAGCTCGCGCCGCACGGCCTCCTCGACGCGGTCGATGTGCTCGCCGGCCGTCTGACCGCAGAGGTCTTCGATCGTCTCCCTGAGCCACGCTCCCTGTTCCCGGAGCAGGCGTTCGACCTCGTTCTCGTGTCGACGTTTGAGCTCGGCTTCGGTGGTGCTCAAGGCGTGGTCTCCGCTCGCCCGGTGTCGGTCGGCTGGATCGGCGCTTCGCGATGCGTTCGATGCTCGCCGCGAACGTATCAGCGGCGGCTGGTGTACGGTGCGCCAGATGACGCCCACGAAGAGGCAGGAGCGGCGCGCGGCGGGACCCGGCGGGGCGTCTGCCCCGTTCCTGCGCGCCGTGCGGTGGCGCCGGTCGATGCGCAGCGAGCGCAGCGACTTCCCGTTCGCGCTGCCGGTGCTGCGCGAGCTCGACCAGCTGGCGCTGAACCGTCCGATCACCTTCTTCGTCGGTGAGAACGGGAGCGGCAAGTCGACCCTGCTCGAGGCGATCGCCCTCTTGTGCGGCTGCGTGGCGATGGGTAGCGACGACCTCGAGCGTGATCCGACGTTGGAGGCTGCCCGCTGCCTCCGGGCCGAGCTCGTCGCGGTGTTCGGCAGCCTCCGCCCGCGGACCAAGACCTTCTTCCGCGCCGAGGACGCCTTCGGGTTCACCAAGCGGGTGGTGCGCGAGCAGGCCTACCTGGCCGAGCTCGAGCGAGAGTTTCGCGACCGCTACCCCGACGGCAGCCTGGCCCAACAGCTCGCGGCCGGAGCGGCGCGCGGTCAGCGCAGCGCCTTCGACGGTCGCTACGGCGAGCAGCCGGATGCGCGCTCGCACGGGGAGTCGTTCCTCGACCTGCTCGGCCAGCGCCTGGTGGCGGGAGGGCTCTACCTGCTCGACGAGCCGGAAACGCCGCTCAGCCCCATCCGGGTGCTGGCGCTGCTGCGGCTGCTCTCGCAGCAGGCGGATGCGGGCAGCCAGTTCCTGATCGCCACCCACTCACCGATTCTGATGGCGTTGCCCGGCGCCGAGCTCCTGCACTTCGACGACGGCGGGATCCGTCCGGTCGCCTGGGAGGAGGTCGAGCACGTCGCGCTCACCCGCTCCTTCCTGCAGTGTCCCGAGCGCTACCTCCGTCGGCTCTGAGACAGGGACGGCGTCCGCGGCGGTCCGCGGTGGTGAGGGCGTCTACGGGATCCCGAACGTCTGCGGACCCGGGCGCGGACCCGTGTTCGGCGCCGAGGGGGGCTCGGATCTCCGGTCGGCGCGGTCGGGGCGCGCGGCGCTCAGAAGGCCGCGCCGTCCCAGCGCTCACGCCGGGTGAACTCGACGACCTCCTTGCGGCTCAGCTTGGTCAGCTGCTTGACCGGCCTGCCCAGCGGCAGCATCGCCGCCACCGCGACGTGGTCGGGGAGGCCGAGCAGGTCGCGCACCGCGGGCTCCTGAGCCGTCAGGAAGGTCGTGATGGTGCCCCCGTAGCCCTCGTTGCGGGCCGCCAGCAGGATGTTCCAGACGAAGGGGTAGATCGAGGCGCCGCCGATGATCCCGACACGAGGCAGGTCCTGGTCCATCGCCGCGACGACCCGAAGGTCGATGCAGACGACCAGCAGGGCCGGCGCCGTGGGCAGCGTGTCGAGCAGCGGCCAGTCGAGCTGCACCGCGGCGATCTCCTCCGCCGTCACCGACGGAGGCTCGAACGGATTCCAGGGATTTTCGCCCGCCCGCAGCTGCGCCACGTAGCGCTGCAGAGCGGGACGCGAGAGCTCGGCGAGGCGGCGCCGCGTCTCGCGGTCCGACACCACGATCACGGTCCAGCCCTGACGGTTGCCGCCGCTCGGTGCGAAGCGCGCGTTGTCGAGGATCCGGCGCAGGTCGTCGTCCGGTAGCGGCTCGTCGGTGAACTCGCGCGCGGCGAACGTGGTGCGCATCACTTCGTAGAGGTCCATCCGAGCTTCTCCTGGTCGTCCCGGGCGTGAGCCGCCCACCCGCTCCCGTCGGCCGCGTCGACTGCGTGGATCGCCGCCAGGGTGTACCCTCGATGAGGATCGGCGCCGATGCGGCTCCGATGAATCGTCCATCAGACGCAAGGAGACTAACGTCATGTCCGTAGCCAAGGTCACCGAGATCTCATCGAGCAGCACCAAGTCGTTCGAGGACGCCATCCATCAGGGGATCGAACGTTCCAAGAAGACGCTGCGCAACATCAGCGGCGCCTGGATCAGCGAGCAGAAGGTCGTCGTCGAAGCCGGCAAGATCACCCACTATCGCGTCAACATGCGGGTGAGCTTCGTGCTCGACGACTGAGGTCGCCGCCTGCAGAGTGGCGAGCGGCCGCCGCCGCGAGGCGGATGCCAGCCGGCGCAGCAGGCGATCCGCGGCCGCGGAGCCACCCGGTCCTCACCGCGACCGGCTCGGCTCCGTCTCCCCGCGGTGGCGGTCGATGAACTCGTCGACCCGCCACCACTGCTCGCACAGCCAGTCGTACAGCCGATCCTGGGCGGCGTCGACGTCGAGCCCGGACGGTCCACCATCGGTCGCGACGGGGAGCTCGGACGCCGGCACCCGCCAGAACTCGATCTCCACCGTGCGTCCGATCAGCGCGCCCCGTCGCAGGTCGCCGAAAGTGGCGCTGCCCTCGAAGCCGGTGTGGGCGCAGAAGACCAGATCCGCCGGGCGCTCGCTGCAGGCGTTGCGCAGCAGCAGCGCCGCCGGACCGCCGCGCCTGGGCAGCAGCACGTGGCGCAGCCGACTGGCCCGTTCGAGGTCCCGGCCGGCGCCGCGCCGCGCCAGGCGTTCGAGCTGGTGCGTCCGCTTCGTGGTCGAGAAGCGGGTGCCTTCGGGGTAGATCAGCACGCCGTCCCGCGGCCCGAGGTCGTCGGCGAGGCGCGCCACCGCCGCGAGCTCGCGGTCGCGGCGCGGCGTCGCGTGGGTCGAGAACCAGTTGGGCAGGCGGTTGCCGACGATGTCGAGGCAGGGATCGAGCAGCAGAGGGCGCTTGAGCACGTAGCGCAGCTGGATGTCGTGTGGCGCCGACACGAAGCACACCGCCAGCACGGTGTCGGCCATGCTCGAGTGGCGGATCATCAGCAGAATCGGCCCCTCGGGCTCGAGGTGCTCGGCGCCGCGCACCCGCGCGCGGAAGGAGAACAGGCGGCTGCCAGCGGCGAAGAGCGTGCTGCCCCAGTGCACCTGGAGGCGGAAGTTGGCGCGCAGGTAGCGGCGGCGGCCGAGCATCGGACGCAGCAGCCAGAGCGCCGTCGCGATCGCCACCCCCAGCAGCTCGCAGACCAGGTAGCAGGCGAAGAAGAGCAGGGTGCGAAGCAGCGGCCAGCGCCGGCCGGGACGGTGGCTGGCGAGGTCGACCAGGGTGGCGACGATGATCCAGGCCGGCAGCGGTGCCACCACCAGCGCGGTGAGCGCCGCGTAGGCTGTGACGGTGATCAGGCGTCGCACCACGACGGAGGCGCGGCCGTCGGCGAGCAGGAAGCTCCTCATCCCTCGCGGCGTGCTCGCGGAGCGTCGCGCGCGAGCCGGTGCTCGCGTTCGAACACCTCACGCACTTCGGCGACGGTGGTGGCGTCCTCGGCGCCGCGGTCGGGGCGGTAGCGCTTGACGCGAGCGAAGCGCAACGCCATGCCCCCGGGGTACTGCGACGACGACTGCACGTTGTTGAACGCGATCTCGACGACCAGCTCGGGCCGCACCCTGACCACCCAGGGGCTCTGGGGGTCCTGATCCTGCGTCGCCAGCTGCTGCAGGCGGCGGGTCTGCCAGGCGAGCATCTCGTCGGTGAGTCCCTTGAACGTCTTGCCGAGCATCACGAAGCCGCCCTCCGGGTCCCGGGCTCCCAGGTGCAGGTTGGAGAGCCAGCCGCGGCGCCGGCCGCTGCCCCACTCGGCGGCGAGCACGACGAGATCGAGGGTGTGCACCGGCTTGATCTTGAGCCACGAGAACCCCCTGCTGCCGGCCTCGTAGACCGATCGGCGGTCCTTGGCCATCAGGCCCTCGAGTCCCGCGTCGAGCGCCCGCTCGAAGAAGTCCTCGGCCGCCTCGAGGCGGCTGGCCTCGCTCTCGACGAGCAGGATGGGCACCAGGGCCTCGGCGCCGAGCAGCTCTTCGAGGTGGCGTCGGCGCTCACCGAGCGCTGCGTCCAGCAGCTCCTCCCCGTCTCGTTCCAGGCAGTCGAAGAAGAGGGTGCGCAGCGGCAGCTCGATGCGCTGCGCGGCGACGTCGGCGCGCCGGCCGAAGCGGCGCATGGTCACCTGGAAGGGCAGCGCCGTGCCCGAGCCGTCATGGGCGAAGGACTCGCCGTCGAGCACGAAGCTCTGGCCGGGAAGAGCGCGCGCCTGCTCGATCAGCTCGGGCACCGCGGTACTGACGTCGTTGAGCTGGCGCGAGTAGACGCGGACCTCGTCGCCGTCGCGGTGCACCTGGACCCGGGCGCCATCCAACTTGTGCTCGAGCTGGATCCGGGATCCGGCCGCGAACCGCTGCCAGGCCGACTCGAGGTCGTCGACCGGCGAGGCGAGCATCGGCTGCACCGGCCTGAAGTGCTCGAGGCGCAGGGATTCCAGACCCGCTCGACCCTGCACCGCCGCGATGCTCGCGACGCTGGGGAGGTCGCCGCGGAGCATCGCGGCCCGGCGCACCAACGCTCCCGGCTGGTCGAAGGCGGCAGCGATCGCCTCGACCATCAGGCCTTCCAGCGCTCCCTGCCGCAGCTCCTGGAGGAGCAGCCGCGAAACGAAGTCCTGCTCGGCCGGCGTCGCGGCCTCGAGCAGCCGGCGCAGCACCTCCTGCCG
The DNA here is from genome assembly GCA_003388555.1 of Acidobacteriota bacterium. Lineage (GTDB taxonomy): Bacteria > Acidobacteriota > Thermoanaerobaculia > Multivoradales > Multivoraceae > QQVD01. Next base: position 129,211 of record QQVD01000006.1, on the reverse strand, counting down.
CCGCGTTTTGGCTCCCTTTCCGGAGACGGCGGCGATCTCGGCGAAGCCGCCGAGCAGGTCGTCGACGCTCAGGCCAGGGCGCTCGGCGGCGGTCTTGGGTCTCGCCGCGCGCACGGCGGCAGGTCCGATGCCGATACGCCCGGTCGGCAGCACGCCGCTCGACATCGCGGTGACCGCCGCGATGCGCTGCTCGGCGGTGTCGCGCAGGAGGTCCGCCAGCGCCTCGATCTTGGCCGAGCGGGATGTTCGCGAAGCCACCGTCGCGGCGGCGTCGACCAGTCTTGCCAGCAGCATCGGGGGCGAGCCTAGTCGACGCCGTCTCGGCGAGACGAGGTCGGCGGCCCGCGCTGGCCGCGATTGGACGCTCCCGTCGCTTGCATCGTATGCTGCAGTGACATACAGTTTCCTCGTCACGTGCGTGGTCCGGACCCTCAACCACAATCGCTCTTCCGGCGCCGACGCAAATCAAATCCGAGGGTTCGACGTGTGTACTGGCGCGGCGGCGCGACGACTCTCTGGGCCGGCTCGTTGCTGTGAGAGCATTGGGGAGACAGAGATGATGAGCAAGAGTTCGCAGGACAGATCGCTGAACGGTTCCCGACGCGCGGGCTGGTACGCGCCGCGCGAGGGCAGATCGGGACGCCCCGCGCTGGCGGCGCGCCTGACGACGGCCGCCCTCTTCGTGGCCGCGCTCCTCTTCGCCGGGGCTTCCTCCTGGGCCGACGAGGTCGACAGCGCGCTGGTGCTGCCGACGAGCGCAGGCGCCGGAGAGACGCTGACCCTGGTTCTGGAGGGAACCTGGCCGTCCGCCTGTCCGCCGGTCTTCCGCCGCGACGTCGTGGTCGACGGTTTCGACATCGAGGTCCAGGTTTCCGCCTCGCCGCAGAATCCGCCTCCGAACGCCTGCGCCACGGTGCTGACTCCCTACCGAGCGACCTACGAGATCCCGGCCCTCGACGACCCGGGCTTCTACGACGTCGAGGTGCTCTGGATCGACACCCCGTTCCTGCCGACGATGCTGGCGCACGTCAGCTTCGAGCTGGGCGAAGAGAGCCCCGTGCAGGTCGACGTCACGGCGAACATCGGCGAGAGCAACCCGGGCACCGCCTTCGCCTACGGCACCTGGCCGACGGGCTGCACACCGGAGCTGGTCGGCGTCGAAGAGGGGCCGCTCGGATCCAAGGAGGTCTACCTGATCGCCGAGTCGGTGCGGTCGCAGTGCGGGGGGGAGGACGAGCTGTTCGGCCTGGTGGCCGACCTGCCACTCCTGTCCTCGGGGATCATGTACGAGATCTTCTTCGTGGTGCGCGAGCTCGAAGGCCCCGCCGACGAGAGCGGCGACGACTTCGTGCGCGCCAGCGACTGGTTCGACGTCGCCGGCGCGGTGACCAAGCCTCGCCTGCAAGGCCAGCGTTTCGAGGTCGAGCTGACCTACAACACCGACATCCTGCCGCAGTCGGCGCGTCTGGCGCCCGGATCGACCGCCGACACTGCGCTCTTCTTCTTCTTCGACCCCGACAACATCGAAGCGCAGGTGAAGGTACTCGACGGTTGCGCCATCAACGACCGCTTCTGGGTCTTCGCCGCGGCCAGCACCGATCTGGCCTACACCCTGAGCGTGCGGGACACCCAGACCGGTGAGATGCGCACCTACCGCAACACCGGCGGCAACGCCGCGGTGGCGGTCAACGACACCGACGCCTTCGACACCTGTCCCTGAGGGCGGGCGCCGGGGAACGGACTCTTCAGACCTCCTGCTCGTGTCGGGCGGCGACCGATCGGATGATCGGATCGGTCGCATCCCGACGCGAGTCACGGGCGCACCGGGACGACCCTCCCCGGTGCGCCCACTTTCTGTTCGGCTGCGGCGGAACTCGCTGTGCCCGACCAGTGCCCGACCAGTGCCCGGCCAGTGCCCAAATGCGGTCCGACGCCGCGGACATCCGAGCCGGACCTGCACTCGAAACGCCTGGCGATGTGGGAGTACGACGGAAGGCGGCGTCCGGTGTTCGCCGTCGAGCCGGGCGCCGGCCAGGAATCGGTCTGGGACTACCCGCGGCCGCCGCGGATCGAAGCGGAGAGGCGCCTCGTCACGGTCGACTTCGGCGGCCGCCGGCTGGCGCGGTCTGAGCGAGCCTGGCGTGTGCTCGAGACGGCCAGCCCGCCCACCGTCTACCTGCCGCGCAGAGATGTCGATCTCTCGCTTCTCGAGCCGGCGCCAGGACGCTCCCGCTGCGAATGGAAGGGAACCGCCAGCTACTGGAGACTTCACGCCGGATTCGATCTCCCGGCCGCCGGTGGCGCCGAGGCTGCGGCGGACTCCGGGCCCGTCGCTTGGTCCTACGAGGATCCGACGCCGGCGTTCCGCGAGCTCGCCGGAACACTCTCGTTCTATCCGTCGCGGGTCACATGTCGCCTCGGCGGCGAGGTGGTGCGGCCACAGGCGGGAGGCTTCTACGGCGGCTGGGTGACGGACGAGATCGTCGGGCCGTTCAAGGGCGATCCGGGGACCGGCGGCTGGTAGCGGCACACGGGCGCCGGTGTTCGAGCCGTGGGCTCAATCGGCCTCCCCCGACGCTTGGTCGGGCCAGGGAGGTGGTGGCCCCTCGCCCGACAGCAGACGCTCACAGCGCGCCCGCAGCTGGTCCGGCGTCTCGCCGTGGCTGCAGACCAGGAAGTCGCCGCGTTCGAGCGCCGCGAAGAGGATCCGGGTCAGCTCCTCCGGTGTCATCGCGGCCTCCATCGCTTCGGCGAGCTCGTCGCCGCGATCGAGGATCTCGTCGGGGTTGTGGTGTCGCCGCGGCCGGTTGCGCTCCGCCTGGTGGATGTTGGTGCGCACCAGTCCCGGGCATAGCACCACCAGCCGCACGTCGCTTGCCGCCGCCGCGAGCTCGGCCTGGAGCGACTCGCTCAGCGCGACGACGCCATGTTTGCTCACCGCGTAGGCGCTGAGGTCTGCGGGCGCCAGCAGGCCGGCGGCCGAAGCGGTGTTGACGATGCGCGCGCGGCAGCGCTGCTCGAGCATGCGGGGCAGGAAGGCGCGGACCCCGTGCAGTACTCCCCAGAGGTTGACCTCCAGGGTCCAGCGCCAGTCCTCGAGTGTCGTCTCGAGGAACGATCTCACCACCCCGACACCGGCGTTGTTGAACAGCAGACGAACCGTCTCTCCCGACGCGTAGGCCTCCTCGGCGAGCGAAGCGACCTGCAGCGGATCGCCGACGTCGACCACCCGCCCGGTGGCGGTCGCCCCTCGGCGGCGTAGTGAGGTCACGGTGCGCTCGAGCGCTTCCTCCTCGACGTCGGCGAGCAGCACTGCCATGCCGTACATGGCACAGCTCTCCGCGATCGCCGCGCCGATGCCGCTGGCGGCTCCGGTGACGACGGCGAGCTGGCCGCGCAGGCTCGCGAGATCGGTGCCGTGCATCTGTTCCGAGGTCGAGGCCGTTGGGAGACAGCGGGTTGCCGGTCGGCCAACCCCTCCTGCCGGCCGACGCCGTCCGAGTATGTCAACTGACCCGGCGGGGGATCAGGGCCTGATCCGGAAGGCGCTGTCGTCGGGCCTCACCGCCCGCGCGAACCACAGCGGCCGACGCAGCTGACCCGGCGGTCGCCGGGTCATCGCCCGCCAGCGTTCATAGGCGTGGCGTGCCCTGCCGCGGTGCACCTCGATGTCGCCGAAGCGGTCGCCCGGCTCGGCGCGGCGCACCCGTACCTTCTGGTGCCAGCAGTGCATGCCGCTGATCGGGTCGGGCTGTACCGGGAAGGTGATGTTCTGGTGCACGCCGCTCTCGCGCCACCAGTTGAGCGCTCCGTCGGGCTCACCGAGGCGGCGCCAGCGCCAGATCTCGCCGGGTGCGTCGGGATCGTCGGACGGCCGCCGGGTGATCTCCACCTCGGCGCTTGCCCAGCCCGAGGCGTCGTGATCGCCGCTGCGGTGCCAACGGCCGAGGTGGTGCGAACAGGCGACGATGCCGGGCAGCAGACCTTCGGTGACGAAGGGCCGCAGGACGAAGTGACCGATCTCCGTCTCCACGCGCACCAGATCCGATTCGTCGATCCCGAGGCGACGGGCGTCCGCCGGATGCACCCACAGTGGGTTCTTGTGCGCGATCTCGGTCAGCCAGGGAGCGTTCGCCGAGCGCGAGTGGATCAGCACCGCGAGGCGGAACGTCGGCACCAGCACCATCTCGCCGTCGGCCAGGGCGGCGCGCGCGACCTGGGACTCGATGCTGCCGGGAAGCGCGTGCTCCGGCCAGCCCCACTCGTCGAGAGTGGGCGAGTAGATCTCGAGCTGGCCGCTGGGGGTGGCGAAGGCCTTGCCGCCGCCTTGCTGCTCCTGCTCGTGCCGGCGGTAGACGTCGCGAGTCACTTCGAAAGCGCCGTAGCGACGCATGTACTCGAGCGGCTGCAGTCCCTCGGCGGCTGCAGCTTCCGGCAGGCCGGGGACGGAGTTCTCGAAGATCCACCGGTAGTGCTCGGTGATGGTGAGCTTCTCACCCGGGCGGTAGGGCGACTCGAAGTGACGGCGTACGCCGAGGGCACCGTCGGGGTCGATCGCCCAGCTGAGCTCGAAGAAGAACTCCTCCTCCTCCCACACCTCTCCGGGGTTGGTTTGCCAGGTGAACTCCACCGGGTGTCCGTCGCGCTCGGCCAGCGCCCTCGCCACCGGTTGGCGGAAGCCGATCCAGGCTCCGGCGTGGGTCTCCTGGCTCATCAGGTCGTGACGCTCGGAGGCCAGTCCCATCGGCAGCACGTAGTCGGCGTAGCGCGCGGTCTCGTTCCAGGTCGGGGTCAGCGCCGCGTGCAGCCCGACGCGCTCCTCGTCGCACAGCATCTCGATCCAGGCGGTGCCGTCGGGATAGGTCCACACCGGGTTGAAGACGCGGGTGAAGTAGACGTCGATGCGCTTCTCGGGGGTCACCAGGTAGGGCAGCAGCGGGCTCTGCTCGTGGTAGGCGAGCGGATAGTCCAGCGGGTAGAGCAGCTCGTTCCACACCGACTGTGCGGGCGGCTTCATGTGGGCCGCGGGGACGAACTTGTGCCAGCCGTGGGGCGAGGTGCCGCCCTCGGTGCCGACCGAGCCGGTGAAGACGTTGAGCAGCTCGAGGGCGCGGGCGATCTGCCAGCCGCCCAGGTTGCCGGTCGCCGGTCCGCGCCAGACGTGGCTGGCGAGGCCGCCGAGGGCGCCGCCGAGCAGCTCCGCGGCGCGGCGCAGGCGCTCCGGCGGCAGGCCGCTCTCGCGCTCGACCCGCGCCTCGTCGTACGGCTCGAGGTGCTGCCGGAACGCCTGCTCGAAGTCGGCGAACTCGCCGGAGTCGCCGGACTCCTTGGGGCCCGCCGACTCTTCGGCGATTCCGTCGCTGGCGCGGCCCGTCGCGCCGGCCGCAGCCCCTTCCTGCGCCTCGCGGCGCAGCCGCTGCAGGGTGGCCCGCCAGTTGGTCCAGCGCTCGACGAACTCGCGGTCCCAGGTCCCGCTTTGCAGCATCAGGCGCAGGATCCCCAGCAGCACGGTGGCCTCGGAGCCGGGCCAGGTGGGCAGCCAGAGGTCGGCCTTGGCGGCGGTGTTCGACAGCCTCGGGTCCATCACGATCAGCGGCGCGCCGCGCTGACGTCCTTCGATGATCCGTTGGGCGTGTGGATTGAAGTAGTGCCCCGACTCCAGGTGCGCCGAGAGCAGCAGGATCGCCCTGGCGTTGGCGTAGTCGGGTGACGGCCGGTCGGAGCCGCAGACCAGGGTGTAACCGACCCTCGCCCCCGACGAGCACACGTTGGTGTGCGAGTTGTGGCCGTCGACGCCCCAGGCCTTGAGGATGCGGTCCATGGTGCCATCGTGGCCCGGGCGGCCGACGTGGTACATCACCTCGGTGCGTCGCCCCTCGCGCAGGGCACGGCCGATGCGCTCGCCGAAGACCTCGAGCACGTGATCCCATCCGACCCGTTCCCACTGGCCGCTGCCGCGCGCCCCGACCCGCTTGAGCGGATGCAGGATGCGCTGCGGATCCTCGACCTGGTTGAGCGTCGCCGGACCCTTGGCGCAGACCCTGCCACGACTTCCGGGGTGCTTCGGATTGCCCTCGAACTTGGTGATCTCACCGCTTTCGCGGTCGACGTAGGCGAGCAGTCCGCACGCCGATTCGCAGTTGAAGCAGATCGTCGGCACCAGACGGAGCTGCCGTTTGCGCTTGCGAGGCCAGACCGCGGGGTCGTACTCCTCCCAGTCGTCCCAGCGCTCGGGCGGCGGTGCGGCCGAGAGCTCCGCCGGCAGGAAGGGGAGCGGCGGCAGGCGCCGCGAGGAGTCGTGGCGGTCGTCGGGTGGAGGGGTCACGACAGCGGCACCTCCTGGCCGGCGTGCACGTAGGCCCAGTCCAGGCAGAGGAAGGCGACGAAGACCAGTGGTGCCAGGAAGAGGGCGCCGAGAGCCAGCGCCACTCCGGCGGCGAACGCCGGATGGCGGATCATCAGCTCGTGGCCGCGGCGCGCCGCCCGCGTCGTGCCCGGCAGCAGCGCATCGAGGCCGACGACCGCGAGGTAGGCGATCAGCGCCGCCAGCACCCATCCGCCGTCGATACCGAAGCACCAGGCGATCGCCGCCATCGCCGCCACCGCCTGCAGCCCGAGGGTCCACGGCAGCAGGCGGTCCTCGCACCACATCTCACGACCGCGCGCCTGACGGAACAGGAAGGCGGTGTAGATCGCGGTCATCAGGGCGCTCGGAACGCTGAGCGCGGCCAGCACCGGGTGGGAGAGCCCGAGCGTCCACGCCAGCGCGATCGCACCGTGCAGCGCCAGTACCCAGGCGCCCCTGACCAGCCACGAGCCGGTGTTCGGCATCGTCAGCAGGTAGAAGAAGCGTGCCGGCTTGTGCAGGTCGGCGATGAGCAGCACCCCGGTGGCGGCGAGCAGAACCAGCGAGAGCAGGCCGAGCCAGCGCGGATCGAGGCTGGCGAACTCGGGCCGCGCGCTCAGCGGCGGCAGCGCGCTCGAGGCCGCCAGCAGCAACGCGCCTGCCGCGCCTGCTTTGGTCACCAGATAGGCGGCGATCTTGCCGCCCCAGCGCCGCGGTCTCGGCACGTCGTAGACCGAACGCGCCTCGGCGTTGCCCGGCGCCGGCAGCGGGTCGGGCACCGAGGCGTGGCTGAGGGTGCGGGTGCCGTCGACCGCCAGCGGATCGAGGGTCGCCGGATCGGCGCCGAGGTAGAGGGTGCGCGGCAGGGTGCCGCGCTCCGGCTTGCGCGCCACCGCGCCGCGTTCGTCGAGCAGGGCGACCGTCGCCGGATCGTCGAAGTCGACCACCTTGATCGCCTGTTCGGGGCAGACGCTGACGCAAGCCGGTGCCAGGCCGACCTCGATCCGGTGGGCGCAGAAGTGGCACTTCGCCGCGGTGCCTTCGGCATCGTCGATGTAGATCGCGTCGTAGGGGCACGCCTGCAGGCACGAGGCGCAGCCGATGCAGCGCTCGGCGTCGAGGTCGACGATGCCGTCGGGGCGCTTGCGCAGCGCTCCGGTCGGGCAGATCGCGACGCAGGGCGCATCGGCGCAGTGGTTGCAGCGCAGGACCGCAGCGGAGCGACGCGTGTCGGGGAACGAGCCGTGCTCGATCCACTTCACCCAGGTGCGGAAGGAGCCCAGCGGAACGTCGTTCTCCGCCTTGCATCCCACCGTGCACGCATGGCAGCCGATGCAGGCCTCCTGGTCGAGAACGAAGCCGTACTGCATGGGCCGGCACAGTAGCAGAGCGCCGCCGGCTCCCGGGCCTCAGCCCGCCACTCTCCGGCTCAGCGACGCCCCAGCCACTCGCCGAGCCAGCGCTCGACCTCGCGGTGCCACTGCAGCGAGTTCTTCGGCTTCAGCACCCAGTGGTTCTCGTCGGGGAAGTAGAGCAGTCTCGAGGGGATCCCACGCCGCTGCAGGGCGGTGAACGTCGCCAGGCCCTGAGTGATCGGCACCCTGTAGTCGAGCTCGCCGTGCACCACCAGCATCGGCGTCTTCCAGCGATCGGCGAAGTTCACCGGGTTGTGCTTCTCGTGCCCGTCGGGATTGTCCAGGTAGCCGCCGTGGTGGTCCCACTCGGGAAACCACAACTCCTCGGTGGCGAAGTACATGCTGCGGTTGTCGAACAGGCCGTCGTGGTTGACCAGGCAGCGGAAGCGATCCGGCCAGTTCCCGGCGATCCAGTTCATCATGTAGCCGCCGTAGCTGGCGCCGAGGGCGCAGACTCTCTCCCCATCGAGGAAGTCGTAGCGCTGCAGCGCCGCGGCCAGGCCCTTCTGCAGGTCCTCGAGCGGCTTGCCTCCCCAGTCGTCGCGGATCGAGTCGGTGAACGCCTGGCCGTATCCGGTCGAGCCGTGGAAGTCGATCATCACCACCGCGTAGCCGGCGCCGACGTAGGTCTGCGGGTTCCAGCGGTAGTGGAAGTTGTTGGAAGAGCTGCCCTGCGGCCCGCCGTGCACGATGAAGGCCACCGGCCAACCCGAGGCGGGACGTTTGCCCACGGTGGGCCAGACGACGTAGCCGTGCACCGACTCGTCGTTCCACCCCGCGAAGGAGAACTGGTCCCAGTCGCCCCAGGCGATCGCCGCCTCGAGCTCGCGGTTGACCTCGGTGTGGCGGCGGGCCGATTCGACCGTTCGCGGCGCGTCCTGCGTGGCGACCTCGGCCAACGAGAGACTCCACAGGTCACCGGGCCGTGCCAGGTCCTGGTGCTCGAAGAGGAGACGGTCCGCGGTCGCCGCGATCGCCCGTACCGTTCCACTGCCGTGCTCGAGCACCCGGCGCACAGCGCCGGTCGAGGCATCGATCGCGAACAGGCCCGTCTCGCCGACGTCGCCGGCGGTGGCGAAGACGGTGCTTCCGTCGGCGGCGATCTCGAAACCGCCGATCGAGCGGTCCCACCCGGGCGCGATCTCGATCGCGGCGGCAGCGGCTTTCTGGCCCGAGGGCCAGGCCAGTCTCATCAGCGCCAGGCGATCCGATTCGTAGCCCGGCCGCTGCATCGCCAGGTAGTAGAGGGCGTCGCCGGCGGGTGAGAACTGGGGCTGCGTGTCCCAGGCGGGGTTCGTCGGCGTCAGGTTCCGCGGTGGCTCGCTGCCGTCGACGGGGGCGATCCAGAGATCGAAGTTGGTCGACCAGGCTTCCGCCGAGCCGCTGGCGTCGGGCGCCGCGCGCGCGGTGAACACCACCGATTCGCCGTCCGGCGTGAAGCAGTACTCCTCGCGGCCGCCGAACGGTTTCGAGGGGGCGTCGGCATCGAGGCCGGCCATGAGGTCCACGGGTTGCGGCGTGGTGCCGGCGAGCTGCTCGTCGAGCCGCAGGGTGAAGAGATGCGAACGCCGGCCGTCCTTCCAGCCGTCCCAGTGGCGGACGAAGAGCTGGTCATAGACGACGCCGCTCTCACCGCTGGCCCGTCGGTGCTCGAGGCGATCGGTGGTGCAGCGCAGATCGGCGCAGTCCGGGAACACCTCCATCGAGAAGGCCAGGTTCTCACCGTCGGGGCCGAGGCGCAGGTTGGCGACATCGAGCGGGAGGTCGGTGATCTGGCGCGCCTCGCCGCCGTCGAGATCGAGGTGCCAGACCTGCGAGCTGCCCGATCGTGTCGACAGGAAGTAGAGGCCGCGACCGTCGGGAGCCCAGACCGGCTCGAAGTCCGAGGCCTCGTGGTGGGTGAGCGGTCGCGGTGGCTGCAGAGACTGCGAGAGGTCGACGAGCCAGAGATCGGTGCGGCCGCGGTTCGCCTCGAGATCGGTCGTGCGCAGGACGTAGACCGCGCGGTCGCCGACCGGCGAGACGGTGGTCGACGAGAGGCGGTTCGCCGTCACCAGGTCCTCGGCGCGGAAGGGGCGGCGGTCGTCCTGCGCGGCGGCGTTCGCGCTCGCCGCCAGGCAGATCGCGGCGGCGGTCGGCCAGAGGCCCGTCGGCCTGGCTCGAGCCTGTCGGGAGACCGATGCGGTGGGGGCTGTGGCGAGATCGGCGGGCATGCTGATTTCCTCGAAGCGGCCGTGGTCGATGGGAGACGGGTCGGGGGTTCGAAGGAGGGCTCGGTCGGAGGTCCGGCGTCAGCGCGACTCGCCGCGGAAGTCGCGCGATCCGCCGCGGATGCGTCGCGGAGAGCGGTCGCTGTCGGCCGTGAGGCGCGCCAGCGAGAAGTCGCCGAGTGGGATCCGGCAGTCGCGACCGAGGGTCAGGTCGGCGAGCGCCGCACCGACCGCCGGCGCCAGCTTGAAGCCGTGACCCGAGCAGGCGCTGGCGAAGGCGATCTCCGGGACCTCGGGATGACGATCGATCACGAAGTGGCCGTCGGGGGTGTTGGTGTAGAGACAGACGTCGGCGTGCCGCAGCGCGCCGTAGCCGCCAGGCATGTGCCTCTCGGTGATCTCGAGCACCCGCTCGACGTCGGCGTCTCGCAGCTCGCGGTCGACGGAGTCGGCGGTGGTCGCCTCGCCCTCGTGGTGGATCGCGATCTTCAGGCCGCGCGGCCTGATCGGGAAGCCGTAGACGAAGCGCCGCGGCTCGTGCTCCCAGATGAAGGTCGGCATGCGATCGGGGGCGAGCGCTTCGGCGCCTGCCGCCGCTCCGGGCTCGAACCAGAAGACGGGTTGGCGGCGCACGTCCAGGTGCGCGGCGAGCGGCTCCAGCAGTCGCGGCATCCAGGCTCCCGCCGCCACCACCAGGCGGTCGGCGTGGAAGCTGCGGTCGCCGGCACGCACCGTCAAGGCGCCGTCCTCGCCACGCTCCCATCCGTCGACGACGACTCCACCCTGGACCTCGGCACCGGCGCCGACGGCGCGCGCCAGCAGGGACTTCAGCGCCGGGTCGACACGCAGGAAGCCGGCGGCGGGGTCGAGTCGGCCGACGAAGTCCCCGCCGGGTCGGAAGAGGGGAAAACGGCTGGCGATCTCGTCGGCGCCGAGGCGCTCGACCGCCAGACCGTGTCGCTCGGCCGTCTGGTCGATGCCCGCGATCAGCTCGCCGTCGGTGGGGCCGATGGTGAGGCATCCGCAGCGCTCGAGGATCGCCTCGCGGCGCCCGGCCGCCAGTTCTCGCCACTGGTGGTAGGAGAGCTCGAGCAGGGGGAGGTAGGCGTCGTCCTCGGCGTAGGCCAGGCGGATGATCCTGGTGTCGCCGCCGCCGCTGGATCCCTGGGGATGCGGCGGGCTCCAACGGTCGAGACCGAGGACCTCGAGGCCCGAGCGGGCCAGCTCGGCGAGCGCCGAGGATCCGACGACTCCGAGTCCGATGACGATGGCGTCCCAGTGCTTCGAGTGGCTCATGGCTCCTCGGTGCGCGGCAGGATCAGCACGCTGGCGTGCTGTCGGTCGTGGTAGACGGTCTGGAAGGCGGGGCGCGGCGGTGCCGAGGCATCCTCCCAGTGGGTGTTCGGGTGCACCTCGTAGGCCGGCCAGCTGCTCGAGGTGACGTGCAGGGCGATTCGATGGCCGGCCGGCAGGGTGGCCGAGATCGGGCCGAGCTCGACGTCGAGCCGCTCCGGCACACCGTAGCTCAACTCGCTTGGACCGGGATCGTCGCGGTGGCGGGTTGCCAGCGCGGTCTCGAGCAGCAGCGCCTGGTAGCCGTCCGGATGCACGTCCACCAGCTGCACGACGAAGGCGGTGTCGGGGGCGTCGCTGGCGACCCAGAGCTCGACGCGGGGACTGCCGCGCAGGTGGAGCGGTCGGGCGAGCGCCTCGCCGCGGAAACGCAGGTAGTCGGGTCGTTCTCCGACCCTGCGTTGATCCAGGGGGCCGTGCTCGAGCGGCTCGATCGGATACTCCTCCAGCACCTGCCCGTCGGCGAGGGTGTCGACGCTCCAGTGGGCCCCACCGATGGTGAACACCGGCCGGCTCGGATCGAAGCGGTAGCTGGTCGGCGCCTCGGGGCCCGGCGGCTCGGTGGTCAGACCTCCGCCAGCGCGCAGGTGCCAGCGCTGCTCCGAGCAGCGCAAGCACGCCGGCGGCCACTCGTCGGCCGACCGCCAGCCCCGCTCGGCCGGTCCGGCGGTGGAGACCTGCGCCCGCAGGTGCTCGTAGCGCACTGCCGGAGGCGCCGCGGGCGACGGAACGACGACGCCGGCCGACGACCCCGTCGCCTCGGCGCGGCGATCAGCGTCGGCCGTTTCCGATACGGACCCGGACCCGGCTTCGGGCTCGGCGGTCGGCCCGACCACCCACTCGAAGGCATGGTCGAGCAGCGCGTCGCCGCCAGCGAGATCGAGCGCGCTGACGTCGTCGCCGCCGGTCCAGGCGCCGAGGTGCAGCTCATGCGCGCCGGGTCTCGCGTTCGCCTCCCGGCGACTGCGCCAGAGCGCCACCGTGGAGCGGGCATGCGGCCTGAACCAGCCGCTGAGCCAGAGGTTGCGTGGCGCCGTCTCGTAGCGGGCATCGAGGGGGTGCCCGAGCGTCGGGTCCAGATCCGACGCGATCGTCAGCTGGTCGAGCGCCACGCCGGTCCTGGCGGCACGGACCGCTCCACGCTCGGCGACCCGGTAGAGACCGCCGGCGAAGAAGAGCTCGCCGAGGGTGGCGGGAGGATCGATCCAGACGATGGCGTCCGGCGTCGACGCGTTTTTTTCGCCGCTGGAGGCCAGGGTCGCCGCGGCGGCGCTGCCGACCGCGATCTCCGCCACTCTCGGTCCGGCGCCCGACGCTTCACCGGCGGCGAGCCAGCGCAGGGCCCGCCGCCGCGCCGCGATCTCGCTCGGCAGCCAGTCGCCGGCGTTGGCAGCTGTCGGCGGAGAGGCCGGGGTCTGGACGAAGACGGCGACGCCGCGTCGGGCCCAGCGCTCGGCCACCGAGCGCTCGCGACCGGCAGCCGGCAGACGCAGCAGGACGGTCCAGCCGGGGGCGACGTCGGGCGCCGGCGGGAACGCCACCAGGTCCGGCGGTGCGCCGGCACCGTCCGGCTGTGCCACGCACAACCCCGCGGTCAGCAGGGCGCAGAGCGCGGTGCCCGCCGCCGTGAGGCCACGGCGCGACGGAGAGCTCACGTGCCCACCGCCGCGACGTCCATCGCGGGCAACCAGACGGTGAAGGTCGTGCCACTGCCGACCTCGCTGCTGACGTCGATGGTGCCGCCGGCCTGGGCGACGATGCCGTGCACGGTCGACAGCCCGAGGCCGGTGCCCGAACCGGGCTCCTTGGTGGTGAAGAAGGGGTCGAAGACGCGAGCCAGGATCTCCGGCGGCATGCCGCTGCCGTCGTCCTCGACCTGGAGCCCGACGCGGTCGTCGCGTTCACCGCGAACGGTTCGGATCACGATCGTGCCGCGCCCCTCAGGCATCGCGTCACGTGCGTTCAGCACCAGATTGACGAGCACCTGCTCGAGCTGATGGGGATCGGCATGGACCGCGCCGAGGGGCGAGGCACACTCGGTCGCCACCTCGATGGATCGCCCCAGGGACCGTCGCAGGATCGCGGCGATACGCAGGACGACCTGGTTCAGATCGCAGGCGGTCGGCGCCGTCTGTTGACCGCGACTGAACGCCAGCAGCTGCTGGACGAGCTCGGCCCCCCGATCGGCCGCCGTCTCGATGTCGCGCAGGTCCGAGCGAGTCTCCGGGTCGAGGTCCGCCCGGGACAGGACGTCTGCGGAGAACCCCTTGATCACCGTCAGCAGGTTGTTGAAGTCGTGCGCGATGCCGCCGGCGAGCTGGCCGACAGACTCCATTTTCTGCGCCTGCCGCAGCTGCGCTTCGCGTTCCGCGAGGCGGTCGAGAGTGCGATGGCGGGCGATGGCGTCACTGAGCAGGTGTGCCAGCACCTCGAGATCGACGAGATCGCGTTCGGAGAGCTCCAGCTCACGACCGTGGCGCACGACTTCGAGCAGTCCCAGGATCTCTCGCCCGAGGCGCAGCGGCACGGTGACGCTGGAGCTGTCGGCCGGGAGAGGTGCGTTCTCCGTCGAGCCCGACGAGCCGCGCCCAGGCAGGCGGTGGCGGACGATCTGGCCGCGGGCGAGCCGGCCGCGCACTCGGCTCGTCGAGGTGCGGCCGTGGTCGTCGTGGTGCTCGCGCCCGGGGCGCAGCCAGCGGATCACCCGATGCGTCGCATCGGCGCCCAGATCGAGCCGACAACAGTCGGCGTCGACGAACCAGCCCAGTCGCTCGAGAGCACGCCCGAGAGTGACATCGATCGGCTCGGGTGTCTCGGTGAGGAACGACCTGGAGATCGTCGCCGTCAGATGTTGCCAGGCGAAGCGGCGTTGGCGATCCCGACGCACCCGAAGCGCTTCGGTGACGTCCTCCAGCGTTCCGGCGAGACTGCCGAGTTGCCCTCGGTCATCGAGCTGCGGCACGAAGTAGCAGCTGACGACGCGGGTCTCGCCACCGTCTCCCACGATCTCGAGCTCGCCGCGCCAGGTGCGTCCGCGCCCCGCAACCACGAGGATCTCGTCGTCGATCCTGTCGCGGGCACCGTCACCGAAGATCTGGCGCAGGGAACGGGGCCTCGCACCTTCGCCGAGGCTCGCCGCGGCGAAACGGTCGAAGGCCGAGTTGGTCCACTGCAATACGAAGTCCCCATCACACCAGAACGCCGCACGCCTGCCTTCCTCGAGGACCGCGACGAGACGGTCGGCCTCCAGGCGCGTCCGCTGGTGCTCCCGGCGCTCGTGACCAAGTTGCCTTAGACAGCGGATCGCCACCACACTGGCGGCAGCTGCGACGACGAGGCCGAGCAGGAGGAGCCAGGGAGCCATCGCGACGCCGCCGGTCAGTCGTCCCTGCCGATCCCGACGCTGCCTCGGATGAGCTCGAGCTCCTCGCGGCAGGTCAGCGGCTCGCGAACCCTGGACCATCGCTCGGGCTGGTGACCGCGGACGGTCTCCGGGCGGTAGCCCGACCGCTCGAGCAGGTCGCGGGCCTGCTGCCAGTCGGAGCAGGCGATCTGCCACCCCCCCGGTGTGGCGATGGCCACCACCGGGCGCAGCGTCTCCTCGTCGAGGACGATCTCCGCCCAGTCGACGGACCGCGCAGGGTGGGTCCGTCGCGGCCCGGGCGGGTCCATGCGATCGTCGGCGGAGTGAACGGGTTCCTCGGTTGTCGGGGTTCGTGTCACGGATCCGGGGAGCAGCCGTCGGCGCGGCCGCAATGCCTCTGCGGCACCGCCCGGAGGACGGCGGTGAGCGGAAGAGCGTGGAGAGGGTCCTCGAGAGCCGAGCCGATCATGGCACGGTTCGGGCCCCCACGTTCTCCGGCGTGGGTCCGGTCGTGGCCCGATTCCGGGGCTCGGTCCGATCCCACCGGTCGCCGGCCGCGCCGCCCTCGCAGGCGCCCGCGCGGCTCATCCGCCGGACTGCTGGGCGTCCGGGGCTGCTTCGCCTTCCTCCTCCGCGTCGGCCTCGTCGCCGAGCTCCGACTTCGGCACGAAGCGCTCGTAGTCGATGGCGTACGGAGGTGGCTCGCCGCCCGGGCCCTTGAGGTAGTGCTCCATCCAGCGCAGGGTGCGCAGCATGTAGTCGAAACGGCTCGCCGACTTGCGGTTGCCGTGGCCCTCACCAGGGTAGAGCACCAGCCGCACAGGTGCCTGGTCGAGCACCTTGAGGTGGCGGTGCAGCTCGAGCGACTGGCTGGGGTGCACCCGGGGGTCGTCCTTGCCGTGCAGGATCAGGGTCGGAGTCCGGTTGCGCTGTACGTAGCGGATCGGGCTGCGCTCGGCGAAGTAGTCCCAGTCTTCCCACAGCCACTTGCGATGATGCACCGCGTACATCTCGACCGGGATGTCGGTGGTGCCGACCTTCGAGATGTTGTCGCTGATGCCGACGAAGGGGATCGCTGCAGCGAAGCGGTCGGAGTAGTAGGTGGTGGCCCAGGCCGAGGCGTAACCGCCGTACGAGCCGCCGGTGATGCCGATCTTGTCGCGGTCGGCGAGGCCGATCTCGACGAAGTGGTCGACCGCGTCGACCAGGTCGTCGAACTCGAGTCCCGCTGCGTCGGCCTGGCTGATCTTCGAGAACTCGACGCCGCGACCGGTGGAGCCGCGGTAGTTGGGGTAGAAGACCGCGAAGCCACGTGCCGCGGCGAGCTGGCCGAGCTGTGAGTAGCCGGTCAGCCAGCCGTTGCTCTGGTGCGCTTCGGGGCCGCCGTGCACGACCAGGAACATCGGGTAGCGACGACCCTCTTCATAGTCCAGGGGATAGACCAGGACGCCCTCGAGCTCGAGGCCGTCGCGCGCCGTGTGCCGCACCGTCTCCTGGCGCGCCAGGCGGACGTTGTCGAGCCAGGGGTTGCTGTCGGTGCGGCGGGTGAGCTCGCCGGTCGCCAGATCGAGGGTGAACAGCTCGCTCGGGTGCTGCGGCGCGCTGCCCACGGCGGCCACCTTGCCTGCCTCGACGACGCCGGAGAGCGACTCGATCACCGTGCCACCGGGCTCGCGGATGGTCTCGGCGTCGGTGCCGTCGAGGGCGACGCTGCCGATCCGGGTCTCAGTGCCGACGTCGGCCAGGTAGACCAGCCGATCGCCGTTCCACACCAGGTCGACGACGTGGCCCTCGAGCCCGGGCAGCAGGTCGACCAGCTCACCGTCGCGGTTCCAGTGCACCAGCCGCCCGGCCGCCGGATCGTTGGGGTCGGCGGCGGCGACCATCACGACCTCGCTGCCGTCGGAGTTCGGCACGATCGGCCCCAGCTTGCGCTGCGGCGAGATCGATCGCGCTACGGTGGTCTCGACGCCGCTGCGCTCGAGCACGTGCACGCTCTGGGCGACGTAGGTGTCGTCGATCAGCGGAGTCGGCGTGGCCGCGACGACGAGACGAGTACCGTCGGCGGAGAAGGCCAGCGAGCGCAGGGAGCCGGCGATCTCCACCTGCTGCGCCGGATGCTCGGGGTCTTCGTGCGGGGCTCGCAGGTAGAGGCGGACGAAACGGTCGTCCTCCTCGTAGATCTCCTGGTCGAATCCCTTGTCGCGCAGCTTCTCGAGGTCCTTGGCCAGCGGCTCCCTGGCGAGGAAGGCCACGGTGCCGTCCGGAGCCATCGCCCAGGCCGAGATCGACTCCTCGTGCCGCACCACCGGGCGCGCCTCGCCGCCGTCGACCGGGATCGAGTACAGCGTCGTCTTCTCGTCGCCCTCGCGCTTGCTGAGGAAGCCGATCTCGCCGCCCGGCGTGAAGCGCGCCGCCGAGACGTCGACCTCACCGCTGACGAAGGGGCGCGAGCGGCCCTCGGCGTCGACCAGCCAGAGCTCGGACCACGACGAGCCGCTCTCGTCGACGAGCGGCTTGCGCGGCACCGAGAGGATGTAGGCGGTGAGACCGTCGGGCCCGAGGCTGACGCTGGAGACCCGCTTGGCCGTGGCGACCTGCCAGGGAGTGATGTGGTCCGGCTCGGCGACTTCGGACTGTGCGGCCAGGGGCGCGGTGGCGAGCAGGGCCAGGAGCACCAGCAGCACGGGCAGTGGGTGCGCGAGTGCCCGTGTGCGGGCGAGACGGGTGTCGGCCATGCGGTCTCTTCTCTTCATCGATCGATCTCCGTTCTTGGACTTTGCGCGGGCGGCACCTATGGCCGCGGCGCGCGCAGGGTCATCTCGATCCGTGGGCGTCGCGCGATCAGGCGGGCTCGGGGTGGGGCCCGGCGCTCCCTGCCGACGGCGCCAGGGCGTCGTCGACGGCCGAGGCCTCGCGCACCCGCCGCTCGATGTCGGCCGAGAGCCGGACGCCCATGTGGGTGATGGCGTCGGCCGCCAGCGTGGTGGCGATCTGGCCGCAGCGCTCGAGCGGCAGCTGCTCCAGCATCCCGTGCAGGAAGCCGGCGGCGAAGCAGTCGCCGGCCCCGGTGGTGTCGACGACCTCGACGCGCTGCGCCGGCACGTGCACCTCCTCGCGGCCGGAGACGATGTAGGCGCCGTCGGCTCCGTTGGTCACCACCGCCACCCTGATCGTCTCGGCGAGCTTGCGCGCCGCGTCCTCGCAGCCGAGGCCGGTCATGATGCGGCCCTCCTCGGCGTTGGCGAACACGACGTCGAAGCCGCGGTCGAAGTGGTGCAGGATCGTTTCGCGCGAGCGCCCGACCGCGAAGGGGTCGGCGAGGTCGATGGCGAGCAGGCAGCCCGACGATCGGGCGGTCGCGATCGCCGACTCGATCGCCTCGATCTGGTTCGGCGTGTCCCAGATGTACGCGGTGGTGAAGAAGAACCGACTCTCCGCGATCTCGTGATGCGGGACGTGGTCCGGTCCGTAGTCGCGGCACACTCCGAGGTGGGTGTTCATCGTGCGCTCGCCGTCCGGCGAGACCAGGATCACCGAGGAGCCCGTCGCCCCGTGGCCGAGGCGGACGCAGCGGTCGACGACTCCGTTGTCGGTCAAGCCGGCCAGGAACTGATCGCCCTCGACGTCCTCACCCACCGCGGAGGAGTAGCAGGTGCGATGGCCGAGTCGGGAGAGCGTGCGCAGGACGTTGGCGCAGCTGCCTCCCGCCTGGACCTCGGGCCGCAGGCTGCCGACGTGTTCGAGGATCGAGCGCTGCTCGTCGGTCTCGACGAGCTTCATGGTGCCCTTCACCAGTCCCATCCGTTCCAGCGCGCTGTCGTCGGGGAGGCGAACCAGGAGGTCGAGGAGGGCGTTCTCGATGCCGGTGACGTCGAGCGCTCGGCCCTTCATCTCGGTGGAGGAGAGGTTCTTCACGGCGTGGGTCTCGCTGCTTGTGGTTTGGCGCTGGTGGAGTCTGGGCTTCGCTGGACCGGATCGATACGGCCCCTCGGCTTCTCCCGCCTTCGTCCCCGGTCCTTCCCAGTGAAGGCGGTGTCTCGCCGGAGCGCTCCGAACGCATTCGAACGCTGTGTCGCGTGGTCTCCGGGCGTTCGTGAGTCGGTCGGGGATGTGGGCTTCGCGACGCTGGTCGTCGATCCACGACGGCGTGGTGGCGGCGACGAGGGATGTGCACGGCGCTTGCAGTGGCGATGCACTGCGGGAGCTCGGACGCGGTGTGCGGCCGATTGCGTCCCGGGGCGGGGCACTCGGGCCGGCAGTCGACGGTGGAGACCGGAGCAGCGTCCGGGTCTGGGCCATCGTCGTCCAAAGCCTTGTCGCATGGGGACTGACGGCGCGCGGGTGCCGCAGAACGGTTTCAGATGGCCGGTAAGATTGCAAGGTTGGTCCAGGGACGAATGCGAGACGAGACGCAGACGCGAGCAGACGCCGGCTGGGGTGGGTCCAGGCGCCCGGCGCCGTTGCGCCTGCTGCTGGAGCTCGTCGCCCTCGTCGCGGCGGTCGTGCTCGGTCGCCAGGTCGCTCTCGCGGCGGCTGACGGAGTCGTGCGGGATCCGGGCTTCTTCTTCCCGGCCTACGGCGTCGTCCTCGGCCTGACCCTGACCCGGGGCCGCCGCTGGCTGGTGCCCTTCGTTCTGATCACGACGCTCGCCAGCTGGCCGGGGTCGCTCTGGATCGGCCTCGCCCGAGGTGTGGCCCTGGCGTCCGGCGTCCTGCTGTCGCACCGCCTCCACGGCCTGCCTGCTGTCGAGCGGGACGGCTCGGCCTCTGCGATCGCGCTGCGCGTACACCGACTGTGGAGGCCGCTGGTGGTCACCCTCGTGGCCGGGCCGGCCGTCGCCGCGGCCGGCCTCTTCGCGGTGAGCTCGGTGGCCGCCGGCTCGCCGCCGGCGCTCGCCCTGCTGGAGAGTTGGTCGGGCCTGGCGATCAGCGCGCTTCTGTTCGCGCCCGCGGTGGTTCTCTGGGAGGTCGGCGCCGAGTCGCTGCATCGGTCCGAACGCGACGGGCTGGTCCCGCTGCTCGGTACCTGCGCCGTGGTGCTGGCCTTCCTGGTCATGCGCGGGCACGAGCTGTTGGTCACGTGGCCGCTCGGCTACGGCTTCGCCGCCGTCCTCCTGCTGGGAGCAGCGGTCTGGGGCTCGGCGCCTCTGTGTGCAACCCTGTCGACACTGTTCGCCAGTCTCGTTGCCATCGGCTACGGGGTGCTCCCGGAGCTGGCGCGGCCGATCCTCGAGGAGCGCACCTTCGTGGCGCTCACCTCCGACCTGGCGCTGGTCTGCTTCGTCGCTCTGGTGGTGCTGGTGGTCCGTTCCGAGCTCCTCCAGCGGCAGGAGAGTCTGAGGGCGCAGGGCCGTCTGCTCGCGACCGTCGTCGACAGCATCCCCGGCGCGGTGATCCTCCAGGACGGCAGCGGCAGAGTGCTGTTCGCCAACCGCTTCCTGCATCGTCTGCTCGACGCGGGCGGCGACGGAGAGATCGATGCACACCGGCTCGCGGCTGCTGGATTCGCCAGCCGACCCTTGGTCGAGGTGCCCGCCGCCGGCCGGGCGGCAGCCCGGGTGACTTGGAAGGACGGCGAGATCGAAGTCGGCGACGGAGTCACCTTGCCGGTGCTGCAGACCCGGCTCCCGGTGCTCGACGAGGAGGGCACCCGCTATCTCACGATCGCTCTCGATGCGACCGAGAGGCGGCGGGCGGAACGCGCCGCCCAGGCGACTCAGGCCGAGCTCGCCGTGCTGCTGCGCTCGATTCCCGGCACGGTGCTCAAGGTCTCCGACGACCACAGGGTGCTGCTGTCGAGCAGCGCCGACGACGATCCCCGCATCGGCAGCCCTCTGCGCGACTGGGTGGTGGAGGAGGACTCCGGCCGCGTGCTCGCCGCCATAGAGAGCGCCGGCTCGGGGAACCGGACCAGCCTAGTCGAAGTGCGCCGAGCCGAGCCGCCGCACGAGCGGGTGGAGCTACGGGTGACCAGGAATCGCGTCGACGGCGGCAGCGGCGGCTACACCGTGGTGGTCACCAACGTCGAGTCGCTGCGGGAAGCCGAGCGGGTGCGGCGCGACCTCGAGCACGAGATGCAGCGGATGGCTCGTCTCGAGAGCCTCGGTTTCCTCGCCGGCAGCGTCGCACACGACTTCAACAATCTGCTCACCGGCATCGCCGGCAACACCGAGCTGGCGGCGATGGAGTCGAACGATCCGTCGGTGCTGCGCCACCTCGAGGACGTGCAGACCGGGGCGCAACGCGCTGCCGAGCTGTGCCGCCAGCTGCTCGCCTACGCGGGACGCGGCGAGCTCGAGGTGGGTCCGCTCGACCTGTCGCAGGTGGTGCGTGAGATCGTCGGTCCGATGCAACCTCGACTGGCCGCAGGAGCGCGAGTCGAGATCGAGCTGGCGGACGGCCTCCCCGCGGTGGAGGGCGATGCCATCAGGATCCAGCAGGTGGTCATGAACCTGATGGCGAACGCCTCCGATGCGCTGCAGGAAGGCCGCGGCACTGTGCGGGTGTGCACGGCGCTCCGGTGGTTCGAGGCGGGAGAGCTCGACCTCTCACGGCTCAGTCGGCCGCTGCCCGAGGGCGAGTACGTCGTCGTCACGGTCAGCGACGACGGCGAGGGCATCGCGAGCGAGCTGCTACCCCGCATCTTCGAGCCCTTCTACTCGACCAAGGATCAGGGCACGGGCCTGGGCCTCGCGGCGGCTCACGGCCTGGTGCACTCTCAGGGCGGTGCGATCCAGGTCGAGAGCCGACCGGGGGCGGGCACCCGCTTCGAGCTGCTCTTCCCGGCGCGTCGCGACCTCGACTTGGCGCTGGCGGCGGGGACCCGCGAGATCGTCCCGCGGCGCGGCCGCGTTCTCGTGGTCGACGGCGAGGTGCTGGTGCGCGATCTGGCGAAGGTGGCGCTCGGCAAGGTTGGCTTCGAGGTGCTGCAGGCCAGCGACGGTTTCGAGGCCGCCGCCCTGCTCGAGCGACTCGCCGCCGGGTCGTCCGGGCCGCGGCGGGGAGAGTCCCCGCCGGCGGGAGAGGTCGCCGAGCCTGCGGCCGCCGGAGGAGCGGTGCGGCCGCCACGCCCGGTCGACTGCATCCTGCTCGATCTCACCCTGCCGAGGCTCTCGGGGTCCGACCTGCTGAGCCTGGTGAAGCGCAAGATGCCCGACGTCCCGGTGGTGCTGATGAGCGGCTACAGCCAGGAGCGTCTCGGCCGCGCGATGCGCAAGCTGCCCTTCCTCGCCAAGCCGTTCAAGGCCGGCGAGCTGGTGCGCGCGGTGCACGCGGCGTGCCGCGGTGAGGCGACGGGCGAAGCGGCGAGCGGCGGCAGGGGCTCCGCCATCGACCGTCCGCCGCTCGAGACCCGGTCGAGCTGATCCGACGTCCCGGCGATGCGCCCGGGCGGCAGCCGGCGCGCAGCTCGGGTGCGCCCCGGCCGCCGGCGTCGTCTCAGCCGCGCGAGAGACCTTTCGCCCACCGCTCGCGCACCGCATCACGATCGATCGTGCCGTCGTCGCGCCTCGGCAGGGAGTCGGTGGTCTCGACCTTCTGCGGCCGCTTGAAGCGCGCGATGCGCTCGCCGACGAAGGCGCGCACGCCGTCGAGATCGAGGCTGTACTCCTCGCCGGTCTCGAGTACCGCCAGGATGCCCTCACCCCACTTCGGATCGGGGATGCCGAGCACGCAGGCGGCCCGCACCCCGGGCATCTCGACCAGCACCTTCTCGACCTCGGCCGGGTAGACGTTCTCGCCGCCGGGCTTGATCAGCTCCTTGGCGGCGGTGCGGCCGACGTAGATCAGGCGGCCCTGCTCGTCGAGACGTCCGAGGTCGCCGGTGTGGTGCCAGCCGCCGCGGAAGGTGTGCGCGGTGACGTCTGGCTGGCCGTCGTAGCCGAGGAAGACCAGCGGACCGCGTACCACGATCTCACCGGTCTCGCCGGAGGGTACGGGACGATCGAACTCGTCGTGCAGCGCGACGGTGCACAGCTCGCAGGGGCGACCGGCGCTGCCGAGCTTCTCGCGCGCGTTCTGCAACGTCACGAAGCCGCTGGTCTCGGTCTGGCCGAATCCGGTCCAGAAGCTGGCGTCGGTCTCCTCGTGCAGCCGCTGCATGGTCTCCGGAGAGTCGAGCCCGGTGACGTGGCGCAGGGAGGCGAGAGCACTCTCCGGCGCGCCGTCGGCGGCCGCGGCGTCGAGCAGCTGGCTGAGCACCGGAGGGAAGTCGCTGACGTGGGTCACCCGGTGGCGGGCGATCAGCTCCACCGCTCGCCCGGCGTCGAAACGCGCCATGACCACGCTGGCGCCTCCGGCGTGCAGGAAGGCGAGGAAGTGGCCGAGCGCCGCGATGTGGAAGAGCGGCAGGGCGAGCAGGCTGCGGTCGTCGGGGCCGAGGCCGAGGGCGGCGATCTCCTGCAGGTTGGAGGAGATCAGATTGCGGTGGCTGAGCAGGGCGCCGCGCGGGATGACGTCGACCGCTGCGGTGGCGATGATCGCGACCGGATCGTCGGCGCTCACCTCCGGCCGCTCGCCGGGAGCCGCGTCGACGGCGGCGAAGGGCTCGAGCTCGAGGGAGGCCTCCTCGGAGCCGGCATCGGTGGGGCCCTCGCTGTCGCCCTCCAGCAGGATGCTCAGCGCGCACTGCCTCGCGGCTTCGGTGGCGGCGAGCGTGGCGCGGTTCGCCGCATCGACGAAGATGGCTCGCGGCCCCGTGCGCCGCCAGAGCAGGTCGATCTCCTGAGGCTGCAGCCGCCAGTTGATCGGCACCAGCACCGCGCCCTGGCGCGCAGCGGCGAAGTAGAGGCTGGCGAAGCCGATCGAGTTGAGCGCCAGCACGGCGACGCGGTCGCCGCGTCCGATGCCCCGCTGCTCGAGGCCTCCCGCCAGCCGGTCGACCCGCGCCAGCCACTCCCCGAACGAGAGCTCGTCGCCGTCCTCGCAGATCAGCGCGGGCGCCTCGGGAGCGACCCGGGCGCAGCGCCGCAGCACGTCGTAGAGGGTGAAGGAGCGCAGCGCCGGGGGGTCGCCGTCGCCGGGCTCGTCGGCGTGTGCTGGCGCTGCCGTGGAAGGGTCTCGGCCACTCATCGGTCTCTCTCCTCCGGTTCTGCTCGCGCCTCTTGCGAAGCCTCCGGCGACTCCGCCTCCAGCGCGGCATCGAGCAGTCGTCCGCTACGTACCGCGTCGGCGATCCGCTTCCGGAGGGCAGGCAGCGCCCCCTCGGCCCACTCGTGGTAGCGGTGCTGCACCTCGGCGAGCTGGCTCTGCAGCTGCAGCCAGACCTCCTCCTGGGCGGCGGTGGGTCGGTGGTCGGACTGGTCGACCCGGCGCGCCAGGTAGACCAGCTGGGCGTAGAGCCGCCGCTGCCAGCGGAGCGTGTCCTGCGAGGCCGGGGTCAGCCGCAGGTCGAAGAGCTCGTCCTCGATCGCCGCCAGCGCCGAGTCGGCCTCCTCGAGCTCGGCGGCGAGGTCGCTGTCGTCTGGGGCCGCCGCGCCGGCACCCGTCGACGGAGAGGAAGGGGCGGCGGTCGACAGCCAACGGCGGTGCTCGTCGAGCTGCTGTCGTAGCCGCTCGCTGGCTTCGATCAGTCGCGCCGCCCCGACGATCGCCTCTTCGATCCGGTCGAGCAGCTCCTGTTGCGCAGCGAGATCTTCGGGTGAGAAGGCCGCGGCGGGATCCTGCAGCACCTCGAACGCGTGCCGGGCGAGCACTACGCCCTCGTCGCCGTTCCCTGAGGCGTTCCGGTCTCGCGTCGTCGCGGCGCGTCGCAGCACGATCTCGTAGCGACCCGGAGGCACCAGGCGGGCGAAGCGGCCGCCGTCGGAGAGGGTGCGTTCACCCTCGAGCGGCAGCTCCGGGTTCTCTGCGGGTGGTCGGAGGAGGGCGATCTTCGGGGTGCGCTCGCTGCGCAGGTCCCAGTCGACGCGCAACAGCGCGGCTTGGGTGGCTTCGGCGTCGATCTCGGGGAGCTCGAGCCGACGCACCAGCTCGTCGCCGTCGCCGGCCCGCCGCTCGATCACCAGCTCCAGGCCGTCGAGGGACGCGGCGCCGGCGTCGTCGGTGCGGGGTTCGGTGTCGGCTGCACCGGCGGCCGGCAGCAGCAGATGGAAGAAGGCGGCTGCAGCGGGATTGGTGCCCGCGGCCGGGGAGTCCGGCTGGAACATCACCTCGGGCCGCGAGCGCAGGCGGAAGACGTCGCGGGGAGGAACCAGGGTCGGCGTCCCGATCGCCGCCGTCTCCTGCCGACGCCGCGCCAGCTCGCGCAGCGGCGACAGGTCGTCGAGGATCCAGAAGCCGCGTCCGTAGGTGGAGATCGCGAGATCGCCGAACCGTTCCTGCACCACCAGCCAGGAGACCGGCGCCGCCGGCATCCTGCCGCGCAGCGAGCGCCAGCTGTCGCCGTCGTCCAGGGAGACGAAGAGGCCGCTGTTGGTACCCAGGAAGAGCAGCCCCGGCTGCGCCGGATCCTCGATCAGGCAGCGGGCGGTCGCCAGGGGCCCCTCGGGCAGATCGGAGCGCAACGAGCGCCACGATGCGCCGCCATCGTCGCTGCGGAACAGGTACGCGGTGTTGTCGCCCTCCTGGTGGCGGTCGACGGTGACGTAGACGCGCGCCGCGTCGTGACGCGAGACCCAGACGCTGGACACGGTGCCGAGCGGCGGCAGATCGGGCAGCGTCGCGGTGAGATCGTCCCAGCTCGAGCCGCCGTCGCGGCTGCGGTGCAGCCTGCCGTCGTTGGTGCCGGCCCAGATCTCGCCGGCAAGGTGGGGCGACTCCTCGATCGCGAAGACCACCGGGGCGATCGTCGGTCCGGCGTCGTCCAGGGTCAAACCACCGCTGCGGCGCATCAGCTCGGGGTCGGCGCTGGTCAGGTCGGGCGAGATGCGCTCCCAGGTCTGCCCCAGGTCGGAGGATCGGTGCACGTACTGGCTGCCGGCGTAGGCGACGCCGGGATCGTGCGGCGAGAGGGTGAGCGGGAAGTTCCACTGGAAGCGGTAGCGCAGATCCGCCGCCGCCCAGCTCTCGATCGCCAGCGGCCATACGCTGACGTCGCGCGCCTGCCCGGTGCGCTCGTCGTAGAGCTCGAGGATGCCGTCGTAGCAGCCCGCCCAGACCCGGTGGGGTGCCCCGGGAGTCGGCACCGCGAAGCCCACCTCGCAGCCGCCGACCGAGCGCCAGGCGGAGATCGGGATCACGTCGGCGGAGAGGCTGCGGCTCGGCCCGCGCACCGAAGGCCCGTCCTGCCGGTTGCCGTAGAGGTCGTAGGGCACCTCGTCGTCGACGGCGACGTGGTAGAGCTGGGCGATCGGCAGCTGCGGCTTGGCCCAGGTGCGGCCGCGATTGAGGGTGATGCTGACGCCGCCGTCGTGGCCGGCGATGCGACGGTCGCCGTCGAGCGGATCGATCCACAGGTCGTGGTGGTCCCAGCCCGAGTTCTGCTCCTCGATCGTCGCGCCACCGTCGTGGGAGATGCTCTGCTGCACCGCCATGAAGGTGATCTCGTCGGCGTCGTCGGGCGCGGCGACGGCGCGGGTGTAGTAGAGCGGTCGCTGGGTCAGGGTGTTGTCGCGGTTGATCAGCCGCCAACGGTCACCGCCGTCGTCGCTGCGCCACAGCACACCCTGGAAGCCCTCGCCGTCCCACCCCTCGACCGGTGCGAAGTCGCGGTTCGAGCTGGTCTCGATCAGGGCCCAGACGCGGTCGGGGTCGGCGGCCGACTGGGCCAGGCCGATCTTCCCCCACGGCGGCTTCGGCAGCCCCTGCTCGCGGCGGGTGCCGAGCCGCTCCCAGGTGTCGCCGCCGTCGCGCGAGCGGAAGATGCCGCTGCCCGGCCCGCCCGAGGTGCGCCCCGAGGTCGACATCTCGAGCTGCCAGGTGGCGGCGTAGACGACCCTCGGGTTGCCGGCGCCGAGCAGCACGTCGATGGCGCCGCTGTTCTCGTCCACGAACAGCACCTGCTGCCACGAGGCGCCGCCGTCGCGGGTGCGGTAGAGACCACGTTCGGCCTGCGGTCCCCACGCGTGTCCGAGCGCCGCGACGAAGGCGACGTCGGGGTCCTCGGGGTGCACCGCGATGCGGCCGATGCGGCCGCTGTGCTCGAGGCCGACGTGGCTCCAGGTCCTGCCGGCATCGGTCGAGCGGTAGACGCCGTCGCCGATCATCACGTTGGAGCGGATGAACGTCTCGCCGGTGCCCACCCAGACCACGTTCGGGTCCGACGGCGCCACCGCGATCGAGCCGATCGCGGCGACCGGCTGGTCGTCGAAGACCGGCCGCCAGCTGGTGCCGCCGTCGTCGCTCTTGAACAGGCCGCCCGATGCCGAGCCGGCGTAGTAGACCAGCGGATCGCCAGGCACTCCGGCGACCGCCGGCACCCGGTTGCCGATCGGCCCGACGTGGCGCAGCTGAAGAGCGGAGAGGTCGATCTCACCGCCGTCACTGCCAGAGAGCACGTTCGCACGGGTCGGCGCCCTCGCGGCCTGGGCCCAGGTCCAGTTCTCGGGGAGGGCCGAGGCGCCGAACCCCGCGAGGAGCAGCACGAGCTCGGGGAGTCCAAGCGCAGACCGTCTCATCGAGGCGAGTCTCGCACAGCCAGGTGGGCGACGGGATTCCCGGTCCCTCGAACCTCTCCGATGAGATCGGAGCCCCGGCGCACGACTCAGTCGCGATCGAGGATCGAGCGGATCTTCTCCCCCAGTGCGGTCTTGGAGACCGGCTTGGAGAGGAAGTTGACTCCTGGATCGAGCACGCCGTGGTGGGCGATGACGTCGGTGCTGTAGCCGGAGAGGAAGAGCGCCGGCGTGTCGGGGCGCAGCTTCTTCACCTCCTCGTGGAGCTGACGGCCGTTCATGCCCGGCATGATGACGTCGGTGACCAGGAGGTGGATCGGGCCCTCGTCCGCCTCGAACAGCGCGAGCGCCTCCTCGGGAGAGGACGTCCCCAGCACCTCGTAACCGAGGCTCTCGAGCTGCCGCCGCGTCAGCTCGAGGAGCGTCACCTCGTCTTCCACCAGGACCACCCTCTCGTCCCCGGTCGGTGCCTCCGCGACGGTCGGTGTGGAGGAGCGCGCCGGATCGACGGAGGTGGCGCGAGGCAGGTAGATCGCGAACTCGGTGCCGCGCCCAGCCTCCGAGTGGACCTGGATGAAGCCCTCGTTCTGCTGCACGATGCCGTACACCGTGGCGAGACCGAGCCCGGTTCCCCTGCTGGCGGTCTTGGTGGTGAAGAAGGGCTCGAAGATCTTCTCCCGGATCTCGGCGGTCATCCCCGAGCCCGTGTCGCTGACCCGGAGCACGACGAAGTCGCCGGGACGGAAGGGGTGCTGGATCGCGTCGGACTGCTCGTCGAAGGTCTGGTTCGCCGTCTCGATCACCAGGCGTCCCACGTCGTCGATGGCGTCGCGCGCATTGACCGCCAGGTTGGCCAGGATCTGGTCGATCTGGCTGGGATCGATCAGGACCGGCCACAGGTCGTCGTCGGGACGCCAGAGGATCTCGACGTTCTCGCCCACCAGTCGCTCCAGCATGCGCAGCATGCGTGGGATCTCGCGGTTCAGGTCGACCACCTCCGGTGCGATCGTCTGCTGACGGGCGAAGGCGAGCAGCTGACGGGTGAGGTTGGTCGAGCGCTCCGCGGCGCTCTCGACGGCCTGCAGGTCCTCGTAGGCGGGGTGCTCCTCGCCGAGACTCTCCATGACCATGTCGGTGTAGCCGAGGATGACGCTCAACATGTTGTTGAAGTCGTGCGCCACGCCTCCGGCCAGGCGGCCGATCGCGTCGAGCTTCTGCGACTGCCGGAGCTGCTCGGTGAGCTCGACGCGCTCCCTCTCGTGGCGGCGCTGTTGCGTGATGTCCTGGCCGATGGAACCCACCGAGCGGACGCGGTCCTGCTGGTCGAACAGCGGGAACAGCCAGGTGCTGAAGATCGCTTGTTCGTCCCCGATGTCGACCAGGTCCTCGACCACCGTCGTCTGCCGGGTCGCGACGACCTCGTCGATCCGTGCCTTGAAGTCGGGGACCATGGCGGGCGGCAGGAGCTCTTCCAAGGTCCGGCCGCGCACCTCCGATCTGGGCCTGCCGAGCAGCTCGCAGAACCGGCTGTTGACCACCTCGTAGCGGTAGTCGAGCGACACCTCGGCCAGGATCAGCGGCGAGTGTTCGAAGAAGCCATCGAGGCGGTCCGCCATCTCCCGCGCGCTCTGCTCCGCCCGCTTCAGGGGGGTGACGTCAATGACGCTGCCGCGCAGGGCGCTCGGGCGCCCCTGCGGGTCGAGCTCGACCTCTCCCTGCTCGTAGAGGTGGCGGATCTCCCCATCCGGTCTCACGATCCGATACTCGTGTTCGAGGGCGCTCGCGCTCCCGGTGTGGACCCGGCCTTGGGTCGTGGTCGCACGTTGGCGATCGTCGCGATGGATGAACTCGGCGAAGGCCTCGAAGGTGCCGCCGAACTCCTCGCGCGAGATGCCGAAGATGCGGAAGGTCTCGTCGGTCCATTCGAGAGACATGTCACGCAGGTCGAGCTCCCAGCCGCCGAGGTGAGCGATGCGCTGCAGATTCTGGAGCTCTTCGTGCTGCGCCTTGAGGCGCAGGCTCGCCTGCTTGCGCTCGGTGATGTCGAGGTGCAGCAGGACGACGCGTGGCTCGGTTCCATCGTGGAACCTGTGCCCCACGCACAGGCACCACATGCGTTCGGTCGGCGAGTGGCACGGGTACTCGAACTGGATCGTCTGCAACTCGCCGGCGAGGAGGCGGCGGAGATCCCCCACGTAGTGCGCCTCCTCTTCGGCCCCCTTTGCGCAGGCTTCCAGGTAGTTGGCGCCGGGGAGGATGGTCACCATCCGCGCTCCACGGGCTTCCCCGAACTGGCGCCAGGCCCGGTTGACCCGCAGGATGTTGCCCTGCTGGTCGAGGATCGCCACGTTGGCGGTCAAGGCGTCGAGCGTGGCACCGAGAATCGACTCCGAACGCTGCGCCCGCAGCTGGGCCTGGCGACGCTCGATCGCGTAGCGCACGGTGCGCACGAGCTTGGCGTCGCGGGCATCCGACTTGGAGAGGAAGTCCTGCGCTCCCACCTGGAT
Source organism: Acidobacteriota bacterium (assembly GCA_003388555.1). Lineage (GTDB taxonomy): Bacteria > Acidobacteriota > Thermoanaerobaculia > Multivoradales > Multivoraceae > QQVD01. The sequence continues at coordinate 99,462 of QQVD01000006.1, read as the reverse complement.
CGACTGCAGGCCCACCTCGGCCGACGCATCGCCGGTGAGCACGATCACCGGCACACCGTCAGCCGCGGCGACCATCTCCTCGACTGTCTCGAGGCCGCTGCTGTCGGGTAGGCCGAGATCGAGGAGCACCACGTCGAAGTGCTTCTTTGGCACCAGCTCGCGGGCTGCGGCGAGGCGGTCGACCACCTCGACCTGGGTCTGGAGCTCCAGGGCTTCGAGGTCGAGCTCCTCGCGGATCAGCAGCGCGTCGCCGGGGTTGTCCTCCACGAGGAGGACGCTGATCCGCTCACCGTTCAGGTGCATCGTTCATGCCTTCGAGGGTAGTGAGACGATGCTCATCCAGAACCCCTCGATCGAGCGCACCACCTCGATGAAGCAGTCCAGGTTGAGCGGCTTCTGCACGTAGCAGTTGGCGTGCAGGTCGTAGGCGGCCAGCACGTCCCTCTCCTCGCTCGAGGAGGTGAGCACCACCACCGGCAACCTGCGCAGCTTCGGATCCTGCTTGATCTCCTGCAGCACCTCACGGCCGTCCTTGCGTGGCAGGTTGAGATCGAGGATGACGAGGTCGGGAGGCTCCGCCTCCTCGTACGGCGGCTGCCGGCGGAGATAGGCCAGGGCCTGCTCGCCGTCGGTGACGACGTCGAGGTGGTTGATGATCTTGCTGTCGGCGAGCGATTCGCGCGCCAGCTCGATGTCGCCCGGATTGTCCTCGACGAGCAGGATGTCGATCATGTTGGCGTTGCGTGGGCTCATGTCGCGACTCCGATCGGCTTGGGGACGGTGAAGACGAAGGTGGTACCTTCTCCGGGCTGCGAGCGGAAGGTGATCGTTCCGCCCTGACGTTCGACGATGCGGCGGCAGATCGCCAGGCCGATTCCGGTCCCGGGATACTCCTCGCGGGTGTGCAGACGCTGGAAGATGGCGAAGACCTTTTGCTCGTACTTGGGGTCGATGCCGATTCCGTTGTCGCGCACCTCGAAGGCCCAGTTGTGCTGGTGCTCACGCGCACCCACGTGGACCTCGGGGGTGACGCCGGGTCGCTGGAACTTGACGGCGTTGCCGATCAGGTTCTGGAACAGCTGCACGAGATGGGTCGGCTCTGCCATCACCGTCGGCAGCTCGTCGTGGGTGACGCGGGCGCCGGCCTCGCCCAGCGCTGTATCGAGGTTGGCGAGCGCCCGCTCGAGCGCGCGGTTGGCATCGGTCCACTTGGCTTCCTGGGCCCGGGTCTGGATGCGCGAGAACTGCAATAGATCCTGGATCAACTGCTGCATCCGGCGGGCGCCGTCGGTGGCGAAGCGGATGTAGCGATCAGCTCGCTCGTCGAGCGCGCCCGAGTAGCGTCGAGCCAGGAGATCGGTGTAGCTGGCGACCATGCGGAGCGGCTCCTGGAGGTCGTGCGAGGCGACGTAGGCGAACTGCTCGAGCTCGCGGTTCGATCGCTCCGCTTCCGCCAGAGCCGTCGCCAGCTGCCGCTCCTGTCGCTTGCGCTCGGTGATGTCGACCAGACTGACGAAGACGATGCCGTCGGTGTCGTCCTCGGCGGGGAACGTCATCCGGAGCAGCACGTCGATCGGGTGACCGGCCAACGTGACGAGCCGCATCTCGGTCTCGTACATCTGCAGACCCTGGCTCAGGGCGACCATCTCGCCGACGAATCCGGGCAGGGTGCTGGGATCGGAGAACACGATTTCGAGCGAGCCGAGCAGGTGCTGCTTGTCGGCGGCTTCGAAGAGCTCGACACTGGCCTGGTTGAGATCGAGGATCTGCACCGCCTGCAACGCCCGTTCGATCGCCTCGGGGTGCTCGGCGAAGTACGACGCGAAGTCGTCGGTTCCGGAGTGACGAGCCGCTCGGGCGATCGGCAGCACCTCGCTCCAGTCCTCCTCCCAGATCGAGATCGGCACCTCCTCGAAGATGCGTCTGTAGCGAGCGCGCTCTTGTTGCAGGCGCCTTTCGGTCTCCAGCTGCTGGGTGACGTCGCGCACGAACGCGTAGATCCGCTCGCCGAGGATCGGCAGGTAGCTGCAGCTGACCTCCATCTCGACCGTCGAGCCCTGTCGGCGCCGCTGCCTGAGGCGGCAGCTGGCGCGTCCGGAGGCGACGACTCGCTCCACTACGCCGTCGATCGAGGCGGGGGTCTGGGACTGAGTCGGCTCGTCGTCGGCGAGCTCGAAGGAGCGCAGGGAGCTCTCGAGGAGCTCGCTCCGGCTTCGTCCCAGCATCTCGCAGAGAGAGTCGTTGACCTCTTCGAAGTTGCCCTGCAGGTCGCAGGCGAAGTAGCCGTCGAGAGAGGTCTGGATCAGGGTCAGGACCTGGCCTTCACGGCGCTTGCGCTCGGTGATGTCCTGGAAGGCGCCGCGCACGCGGACGATCTCGCCGGCCTCGTTGCGCTCTGCCTCGCCGATCGAGCGCACCCAGAGGCGACGGCCGGTGGCCGTGTCGAGCTCGAGCTCGAAGTCGAACGGCTCCCCGGTGGTCGCACAGCGCTCGAACAGGGTCTGGACCTTGTCGCGATGAGCGGGGGCGTAGAAGTCGATCGCCTCGTCGAGCGCGGGCGTGAATCCGGGCGGCATCTCGTGGATGGCGCACACCTCGTCAGACCAGCTGACCTTGACCTCGGGCTGCAGCTCGACCGACCAGCCGCCGAGCCGCGCCACGCGGCCGGCCAGCCGACGCAGGTTGTCGGCCTCGATCCGTTGCCGTTCGATCTCCAGCCTCTCGCTGACGTCGAGCACGATGGTGAAGACCTCGCGCCGGCCTTCGATGCTGATTTCTCCGCTGTGGGTCTCGACGTGTCGCTCTTCTCCGTCGGCCAGCAGGTGCCTGCCGACGGCGTGGGTCGCCTTGGGGTCGGTGGCGCCACCGGGTGCGCTCAGATCGCTGAGACGCTTCGCTCGGAGCTCCTCTAGCGACCAGCCGTAGAACGCGATCGCGGCCGGATTGGCCTCGACGATCTGACCGGTGCCCAGCTCGCTGATGAGCATGACGGTGTGGTCGTTCTCGAACACGCGCTGGAAGCGCGACTCGCTCTCCCGCACGCGTTGCTCGAGATCGAGCTTCTCTCGGTAGAAGTGCTCCCGGCGCCGGGCGAACAGGAGCAGAGTGCTGGTGGCAGCCACTGCGGACAGCAGCAGGGTGATCAATGTCGCCAGCCAGGCCGCCCTGCGCGCCTCGGAGACCACCTCAGCGCGGTCGATCTTGGCCAGGAGGAACCAGTCGGAGCCCTCGATCGGCCGCGAATACGCCACCACCTGGCGGCCGCGATAGTCGATTCCGTTGACCCCGGGCCCCTCGCCGCGCAGGGTGCGGGCCGCGGGCAGCTGGGGCGTGGCGAGTGGCAGGAGGAGGTCTTCCGAGAGGATCTCACCGTCGCGCTTCGGGCCGGCGAAGAGCACGACGCTCTCGTCGTCGCTGCGGAAGAGCAGCATCTCGCCAGACCCGCTGGCCGTCGGCCAGCCGTAGATCGTCTCCTCGAGCAGCTCTGTCAGCCCGGAGCGCAACACGAGGAAGAGGGGCGCCCCGTCGTCGGTCGGGGCGACTGGCGCGACGACGTCGACGACCTGGCGGCCGTCGCGCGGATCCCGATGGGGTTGTGAGAGGGTCGGTGGGTCGCTGGCTTCGAGTCTCGCCAACAGCTCACGTGTCGCCGGCGGCAGGACCTCGTCGTTCGGATCGGCGTTGAAGACAATCGTGGCGGAGGCGTCGACCACCAGGGCGTTGTCGTAGCCGTAGGAGCGCAGGCCCCGACGCATCGTCTCGAGCTGGCGTGTGTTGTCTTCCTCCGCGGGTCGCGCAGAGGAGATGCGCCCGAGGTCGCGAACTCCCGGGCGGTCGGCCAGGTTCTCGGCCTCGCGCAGACGCTCGCGACGCCAGTTGCCGATGCGCTTCGCCGAACGCTCGGCGACCGCGCGGAGCAGCTCGAGGCGATTGGTCTCGATGCGGTGGACTTCGTACCTGTAGTAAAGGGCTCCCAGCGTCACAGGCACCGCGACGGCCATGATGCCGAGTGTCCTTCGTAGGGTCTTCATCGGTGGTAACGGGCCAATCCTCACCGTTTCTTCATCTGGACCGGCAGACGACAGATCCCCCCGATGCACTGGAGGCTAGCATCGGCAGGCATGGTCCGCAATCGTAGAATAACTATTAAAACGACTTTGGGTCTACCTAGTGGCCCGGCGCGTGACGGACAGTCTTCTTGCCGAGTCGGGTGGAACTTCCGGCGCACTCTTCGAGCCTTCGGCAATCGACCGCGCCTCCGGCTCGACCGTTGCGGACGGCCCTACAATGCGAGGCTGGCGATGAGGGACGCCCCGGAAACGGGAGGCGCGTCGGCGCCGGCGCCGCGGTGCGCAGGGTGGGAGGCGTCGCGGGGAAGCTCAGAAAACCGGGGAGGGTCGAGGCGATGGGAGACGGACCGAAGTTCGGAGCGGAGACGCCACCGGTCCAGGGAGATCTGACCGGGCGTCGCGGCAAGCAGGTGCTGCTCGAGTCGCTGCGCCTGCACGGCGTCGAGCTCCTCTTCGGCAATCCCGGCACCACCGAGAGCGGACTGCTCGACGGTCTGCTCGACGCCGAGGACCTGCGTTACGTGACCTGTCTTCACGAAGGGGTGGCGCTCGGCGCGGCGCACTACCACGCCCAGGCGACCGGTCGCACCGCCTTCGTCAACCTGCACGTCGCCCCGGGTCTCGGCAACGCCCTCGGCATGCTCTACAACGCCGCCGAAGCGAATTCGCCGATGGTGATCACCGCCGGTCAGCAGGACACCCGGATGCGGCTGCGCGAGCCGCTGCTGTCGGGCGACCTGGTGGCGATGGCGGCGCCGTGGGTGAAGTGGAGCGTGCAGGCAGAGCGCGCCGACGAGCTCGGCCATCTGATGCAGCGGGCGTTCAAGGTCGCGGCGGATCCTCCGTCGGGCCCGGTGTTCGTCGCCCTGCCGATCGACGTGCTGGAGCAGGAGACCACCGAGCCGGCGCGCCCGCCGGCGCCGCTGCAGCGGGCCGCGGCGCCGCATCCGGAGGAGATCGCGCGGCTCGCGGAGCTGCTGGCGCTGGCGCGTCGCCCCGCGATCGTGGTCGGTGACGGCGTGGCGCGCAGCGGAGCGCGCTCGGAGCTGGTGCGGCTCGCCGAGATCCTCGGTGCCACGGTGCACCCCGACGGCCTGGTGCACCATCTGCACTTCCCGCCGGCGCATCCTCTGGCCAGGCCGCGCATGCCGCTCGACCATGGCGGCATCCGGCGGGTGCTCGAGGGAGTCGACTGCGTGCTGCTGATCGGCGGCCACTTCTTCGAGGAGATCTGGTTCGACCGTGGCTCGCCGTTCCCCGAAGGGTGCCGGGTGGCGCAGATCGAGGCTTCGCCGGACCGCCTGGGGCTCAACTTCACCCCCGATCTGGGACTGCTGGCGGATCCGGGGCTGGCACTCGCGGCGCTGCTCGAGCGGCTCGGTGGGCTGGAGGGCGGGGAGTGGCGCGACACCGGCGCCGAGCGGCGCGCGGCACGGACGAGGGAGCGCCTCGAGGACGATGCGGCGCGGGCGGCGCGCGCCGATCAGCCGCTCGAGGCGGGCGCGCCGTTGCCCGCGGCAGCCATGGTGAGCCGCCTCGTCGCCTCGCTGCCCGAGGACGTCGTCCTCGTCAACGAGGGGATCACCGCTTCCGGTGAGCTGCTGTCGCAGCTGCCCTACGCCGACGCCAGGGAGTCGTCCGACCGCTACTACGGCACCCGCGGCGGCGGCATCGGCCAGGGGCTGCCGGGAGGCCTCGGCGCGGCGCTGGCCCATCCCGGCCGGCCGGTTCTCGCCGTCTCCGGAGACGGCTCCGCGATGTACTCGATCCAGGCGCTGTGGACCGCCGCGCACCTCGGCCTGCCGATCCTCTTCCTGATCGTCGACAACCGCGAGTACCGGATCCTCAAGATCAACATGCAGCTCTACCGCAGGCGCTTCGGTGTCGACACCGATCGGCCCTTTCCGCACATGGATCTCACCGGGCCGGACCTCGACTTCGTGCGCCTCGCGGAGGGGCACGGCGTCGAGGCGCGCCGGGCCGACGACGCCGAGAGCTTCACCGCGGCGCTCGCCGCGGCGTGGAAGACGGTCGCCGGCGGTCGGCCTGCACTGATCGAGGTGCGGGTCGCCGGCCAGTCCGATCGCGGGTGAGGTCTCCGGTGGGTGTCGCCAGGCCGCGCGGGCGCTGGGCGCCCTCTCCCACCGGCGGCATGCATCTCGGTAACGCGCGCACCGCCCTCGTCGCCTGGCTGTCGGTGCGATCGCGCGGCGGCATGCTGGTGTGGCGGGTGGAGGACCTCGACGGCCCGCGCTCGGTGCCCGGTCGCGCGGCGGAGCAGGCGCGCGAGCTGGCGTGGCTCGGTCTCGACTGGGACGACGGACCCTGGCGAGGCGAGCTGGGACGCTCTTCCGCCGCGCCCGCCGAGTGGTGGGACGAGCCGTGGGAGGAGAGCCCTGGGCCTGAGTGGTGGCAGTCGCGGCGCTCGGCGCGCTACGCCGCCGCTCTGCGGCGCCTCGAAGGTCAGGGGCGGCTCTTCCCCTGTGCCCTGTCGCGGCGCGACCTGCAGCAGATCGCCTCGGCGCCGCACGGCTCGGTTTCCGGCGCCTGTGGCGTCTCGCTGCGCGCCGCCGAGTATCCCGCCGACCTGCGGCCGACGGCCGTGGAGCCGGGCTGGCTCGAGCGACTGCTGGCTGACGAGACGGCGGCGGGCGAGGCTGGCGACTCGGTGCGACTGCGGGTCGAGGACGAGGAGATCTGCTGGCACGACCTGCTCTACGGCCGACGCTGCGAGAACCTGGCCGAGACCTGCGGCGACTTCGTGCTGCGTCGACGCGACGGGGTGTGGTCGTACCAGCTGGCGGTGGTGGTCGACGACGCCGAGCAGGAGGTCGACGAGGTGGTGCGTGGCGCCGACCTGCTCGATTCGACGGCACGGCAGATCTGGCTGCAGCGCTGCCTCGGTGCTCCGACGCCGCGCTACGGCCACGTGCCGTTGCTGGTCGGCAACGACGGCGAGAAGCTCAACAAGCGCGATGCGGCGCTCGAGCTCGCGGCGCTGAGGCGGAGCGGAGTCGAGGCGTCGGCGATCGTCGGTTATCTCGCCTGCACCCTCGGTCTGCGCCCCGAGGCGACGCCGGCGAGACCGACCGAGCTGATCGCCGGATTCTCGTGGCAGCGTCTGCGGCGCGAGCCGGCCGTGGTCCCGGACGACGTCGCGACGCGTCTGCGCCACGGCTGAGCGCGGCCGCCGGGGAGTCCGACCGCTGCCGGACCGCTGCCGACCCGCTGCCGACGTCGTTTGGCGTGGCCTCAGTCGGCGAGCTCGGTGGTGACGCGCGTCTCGGTGGTCAGCGTCTTGTGCACCGGGCAGCGCTGCGAGATCTCCAGCAGCCGCTGGCGCTGATCGGCATCGAGGTCGCCGTGCAGCGTCAGGACCACCTCGATGCGGTCGACCTGCCCTTCGGCGCTCTCGCACTCCTCGCAGTCCTCAGCGTGCACCCGGCCGTGGGTGAGCGTCAGCTCGATCCCCTCCAGCGGCCACTGCTTGCGGCGTGCGTACATCCCCACCGTCATGCTGGTGCAGGCGCCGAGCGCGGCGAGCAGCAGCTCGTAGGGATTGGGGCCCAGATCGGTGCCCTTGGGGACCGAGGTCGGCTCGTCGGCGATCAGAGTGTGCTCGGCGGTGTGGACGTGCGTCAGGAAGTCCTCGCCGCGGCCGACGATGCGCACCGTGCCTTCGGCCGGCGCGGTGTCGCTATCCGCCGCCGCGTCGGCAGTCTCTTCGAGGTAGCGGCTGGCCCAGGCGGCGAGCACGTCGGCGGCGTAGCGGGCGTCTTCGGCACGGGTCAGCAGGTGGTCGGCGTCGTCGAGCGAGACGAAGCTCTTGGGGTGCTTCGCCGCCTCGTAGAGGCGCCGGGCGTGGTCGACGCCGACGATCTCGTCGACCGGAGAGTGCATCACCAGAAGCGCGCGCCGCAGCCGCGCCAGCCGCGGCCCGAGATGGTCCTCGGCGAGGTCGTCGAGCAGTTCCTTTCCGACCTCGAAGCTGCGGCCGGCGAGGGTGACCTGCCTGCGCTCGCCATCGCCGAGAGGTCCGGCCTCGACCGCCGGAGCCAGCAGGCCCGAGCGCAGGTGCTCTGTGTCGCTCGGCGCGCCGAGAGTCGCCACCGCCCTGGCCTCGGGGATCCTCTCGGCGGCCACCAGCACCGCCGCGCCGCCGAGGCTGTGGCCGACCAGAACGGTCGGCGCTGAGTGCTCGGCGCGCAGCCAGTCGGCCGCCGCCACCAGATCGTCGACGTTGGAGCGGAACGTGGTGTCGGCGAAGTCGCCTTCGCTCTCCCCGAGGCCGGTGAAGTCGAAGCGGAGCACCGCGAAACCGCGCTCGGCGAGAGCCCGGCTGACGTTGCGCGCCGCCCGCAGGTCCTTCGAGCAGGTGAAGCAGTGGGCGAAGAGCGCCCAGGCCCGCGGCGTCGACGCCGGTGCGTCGATCCGGCCGACCAGCTGCTCGCCGCTCGAGCCGGTGAATCGGATGCGGTCGTTCATCGCTGGCCTCCCGAGGGCGCCCCGGCTCGTGGGGGCGCAAGCCGCGTCGGGTCGCGGGAGGCTCGTCGCCGGCCCGCGACCCGCTCGGTCACCAGCCGCAGGTGCGGCCCTGGTTCTGCTCGTCGAGCCACTGCTTCAGCGGCGCGAAGTAGTCGAGGATGGCGGTGGCGTCCATCGCGCCGCCCTCGCTGATCGTCGCCAGCGCCTCCGGCCAGGGCCGGCTGGTGCCCAGCGACATCATCGCCTCGAGCCGGTCGCCGGCCTCCTGGTTGCCGTAGATCGAGCAGCGGTTCAGCGGCCCTTCGTGGCCGATCGCGGCGCACAGGTCGCGGTGGAGCTGGAACTGGAGGATGTGGGCGAGGAAGTAGCGGGTGTAGGAGACGTTCGCCGGGATGTGGTACTTCGCTCCCGGGTCGAAGAGCTCGCTGCCGCGCTCGGACGGCGGCGCCACGCCCTGCAGGTCGCGGCGCAGCTGCCACCAGCCGTCGTTGTAGGTGTCCGGCGTGATCTCGCCGGCGAAGACCTTCCAGCGCCACTGGTCGAGCAGCAGGCCGAAGGGCAGGAAGGCGACCTTGTCGAGCGCCATGCGCATCAGCAGTGAGAGGTCGGCCTCGGGGGGCGGCACCACGTCGATCAGGTCGATCTCGCGCAGGTAGGCGGGGGTCACCGACAGCGCCACGGTGTCGCCGAGCGCTTCGTGGAAGCCGCTGTTGGCGCTGTCGCGGAAGAGGGGATCGAGGTGGCGGTAGGCAGCCTGGTAGACGTTGTGACCGAGCTCGTGGTGCACGGTCGAGAAGTCCTCGGCGTTGATCTCGATGCACATCTTGATGCGCAGGTCGTGATCGAGGTCGACCTGCCAGGCGCTGGCGTGACAGACCACGTCGCGATCGGTCGGCTTGGTGAACATCGAGCGCTCCCAGAAGGTCTCGGGCAGCGGCTCGAGGCCGATCGAGGTGAAGAAGCGCTCGCCGATGCGCACCATCTCGACCTCGTCGACGCCCTTGGCGCGCAGCGCCTCGGTGAGGTCGTAGCCCTTCGGCGCGCTGGGCGGCGCCACCAGGTCGTAGATGTTCGACCAGGTCTGGGCCCACATGTTGCCGAGCAGATGGGCCGGGATGGGGCCGTCCTGCGGCACCACCTCGGCGCCGTACTTCTCCCCGAGCACGGCGCGCACGTGGCAGTGCAGCGACTCGTAGAGCGGTGACACCTGCTGCCAGAGGCGGTCCACCTCGGCGGCGAACTCGGCCGGGGTCATGTCGTACTTCGAGCGCCACAGCTCGCCGAGGTCGGCGTAGCCGAGGTCGACCGCGCCCTGGTTGGCGAGCTCGACATAGCGCTCGTAGTCGGCCCGCATCGCCGGCGACACCGTGCGCCAGCCCTCCCAGGCGCGGCGCAGCTCGTCGGGATCGCGCGAGTTGTCGATCACCTGCTCGAGGTCCTCGAGCTCGAGGCACTCGCCCGCCTCGCCGTCTTCGCCGGTCGCGGCGCCTTCGGGGCACCAGCGGCCCGAGCCGTAGGCGCTCTGCAGACGCGCCGCGATCTGCGCCAGCTCGGCGGAGAGCGCCGGGTCGGCGGGCGCGGGCAGCTCGGGCAGGGTGCGCAGCAGCCGCAGCTTGCGGGCGGTCTCGTCGTCGAGATCGAGGCCCTGCTGGGCGAGCTCGGAGGCGCGCCCGGCGAGCTCGACCTGGGTGGCGATCAGCCGCTCGTTGGCTTCGGCGGACGCCTGGGTGGTGGCCTCGGTGATGTTGGTCGACATCTCCCAGTCGGCGCGACTGGTCTCGACCATCGCCTCGAGCAGGCGCTGCTCGGCCTGCTCGACGAACTGCCGCGCCTCCTCGGCCGTCGCGGCGGGCTCGTCGGCGGATCCACCGCACGCGGCGAGAACGGTGGCCGTCAGCACGGCTACGAGCCCAAAGAGGCTGCGGGCGGTGCGAGACTTCGAGGCGTTGGCCGGGCGCCGGGTCGGCGGCAGGCGACGAAGGGGATCGAGCGTCGGGCGGGTCGGGAGCATGCGGGACCTCTCGGGAGTCGTGGATCGATGGCTCGCGCAGCGCCCCTCGTCCGAGATGGGCTTCGTGCCGAGCCGAGGTGGCGCATCCGAACCGTCCGTGCTCTGCCGCGGTCGGTTCGCAGGCGCTCTCTTGGCTCGCACTCTATCGCCTGATCCGAGTCGGCACCCCTCGCCGACCGTGAGGCGTCTCGAGACCTTGGCGCCCGGCAGGACCGCCGCCCCCAGAAACGAAAGAGGCCCGGCACCGTCGAACGACGGACTGCCGGGCCGAATGCGCTGACTCGCTGGCGAGAGGAGCCGGCGAGCCGATCCGTGGATCGGGCTGTGGAGATCAGGCGCTGGCGCGCTGACCCTCGGTCCACTGCTCGGCGAGGTCGAAGGTCTTGATGACCGCCTCACGGTAGCTCGAGCGGCCGGTGCGGGTCGCCCACACCCAGGCGGCGTAGGTGTCGCGCAGCTCGGCGGGCACGCGCTCGTTGTTCTTCATCCAGTCGCTGAGCGCGTCCTCGCGCTTCTCGGCGAAGGAGATGACCGCGTCGTAGGTGCGGTCGAAGGTCGAGCGCTGGAAGTCGAGCACCCGCTTCTGGCCGTCGATCACGCGGTTGCGCAGGGAGTTCATGCCGCTGCGCACGGTGTCGGCGGCGCTGTCGGCGGTCTGCTTGGCGTTCTTGGCGGTGGTCTTGGCGTTCTTCTCGGTCTTGGTGGCCATGTTCTGGTCCTCCTCGAGGATCTGATGGTCGGTTCTGTGGAAGTCCGAACTGTCTGCGTGGCGAGCGCCGGGCTCCAGAGGTTCGGGTGGCTGGGATCAGCTATCCTTGAGGCCCGTGGCTGCAGTCTTTTTGCTGCAACGCGGAAAGTATGCCGCACTGCAGCAATCCTGTCAAGGGGCCGGGCGGAGGTTTTTGCACTGCAGCAAAGAAGCTCCCAGGTCCCGACCGCCCGAGCGACTGCCGTCTGATCGACGGATGGCCCGACTGACTGACGGACGACCTTCCGACTCCCGGATGGCCGCTGACTCCCGGACAGCTCGGGCATCACGGTCGGGCCATCGCGACATCGGGCTTCGGAGGCGCCTCGGAACGCCCGACCACCAAACCCTCGGACCCTCGGACCCTCGGACGACCTCCGCCGCGACAGCCAAGACCCGGCCAGGGCACACCTCTCGGTAGGGTGGCGGTGCCCCCGCTCCTCGCCGGCGCCGTCCGACGAGTGTCCCGCCGAGGCTGCCGGCGGCTTCGATCCCGACACCTGGAGTCCCAGATCCTGCGATGAGCGCCAAGAAGAAGACCGCCGCGAGCAAGAAGACGCGATCCGCCCGGTCCCGCGGCACTGCCTCCACGCAAGCCGACGGGCGAGGTGCCGGAGAGGCCCCGAAGACCGCCGGGACCGCAGGCGCTTCCGGCGCCAGCGGCAACACCGCCGACGACGTCGTCGTGATCCGCAAGTACGAGAACCGCCGCCTCTACGACACACAGGCCAGCAAGTACATCAACCTCGAACGGGTCGCGGAGATGGTGCGGGAGGGCATCGACGTGCGGGTCGTCGAGGTGAAGACCGACCGTGACGTCACGCGCCAGGTCCTCACCCAGATCATCGTCGAGTCTTCGCGCGAGAAGGGCGGTCCGCCGCTGGAGTTCCTGCGCGACCTGGTGCGTGCCAACGACAAGGCACACCGCGACTTCTTCCAGTGGTACCTGGCCAGCGCCGCCGAGGTCTACCAGACGGTGCGCGAGAACTGGGAGCGCGCCTACCGGCTGTCTCCTGCCGGCCGCCTGGCCAACCTGTCGAAGCTGTGGCCCGATCCGATCGGCCAGGCGCTGGGGCGGGTGCTGAACAGGGAGTCGGCGCGCCGCGAACGTCCTGGAGCGGCGCCGGGACCCGAGGCGGAGCCGCGGCCCTCGGGCGACGGTGCCGACCCGGCGGACGACGATGCCGGCGCGGCGGCCGAGCTCGAGGAGCTGCAGGAGCTGCGGCGCCGCCTGGAGCGGCTCGAGCGGCGGGTGCAGAGCGGCTGAGGGGTCTCAGCCCGGTAGCCGAGGCCGAGCACCTCGGCACGTGGCGGGAGTGACCGTTCGCCGCCTGCATCGCAGTCCCTGACACGCACGCCGGACGCAGGAAGGGCCATCCACCGGCTGGGCGGATGGCCCTCGTTGCCTCAGCAGGGAGCGGGCGACGGCGGCCGGTCGGGTCGACCGGCGGCCGCGGCCCGGATCATCCCGAGCTGGACCAGAGCGACAGGATCACTTGTCGAGCAGCGCCTTGATCGAGTCCGGCGGCTGCAGCTGGTCCTCGGTGACCGAGTCCCAGGTGACCTCCGAGACCGACTGCTTGATCTCCATGCCCATCATGTTCATGGTGGTCTGGGTCGGCACCATGACGCCACCGAACTCCTTGTACTCGGTGATCGTCTGGGTCACCTCGGACTCGCCCATCTCGTTGACCTGGGTCGCCTTGACTCCGATCATCAGGCCGGTCTCGGCCGAGAACCACTGGGTCGATTCCTTGCCCGCATCGTCGACGAGGCGCAGCTTGTAGGCCTCCTCACCGTTGTACTCGGTGAGCTCGACCGTCTCCATCGTCGGGTAGGTGTCCTCGTAGTTGAGGCTGGCATAGAAGTCGGCCTGCTGCAGCGCCTGGCGCTTCATCTCGCCGTCGAGCAGCATCGCTCCGGTCATCGGGCTGTCGGCCCAGGCGACGTCGCCGAGCACGCCGTTGTTCATCGTGCCGAAGCCGGCCATCTCGATGTTCATGATCATCTTGTCGGGAGCGGCCTGGACGATGGTGGTCTCGCCCGACATCCCCATCGCCGGCATCTCCATCTTGCCCTTCAGCTGCATCGATGTGTGCGAGCGGATCGTCTCCTCGCCGCCGAGGGCCTCGATGAAGCGGGCGATGACCGCGCGCGGGGTGAGCAGGCCGTTCTCGCCGACCTCGTCTGTGTAGTCGGGCTCGGCCATCGCCTGCTCGGCGGCGGGGCTGGTGACGTCGCCGCCACCCGCGGTGGTGGAACAGCCGACGGTGATCAGAGCGCCGCAGAGCAGCAGCGCGAGGAAGAGGCGTTGTCTCATGGTCGAAGGTCTCCTGTTGATTTCGATCGGATCGATCGCGAAGGCGGCACGGGCCAGGCGGGAGCGCGTCGCGGACCGGCGCGGTGCCGGCGTGAGCCGGCACGATCGCCAGAGCCACCTGCGCGGCCCGCGATCTCGAAGTCCTGTTGCTCCGTCTACGTCGGCGGCGCAGCCGCATTCCCTCCGGTTGCATCCGAGAGATCGGCGGCGGTGCCCCGGCGACGGTGCGAGCCGGGACGAAATGACGCGTACGCTGCGTCAGCCTAGCAGCTCGCACTCCGCGTCGGTGCTCGCCCGGGGCGTTGCGACGGGGGCACCCAGGGCCGCGCTCACTTCAGGACGACGATCACCACGCGCCGGTTCTTTGCCCGGCCCTCACGGGTCTTGTTGTCGTGGGCCGGCTCGCTCTCACCGTAGGAGATCACCGACATCCGGTGCAGCGGGAAGCCGTGCTCGAGGTTGAGGTGACGCCGCACCGCCTCCGCCCGCTGCTGGCCGAGGCGGTAGTTGTACTCCTCCGAGCCGGTCGAGTCGGTGTGGCCCTGGATCTCGAAGAAGACGCCGGTGTTCTGCTCCTTGAGGGGAGCCGCGAAAGCGGCCAGTGCCTCCTTGCCGGCGTCGCTCAGCTCGGCGCTCTCGGACTGGAAGCTCACCGAGTCGTCGGAGAGCACCGTCTCGGATAGCAGCGTGCCCTCGGCCAGACGGCCGGCCGCGACGGCACGGTCGAGCGCTTCCTCCGCGGTCTTCGACAGTTCCGTGATCTGCTCGCCCTGGGCGGCGATCTGCGAGCGGTTCTCGGCGATCGCCGACTGGTTCTCCTCGAGTCGGGTCTCGACCTGCCCGATGCGCTCGCCGGTGCGGGTCTCCGACTCGGCGACGCTGCGGTCGAGCTCGCCGCGGACGAACTTCTTGGTCGCGCAGCCGCCGAGCAGGAGCGATGCGGCGACGGCCAAGGCCACCGTCGTGCCGGTCGAACGGCCCCGCGAGCCGCCGGGACGAAGGCGGTCCGCCGCGAGATGGGTCGGTGCGGGGATTCGCTGCTCTCGGATCGTGGCTCGGTTCATGGCGGTTCCTCCTTCTCGGGCGCTCGGCGGTGTCTGCCGGCGAGCGGTTCACTCGTGGTGTCGATGGCGCCTCCGTCGACGGTCGACGGGGCCGGCGGTCTTCAAGGCTCGATCAGCGGCTCTCCACCGAGGTAGTGCGAGCGATGGCGCAGGTCGCCGCCTCCCGCCGCCAACGCCCGACGCACCCGGCGCGGAGCATGGTCGGGGCGTAGCGCGACGCGGATGCTGTGGGCTGTGGTGGGGGTCTGGGAGTCGGCCGGGAAGGTGATCCAGTACTGGTTGGCGAGGCGCCGCACCAGGGAGCGGGCGGCCGTCGCCGGATCGAGGTGGGCGCCGAGCCGGTAGGTGGCGCCGCCGGTGGCGCGCGCCAGCTCGACCAGGGTGTCGATGTCCGCCACCGTCTCGGGGGCCGGGGCGGCGCCCGATTCCGGTTCGTCGAGCAGGGAGGCGCGCGGTCGCGACAGGTCGAACAGGTAGATCGGCACCGCCGACGCCTGCAGCACCGCCGCGAGCTGCTCTTCCTGCACCAGGCTGGCGTTGTCGTCGCCGTCGGTGATCAGCACGATCCCGGTGCGCGCCCGCCTGGACTCGCGCGCCAGCCGGGGCGCATGCATCAGGGCGTCGAGGACCGCCGTTTTGCCCCAGCCGCTCCATGCGCCGGGATCGTCGTGATGACGACGGTCGGGCACCGCCAGGGGCACTCTCACCTCGGTGGTGCGCTCGGAGAAGCCGACCACCGAGACCTCGTCCTGTTCGCCGAGCTGTGCGAGCAGCGCCTCGAAGATGGCGCGGCTCTGGTCGATCTTGCTGCCCAGCCCCATGCTGCCGGAGAGGTCCTGCAGCACGATCAGAGCCAGCTCGCGCGCCGGGCCCTCGAAGTCGTGGATCGGCACCGGTCGGCCGTCGACGGTGAGGGCGAAGGCCTCTGCCGGGAGCTGCTCCTGGGCGACCAGGGGAGGCAGCTCGACCGGGACGCCGACCCACTGCACCGCCACCGTCTCGCGGTAGCCGATGCGGCGGGTCTCGTCGCTCTCCTGGGCCGCCACGAAGCCGGCGCAGGCGGCGGCTGCCACGCTCGTCAGGGCGAGCGGGAGGCAGGTCGACAGCCGGATACGGCGGACGACGGCCCGGGGCGCTTGTATCGCCATATATCTATGGTACCAGGGGCTTCGCCGGACGTGGCGGGCGAGTCCCAGGGCACGGCGCGCGACGGTGGCGCGATCGGTGAAGGGATCAACGATCGAGCGAGGCGGCGAAGTCGAGCAGCTGGCGGGCCGACTCGGCCATCGCCCGGTCGATCATGTCGCCGTCGTAGACGACCGCCGCACGTCCATCGCGCTCCGCCCTCTCGAACGCCTCGACCAGGCCGCGGGCGTGGGCCAGCTCCTCCTCGCTGGGAGTGAACACCCGGTTGACCACCGGCACGTGACTGGGGTGCATCACCACCATGCCGCGGAAGCCGAGCGAGCGGTTGAGGCGCGCGTCCCGCTCCAGTCCCTCGAGGTCGGCGATCTCCCACCACGAGCTGACCATCGGATAGGCGATCCCCGCCGCGCGGGAGTCGAGCACCGCCTTCGAGCGCAGGTAGAGGGTCTCGGTGCCCTGCTTCGACCACACGTAGCCGACCGAGCGACTGGCGTCGCCACCGGCGCCGGCGGCGAGGAAGAAGAGCTCGGCGCGCGGGCAGGCGCGCAGGATGTCGTAGGCGGCGCGCATCGCTTCGGCGGTCTCGAGACCGAGGGGGGTGCGGACCGCACCGATCTGCAGGCCGAGCTCGCCCTCGAGCACCCGCAGGAAGCGTCCGAGGCGCAGCAGGTCGTCCGCCGCGCGCACCTTGGGCAGCAGGATTTCCGGCTGCTGCTCCGCCGGCAGCTCGCCGGTCAGCACGCCGCGCACGTCCTCGGCGGTCAGGCCGGTGTCCCAGCCGTTGACCCGCACCTGGGCGTGCACCCCGGCGTCGGCGAGCTCGAGCACGCCCTGGCGCGCCAGCTCGCGGCTGGCGACCTTCTGGTCGACCGGCACCGCGTCCTCGAGATCGAGGATCACCGAATCGGTCCCGCTGGCGACCGCCTTGGCGACCCACGACTCGCGGTTGGCGGGCACGAAGAGGGCGGAGCGCAGGACCCGGGTCACGGCGAGGTGCCCTCGGCGTCGTTCGTCGCGCCGGTGGCGGCGTCGCGGCGCCGCAGCCCCCGCTGGTGCAGCCTCCACACCAGCAGGTCGATGCGGTCCTGGCCGAAGAAGGGCTCGCCGTCGTAGACGAAGGTCGGCACGCCCCAGTGACCGGCGGCGCGGAGCGCCTCCTGGTTGCCTTCGATCAACGCGTCGAGGCTCGCCGGCTCGTCGCGCACCCGTGCGGCGAGCGCCGCGTAGTCGATCCGGGCGCGCCCGCAGGCTCTCTCGAGGTGATCGCCCTCGTGCCAGTCGTCGGTGCCGCCGTCCCAGATCGTCGGCGCCACCTCGAAGGTGAAAGCGGTGCTCGTTCCCTGCTCCTGGGCGGCGGCGCACAAACGCGACACCCACCAGATGCGCGGCTGGTTCTCCTCGCCGATGGGGTAGCGGCCAGTGGCACGGTCCATCGCCACCGGATCGGGGCGCGGCCAACGGATCGGCACGCCCTCGTACTCCGCGACGCGGACGATGTCGCGCAGCAGGTAGGGGGGCCAGAGCGGGTTGACGCGCTCGAAGAACTCCGGCGTGCGCACCGCGATCGGCAGTACCACGCGGACGTCGAAGGACAGGGCGTACTCCCGCTGCAGCCGCCGCATGCGGTGCACCGCGAGGTAGGAGTAGGGGCTGCGAAACGAGAAGAAGACGTCGACGCGGAGGTCGCCTCCACCGACCGGGCCACCGCTCGCGCCGTCGCTCCGGCTGTCGTTCGGGCTCACGAGCTCGCCCTCGATCGTGATTCCGCGCGCCGCAGCTTGCGGACTCGTGGCGGCTTGCGGTCGGGCAGGAAGCTGCGCATCACCTCGAGCTTGCCGAAGCAGAGCAGCCGATCGCCGAGCTCGAGAACCCGCGAGCTGCGCGGGTTCTGGATCGCCTTGCCGTCGCGGAAGAGGGTGAGGATCTGCACGTCGCCCTCGCGCAGCCCGCACTCGGCGATCGACTTGCCGGCGAGGGCGGTGAGCTCGCCGATCGGCAGCTCGGCGACGCCGTAGCCGCGCGAGATCGTCAGTCGCTGGCGGATGTCGAGCTCGGGGAAGTCGACGTTCTCGCGCACGTAGTCGATCACCGCGCCGGCGATGTCCTTGCCGGTGGCGGACTCGATGCCCTCGAGGCCGGGCGACGAGTTGACCTCGGTGATCTGCGGGCCGTCGGCTCCCTCGAGCATGTCGACTCCCGCCACCCGCAGGCCGAGGATCTGCGACGCGCGCACCGCCGTTTCGGCGTAGTGGTCGTCGAGCTCGATCGACTCGGCCTTACCGCCGCGATGCACGTTGCTGCGGAACTCCTGTCCCTGCGCCACCCGCCGCATCGCACCGACCACCCGGTCGCCGATGACGAAGGCGCGCACGTCGCGGCCGCGGCTCTCGGCGACGAACTTCTGGATCAGCACGTTCTGTCGCGTGCTCTGCAGGGTCTCGATGATCGCCGCGGCCACCGATTCGGTGTCGGCGAGGATGACGCCGACCCCCTGGGTGCCCTCGAGCAGCTTGATGATCACCGGTGCGCCGCCGACCCGCTCGATCGCCGGCATCACGTCCTGTTTGCGGCGCACGAACTCGGTGGGTGGGATGCCCAGATGGTGGCGGCTGAGGATCTGCAGCGAGCGCAGCTTGTCGCGCGAGTTGATGATCGCGGTGGCGCTGTTGACGCAGAAGACGTCCATCTGCTCGAGCTGGCGCAGCACCGCGGTGCCGTAGAAGGTCACCGAGGCGCCGATGCGCGGCACCACGGCGTCGAGCTCGCCGACCGGCTGACCCCGGTGGTAGAGGTCCGGGAAGCCCTCTTCCAGTGAGACGGCGCAGTCGAGCACGTCGAGGCGGCGGACCTCGAGTCCGGCCTTCTCGGCCGCCTGGACCAGGCGACGGGTGCTGTAGGAGTTGGGGGCGCGCGACAGGATTCCGATTTTCATCACAGCCCGTTCTCCTATCAGCGACCGCACAGCGAGGCAACGCGAGCCGGCGGCGATTTCGGCCGAGGGGATCGGGAAGAGTACGAGAAGAGCGCCTGATGCAGTGACCTCCCGAGGCCGACCGGGCTGCGCAGGCCGGCGCGCCGGCTCAGCGCTCGCGCGTGCGTCGACGGCCGTGCAGGTAGGTGCTCCTGGAGTCGACCAGGAAGCGCCCCTGCAGGGAGCGCCGGCCGAGCAGCATGCGGCAGAGCATCTTGCTGCGGTCGACCAGCCCGATCTCGGTGACGAACTCGCGCCCCGCCACCACCACCCGGGTGCGCACGAAGATCCGCCGGGCGCGGCGACCGAAGCTCGAGCGCACGTGGGTGTGGCGCACGATCGGCGCCTCGACGACCTTCTCGACGCCGTCGCCGGCGCGGTCGGCGATCACCGTGAAGCGCACCTTCCTGCCGTCGTCGGTCTCCTCGATCGAGGAGACGTCGAGTGCGCTCGAGCGCGCACCGGTGTCGGCCTTGGCGCGCAGATCGAACAGTCCCCAGTCTGGCAGGGAGACGCGCTCGCGCCAGCCGATCACCGTCGGCGCCTCGCTCGATTCGGCTCGACGCTCCTCGGCCGCGTCCGGGGATCGGGTCTGGGAAGTGGACGGCATGGTCGGTGACCGGCGACGGGGCGGAGCGGCAACTCCTGCCGCGTCAGCGTATTGTAGGCCGCACGCTCCTCTCCTGGAGTGGATCCGGGGCGTCGCCGCTCACCGCGCCAGTCATGCATCACACCCACGAGACCATCCGCGAGCTCTCCGACCGCCTGGTGCAGGCGCAGCAGCCGATCCGCATCCTCAACGCCATCCAGTGGAGCGACCAGATCGAGGAGCGCTTTCTCGCCCAGCGCGGCCGCGAGATGCCGGAGGTGACGCGCGAGACCTACCTCGAGCGCCCCCTCGGGTTCGATCTCGAGGACAAGCGGGCCGAGCTGCGGGCTCTGGAGCGCGACGTGCAGGCGCGGCTCGGCGCCTTCCACTCGGTCGGCGCCATTCTCACCCGGATGTGCCGCGAGTACCGCCGCGTGCTGGATCTGCTCGAAGCCCGAGGCACCGACGGCTTCTCGGAGATCTCGAGCGAGCTCTACGGTTCGGCGCACGACGCCTTCCACGTCGGCGAGTCGAACCTCGCCGACCTCGGCAGCTGGATGACCGAGCTGCTCGATCGGCTCGACGACAGCGACCTGCTCGAGGAGGCCGACAAGGTCCACGACGCGGAGACGGGCGTGCGGATCCTCTCCGAGCGCCTCGACGTGGCGTTCGGCGAGACCGCGGCCGAGCCGCGGGTGCTGCTCAGCGACGGCATCGTCGCCGACGCCGCCGCGGGTGCCGACTACGTCAAGCTGCGCCACGACGCCAAGTTCTCCGAGCGCGACCTGCGCCTGCTCGAGGTGCACGAGGGGTGGGTGCATCTGGGCACCAACTTCAACGCCCGCCAGCAGAAGGTCTGCACCTTCCTGCAGAAGGGGCCGCCGTCGTCGACGGTGACCCAGGAGGGGCTGGCAGTGCTCATGGAGGTGCTGACCTTCTCGTCGCACACTTCGCGGCTGCGGCGACTGGCCAACCGGGTCGAGGCGATCCGCCAGATCGAGGACGGTGCCGACTTCCTCGAAGTCTTTCGCTTCTTCCGCGAGCAGGGGTTCACCGTCAAGACGTCGTATCGATCGGCGATGCGTGCTTTCCGCGGCTCACTGCCCGACCGCGGCCCGTTCACCAAGGATCTGTCGTACACCCGCGGCTTCGTCGAGGTGTTCAACTTCCTGCACGTCGCAGTGCGCGCCGCCAAGCTCGAGCGCATACCGGTGCTCTACGTCGGCAAGACGGCGCTGCAGGACGTGCCGGCGCTCTGGGACCTGATCGAGGAGGGAGTCGTGCAGCCGCCGGCCTTCCTGCCACCGCAGCTCGCCGACCTGCACGGCCTTGCGGCCTGGCTGTGCTTCTCGAACTACCTGCACAAGCTCAACATCGAGCGCGTCGGCCTCGACTACGCCCGGCTTCTCGCCTGAGGTCCGGCAGCCGAGCTGCCGATCTCGGTTCCCGATCGAGCTGCCCGCGGCCAGCGCGCCGCCGGCTCAGAGCAGCTCGGTGGCCAGGTTGGCCAGCTCGGAGCGCTCGCCCTTGTGCAGGTTGACGTGGGCGTAGAGGGCATGGCCGCGCATGCGGTCGACCAGGTACGACAGCCCGTTGCTCTGGGCATCCAGGTAGGGCGTGTCGATCTGGAAGATGTCGCCTGTGAACACCACCTTGGTGCCCTCGCCGGCGCGGGTGATGATCGTCTTGATCTCGTGCGGCGTCAGGTTCTGCGCCTCGTCGATGATGAACAGGCAGCGCGACAGGCTGCGGCCGCGGATGTAGGCGAGCGGCGCGATCTGCAGCTTCTCGTGCTCGAGCATCTCGTCGAGCCGCTGGGTGTCGCGGTGGCCGTCGCTGAAGGCGCCGCGGATGACGCTGAGGTTGTCCCACAGCGGCTGCATGTAGGGGGAGATCTTGGAGTCGACGTCGCCCGGCAGGTAGCCGAGGTCGCGGTTCGACAGCGGCACGATCGGCCGCGCCAGCAGGATCTGGCGGTAGCGGCGCCGACGTTCCAGCGCCCCGGCGAGCGCCAGCAGCGTCTTGCCGGTGCCGGCGCCGCCGGTCAGCGTGACCAGCGGGATCTCGTCGTCGAGGATGGCGTTGAGCGCGAACACCTGCTCGGCGTTGCGTGGCGTGATGCCGTAGGCGGGCACCTTGCGCACCAGCTGGATCGAGCCGTTGCGGCCGCGGTAGGCCAGGGCCGAGCGCGACGGGCCCTTGAGGATCAGGTGGTGGTTCAGCGGCCAGTCGCCCTGCGGCAGCCGGCTCAGCGGCATCGAGCCCTCGGAGTAGAGCTCGTCGATCACCTCGTCCTCGCCGACCTGCTCGACGCTCATTCCCGAGTAGAGGTGCTCGACGTCCGAGACCTGGGTGCTCTCGTAGTCCTCGGCCACCAGGCCGAGCGCCCGCGCCTTGACCCGCAGGTTGATGTCCTTGCTGATCAGGATCACCGAACGCCCGGGCTCGCGCGCCTGCATCGACAGCGCCGCGCCGAGGATGCGGTGGTCGTTGCTGCGCCCGCGCAGGCCGAGCATCAGCTGGTCGCTGTCGGCCTCCTCGGAGATCACGCACAGCCGGCCGAGCTCGTCGCCGAGATCGAGCCAGTCGCGCAGGTCGTGCTCGGGATCCTCCGACAGCGCATCGAGCCGCCGGATGAACTCGCGGGCGTGCTGCGAGAGCACGTTGTTGCCCTTCTTGAAGCCGTCGAGCTCCTCGAGCACGGTGATCGGCACCGCGATGTCGTTGTCCTCGAGCTGCTCGAGCACCTGACCGTCGTGCAGGATCACCGACGTGTCGAGCACGAAGATCTTGGCTCCCTCAGAAGGAGCGCCGGGCTCGCGCCGGGCTCGGGCGCCGCTCTTCTTCGACGGCTTCGTCGACTCCGGGGCCGACGGGGAAGAAGGGGTGGAAAGGGAGTCAGGACTCTCGACGAGTCCGGGGTCTAAGGTGTCGATGCAGTCATCCTAACTTATGCAGTACCGGGATTTGCAAGCCCCGAGCAAGAATGAGCCGAGAGTTCATGGAGCCTTCGCGGCGCCTCCACGCGGCGCTCTGCGAGGTGCCGACGCGGTGGCGATCTCGAGCGCCACGCGCACCGTGTTGGCGTGGATGGCGCTGAGCTCCTCGACCGCGCCGGGATCGGGGCTGTAGCCGCCGGCCATCGTCACCACGATCGGCACGCCGACGCCCACCAGGCGCCGTACCACCAGACGGTCGCGGCGCTCGAGGCCCGCGGCGCTCAGGTCGAGGCGGCCGAGCCGGTCGCCACGGTAGGGATCGGCGCCCGCCAGGTAGATCGCCAGGTCGGGCGGCGGTCGCGACGGCGAGAGAGCGACGTCGAGGGCCCGCGCCAGGGCGTCGAGGTACTGCTCGTCGCCCACCCCGTCCTCGAGCTCGACGTCGAGGTCGGAGCGCTCCTTGAGCAGCGGGAAGTTCCTGCGGCCGTGCAGCGACAGAGTGAAGACGCTGTCGTCGTGCTCGAAGATCGAGGCGGTGCCGTTGCCCTGGTGCACGTCGCAGTCGACGACGAGAGCTCGCACGATGGCGCCCTCGCCCTGGAGTACCCGGATCGCCACCGCGACGTCGTTGAAGACGCAGAAGCCCTCGCCGCGACCGGGGAAGGCATGGTGGGTGCCGCCGGCGAGGTTCACCGCCAGTCGCGGTGGTCCCTCGAGCGCCCGGCGGGCCGCCGCCAGCGTCGCGCCGACCGAGCGCCGGCTGCGCTCGACCAGCTCGGGAGACCAGGGGAAGCCGATGCGGCGGATCTCGCCGGCGTCGAGCCGGCCTTCGCGGACCCGGCGCAGATAGTCGGTGGTGTGCACCAGGGCGAGCTGCTCGTCGCTCGCCGCCGGCGGCTCGGCGAGATCGTCGGCGCGCAGCACTCCGTCCGCCAGCAGCCGCTCGCGCAGGCGTCGGTACTTGAGCATCGGGAAGCGGTGCCGCTCGGGGAGCGGCAGCACGAAGCGGTCGGTGAAGAAGGCGACCGGTCGCGACGCCGAGGCCCCCGTGGCGCCAGGCTCGCCGCGGTCTCGAGGCGCCGGCTGTCCGGTGGCGATCGGATCGGAGGGCATGGGTCGACGGATCGGTCGGAGAGGAGGGAGAGCGGGTCCGGCGGGCGGCTTCGCCGGGCGCCTCGGGCCCAGGCTATCCCGGCTGACTCGCGGCGGCTTCGGAGCTTCCCGCCGCCGCCGGCGCCGCGGCGATTGCAATACGCTCTGCGCATCATGGCGGTGCCCTACTATCGCCCCGATCTGCGCGCAGAGGAGATCGAGGAGGTCTGCGAGACCCTGCGCTCCGGTTGGCTCACCACGGGACCGCGGGTCGCCCGCTTCGAGCGTGAGTTCGCCGCCGCGGTCGGCGCCGAGACCGCGGTCGCCCTGAACAGCGCCACCGCCGCCATGCACGTGGCCACCGCGGCGCTGGGCCTGCGGCGGGGAGACGCCGTGCTGGTGCCGACGATGACCTTCGCGGCGACCGCCGAGGTGGTGCTCTACGCCGGCGCGACGCCGATCCTCGTCGACTGCGACGAGCGCACCCTCGGCATCGACCTCGACGACGCGCGGGCCAAGATCGAGCGATTGCGCGAGGGCGCCCTGCTCGACCTCGAGCCGGACACTTCGGTGGTCGGGGTGATGCCGGTGCACGTCGGCGGTCTGATGATCGACATGACGGAACTGCGCGAGTTCGCCGCCGAGCTCGACCTGTGGACGATCGAAGACGCCGCGCACGCCTTCCCGGCGTCGTACCGCGACGCGAAGGGCTGGCACACGGCGGGTCAGAACACCGCGTCGGTGAGCTGCTTCTCGTTCTACGCCAACAAGACGATCACCACCGGTGAGGGTGGCATGGCGGTGACCTCGCGGCGCGACCTCGCCGACCGCATGCGCTGCCTGTCGCTGCACGGGCTCTCCAGCGATGCCTGGGGGCGCTACCGCTCGGGCGGCTCGTGGGACTACCGGATCGTCGCCGCCGGCTTCAAGTACAACCTCACCGACGTCGCCGCCGCGATCGGCATCCACCAGCTGGCGCGTGCCGAGGAGATGCGCGAGGCGCGCCGCGAGGTGGCGCGGCGCTACGACGAGCTGCTGATCGACCTGGCGCGCACCGGACAGCTCGAGCTGCCGTCGGAGCCCGCCGACCGGCGCCACGCCTGGCACCTCTACCAGGTGCGGCTGGCGCCGGACGCCGCGGTCGATCGCGACGACGTGATCCGTCGGCTCGGCGCTGCGGAGATCGGCACCTCGGTGCACTGGCGCCCGCTGCACCTGCACCCGTTGTACGAAGAGGCAGGATGGACGCCGGACGACTGCCCGGTGGCGAGCGAGGTGTGGGAGCGCACCCTGTCGCTGCCGATCTTCCCGACCATGCGCGACGCCGAGGTGCGCGAGGTCGCGGCGGCGCTTCGCGCCGCCATCGTCTGAGCGCTTCGCGCCGCCACCGTCTGAGTGCTTCGCGCCGCCATCGTCTGAGTGCTTCGCGCCGCCACCGTCTGAGTGCTTCGCGCCGCCATCGTCTGAGTGCTTCGCGCCGCCATCGTCTGAGCGCTTCGCGCCGCGAATCACTGACGCGCCGACGGTACCGGACGGCGCAGCTTTGCCGACGCGGTCCGACAGCTCAGGCCGCCGGCGGCGGCGGCTTGGGCTCGAGCCAGGCGAGACAGCCGG
Source organism: Acidobacteriota bacterium (assembly GCA_003388555.1). Classification (GTDB taxonomy): domain Bacteria; phylum Acidobacteriota; class Thermoanaerobaculia; order Multivoradales; family Multivoraceae; genus QQVD01. The sequence goes on along the minus strand of QQVD01000006.1, from coordinate 74,413 downwards.
TGTCGTCGAGGATCTGACGCAGGCCCTCGTGCTGCGGCGTCTCGAGCCAGGCCCGGCGCAGCGTCGCCAGCGACTTGGCGTGGTACTTCTGCGGCCTCTGGGTCCAGGCGCCGCCGGTCAGATCGATCGAGAACTCGTCGTCGCCGCGCTCGAGCGCTCGCGCGTTGGCGTCGCTCCAGGGCAGGAACAGCTCCGCCACCTGCTCGCGCAGCAGCGGCTCGAGCGTCGGCTCGAGGTGCTCCCAGGGCTCCCATCCGACAGCGCCGTCGGAGTGCTCGGGGCGCGCCTTGGGCGACAGCAGCCGCTCGATCCAGGCGATGACGGCGGGTGCCGACTCGGCGATCAGCCCGTGCGGGGTCGGATCGCTCCAGCACTCGTAGAGCTGGCCCCATAGCCCGAAGTCGGCCAGCGCCGGACGGTCGCCGAAGAGGAACCGCCGCGACTCGAGATGGCGCTCGAGCAGCCCCAGCGCGTCGCGGAACGAACGCTCGATCAGGGGAGCGGTCTGCGGGGAAGAGCCGACGAACCAGACGCGCTGGACCATGCGCTCGCGGATCTCGGCCGCGGTGGCGGCGATCTGGTTCTCGTCCGCCTCGGGCGGCAGCAGCGATTCGGCGATGCGCTGCGATGCCGAGTGCTGGTCGACCTCGCGCGCCCAGCGGTAGTGGAACATCCACTTGTTGCCCCACTCGTCGGCGAACTCCTCGAGCAGCAGCGAGAGGAAGGCAAGGGGCTGAGCAGGAGGGTTGATCCTGGGAGTCGGATGGGCGGCTTCGAGCGCCAGCACGATCGGCGTGCTGTCCTGCATGCCCTGTTCCTCGGGCGTCACCAGCAGCGGCACCAGGGGCAGCTTGGCGTAGCGCTCGAACTCCTCGCGGTGCGCCGGCGTACGCACCACCCACTGGTGAGGAACGCCCTTGTAGCGCAGCACCGAGCGCACCTTGACCGAGTAGGGCGAAAGCTCGGAGCCGAAGAGACGGTAGCGGTCGGGCATCTGAGGTCTCCAGCCTATGGACCTTGGGAGGGGACTCGGTGGCGAAGCGAGTGCGGTCGAGTCTTCCACGAATCGGCTCAGGCGGTTCGTCCGCAGAAGACCAGGGCTCCCGGGAACCAAACAGGACATGGCCGATACTGCCGACTCGGCGGAGAATCCGCCGGCGGCAAGGGCCGTCTTGCGGTCGTCCGGTCCACTAACATCCAGGACTTCCTCGCATAGCGCGTGCCCTTCCTGGAGGTTCGATGTCGTTCCAGCTCAAGCTCTTGATCCTCGGCCTGGTGGTGCTCGGCGATCTTGCCGCGCTGGCGATCGTGATGCCTCGCCTGGTGCGCCAAGGCAAGACCCCGGTGGCGCTCATCCTTGCCGGCTCGGTGTTCGTGAGCTCGGTGTTCATCGGCCTCATCCTCTTCCTGGCGCTGTGAACGACAGCGGGAAGACCGCAGACGTCGCCCCGCTGCCGCCGCGGGTCGAGCGGGTGCTCTCCGCCGCCGGCCTGGTGGCGCGCTGCTTCGAGCCGGGGAGCACGCCGACCTCGCCGATGGCGGCCGAGCGGCTCGGCGTCGAGGTCGGTCAGATCGCCAAGTCGATCGTGGTCAAGGCGAAGAACGGCCGCTATGCGCTCGTCCTGCTGGCTGGAGACCGTCGCCTCGACGACCGCCGGCTCAAGCAGCTGCTCGGCGCCAAGACGCGGATGGCGACCGCGGAGGAGACCGAGGCGGTGACCGGCTACCGGCCGGGTGGCGTCTGCCCCTTCGACGTCGGCCCTGTCGCCTCCGACCCGGCGCACCGCGACGTCGAGCTGTACATCGACCGCAGCCTCGAGGCGTGGCCGACGATCTATCCGGCCGCGGGCACCGACGCCTCTGGAGTGCCGACCACCTTCGCTCAGCTGCGCCAGCTGGTCGGCGCCGAGGAGTGTGACGTCGCCCAGGGCGTCTGAGAGTCCGAGGGCGTCCGAGATCTACGGTGCCTGACGAGAGCGGCGACCTGGCCGCTGGCGTCAGCTGTCGACATCGCGGAAGCGCACCATCAGTCGCCTCAGGTTGAGCAGCAGGAGCAGGGTCGAGGCGCTGAGGAAGAGCGGGCTCGAGATCAGGCTGCGCAGCAGCGCGGCCGGCTGCAGGCTGCTCTGGCCCACCACCTGGACCGCCGCGATGCCCAGCGCCACCGCCGCGCCGACCGCCGCGGTGCCGACGACCCAGCGCAGGAAGGTCTCGGCGGCGAAGCCGGCCTTGCCGGCCAGCGAAGAGAAGTGGTACGCCGGCGAGTCGACGGTGCGCTGCACCCGGTAGGCCACCTGCTCCAGCAGGTCCGACATCTCCTCCAGGCGTTCGTAGAAGCGGTCGTCGAGGCCGCGCTCGAGCAGCCGGTCGACCCGGCGCTCGAAGCGCTTGCGCGCGTCCTTGGCGAAGCGCAGCCGGAACTCCTGGTACTCGGCGTAGATGTCGAGGCTCTCGTCGAGCCGCGCCGCCAGGGTGTCGTAGAGCAGGGTCGAGCGGATCATGCGCAGCACGTCGAGGTTGACGTGCACCCCGAACTTGCGCACCACGCCCATGAAGCCGATCCACACCCCCGCCGTGGTGCGCTCCCACCACTCCGAGTTGCGGCTGCGGATCGCCATCACCTGGTCGCTGATGATCTCCTCGGCCTCCTTGGTCAGCGCGTCGACGTCGATCGGCGGCAGCGGCTCGAGCAGGGTCAGCACGCACTGCACCATGCCGCCGAAGTCGTCCTTGGACTGGAAGCTGTGCATCTGGCGCATCACCCGCACCTGCGACTCGTTGAACGTGCCGCAGGAGCCGAAGTCGATCAGCACCACCTCGCCGCCGTCGCGCACCACCACGTTCGCCGGGTGCGGGTCGGCGTGGAAGATCAGGTTCTCGAAGATGCCGAACAGGCTGGAGTGGAAGAGGCGCTTGGCCACCACCTCGGGATCGATGTCGCGCTCGGCGAGGTAGCGCTTGGCCTCGGGGTCGTCGCCCTCGTGGGCTGCCAGCAGCTCCCAGAGCCAGACGCCGTGCACCATCTCGGTGACCAGCACCTCGTCGCCCGAGAGCCCGAAGAAGACGCGCGGCGCGGTGACCGAGCGCAGCCGCGAGCGCGCGACGCGCCGGCGGAAGAGGTCGGTGTTGCGCGCCTCGAGGCGGAAGTCGAGCTCCTCGTAGAACATCTTGCGCAGGTCGCGCACCATCTCCTGCAGATGGCCGGGACGCGCCAGGGTGAGGAACTCGAGCAGTGCGACGAGCCAGCCGAGAGCCCGGAAGTCGGCGGCGAACTTGCGCCCGATTCCGGGGCGCCGCACCTTCACCGCCACCTCGGTGCCGTCGAGCAGCTCGGCCTGGTAGACGCAGGCGAGCGACGCGGATCCGATCGGCTCGGGGTCGAAGGCGCGGAAGCTCGCGGCGAGAGGCGCTCCGGTGGTGCGCTCGACGATGGCGATCGCCTGCTCGGCGGGGAACTCCGGCACCCGGTCGAGCAGCTTGGAAAGCTCCTCGCAGTACGACAGGGGCAGCAGGTCGATGCGGATCGACATCTGCTGGCCGAGCTTGAGGAACGAGCCGCCGAGGCGTTCGATGGTTCGACGCACCCTTTGCGCCCGCCGCGATTCGCTGCTGCGTCCGCGCAGCAGATCGAAGAGCAGGCCCGAGAGCAGCAGCAGGCCGGCGTAGGCCCACACCACCAGGCGGGCGAGCACCGCGAAGAGCGAGGCGCGTGGCGGGTTGCGGGTGAGCAGCGGCGGGGTCGCGGTGCGCTCGACGCCGGCGCCGAAGAAGAGCGGCTCGCGTCGCGGCAGCGCCCTGACGACGTCACCGGCCCTGTCGGCATTGCCGGCGGCGCTCGCAGCGGCGCGGCGCCCGCGGGTGGTGTGGGCGCTCACGGGGCGGGCCCTCTCGGCCGATCGCCGGGTCCTCTCGCGCCGCCAGGCGGCGATCGCGTCGGCCACTGCGTCGCCGCGGAGCGGTGCGCCGTCGTCGTCGCCCTCCCGTGCCGGCTCGACACTGCGCAGCGTTCCCTCCGAGTCGGCGTCGGGACCGTCGCTGCGCTCGAACAGCCGCGGCGCGCCGCGGGACGGTCGGCTCACCGACGGGTGGCTTTGCGGAACGCCTTGGTGCCGCGGCGGATGGCGCGGCGGACCTCGTCGCGGGGCATGTCCCTGGCCAGGTCGCGCGGTACCTGGGAAGCGGTCTCCACCGACTTGGCGACGCCCTCGGCGAGGTGGATGGCGACCTCCTCGATGCGGTCGTCGCGGTCTTCCTCGCGCGCCTTCTCACGCTCCTCGCGGTAGGCGCCGATGCCGTCGGCGAGCGCCTGCACGCTGGTCTCGGCGGCGCGGATCACCGCGTTCTCGGCCCGCCGGGCGCTCTTGCGTCGCTTCGAGGGGCCCTCGTCCTCGTCGGCGGCGCGCACGCCCTCGGGCTCGACCACGATCACCCGGTAGCTCTTGCCTTCGCGAGTCGCTTCCCGGTCCTTGCGGCGTTCCTGGTCGCTCATTCGAACAGCCCCTTGCGCTTCGGCTTGCGCTCGTACAGCACCACGACGGGTAGCAGCTCGCGTCCGCCGAGCTCGTCGTGCAGCTCTTCGCGGACCTGTTCGATGACGCTCTCGATCTCCTCGATCAGCGGGCCCTCGCCGCGCTTGAGCCGCTTGGCCCACTTGCGCTTGGTGCGTCCCAGATCGATGACCACCGGCGGCAGCTCGTCGCCCTGCGCGCTCTGGCTGTCGGCTGCCTCGGGAGCCGGCTCGACCGCGTCGGGGTCGGCGACCACGGTGGCGCCGCGATCCGCCGCGGTCCCCTTCGCGGATCCCGAGTGGTCGCCTGTGGATTCGGTGGATGGACTCATGCTCGCGTCTCCTTCCTCGGCGCCGGGCCTCCCGCCGGCAGTGGTGAACTGGTGGAGAGGAGAGCGGGCGCCACGTTGCACGGGAGTGGCGTGCGATGCTATCGGAGTCGCCGGTCGCGCCTTTGTGAGGCGCAACGGTGCAGGGATTCCGTGGAGCGCCGTGCCGCGCCGCGTGCACTGACTGGTCTAGCGATGACAGCTGATTCGTCACCCCGGACTCGATCGCAGGCTCCACGCCTCGCGGTACGAGGTGTCGTGCCAATGGCAGATGGGATTGGTTGCCAACTCCTGAAGAGTGAGGCCTGCTGTCGCCGCATCGCCCCAAATCCGTCACCCCGGACTTGATCCGGGGTCCACGCGTTGCAAGATCAGAGTCATCACAGTGGCGACCGTTCTCGCGTCCAATGGGCCTGGTTGAGCACGACCCAAGCAGCCGCGCGCTCGCGCTCGAGGGTTGCTTTCGCCCGGTGAACTTCGGCGCGATCCGCGGCCGCGACCTGATCGTCGAGCTGCAGTTCGAGTCCGCTTCGACGTTTCCGTCGGAGGGCGCACGGGTGAGGGTCCGGAATCATTGGAAGTGAGCCGGCAACGACCTCGGTAGAGGTGGTTCGTTCGAGTCGACGACTGCGGCTCCGACCCTTTCCGCGAGGGTGCCGCGAGGCCGGTAACCTAGAGCGCTTCCGATCCCAAAGACTCCTGACATGAGCCGCCGAGACCCACGTCAGCACCAGGACTGGCTCGATCAGGTCGTCGAGCCGGCGATCGACCCCGAGCGGCCGCTGTGCGATCCGCACCACCACCTGTGGCAGCGGCCGGACAGCGTCTACATGCTCGACGAGCTGCGCGCCGACACCGGGTCGGGCCACCGGGTCACCTCGACCGTGTTCGTCGAGTGTGCGGCGTTCTACCGCGACGAGGGGACGCCCAGCGAGCGGGCGCTGGGGGAGACAGAGGCGGTCGCGGCGGTGGCTGCGGAGAGCGAGAGTGTTGGCGACAGCGACGACGACGGAGGAAGCGGTGACACCGGTGGCACCGGTGCCACCGACGGCGCCGTGGTGCGCGGCATCGTCGGCTTCGTCGATCTGACCCTGGGCGATGCCGCACGTCCGCTGCTCGAGCAGCACCTGGCCCTCGCCGGTGGGCGCTTCCGCGGTATCCGTCACGCCGCCGGCTGGGACGCGAGCCCGGAGGTGGCCAACTCGCACACCGACCCGCCGCGCGATCTCTACGCCCGCCCCGATTTCCGGCGCGGCGCCGCGCTGCTCGGCGAGATGGGGCTGCTCTGCGAGACCTGGCAGTACCACACCCAGCTCGCCGGCGAGGAGGGGCTGGAGGGGCTGGTGCGCGCGACGCCGGGCACCACCTTCGTGCTCGACCACTGCGGCGGCCCGATCGGCATCGGCCCCTACGCCGCGACGCGCACGACGAGCGAGCTCGACCGCTGGCGACGCGGCATCGACGCCGTCGCGCCGCTGCCCAACGTGGTCTGCAAGCTCGGCGGCATCCTGATGCCGCGCAACGGCTTCGGCTTCCACCTGCGGGACGCGCCGCCGGGCTCCGAGGAGATCAGCGACTCGATCGCCCCCTGGATCGAGCACTGCCTGGGGCGCTTCGGCGCCGAGCGCTGCCTGTTCGAGAGCAACTTCCCGGTCGACCGGCTGTCGTGCTCCTACGTGATGCTGTGGAACGCCTTCAAGCGGCTCATCGCGGATCTCGACGACGACACGAAGGACCTGCTGCTGCGGCGCAACGCCGAGCGGATCTACCGGCTCGCCGATGGCAGCTAGCGGTCGACCCCCAGCCGGCTACCTCCGGCGGCGTCGATCGAAGGCGTCGATGCCGAGAGCCTCGCGCTCCGGCGCGCTCGCCTTCAGCATGCGTTCGTCGAGCGGGATGCCGGTGCCGTCGGCGATGCGGGTCATGCGGTGGAAGTTGGCGATGACGCCCGCGGCGTCGACCGTGGCGCGCGGCCCGGCGGCGGCGATCAGTCGCTCGCGGGCTTCCTCGATCGCCCGTTCATCACGCGCCACCACCGCCTCGGCGAAGGCGAGCAGCTCGTCGCCGTGGGGCACGCCGGTCGGCGCGGCGCCGCGCCCGCCGGTGATCGCCGCACCGTCGTAGCGCTCCTGCATCGTCTGCGAGCTCACCCGGAGCATCGTCGCGTGGGAGCTGGTTCAGTAGAAGCATTCGTGCAAGGCGGAGATCCGGCCGGCGACCAGCTCCATCTGGGCGCGCGAGATGGCTCTGCCCACCCGCTCGCCGCCGACGTAGTCGCGCATCTGCTCGATGGCGATGTACTGCGCCGCCGACAGCGCCTTCATCGCCCGCACCTCGTCGGGCACCGCGCTGAGGGCGCGCACCACGTTGCCGGTGGGATCGCCGTAGAGGTCGCGCTCGGCCTCACCGAGGTTCGCGGGCAGGATCATCGGCACCCAGGCGTCTTCCCACGCGAGGCCTTGCGGCTCGTACTGCGACGGCTCGCCGCCTTCGGGCTCGGGGAGCGGCGCGGGGCCGATTCCGAGCGCCAGGTGCAGGGCGTCGAGCGAGACCGCCTGGGTGACGACGCCCACCAGCTCGGCGTAGGCGGCCGGCGAGACCGCGCCGGACGCGAACAGGCGCTCGCTGCAGCGCCGCGACAGCCGTGCCGGCTCACGCACCAGCCGGTGCACGGCGTCGACCACCGGCTCGGCGAGGTGCGCCTGCAGCTCAGGAGCCACGCCGCGCCCGTGCTCGCTGACCTCGATCTCCGGCGACAGGGCCGCGGCGCGCCGGTCGCAGGCGGCGCAGCTCCAGGCGTCGCGGGTCGCGGCGGCGATCGCCACCCGCTCGACTCCGTTCCACCAGGCGCCGGACCGCGCCACGTGGCGCCACGCGGCGGCGTGGCCGGCGACGAGGTCGTCGCGCAGCGGCAGCTCGCTGTCGCGCAGCGGATCGGCCGGCGCCCGATCGTCCGTCATCGTCCTCCTCGTCTCGACGCTCGTCGCGGCGCACTCAGTCGACCGTGGGCTCCTCGTCGCCCTCGCCGTCGTCCGCCGCCGCCGGCGGGTCCTCACCGTCGTGCTCGCCCCAGCGCTCGAACCAGTGGCGGTGGTAGAGCTGGGTGCGCAGGAAGTTCGACGGCTTCGACGAGGTGCCGTGGTACTCCTCGTTGAAGCGCACCATGGCGGTGGGTACCTTGCGCATCTTGAGCGCCTGGTAGTACTCCTCGGTCTGCGAGATCGGCGTGCGCAGGTCGTCGACGCCGGTCATCAGCATGGTCGGCGTCGTCACGTTGCCGACGTACATGATCGGCGAGCGGCGCAGGTGCTCGCTGGGATCCTCCCAGAAGTCCTTCTCGAAGTTGCGGTACCAGTAGCTCGGTCCGTCGGTGGTGCCGACGAACGACAGCCAGTTGGTCACCGGGCAGTTCGACGACGCGGCGGCGAAGCGCTCGGTGTGGCCGACCACCCAGGCGGTCAGCACGCCGCCGCCGCTGCAGCCGTAGACGTAGAGCCGCTCGGCGTCGACGTAGCCGCGCGCCAGCACCTCGTCGACGCCGCGCATCAGGTCGTCGTAGTCCTGGCTCGGGTAGGCCCACTTGATGGCGTTGCCGAAGGCGCTGCCGTAGCCCGAGGAGCCGCGCGGATTGGTGTAGAGCACGACGTAACCGTTGGCGGCGTGCTCCTGCCACGAGAAGCTGAAGCCGGTGTTGTACATGCCGTGCGGGCCGCCGTGGATGGCGAGCATCAGCGGGTACTTCTCCTCGCGCTGAGGGTCGAAGCCCGGCGGCTTGACGATCCAGCCCTGGATGCGCTGGTCGCCGACCGAGTCGTACCAGATCTCCTCGACCTCGCCGAGCTCGACCCCGGCGAGCACATCCTCGTTGACGTTGGTGAAGCGCACCATCTCGCCGCTGCCGAGGTTCACCGCGTAGACGTCGTCGGGCTCCTGCGCCGAGGTGGCGACGCCGATGCCGACCCCGCCGCGCAGCATCGACACGGTGAGCATGTGCTCGCCGTCGGTGATCTGGCGGGCGCCGCCGCCGACCGGCGCGAAGTGCAGGTTGCGGGTGCCGCTGTCGGAGACGTTGAAGTAGACGCCGCTCGAGTCCTCCGCCCACATCAGGCCGAACGGCGAGCGGTCGAGCTCCGGGGTCAGCACCCGCACGTCGCTGCCGTCGAGACGCATCAGGTGCAGCTTGCTGTCGATGTAGGTGTCGTCGGTCCAGTCGTAGCCGGTGTAGGCGACCCACTTGCCGTCCGGCGAGACCACCGGATCCTGGTCGACCCCCTTGCGGGTGGTGAGCTGGCGGATGGCGCCGCTGCGCACGTTCACCGCGTAGACGTCGCTCTCGCGGATGGCGTACTCCCACTCGTCGTCGCGCAGGCTCGAGAAGAGGATTTCACTGCCGTCCGGCGTCCACGACAGGTCGCCGCCGCTGTGGTACTCGCCGTCGGTGAGCTGGCGCGGCGTGCCGCCCTCGGCGGTGACCACGAAGACCTGGCGGAAGCCCTCCTCGATGAAGCCCTGGCGATCGCGGCGGTAGGTGACGCTCTCGACGATGCGCGGCGACTCCGTCCACTTGGCCCCCTCGGGCGGCTTCGGCATGTCGATCTGCCAGTCGGTGCGCGTCGGCACCAGCGAGACGAAGGCGATCTGCTTGCCGTCGGGCGACCACTGCAGGTCGGTCGGCGCCTTCTCGACGCGGGTGATCTGCGTCGTGCCGCCGGCGGCGTCCATCCAGCGGACGTGGATCTGCGCCCCCTTGGGCTCACCCTCGGCGACGTAGGCGATGCGGGTGCCATCGGGCGACCAGCGCGGCGAGCTGCCCTCGAGCAGGAAGCGGGCGCCACTGCCGTCGGCGTCGGTGATCCACACCGAGGAGCGCCACTGGTCGGCGATCTTGTCGACCCAGTGGCGGGTGTAGACCATCTTGGTCAGGTCGGGGGAGAGCTGCGGGTCGGACACCCGTTCCCAGTCGAGGTAGTCGGCGAGCTCGAGGTGGCGCGGCTCGGGCACTGCGGCGTCGGCGGCGGCTGCACCCGGCTGGGCAGCGCACAGCCCGGGAGCCGAGAGGAGGGCGAGAACGGCGAGGCCGACTGCCGAGGACGTGCGGGGCACGGTTCTGGCGATCACGGGACAGGTCCTTTCTGGATGTGGGGCCGCGGGGTCGGTGGCTTTCTGGGCGCGGCCGCGCCGGAGCGGCGGAGAACGGAGATGGCTGCGGGACGGCGGCGGCGCGGGGGATGTTTCGCGCTCCGTCACGCGGCGCTGGTGCAGCATGAGTGCCGGAGCGATCAGCTCCAGCCGGTCAGCACCGCCACCGCCAGGGCGACGGCGCAGACCAGCAGTGCCTTGAGGATGAACGGGAAGACGAAGCGCACCCAGCGCTCGTAGGGGATGCGAGCCATCGCCAGGATGCCGACCAGCACCGCGTTGGTGGGCACCAGGATGTTGGTCAGGCCGTCGCCTATCTGGTACGCCAGCACGGCGACCTGCCGGTTGACGCCGACCAGATCGCCGATCGGCGCCATCACCGGCATCGTCACGTAGGCCTGACCGCTGCCCGAGGGGATGAACAGGTTGCACAGGCTCTGGAAGAAGAGCATGCCGACCGCGGCGACGATCGAGCCGGCGGCATCGAGCGGCTGCGACACGTAGTGCACCACCGTGTCGATCACCTGCCCGTCCTCGAGCAGGATCAGGATCGAGCGGGCGAAGCCGATCAGCAGCGCCGTGGTGGTCAGCTCGGCGGCGCCGGTGCAGAACTCGCGCGCCGCGTGATCGGCCGACATCCGGGTCAGCACCACCAGCACGATGCTGAGACCGAGGAACACCGCACCCATCTCGATCACGTACCAGTGCAGCTCCTTGAGGCCGTAGACGATCAGCGCGATCGCCGCCAGGGTCAGGCCCAGCACCAGCAGGTCGCGCCCGGCCAGAGCCCGCGTCTCGGTGACCCGCCAGCTCGGATCCGGCTCGACGTCGGCGACCAGGCTGGCCGCCGGATCGGCGCGCACCCGGGTCGCGTAGCGGTAGACGTGGTGCACGCCGACCACGATGAGCACCAGCCAGAGGGCGATCCGGAAGCCCATGCCGGAGGCCGGCTGCACCTCGGCGATGTCCTGCGCGATCAGCACCGTGAAGGGGTTGAAGATCGCCGCGCCATAACCGATCCCGTAGCCGACGCAGAGGATGCCGATGGCGGTGATCGCGTCGAAGCCGAGGCCGATCGCCAGCGCCAGCAGCACCGGCACGAACGGGATGTACTCCTCGGCCATGCCGATGGTGCTCGAGCCGATCGAGAACACCAGCATGCCGCCGGCGACGAACCACAGAGGGCGGCTGCCGAGGTGCTCGAGCAGCCGGCCGATCATCGCGTCGATCGCTCCGGTGGCGCGCAGCACCGCGAAGGCGCCGCCGATCAGGAAGACGAAGAAGATGATCTCCTGCGCCGCCGCGAAGCCGCGCGGGATCGCGGTGAAGAGGCTCAGGGGATGCACCCGCTCGGCCTCCTCGAGCGGCGCGTAGGTGCCGGCGACGACCTGCTCGCGGCCGTCCTTCTCGACCCGCTCGAAGGCGCCCTGCGGCAGCACGTAGGCGAGGACCAGCGCCGCGGCGTTCATCGCCAGCAGCAGGATCAGGGTGTGGGGGACGCGCATGCCTGCCATCGGGGGTGAGCCTCCTGGTGGTGGATCTCGAGTGGGGGCGTTGGTCGAGGCGCTCGGCATCCGCCGGGTCGGTCGCGCTCAGCGCACCAGCTGATCGAGCCAGCCGTACTGCCGCATGCGCTCGCGCACCCGGCGCACGTGGGCGCGGTAGTTGGCGCTCTGCGAGCCGGGGTGCCAGGTCGACGACGGCAGCGACGCGGCGAGGCGAGCGGCCTGATCGGAGTCGAGATTCGCCGCCGAGACGCCGAAGTACTCTCTCGCCGCCGCCTCGGCGCCGTAGACGCCGGGGCCGAACTCGGCCACGTTGACGTAGATCTCGAGGATGCGACGCTTGTCGAGGTGCTTCTCGAGCTGGCGGGTCAGGACCAGCTCGCGCAGCTTGCGCAGCGGGTTGCGCGACGGTGACAGCCAGAGGTTCTTGGCCAGCTGCTGGGTGAGCGTCGAGGCGCCGCGCACGCGGCCGCCTTCGAGGGCCTCGTCGATCGCCTTGCGGATCTCGTGCTCGTCGAAGCCGTCGTGGGAGAAGAACGAGGCGTCCTCGGCGGCCACCACCGCCTTGCGCAGCTGCCAGGAGATCCGCCGGTCGGGCACCCAGGTCCAGGCCACTCCGCCGCGCCCTTTGGCGCGCTCGATGAACGCCGTGGTCGTGGGATCCTCTTCGGCCAGCGCCGCGACGTCGGGCCAGGTGAGGACGGTCCAGGCCGCGGCCGCCAGCAGCAGGAGCAGCAGCCCGAGCAGCACCCGACGCAGCAGGCCGGGTCGCGGCGGTCTCGGCTCGATCTCCTCGCCCTGCTCGACGCGCTCGACCGACTGCTCGTCGCCGGTGAGCTCGTCGGCGACGGCCGTTTCGCTGCCGAGCTGCTGATCGAGCCTCTCGGCCCGGTCCTGGCGCGGCTCCGGCAGCCTCGAGGCCATCTCCGGAGTCGGCTGCTCGGGCGGCTCCGTGCCACCCTCGGGCGGATCGATGCCGCCCTGCGGCGGCTGCGGACGGTCTTCGCTCATCGCTTCGCGTCGCGTCCCACCAGCGCCAGCAGCTCGTCGATCTCCTTCGGTACTCCGGCGCTGAGGTTCAGGGTGCCGTCCTCGGTGACCAGCACCGTGTCCTCGATGCGGATGTGCAGGTCCTCCTCGGGGATCTCGATGATCGGCTCGACGGCGATCACCATGCCGGCCTCGAGCGGCCGGTGGTAGTCGCCGACGTCGTGCACCGCCATGCCGACGAAGTGGCCGGCGCCGCCGGGGAAGTGCTTGTCGGCGTCGAAACCGTGGCGCTCGTAGACCTCGCGCGCCACCTGGCGGGTGGCCTCGCGGGTGACGCCGGGGCGCATCGCCGCGAGGATCGCCTTCTGTGCCTCGAGCACCGCACGGTAGGCGCGCTCCTGGAGCTCGGTGAAGCGCCCCGACACCGGCCAGGTGCGGGTGATGTCCATGGTCTGGTAGGCGACCGAGGCGCCGTAGTCCATCACCACCAGATCGCCGGCCTGCATCTGGCGGTCGCTGCGGTTGTAGTGCCAGACGATGCCGTTGGGCCCCGAGCCGACGATCGCCGGGTAGGCCGGCCACTCGGCGCCGCTTTGGATCATCTCGTGGGTGGCTTCGGCCTCGATCTCGTACTCCCAGACGCCGGGCGCGGTGGCGGCGATCGAGCGCGCGATGGCGCGGGCGCTGATCTCGCCGGCGCGGCGCAGCGCCTCGACTTCGAACCGGGTCTTTTGCATGCGCAGCTCGTCGATCGCCGGGGTCACGTCCCGCAGCTCGTAATGCGGGTAGCGCTCGCGCAGGCGGGCGATGCGCCAGGCGTCCTCGCTCGGCTGGCCGGCCCAAGGGTTCGACAGCCGGCGGGCGAAGAAGAGCGCCGCGTCGGTGCGCGACTGGTCGATCAGGTCTCGCTCCGAGAGCCGCACCCAGAGCTTCTGGGGGCCCGGGACGCGGCGGCGGGCGAGGAACTCGTCGAAGTAGTGCAGCGGATGGATCTGCTCGAAACCCCAGCGCTCGGCCGCGTCCTCCTGGTAGAGCCAGTTCCAGCCGTCGCGGCTCGCCTCGCGCGCGGTCTGTGGCGGCAGGAAGAGCCAGGCCCGGCACGACGCGACCTCGAGCGCCAGGATGGCGTTCTTGTCCTCGTTGCCGGTGAGGTAGAAGAAGTCGTGGTCCTGGCGCAGGCGCACCCCGGCGTCGGGCTCGCTGGTGGCGAAGAGCAACGCGGTGCCGAGCTGCTCGATGCGCGCGGGCGTCGGTTCTTCGGCCGCGGCGGCGCTGCCGCCACCGAGCTGGGCGCACAGCCGCGCCCGGCGCTCGACGAACTCCTCGGCGGGCGCGACGAGGCGTTGCGCGTGCAGCGAGGTGGCGCCGAGCGTCGCCAGGAGCAGCGGCAGGCAGCGCTTCGCCAGGCTCGGGGAGGCGGCGCCTCGACGGCCGGTCTTCGCGCCGCGATCCTGCTGGGGGCTGGTGTCTTGCACCGGAAGGAACATCGGGAGGGCTCCGGACGGCAGAAGGTGGATGCGCCAGCGGCTCTCGCCTCGGCGTCTTCGGGGCGGGAGGGGACGGCTGGCTTAGAGTTCGTTCACAGGAGGGGAGACCTGTCGTGCCGCCGCTTCGCCGCGCACCGCGGTCGAGGCTGAGGAGTCGTCGGGGCTCCGCCGGGATTCGAAGTGAGAGAGCTGCAGTGGGAACGATACTAGTCACCGGCGGCGCCGGCTTCATCGGCAGCCACACCTGCGTCGAGCTGCTCGCCGGCGGCCACCAGGTGGTGGTGCTCGACAACCTCTGCAACAGCTCGGCGCGGGCGCTCGAGCGGGTCGAGGAGCTCAGCGGCCGGCCCCTCGCTTTCGTGCGCGGCGACCTGCGCGACCGGGCCCTGCTCGACGGGCTGCTGCGTGACCACCCCGTCGACGCGGTGGTGCACTTCGCCGGGCTCAAGGCGGTCGGCGAGTCGACCGAGATCCCGCTGGCCTACTACTCGAACAACGTGCACGGCACGCTGGTGCTGCTCGAGGCGATGCGCCAGGCGGGGTGTCGACGCATCGTCTTCTCGTCCTCGTGCACGGTCTACGGCGATCCCGACCATCCCCCGCTCGACGAGAATGCACCGCTGGGCGCCGCGAATCCCTACGGGCGTACGAAGCTGGTGATCGAGGAGATGCTGCGCGACGTCGCGGCGGCGGAGCCCGGCTGGCAGATCGCGCTGCTGCGCTACTTCAACCCGGTCGGCGCCCACCCCAGCGGCCAGATCGGCGAGGACCCGCTCGGCGTACCGAACAATCTGATGCCCTACCTGATGCAGGTCGCGGTCGGCCGGCGCGAGCGCCTGCGGGTGTTCGGCGACGACTACCCGACCCCCGACGGCACCGGGGTGCGCGACTACATCCACGTCGTCGACCTGGCGCGCGGTCACCTGGCGGCGCTCGAGGGTCTCGAGCGGATCGAGGGCTGGCGCGCCTTCAACCTCGGCACCGGCCGCGGCCACAGCGTGCTCGAGGTGGTCGCCGCGGCGTCGCGCGCCGTGGGGCGCCAGCTGCCCTACGAGATCGCGCCGCGCCGGTCCGGCGACGCCGCGGCGATCTGGGCCGACGCGACGCGCGCCGAGCGCGAGCTCGGATGGCGCGCCGAGCGCTCGCTCGACGAGATGTGCGCCGACTCCTGGCGCTGGCAGAGCCAGAACCCGAACGGCTTCGCAGGGTAGCGTTGCGGAGAGTCGGTGTTCGCGTCCTCGGCGGCGGGGGGGCGCTGACGTGACATCGCTGTCGACGCGCCACGCGTTGATCCGCGGCCTGCGCGGGGATGACGGAGGGAGAGGGACCTCGCCTCACCTCTGATTCCCCTGACCCCCTTCTTCCCCTGACCCCTACCCCCTGACCTCTTCCGCTCCGCTTCTCCCTTTCCCTTTTCCCTAATCCCAAATCCCCAACCCCTGTCTCTCTCCCTTCCTTCTCCCTTTCCCTCTTCCCTTGTCCCTTCCCTGACCCCTGACCACTCCGCTCCGCCTTTCCCTCGTCCCTTCCCTCAATGCTCCGCCGCTGCCGGCGCGGCGCGCGGCAGGCGGATCTCCTCCACCAGGTCCTGCACCTCCTGCGGCGGCGGCTCGGTGAAGCGCGAGACGACGAGGGCGACGGCGAAGTTGAGCAGCATGCCGACGGCGCCGATGCCCTCGGGCGAGATGCCGAAGAGCCACGCGTCGCTGCCGGCGTCGGGCTGGAGTAGGCGGAACCAGACGATGTAGGAGGCGGTGAAGAGGATGCCGGTGAGCATGCCGGAGATGGCGCCGGCCTTGGTGGTCGTCTTGGTGAAGATGCCGAGCACCAGCACCGGGAAGAAGCTCGACGCCGCCAGCCCGAAGGCGAAGGCGACGACCTGGGCGACGAAGCCGGGAGGGTTGACGCCGAAGTAGGCGGCGATGACCACCGCGACGCCGGCGGCGCAGCGGGCGATGGTCAGCTCGCGCTCGGCCGACAGCTTCGGCAGCAGCACCGACTTGCAGACGTCGTGCGAGATCGCCGAGGCGATCACCAGCAGCAGCCCCGCCGCGGTCGACAGCGCCGCGGCCAGGCCTCCGGCCGCCACCAGGGCCACCACCCACGCCGGCAGCTCGGCGATCTCGGGGTTGGCCAGCACCATGATGTCGCGGTCGACGGTGAGCTCGTTGTCGGCGCCCGCCGAGTAGCGCAGCACGCCGTCGCCGTCCTTGTCCTCGAACACCAGCAGCCCGGTGGTCTCCCAGCTCGAGAACCACTGCGGCAGCTCGCTGTAGGCCTTGCCGTCGAGGGTCTGGATCAAGTTGACCCGCGCGAACGCGGCCACCGCGGGCGCGGTGGTGTAGAGCAGGCCGATGAACACCAGCGCCCAGAGCGCCGACCAGCGCGCGGCGCGGGCGCTGCGCACGGTGTAGAAGCGGATCAGCACGTGCGGCAGGCCTGCGGTGCCGACCATCAGCGCCAGGGTGATGGCGAAGACGTCGATCATCGACTTCTTGCCCGCCACCCAGGCCGCCGTGTACTCGGGGAAGCCGAGCTCGCGGTGCAGCTGGTCTAGGGTCTCGAGCAGGAACACGCCTGCCGGGGTGCCGGCCTGCCCGGACTGCATGGTGCCGCCGAAGCCGAGCTGGGGAATCGGATTGCCGGTCATCTGCGACGAGATGGCGATCGCCGGCACCAGGTAGGCGACGATCAGCACGCAGTACTGCGCCACCTGGGTGTAGGTGATCCCCTTCATGCCGCCCATCACGGCGTAGAAGAAGACCAGCGCGGTGCCGATGTAGACGCCGCGGTCGACGTCGACCTCGAGGAAGCGCGAGAAGACCACGCCGACGCCGCGCATCTGGCCGGCGATGTAGGTGAAGGAGACGAAGATGGTGCAGGCGGCGGCGACCAGCCGGGCGGCGTCGGAGTGGTAGCGGTCGCCGACGAACTCGGAGGTGGTGAACTTGCCGTACTTGCGCAGATACGGCGCCAGCAGCAACGCCAGCAGCACGTAGCCGCCGGTCCAGCCCATCAGGTAGATGGCGCCGGAGTAGCCCATGAACGAGATCAGGCCGGCCATCGACAGGAACGACGCGGCGCTCATCCAGTCGGCGCCGGTGGCCATGCCGTTGGCCACCGCCGGCACCCCGCGGCCGGCGACGTAGAAGCCGGCGGTCGAGGCGACGCGGCTCCAGATCGCGATGCCGATGTAGAGCGCGAAGGTGATCCCCACCAGCAGGTAGGTCCAGGTCTGCACGCTCAAGGTGGGGTCCTCCGGCTCGGCTGGTGGAGTCGTTCGGCTGCTTCTACGCCCGGGCGCGCGCTCACTGCACGCCGTGCCTGCGGTCGAGACGATCCATCGCCACCGCGTAGACCAGGATGAGCACCACGAAGACGTAGATCGAGCCCTGCTGCGCGAACCAGAAGCCGAGCGGGAAGCCGCCGAGGCGCACCTGGTTGAGCGGTTCGACGAGCAGGATGCCGAGGCCGTAGGAGACCGTGAACCAGATCGCCAGCAGCACCGCCATCAGCCGCAGGTTGGCGCGCCAGTACGCGCGTCGTCCCTGCTCGGTCAGGCCGGGGGGAGCTGCCTGGCCCTGGTCTTGGACGGGTTCGTCGGGTGGCACGGTGGCGCCTCGTGTGGCGTCGCGCGAGATCCTGTCGGTGGCGGCGACGTCGCCGCGGCAGCGCGAGCGGGTGGGTCGTGGAGCTCGGTGAGGGGGGAGCGGGCGCATGCTAGCAAGAGGCCCGAGTCGTCTGGCTGTCGCGCGCAGGTAGAGTCCCAGCGATGTCGTCACCCGCCGAGCCGATCCCGCCGGCCGAGCTCGGCGAGGCGCCGCCGCCCGCCGAGACCGTGTCCTCGTGGCGCCGCCGCCTGCGCGACGCGCTGCTGACGCCGATCGTGCCGCTGGCGCATCGGACCCTGCTCGCCATCCCGGAGGCTCTGGTCCCATCCGTCGGCTCGGCGCTCGGCGGGCTCTACCGCCTGGCGTCGCGCCGCGAGCGGGGCATCCTGCGGCGCAACCTCGCCCGCGTTCTCGACGTCGACCCCGCTTCGCAGCGCGGCCGGCGCATGGAGCGGGACGTCTTCCGCCACCAGGCGGTGGCGGCGCTCGAGACGGTGCACGGTATCCAGCGCCCGGAACGGTTGGTGGTCGAGGGCCTCGGCGATCTGCGCGTGGCCCTCGAGCGCGCCGAGGAGCGTCGGCGCGGCCAGGTGCTGATCACCGCGCACCTCGGCGCCTGGGAGCTGATCGGTGCGTTCGTCGCCGGCGCCTCCGCGAAGCGCTTCTTCGAGGTCGCCAAGCCCTCCCGCATCGCACCCGCGAACCGGCTGCTCGCGGCGATGCGGCGTCGCGCCGGGACCCGGGTGCTCTGGGCCGGCCGCAGGGCGCTGCTGCGCGAGATGGTGCTGGCTCTGCGCCAGGGCGACACCGTCGGATTCGCGATGGACCAGAAGCCCGACGGGCTGCGCGGCCCGGTGGTCGAGTTCTTCGGCCAGCCGACGGAGTTCGTGGCCGGCCCGGCGACCCTGGCGCTGCGCACCGGCGCCACGGTGCTGGCGGTCTTCTGCGTCCGCCTGGCGCCGATGCAGTACCGGCTGCTGGTCGAGACGGTTGCCTGGGACGAGGAGGAGCTCGCCGCTCCCGCCGAGAGCGCGGCCGCTCGGCAGCAGGTCACCATGCACCGGGTCGACCGCCTCACCCAGCGCTTCGCCGCGGTGATCGAACGGGCGATCCGGAGCCACCCGGAGCAGTGGCCGTGGAACTACCGCCGCTGGGTGTTTCCCGACGAGCCCTGGACCGGGGCGCGGGGACGTGAGAAGCGACCGTCCGGAGGCCCGTCGGCCGGAGGGGCGGCCGCGTCTGCCGAGTGATCTCGCGGCGGCACCGGTTTGACAGCGTTTCGCCGCTGTGAGGAACATCCGAGGTGCGGCGCTCTCGCCGGAGGCAGAGGCGATGGGGCCGGCAGGCGAGGAAGGAGGGGTTGGCTGGAGCGATGAGGCGTCGGGTGCTTCTGGTCGACGACGAGCCCGGGATCCGCAGCGGGATCCGCCGGCTCTTCGAGGCGCACGACATCGCGGTCGACGAAGCCGCCGACTGCGCCACGGCGCTCGAGCTCTTCCGCGATCGGCGCCCCGACTGCTGCCTGGCGGACTACATGCTCCCCGACGGCACCGCCCTGGATCTGCTGCCGCGCCTGCAGGCGATCGATCCCGACCTGCCGGTGGTGGTCATCACCGCCCACGGCTCGATCGATCTCGCGGTGCGCGCCCTCAAGCTCGGGGCCGAGAACTTCGTCACCAAACCGATCGACCTGCCGGCGCTGACGGTGATCGTCGAGCGGGCTGTCGAGCGCTACCGCGCCCGTCGCAGTGAGGCGGCGGATCGCAGCCGGGCGCGGCGCTCGCAGCCGGATCCCTTCCTCGGCGACAGCGCGGCGATCCGCAGGCTGCGCGACGAGTGCGAACGGGTGGTGGGGGCCGAAGCCCCGCTGCTGCTGCTCGGCGAGACCGGCGTCGGCAAGGGCGTGCTGGCGCGCTGGCTGCACGACCACGGACCGCGTGCCGGCGAGCCGTTCGTCGATCTGAACTGCGCCGGCCTGGTGCGCGACTTCCTCGAGACCGAGCTGTTCGGGCACCAGCGCGGTGCCTTCACCGGA
This sequence comes from Acidobacteriota bacterium, assembly GCA_003388555.1. Lineage (GTDB taxonomy): Bacteria > Acidobacteriota > Thermoanaerobaculia > Multivoradales > Multivoraceae > QQVD01. Next base: position 54,810 of record QQVD01000006.1, on the reverse strand, counting down.
GCGGTGAGCAACCGGCAGGGTCTGCTGGAGATCGCACACAAGGGCTCCGTCTTCCTCGACGAGATCGGCGACATGGACCCCCGGGTCCAGCCCAAGCTGCTCAAGGTGCTCGAGGAGAAGCGCTTCCGTCGCCTCGGCGAGTCGCGCGACCTGCAGGTCGACGTGCGCCTCATCGCCGCGACCCACCAGAACCTCCAGCATCTGGTGCGTGACGGGCGCTTCCGTCAGGACCTCTACTTCCGCATCTCCACCGTGCCGCTCGAGGTGCCGCCGCTACGCCAGCGCGGCGACGACGTGCTGCTGCTGGCCGAACGTTTCCTCGCCGAGCTGGCGCCGGGTCGCGACATGTCGCTGGCCGACGACGCCCGCGAGGCGTTGCGGCGCTACTCCTGGCCGGGCAACATCCGCGAGCTGCGCAACGTCGTCGAGCGCGCGGTGCTGCTGGCGCGCTCTCCTCGCCTCGGTCGGCGCGATCTGCGCTTCGAGGCCGAGACCCATCCCCTCGTGGCGGACGACGACGCCGAGCCGCAGCAGCGGCGGGGCGCCGGCGACCTTGCCGGGCTGACCCTGGAGCAGGTCGAGATCGCCCACATCCGGGCCGCCCTGGACGCGGAGGAGGGCAACGTGTCGCGGGCGGCTGCGCGGCTCGACGTGCCACGCAGCACCCTCTACCAGAAGCTCAAGCGCTTCGGCATCGAGCGTCCCGGCTGCTGACCGCCGTGGCGGCTTCCCGAGACGTCAGAGCTTGCGCAGCTGCACCCTCTGCACCGAGTGGTCGCTGCCCTTCTCGAGGATCAGGTGGGCGCGCTCGCGGGTCGGCAGGATGTTCTGCAGCAGGTTGGGCCGGTTGATGCGGCGCCAGATCGAGCCGGCCACTTCGGTGGCCTCCTCCTCCGACAGGTTGGCGTAGCGGCGGAAGTAGGCCTCGGGGTCGCGGAAGGCGGTGTTGCGGAAGGAGAGGAAGCGCTCGACGTACCACCGTTCGACGACCTGCGGATCGGCGTCGACGTAGATCGAGAAGTCGAACAGGTCGGAGAGGAAGCGGCGCGACACCTGCGACGGGTCGCGGCTCTTGGTCTGCAGCACGTTGAGGCCTTCGATGATCATGATGTCCGGCTGGTCGACGCTGCGCATCTCGCCCGGCACGATGTCGTAGGTGATGTGCGAGTAGACCGGGTGGCGGACGTTGCGCTCCCCCGACTTGACCCTGAGGACGAAGTGGAAGAGCTGGCGCACGTCGTAGGACTCGGGGAAGCCCTTGCGGTCCATCAGCTGCCGCTCCTGCAGCACCGCGTTGGGGTGCAGGAAGCCGTCGGTGGTCACCAGGTCGACCTTGGGGTGGTTGGGCCAGCGTCGCAGCAGCGCCTGCAAGATGCGCGACGTCGTGCTCTTGCCCACGGCGACGCTGCCGGCCACCCCGATGACGTACGGCACCTTGGGGATCGGCGAGTCGAGGAAGGTCGCGGTGGCCCTGTAGAGGTCCTGGGTGGCGGCGACGTAGAGGTTGAGCAGCCGCGACAGCGGCAGGTAGATCTCCTCGACCTCGTCGAGCGACACGTCCTCGTTGATGCCGCGCAGCGCCGCCAGCTCCTCCTCGTCGAGCGGCAGCGGAGTGCCGGCGCGCAGCTTGCCCCACTCGTCGTGGGTGAACGAGAGATACGGCGTCGGAGCCTCGCCGGCGGGCAGCCGCGTCGGGGCGGCCTGCTTCCGGTCCCGGCCGGTCTCGCCCGACGGTCCCGACGGCGTGATCGCGCCGGTCGCAGACTCCGACGGCAGGGAGGTCACCTCGGCTCCGTCGCCCTGGGCCTTCAGAGGTTCTCGAGCACGGCGTCGGCGCTCGACACGCCGACCTCGCGCCCCGGCTCGACGCCCAGGTAGCTCACCACGCCGTCGCGCACGATCATCGCGTAACGCTTGGAACGGTGACCCATGCCGAAGGCGGATACGTCCATCGACAGGCCGGTGGCGTCGGCGAAGTCGCCGTTGCCGTCGGAGAGCATGAGGATCGGCTGGGGGATGCCGCGCGACTTCTTCCAGGCGCTCATCACGAAGGCGTCGTTCACCGCCAGGCACGCGACGGTGTCGGCGCCGCGCTCGAGCATCTCCTGGTGCCGGTCGATGAAGCCCGGCAGATGCACGTCCGAGCAGGTCGGCGTGAAGGCGCCCGGGACCGCGAAGAGCACCACGGTCTTGCCGTCGCACAGCTCCTTGGTCGAGATGTCCTGCATGCCGTCGCTGGTCAGGGTCTTGAACGAGGCTTCGGGGAGTCGGTCGCCGGTCTGAAGAGCCATCGCTTCGGGATCCTCGTGTCTGTCTGGGTCGCGGGCTCGGCGGACGTCCGAATGTCGTACCGGCCGACCCGGTCTTGCCAGCTGTCGGTTCTTGGGGTCGTCGACGTGCGGAGCCCGTCGGCGGCGCCCGAGCACAGTATCAGCGGGGCCTGGATCCGCCGGACCCGGTCCCGCCGCGCCTGGATCAGCGGGCTTGGCGGGGGGCGGCGTCGCCGTGCGACTGGGGACCGGCGAGCAGGTCGATGAAGGCCTGGCGCCAGCTCTCGCCGTGCCGGTGCACCCAGAACGCCACCAGCGGCGGCAGCAGGGCGAGCAGCCCGAGGCTGGCGGCGACCAGCGGCAGCGGCAGGCCGAGCCAGTCGGCGATCCGCAGCAGGTCGTGGCGGAAGCCGCGCATGCCCTGGGCGTACGCGCTCTGGCGGCTCGCGCTGAGCGCCAGGGTCCAGGAGAAGGCGATCAGCTGCAGGGTGACGAAGACTCCCGCCGCGGCCCACAGCGGCCGCTCCAGGGTGTCGAAACGGTGGGCTGGGGCCAGCGCCCGCTGCAGGAAGATGGTGGCGAACACCAGCTCACCGCCGTGCCCCATCGCGTCGAAGAGGTGCTGGTGTCCCTGGGTCCAGTTGAGCAGCGAGTAGAGCACCAGGATCGAGGCCGCGAAGACCTGGATGCGGCGGTGGCCGCGCGCCTGCCAGATCCAGAAACCGAGCAGTGCCACGACGACCAGGGTGAGTGTCTCGAGCCGCGCGAACGCCACCGACAACCCGCCGTGGTTGACGAAGTCGAACGACGGGATGGTCAGGTAGCCGAACAGCCAGTAGGTGGCGGTGTGGCCGATCTCGTGCACCAGCACGTTGAGGTAGGAGCCGAGAGCGCGGGTCGGCGGCAGCAGCCAGAGGAGCGCTCCGATCGCGGCGCCCCATTGCACCTCGCGGTCGAAGCCGTGCACCAGATCGCGGTTCTTCGCTTCGCGCACCCGCTGCGAGAAGCGCACCGGGATGGCCGGCGCGCGGTCCTCCGCCGTCTCCGGGGCGGCGTGCTGGTCCGGGTCGTAGAGGGTGCCGCCGTCCGCCACTGTCGCCAGATCGAGATCGCCATCGGTCTGCGGTCCTTCGCGATCTGGGCCGGGATCCGGCGGCTCCGTCGCGGCTTCGGTCGCCGTCGGCGGGGCGCGCACGAACTTGGCGACCACCACCCCGCAGCGCGGGCACTCGGCGAAGGCGCCGATCGCCGGCGGCGAGTCGTACTCGCAGCGCGGGCAGCGAGTGGCGAGCGCCGGTCCGTCTGGCGGCGGGGGGCTGTCGCGGGGAGCGGTCATCGTCTCGTCGAGTACGAAAGCCGGTGTGGAGCGATTCCCTCACTGTATCGGCGCAGGGGAGAGGGGCAGCGCGATTGGAGGCGGAGAGGAGCTGGGGCTAGGGGCTAGGGGCTAGGGGTCAGGGGTTGGGGGGTCGGAGGTTGGGGGTCTGGGCAGCGAGCCGGACGTCTGGGATACCCCCACCTCAGTCCTCCCCCTGAAGGGGGAGGAAGCCACACCCCGCCACCTTCCAGCTCCTCGGTCGACCCGAGGCCTCAGCAGCGATCCAACCCAGCGGCACTTCTCCCTCCTCCCCCTTCAGGGGGAGGACCGAGGTGGGGGTGTCTCCTAAAGCGAGATCCCTTCAGGGTGAGCTGCCACTCCCTCCCTTGCAGCCGTCGCCCAGCCGCGCTAGCCTGCTCGCGCCCGCCACGAGCGGGACTCATCGAGACCGGCTGAGGGACAGGCCCTTGGACGCCGGGGCAACCACCCGAAGGCGACCGCGCCGCGGGATGGTGCCAACTCCTGCGGAGCCCGCCACGGGCTGCGAGAGATGAGTCGAGGAGCCGAGCGCGTCGCGACACTCCGGGTCGCGGCTCCCGTCCCGACGGCGCCGAGAGGCGAATCCGACCGACGGGACGGCATCGGGCGCGAGGCTCCGGCGGCAACCCTCACGTCTCCGCGGGACTCTCGATCCTTCGTGAACCCGAAAGGAGACCGAGATGTCCGCCGAAACCCTCGTCGACACCGTCGACACCGTCGATCAGTTCGACAGCACGCACGACGACGGCTGTGAACGCGGCGATCGCCCCGTCGGCACCGCGCGCCTGGTCCGCCGCCGCCATCCCGCGACTCGTACCGCACGCGCGGCGCTCGAGAGCGATCGCCAGCACGGCGCGGTGATGCCGCCGCTGGTGCTCTCGTCGAACTTCACCTTCGAGGGCTTCGCCCGACCTCGGCAGTACGACTACACACGCAGCGGCAACCCCACCCGCGACGCGCTGGCGGCGGCGCTCGCCGACCTCGAGGGCGGCCGCGACGCGGTGGTCACCGCCTCCGGCATGGCGGCGATCACGCTGGTCTGCCAGCTGCTGCGGCCGCGCGACCTGCTGCTGGCGCCCCACGACTGCTACGGCGGCAGCCACCGTCTGTTCACCACGTTGGCCGAGCGCGGCAACTTCCGCGTCGCCTTCCGCGACCAGACCGCGAACGACCTGCCGCGCTGGATCCGCGCCCGCTGTCCGCGGCTGGTGTGGATCGAGACGCCGAGCAACCCGCTGCTGCGCGTGGTCGACATCGAGCGCACGGCGCAGGCGGCGCACGAGGTGGGCGCCCTGGTGGTCGTCGACAACACCTTCCTCTCGCCGCTGCTGCAGCAGCCGATCGCGCTCGGCGCCGATCTGGTGGTGCACTCGACCACCAAGTCGATCAACGGGCACAGCGACGTGGTCGGCGGCGCGGTGGTGGCGGCGAGCGCCGCCGGCGGCGAGGAGCTGCGCTTCTGGGCCAACTGCCTCGGTCTCACCGGCGCCCCGTTCGACAGCTACATGACCCTGCGCGGGCTGCGCACCCTGCCGCTGCGCTGGCGGGCCCACGAGGAGAACGCCGGCGCGGTGGCGGAGCTGCTCGCTCGCCATCCGGCGGTCGCCGAGGCGATCTACCCCGGCCTCGAGCAGCATCCGCAGCACCAGCTCGCACGCCGCCAGCAGCAGGGCTTCGGCGCCATCGTCGCGGCGCGCCTGCGCGGCGGCGAGGAGGCCGTGCGCACCTTCGTCGAATCGCTGGAGTGCTTCTCGCTCGCCGAGTCGCTGGGCGGCGTCGAGTCGCTGGTCTCGCACCCCGCGACGATGACCCATGCCTCGATGTCGCCCCAGGCCCGGCGCGATGCGGGCATCGACGAACGGCTGCTGCGCTTCGCCATCGGGGTCGAGGATCGCTCCGACCTGGTCGGGGACCTCGAGCAGGCGCTCGAGCGGGCGGCGCGCGCGGCCTGAGAGACTGGGAGCAGGGAGGCGCGCGGCTTGATCGTCGTGGCTTCGTCTGGGAGGATCGCCGCTCTCGCTCCCACCAGCCGTCCCGGGCGCCTCGAGGCGCCGAGTCTCGCGGTCGGGAGTGTTCGCCCAGGACTCGCAGGACTCGCAGGACTCGCAGGACTCGGAGCCTCTTCCGTCGATGCTTGGAATCCACGAGGCGACGGCGCGGCTGACCGCGCCCGGAGCCGAGCACGAGGTGGTCACGGAGATCATCCGCGGTGTGCCGACCCGGGTGTGGCGCCATGCGCCCGCGAGCCTGCGCCGGGTGCTGCTCGACAGCCGCGGCCACGGCGACGCCCCCTTCCTGGTCTTCTACCGCGGCGACGACGAGCGCGAGAGCCTCTCCTACGACGAGCACTTCCGGCTCGTCGCACGCCTGGCGCGCCACCTGACGGACGATCTCGGCGTGCGCAAGGGCGACCGGGTCGCGCTGGCGATGCGCAACTACCCGGAGTGGTGCGTCGGCTTCTGGGCCGCCGCCGCCAGCGGCGCCATCGTGGTGCCGCTGAACGCCTGGTGGAACGGGCGCGAGCTGCACTACGGCCTCTCCGATTCGGGCGCCAGCGTGCTGCTGTGCGACGACGAGCGCTGGGAGCGGGTGGCGCCGCACGTCGCGGAGCTGCCGCGGCTGCGCGGCGGCCTGGTCGCACGGCTCGGCGACGGCGCCGGTGGTCCACCGCTCTCGGCCGGCTTCGGCCGCTGGCAGGAGGAGCTGCCGGCGGAGGCGCGAAGGCAACCGGCGTTGGACCTTCCCGACGTCGAGCTCGCACCCGAGGACCCGGCGACGATCTTCTACACCTCGGGCACCACCGGCTTCCCGAAGGGAGCGCTGGGCACGCACCGCAACATCTGCACCAATCTGGCGACGGCGAACTTCCTGCGCGCCCGGCAGGAGCTGCGCAGCGGCGTCGTGCCGCCGCCCGACCTCGAGCCGGCGACGCTGCTCAACGTCCCCCTCTTCCACGTCACCGGCTGCCACTCGACGATGCTGCCGGCGATCGCCAACGGCCACAAGCTGGTGCTGGTGCACAAGTTCGACGCCGAGCAGACGGTGCGCATCATCGAGCGCGAGCGCATCACCAGCTTCGGCGGCGTGCCGACGCTGGTGTGGCGGGTGCTCGAGGCCGAGAACTTCGACCGCCACGACCGCTCCAGCGTGCTGCGTGTCGCCTACGGCGGCGCGCCCGCCGCGCCCGAGCTGGTGCGCCGCATCGAGCAGGCGTTCCCGGGCGCCAGCCCCTCGAACGGCTACGGTCTCACCGAGACCTCGGCGATCACCAGCGTCAACGCCGGCGCCGACTACCAGGCGCGACCCACCAGCGCCGGCGTGCCGGTGCCCGCCTGCGAGGTGCGCATCCTCGACGAGGGTGGTGCCGAGGCGCCGCAGGGCGCGATCGGCGAGCTCTGCGTGCGCGGCGCCAACGTCATCGCCGGCTACTGGAACAAGCCGGAGGCCACCGCCGAGACCTTCCGCGACGGCTGGCTGCACACCGGCGACCTGGCGCGACTCGACGAGGAGGGATTCCTCTACATCGCCGACCGCGCCAAGGACATGCTGATTCGCGGCGGCGAGAACATCTACTGCGTCGAGGTCGAGTCGGCCCTCTTCGAGCACCCGGACGTGGTCGGTGCGGCGGTCTTCGGCGTGCCGCACCGTGTGCTCGGCGAGGAGGTCGCGGCCTGGATCCAGCTGCGCCGCGGCGCTGCGACCGGCGAGGCGGAGCTGCGCTCCTTCGCCGACGAGCGACTGGCCCGCTACAAGGTGCCGGCGCACTGGTGGATCTCGGAAGACGCGCTGCCGCTGAACGCCAACGGCAAGGTGCTCAAGACCGAGCTGCGCGAGCGTGCCCTGCAGCGCCTCGGCGACCCGCGCAGCGGCGGGGTCGCCGGATGAGCGGCGAGGACCGCGACCTCCACCGGCTGGCCGAGGAGCTCGCCGAGCGCCTGGTGGCCGAACCAGGTCCTCTGCTGGTGGTCACCGGCGCTGGCGTGTCGCTGGCCAGCGGCATCCCGACCTTCCGCGGCACCGACCCCGGCGCGGTGTGGAAGAACGACGTGATGGAGAAAGGGACCTACGCCTACTTCCGTCGCTTCCCGGTCGAGAGTTGGGGCTGGTACGCCGAGCGCTTCCCGATCGTGCGCGACGCGCGCCCGAACCCGTCGCACCATGCCCTGGCCGAGCTCGAGCGCTGGTACGACACCCAGGATCGCGACTACCTGCTGGTGACGCAGAACGTCGATGGCCTGCACCGCGAGGCTGGCTCCGAGAGACTGGTCGAGGTACACGGTTGCAGCCGCTTCGTGCGTTGCGCCCGCGACGGCTGCAGCAACGGAGCGCCGACCGGCAAGCTGCCGCGCCCGACCGAGGCGATCGCCGCCTTCCTCGAGGCGCCGGGTCGCGACACGCTGCCTCGCTGCGCCAGCTGCGGCGACGTGCTGCGCCCGCACGTGCTCTGGTTCGACGAGTACTACGGCGAGCACCTCGACTACCAGTGGGATCGCACCCAGCAGGCCGCCGCCAGCGCCGCGCTGGTGCTCTTCGTCGGCACCTCCTTCTCGGTCGGCGTCACCGACCTGATCGCCCAGCACTGCACCATGCGGCGGACTCCAGCGCTGTCGATCGACCCCGGCGCGGCGCGGCCGCCGTACCGCGTCGTCGAGCCGATCGCCGCCGCTGCCGAGGAGCTGCTGCCGCTGGTGGTGCAGCGGCTCGAGCGCCTCTGAGATCCTGCTCTCGGCGAGCGGAGCGCGATCAGCGATCGTCCTACAGCGGCGGACGCTCCCCGCCTACGGCGCCGGCCGAGGCCGCCGGCTAACGTCACGCCGATGGACGCGAATCTCCCCACGGGCGCCGCCCCGCAGGACTCCCTCTTCGGCCGCATGGCGGTGCAGTTCGGGCTGGTGACGCTCGAACAGCTGACCCAGGCCGCACAGCTGCAGGCACGCGAGGCCGCGGCCGGGCGTTCGCGCAAGCTCGGCGAGATCCTCGTCGAGCAGGGCTGGATGCAGCGACCGGAGCTCGAGGCGCTGCTCGCGGCGCAGGCGGACCGGCGCGCCGACCCGGTGCCCCAGCCGCCCGCCGACCGTGAGCGCCAGGATCCGCTGCCCCTGCCGCGGCTGGAAGCGGCGACGCTGCCGAGCCTCGACGCTCTGACTCCGCCGCCAGCGGCCGACGGGTCGCCTCCCGACGTGCCCTCGGTTGCGGGTTTGGTTCCGACAGTCTCGCCTGCGCCACCGGCTCACCGGTCCGGGCGATCGGTCGCACAGGCCGACGACCTGCGGCGCTGGGCGAGCGAGGCGCTGGTGCGCCGAGCCAGCGACCTGCACCTGCACGTCGGGCGGCCACCGACGGCACGCATCCTCGGACGCTTCGAGGCGCTCTCCGACGAGCCGCTGGGTGCCGACCGCATCGCTGCCCTGGTCGAGGCGCTGCTCGAGCCGGCCGAGAAGGAGGTGCTGCGCGACAGCGGCCAGGTCGACCTCGCGGTGCCGCTGCCCTCCGACGTCGGCGATCCGGCTGGCGCCACGCCGCGGCTGCGGGTCAACGTCTACCGCCAGCGCGGCGGCATCGACGTCGTCGCCCGGTTGATTCCCGCCACCCCTCCGACGCTCGAGTCGCTCGGCCTGCCGCTCGATCTGGCGCGCCTCGCCAACCACCCGCAGGGGTTGGTGCTGATCACCGGGCCGATGGGCTGCGGCAAGACTTCGACGCTGGCCGCTCTCCTCGATCTGATCAACGAGGAGCGCTGCGAGCACATCATCACCGCCGAGGATCCGATCGAGTTCGTGCATCGGCCCAAGCGCTGCGTGGTGAACCAGCGCGAGGTCGGAGTGCACTCGCGCAGCTACTCGCGTATCCTGCGCGCCGCCCTACGCGAGGATCCCGATGTCATCGCGCTCGCCGAGCTGCGCGATCCGGAATCGGTGGAGCTGGCCCTGTCAGCGGCCGAGACCGGTCACCTGGTGCTCGCCACCCTGCACACCGCCAGCGCCGTCGGCACCGTACACCGCATCCTCGGCGCCTTCCCTCCGGCGCGACAGGAACAGGTGCGCACCCAGCTCGCCGAGTCGCTGCGGGCGGTGATCTCGCAGCGGCTGGCGCGGCGGGCCGACGGCAGCGGGCTGGTGCCGGTGCTCGAGACCCTGGTAGTGACCCGCGCCATCTCCCACCTCATGCGCGACGGCAAGCTGCAGCAGATCCGCTCGCAGATGCAGACCGGCGCCGCCGAGGGCATGCGGCTGCTCGACGTCTCGGCGGCGCAGCTGCACTCCCGGGGCGTGATCGATGCCCGCGAGGCGGCGCGCTTCGGCGCCCTGCCGAAGGGCGGGGCGCCGGCGGCACGCCGGGCGCCGGGTGAAGAAGGAGCAGCGGCGTGAGCGCCTCGACCGGAGCGCCGTCAGCGTTGCCGTCCACCGGCCGTTCGCCCAGGCAGCTGGACCGGGTCTTTCGCGCCCTGTGCGAGAACGGCGGCTCGGACCTGCACCTGGTCTCCGGACTGGTGCCGCGCCAGCGGGTGCACGGCGAGATCCAGGAGCTGCCGGGGTGGCAGCCTCTCTCGGGCGACCGGCTCGCCGAGTGGCTGCGTGAGGTCGCGACGCCCGAGCAGTGGCAGGAGTTCGAGAACGACGGCGACCTCGACTTCGCCTGCGAGCTGCCCGGCGTGGCCCGTTTCCGCGCCAACTACCTACGCCAGCAGAACGGGCCCTCGGCGGTCTTCCGGGTCATCCCGGAGGAGATCGTGCCGCTCGAGGACCTCGGCCTGCCGGCAGTCGTCGCCGAGCTGGCCGGAGCGGAGGAGGGCCTGGTGCTGGTCACCGGCCCGACCGGCAGCGGCAAGTCGACGACCATGGCATCGATCCTCGACCGCATGAACCGGGAGCAGCAGCGGCACATCGTCACCATCGAGGACCCGGTCGAGTTCGTGCATCAGCCGCGCCGGTCGCTGATCTCGCACCGCGAGGTGGGCTCCGACACCTGCGATTTCGCGGCGGCGATCCGCGGCGCGGTGCGCCAGGACGCCGACGTCCTCCTGGTCGGCGAGATGCGCGATCTCGAGACGATCAAGGCGGCGCTGACCGCCGCCGAGATGGGGGCCCTGGTCTTCGGCACCCTGCACACGAACTCGGCGGCCAAGACCATCGACCGCGTCGTCGAGGGCTTTCCGGCCGAGGAGCAGAGCCAGGTGCGCACCAGCTTCGCCGCCTCGGTGCGCGCGATCGTGTCGCAGGTGCTGCTGCGCCGGCCGGACGGCGCCGGGCGCGTCGCCGCGCTGGAGATCCTGCTGCGCGCTCCCGGTCTCGAGAACGCGCTGCGCGAGGGCAACCAGGGCATGGTGCAGTCGATCCTCCAGGGCGGCAAGGCGCGCGGCATGCAGACCATGGACGACGCGATCCTCGAGCTGGTGAGGGCACGCCGTGCCGACCCCCGCGACGCCTACCGCAAGATGCGCGACAAGGCGCGCTTCGAACAGGAGTTCGGGCTGCCGGGCTGATCGCTGTCGAGCGCTTGCGTGTCAGCGCGCAGCGGACTGCGCGGCTTCAGAACCTTCGCGCGGCGATCTGCGAAGATCGATGCATGAGGCTCTGCGGACGCTGGCGGATCGACGCGACGACCCGGCGGGTCGCGATCGCGGCGGTGCTGCTGGCGGTGCACGTCACCGCCGCCGCCGCCCAGCCGAGCAGCGCCGTCTACGATGCGGCGCGACCGATGGAGCCGGAGCGGGCGAGCGACCGTTTCAGCGACGAGATCACCGTCCTCGAGGTCGTGCTGCCGGTACGGGTCCTGCTGCGCGGGGAGCCGCTCGCCGGCCTCGAGGCCGAGAACTTCGAGATCTGGCAGGACGATCGGAAGCTGCCGATCCTCGGCATCGAGCGGGTCGACCTGCGGCGCACCGAGGCCGTGCAGGACGGCCGTCGGCGATCGTCCGGCGCGGCAACGGAGAGCCAACCGCCGCCCCTCGGAGAGCGCAGCTTCCTGGCGCTGTTCGACCTCGCGCAGTCCCCCGCCAATCGCCTCCGCCTCGCCGTCGACTCGATGCGCTCGATGGTCGAGACGCAGCTGCATCCCGGCGATCGCGTCGGGGTCGCCGTGCTCGGCGGCGGTGGATCGAGCCTGCTGGTGCCGCTGACCCTCGACCGCGAGCGTGTGGCCGCCGGCCTCGACCTGGTGGCGGCGATGACCTCCGGCAGAGCGCGCCGTGTCGCCGAGGCACGCGAGCGTCTGCGCAGGCTCCCCGGTGAAGGCCTGCGCGAGCTCGCCGCGGCGGTCGGTCCGGCGGCGGCGCTCACCTTCGCCAGCGGCGAGATCTCCGGGACGCTCGCCGATCCGACGCTGACCACCAGCCTGGGCGGATCGAATCCTGCGCTCGGCGCCATCGACTCGGGTTCCGGCGACCCGCTGGCCATCGCGGCGGAGCTCGAGGGGTTCTCCCAGCTCTCGGGGCGCCGTCGGCTCGGCCGCTACGTCGAGGAGCTCGCTGTTCTGCTCAGCGGCGTCCCGGGTGACAAGTACCTGATGTACTTCGCGGCCGGCATCCCGGACTTCGAATCAGCGGTGCAGGCGCCACTGCTCGGATCGGGCTTGCTCGACACCTACGTCTCGATGGTGGCGGCGCTGGTGCGCTCCGGCTGGGTACTGAACGCCTTCGATGTGATGGGAGTCGGCGAGGGGAGCGCCGGCTCCCTCTTCTACCTCGCCGACGAGACGGGGGGCGAGCTGTTCGACGACTACGGGCATCTCGAGGTGGCGACGCAGCGGCTGGTGGAACGCACCAGCGTCTCCTATCGACTGGCGTTCCGTACTCCCGAGCTGGTCGCCGACGGCCGGTTCCGACCGGTCGAGGTGCGCCTGCGCGGCGTACCGGACGGCGCCGTGGTGCACGGTTCGCTGGGCTACTCGGCGCCACGACCGAACGCCGACAAGAGTCGACTGGAGCGACGCCTGGAGGACTTCGAACGGGGCCTGCGCGCCGACGACCGTGCGGACTTCCCGGCCCGCGTGACGCTGCTCACGACGCCCATCGCACCGGGCACGCCGCGCGCCGACGAATCGGAATCGGCTGGTGGAACAGGCGACCGCGGGCGCCGCCGCGTCACCCTGATGCTGGAGGTCGACGGCGAGGCGCTGCTCGGTGCTCTGCCCGCGGGCGCGCTCGATCGCCGGTTCGCGCTCGAGATCATGGCTTCGGCGGCGGACGGCCGGGTCAGCCGCTACCAGCCGGGCGCCGTGGTCGACCTGCTGCGCGAGCGGATCGAGCTGCGCCAGGAGAGCGATCGCGCCCGACTGCGCGACGGACTGCGATTCCTCGGCGATCTCGAAGTGGGTTCCGGCGAGCACGAGGTGCGGGTGCGGCTGCGCGAGGCTCGTGGTGGCGCCACCTTCCACACCACCCGCATCGTGCCGGCGATGACGACGCACCAGGCCGAGGTCGGAAGCCTGGTGGCCTACCTGGTGGCGCCACGTGGCCGCGGGATCCTGGCGCGGGAGGGAGACACCGAGGCCCACACCGCGGTCGGCAGCCCGCTGCGCGTCGCCGACGAGCTGTTGCTGCCCGCGGTTCGTCGACGGTTCGTCCGTGGCGAAGAGGGGTTGCTGGTGCTGCGCTTCTACGGCGTCGATCCCAACCAGGTGCGACTGGTCACCGAGCTGCGCTCGGAGGACGACCGGGAGCTGGCCACGGCGCTCGACCTGTGGAGCGGTGCCTCGCGCCGCGACGAGAGCGACGGTTCCGTGGTCGTCGCCACCAGCCTGGAGACCGCCGATCTCGCCCCCGGGTCCTACCGGCTGCTGATCTCCTGGTTCGACGGCGGCGGGCTGCAGGGGGCGGCGGGGGTCGAGTTCGACGTGCTCGCCGCGCCCGCTCCGTAGCCCTCCGGGAAAACCCCCCAGGAGCGGCCGGGTCTACTCCTCGGCGCCGCCAGCTGCCGTGCCATCCGTCCGACCGGGCAGCGGAGTGAGCAGGAAGGCGCCGCGCGCGGTGGCGATGGGACGCTGCCGCTCGTCCTGCCACGCGACCGCCTGCACGCTGCAGACCCGACGCCCGAGCTTGACGATCTCGGCCCGCGCGTAGGTGTCACGCGGTCGCCCCGAGCGCAGGTACTCGATCGAGAAGTCGATCGTCTTGGGCAGCTTCTCGGACGCCACCCGCGCCGCGAGCTGGAGGTGCGCGGCGGTCTCGAGGAAGGCGCCGATGGCACCGCCGTGCAGCGCCGGCAGTCTGGTGTTGCCGACCAGCTCGGCCCGGAACGGCAGGGTGAAGGTGAGCTCGTCGCCCCGCCGCACCGCGCCCATGCCGAGAAACGCCACGTACGGCATCGACGCCAGCATCTCGGCCAGACGCTCGTCGCTGGGATCGTCGGCGAGCCCCTGCAGCGCCTTCACCGCGCCTCCCGCGGCCGAGTCGGACCCTCGTCCGAGCGCTGCCCGTCGCCGCCCTGGTGCAGCTTGCGGGTCTGGTTGGACGAGACGACGAACGTCGCCACCGTGGTGGCGATGGGGTCTTCCGGGTCGTCGTGGTAGGCAGCGCCGCGCACGAAGGCGATGTTGCGGGTGTGCCGGTAGCAGTGGGCACTGGCGAGGATGTCGCGCCCGGCCGTCGCCGGCCGCATGTAGTCGATCCTCAGGTCGAGGGTGGCGATCGAGGTCGGGTCGGCCAGCGCCGAGTGCACCGCCATACCGCTGGCGTTGTCGAGCGCGGCGGTGATGACGCCACCGTGCACCACGCCGGTGTCGGGGTCGCCGATCAGGTGGTCGGCGTAGGGGATCCTGACCAGCGCCCGGCCGTCGCCGAGCTCGAGGACGCGGATGCCGATCGCCGCCGAGTGGGGTACCCGGGTCAGCAGGTGCCCGGGCATCGCGTCGCCGGGAGAGGTGTCGTGCGGTTCGCCCATCGGGCGATGCTAACCGCGGCGGCCGAGGGCCGGGGCGGCGTCGAGGAGCGAGCCCTCAGGCCGGGTCGACGCCGAAGAGCACCGCGGCGACGAAGTAGCGGATGCGCTCCCGGTCCGCCGGATCGAGCTCGACGAACTCGATGCCGGCGCCCAGCATCTGCTCGGTCCACACCACCCGGCCGATGCCCTCGATCGGACGATCCGGGTTCTCGTCGGGCAGGTCGAGACTGAAGCGGATCAGCTGGCCGAGTGGCAGCGCGTGGCGGGAGTCGAGGTACATGCCGGTCTCGCTGACGTCCTCGACCCGGCAGCGGATCGGCGGGCAGTCGTGCGAGTACGTCGCCTCGATCGAGCGGCTGACGCGAATCGTGTGCCGCGCCTCGGACTGTGGGTTCTGGATCATCGCGGCCTCCGCTCGGCCCCACGAATCCAAAGCCACGATCCGGACAGCGCCCGGGGGCGCTGCGGCGAGGATCTCAGGCGCGTTTGCGCCAGCGCACCTCGACGCCGAGATCCGAGCGGCGGAGCACGTCGACGCCGTCGATCGACTCGAGGAAGGCGGTCCAGCTCTTGAAACCGTGCTCCTTCTCGGAGAACCCCTTGCCGCTCGGCGTCTGCATGAGCTTGCGCTTGAGCAGGGCGCTCTCGATCGGGGCCTCGGCGGCACGGAGCAGGTCGATCACCTGGCGCTGCGGCGACTTGGAGCGTCGCTTCGGTGCCGCGCTGGTGCTCGCCGGGCTCGGCTTGGTGGTGGCGACGATGTCGTCGTAGAACTTGAAGCGATCGGCGAGCTCGATGACGTGGCGCGCCGTCGAACGCCGGTCCGGGCCGATGACGACGACCGTCTTGCCGTGCGACTTCAGCTTGTTCACCAGCGGACCGATGTCGCTGTCGCCGGAGACCACGGCGAACACCTCGATGAAGGGGCGCAGCAGAAGGCACTCGACGGCGTCTGCGGTCAGGAGGATGTCGGCGCCGTTCTTCTTCGACCGCCGGGTCCTTTTCGGCACGTGCACCATCTCGACGCCGAGGTCGAGCAGCTCGCGCTGCAGGTCCTCGAGACCCTCTCGGGCCCAGTTGGCGTAGGCGCGACGGACCGAGACCGGGCCGAAGGTGTTCTCCATGAACTCGATCAGCGGCGCGATCTCGGGGTCCTTCTTCTTCCTGCCGCGGCCCTGTTTCTCGAAGGCGATGACCAGGTTCTCGAGGTCGAGCAGGATCGCGGCCTGTTGATCGGGCTCGGAATTCGTCGTACTCATCGCACCTAGTATCGCATCGACGAGTCTGGGGCCGCCGACGGGCGGTGGCCGTTGGCAGGAAGGGAGGCGGCATGGGAGTCGGACGGGACCACACGGAAGAGCGCGTCGGCCAGGGAGCAGCGGCCGGGGCCGACGCTTCGGGGACGCCGGCGCTGGAGGGTCTGCGCATCCTCGACCTGTCGCAGTACGAGGCCGGCCCGTCCTGCACCCAGGCTCTGGCGTTGCTGGGGGCCGAGGTGGTGAAGATCGAGCGGCCGGGCAGCGGCGACCCCGGCCGTGCCGGCTTCTCGCCGGATGGCGACGACTCGGACTACTTCCTGGCGTGGAACAGCAACAAGCGCAGCGTCGCCCTGGCGATCGACCGCCCCGAGGGCGCCGCTCTGCTCGACCGGCTGATGGCGCGCTTCGACGTGCTGGTCGAGAACTTCGGCCCCGGAGTGGCGGAGAAGCTGGCGGTCGACGCCGTGACGGTCCGCGCCGCGCACCCGCACCTGATCCACGCCAGCGTCAAGGGCTTCGGCGCCAGCGGCCCGCTGTCCGGATACAAGTGCTTCGACGCGGTGGCGCAGGCTGCCTCCGGCGCCATGTCGCTGACCGGCGCGGCAGACGGCCCGCCGATGCGCCTCGGCGCGACCCTGGGCGACTGCGGCGCCGGCATGCAGCTGGCGCTGGCGATCTGTGCCGCCTACATCCAGCGCCTGCGCACCGGCCGCGGCCAGCGCATCGAGATCTCGATGCAGGAGTCGCTCACCTGGTACCTGCGCACGGCGCTGGCGATCGGCGCCGACCAGGGTCGGCGTGCCGCGCCGCGCAGCGGCAACCGCATGGCCACTCTGGTCGACCTCTTCCCCTGCTCGCCGCACGGTCCCAACGACTTCGTCTACGTGATGGCGCTGACGCCGGCGATGTGGGCCGATCTGTGCAACGCGATCGGGCGGCCGGAGCTGCGCGAGGATCCGCGTTTCGCCACCCCGCAGGCGCGGGCGGAGCCGGCCAATGCGGCGGCTCTGCACCGTGAGATCGCCGGATGGACGTCGGCTCGCGACAAGTTCGCCGCCATGGAGCAGCTGGGGGCAGCGGGCGTGCCGGCGAGCGCGGTGTTCGACTCGGCCGACCTCTACCGCAGCCCCCACCTGCTGCAGCGGGGCTTCGTGCACGAGATCGAGCATCCCACCCGCGGCCCGGTGAGGCTGCTCGGCTTCGCGCCGCGACTCGAGTCGAGCGAGGTGCCCCTGCGCCCGGCGCCGCTGCTGGGCGCCGACACCGCATCGGTGCTGGGGGAGGAGCTCGGCCTCGAGCCAGGGCGCCTGCGTGCTCTGGCCGCCCAGGGTGTGCTGGCCGGCGTCGAGACGGGGTGAGCCGGCGCCGGTGCGTCGGGCGCGGTCAGCGCCGCTCGTCGCGCATGGCGCTGACCCGGATCGGCATCACCGTGCGCTTCTCCTCGCCGGATGCGGTGCGCGTGATGACCAGCAGCTCCTGCACGAAGGTGCCGACCGGCACCACCATGCGGCCGCCGATCTCGAGCTGCCCGATCAGCTTCGTGGGCACCTCGCGTGGCGCGGCGGTCAGCAGGATGGCGTCGAACGGCGCCTCCTCGGCCCAGCCTTCGTGGCCGTCGCTGACCCGCACCCGCACGTTGTCGTAGCCGAGGCGCGCCAGGCGCTGCTCGGCCTGCTCGGCCAGGCGGGGGTCGATCTCGATGGTGTAGACCGTGGCCGCGAGGCGCGAGAGGAGGGCGGCGTCGTAACCCGAGCCGGTGCCGATCTCGAGCACCCGATCGCCCGGCTCGAGCTCGAGCAGCTCGATCATCAGCGCCGAGAGGTAGGGCTGGGAAATCGACTCGGGCCCGGCATCCTCGCCGTCGATCAGCGGCAGCGGCTCGTCGCCGTAGGCGCGGTCGCGCAACGAGTCGGGAACGAACTCGTGCCTCGGCACGTCGCCGAAGGCACGCAGGATCGCCGGCCGCTCGATACCGCGCTCGCGGATCTGGCGCTCGACCATCTCGGAGCGTGCCGCCGCCAGCGGATCCGCGGGCTGTGCGAAGGCCGTGGACGTCACCGCCGCCGTCGCCAGCAGCGCCGCGACGGCTGCCCCCAGGCGCCGCCGATCATGGGTCGGGAAGGTCAATGGTTGGGCGCTCGTCGTTCGATTTCGGGCTCGGGGAGCTGTTCCACCGCCATGCGCCGGTTGGCGCCGAGGCGTCGCTGCGGTGTCGGCGGCGCACTCTGCCGTTGCTCCCCAGCCGCGGGGCGACGGTTCTCGGCGGCGGGCGCCACGCGACCGGGAAGGGCAGAGAGGGTGGCGAGAGCCGCGTTCTCGCGGTGCGAGAGTGGTCGGCAGGCATCGCGTCGCTGGTGCGGCGAACCCGCTTCAGGCTGGAGAACGGCGCCGCACGCGGGGCCTATTCCTCGCCGCCCCCCGCCGCGGCGCCAGACGCGAGGCTCGGCGCGTCGGGGGGCTGTTCGGCGCCTTCGGTCTCCGGCGGAGGCTCGGGATCCGAGGCGGGATCGGTCGGCGCACTGGCGCCGTCGGCTGGCTCGATCGGTGGGCGCGGAGGTGGCGCAGGTGGCTGCGGCAGCGCGGCGAGGACCGAGGCGAGGAAGCGGTCGAGGTCCCAGGCCTCGGGTCGCAGGGTGCGGCCGAGCCGTACGACGACCGCCTTGCGTGAGGGCACGATCACCACGCTCTGGCCCTCGAAGCCCGACATCCCGAAGGCGTCGGTCGGCACGCTCGGCCACAGCCGATCACGAGGATTGTCGGGGTTGCCTGCGTTGAGCCAGAAGTGGGCGCCGTAGCTGCGCTGCGGCGCCAGCGGCGTCGGTGCGGTGGTGTACGCCACCCACCCCTCGGGCAGCAGCCGCTCGCCCTCCCAGACTCCGTCCTGCAGAAAGAGCTGTCCGAGCCGGGCGAGGTCGCGCGCGGTGCTGTAGCCGAACGACGAGGCGGCGAAGGTGCCGACGGTGTCGAGCTCGAGGGTGGTGTGCGACATGCCGAGCTTCTCGAACAGCTCGCGGCGCGGGAAGTAGGTGTAGTCGGAGAGCGGACCGCCGATCGCCCGGCGCATCATGCGGGCGAGGATGTTGGTGGTGCCGGAGGAGTACTTCCACCGCGTGCCGGGCGGATGTTCGAGCTGCTTGGCGGCGGCGAAGGCCGCCATGTCGCGACTGGTGAAGAGCATCTCGACGACGTCGACCAGGGCGGTCTCGTAGACCTCCTCGAACTCGAGCCCGGCGGTCATGTGCAGCATCTCGTCGATGGTGATGCGCGCCCGCGGGTCGCCGGCAGCCCACTCCGGCGTGCCGACCGGGGCCTCGACGTCGAGGCGGCCCTGCTGCGCGAGCACACCGAGCAGGGCGTTGAGGATGCTCTTGTTGATCGACCAGGTGAGCATCGGCTGGTCGGAGCGGAAGCCCGGGGCGTAGCGCTCGGCGACGAGCTGGCCGTCCCACACCACGGCCACGGCGCGGGTGCCGCGCTCGCGCCGCGAGGAGGTCTCGACGAAAGCGTCGAGCAGCGCCTGGTCGAGCGCCGCGGCGTCGACCTCGGCGCCGCGGCTGGTCGCCGGCGCGGCGCCCCGTGGCCAGGGCTGCGCGGCGTCGAGCTGGGAGGCCACCGGAGCT
Organism: Acidobacteriota bacterium; assembly: GCA_003388555.1. GTDB lineage: Bacteria > Acidobacteriota > Thermoanaerobaculia > Multivoradales > Multivoraceae > QQVD01. Next base: position 35,424 of record QQVD01000006.1, on the reverse strand, counting down.
CCGACCCCCTGCTCGGTGAGAGCGTCGGGATCGACTCCGTGCAGCAGCGTGCAGCCGAGGCCGGGTCGGTAGATCGCCTCGCCGACCGAGCCGATGATCGTCGTCGCCTCGACGGTGCGCTGGCGTCTGCGGATGCGGATCGACACCGTGGTGTCGTTGCTGTCGTGGTCCTGCTCGAGCACCTCGGCCGGCTCGCGCCCGGCGAGGAAGAACTCGGAGCACACCCGCTTGGCGTGTCGCTTGGCCCGCATCTCGTCGAGGCGGTCGAGCTCCGACTGTGCCGACGACGGCGCCGGTGGCGCCAGGCCGATCGACAGGAGGCAGGCTGCGCAGACTGCGAGCAGCCGCGGCGGAGGGTGGCGGCGTCGGAAGCAGCTCACGGCGGATCCTGAGCCCTCGAGAGCGAACGCGGGGAAGGAAGGAGAAGGTAACGCTGGGCGGAGTCGGAGTCGATTCTAGTCGAGCGTTGGTCGCGGAGACGGATCGGCACTGCGTCGAGCCCGGATCTTCACCGTCTCGGCAGCGAAGCTCATCGGTGCTTCACCTCGGCAGCATCGGCTGGCGTAGGCTCGTTGCCGACCTTTCCCCCGGATCTTCCCCGACCTTCCCACTGGGTCTTCCACAGCACCCGCTTCCGGCGCTGCCGCGTCACCGGGTAGCGGTCGTGACCGGTGATCCGGGTCGGTTCTTGTGCCACCACCTCAGGGAGTTCGCGATGCACCCTTCGATGCCGAGACCGACCACGACTGCCACGGATCTCCCGCCGGTCTGTGCCCGGCGGCCGCACGCACCGATCCTGCGACGACTCCGAATGGTCGCGGCGAAGCTCGCGGCGCCGGCGGTGCTCTGCGCGTCGGCGTTGCTGGTCGACGTCGCGGCGTCGGCCCATCCCGGTGGCCACGGCGACCGCCAGATCCGCTTTCCCGACGTCCCGGGCGCACTGACGCTGGTCGTCGACCTGCACACCCACAGCGTCTTCTCCGACGGTAGCGTGTGGCCCGATCTGCGCGTCGAGGAGGCGGTGCGCGACGGGCTCGACGCGGTGGCGATCACCGAGCACCTCGAGTACCAGCCTCACGCCGACGACATCCCGCACCCCGATCGCAACCGGGCCTATCTCATCGCGGTCGAGGAGGCAGCGAAGGCCGGTGCGGACCTGCTGGTGATCCACGGCTCCGAGATCACCAGACGCATGCCGGTCGGCCACGCCAACGCGATCTTCCTCGAGGACTCCAACCCGCTGCTGCGCGACGACCCACTCGAGGTCTTCCGCGAGGCGGCGCGCCAGGGCGGTTTCAACTTCCTCAACCACCCGCACTGGGTCGGCCAGCGCGACGACGGCGTCGCTCGTCTCGAGCCGATCCACGAGCAACTCATCGAGGAGGGGCTGCTGCACGGGATCGAGGTGACCAACGACCTCACCTTCTCCAGCGAGGCACTGGCGATCGCGCTGCAGCACGATCTAACCATCCTCGGCACCTCCGACATCCACGGACTGGTCGACTGGCAGTACGAGATCCCGCAGGGCGGGCACCGGCCGGTGACCCTGGTGTTCGCCGCCGAGCGCAGCGAGGCAGGGATCGAGCAGGCGCTGCGTGCCGGCCGCACCGTGGCCTGGATGAACGACCTGCTGGTCGGTCGCGAGGAGCACCTGGCGCCACTGCTCGCCGCTTCGCTGGTGGTCGAGTCGGCCCACTACCGTCGCGGCGCGGTGCTCGACGTCACGGTCAGGAACCGCGGCAGCGCCCGGATCACCGCCCGCACCGCCGACAGCGACCTGCTCTACAGCGGCGGCCCGCTGGTCGTGTTCGAGCCCCTGGCCGAGACCACCCTGCAGCTGAAGACCGGTGCCCGCTCGCCGCGCTTCGAGCTCGAGCTCGAGGTGCTCAGCGCCCTGGTCGAGCCCGAGAAGCACCCGCGGCTGGTGCTGAGCGGTGAGACGACGGCGGAGGCGGAGGGGGATTAGGGATTAGGGATTAGGGGTCAGGGGTCAGGGGTTGGGGAGAGGGACAAGGGACAAGGGACAAGGGAAGAGGAAAGGGAGGAGGGAGAAGGGAAAGGGAAGAGGGGCAAAGGGAAGAGGGAAGAGGGGCAAAGGCTGTTGGCGTTCGCTCGACGAGACGTGCCCACGCCGAAGCGAGCGCTCAGCGCGAGCTGAGCCGCAAGAGCGGCAGTGCGAGCCTGCGAGCAGTGACGCTGTTTCGCCGAAGCGAGCGCTCAGCGCGAGCTGAGCCGCAAGAGCGGCAGTGCGAGCCTGCGAGCAGTGACGCTGTTTCGCCGAAGCGAGCGCTCAGCGCGAGCCTGCGAGCACCGGCGTGGCTTTCCCGCTCGTATCCCCTGAAAGAGGATCAACGGCTGACGTACGAACCTCCCCTCGGACGAGAGAACCCGACATCTGTCATCCCGGACTTGATCCGGGATCCACGCTTTGCGGTAAACCGAATCGTCGCGCGGTGCGTCGACTTGGCTGGCTGGCAGCCTCACGCCGAAGCGAGCGGCAGCGAGCTGAGCCGCAGGACGAATCTCCTGAGCCGGAGAAGGCCAGGGGTCTCTCTTCCGCCGTGTCCCCTGAAAGGGGAATGGGGTGGAGGTTCGCGGAGGTCGATAGCGATCGTCGCGCCGCGTGTGAGAATGCAGCGATGAACGCCCTCCCGCGACGTCTCGGACATCTCGGGTCACGACGGACTCTCCGGGTCGCCGCGATGCTGCTGCTGGGGCTGGCGGTCCTGGCCGTCGCTGCGAGCGCCCAGCAGGCGGCGGAAGCGGAAACCGCCACCGAAGAGCGCTTCCCGATCGTCGAGCCGCTCGGCGACGGCGTCTGGGCGGCTTTGCAGCCGGCAGCGAGACGTTTCTCCGACTCGAACTCGGTGGTCGTCGACCTCGGCGGCGAGCTGCTGCTGGTCGACACCCAGGCCGACGGCGAGGCGACCGACCGGCTGCTCGACTGGATCGACGCGACGCTGGACCTGCCGGTGCGCTGGCTGGTCAACACCCACTGGCACGTCGACCACGTGGCCGGCAACGAGAGGGTGGTGGCGCGCCATCCCGGGGTGACGATCGTCGCCCACGACACCCTCGAGCAGGACGTGCCGGGCCGCGCCGCCGACCTGCTCGCGGAGGACGCCGACCGGCTCGCCGCGGCGATCGAGGACGCGCGGGCGAAGCTCGGGCGCGGCGAGGGGCTCGACGGCAGCGCTCTCGACGCCGCGGGGCGCGAGCGCCTCGCCGCCCAGATCGCCGCCGCCGAGGAGCGCGAGCGTGCCTTGCGCGAGACGTCGCTGACTGCGCCCTCGCTGCTGTACACCGAGCGTCTGACCCTGCCGGCCGGCGACGGAGCGGCCCCGCGCGTCGAGCTGCTGCACTTCGCCGCCCACACCGACGGCGACACGATCCTCTGGCTGCCCGGCCCCGGCATCCTGATCACCGGCGACGTCGTCGACGCGCTGCCCTACGGCGGCCACGGCCATCCGCGGCAGTGGCTCGCGACGCTCGATCGGTTGGCGGAGCTCGCGCCGAGGGTGCTGGCGCCCGGTCACGGTCCGGTGTACCGCGAGCAGATCGCAGAGGCAGGGCAGGACGCACAGCCCGAAGAGTCGGAGCCGGGAGCGGGCGAGCAGCTCGAACGGTTGCGCCGGCTGTTCGCCGACATCCTCGCCGCGGTCGACGAAGAGCTCTCCGCCGGCGGCTCCCTCGAGAGCCTGCGCGCGGGCCTGCTCGAACGGCCGGAGATGAAGGCGCTGCGGGCGCTGCTCTCGGTCGACGAGGCCGGCGAGCGGGCCTTCGACGACTTCGTTCCGGCGACCGCCGAGCGGGCCTGGGAGGAGGCCACGGCGCCCGAGGCCGAGTCCCACGCGCAGGGCGATCCAGACGCTGACGGACGGTAGGATCGGCGGGTGAGAGCCCCCGCGCCCCTTCCCTCGATCCTCGCGATCGTCCGCCGAGCCGCCGCTGCGATCGGTGTGACCGCGGCGTTGGCGGTGTCGCCTGGTGTGTCGCCGGCAGCGCTGGCGGCACAGGACGATCGGGCGCCGCTGCGTTCGCTCGCCGAGATGCAGCCGTTGCCACCGGCGCGCGCCGTGTCGCGCGGCGCCGCGGACTCCGGAATCCGGCCGGCGATGCTGCGCGCCGAGGCCGCCGCCCTGGGGGCCGTGCGCGAGCGCTGGCCGGAGGTGCGGCAGCTCGACTTCGAGACCCTCTCGCGGGCCCAGCTCGAGGCGACGCGGGGATGGCGCCCGCCAGCGGATCCGGGAGACCTCCGGGTCGACGCGGTGGCGCGCGACGCCCAGGGTCGCTGGCTGGTCGCCGTCGCCGGCCCGCGCCTGCCGGCGCGCCACGACATCGTCCAACGCACACTCACCGTGGTGGTGGTCCTGGACGCCGAGGCCTCCGCGGTCGAGGAGCTCGTCGCCACGATCCGCACCGAGGTGTTCGAGTGAGGCCCGCGCGCCGCGCCGGCTTTCCCGCCGCCCGCTGCCGGGCAGCTCTGCTCGTCGCCGGCGCGCTCCTGGCGGGCGCGGGCGGATCGCTGCGCGCGGCACCCTTCGCCTACCACACGTACGACTCGATGGTGGTGCAGCTGGCCCAGCTCGAGAGCGACCACCCCGAGCTGGTCGAGGTGTTCACCGCCCAGGACGCCTACACCCTGCCGCCCGACCTCGACGGCGGGGTGGAGCTCGAGCACTGGATCGTGCGCATCACCAACGAGGCGCTCGGCTTCGCGAAGCCCGAGGTCCTGCTGGTCGGCACCCAGCACGGCGACGAGATCGTCAGCCTCGAGGTGCTGCTGGCGCTGGCCGATCTGCTCACCGACAGCCACGGCACCCATCCGTGGCTCACCGAGCTGGTCGACCGGCGGGAGATCTTCCTGGTGCCGATGGCCAACCCATGGGGTCACCGCCACGGCGTCCGCTCCTCGCCGGGCGCCGAGCCCGGCACCGAGGACATGAATCGCGACCACCCTTACGACCGCTGCAGCGGTGGCTTCTGCAGCGACACCGACACCCTGTCGACGGTCGGGGCTCAGGCGATCCACGAGTTGGCGCGGCGTCACCTCTTCCGGGTGATGCTGGACTACCACGGCGGCGTCGAGCTGATCCTGCACACCTGGGGCTCGCCGCTGCACAGCGGCAACTCGACCTCGCCCGACGACACCGCGCTCGACGCTCTCGGCCAGCGCATGCGCACCTACGGCGGCCCCTACAACGGCTTCCTGCCGGTGGGCACCGCCAACCAGCTGCTCGGCCCGGCCTACGGACCGCTCGACGACTCCGCCTACGCCACCACCTGGGACGCCGCCAACGCCGACCCGTCGTATCCCACCGAAGGCTGGCGCTCTCTGGCCTACACGATCGAGATCTCCGACGACAAGACGCCACCCGCATCGACCCTCGGCGGCGACGCCGACCTGCTGACGCCGGGAGGGCTCGAGGACGGCTACGTGCCCAAGCACGTGCGCACGGCCCTGGCCGGGATCGACATCGCCGAGCCGTACCTGGTGTGGAGCAACCGCGGCGCCATCCCCAGCATCGTCGCCGCGGAGACCGTGATCCCGGTCGAGTGGCAGGTGCGCGGCTGCTTCGACGTCGACGAGACGCGGGTGCGCTGGGGCTCGGATCCGGATCCGCTCAACGTGTTCGAGAACGAGACGCCGACCCAGAGCCAGACCGGCGGCGAGCCCTGCTTCGAGCCGCCGACGTCGTTCAGCGATGCGGTCACCTTCGACGAGCCAGGGATCTACTGGCTGACGCCGACGGCGCGGGTCGACCAGGCGCTGCTCGCTCAGGGCAACCCCAACCCGAACGTCGCGCCGCAGTCGTTCGTGGTGCGCTCGCGCACCGAGACCGGTCTGCTGTTCAGCGAGTCGGTCGACGCCAGCGAGGTGAACACGATCACCGGCCAGCTCGACTGGGGCGCCGAGCCGCTGCGCATCGAGGTGGTGTTCGCCGGCGGCTTCCTCTTCGGCGACGGCTTCGAGAGCGGCGGCACCTCGGCCTGGTCGCTGACGGCTCCCTGACGACGGGGTGCCGGCTTCTCCCGCGAGCTCGCGACGCGGAAGACCGTCGCTGGCCAAAGGCGCTCACTGCGGTTCTCTGCGGCTCGACTCGCCGCTGGATCTCCGTTCCGGCGGGACGGAGGTGGCTTCGTTACAAAACCCTGATCCCTCATGCTTCAGGGGAAGGGTAGGGTTTTGGGTGTCCCAGTTTCGAGGCTCGTTGCATGGGTGAGGCGGTGAGAATCGATTGGAGGAAACCCCGATGACGAGAGGCTGCCGATCGCGACGTCCGCCCCGCGCAGCGGCCGCGGCGTTGCTGCTGCTCGCCGCCGGTGTCGCCGCCGCGGCGCCCTACAAGTCCGACCCCGGGCCGCACCGGGTCGAGGTGCAGCTCGGGGAGTGGGCCGACACCGCGCGCGACGGCCGCGTCGTGCGGTGGAAGCTCTACCTGCCGGAGGCCGGTGACGAAGCGGTTCCGGCACCGGTGGTGATCTGGTCGCACGGTGCCGGCGGCTCGCGCGACGGTGCCGAGTACCTCGGCCGTCATCTGGCGAGCTGGGGCTACGCGACCTTCCACCTCCAGCACGCCGGCAGCGACGTCGTGGTGCTGCGCCAGCACGGCGTGCAGGGCATGCTGCGCGAGGTGCGCAGCCCCCAGGTGTCGATCGATCGCTTCGGCGACGTCCCCTTCGCCGTCCAGCGGATCGCGGCGATGGCGCAGGGCGATCTGGCGGGACGGCTCGACGCCGAGCGCATCGGCATCTCCGGCCACTCCTTCGGCGCCATCACCACCCTCGTCGCCGTCGGCCAGTCGATGCCCCAGGTCGGCCGGCGCTTCGCGGTGCCGGAGCTGCGCGGCGCCTTCGCGATGAGCCCCAGCAAGCCGCGCGGCCGCTCCCTCGGCGAGGCCTTCGCCGCGATGAGCGCGCCGATCTTCCACCTCACCGGCACCGACGACGGCTCGCCGCTGGGCGATCAGACGGTCGAGACCCGCTCGGCTCCGTTCGAGGCCATCGACGGGGTCGAGCAGTGGCTGCTGGTGCTCGACGACGGCGTGCACTCCACCTTCAGCGGCCGGCCGGTCCGCGAACCCGGCAAGGCGCGCGACGAGCTGGGCCGCCATCACGAGATCGTGCGCATGGCGGCGGTGGCGTTCTGGGACCTGGTGCTGCGCGGCGACGCGGCGGCCGCGGCGTGGCTGCGCGAGGGCGGCCTGGCGGCCGAGCTCAGCGCCGAGGACGGGACCGTCAGGCACCGGCCGGCGGGAGAGTGAGCGCCGTCTACGGCACCTTCGCCACGACCTCCGCCAGCACCGCGGTGCTCTCGGCGCTCATCTCGCGGTAGTAGCGCAGGAAGCGCTCGGCCTCCAGCGCGAGGTCGGCGTAGGGCGCCAGGTTCTCGGCCCAGCGGTAGCCGATCGGTTGGTAGAGCAGGCGGGCCTCGAAGCGCAGCGGGCCGGTCGCCTCGCCGACCTCGATGCGGTAGACGATGCGGTCCCCGCCGCCGACGAAGTCGGCGTCGTCGCGGGCGCCGCCGTGCACGGCGATGCGCTCCTCGGCGGTGTGCTTGTCGAACCCGGAGGGCAGCAACCGGTTGTCCTTGGCGTAGCTCAGTGCGGTCAGCAGGCCGGTGGTCAGGCGTCCCGCGGGATCGGCGAGGATGGCCTCGTAAATCTGCACGTCCTCCTCCTGCTCGACGACCCGGCGGTGGGGCTCGAAGCGGTCTGGATCGACGTCGTTGTCGTTGCCGGCGATCGAACCGTCGGGACGCACGGCTCCGGACTGCCACAGCACGTTGCCGCCGGTGTCGCGTAGCGCGACGTGCAGCCAGGCACGGCGCGAGGGATAGGCGGTGGGCAGCTTGTGGCCGGTCAGCGCCTCGATGCGCAACTCGGCCTCGAGCACGCCACCCCGGCGGTCGAGGCGCTGCACCTCGAGCCGCGCGCTGGCTTCGGCGAGATGGTCGAGGGTGCGCCGCGCGGCCGCCTCGAAGGCGTGGGTCGGGGCGGTGACCGCGAGCTCGTCGCGGTAGCGCCCCAGCATCCTCAGCACGAAGAAGTTGCCGCCGCGGAAGGCGTGCCGTGCGACGCCCTCACGAGGCTCGCCGAGCACCGAGCTGATCGGCACCTCGCCTTCGACCTGCGGCATGTGGCAGGACTGGCAGCTCTGGCTGGCGGCGAAGTCGCTGTGCAGCCACTCCAGGTAGGGCACCTGCTCGGGCAACTCGCCGAGCACCGCGCCCCCTTCGCCGAGCGTGTGGGTCAGCAGGGTGTGACACGAGGCACACAGCTCGGAGGAGCGCACGTGCTCGCCGCGCTGCGGCACGTGCGACGTCGCCGAGCGCATGATCTCGACCAGTCCCTCGTCGACGTCGAACGGCCCGTAGGTGGTGTGTGGTCCCGCCGCACTGCCGAGGTCGATCTCGAAGTGGCCGACGAAGCTCTCCTCGGAGCCGAGGCCCTCCGGCTCGATGCGGTGGCAGACGCTGCACGAGACGCCGTCGGCGGCCAGCCCTCGGTGCATCGCGGCCACCGCGTCGGCGTCGGGCGACGTCGCGGCGGAGGGCAGGTTGGCGAACAGCTCCACCGGCTCTCCGCGGGCCTCGGCCTCGAGGCTCATCATCGGCATGTGGCAGCGGGCGCACTCCGCCTCGATCGCCGCCGCCGACTCCGGGTGATCGAGCGCCTCACGGCGCACCGCCGCCTGCCAGTAGGGGTCGCGCGACGAGTTGGCCATCATCGTCGCGCTCCAGTCCATGCCGATCGAGAGGTCTTCTCCCTGCGAGCTGGTCATGCCGTTGTGGCAGGCGAGGCACTGCTCGCCGAGGGAGAAGTGGGCGACGGGCGCCTGGGCGCCGGCGCCGGAAAGCGGAGCGACCAGGAACGCCACCGCCGTCGCCCACCATCCGGCGACGCGCCGTTCACCAGCCCTGCAGGAATCCACCATCGAACCAGTCCCAGAGGATGTAGAAGAGGAGCTCGGTGTCGCGCCCCTGCGTCCGGTTGAGCGGCAGGCGCACTCCGAAGTTGGCCATCACGTGCTGGCGGGTGTTCAGTGTCACCTGGACCTGGGGCACCGCGTCCCACAGGACGTCTTCGCCCGACGCGAGCTCGCGCTTGGCCAGCAGCTCGAGCATCGGAGACCAGGTGCGGCCGAACGGAGTGGCGCTCCAGCTGGTGCCGAAGACCCCTCGCAGGAACGCTTCGTCCTCGGCCGCCGCCTCGTCGATCGGCAGCTCGAAGCCGGCCTGGAACTGGAGGAAGGCGTCGGCCGGGAGGATCTTGCCGAAGGTGGCGAAGGGCTCGAAGACGGTGTAGCCCCTCCCCAGTCCCCGCCCCTCGTTGCCGGTCGGCAGGATGACCTCGCCGGTGAGGCTGAAGATCGCGCCGCGCTGGTGGCTGTGGAAGAGGGCGCGCTTGAAGGCGACACCGACGTCGCCGACGCCGTTGTCGGTGCGCAGCGAGCCGTCGGGCCGGCCCGACTCGATCGAGCTCACGGGCACCGCGACCTCGATCTGGTTGCGCGGCCCGAAGCGCTTCTCGTACACGATCTCCATCTGGCTGCTGCGCGCGTCGCCGTCGGTGGTACTGGTGGTGACCACCAGCTCGTCCTCCGGGAAGGCCTTTTCGGTGACCAGGGCGCGCGGCAGGTTGAGCTCTCCACGGGGCCAGGCGTCGCTGCGGCAGAAGGTCCGCACGTGGCCGAGGATCGCCGTCAGCTGGGTCTCGCTCAGCGCCTTGCCGAAGGCGGGCATCATGCGATCGAAGCCGCGCACCGGCCCACCGGCATGAGCGACCGCGTACCAGTCGGCGTCAGGTTCGCGTGGACCGAAGCGGCAGTCGGTGAAATCGGGCAGGGGAGTGGCGAAGCCCACCGTCTCCCTGGGCATGCCGCGTCCGTCGGCGCCATGGCAGGCGGCGCAAGCCCGCTGGTAGAGGACCTCGCCGGACGTCGTTCCGATCCCCGTCGTCGCGCCGCTCACGGCGCCCGCCGCTGGCGGCGTGAGAAGGCCGACGAGCAGCAGCATTCGTGCGGTGGAGGAGCAGCTGCCACTGCGCTCGCCGTAGCTCGGCCTCGAGCGGAGGTCGTCGAGGGGATAGTCGTTGGAAGGAGTCACGTGAGCTGAGAGGCTAGACGCGCACCCCGGGTTCCCGCGTTGGTGGTATTCCGCGATCGAGGTCCGCACTTTCCTCGATGGCCGGGGGGGCGCGCGAGCCGTCCCGGCTTCCGTGGTGTGCCGCACATCGACCCTCAGCCACTGCGTCCTAGAATCATCGCGCCATGAAGATCCTCGCCGGCGAGATCGCCACCATCCTGGCCACCCGCGGCGGCCAGCGGCCGCGCATGGGGGTGCTGATCCGGTTCCTCGCCATCCTGGTGGCGATGGTCAGCTTCTACGCGCTGGTCTTCAAGGTGCTGATGGCGCAGGAGGGCCAGGAGCAGTCGTGGGTGACGTCGTTCTACTGGGTGCTCACGGTGATGTCGACGCTGGGCTTCGGCGACATCACCTTCCACACCGACACCGGCCGCCTGTTCTCGATCGTGGTGCTGCTCAGCGGCATGCTCTTCCTGCTGGTGCTGCTGCCGTTCATCTTCATCGAGTTCTTCTACCAGCCGTGGATGAAGGCGCAGACGGCGGCGCGCACGCCGCGTTCGCTGAAGCCCGGCACCCGGGGCCACGTGGTGATCACCCACCTCGACGCGGTGGCGGCGGCCTTCATCCGGCGGCTCGAGAGCTACGGTCACGAGTACTGCCTGCTGGTGAGCGACACCGACGAGGGGCTGCGGCTGCTCGACCACGGCTACGAGGTGGTGGTCGGCCGCACCGACGACCCGGAGACCTATCGCCTGGTGCGCGCCGAGGACGCGGCGCTGATCGCGGCGACCGGCAGCGACCCGGCCAACACCCTGATCGCCTCGACGGTGCGCGAGGTGAGCAAGCGGGTGCCGATCATCGCCACCGCCGACGACGCGGCGTCGATCGACATCCTCGCCCTGGCCGACTGCGAGCAGGTGCTGCACCTCTCCAGCCTGATGGGGGCGGCGCTGGCGCGGCGGGTGGTCGGCGGCTCGCACCACGCGCACGTCATCGGCAACTTCGACCAGCTGCTCATCGCCGAAGCGAGCACCGACGGCACCGAGCTCGCCGGCAAGACGGTGAAGGAGTGTGGGGTGCGTGCGCGCACCGGCCTCGGCATCGTCGGGGTGTGGGAGCGCGGCGCCTTCGAGCCGGTCGACGCCGACCTGCTGCTCACCGACCACACCGTGCTGCTGCTCGCCGGCACCAAGCAGCAGATCGAGACCTACAACCGCGTCTTCGGCGACTCGACGCAGCCACACGGCAAGGTGCTGATCCTCGGTGGCGGCAGGGTCGGCCGCACCGTCGCGCGCTCGCTCGGCCTGCGCGGCATCGACTACCGGGTGGTCGAGAAGAACCCCACCCGGCCGGAGCAGGACGAGCGCTGGGTGCTCGGCAACGCGGCCGAGCTGCGTGTACTGCAAGAGGCGGGGATCGACGAGGCGACGACGGTGATCATCACGCCGCACGACGATGAGCTGAACGTCTACCTGACGCTCTACTGCCGCAAGCTGCACCCGACGGCGCAGATCCTCTGCCGCGCCACCGACCAGCGCACGGTGAACTCGATCCACCGCGCCGGCGCCGACTTCGTACTCTCCTACGCGTCGATGGGCAGCACCCTGCTGTTCAACGCTCTCGACATCACCTCGGTGATGATCGTCGCCGAGGGGCTGGTTCTCTTCCGGCTGCAGGTGCCTCCATCCCTGGTGGGCAGGAAGATCCTCGACAGCGGCATCCGCGAGCGCACCGGGGCGACGGTCGCGGCGGTGGAAGACGCGGGCGGCGTGCGCACCATCAACCCGCCGCCGGACACCGAGCTGACGGCGGGGGGGCGCGTGGTGCTGATCGGCGCCTTCGACTGCGAGCAGCGCTTCGTCGAGAGCTTCGGCTCGTAGTCGCGCCGCCCGAGCTCCGAGTCGCCGAGACGAGGTTGGGTACCATCGCGCGGTGCCGACGCTCCTTTCCGTGCTGGAGCCCGTGCCGCTCTCACCCCGAGGCGGCCTGGGCTCGCCCTACGCCCGCCTCAACCTGCGGCGCAATCCGTTCGGCGAGCCGACCGAAGAGGAGCTGGCTCTGCTGGTCGTCGCGGATCTGGGCGAGATGACGGCCTGGCTGGCTCTCCCTGGCCATGCCCTGCAGCTGATCGGCGACTGCGGTCGCGGCAAGACGGCGCGCCTGCTGGCGCTGCGGGCGCTGGTCGAGCCGGCTCCGCCGTACGTCTACCTGGCCGAGGGCGAGCCGATCCCGGCGCTGCCGGGGAGCGGGATGCTGCTGCTCGACGAGGCGCAGCGTCTGCCGACTCGGCGTCTGCGCGCGCTGCTGCGGCGTCTCGATCGCATCGCCCTGGCCACCCACGAGGACCTGGAAGGCGAGCTGCGCCGGGCCGGGTACGAGGTCCGCACCGAGACGGTCGCCGGCCTCGATCTGCCCACCTTCGAGGCGATCGTCGAGCGCCGGCTCGAGTGGGCCCGGCTGGCCGCGGGGCCGCTGCCGCGGCTGGCGGAGGGCGGGCTGGCGGATCTGCACGCCCGCCACGGCGACGATCTGCGCTCGGCGCTGGGCGAGCTGTACGACATCTACCAACGCCGGATCGACGGTGTGAGGGAGGAATGCGATGGCCAAGTGTGACCTTTCGATCGAGCTCGACGAGAGCCGTACCGTCTTCCACCCGGGAGACCGCGTGCGCGGAGCGGTGCTGGTGCAGACCGACGATTCGATGCGCTGCGACGGGCTCGAGGTGTCGCTCGGCTGGGAGACCCACGGGCGCGGCAACCGCGCCGCCGGCGACCCGGTCCGCGTCGAGCTGTTCTCGGGCGAGTGGACCGGCGCGACGACGGTGCGCTACGGCTTCGAGCTCGAGCTGCCGGCGGGCCCGGCGACCTACCACGGCCACTACCTGAACGTCGGCTGGTTCCTGCGGGCGCGCGCCGACGTGCCGTGGAAGCTCGATCCCAAGGCCGAGCTCGAGATCAGCCTCCTGCCGGGCGACGAGACGGGGCAGGAGATCGACTGGCGCCGCCAGTTCGCCGATCCGGCGCTGGTCCCGAGCGAGCTGCGCACCGAGAGGCTCGGGGAGGAGCTGGCGAGCGCCGCCTCCGGCCCCGAGGCGGAGGCGAGCCCGCTGCAGCGCGGCGGGCTGGCCGGAGCCTTCGACAAGGCGCGATCGAACCCCGTAGGGACCGTGTTCGGCTGCGGCTGCCTGGCGATCATCCTCGCGGTGCTGGTCGGTGGAGCCGGGCTGATGGGGAGGGCTGCCTGGGAGGGCATCCAGGCGGTGCGTGCCGGCGACTGGGCGGGGAGCGTGGTCGGGCTGGTCTTCGGCGGCATCCTGCTCGCGATCGTCTCCGGGCTGATCGTCTCGTTGGTGCGTTGGCGCCTGCTGAAGGGCCGCTTCGGCACCATCGATCTCGACGTGCAGCCGCGCGTGGCGCGGGCCGGCGACGGGCTCGAGGTGCGCCTCGCCTTCTCCGCCAGCAAGGCCACCGAGCTGCAGGGCCTGACCGCCAAGCTGCGCGGCTACGAGCGGGTGGTCAGCGGCAGCGGCACCAACAAGACGACGCGCACTCACGAGCTCTACGACCACGAGGTCGAGCTGGCGCCCGGCCAGCAGCTGATGGCCAACCGTCCGGTGCGGCTGCAGGGCGCGGTGCGGATCCCCGAGAACGCGGGGCCGTCGTTCCGGGCGCCGAACAACCAGCTCAGCTGGGAGCTGAAGCTGCAGCTGCGGGTGGCGCGTTTCCCCGACTGGAAGCAGGACGTCGACGTGGTGGTGGCGCCCTAGGCGCTCACGATCCTCCAGTGCGAGGTGGGGCTCGTCGCTGTCGCGCCGACACCCGCCGCGCCCAGCGCGCCAGGTAGTGGCCGTCGCGGAGCCTCTCGATCAGCGTCGCGGCAGCGCTCGACGTCTGGTCGCGGGCGAGCTCCGTCTCGCCCGCCGCCGCGAGGCAGGCCGCCTCGTAGATCTGCTGCTGCAGGAGCAGCGGCTCTCCCTCGGCGCTGATCGCCTCGCGCCACGATCGCGAGGCCGCGAGCAGCTCCTCGCCCTCCTGCCGTCGCCCGGTCGCGCAGAGCAGGAAGCCGAGGGCGCCGCGGGGGTTGTCGACCCGGCCGTCGTCCTCGCCGAAGATCGGCACCAGGATCTCGAGAGCGGCGCGCAGGTGCTCTTCGGCTTCCTCGAAGCGCTCCTGCTCGGTGAGCAGCATGCCGAGGTCGGCGCGCAGGTTGCCGACCTTCTCGTGCTCGGCGCCGCGGCTGGCGACGAGCTCGTCGAGCGCCTGGCGGTAGACCGACTCGGCGCGAGGGTCGCCGGCGCGGTGCAGGGCGAGGCCGAGGTAGCCGCGGGTGGTGGCGACGAGCGGATGATCGGCGGGCAGCGCCTCGTGGCGGACCGCCAGCGAGCGTTCGTAACCCTCGATGGCGTCCGCGAAGCGACCCATCCGGTAGTGGAAGACGGCGAGGTTGTTGTGGGCGGTGGCGACCAGCGGGTGGTCGTCGCCGAAGCGTTCACGCAGGGTCTCGATCGACTGGGCGTAGGCAGCCTCGCCCCCCTCGACGTCGCCGCGCCGGGCGCGGATCGAAGCCAGGTCGCCGTAGAGCAGCGCGACCCGCGGGTGCTCGCTTCCGAGCAGCCTGCCCGCCTCGTCGATCGCCTGCTCGATCGCGGCCTGGCCCTCCTTGAGGTCCTCCGTCTTGCCGCGCATCATGGCGACCGACGCCAGGGTGTGCAGCGCGTCGACCCGTTCGAGGGTCGGCACCTCGGGGTCGCCGAGCTGGCTCGCCTCGATGGCGTGCGCCCGCGCCTCGTCGAAGCGCGACGCGTCGCGATCGTAGATCGCCGCCTGGTTGAGGGCACGAGCGAGCTTCTCGTCGGCGTCGGTGACGCCTCTGAACAGCGACACGGCCTCGTCGACCAGGGCGCGGCCGGTGTCGGCCTCGCCGCGCTCGAAGCGCACCTTGGCGAGAGTGGCCAGTGCATCGCCGAGGTCGGCCGGTTCGGGGTCGCCACGACGCAGCAGCTCGACCGCCATGCTGGCGTGCTGTTCCGCCTCGTCGAGCTCGCCGAGGCCGATCAGCATCTCGGCCAGCAGGTCGTGAGTGGAAGCCAGCTCCTCCGGCTGCGCACCGATGCTGCGTCGCGCGGCGAGCGCCAGGCGGGCCTGCTCGACGCCCTCTTCGAGCAGGCCGAGCTGGCCGTAGATCGTTCCCATCACCTGGCGCAGGGTGGCGCCCAGCTCGGGCTGGGCGCCACGCTGCAGGGCGGGGCCGCGCGCCGCGCGGTCGAGCACCTCGCGCACCGTGACGTCGCGGCCCTGGGAGATCTCGGGATCGGAATCGCGCAGCAGGTCGACGACGAAGTCGGTCACCGCCGCGGCGCGCTCGGCCTCGCGGGTGGCGCGCCTGGCCTGCAGCGCGGTGCCGAGCAGGCCGACCACCAGGCTGCCGAGGACGAGCGCCGCGGCCACCAGGGTGCCGGCGCGGCGGCGGGCGAGCTTGCGCAGCCGGTAGGCCCAGCTGCTGCCGCGGGCGTGCACCGGCAGGCCTTCCAGGTGGCGGCGCAGGTCGTCGGCCAGCTCGCGCACCGACAGGTAGCGTTGCTCGGGCTCGCGGCGCAGGGCCTCGAGGACCACCGTGTCGAGATCGCCGCGCAGTCGCTGCACGAGGCGGGCGGGTGTCGTCGAGCGGACGCGGGCCCTCTCCACCGGGTCGGGCAGGCCGGTGCCCCCGGTGACCTCCTCGCTCGGGGTGCGCGCAGCGAGGCTCGGCGGCCGCGAGATCCCTGACTGGGCCGAGTCGACGAGATCCCTCGGCGTCAGGGTGGTGACCGGCCTGGCGCGGGCGCCGCTGAGCAGCTCGTAGAGCAGCAGTCCGAGCGCGTGCACGTCGGTCGAGGTGGAGATCGGCTCGCCGAGGATCTGCTCGGGACTGGCGTACTGCGGGGTGAGCAGCCGGTTCCAGGTCGCTGTCTGCGGGGCGCTCTGGTCGGGACCGTCCTCGGCGAGCAGCTTGGCGATGCCGAAGTCGAGCAGCTTGGGCTCGCCGCCGTCGGTGACCAGGATGTTCGAGGGCTTGAGGTCGCGGTGCACCACCAGGTTGCGGTGGGCGAACTGCACCGCGTCGGCGACCTGGAGGAAGAGCTCGAGCCGTTCGTCGACGCTCAGACGACGCCGGTCGCAGTAGCGGTCGATCGGCTCACCGTCGACGTGCTCCATGACCAGGTAGAGGTGCCCCTCGTCGGTGGTGCCGCCGTCGATCAGCCGCGCGATGTGCGGGTGCTCGAGGCGGGCGAGGATCTGGCGCTCCTGGACGAAGCGTCGTTCGAGGTCGGCGGTCAGGCGCCAGCCGTCGAGCACCTTGATCGCCACCCGCTGCTCGTAGACGCCGTCGACGCGCTCGCCCCGGTAGACCACCGCCATGCCGCCACGGCCGATCTCCTCTTCGGCGCGGTAGGGGCCGAAGCGTCGCCCGGCGAGACCCCGGGCGCGGGCCGCTCCCTCCGTGCCGTCCTCCACTCCGGCCCTGGCGACCTCGCTCCACAGGTTGGCGTCGAAGCCGCCTCCGGGCTCCAGCGAGTCTCCCGTGCCGCTGGCGGCGAGCAGCTCGAGGACCTTCTGCTCGAGTACCCGGTCGCCATCGCACCAGCGGCGCACCGCGTCGGCACGCTGCTCGGGGGGCAGCTCGAGAGCCCGGCGCAGCAGCTCGTCGACACGCTCGAAGTCGTCGAAGGCGCCGCTCACTGCTCGTTCTCCAGCGGTGCGGCGGATCCTCGCGGCTCCGGTTCACGCAGCGCCTGACGCAGCCAGGCGCGGGCCCGCTGCCAGTCGCGCTGCGCGGTGCGCAGGGTGAGGCCGAGAGCGTCGGCGGTCTCCTGGCTCGAGAAGCCGCCGAAGTAGCGGCACTCGAAGACCTGCACCAGGCGCGCGTCGTGTCGGGCGAGGGCGCGCAGCACCTCGTCGAGCTCGACCAGCCACTGGCGTCCCTCGACAGCGCCGACGAAGCGCTCGTCGAGCTCGAGCTCGCGCGCTCCCGCGCCGCGCTTCTGCCGCCCGGCGCGGCGTGCCGCGTCGACGAGGATGTGGCGCATCGCCGCGGCGCAGCTGGCGAGGAAGTGGGCGCGGTCGCGCCACGTGCCCTGGTGGCCGACGATCTTGACGTAGAGCTCGTGGACCAGAGCGGTCGTGTGCAGGTCCCCTGCCGCCAGGGCCGCCGAGGGACGCGACAACCGCTGACGGCTGGCGATCGCCCGCAGGTCGCCGTAGGCCTCCTCGACCAGCCGGTCGAGCGCCGCCGGCTGCCCGCCGCGGTGCGCCGCGAGCAGCCGGGTGAAGGTGGCTCTGGGATCGTCCATCGCAGAACTCTCACGCGGTCCGCGGAGGGGTAGCAGGGTCCCTCGAGTCGGATCGCTTCGGCCGCCGCCTCCCAGGCTAGCAGCCTGCCTGCGGATCGACTGGCTCCTCTGGGGGCCCAGTGGGGTGTCTTGCGTTTTCGGGGATCGCCTGGCGCGGCGACGACCCGAGGACGTGTGACGTGTGGGAACGGCAGCCCCGGTCAGGCGGGCGCCGCGATCACGACACCATTGGAGGACTCGATCCATGCAGCAGAAGCAACCGCGGGACGTAGGAGACGCTCGAGAAGGAACGGTATGCACAGCAACGCCCGCGCCACGGCGGCGAGCCCACGTCGCGGCGGTCGTCGCGACCGGGCTGGCGCTCGCGGCCGGCGCGGCGGCGAGCCCGTTCGATCCGAGCCGCACCCAGAGCTTCGACCAGTCGAACTTCATCCTCTTCGGCGAAGGGGTGGAGGCCGGGGACGGGTTCGGGCGATCGCTCGCGGCGGGCGACTTCGACTGTGACGGGTTCGACGACCTGGCGGTCGGCGTTCCGTTCGAGGACGCCCAGATCGTGCTGCCCCCGGATCCGCCGATCGAACGCCTCGACAGTGGGGTGGTGCACGTGATCTACGGCTCCGAGGACGGTCTCGTGGCGACGGACAACCAGTACTTCCGCGAGAGTGACGTCCAGGGGGGCGCCACCGAGAACCGCGACCGCTTCGGCGAGGTCCTCGCCAGCGGCGACTTCGACGGCGATCTCTGCGACGACCTCGCGATCGGGGTGCCTTTCGAGCACCTCGGCACGGTGGGCGACGCCGGCGTCGTCTACGTGCTCTATGGGGGTCCGGGCGGGCTCGACGGCGGTGACGCGCAGCTCTGGCATCAGGAAACGGCCTTCGTCATCGGTCTCGCCGAGCCGGACGACGAGTTCGGCACCCCACTCGCGACCGGTGACCTCAACGGCGACGGCCGCGACGAGCTGATCATCGGCGCCCCTGCCGAGGCGCTCGACGACGGCGGTTTCGAGGGTGCGGTGTGGGTCCTGCGCGGGAGCGTCGTCCGTCTGCAGGCGGTCACCGAGCCGTGGGTCCAGCTGATCACCCAGGACGACCCCCGGGTCGCCGACGCGGGCGAGGTCGGCGATGCGTTCGGAAGCAGCCTGGCCACCTGCGACGTCGACGGTGACGGCTTCGACGAGCTGTACGTGAGCTCGCCCGGCGAATCCGGCCTCTTCCCGAGCTCGGGGGCCCTGCACGTCTTCTTCGGCTCGAGCGGCGGCCACACTCTGGAGGATCCCGACGACGTGCTGCTGCTCGGGACCTCCTCGGACCTCTTTTCGGGTGACTCGATGGCTGCCGCGTTCGACGACCCGGTCACCGGTTGCACCGTGGCCCTGGGGCAGCCCCGGCACGATGTGCCGACCTCGGCCGGCGCCGTGATCGACGGCGGCAGCCTGCGCCTCACCAAGCGCCTCGCCAACGGCACCGACTGGGGAGCGAGCGGATTTCGTCAGGACGGCCTGGCGGCCCACTACGAGGCGGGAGGCTTCGATCCCGTGGAGCAGGCCGACCGCTTCGCCTCGGTCCTCGCCTACGGCGACTTCACCGGCAACGGCCTCGGCGATCTCGCCATCGGCACCTGGGAGGAAGATCTCGGCGCGGTCGACGAGGGGCTTGTGCAGATCCTCTTCGCGCGCACCGGCACGCCGCTGGGGAGCGAAGCGCGGTCCGTGCGGCAGGTCGACGTGCTCCCGGGCACGGTGGTCGGCGAGAGCAAGGGATTCGGATTCGCGCTGGCGACCGGCGACTTCGACGGCGATGGCAAGGACGAGCTGGCAGTCGGAGCGCCGTTCGAGGAGGTCGACGGCGAGGCGCTGGCGGGCACGGTGACGGTGATGTACTCCGCGTTCGTGTTCACCGACGGTTTCGAGTCCGGAGACCTCTCGGCGTGGTCTACGACCACGCCGTAGCGGCCTCCGTGCCCGCAGGCTCTCAGCGGCGCTCGTGCGGCTCAGCTCGCTGCAGATGCGTCCCACCTGGCAGCTCCCCGGCTCCACCAGCGATTCGGAAATCCTGCGCCGACCTTGGCCACTCTGCCATCACGCCTGCGTGTCCCTGTCGAGGCGCCGACCGCGGCGTCCGCCCGATCGGAGATCACGGCGACAGCGCAGGAGAGAGAAGATGGCAGGCAAGGAAACGGCGCAGGACTCACGGAGCGCCCGGATGGCGACGGTGCCGAGGTTCGGGGTGCTCGGATTGGCGGTCATCGCGGCGGTCACCCACGTGGCATCCGCCAGTGCCCAGACCCGCTTCCTGGGCCCGTCCCTCATCGTCAACGACCCGGCCCAGACCGACTCGTACCCGAGTGTCGACTCGAACGCAGCCGGCACCACCGTAGTCGCCTGGCACTGCGACATCCCGGGGGCCTCGGCGGAGATCTGCGTGCGGCGCATCTCGCTCACCGGCCGGCCGATGGGCCCAGAGCAGATCGCCAACACCTCGTCCGCGGGCATCCAGCAGTACGCCGACGTGGCGGTCGACGATCTCGGCAACCACTTCGTGGTCTGGGAGAGCAACGCCGGCGAGGACGGTGACGACTGGACGGTGCTGGGTCGCCTCTTCGCGCCCAACGGGACTCCGATCGGAGGCCAGCGGGTGCTCAACAGCCAGGCGACGGGACGTCAGCGCAGCCCGGCGTTGGCCTGGCGTCCCGGCCACGGCTGGATCGTCGCCTGGGACAGCACCCACGCCGGTTTCCCCCCAGACGTCTACGCCCGGCGCTTCTCCCCGGGCGGCCAGCCTCAGGGAGCGGAGTTCCTGGTCAGCCAGGAGGCGCCCGGGATCAGCCTCAACGGGCTCAACACCAACGCCGCGGTGGAGTCCGACGCCTCGGGCGCCTTCGTCGTCGTCTGGCAGGGGCCGCGCTCCTCTGGCGGCTCGGAGGTCTTCGGCAGGCGCTACACCGCCGGTGGCGCACCGCGCGCCGCGACCTTCCGGGTCGCCACCCTGCAGCCGTCGCAGAAGCAGTTCCCCAGCGTCGGCGTCGCGCCGGGCGGCGAGTTCGTGATCGTCTTCTCGCACACCGACGACACCGTGGCGGCGCGGCGCTACCGCTCCGACGGCCAGCCCCGCGGCGCCGAGTTCCAGGTCAACCAGAGCGGGGCCTCGCCCACCGCCGCGACCGTCGCCATGCGCTCCGACGGCGGTTTCGTCGTCGCCTGGACCGCGGCGATCGGCAGCGTGCTGCCGAACACGTTCTCGGTGCGCCAGCGCGCCTACGCGGCGAACGGCCAGCCGCTCGAGGGCGAGCAGCTCGTCGACCAGCGGGGACAGGCGCCGGTGGTCGCCCTCGACGCCGCCGGCGACGCCCAGGTCGCCTACCACGCGAGTGGGCCCGACGCTGCGCTGCGGCTGTCGCAGACCTCGTCGCTGTGCATCGGCGCGCCGACCGCGGCGTGCGTGCAGCAGGGGCGCCTCAAGGTCGAGGCCGCCTGGCGCACCCTGGCCGGCGAGGTCGGCGTCGGTCAGGCCGACCTGTTGACCGACGAGACGGCGACCTTCTGGTTCTTCACCGAGGAGAACGTCGAGCTGGTGCTCAAGGGTCTCGAGGGATGTGGGCTCAACCAGAACCTCTGGGTCTTCGCCGCGGGAGCGACCGACGTCGAGATCGATCTCGCGGTGACCGACACCACCACGGCGACCCAGCGGCGCTACTTCAATCCGCTCGGCCGGCCGTTCGAGACCGTGCGGGACACCTCGGCCTTCCCGTGCGGCGCTGCCGCCACCGTCGGCAGCCTCGGCGGGCACGGCGGTGACGACGGATCGGCGACGGCAACCGCCACGGGGGCGCTCGCCGCGGCCGGATCGCGCCTGCTGCAGATCGACTCCGCGGTCTGCGCCGGCGGCGACGATGCCCTCTGCCTCAACCAGAACCGCTTCCTGGTCGAGCTCTCCTACGTCACCGCGCAGGGGGTCCAGGGACAGGGAAGCGCCGTGCCGCTGAGCGGTGACTCCGGCTACTTCTACTTCTTCGGTCCCGGCAACGTCGAGCTGCTGGTCAAAGTGCTCGACGCGTGCGGAGTCAACCAGCGACACTGGGTCTTTGCCGCCGGACTCACCGACCTGCAGCTCGAGCTCGAGGTCACCGACACCGCGGCGCAGCAGATGCGTCGCTACACCAGCCAGGGTGGACAGGGCTTCGGGCCGGTGCTCGACAGCAACGCCTTCGCCACCTGCCCGTGACCCTCCCGAAGCGCCCGTGATGCAGGCCCTCCCGGCCGCGGTGGCTCACCGATCCGACCCGTCTGGCATGATGCCAGCCAGGAGGCGAGTCGGTGAGCGAGGAGGGCCTGCCGCGTCAGGAGGTGACCGATCTGCTGGCGGCCTGGCGCCAGGGGCGCGACGGAGCGCGCGACGAGCTCTTCGACCGTGTCTACGGCGAGCTGCGTCGTATCGCCGGGGCTCAGGTACGTCTGCAGCCGGCGACGATGGCGCCGACCGAGCTGGTGCACGAGACCTACCTGAAGCTGATCGGGAGCGCCCGGGTCAGCGCGGTCGACCGCGGCCACTTCTTTTCGCTGGCGGCCCGCGCGATGAGGCAGATCCTGGTCGACTCCTCACGTCGTCGGCGCGCCGCCAAGCGCGGCGGCCTGGACCAGAAGATCGGCCTCGACGAGGTGGCGGAGCCCGCGGCTCCCTTCGACGAGGACCAGGAGCTGCTGGCGCTCGAGGAGGCGCTGCAGCAGCTCGCCGAGCGCAGCCCACGCCTCGTCCGGTTGGTCGAGCTGCGCCACTTCGCCGGGCTGCCGATGGAGGAGATCGCCGAGGTCCTCGAAGTCTCGTCGCGCACCCTGCGGCGCGACTGGCGCACCGCGCGCGCCTTCCTGCACGCGCGCATGCGCGGTGGGCCCGTACCCGCCGAAGGTGGAACGAGCGTCGTGGACGACCCAGATGGCCAGGGCTGAGCCCTTGGGACTTCGGCGTGAGGCGCGCGGGAAGATGGCCCGAGCGGTAGCAGTACCGGGCGCGGCGCCGTCGCCGGGTGGGAGCGGTCCGCCGTGAGCCCCGAGACCGGCAGCGATGGTGCCCGCGCCCGGTGGGAGCGTGTCGAGCGCTGCTTCGACGAGTGGGCGGGTCTCGAGTCGGCGGAGCAGCAACGGGCTCTGCGCGCACTGCGGGCGGAGGATCCCGAGCTGGCCGAGGAGGTCGCCCGCCTGCTCGTGGCGGACCGCGACCTCGACGCCGACTTCCTGTCGCCACGCCGCTACGGCGCGGAGGAGCCGGGCGATCGGGCCGCGGGCGGCGCTGCCGACTCCACCCGGCCGCAGCCCTCGGCGGGGAGAAGCGCGGCTGCGTCCGGCGAGGGTTGGACGTTCGTGTCCGGCAGCCGGATCGGTGCGTTCGTCGTCGAGCGGCCGCTGGGGCGCGGCGGGATGGGGGAGGTCTACCTCGGCCGACGCGCGGTGGGCGAGGGCGACGAGCGCTTCGCGCAGCAGGTGGCGCTGAAGATAGTGCAGCCTCTCGCCGGCGCCTTCGATCCGGACCTGCGGCGCCGCTTCCTGCGCGAGCGCCGGATTCTGGCGCGGCTAGACCACCCGGGGATCGCCCGCCTGGTCGACGGCGGCACCACCGACGGCGGCGTTCCGTACTTCGCCATGGAGCTGGTCTCCGGCGAGCCGATCACCGCCTACTGCGAGCGCGTCGGCACTTCGGTGGACCAGATCGTCGAGCTCTTCCTCGCCGCCTGCCGCGCGGTGCAGTACGCCCACGAGAACCTGGTGGTGCACCGCGATCTGAAGCCCTCGAACGTGCTCGTCGCCCAACGCGACGCCCCGTCGGGCGCCGACAGCAGCGGCTCAAGCTCCGGCTCCGGCGTGCGGGTCAAGCTGCTCGACTTCGGCATCGCCGGCCTGCTCGAGCGCGACGACGGCGAGCAGCCGCTGACCCGCACCGGCCGGGCGCCCGCGACGCCGGAGTACGCGGCGCCGGAGCAGCTGCGGGGAGCGCCGGTCAGTCTGGCGACGGACGTCTTCTCGCTCGGTGTCGTGCTCTACGAGCTGCTCGCGGGATCCCGGCCCGCCGACTGGCCGCCGCGCGGTCCCGATCCGTCCTCCGGCCTGGCGCCGCCGCGGCCGTCGCAGTCGGGCATGAGGGTGCCGCGCGATCTCGACGCCATCGTGCAGCGCTGCCTGGAGGAGGAGCCGGCGCGTCGCTACGGCTCGGTGGCTGAGCTGATCACCGACCTCGAGGCGTTCCGCGGCGGCCGGCCGGTCTCCGCGCTGCGCGGCAACCGCTGGTACCGCGCCCGCAAATTCGCCTGGCGGCATCGCGTGGCGCTGAGCGCCGGCGTCCTCGTGGCGGTGGTCTTCGCCGCCGGCGTCTGGGGGACCTGGAGCCAGTCGCGCCAGGCACAGCGTAACGCCGCGCGCACCGAGCGTGTGGTGCAGCTGCTGACCGAGATCTTCGAGGGCAACGATCCGGCGCGCGCCCGCGGCGAGCAGGTGACCGCTGTGGCGCTGCTCGACGCCGGCGCCGCGCGGGTCGCCGACGACCTGGCCGAAGAGCCGGAGGTCCGGGCCGAGATCGAGCAGGTGCTGGGCCGCCTCTACCGCTCGCTCGGCGCCTACGACGACTCCGAGCGTCTGTTGTCGAGTGCGGTGGCACTGCGCCACGCTCTCGGTCAGGGTGCTCAGGCTGCGGCGGCGCTGGTCGAGCTGGCCCGTCTGCGCCTCGAGGTCGGCGAGGCGGAGGCGGCGCGCCGGCTCGCCGAGGAGGCCCGCCTGCTGCTCGCAGGAGCCGCGCAGCCGTCGCGGCCCAGTGCCGACGTCGGCTCGGTGCTGGGCCTGGCGCTGCTCGAGCTCGGTGAAGGGGGCCGCGCGCTGGAAGAGCTCGAGGACGCCTACGAGCAACGCGAGGCGATCGCAGCCCCTCCGGGAGAGCTGGCGCAGGCGGCACAGCATCTCGCCGACGCGGTGCTCGAGAGCGGCGACCTCGATCGCGCAGAGACCCTCTACCGCGAGGCGATCGACTCCTGGCTGCTCGAGGTCACGCCGCCGGATCCCGGGCTGGCGCGGAGCTGGAACGACCTCGGAGTGCTGCTGGTGCGGCGCGGCGAGATGGAGGAGGCGGCCGAGCTGCTGCGCCGCGCCCTGGAGGCGAGGCGTCAGGTCTACGGTGAGAGCCATGCCGAGGTGGCCCACAGCCTGCGCAATCTCGCCGGAGCCGAGCGCGGGCTCGGCAACTCCGAGCTCGCGCTCGAGATGCTCGAGCAGGCACTCGCGATCTACCGCCAGCGCTTCGGTGACCTGCATCCCGACGTCGCCGAGACCTACAACAACCTAGCGGTCGCCCGATCGCAGGCCGGAGACGTCGCCGGGGCGGTCGACGCGATGCGCTCCGCCATCGCGACCCTGCGCCAGCTCTTCGGCGACGGCCACCCCGGCCTCATCCTGCCGCTTTCGAGCCTGGGAAGCCTGCTGGTCCGCGAGGAGCGCTCCGTCGAGGCGCTCCCTGTGCTCGAGCAGGCGCGCCAGCTCTCGCTCGCCGAGCTGCCCGCCGAGCATCCGCACCGCGCCCTGGTGGCGCACAACCTCGCCTCCGCGCTGCTCGCCCAGCAGCGCTTCGATGTGGCGAGGCCGTTGCTCGAGGAGGCCCTCGCCGGCTTCGAGGCGACGCTCGGGCCGGGCCACCCCAACGTCGGCATCGCGGCCCTGAATCTCGGGCGCAGCCTGTTCGAGGTGGAGCCGGCACGTGCCGCGGGCCTGTTCGACAGGGCGGTCGAGC
Organism: Acidobacteriota bacterium; assembly: GCA_003388555.1. Lineage (GTDB taxonomy): Bacteria > Acidobacteriota > Thermoanaerobaculia > Multivoradales > Multivoraceae > QQVD01. Next base: position 10,244 of record QQVD01000006.1, on the reverse strand, counting down.
TGCTGCGCGAGGCGCCGCCGCAGACCCGGGTCTATCTGCTCCAGGCTCTCGAGGAGCAGGCCAGGGTGCGGCTGCGCGACGGCGGCGACGGAGCGGTCGAGCCGCTGGTCGAGGCGGTGCGGCTGGCGCTGGACGCCGAGGATCGGAACACTGCCTGCGCACTGCGTCCTGCGCTGCGCCAGGCGGTGCTCGCGTCGCGCCGGCCCGGTGCCACGGCGGAGGAGCCCGACGAGCTGCGGCGGACCGCCGACCAGCTGCTGGCCGAGCTGGAGAGCTGCGGCGGTTGACGAGAGCGTCGCGACCCGGGCGCACGCCGGCCGCGCTCCTCAGTCCTCCCCGGACCCGGGCGACTCGGCGAGCAGGCGTCGTCGCTCGTCGGCTCGGCCGGAGCGCTCGTAGATCGCCGCCAGCAGGGCGCGCAGCTCGTCGACGCGGCGATCCTCCGCGCCGAGGTCCCGCCGCAGCGAGTCCCAGCTGTCGCGGAGCAGACGCTCACCCTGCTCCCGGCGACCGAGCTCGAACAGGACGGCACCGCGCATGCCCTCGAACCAGACGATCTGCCAGTGACCGGCGGGCCAGTGCCGGGCCGCCGCCTGCAGGTACTCGCTGAGCTGGCGCTCGGCGAGAGTCCAGTCGCCAGCCCGGAACGAGGCGTAGGCGAGGTTCTGCAGCACGATCGCCACCCACGGGTGCTGGTCGCCGAAGACCTCGCGATAGATCGCCGCGGCGGCGCCGAACTCCTGCGCCGCGTCGTCGAACCGACCCATCTTGCGGTAGAGGCCGCCGAGGTTGTTGCGCGTCGTCGCCACCTCGCGGTGCCCTTCGCCGAGCGCCGCCTGCTGCACCTCGAGCGCGGCGAGGTAGCGCTGCTGCGCAGCGTCGTGCTCGCCGCGCACCTCGTGCAGGGCGCCGAGGTGGCTGAGGGCGAGGCCGTAGTGCGGGTGATGCGGGCCGAGCAGGCGCCGGGCGAGGTCGACCTGCTCCCGGTACAAATCGAGCGACTCGTCGAGCTCCCCTTGGACCCGCAGCGTGTAGCCGAGCCGCTCGAGGCCGGCGAGCAGGTCGAGGGGCTCGCTGGCGGCGTGGCGGCGTCGCAGGGCCAGCGCCTCGCGCATGAGCGGCTCGGCCTCGTCGGCCCGGTGGTCGGTGGCCAGCTGCCAGCCGAGCTCACCGAGCGCCCCGGCGAGCGCCTGCTCGTGCTCGGAGCCAGCGACGCGCAGGATCTCGACCGCCGCCGAGAGCAGCTGCCGGGCGCGGTCGGACTGGCCCAGCAGACCCGCCGCTTCGCCGTGGGCGACGAGCGCCGCGGCGCGCTGCACCGAGTCCGCGCCGTGCTCTGCTTCGGCGATCTCGACGGTGCGGGTGAGCCACTCGTCGGCCTCGTCGTGACGCGCCTGGTCGAGCAGGACGCGGCCGAGCTCGATCCGGGTCGCCGCATCCGGCGATCCGATCGACCGTTGCAGCTCGATCGCGCGGCGCAGCTGGCCCTCCGCTTCGGAGTAGCGCGCCAGCCTGCGGTAGGCCGTGCCGAGGGTGCGGTGCAGTCGTGCCGCCACCTCGGGCTGTTCCTCGAGCTCGCGGGGGATGCGGCGTGCGGCCTGCTGGATCACCTCGGCCAGCACGCTGACGTCGCGGCCCTGCGCGACGTTGGGGTCGATCGATCCGAGCACGGTGGCCAGGAACTCGCTCACCTGCTCGGCGGCCTTGCGCTCGGTCTCCGCTCGCACACGGGCGCGGTCGGCGGCGAAGTAGGAGCGCGTGCTGACGATGGCCGCGGTGAGCAGGGCCAGCACGATGGCGGCTGCCAGGGAGACCGCGAGCCGATGGCGCCGGTGGAAGAGCCTGGCGCGACGACCCAGCGAGGCGGGCGCGGCGGAGACCGGGTGGTGGCTGAGGTGGCGTTCGACGTCCTGCGCCAGGTGGGCCACGGTGGGATAGCGCTGCCGCGGATCCTCGGCGAGAGCACGCCTCGTGATCCAGGCCAGATCGCCGTCCAGCAGGACCCGCGTGCCGGCCTCGCCCTGGCGAGGCGGCAGCTCGCCGGCGAGCACGACGTGCAGCAGCATTCCCAGCGAGTAGACGTCGGTGGCGATCCCACCCGACTCGCCACGCAGCTGCTCCGGGCTGGCATACGCGGGAGTCAGCGGACGCGGCCCGGCCAGCGTCTCGGCGGGCGCGCCTGACGAGGCGCGGGGCGCGGTGACGGCGGCTCGCGTCTCCTCCTGCAGCAGCTTCGCGATGCCGAAGTCGACGAGCTTGATGCGCCCGTCGCGGTCGAGCAGCACGTTGCTCGGTTTGAGATCGCGGTGCACCACCAGCCGAGAGTGGGCGTACTGGACCGCATCGCAGACGGACAGGAAGTGTCGTAGCACCTCCCTCTCTGCGAGCCCTTCCCGTCGGCAGGCTTCGTCGATCGGCCGCCCTCCTTCGACGTACTCCATCGCCAGGTAGGGAGCTCCGCCCTCGGTCGATCCGCCGTCGAGCAGCCGGGCGATGTTGGGGTGCTCCAGGGCAGCCAGGGCCTGGCGTTCGGTGAGGAAGCGCCGCCGCAGCGCAGCGGAGCCCAGATCGGTGCGGATCAGCTTGATCGCGACCTGCTTCTCGAACGCTCCGTCGGCCCGTTCGGCGAGATGCACCGAGCCCATGCCGCCGGCGCCGAGCGGGTGCAGCAGGATCCAAGGCCCGATCCGCTCGCCTCGGCGGTCGACACGGTCGACACGGTCGACACGGTGGTCGCCGGCCGCCGCGGCGAGGGTCGGCGGCACCACGGGCGCCGTCTCGAGGAAGCCCTCCGACGCCGGCAGGAACTCGAGCAGGCTCTCGACCTCGGCGATCAGCTCGCGATCGCCGTTCGCGGCCCGCTCGAGGAAGTCGCGGCGCTGCGCCGGCGCCAACGCGGCTGCCTGCTCGAGCAGCCTGTCGACGGTTGCGGGCGGCGAGGTCACCGCACCTCCGCACCGTCCGCCGCGCCGTCCGGCCCTCGCATCTCGCGGTACATCCAGGTGCGGGCGTGCAGCCAGTAGCGTTCGGCCGTGCGCAGGCCGAGGCCGAGGGATTCGGCGGCCTCCTCCATGGTGAGTCCGCCGTAGAAGCGCAGCACGACCAGCTTCGCCTTCTCCGGTTCCTCGCGTGCCAGCTTCTCCAGCGCCTGCTCGACCTCCAGCACGTCGACGGTGGCGTCACCGTCCGCACCGACCAGGCCGGCGTCGAGAGTCACGTGGGCGGCGCGCCCGCCGCGCTTCTCCCTGCGCTTGCCGCGCGCGTGGTCGACCAGCAGACGCCGCATCGCCTGCGCCGCGACGGCCAGGAAGTGGGCACGCCCACGCCAGTCGACCCGGGTCTGATCGATCAGGCGGAGGTAGGCCTCGTGCACCAGGGCGGTCGGCTGCAGAGTGTGGCCTCGCCGCTCGCTCCGCAGATAGCTGGCCGCCAGACGGCGGAGATCGGAGTAGACGGCTTCGAAGAGCTGGTCCGCGGCGCGGCGCCGACCGCCGCGGGCGGCTTCGAGCAGCTCGGTGGTGTCGCGTTCCGTCGCGGCGGCGGGTCGACGTGGCGCGGCGCCGGGCGCTTTCGCCAACGGAGACTCCTTGCACAGTGGGCGGGAGGCTCCACTCTACAGCCCCGACCGGCACCGGCCGCCGCTGCACGTGGGACGATGCCGCTCCGGGCCGCCAGATCATTCGGCGCGCAGCGACTCCACCGGGTGCACGCGGCTGGCGCGGCGTGCCGGAAGCGCCGCGGCGAGCGTGCCGACGACCAGCAGCAGCGCCAGGCCGACGAGGTAGGTCGGCAGGTCGACGGCGTCGATGGCGAAGAGCTGCGAGCGCAGCGCCCGGCTCGCCGTCAGCGCCGCCACGACGCCGAGGCCGAGCCCGGCCGCGACCAGGCCGAGGGCCGGCCCGGCGATCTCTCGCGCCACCCTTGGCCCGTCGGCCCCCAGCGCCATGCGGATGCCGACCTCACGGCGCCGCTGCAGCACCGTGTAGGCGACCACGCCGTAGATCCCGATCGCCGCCAGCAGCAGGGCGAGCAGCGCGAAAGAGGTCATCAGCAGTCCACTGAAGCGCGCCCGGGCCGTCTGCTCGGCGAGGCGGTGCGAGAGGGTGTCCGGAGCGTAGGGGATCACCGTCGGCGCCAGCTCGGAGATCCGCTGCGACAGCGTGCCTACGAGATCTTCCGGCGGCAGGGCCGCTGCGACCAGCAGGGTCACCTCGCCGCGGTCGAACTGCTCCAGGGCGAAGAAGACGTCGGGGTCGGCGGGGTCGTCGGGCGCCGGGACGAGGCTGCGGTGGCGATGGTCGGCGACCACGCCGACGACCACGAACCAGGGCCTTCGCTGCTGGTCCACCTCGTCTTCGGTCGGCGGGCCGAGGTAGAAGCGTTCTCCGATCGCCTCCTCGCCCGGCCACGTCTGCGCCGCGAAGCTCGCCGAGACGATGGCGACGCCGGGCGCTCCCGGCCCCGAGGAGTCGTCGTCGGGCGGCAGGACGTCGCGCTGGTCGAAGTCGCGGCCCCGCAGCATGGGGATGCCGAGGGTCTCGAAGTAGCCCGGCGAGACGAGGTGGCGGTAGATGCGGGTGGCGCCGGAGTAGGGGAGATCGGGATCGGCGTCGCGGCCTTCCGGGCTGGCCAGGGTCGCCGACGAGCTGCCGTCGAAGGGCGTGTCGCTGGCCAGCGCGGCGGAGCGCACGCCGGCGGTTGCCCGCGCCGCGGCGAGCAGCTCGGCGCGCAGCGGAGCGCGCCTCCTCGCCTCTTCCTCGCCGAGGTCGAGGCGGACGAACCCGACGCCGGAGCGGGTCATGCCGGGGTCGACGTCGCTCAGGCTCCAGAAGCTGCGCACCAGCAGCCCGGCGGCGATGGTGAGCGAGGTGGCGAGCGCGACCTCGGCGATCAGCAGCGCCGAACGCAGCGGGTCGCGGCGTGTCGTGCGGAGCTCGGTGGCGCCGACGACGGAGCTGGCGGCGGCGGTGCGGCCACGCAGCGCCCGCAGCGCGGCGACCGTGCCGACCAGGGCGCCGAGGGCGAGTGTCAGCAGCAGCGCGAATCCGAGGGCGCGATGGCCGACCTGCACCGCGAACAGGCCGGGCAGGTCGATCGGCGCGATCGGCTGCAGCAGTCGCAGCGCGAGTGCCGCGCCGCCGAGGCCCAGGACCCCTGCCGTCACGCTGAGCAGCAGCGCTTCGCTGGCGATGCGACGCAGCAGGTCTGCGGTCGAGGCGCCGAGGGCGCGGCTGACCGCGAAGTCCCCGGAGCGCTGGCCGAGGTGCACGATCAGCAGGTTGATCACGTTCACCGCGGCGATCAGCAGCACCGCACCGACCGCCCCCCAGAGCAGCAGCAGGGGCGTGCGCAGATCGCCGACCAGCTCGTCGCGCAGGGCCGCGGCGGCGGCTCCGTAGCCGCGGTTGTGATCGGGATGCTCCTGCTCGAGGCGGGAGAAGATCGTGTGCAGCTCGCGCTGGCTCGCCTCGACGGTGGCGTGCGGAGCGAGCCGACCGACCGCCTGCAGCCAGCGGGCGCCGCGCGACTCGCGGGTACGCTGGTCGACGGCGGACAGCGGATACCAGACGTCACTGGCGTCGACGAGACCGCGGAAGCCCGCCGGCAGGACACCGACGATCTCGACCGGATCGCCCTCGAGCCGCACCGTGCGACCGAGAACGGAGGGCTCGCCACCGAAGCGGCGCTGCCAGAGCGCGTGGGAGATCAGCACACCGGCGACGCCGTCCTCGGGCACGATCTCGGGGCTCAGACCGCTGCCCAGCAAGGGGATGACCCCGAGCACGTCGAGGTAGTCGGCGTCGGCCACGGTGCCGATGAGACGTTCCGGGACCTGGTCGTCGAGGCGGAACGAGCCGCTGGTGTAGCCGGCCACCGCCTGCAGCGTGGAGGCCTGAGCGCGCAGATCCGCCAGATCGGGGATCGAGAAGGCCCGGCGTTCGGCGCGCCCCGCCAGATCGGGGTCGCGGAGCACCGTCGACCAGATCGCCACCAGACGGTCGGGATCCTGGTAGGGCAGCGAGCGCAGCAGCACCGAGTCGACGACGGAGAAGATCGTCGCGTTGGCGCCGAGGCCCACCGCCAGGGTCGACACCACGGCGACGGCGAAGAGGGGGCGCCGGCGCAGGGTGCGCAGGGCGAAACGCAGGTCGTGCATGTCGTCTCCGGATCTTCTCGGCGGATCGCGTGGGATGTCAGCGGGTCGGCAGTGGGATGTGAGATGTCAGTGGGTTGGCAGCGCGATCGCGGTGGGAGCTGAGTGGGATCTCTGGTGGGTCGTTGACTCGGCTCGCTACCGGCGAACGGGGGTCTGAGTGGGCGTCGGCGCCATCATCCTCGGCGCAGCACCGCGGTGGCGTCGAGGCGGGCGATGCGCCGCGCGGCGAGCGCGCTCACCGCCAGCGCGCCGCCACCGAGCAGCACCAGCACGGCAGTCAATGCCGTCGGGTCTCCGGGCCGTACCTGGAAGAGGAGCGTCTCGAGCCAGCGGCCGGCCAGCAGCGACCCGACACAGCCGGCCAGGATCCCGGTCGCTACGGCGGGCAGATTGCCGGCCACCACGTGTCGTACCAGGCGTCGTCGATCGGCGCCCAGCGCCAGGCGGACGCCGAGCTCGTCGATTCGCTGCGAGACCACGTAGAGCGTCGTGCCGTAGACCCCGATCACGGCGAGGAAGAGCGCCAGCAGGCCGAAGGCGGCGAAGAAGCCGGCGTTGAAGGAGGCTTCCGAGAGCGACTCGCGCTGGACTTCGGTCATCGTGCGGACGGCACCGATCGGCACCAGCGGGTCGACCGCCAGCGCCGCGGCCGCCAGGGTCTCTCGCGTCGCCCGGGACTCGTCGGCGCGCGCCAGCAGATGCATGCCTCCGACCCAAGCCTCCTGGGCGTAGGGCAGGTACGCCTCGGCTCGCACCTCGGAGGCGAGGTCGGTCTGACGCACGTCGCCGAGCACGCCGACGACGGTGAACCAGTCCTCGCCGGTGCCCCAGACGACCGGACGGCCGATCGGATCCTGGTCGGCGAAGAGCAGCTCGGCGAGACGTTGGTTGATCAGGCCGACGGGGGGAGCCTCTCGACGGTCGGAGTCCCGGAGGCCGCGTCCGCGCAGCACCGGGACTCCGGCGGTCCGCGGGTAGCCGGGGGTGATCGCTCGGTAGTTGATCATCAGCGGGCGCTCGCCTTCGGGCAGGGCGCGACCGTCGGGTGAGATGCCGACACCGAGCAGCACGGGGGTCAGCGGCAGCGCCGAGATCGAGCCGACGTGCTCGATTCCCGGCGTCGCGGCGACCGCCTGCTCGACCTGCTGGAGGTAGCGCGCTCGAGCGGCATCGTCGTTGTAGCGATCCGACGGTGGACTGAGGCGCAACGCGTGCAGGCCTGCGACCTCGAACCCGGGATCGACTCCCTGCAGGCGCACCATCGACTGCACGAGCAGCGTGCAGCAGCTGACCAGGACCAGCGCCAGGGCGAGCTGGCCGGCGACCAGGCCGGCCTGCAGTCGGCGGGCGCTGGGGCTGCCCTGATCGTCGTCGGCCCGCGCGGCAAGTGGGGCCTCGCGCAGGCGGGCCATCGGTGTGAGGCCGAACACGACGCCGGCGAGGATGGAGAGGGCGAGGGTGAAGGCGAGCACGGAGGCGTCGAGGGAGATCTCCTCGACGCGCGGCAGTCGACTCGGCAGCGAGGCGAGAAGCGGCGGCAGCGCGGCGGCGGCGAGGCCGGTTCCGAGGACGCCGCCGACGAGCGACAGGACGAGGCCCTCGCTGACCATCTGGCGCGCCAGTCGCAGCCGGCCGGCGCCCAGGGCCCGGCGCAACGAAAACTCCCTGCGTCGCGTCAGCTGACGCACCAGGAAGAGGTTGGCGACGTTGGCGCAGCCGGTCAGCAGCACCGCCATGGCGGCGGCGAAGAGCAACCAGAGCTGCAGCTCGACACGGCCCACCCGCGCCTTCAGCAGAGAGACGACCTCGAGGTCGCGCGCCGTGTCGCGATCGAAGGTGCGTCCCTCCTCGGCCAGGGTCGAGGCGATCGTGCGCGCTTCGGCCTGCAGCTCCTCCGTGCCGACACCTGGCGACAGGCGCGCCACCGACCAGAAACGCGCCATGTCGTCCCAGTCGTGAGTGTCCGGCTGGTAGCCGTGCGGCAGCAGGAAGTCGGCCTGCAGCGAGCTCGGCCGGTAGCCGGCGTCCATGACACCGACGACGCGGTGGGTCGCAGTGCCGTCCCGGCCGAGCGGTATCGAGCGACCGAGGACCGAGGTGTCGCCGTCGAAGAACCGCAGCCAGACGTCGTGGCCCAGCACCACCACGGGCTCGGCGCCTGCGAGGTCGTCGGCGGGGCGCAGGGCGCGACCGATCCGGGGAGCGACACCGAAGAGCTCGTGGTGTCGCCCGTCGACGAGCAGGCCGCGCAGCTCGTGCGCGGCGCCGTCGTGGCGCAGCACCAACTCCTCGGCTCCGAGTGCCGAGACGGTCTCTGCTCGGTCCAGGCTTCGGTAGGCGTCGATCTGCGCCGCGGTGGAAGGTCCGCCGATGCGGACCAGGCGTTCCGGTTCGGCGAACGGCAGCGGCTGCAGCAGAACTCCCCGCACCACCGAGTAGATCGCGGCGTTCGCCCCCAGACCGATGGCCAGGGTGCAGAGCACGGCGACGGTGAGCGCCGGAGTGCGGCGTAGCGAGCGCACGGCCACGATCAGGTCGAGGCGCACGCCGTCGAACAGGCCGGCCAGGCGGCGCGAGCGCAGGCCGGGTGGCGAGGTCGTTCGGGTCACGGTTCTCTCGGCGACGGCACCGCGGCTGCGGCGCCGAGTTGGCGTGGGCTTCGGTGGCATCGGGTCTCGGCTTCTGCATACGTCGGTACGTGCCCCGAGGTTGTGGAGGGCTCGCCTGTCGGGAGTCCAGCCGCATCGCCTCGGATCGGAGGCGGCCCGGCCGCCGCGTGGCGACCATTGCTTTGTCTTCGCCTCCGGGATCGCACTGTGGCGACATGCCTCGGCGGCCGATGCGCGCTCCGGCTGATCCCTCGATGCAGTGCGCGCAGCCACCGGGTCGAGCTCTCGAGGGGCCCGTGCTCGACCTCGTGGCGGCAATGCGGCTACTCCGACCCGTCGCACCTGATCCGCGAGTTCCGGAGGTTCTCCCGCACACGCCGTCGGCCTTCCTCACCCGTCGGACGCAAGACCAGCGCGCCCTCAGGATCGACGATCGCCCCGTCAGGGGTCGGAAATGTCCAATACGGCCGCCGCGGACGAGGCTAGTCTGCGGTCGGTGCGGCGGCTCCGCCGCGCCAAAGCCCCTGAGGCTCGAACGACTAGGAGATGACATGGCGACCCCCGAGGAACAGGCGCAGGCGATGCTGCGCGGGATCGAGGAGAAGACCGGCCGCGATCTGCAGCAGTGGAAGAAACTGCTCGCTTCCAGCGGCCTCACCAAGCACGGCGAGATCGTCGCGCTGCTGAAGAAGGAGCACGGCGTCACCCACGGCTACGCCAACCTGATCGCGCACGAGACCCTGCGCTCGGCGGCCTCGCACTCGGAGGCCGGCGACCTGGTGGCGGCGCAGTACGCCGGCAAGCAGGATCTGCTGCCGATCTGGCGTCGCATCGAGGAGCGAGTGGGCGGCTTCGGTGACGACGTCGAGCTGGCGCCGAAGAAGGCCTACGTGAGCCTGCGGCGCAAGAAGCAGTTCGCGCTCGTCCAGCCGTCGACGAAGACGCGGGTCGACGTCGGCATCCAGCTACCGGGCGTCGCGGCCGGGAAGCGCCTCGAGGCCTCCGGCAGCTTCAACTCGATGGTGAGCCACCGGGTGCGTCTCGCCGCGCCCGGCGACGTCGACGAGGAGCTGATTGGCTGGCTGCGCCAGGCCTACGAAGCGGCGGGTTGATGCGGCGCCCACGGTCGACGGACACCGGCGAGGGCTTCTGATCCGGGCGCGATCGCTCGAGATCCTTCTCGAGCTCGGGGCTTGCGCTACGCTGCGGCCGTGGTGCGTCGTGAAGCAGGCGATGATGGGCCTGTGAGGTCTTCGTCTGCTCGCTGCGTGTTTCCAGCGGGTGAGAGTCCCGCCTCGGTAAGCGCCGGTGCGCCGAGTAGCAGGCCCCAGCCGCGCGGGGGAGACCCCGCCGGCCGAGCGGGGCGTCGAAAGCCTGGAGGTCGGCGAGAGTCGATGGCCGGGGAGCGAGCACACGGGCCGCAAAGTGAAGAGAAGCCTGCAGCCTCGACAGAGGAACAATCCGGGAGCCGAGCCGCT